>CAWEWZ010000003.1:0-97417 GCA_963812885.1 uncultured Acidimicrobiaceae bacterium | reverse complement strand
CAGTCCCAACGGGGTTCGAACCCGTGTCTCCACCTTGAGAGGGTGGTGTCCTAGGCCTCTA
This sequence comes from uncultured Acidimicrobiaceae bacterium, assembly GCA_963812885.1. Classification (GTDB taxonomy): domain Bacteria; phylum Actinomycetota; class Acidimicrobiia; order Acidimicrobiales; family RAAP-2; genus Bog-756. The sequence continues at coordinate 97,356 of CAWEWZ010000003.1, read as the reverse complement.
GACGATGGGACCCTGATAATTTCGAAAGTGCCAGGTCGAATCTTCATCTGAACCGCTTGCTACCAACCTGGTGTGACGCAATACCTGCCGCACCACTCCTCGGGGAGCACTGCGAGCGCTCGGGGGGGAGGGCTCGAACCTCCAACCTCATGAACCAGAATCATGCGCGCTGCCAGTTGCGCCACCCCCGAATGGGCGAAGCGCCAATTTAGCCCACCCGGACCGGAGGTGAGACCCGGCACAGAAGAGCACCGGCACCGCTGGGGCGGCGGCCTCTCCGGCCTCCCGGCCGCCGGATCACTACCATCGGTGGCCGATGAGCCTGGAGCGTGCGGTGATCGTGGGGGGCGGGATCATCGGCACGATGCACGCCCTGCAGGCCTGTGACCGGGGGTGGGAGGTCACCCATCTCGAGGCCGATGCCGGGCCCCGCCAGGCCTCGGTCCGGAACTTCGGGCTGGTCTGGGTCAGCGGCCGGGCCCGGGGCCCCGAGCTGGACCTCGCCCTCCGGGCCCGACTCCTCTGGGACGACATCGCCCAGCGCTCCCCCGCTGTCGGGCTCCGACCCGTCGGTTCGGTGACCGTGGCCGGCACCGACTCCGAGCTCGCCCTCATGGTCGAGGCCGCGGCCCAACCCGATGCCTCCAGCCGGATGTTCGAGCTCCTCGATGCCACCGGGATCCGCGACGTCAATCCCGCCATCAAAGGTGACATCGCCGGCGGTCTGTGGTGCCGGGCCGATGCCGTGGTCGAGCCGGGTTCGGTGCTCGGCGCCCTGCGGGCCACCCTCGAGGCCACCGGCCACTACCACTGGGTTCCCGGCCGGCAGGCCGTCGATGTGCAGACCCCCACCTCCGCCTCAGGAGGGCCCACCGTGATCGACCACCGGGGGGACCGGTATCCGGCGTCGGTCGTCGTGCTGTGCGTGGGCGACCGCCGGTCCGGGATCGGGGGCCGGATCGGCACCGCCCTCGCCGTCGCGCCCCTGCGACGGTGCCGGTTGCAGATGATGCAGACCGCGCCCACCACCGAGCGGGTCGCCACCGCCGTCGCCGACGCCGACTCGATGCGCTACTACCCGGCCTTCGATCTTCCCGGACGGGCGTCACTTCCGCCCCCCCGGCCGGAGACGGCCGAGTGGGCCATGCAGCTCCTGCTCGTCCAGCGGGCCGGCGGCGGACTGACCATCGGCGACACCCACGTCTACGACGAGCCCTTCGACTTCGCGGTGGACGAGTCCGCCTACGACTGCCTCCGTGACCGGGCCGAGTCGATCCTCGGTTGGGAGCTGCCCCCGGTCGTCCGGCGTTGGGCCGGGGTGTACGCGGCGGCCACCGATGACCGCATCTGCTACCGCCAGCAGATCGAACCGGCGGTGTGGGTGGTCACCGGACCGGCCGGCCGGGGAATGACCCTCTCCCCCGCCATCGCCGAACAGACCTGGGAAAAGGTGAGCCCGTGAAACCCCCGATCCGACTGGTGGCCCTGGACATGGCCGGCACCACGGTGGCCGACGATGGCGCCGTCGAAGAGGCGTTCCAGTACGCCCTCGACGCCGTCGGCCTCACCGCCGGTCAGCTGGCCGCCGATCCCCAGGACTACATCCGCCGCACCATGGGTCAGTCCAAGATCACCGTGTTCACCGAGCTGCTCGGCGGCGACAGGCACCGGGCCGAGCAAGCCAACTCGGCCTTCGAGAACGCCTTCGACCACGCCGTCGACCGGGGCGAGGTGTGGGCCCTCCCCGGCGCCGAGGCCTGCCTGGTCGACCTCCGCAACGCAGGGATGCGCCTCTGCCTCACCACCGGCTTCTCCCCGGCCACCCGCGACAGGATCGTCACCGCCCTCGGTTGGGAGGCGCTGGTCGACCTGGTGCTGTCCCCGGCCGACGCCGGCCGAGGCCGGCCCTGGCCCGACATGATCCTCACCGCCGTCCTGCGATTGCGGATCGACGACGTGGCCGAGGTGGCCGTCGTCGGGGACACCTCGAGCGACCTGTTGGCCGGATCCCGTTCCGGGGCTTCGATGGTCATCGGCGTCCTCAGCGGGGCCCACTCCAGATCCGAGCTGGCCCGAGCCCCGCACACCCATCTCGTCGATTCGGTGGCCGACCTTCCCGACCTGCTGCTCGGCCGGACCGGACCGGGGCCTACCGTCACCGCCACTCGTCCCGGGCGACCACCGGGCCCTCGGCCGCGGTGAGCAGGGTCCCCGACAGGGTGCGGTCGTCGGTGCGCATCCGCCACTGCATCAGCCGTTGCGCGGCCGCCCAACCCTGCTCGGAGGCGCCCCCCGACGACACCAGATCGTGGAGCTGACCGGGGTCGGCCTCCAGGTCGAAGAGGAGCGGCGGCAATACGGACGGGTCGGCCGCGAACTGCACGTACTTGACGGCCGGACCGCGGGCCACGTCGAGGGCGCACTGGGCCATGGGCAGCCCGAAGAACCGCTCGGCCGCCCTGGTGGCCGGATTGGAGAAACTCCAACTCCAGTGGGCTTCGGTGCGCCAGTGGTCGACGTCCTCCCCGTTGACGAAGGGCTGCAGGGAGTAGCCGTCGGCCTGTAACGGCGTCTCGATCCCGAGCCATCCACAGATGGTCGGGAGCACGTCCACCGACTCGGTGAAGGCAGTGACCACCCGGCCCCGGGTGGCCGCAGCTGCGGGGTCGGGATCGCGGATGATCAGGGGCACGTGGAAGGACTCGTCCCAGTAGCCGAGCTTCTCGAACAGCCAGTGGTCGCCGCCCATCTCGCCGTGGTCACTGGTGAGCACCACCAGGGTGGAGTCAGTCAGGCCCAGGTGGTCGAGGTGGTCGAACAGCCTGCTCAACTGGTCGTCGACTTCCTTCTGGGCCCCGTGGTAGGTGGCCCGCATCTGGCGCCGCTCGGTCTCGTCTTCGGGAGCGCCGGCCGGCGGGAGGTACATCAGCGCCCGGTTGAGCGGGTGGGCGCCGGCCTCCTCCGACTTGGTCGGCGCCGCCGTGAACGGTGGCATGTCGTCGGCGTCATAGAGATCGTGGTAGCCGATCGGGTTGCGGCGCGGCGGATGGGGCCGGATGAACGAGGCGTGGACGAAGAAGGGCTCGTCGCCGTGTTCGTCCAACCAGGTGGTGAGGGCTTCGACCATGAACACCGTCTCCGACTGATCGGGTCGGAACCGGGCCGGCGCCCAGGTCGACCCGTGGGCGTCGGCCCCCGGGAAGTCGGGGATCGGGAGATAGAGATCGTGCGGGTTGGCCGGGACGTCGACGCCCTGGGCGGCCAGCCACCGCCCCCACTGCCGGCTTCCGGCCTCCCACGGCTCGTAGAGCACGGCCCGGAATCCGGGCAGCACCTCCTCGTAGGAGCGGAGCCGGGCATCGTCTGCGGGGAGGTCCCGGGGATCGAGACTGGTGTCCGTGTATCCGAAGAGGACGGGATCGTAGCCGGCCTGTCGGGCCAGCAGGGCCACGTTGGTGAAGCGGGAGTCGAGCGGGGTGCCGTTGCTCACCGATCGGTTGCGGTGCAGATAGGTCCCCGTGTACAGGCAGGCCCGGGACGGCCCACACGGCGCGGCGTTGGCCCAGTGGTTGGCGAACAGCGTGCCCTGGGCCGACAGTCGGTCGAGGGTCGGGGTGGTGAGTACCGGATGCCCGAGAGCCGACAGACTGTCGCCCCGCCACTGGTCGACGGTGATGAACAGCACGTTCCGGTTCATGGCCCGGTGCCCGTCCGACGAAGGTCCTCGGCGGGGATCATCCCAGCGATGAGTGCAGGGCACTCAGGTGGTCGAACCCGATGATCCGGCCCAACGCCATGCCGACCGTCTCCTTGGCGTAGTACGGGATGGTGGAGAACCCTTTGATGGGCGAGGTCCTGGTGGGTGTCGGAAACGGGATCAGACCGAGCGAGGAGGCGATGGCCAGGCATCGGGCCTCGTGGAAGGGGTCGCTGGCCATGAGCACGGTACGATCGCCCCGTCGGAGGAGGACCGGCGCGGCATCGGAGAGGTTCTCCCATGTGTCACTCCCTCCTGCCTCGAGAATGTCCCGGCTGGGGATCCCTGCGGCCACCAGATACCGCTCCGAGGCCTGCGCCTCGGTATAGACGTCCCCGCGCTCCTTCGAGCCGGTCACCATGATGGTGGGGGCGAAGCGCTGACGCCACAGGGTCTCGGCTTCGTCGAGCCGGGAGGCGAGGTCCGGGGAGGGCACGCCGTTGTACTGGGCGGCGCCCATGACCACGATGGCGCCGGCCGCCCTCGGCTCATACCGGCGCCCGGTCAACCACACCTGGACGGCGGTGACCACCAGGTAGATCAGGATCAGGAGCACCACCAGGGCGACCACCCGCAGAATGAAACGGAGCAGTCGCAGCCCGGTGAGCGTGGCCAGAATGCCCACTCCGGTTCAGCGGTCCGCGCCGGGTGACTTCCGCAGCTTCCGCAGCGACCGCCGTCGACTCACGACGGGCGGGCGGCCCGGGCGCGGTCGACACCCGCCCGGAGGCGGGCCAAAGTCCGCTCGGGCCCGAGCACCTCGAGCGCCTCGAACAGCGGGGGGCCGACCCGGCGACCGGTGACCGCCACCCGGATGGGGGCCTGGGCCTTGCCCAGTTTCCGGCCCACACCCTCGGCCAGGGACTGGGTGGCGGAGTAGAGGGCATCGTGGGTCCAGTCGCCGGTCAGGCTCTCGTAGGCTTCGATGGCCGCGGCGAGGATGGTGACCCCCTGTTCGTCGTCGGTGACCGCCTTGGCCCACGCCTCGTCGTCGATGACCGGCTGCTCGACGAACATGAAGTCGATCATGGCCGGGACCTCACCGAGGGTGGCCACCCGCTCCTTCACCACCGGGGCCAACGCCGTGAACACCGCCTCGTCGAAGTCGGCGTCGGACCACGGTGCCCGGTCGCCGGACAGCCACGGCCGGCACGCCTCGATGAACGACCGGGTGGGCATTGCCCGGATGTACTCGCCGTTGAGATGGGTGAGCTTGACCACGTCGAAGAAGGCGGGCGAGTGGTTCACGTCCTCCAGGCGGAACCACTCGAGCATCTGGTCGACGGTGAAGACCTCCCCGTCCCCGGGAGGACTCCAGCCCAGCAGACCGAGGTAGTTCACGAACGCGTCGGGCAGATACCCCTGGTCCCGGTAGGACTCGACGGCCACCGGGTCCCGGCGCTTGGACAGCTTCTTCCGCTGGGCGTTGACCAGCATGGGCAGGTGGGCGAAGACCGGCAGCGGGGGCGTCGGCCCCGGTGCCATCCCGCCGGGTCCGTCGGTCGTCCACCCGAGAGCGATCAGTGCCTCCCAGACGAGAACCCCCTTGGGTGTGGTGGGCAGGAGATCCTCACCCCGGATGACGTGGGTGATCGACATGTCGACGTCGTCGACCACGTTGGCCAGGACGAACAAGGGGGCACCATCCCCCTTGACGGCCACGAAGTCGTCGATGGCGGCGTTGGGGAACTCGACGACGCCGCGGACCACGTCGGTGACCGCGGTGATCCCCTCGTCCGGGGCTGCGGAACCGCAGCGCCCGCCCCTCGCCGCGGGCCAGCCCCCGGTGGCGGCAGAAACCGTCGTAGCCAGGGGTCAGGATCCCGTTGGCCTTGTTGCGGGCGTCGATCTCCTCACGGGTGCAGTCACAGGCGTAGAGCGATCCCCCCTCCCACAAGGCGTCGATGGCCTGCTGGTAGCGATCGAGGCGCGATGACTGGCGGATCGGTCCTTCATCCGGATCCATCCCCAGCCAGTGCATGGCCGAGATGATCCCGTCCACCCACTCTTCGCGGCCCCGCTCGGCGTCGGTGTCCTCGATCCGCAGCACGAAGGTACCCCCGGACTGGCGGGCCACCAGCCAGTTGAACAGATGCGGTGCGGGCGCTCCCGACGTGGAAGTAGCCCGTGGGTGACGGGGCGAACCGAACCCGTGGCCCGTCCCCTGGTGCGTCCCCCGGCACTCCTTGGTTACTCGTCCTCGACGATGGTGATGGCACCGGTGGGGCAGCCGTTGGCCGCCTGGCGGACCTTCTCGCGCAATTCCTCGCCCGGGTTCTCGTTGAGCACGTAGAGGAATCCGTCGTCGCGGACCTCGAACACCTCGGGTGCGATCCCCATGCAGACGGCGTTGCTGGCACACTCGTCGTAGTCGACAACAATCTTCACGTGCGGCCTCCGGAAGCTCGGTGAACCAGCCCGAGTGTACCGGGCCGCCGGGGGCCCGCCGGGACCCTGCCGGTCGGACCGGGACCGGTGTCAGACCGCCTGCTCCCACGCCGGATGCGACCGGGACAGGCGTCCGGCGACGAGGGCGACCGGGGCCAGCAGGAGCAGCGCGACCACCAGTCCGGCCGGCTTACTCAGGTGGAGGACGCAGAACGCGCCGATGAGGGCGCCCACGAACATGGCCGCGGCCGAGAGTCCCCGGCGCCCGAGCCGCGAGTTGGTCCCGCCGGCCAGACGGCTGTCGAAGGCCACACCGGTGATGGTCTGGGTGAGCACCGTGGTGGTCAGGTCCGGCACGGCGATCTTCCGGGCCGTGCCGTTCTGGATGCCCATGGCCAGACCCAGCAGTCCGATGAGGGCGTAGCGGGAGGCTCCCGTGCCCAGGTCGCTCACACTCCAGCCGACCACGATGGTGGCCGCCACCAACCCGACCTGGACGAATCCGGACACGGCCAGCATCCGCCCCCGACGCGGGCCGAGGTGGGCGACGAGCCGGCCGCTGATCAGGGCACCGACGAAGAACGCGCCCAACGCCGACAGCGAGGCGGCGATCGAAAATCCCTTGGCCCCGGTGAGGGCGAAGGCCAGGAACACCACGTTGCCAGTCATGTTGGCCACGAAGACGTGGCCGAGGACCAGGTAGCTGAAGGCATCCACCAATCCGGTGACCACGGTGAGGACGACCAGCAGCGGCGCCAGGGGCCCGTGCTTGTCCCCCGCCGGTGGCACCAGGGTCTGCCAGGCGTCGGTGGCGGTGGACTTCATGGATGGACCTCCGATTCGTGGTCGTCGACCGGTCGGGGGCGCCCGTTGAAGAGACCGGCCGACCGTTATCAGAATGGACCGTTCTCAGATCGCCGGCAACGGGTTCAGGGCGCCGCACCGGAGCCGAGCTCGATCGACCGGGAGATGTCCACCGAACCGAGCAGTTGGCGGTCGTGGGAGACGAGCAGCAGAGTACCGCCGAAGGCGGCCAGCGCCGACTCGAGCTGCTCGATGGCCGGCAGGTCGAGGTGATTGGTGGGCTCGTCCAGCACCAGGAAGTTGACCCCCCGGGCCTGGAACATGGCCAGCTCGGCTCGGGTCCGCTCTCCCGGGGAGAGCGAGGTGCTGGGCCGGGTGACGTGCTCGGCGTCCAGCCCGAACTTGGCCAGCAGGGACCTGGCCTCGGCCTGGGAGAGCCCACACCGGTCGGTGACCGTTCGGACCAGGTCCGACCCGCCGCCCATGGCCCGACGGTCCTGGCCCAGCTGTCCGACCACCACGCCCGGCCCCATCCACCGGTCGCCGGCCGCCAGGGGCTGGGTGCCGAGCAGCGCCGAGACCAGCGTGGACTTCCCCGTCCCGTTGGCCCCGGTCAACGCCACCCGTTCCCCCCAGTCGATCTCGAGGTCCACCGGACCCATCCGGAACGACCCCCGTTCGATGACCGCACCGGTCAGGCGGACGACGACGGCGCCCGCCCGCTCCGCCTCTTCGATGGTGAACCGGAGGTCCCATCCCTCGAACGGCTTCTCCACGACCTCGAGGTTGTCCATGGCCCGCTCGGTCTGGCGCGCCTTGGAGGCCAATTTCTCCGTGCGGTTGATCCGGAAGTCCCGCTGGGCCTTGTCGTTGTCCCGGGGGTGGCGCGACTCCCGGCGGACTCCGGTGGTGGCCCACTGCCGTTGCCGGTCGGCTCTGGTCTCCAGCTGGCGACGCTGGCGGTCGTAGAGCTCATAGGCCTCCGACGCGTGGCGACGGGCGTGGGCCCGTTCTGTCCGGTACCCGCGCCACCCGCCGCCGTACTCGAGCGCCGTCCGACTGTGGGCATCGAGCTCGAGCACGGTGGTCACGGTGCGCTCGAGGAAGTCCCGGTCGTGGGAGACGATGACCATGCCCCCCGGACGCGACCGCACCCAGGCCTCGAGCCGGCCCAGGCCTCCGAAGTCGAGATCGTTGGTCGGCTCGTCGAGCAGGGTGATGTCGAATCGCGAGAGCTCGATGGCGGCCAGCGCCACCTTGGCCTCCTGGCCGCCCGACAACGTCGACACCGTCCGGTCGGCCACGTCGGCGCCGACTCCGAGCCCGACCAGGACTTCGTCGATCCGGGCATCGAGGTCGGCGGCCCCGAGGGAGTTGAACCGGTCGAGGGCGATGTCGTACCGGCGCTCGGCGGCGCCGGTGCCGTCCACCAGGCCGGCGGCCGCCTCGGCCAGCTCCTGTTCGGCGCCGCCGGCACCGGTCCGGCGGGTCAACGCCTGGCGGACCGTCTCGCCGGCGACGACCTCGTGCTCCTGGGACAGGTAGCCCCGGGTGGCCGACGGCGGGTCCAGGACGATCCGGCCGCCGTCGGGGACCACGACCCCGGCCAACAGCTGGAGGAGGGTCGACTTGCCGACACCGTTGGGACCGACGACACCGATCCGGCTCTCCGGCCCGATCGTGAGGGAGACCCCGTCGAGGACGGTGCGGCCGCCGCGGTCGTGGGTCAGGTGGCGCGCCACCAGCGTGGCCGGCGGCGAGGAGGGTACGGACGGACGAGGAGCGGGAACGCGGGACGCGGGCAACGGAAACCTCCGGGACCATGGGACGAGGGTCGGGCACGGGGCAACCGGTTCTCAGCGCACGGAGCAAGCGTAGCGCCGGCCGTCGCCCCTGGCTGATCCCACTGAACCTGCGGGTTGCACCCGCCGGCGGTCAGGGCTTGTCGCTCCCGACCACCCACATGGCGAAGAACTGGGAGCCGCCGCCGTAGGCCTGGCCGAGGGCCAGCCTGGCCCCGTCGACCTGGTGCTCGCCGGCCTGTCCCCGCACCTGCATGGCCACCTCGAGGAAGCGGAGCATCCCCGACGCGCCGATGGGATTCGACGACAGCACGCCCCCGGATGTGTTCCACGGGATGTCCCCGTCGAAGGCGGTGGCCCCCGACTCGGTCAGCCTCCATCCGTCACCGAGCTCGCAGAACCCGAGGTTCTCCAGCCACATCGGTTCGTACCAGCTGAAGGGCACGTAGACCTCGGCCACATCGATCTGGCCGCGGGGATCGGAGATCCCGGCCTGCCGGTAGACGTCGGCCGAGCAGTCCCGACCGGCCTGCGGATTGACCTGGTCCCGTCCGGCGAACATGGTGGGCTCGGACCGCATGGCCGTCCCGTGGATCCATGCCGGAGGGAACTGTCCCGACACGGCGTCCTCGGCCGCCAGCACCATGGCCGCGGCGCCGTCGGAGGACGGGCACGCCTCGAGGTAACGGAGCGGGTCCCACAGCATCATCGAATCCTCGACCATCTTCATGTCGATGTCGGCCAGGTGCAGATGGGCGTAGGGGTTGCGCATGGCGTTCTGCCGGTCCTTGACCGCCACCATCCGCCCGATGTACTCGGGTGCGCCCGACCGGCGCATGTAGGCACGGATGTGGGGGGCGAAGTACCCGCCCGCCCCGGCCAGCAGCGGGGCGGCGAACGGTTGGGGTACCGACAGCGCCCACATGGCGTCCGAGTCCGACTGCTTCTCGTAGGCCACGGTCAGAACCCGCTGGTGGATCCCCGACGAGATCAGGTGGGCGGCCACCAGGGCGGTCGATCCCCCCACCGAACCGGCGGTGTGCACCCGGAACATGGGCTTTCCCACCGCCCCGAGAGCCGGAGCCAGATAGAGCTCGGGCATCATGTTGCCCTCGAACATGTCCGGGGCCTTTCCGATGACCACGGCGTCGATGTCGCTCCAGGTGAGGTCGGCGTCGGCCAGCGCCATCTTGGCCGCCTCCCGCACCAGCCCGGCGATGGACACGTCCTCCCGCTTGGCCTTGTGGTGGGTCTGACCCACGCCGACGACTGCGCAACGCTCGGCCATCACTCATCCTCCAGGACGCAGACCAGGTTCTGTTGCAGGCACGGTCCCGAGGTGGCGTGGGCCACCGCCCGATGGGCCTGGCCCGAGGAGATCCGGGCCGCGGCCTCTCCGATACGGATGAGCCCGGCCGACATGACCGGGTTGGCGGCCAGCGGGCCGCCGGACGGGTTGATGACCACGGCGTCGTCCAGGCCGAGGGCGTCCCGCACGATGATCTCCTGATGGGCGTAGGGCGTATGGAGCTCGGCCACGTCGATGCGGCCTTCGGCCACCCCGGCCACCTCGCCGGCCTTGGCCGTCGACGGCGACAGGGTCAGGTCGCGGGCTCCGAGCGAGTGGGTCTCCATCCGGTGGTCGAATCCGGTGATCCACGCCGGGCTCTTCGACCATCGGGCGGCCTTGTCCCCGGCGGCCAGCACGATGGCGGCGGCGCCGTCGGTGATCGGGGGTAGGGCGTGGCGCCTCAGGGGCGAGACGACGTACTCGTCCTCGAGCAGCGTGTCCACGGGGACGTCCTTGGCCACCTGGGCCTTGGGATTGGCCAGGGCGTCCTTCCGGCTGCGGGCGGCGATGGCCGCGAACTCCCGCTCGGTGCCCTTGCCGGCGTCGATGACGGCGCGGGCCTGCAGCGCGGCCAGGCTGACCGGGTCGGGCCACAGCGGGGCCAGGTAGTAGGGGTCGAGCTGCAGGGCGAGGATCTCGTTGAGGTTGCCGAGGGACGAGCGCCCGAAGCTGTAGACCAGGGCGGCGTCGATCTCACCTTCCTGGAGGAGGACCCAGGCCTCGTAGAGGGCCCAGGCCCCGTCCATCTCCACATGGCTCTCGGCCCGGGGCGGCCACACCCCCACCGCGTCGAGGGCGGTCACGAAGCTGAACGGCCCGCCGATGAGGTAGTCGGTCGAACCCGAGCAGATGAAGTCCACGTCGTCCTTGGTGATCCCGATGTTGCCGAACACCTCGCCGATCACCGGCATGAGCATCTCGACCTCGTTGTGCTCCTCGTCGCGGCGCACGTTGTGGGTCTGGGCGAACGAGGCCACCGAGACGGGCCGCGGGGTGCGGGCGGCGGCGCTCACAGGTACTCCTTGTACGTCTCGTACTCGGCGTCGGGCTCCCCGTTGGGCCGGAAGTACTTGACCGAGGCCAGGGACGGGGTCAGCTCGTCGGGATCGACCCATACCGCCTCGACCCGCATCCCCATCCGGATCTGGTCGGTCGGCACCTCCTGGATGAGACCCATGAACGAGAGGTTGGCCCCGTCGAGGAGGACCTGGGCACAGATGTAGGGGATCTCGATGGACTGGCCGGCGAAGGGCACGTTGACCACGCAGTAGGTGGTGATGGTGCCGACGTTGGCCAGTTCGACGTCCTCGGTGGTGGGCACCCCGTCGGTCGGGCACGAGCCCCTCGAGGGGACGTACACCTTGCCGCAGACATGGCACCGCTGGCCCATGAACTTGCCCCGCTCGAGCCCGCGCAGGAAGCGGGACTGGGCCACCCCGGGGGTGAAGTCGAAGTCCAGGCGGATGGGGGTGGCCAGGGTGGTGACCGGGCCCAGCTCCCCGGCATCGGTTTCCGGGCTCATCCGGCGGCTCCCCCCTGGGCCTCGGGCACGAAGGCCTCGATGTCGGACATGGCCCCGATCCGGTCCGCGGCCGGGCGGAACCGCACGGTCACCCGGTCACCGCTGGCCAGGTTGTCGGGGCCCCCGCTGTCGACGACGTGGAGCATGGCCGTGTCGGCCCCGTCCAGTCGGATGAGCGCCCAGGCGAAGGGGCGCGCCAGCGGGTGCTTGGGCCGCGGATGGGAGACCCAGGCCCACGACTCGACGGCACCGCCCGGACCCACCTCCACCATCTCCCCGGTGTCCTCCCCGGTGGTCGGGTCGTACTCGGTCGGGGGCACGATGACCGACCCCCCCGACCCCTGGACCCCCAGCAGCCGGCCGTCGCGGAGCCCGGTCAGGAAGGCGCCGATGACCGGACCCACCGAACGCGAATACGGGTATTCGAGGCGGTGACTCGCGTGCAGTGCTTCGCTCTCGGGCATCCCGATCCTCCCCCTGGCCACTCGTCCGATCCTGAATTCCGAAAAGTAGAACACATTTCACTTTTAGCCGCCAACAGCCCTGCCCACGGCGGGGCGTGCCGGCGCCGGGTGCCGAAGGTGGGCGCTACCGTGGCTCCCCATGGCCGACGACTCCAGGCGCCCCAACATCCTCCTCGTGGTCTCCGATCAGGAGCGGCAGCGATCCTGGCTCCCGGACGGGTTCTCCCTGCCGTGGCGGGACCGGCTGCGGGCCGAGGGCCTCGAGTTCACCGACTACTTCACCCACTCCTCGCCGTGCTCGCCCAGCCGGGCCAGCCTGTTCACCGGTCGCTACCTCGAGGGCCACGGCGTGCTCGACAACGTCATCATGCCCGAGCACACCGAGCTGCCGGCCTCGACCCCCACCCTCGGTTCGCTGCTCGACGGGAGCGGCTACCGCTCGTCGTACATCGGGAAGTGGCACCTGTCCCACTCCCCCACACCGGACATGGAGGCCTACGGCTTCGCCGACTGGGACGGCAACGACCGTCACTTCATGGGCTGGGCGGGGACGGGCGTGCACTTCGATCCGCTCATCGCCACCAACGCCGCCCACTGGCTGGAGCAGAACGCCAAGCCGGGTGGAGGGGCCGGCCCCGGCGGCGAGGCCTCCGGGAGGGGCGGCTCCGGCGGCACCGAGCCCTGGTTCCTCACCGTGGCCCTGGTCAACCCCCATGACGTGATGTGGTTCCCGGTGGACCAGCCCGGCTACCGCGAGCGCCACCCCGACGACGTGGCCGCCATCCGCTCGGTACTCGAGTCCGCCGCCTGGAAGGACGACGACCCTCTCCCCGTCTTCTCCGAGCCCTACCCCGAGGTCGTCGACCGGCTACCGGCCAACTTCGACGACGATCTCCACACCAAACCCGAGGCCCACCGGCAGTGGCGTTGGGACCAGCAGCACGGGCTGTGGGGGTACATCGACCCGGCCGACAAGGGGGCGTGGCTTCGCCACCTCGACTACTACGTCCATCTCCATCAACTGGCCGACCGCAACCTGGGCATCGTGCTCTCCGCCCTCGAAGCGGCCGGGGCGTGGGACGACACCATCATCATCTTCACCTCCGACCACGGCGACATGTGCGGCTCCCACGGGCTGCGTTCGAAGGGTCCGTTCGTCTACGACGAGATCATGCGGGTGCCCCTCTATGTGAAGGTGCCCGGCACCACCACGCCGGGTTCGGTGACCTCGGCGCTGGGCAGCCACGTGGACCTGGCCGCCACCATCTGCTCCTTGGCCGGCGTCGACCGGTCCACCCAGGCGTCGACGGTGCAGGGAGTCGACCTCTCGCCGGTATTCGCCGACCCGGGGACGTCGGTGCGGGACCACATCCTGTTCGCCCAGGACTCGGCCCAGACCACCGAGCTCAACAAGGTGCGCTACGCCCTGCGCGGCTTCTACGACGGCCGCACCAAGTACGCCCGCTACTACGGGGTCGGCGGGGGCAAGCCCTCCACCGGACTGTGGGGAAAGTCCCCCGGTCACAAGCTGTTCGATGTCGACTGCGCCTTCGACGACAACGATCACGAGTGGTACGACCACGACACCGATCCCGACGAGCTGGTCAACCTGGCCAACGACCACTGGCGCCGCTCCGGACTCCGTGACGTCTTCGAGCGCATGCGCTCCTACGAACAGGAGTCCTTCGTCGCCTTCGGCTAGCGCCTGAGGCCCGGTTCCCTCAGCTGCCCGTCGGCGCCGGGCCGCCGAGCCGGCGGACCAGTTCGTCGACCAGCCCCCGGCAGCCCGAATCCACCATGTCCAGGCAGAGCTCGAAGTCGGCGTCGTCGCCGTAGTAGGGATCGGGGACGTCGACGGCCCCCCCGGAGCGGGCATCGAACCCGCGCAACATGACCAGGCGCTCCTCGAACCGGTCGTCGCCGGCCTGCTTGCGGGCCAGGCCCAGCAGGTTCTGCTGGTGACCGCGGTCCATGCACACCACCAGATCGGTGGTGGCGAACCGGGCCGAGACGAACGCCCGGGCCCGGTGGCCCCGATCCGAGTAGCCGCGGCGCTCGAGCGCAGAGCGGGCCCGGGGGTCCATGGGCTCGCCCTCGTGCCAGCCGCTGGTCCCGGCGCTGGACACCACCAGGCGATCGCCGAGGAGCGAGCCGTCGTCCAGTGACGTCGCCGCGGCCAACTCGGCCAACACCACGGCGGCCATCGGTGACCGGCAGATGTTGCCGGTGCAGACGAAGCACACGCTCAGGGGATCGGCCACCGGGTCATTCTGCACCGGCACGCAGCGACCCCGGTACGCTGCCCGAGGAGCGCCGCGGTCCGGTCGGCGGCCAGGGAGGACGAGATGAGCGAACAGCCGAGCCCGCAGCCGGGTCCCCAGCCACTGGGCCACGGCGTCAAACAGCGCGACCTCATCAAGATGTCGCCCGAAGAGATCGACGCCTTCATCCACGAGCGACGGCCCATGACCATGTGCACGCTCAACCACGACGGATCCATCCATGCGGTGGCCATGTGGTACGGATTCCTCGACGGTTCGGTGGCCATCGAGACCAAGGCCAAGGCGCAGAAGGCCATCAACCTGGCCCGCGACCCGCGGATCACCTGCATGTTCGAGGACGGCGACTCCTACGAGGAGCTGCGCGGGGTGGAACTGGTGGGCCGGGCCGAGATCATCGACGACCCCGACAAGATGTTCGAGCTCGGGGTCGACGTCTTCGAGCGCTACTACGGGGGCTACACCGAGGAGCTGCGGCCGTTCGTCGAGACCATGCTGAACAAGCGGATCGTGGCCAAGGTCAACGTGGAGCGCACCGTCTCGTGGGACCACCGCAAGCTCGGTCTCCCGCCCACCCGCCCGGGCTGAACAGCAGCCGGCCGGACTGAAGGAGGACCGCGTGGCCGACCACCGGATGAGCGACGCCGAGCTCATCGAATTCCTCACCGCCGAGCCGGCCCGCACCGCCAAGCTGGCCACCGTGCGACCCGACGGGAGGCCCCACGTGGCCCCGGTCTGGTTCGTTGTCGACCCGGCCACCGCCGGCGAGGGATCACCGATCGGCGACATCGTCTTCAACACGGGTGCCGACACATTGAAGGGCAAGGCCCTGCGTCGTGACCCGAGGGTGGCGCTGTGCGTCGACGACGAACGGCCGCCCTTCTCCTTCGTGACCATCGACGGTGTGGCCACCATCAGCGAGGAGCTGTCAGAGGTCGCCCACTGGGCCGCCATCGTCGGTGGCCACTACATGGGGGCCGAGCGGGCCGAGGAGTACGGCCGGCGGAACGGCGTGCCCGGCGAGTTGCTGGTCCGGGTGCGAGCCACCCACATCGTCGCCTTCGCCGACTTGGCCAGCTGACCCCGGACTGCTAGCACTGTCGCCGAGACAAGGGGGAAATTGCAGATGATTCTCGACCGCTTCCGATTGACCAACACGGTGGCCGTCGTCACCGGTGCCGGGCGAGGTATCGGAGGGGCCACCGCGGTCAGCCTGGCTGAAGCCGGCGCCGACGTGGTCATCTCGGCCCGGACCCCCGAACAGTTGGCGGTGGTGGCCGAGAAGATCGAGGGTGCCGGCCGGCGGGCGGTGACCGTCCCCGCCGATCTCAGCGATCTCGACGCCGTCGCCAGCCTGGTCGACCGGGCCCGGGAGGAATTCGGCCGACTGGATCTGGTCGTGAACAATGTCGGGGGGGCCATGCCCCGTCCGTTCATGGACACCTCTCCGGGGCGCCTCGAGCAGGCGTTCCACTTCAATGTGTCCACCGCCCATGCCCTGCTCCGCCCCGCCGTCCCCCTCATGCTCGAGGGAGGTGGCGGATCGGTGGTGAACATCTCCTCGGCCATGGGGCGTCTCTCGGGGCGGGGCTACCTGGCCTACGGCACCGCCAAAGGCGCGCTGGCCCACTACACCCGGTTGGCCGCCGCCGATCTCTCCCCGCGGATCAGGGTCAACGCCATCGCCGTCGGCTCGGTGGCCACGTCCGCGCTCGACATCGTGATGCAGACCGACGAGCTCCGGGTCGCCCTGGAGGCGGGCACGCCCCTCGGCCGCATCGGCAGTCCCGAGGACATCGCCGCCGCCGTCGTCTACCTCGCCTCCGAGGCCGGGTCCTACATCACCGGCAAGATCCTCGAGGTCGACGGGGGGATCGAGTCCCCCAACCTCGACATGGGCTTGCCCGACGTATGAACACCGTCGCCGCGCCCCCCGCCAACGCCGCCGCCGACCATCCCCGACCGAGGAGCCGCTCATGACCAAGACCTATCGAGTCGTCGCCTGGAGCACGGGAAACGTCGGCGTCCACGCCATCGCCGGCATCGACGCCCGGCCCGACCTCGAACTGGTCGGGCTGTGGGTGTCCAATCCGGACAAGGTGGGCAAGGACGCCGGGGCCCTGGCCGGGTTGGGCCGGGACCTCGGGGTGACCGCCACCAACGACGTCGACGCCCTGCTCGCCCTCAAGCCCGATGTGGTCGTCCACGCCGCCATGGCCGACCACCGGCTGATGGAAGCGATCGGCGACATGCAACGAATCCTCCGGGCCGGGGTCAACGTGGTGTCGAGCGGGCCGGTGTTCCTCCAATATCCCTACGGCGTGGTCGACGACGCCATGATCGACCCGGTGCGGGATGCCGCCCTCGAAGGCGGCGTCTCCCTCTTCGTGAACGGTGTCGACCCCGGCTTCGCCAACGACGCCCTGCCGCTGGTGCTGAGCGGGGTCAGTGAGCGGATCGAGGAGGTCCGGGTGGCCGAGATCCTCAACTACTCCACCTACAACCAGCCCATGGTCATCTTCGACATCATGGGCTTCGGCCGCCCCATCGACGACGTGCCCATGATCCTGCAGCCCGGGGTGCTGACCATGGCCTGGGGCAGCGTGGTACGCCAATTGGCGGCCGGCCTCGAGGTCGAGCTCGATTCGATCGAGGAGTGGTACGAGCGGGAGCCGGCCGCCGAGACCTTCGAGGTCGACGCCGGGACCATCGAGAAGGGCACGGCGGCGGCGCTCCACTTCGAGGTGCGCGGCATGCGGGACGGGCGGGCGGTCATCGTGCTCGAGCATGTGACCCGGCTGCAGGACGACCTGGCTCCCGGATGGCCCCAGCCCGCGGGGCACGGCTGTTACCGGGTGACCATCAGCGGCGAGCCCAACTACACTCTCGACCTCCAGCTGCTGGGCAGCGACGGCGACCACAACACGGCCGGGCTCAAGGCCACGGCCATGCGGCTGGTCAACGCCATCCCCGACGTGGTCGAAGGAGCCCCGGGTCTGCTCACCGCATTGGACCTGCCCCCGATCTACGGCCGGGGCCTGGTCAGCTGAGCGGTGACTGAACGGTAGGGTCCGGGGCATGACCCCGTTCCCCGGTACCCGCCCATGAGCATGGGTATGGGCGGTCACGGGATGGGTGGCGGCCAGTTCGGCGGGGTCATGCGGTCGATGCGCCGCGACGATTCGGTGACCCAGCAGCACGTGACCAAGGGCACCTCCCGGCGGATGATCCAATTCGCCCGGCCCTACCGGAAGATCCTGGCCTGGTTTCTGGTGCTGGTGGTCATCGACGCCGTCATCGGCGTCATCAACCCGCTGCTCTTCCGCTCCATCATCGACAAGGGCATCCCCGACCACAACAAGACCCTGATCGTCGGACTTGCCCTGGTGGCGGCGGTCCTGGCCCTCCTCGACACCGGTCTGACCATCGGCATCCGGTGGGTGTCGGCCAAGGTCGGCGAGGGACTGATCTTCGACATGCGATCCAAGGTGTTCGAGCACATCCAGAGGATGCCCATCGCCTTTTTCACCCGGACCCAGACCGGCGCGCTGATCAGCCGACTCAACAACGACGTCATCGGCGCCCAGCAGGCGTTCACCGACACGCTGTCATCGGTGGTCTCCAATCTGATCAGTGTGACACTGGTCCTGATCGTGATGTTCTATCCTGTCCTGGCAGATCACCTTGATCAGTCTGATCATCCTGCCGGTGTTCGTCATCCCGGCCAAGCGGATCGGACGCCGGCTGTCGGTCATCACCCGCGAGTCCTACGGCCTCAACGCCCAGATGAACACCACCATGAACGAACGCTTCAACGTGTCGGGGGCCCTCCTGGTCAAACTGTTCGGACGGCCCGACGAGGAGCGGGAGGCCTTCGAGAGCAAGGCCGGTCGGGTGCGGGACATCGGAGTGACCCAGGCCATGTACGCCCGGTTCTTCATCGCCGCCCTGACCCTCACCGCAGCCCTGGCCACCGCGGTGGTCTACGGCTGGGGCGGACTCCAGGTGGTGAACGGGTCCCTCCAACTAGGGACGGTGGTGGCGCTGGCCGCCTACCTGGCCCGGCTCTACGGACCCCTCACCGCACTGTCCAACGTCCAGATCGACGTGATGACCGCTCTGGTCTCCTTCGACCGGGTCTTCGAGGTCCTCGATCTCCCCCCGATGATCACCGAGAAGGAGGATGCCCGACCGGTGCCGGATGGTCCGGCCCGCATCCAATTCGACCATGTCGACTTCCGCTACCCCACCGCCGAGGAGGTGTCCCTGGCCTCGCTGGAATCGGTGGCCATCCTCGACCCCACGGTGTCCTCCCAGGTCCTCTTCGATGTCAGCTTCACCGCCGAACCGGGCCAGCTGGTGGCCCTGGTCGGCCCGTCCGGGGCAGGCAAGACCACCATCAGCCAACTGCTCCCCCGCCTGTACGACACCACCGCGGGGAACATCTCCATCAACGGGATGGACGTGCGGGACGCCACCTTCGCATCGTTGACCGACACCATCGGCGTGGTCACCCAGGACGCCCACCTGTTCCACGAGACCATCCGCCAGAACCTGTTGTTCGCCAAGCCCGATGCCACCGAGGGCGAGCTGGATGCGGCCCTGGCCGGCGCCCAGATCGGCACCATGGTCGCCTCCCTGCCCGATGGCATCGACACGGTGGTCGGCGATCGCGGCTACCGGCTGTCCGGCGGCGAGAAGCAGCGCCTGGCCATCGCCCGCATCCTGCTGAAGGCGCCCGAGGTGGTGGTGCTGGACGAGGCCACCGCCCACCTCGACTCCGAATCCGAAGCCGCGGTGCAAAAGGCGCTGGCCACCGCCCTCATGGGCCGCACCTCCCTGGTCATCGCCCACCGCCTGTCCACGGTGCGGGAGGCGGACATGATCCTGGTCCTCGACCACGGACGGATCGTGCAGCGCGGACGCCACGACGAACTGATCGGGGCCGGAGGGCTCTACGCCGAGCTCTACCGCATCCAGTTCAAGCGCCAGGAGGCGCCCGAGCTCAGCTGAGGCCGGCGGTCAGGCGGCCTCGCCGACACACAGCGAAGGCTCGCCCTTGTCGTGGGAGTCGCCCGGGTCGAGGACCCGGTCCGACGACCACGCTGCGGCCCGGTCGCTCGCCGCCTGTCGTGCCCAGTCGGAACCGGTCCAGCCGTCGAGTCCATCACGGTGGTCCGATTGTCTCATCAGTTGTTGATCACTCATGGTGTACTCCTTTCTGCGTAATTCATAGGTGTGGCCCGGGTCATTTCGATGAATCAGGGGAAATCTGGTGGCCGCGGGTGATTGAAATCGAAGGTCGAATGGTCGGTGATTGCCGGTTGGACAGCCGCGTCCCGGGCCTGCGGCCGGCTGTCCCCGGGCCGCGGTCCCCAGCCGCTGGGCCCCCGTTCGGCACCCGACGTCCCCACCGGGGTGCCGGACCGATGAGGTCGCCCGGGTGACGCATGGCCGGCCCGGACCGCCATCCGTCGACGGCGGGACCGGGCCCGTGGCCGCGACCCTCAGGTGTCGCCGCCGGCCAAGCGGTTGTTTGGTCAGGAATTAGGCCCGGCAAAACAAAAAGGAGCCGCTTCCTAAGAAGCGACTCCTCGACGGTCCCAGACCTGTTGGTGTCTGTTCAATCCGTCGAGAGCGCCTCCCGAACTGCCTTGGCACTGGATACCAGCGCATCCTTGCTGCAGGCCGTGGAGATGCCGGCAATGGACACCGCCATGGACGGCGCGCCCGTGTCGACGAGCTCCTGCTTCTCTTCTTTCTGGATCTTTCGATCTGACGAAGGTTGCATGATCTCCACATCGGTGAGTATAGCGGACCAAGTAGCGGTTGGCGCGTCAATCGATTTCCAGCCAATGCACCCATCGGACATTGGTCCTTCACCTCCATATCGACACCCGACGGGCCCAACTTGAGGCAGAAGGCCCCGGACCCGGAGCGATCCCCACCGGCCCCGGGGCCGCGCATCGGCACCACTACCGTTGACGGGTGGCCCGGTTCGTCGTCGACATCACCCCGCTGAGGAAGCACCGCCACTTCCGGCGGCTGTGGGCCGGGCAGGTGGTCTCGGGAATGGGATCGCAGCTCACGTTGGTGGCCGTCTCCTTCCAGGCCTACGGGTTGACCCACTCGACGCTCGTCGTCGGCCTGATCGGCCTGGCCCAGCTCGTCCCACTGATGGCCGGCGCCCTGTGGGGCGGAGCGCTGGCCGACGCCATCGACCGCCGCAAGGTGCTGATCATGACCCAGTTGGCCATGGCCACCGCGGTCGGCGGCCTGGTGGTCAACGCCTCGGCCCCCCATCCGGCGGTGTGGCCCCTGTTCGTCTGCACGGCGGCGGGCGCCGGGTTCCAGGGCATCGACTGGCCGGCGAGGCGGGCGGCTCTCCCCATGCTGGTGGACGACCAGGACGTGACCGCCGCCATCGGCCTGCAGACCACCATCCAACAGTTGGCCCTGGTCGCCGGCCCCGCCCTGGCCGGCATCCTCATCGCCACCATCGGGCTGAGCGCCGTCTACTCCATCGACGTGACCACCTTCGCCGTGGCCCTGGTGGCCGCCCTCCTCCTCCCGTCCCTGGTGCCGGCCGGGGGCGGCACGCCGATGGGGCTGCGGTCGATGGCCGAGGGATTCCGGCACCTCAGCGCCGAGAAGCTCCTGTCGGCCACCTACTGGATCGACCTCAACGCCATGATCTTCGGCATGCCCCGGGCCGTCTTCCCGGCCCTCGGGGTCGGGCTGTTCGGAGGCGGCGCCGGGGTGGTCGGTCTGCTGTACGCCGCCCCCGGGGCCGGGGCCCTGGTCGGGTCGCTGTTCACCGGGTGGTGCAGCCGGGTCCGCCATCAGGGACGGGCCATCGCCGCCTGCGTGGTCATCTGGGGCTCCACCATCGCCCTGTTCGGTGTGATCCCCGTGCTGTGGATCGGCCTGTCGCTGCTGGCCCTGGCCGGTGCCGCCGACGTGGTCTCGGCCGTGTTCCGCCAGGCCGTCCAGCAGCGCACCGTGCCCGAGCACCTGCAGGGGCGTCTGTCGGGCACCTTCTTCGCCGTGGTGGCCGGAGGGCCGCGCCTGGGCGATGCCGAGACCGGTGTCGCCGCCGCCATCGGCGGGCCGCAGTTCGCGGTGTGGTCGGGAGGGTTGGCCTGCGTGGCCGGCGTGGGGGTCCTGCTGTGGCGGGTGCCCGAGCTCTGGCGCGACCGGGGTGGCGGCCAGGAGCTGTCGTCGGCGGCGGAGACCACGGCCATCGGCGAGGTCACCACCGAGCTCGGGGAGGGCGAGCCGCTGTAGCGGGGGTCACCGGCGGGGAGAAGCCGGACCAACGGCCGCCCTTCGAGAAAGTGGAATGGGTATTCCGCTTGAGATAGCGTGCGGCAGACCGCCATCTCCGCTCCGGCGCCCTCCCCCATGACCAGATCGATCGAACGAGCCAGCTACAGGACCACCTTCATCGTGCTGCTGCTCGGCGTCTCGTCGTACGCGCTGCTCCAGTCGCTGGTGACCCCGGTCCTGTCGACGATCCAGCACGACCTGCACACCACCCAGTCCACGGTGACCTGGGTGGTGACCGTGTTCCTGCTGTCGGCCTCGATCTTCACGCCCATCCTGGGCCGGGTGGGCGACATGGTGGGCAAGGAGCGGATGCTGGTGGTCACCCTGCTCGCCCTGGCCATCGGGTCGGTGCTGGCCGGGCTGGCCCAGTCGATCGCCGTGCTCATCGTCGCCCGGGCCATCCAGGGCATCGGGGCCGCCGTCCTGCCCCTGGCCTTCGGCATCATCCGGGACGAGTTCCCCCAGGAACGGGTGGCCACCGGGGTGGGCGTCGTGGCCGCCATGACCGCCGTGGGCGGCGGGGCCGGGATCGTCCTGGCCGGGCCCATCGTCAAGAATCTGGACTACCACTGGCTGTTCTGGATCCCACTCGTCATCACCCTGATCGCCGCCGTCTGCGCCCACCTGTTCGTCCCCGAGTCGCCGGTCCGGACCCCGGGGCGGGTGAGCTGGCTGGCCGCGGTGCTCCTGTCGAGCTGGCTGGTGGCCCTGCTCCTCGGGGTTTCCGAAGCCCCGTCGTGGGGATGGGGCTCGCCCGAGGTCATCGGGTTGATCCTGCTCGGGGTGGTCCTCTGCGCCGCCTGGATCGTCGTCGAGCTGCATTCCCGCGAGCCGCTCATCGACATGCACATGATGCGGGTGCCCGCCGTCTGGACCAACAACCTGGTCGCCTTCCTCTTCGGCATCGGGATGTACTCGGTCATCGCCTTCCTGCCCCAGTTCCTGCAGACCCCGAAATCGACCGGCTACGGGTTCGGGGCCAGCATCATCCAATCGGGCCTCTACCTGCTGCCCCTGACGGTGGCCATGTTCATCTTCGGGATGCTCTCGGGGCGGATCGCCGCCGCCATCGGTTCCAAGGCGGCGGTGATCATCGGATCCGTCTTCTCGTTGACCTCGTATCTGATCCTGGCCTTCGCCCATACCCACCCCTGGGAGATCTACCTGGCCAGCATCCTGCTCGGCGTCGGACTGGGCCTCGCCTTCTCGGCCATGTCCAACCTCATCGTCCAGGCCGTGCCCCCGTCCCAGACCGGGGTGGCCAGCGGGATGAATGCCAACATCCGCACTATCGGGGGTGCCGTCGGGGCCGCGGTGATGTCCTCCATCGTGACTTCGGTGCTGCTGGGGACGGGTATCCGGCAGCGACCGGGTACACCCGGGGATTCGCCTTCCTGGCCGTCATGACCCTGGTGGCCATCGTGGCCGCGGTGTTCATCCCGACGGCGACATCGGAGGCCGCCGCCGCCGACCACGAGCCCCATCTGATGAACGCCGAGCTGGCCATCGTTCCCGGCGGCACCATCACCGAGGGATGAGCACCCATTGATGAACACCGAGCGATGAGCACAGCCGGCGCCGTCGACGGGGACGCCCCCGACCTCCGGTCGCCGACCGGTGCGGCCGGCATCGAGCCGGTCCTCCGCCGGGATGCCGCCCGCAACCGGGCCAAGATCCTGGCCGCGGCGCGCACCGTGTTCGACGAGTCGGGGGTCGACGTCTGCGTAGAGACGATCGCCCAGCGGGCCGGCGTCGGGGTGGGGACGCTCTACCGGAGGTTCCCGACCAAGGAGCTGCTCATCGACGCCGTGGTCGACGAGGTGCTCCGGGGCGTGCTCTCGGCCGCCGACGCCGCGCTGGCCAACGAGTCGCCGGCCAACGGGTTCGCCGAATTCCTCCGGGCGGTGGGCCGGCTCCAGTTCGAACATGTCGGCTGCCTGACCCGGCTGTGGAACAACTCGTCCGACGCGCTGCGCGACGAGATCGAAACGGCGAGTCGGGCGCTGTTGTCGAGGGCCCAGGCCGAGGGGGCGGTGCGACCCGATCTGGTCTACGAGGACGTGATCGTCCTGTTCTGGTCGCTGCGCGGTGTCATCGAGGCCACGGCGACGGTGTCACCCGACGCCTGGCTGCGACACCTCGATCTGCTGCTCACCTCGCTGGCCCCGAGCGACCGACGCCTCGAACATCCGCCACTCAACTCCCGGGCAGATCCAGCAGGCCCGGGCCGCGGCGGCCCTTCACGACGGCAGCCGGGCCGGACCTCGTCCTGTCTAGGCCTCGGCCAGGTGGCGCAGCTGGAACGAGAGCACGATCTCGAGCACGCCGTAGATGATCAACCAGATCCCCATGATCACGGCCAACACGCCCAGTGTGACGTGGGGCCAGACCAGCGTCACGATGCCGGCGGCGAAGGCCAGCACGCCCATCCCGATCCTCCAGCCGCGGGCCTCGGACCCGTAGTCGGTGTAGGCGGAGAAGAACTCGATGATGCCGCCGATGACCCAGAACAGGCCGATGAGAAAGGCCAGGGTGGTCACCGTCTCGTCGGTGTGGCGCAGGAAGAGGATCCCGACGATCACCGACAACAGCCCCAAGAAGGCCATGAACCACCGGGTGCCGCCGGTGTCGTCGTGGTCGGCGATGGCCACCACGATCCGGAAGAGCCCGGCCACGAACAGCCAGATCCCGAGCAGGATGGCGAAGGCATAGATGGTGTCCCGCGGCTTGATGGTCACCAGGACCCCGAGGATGAGGGTCACGATGCCGAAGAAGAGCACCCATCCCCACGACTTGCCGACGATACGAAGGATGTCGCGCTCCTGTGGCGAGACATCGGCTCCCCCTGGACCGGTCATGGCAACCTCCCTGTCATTGAGGCGCCGATGGGCGCCCGCCCGCTCGGCGAACACCTTAGGACCGGGGTTGTGACCGCTGGCGGACCTGCCGCCGACGGAGTACCCCACCCGTGCGGCCGGGCCGCCCGGATCAGGAGGTGGCCTGGTCCACCAGTTCCTCGCTGACCGACCAGAGGAGGGCGGCGGCGGCTTCGTCGCGTGCCGCGGCGGACGGGGTCCGGGGCCGGCACTTGACGAAGTACTGGCCGGTGACCCCGTCGACGTCGGGTGACGACGCCAGGTAGACCGAGGTCCGGGCTCCCTTCTCGGGCGTCAGGATGAAGGGCTTGATGACCTTCACCCCGAAGGCCAGGAAGCCGGTCGTATCGCCGTCCCGGGCGTAGCCGGTGGCCACCGTGCCCGGGTGGAGCGAATTGGCGGTCACCCCGCTTCCCGCCATCCGCCGGGCCAGCTCGGTGGTGAAGAGGATGTTGGCCAACTTCGAACGGGCGTAGACCTGCATGCCCCGGTACCGCTGCCGCGACTGCAGGTCGTCGAAACCCATGCCTCGTCGGGCGGACCGGTGGGCCGTCGACGCCACGTTGATCACCCGCGACGGCGCCGAGTCGACCAGCCGGTCGCTCAGGAGCCGGGTCAGCAGGAACGGCCCCAGGTGGTTGATGGCCAGGGTGGACTCGAACCCGTCCTTGGTCTCGGTCCGGGCCGACAGTACGAGGCCGGCATTGTTCACCAGCACGTGGATCCGCTCGTAGCGGTCGAGCAGCTCGAGGGCCCCGTCGCCAACCGAATGGAGGTCGGCGAGGTCGAACACCACGAGATCGACCTGATCGGAACCGCTGGCCCGGCGGATGTCGGCGAGGGCCTCCTCGCCCCTCGACCGGCTGCGGGCAGTGATCACGGTGCGGGCCCCGAGCGAGGCGAGGGCGGTGGCCGTCGCTCTGCCGACCCCGGAGTTCGCCCCGGTGATCACCACCGTCCTCCCGGACATCGGGGCCGGGCCCGGAGCCGCGGAGCTCTCCGTGCTGGTCATGGTCCAAATATAGAGAGGCCCGCCCCCGGAGACGGCCACCTGGCCCGATGCCACCGGGCTCGCCGGGACGCCGTCTGGTTCAGACGTCGAGGACGGCCACGGTGCCCAGCGTGGTCAGACGGCCTTCGGCCCCGAGGTCGTGGATGGCCACCCGGACCACCGACCGGCCCGGTCGGGAGCCCAGGACCTGGCAGCGGGCCTCGACCGGTCCGACCTTCACCGGTCGCAGGTAGTGCAGGACGGTGTCGGCGGCGGCCCCGGGCCGGTCGCTGCCGTCTCCGGCCGCCACCGCTCGGCAGGCGGCCACGTCGGCCAGCATGGCCACCGCCCCACCGTGGAGGATGCCCCATGGGTTGCGGAGCCGATCGGCCAGATCCAGCCGGGTCACCGGCCCGGTCCCGGGCTCGATGCAGAAGAACTCCTCCGGCGGCCGCGCCTCGGGGTCCGGCGGAGCCATCGGGATGGCCACCGGCCGAGTGAACCGAAGGTCCATGCCACCCGGATCGAGTACCGCGCTGGTCATGGTGACGGCGGCTACCGGCCGGTCGTGGTCACCCTCGTCGACGACCTCGACGGCGGCGATCACCGCGTTCCGGCCCCGACGCAGTATCCGGCCGTGCAGCCGGAGTGGTCCCTGGTGGGAAAGGGCGGACACCGTGGCCATCATCGACGTGGTGACGATCCACTCGGGTTGGACCGACAGCCCGCAGAGGAAGCCTCCCAGCGAATCGACGCTGGTCAGGAGGGCCCCGGTCCGGAGCCCTCCTCCGGCCCCCCGCTGGTGGTCGTCGAGCGGAGCCCGCCCGCCGATCTCGGGGAAGAGGTCACTGCCGGCCGGGGACGGTAGCTCCCAGCGTTCGAGCCGGAAGTACTCGCTGACCCGATGACGGTGATCGGTCCCCTGGCCGTCCGACCCCCCGCTCACCGTGGCACGGTCTCCCGATCGGCAGCACGGCGGCGCGCACGTTGACCACGGTGGTGAGCCGGCCACCGGCCCCCTGGTCGAGCAGTTCGACGACTGCGCTGCCACCCGAAGGACCACCCCCGCCGTCGAAATTCCGCACCCGGGACACGATGGGACCCGTCCGTCCCAGGGCCAGATAGGCGACCTGGAGGTCGGTCACCACCGTCTCCTCGGCCCCGATACCGGTGTCGGCGCCCAACGCCTCGGCGGCCGCCACCTCACCGAGCAGGGCCATCACCCCTCCCTGCACCGCGCCGAACGAGTTGCGCAGGTAGTCGTGCACGGCCAGCGAGACCAGGCCCGAGGGTCCGTCGTCCACCGAGATGCCGAGGACCTCGGTGACTGGCCGGTCCAGCCCGGCGCCGGCCATCGACCATCGGACGGGCAGGTCGGCGGTGACGTCGCGCATCGGGGTGGCGTCCCGGCCCGGGAGCACGGCGAAGGTCATCGACGCCCAGGCCACCGGGGAGTCGTCGCCGCCGGCATCGGCCCCGTCGGACCCGTGAGCGTCGACGTCGAAGACCAGCGCCTCGACGACCAGGGTGGTCCGGCCCCGTCTCACGCACCTCGGCCCGGGCCTCGACCGACGGCCCGGTGGACGGTCGCAGCACCTGCAGGGTCAGGTCGGCGGTGGCCATCCAGTCGGGATGGAGGGACCGCAGGGCGGCGGAGCCGCCGACCACGTCGACCAGGGTGGCCAGCACCCCGGCGCGGACCCCCCCGTCGGACGCCGGTGATGAACGGGGTCACCGGGATCCGTACCCTGGCACTCGACTCGGTGGCGACCTCCGCCTCCATGCAGAGGTCGCTGAGGAAATGGCGGGTGGGCGGGTATCCGCCGAAGGCCACTCAGCGTTCCTGTTCGGTCGGACGGATCAGCACCTCGTTGACGGTGACGTGACGAGGCCGGGTCACCGTGAAGACGATGGCCTCGGCGATGTCCTCGGCGGCCATCCGCTCCATCGGGCCGAAGGTGGCCAGCATGTCCTCGAGGATCTCGGGGCGGTTGTGGGAGGCCAGCTCGGTCGACACCGCGCCCGGCTCGATGAGCGACACCCTGACGTGGCGGCGTGTCACTTCCTGACGGAGCGACTCGGAGAAGGCGGCCACCCCGAACTTGGTGGCGCTGTAGACGCCGTTCCCCTGTCGGGCCACCCGGCCGGCCACCGAGCTCACGTTGACCACGTCGGCCACCCGCCGGGGCTCGCTCTCGGCCCCCCGGAGCAGGTGGGGCAGCGCCGCATGGGTGCAGTAGAGAAGACCCAGGAGGTTGAGCTCGACCATCCGCCTCCACTCGTCGAGCGGCGCGTCGAGGATCGGGCCGAGAAGCATCACCCCGGCATTGTTGATCAACGTGTCCAGCCGGCCGAACTCGCTCACCGTGCGCTCCACCATGGCCCGGGCGGCCGCCTCGTCGGTGACGTCGGTCTCCACCACCAGCACGTCGGCGTGGGGCCCGATCCGCTCGGCCAGCGCCTCCAGCCGGTCCCGTCGGCGGGCGGCGATGGCCACCGCGGCCCCCTCGGCGGCGAGGGCCTCGGCCGCGGCCTCACCGATGCCACTCGATGCCCCGGTGACGATGGCCACGGTTCCTTGCAGGGTGCGCGTCACGATCTACCTCCGATGGGTTGCCGGCAGTGGCGGACCACGGAGGCATCAGATGGACGGCGTCGACCGCCGAGCAACCGGGTGTCCGGGCGGAGCTCCCTCCTGGTCGCCCCGCAGTGTATCGAGGCGATCCCGGGCGCGGACCAGCGAGGGCGGTCCCGTCGGCCCGACCTCGGGTGCGACCGTTCAGGCGGCTGTCTGCCTCGTCGACTTCGCAGTGACCTTGCGCTTGGCCGACGATCGATTGCGCCGCCGTCCCCGCTGCCGGGTCGAAGTGTCGTAGGGCCTCTCACTGGCCGCCGGGCTCTCGTGGAGTGCACACCAGTCGGTGCTGTTGTACCTCGAGAGCCGAACCTGGCACTCGGGCTGGATGCAGACCCGCCCGGCCGCGTAGACCTCGGGTGGATTGCTCCCCGCCAGCCCGTCAGCCAAGAAGGACCCGTCCTCTACAGGTCGCCTGTCAACCATCTTGCAATACCCCTTCGTTCATCGAGATCACTGCAATAAATGAATTACGTCCTTCATGAGGTGTATTCGGCACGAAAAGCCGCAAACTGTAACGGTCGCCTTCCGGGTCGATGGGGGCCTCCACCGGGCACCCGGAAGCCGGTCGGGCGGGAGGGCCGGGGCCCGGCTCCCGGCGAGAAGGACGGCCGGGTCCGCCGAGGCACTCCGGACGGCCCTTGGCCGCCTGTTGCTATCGTCGGGCCCGTGTCGACGGCCGGGGTCAGCGAGCCGATGGACGCCACACCCGGAGACCCCACCGGCACCGGTGACGAGGCTCGCACCGGGGCCCCCTGGTGGAAGGGGGCCGTCTTCTACCAGATCTACCCCCGGTCCTTCGCCGACACCGACGGTGACGGGGTCGGGGACCTGGCCGGGATCCGGGCCCATCTGGCCGATCTGGCCTGGCTCGGGGTGGATGCCCTGTGGATCTCGCCGTTCTACCGGTCACCGATGGTCGACTTCGGATACGACGTCAGCGACTACTGCGACGTCGACCCCACCTTCGGCACCCTCGACGACTTCGACGGGCTGATCGAGGACGCCCACTCGCTCGGGCTCAGGGTGATCATCGACTGGGTCCCCAACCACACCTCGGACCGGCATCCCTGGTTCGTCGACGCCGCGTCAGGAACCGGTAGCGCCCACCGCAACTGGTATGTGTGGCGTGATGCCCGACCCGACGGATCGCCACCCAACAACTGGGTGGCCGCATTCGACCTGTCGGCGCCGGCGTGGACCCTGGACAGGACGCTCTGACCAGTGGTACCTCCACCTCTTCGAGGCCGCCCAACCCGACCTCAACTGGGACGAGCCCGGAGTGGTGCGAGGCCATGCACGGCGTCCTCCGCTTCTGGCTCGACCGGGGGGTCGACGGCTTCCGGGCCGACGTCGTCCACTGCATCGGCAAGGATCCGGAACTGCCGGACGATCCCCCGCCGGTGGCCGGAATCCCCCACAGCGCCCTCAACGACGAGCCGGTGACCCACGGTCGGCTGCGCCAGATCCGCAGGATCGTGGACTCCTACCGGGGTGACCGGCTCATGGTGGGCGAGGTCTACCTGTTGTCGACGGCCGCCATCGCCACCTACTACGGGGAGGGCGACGAGCTCCACCTGGCCTTCAACTTCCCGCCCCTGTACGCCCGGTGGCAAGGCGAGGCCTGGCGGGAGTGCATCGAGCAGACCGTCGCCGCCTTCGATCCGAGGGATGCCTGGCCCACCTGGGTGCTGTCCAACCACGACAACCCCCGGCACCGCACCCGCTACGACCGGTCGGCCGCGGCCCGGGGGGAGGACGGCCCGACGGCGGCGCGGCGCAGCGAAGCCCGAGCCCGGGCGGCGGCCGTACTGCTCCTGACCCTCCGGGGCACCCCCTTCCTCTATCAGGGGGAGGAGCTCGGGCTTCTCGACGCCGTCATTCCCGCCGACCGGCAGGTCGACCCGGGTGGCCGTGACGGATGCCGGGCGCCGATCCCGTGGGGCGGGGGTAGCGGCCACGGCTGGCCCGCCGTGGGCGACAACGGGCCCTGGCTTCCGTTCCCACCCGACGCCGGCAGCCGCAACCACCGGCAGCTGCGCGACGACCCGTCATCGATCCTCCATCTGTACCGGCGGCTGATCGAGCTCCGGCATCGGGTGCCGGCCCTTTCGCTCGGTGACCTCGAGCTCATGGACATGCCCGGCGGCCTGCTCGGTTACCGGCGGATCGATGGGACCGACGAACAAGTGGTGGTGATCAACTTCTGTGACCGGTCCGTCCTCACCGACGACCGGGCCACCGGAGACGGCGGTGACGGGGATGACCGGGTCGGTCACCCGGCCGCGGCACTCACCGGACGACGGGTGGAACTGTCGAGCGACGGCACGGGCGAGGGTCAGCCCTTCGAGGGACGCATGGCGCCCGACCAGGCGGTCGTCCTCGGGCCCTGACCGAGGTGCGGTCAGCGGGCCTGATGCCCGGCCGGCCGGCCCAGCCAGCCCTCCCAGCCGGCCCTCCCATGGAGCGGTGGCGGTTGTCCTACAACCAGGTTTCGCGCCAGTGGTCCGGTGCACCGGCGTCGCCCAGCGACATCGAGTGGGCGTCTTCGTGGCCGCTGCGCCTGATGCAACACACCAGTGTGCCCAGCCATGGGCCTTGATCGATGCAGTGGACAGCGCCGCACCGATGCCACTGCGGCGCTTCGGGCAACACCAGGTCATCGAGATCGAAATCGGCCTCAGACCATTCACTGAATTTCCGTACGTGATACGGGTCGATCGTCACAGTCTTTCCTGCCCCTTTTTGTGTCGGTTCCCTCTACCGAATGATCGGAACTAGTGAGCCGAAGCTGTAGCGGGAATTGGATTCCCGGCGGCAACGACCGGTCCTGTCCGTCGGACGAACGGATCGGGTCCACCCGATCGCCGGTCGGTACGGTCATTCATGGGGACACAGGGCAGCCGCCATCGGCCACGGACCGGATGGGTCCAGGAGGGTCCCGTGTGGGCGCCGCTCACCGGCCGGGCCATCGGTGCCGGCGAGCCCGGTGCGAATGGGCCCCGAACCGGGTCTGTCCCCGAGTCGGAGCCTCCAGGAGCCCCGAGGACACCCGCCGAGTGGGCCACGGGGGGATTCGTCCCCAGTTGTTCATAGTTTCGTCGACAAAAAACGATCGTTTTGGACAGAACATCCTGGTCATCAGCCATGTACTGGTTGTAGGGCCATCAGCTGATGTTCAATTTTCTTACAACGAGGTATCATGGGGGCATGAACGGCGAGCCGACCAAGGGCATTGAGGACATCGTGCGCAGGAATGTGGCCGCACTGAGGTCGAAGGCCAACTTGACCCAACAGGGTCTGGCCGACGAGATGCTGCTGCGGGGCATCGCCTGGACCAGGGAGACCGTGGCCCAGGTGGAAACCACCAATCGCCGGCTCGGGTTCACCGAAGCAATCGTGGTCGCCGCCTGCCTCGACGTTCCCGTGGCCCGGCTGACAGCCACCGGCGCGGCAACGGTAGCGGTGGGCGAGAGCGAGTGGTCGGCGGCCTACCTGGGGGCGGCCATCGCCGGGACCACCGGCGACATCTTCCCCCCCGAGAGCTACGCCTCCCCCTCGGCCCGGACGGCACGGCCGGCTGAGATGGCCGAGCCGCCGGTCCGTGCGGTTGCCCCCGAAGAGGTGCCGGACCGGCGCCGGGGGCCGGAGCGGCGGGTGGCCGACGAGGGTGAGCCCGAACAGCATGGCCGCCGCTCGACGGACAGGCCGGCGCAGGCACCGCAGAAGGCGGCCGAGCGCATCGAACGCCGGCTGCGGCTGCGGGTGACGGCCAGCGACGTCGATGCCACCGCGCAGCAGCTCTGGTCGCGGAGCCTGGACAGCGAGCGCGAGCGCCGGGTGACCGACCGCCACGCACTGACCGGGGGCTCGCTCAAGACTATTCGCGGCCATGTGTCACGTGATCTCGATCGGGAGATCGCCCACGAGATGGAGCGGAACCCCGAACGGGGCGAACTGCCGGCCCGGCCCGGAGCGCTGAGTCCGGACGAGGCGACGTGGGAGGCCACCCGGCTCAACATCGTGCTGGCCAACAAGGGGTACAGCGACAGTGACGTCACCCGGTGGTGGAACTTCACCCGGCACGCCGAGCTCGACGACCAGACCATCGCCGAAGCATGGAAGGCCGGCGAGTACGCCGCGGTCAGTCACCTGATCGAGTCGCTGCCCGACAAGCACGGCAGCGCCAGCCCCGTCTACTTCGACGAGTAGCCCGCGGCTGGGCGGCGGGTTCACGGGAGTCCCGCCGCACTGTGAGAATGGGCGGATGGATATCGAGCGATCCAGCGCCACCGTGAACGATTGGGAACTCCAGGCCCGGGACATCGTGGCCGGGATGACCACCGACGAGAAGCTGTGGTGCCTGGACGGCGATGCTCCCTTCTGGGCCGGTCTGGCCTACCTGTCCGAATCCGGCTACCACAAGAGCCCGTTCCGGGCCGCCGAGGTCGAGCGGGTCGGGCTCCCGGGGTTCGCCTTCTCCGATGGCCCCCGGGGAGTGGTGGTCGACCAGGCCACCTGCTTCCCGGTCAGCATGGCCCGGGGTGCGACGTGGGACACCGACCTCGAGGAACGGATCGGTGAGGCCATCGGCGAGGAGCTCCGGGCCGTCGGGGCCGATCTCTACGGAGGGGTGTGCGTCAATGTCCTCCGCCATCCGGCCTGGGGAAGGGCCCAGGAGACCTACGGGGAGGATCCCCATCATGTCGGCGAGATGGGCGCCGCCCTGACCCGGGGGGTCCAACGCCACGCCATGGCCTGCGTCAAGCACTTCGCCTGCAACTCGATGGAGAACGCCCGGTTCACCGTCGACATCACCGTCGACGAGGCGGCCCTCCACGAGGTGTACCTGCCCCAGTTCAGGCGCATCGTCGACGAGGGGGTGGCCGTGGTGATGAGTGCCTACAACAGCGTCAACGGTGAGTGGTGCGGGCAGAGCGGTGCTCTGCTGACCGAGGTACTGCGCACCGAATGGGGATTCTCGGGCTTCGTGATCAGTGACTGGATCCTCGGCCTCCGCGACGCCGGTCGTTCCTTGCGTGCGGGGCTCGACGTGGAGATGCCCTACCGCATGATCAGGGCCGAGCATCTGGGTGACGACATCGAGGCCGGCGAAGCCTCCTGGGCCGAGGTCGACCGGGCCGTCGAGCGGGTGGTCGCCACCCGGCTGCGGTTCGCCGACGTCATCGACGCCGCCGTCCCGGGGCGGGACGTGCTGGCCGACCCGGCCCACCGGTCCCTGGCCCGGGAGGCCGCGGCCAAGTCGGTGGTCCTGCTCCGGAACGAGCCGGTCGACGGTGCCCCCTTGCTGCCGCTCGCCGTCCGGCCCGGCGGATCGGTGGCCCTGATCGGGACGCTGGCCACCGCGGTCAACCTCGGCGACGGCGGGTCGAGTGACGTGTGGGCCCCCGAGGTGGTGACCGTGGCCGACGGTCTGCGCTCGGCGCTACCCGGGGTCACCGTGCGGGTGGACGAGGGCACCGATCCCGACGAGACGGCGGCCCTGGCCTCGTCGGCGGACGTCGCCGTGGTCGTCGTGGGCTACACCCGCCTCGACGAGGGTGAGTACATCGGTGAGTTCGCCACCGCCCACCTGGCCCACCTCTTCCCCGGGGAGGACGACCCGGCCCTGGTCGACCGGTTCACGGCCCGGATCGCCGCCGAACGGTTGATCGAGCCCCCTGGACACGCGGCCCCGAGCGCGGCCGATGGTGGGTTCTCGGTGGGGGGTGACCGGCGGTCACTGCACCTCCACGATCACGACGTGCAGCTGATCCGGGCGGTCGCCGCGGCCAACCCGCGCACCGTCGTCGCCGTGGTGGCCGGAAGTGCGGTGGTGACCTCCGAATGGGACCGTTCCGTGCCCGCCATCGTGCAGTCGTGGTACTCGGGGATGGAGGGAGGGCACGGCCTGGCCGACGTACTCCTCGGGAAGGTCGACGCCAGCGGACGCCTCCCCTTCTCGATCCCACGGACCGAGTCCGACCTCCCGGCATTCGACCCCGACGCCGAGACCTTCACCTACGACGCCTGGCACGGCTACTGGCACCTGGCCCGGCAGGGCACGCCGGCGGCGTACCCGTTCGGGTTCGGGCTGAGCTACACGTCCTTCGTGCTCGAGTCGGCATCGGCCGAGGTGGGTGACGGCGGGATCAGGGTCAGCGGTTCGCTCCGGAACTCGGGCGGGCGCGCCGGAACCGATGTCGTCCAGGTCTACGCGTGCCGGGAGGGATCCGACCGACCCGACCGGCTGGTCGGATTCCAGCGTGTCGAGCTCGACGCCGGGGAGACGGCCGAGCTCCGGCTGGTCATCCCGTTGACCACGCTGGCGGAGCGGGACGTGGACACCCATTCCATGATCGTGCGGCCCGGGTCGTATCTGGTGCGCGTGGCCCGCAACGCCTCCGACGACGGGGTTGCCACCCGGGTCACCGTCGGCGGGTAGGACCGGGGGCCGATCACGTGCACATCCCACCCCACGACCGGAGCACGCGACGAGTCGGAGTGGCGCACCTTCGTCGCCGATCACGCCTTCGGCCACCTGGTGGCGGCAGGGACGGATCGGGACGTCCCCGTCGTGGTGCCCACCCAGTTCGTCCTCGAAGGCGACGAGGTGCTGCTCCACCTGGCCGCGCCCAACCCCGTGTTCGACGCACTCGACGAACAGCCACGGGTGGTGCTCAGCATCGCCGGGGACTGGGCGTTCATCCCGTCGGCGTGGAAGGCCATCGGCGACGAGGACCCGACCCTGTCCATACCCACCACGTACTATGCCGCCGTCCAACTCGTCGGGATCGCCACCGTGGAGCGCGAACCCGCCGCCGTGGCCCGGGTCCTCCGTCGTCAGCTGTCGGTCCTCCAGCCCGAGGTCCCGATCGCCGATCCCGAGCTGGCCCACGCGGCCAAGCTCCGGAGCATACGGTCGGTCACCATCGCCGTCGACGAGGTCAGTACCAAATTCAAGTTCGGCGGGAACGTCGACGGGGACCATCGCCGGGCCGTCATCGACCGGCTGCGGACCCGGGGCGGTGTCGGTGACCTGGCCGCCGCCGACCACACCGCGGCGAGGACCGGGGATCGCCCCCCGGGTCAGCGGGCGTAGGTGCGAACCAGGGCGAGTACGTCGGACGCGTCCGGCCCCCGGCCCACGAGCGATGTGGTCGACGGGTCCACCCGCCGGGCAGCGACGGCACAGAGTTCGGCGGCGGGTCCGCTGATGATGGTCGCCGCCGGCTCGCCGGGTACGAAATCCCAGGCCTCGCCGTCAGGGGCGACGAGCCGGAACTCGACCGGGCCGACCGGGGTGCGACCCTCCGAGGCGAAGGCATAGGGCAGCGTGCGCCAGGCCAGCCGGGCGATCTGGCGGAGGCGCCCGGTGGGCACCAGGGCCACCCCCAGAGCCTCGGCCACGTCCCCGGTGTGGATCCAGGTCTCGGCCAGGCGGGTGGTGGCCAGCGATCGAGCGGCCAGATCGCCGGCCACCCAGGTGACACGGGTGGACAGGTCCATGGCGTCGAGCACGTCGATCAGCCTCGACGCCCCGGTGGACCACCGGGCGAGGAGCTCATCGTCAGGAAGGCCGCGCTCGAGGGCGACCATCATGGCGGCGCCGTCGTCGACCGAAGCCACTCGCTCCCTTCCTCCGGCCATCTCCGCCGCCACCGACTCGAACCGTCCGGTGGCGCTGCCGACGGCCAGCTCGTCGGTCTGGGCCAGGTGGAGGACCACGTCGGACACGTCCCAGCCCTCGCACCGGGTGGCCGCCCGCCAGCCCGGGTGGGCCAGGCCGTCGAGGAGCCCGGCCAGTTCGGCATGCTGAGCGGCGAGATCAGCGACGACAGCATCCATCGGTGGGAAAGTCTAGGTCGGGCGGGTCGCCGACTAGATTTCGCATCGATGACCCTCCTCGATGGGCGCCCGCGGATGCGGACGGGGCCCGGCGTCACGTGACCGCAGCCGACGGGTGGGACCCGGACCAGTACAACCGGTTCGCCGCCGAGCGGGAGGAGCCGTTCTGGGATCTTCTCCGGCTCCTCGCTCCTGTCGAGTCACCGAACGTTGCCGACCTGGGGTGCGGTGACGGACGACTGACCTCGATGCTGCATGTCGAGACCGGAGCGGCCGACACCGTCGGGGTGGACGCATCCCCGGCGATGATCGCATCGTCGGCCCGGCATTCGTCAGACCACCTGTCCTTCGAGATCGGGGACATCGGGGAGTGGGAACGGCCGGACACCCGCGACATCGTCTTCGCCAACGCCTCGCTCCAGTGGCTCGCCGACCACCCCCGGGTCATCGCCCGTTGGACCGCGTCCCTCCGCACCGGTGGCCAGCTCGCCGTGCAGGTTCCCGCCAACGCCGACCACCCCGCTCACCTGGCGGCGACCGAATTGGCCGCCGAGCTGCTCGACGACCCGCCGGAAGACCCGGTGGCCCGTTCGAAAGCGGATCCTGATGTCGGGGGCGGCTGGCCGAGGCTGAGGGCTGCTGCCGCTCGGGCGCTCCATCCGGCGCATCGGCGCGGTAGCGTGCCTGAGTGCCTGTTCCTTGCTCGCCGACCCGCTGGAGACAGCCGAGAAGGCAGCGACCGGGCGGCATGCCCGGGGTCGGCAAGGTGGTCACCACACTGATCGTCTCGGCGTGCCTCGCCGCCGTTGGCGTGGGTGTGGGTAGCACCGTTGCCGCCACGCCGGCCGGGGCGGCAACCCAGGAGCAGGCCATCGTCGACTTCGCCGCCTCGCAACAAGGTGTCCCCTACTGCGAAGGCGGAGGGGGCACCCACGGGCCCACCGTCGGCGGCGCCAGCTCGACCTGCGCGCCGGGGTCAAGGGGTATGACTGCATGAGCCTGCCGGTCTATGCCGTCTACCAGGCCACCGGCATCGTGCTGCCCAGCAACGGGACCCAGCCGAGGGGCGTCGGGACCCTCATCCCTCCCGGCAACTTCCCGTACACGGCCGATCTGCTCCCGGGCGACATCGTCTACTGGGGCGGCACCATCGACCGCTACCACCATTCGGCGGTCTACGCCGGGAACGGCATGGTGTGGGACGACTTCCAACCGGGCGCGCACGTGCAGCTCCACACGATGGCCTTCCTCGAACGGAGCTACACCTACGACGGGGCCATCAGGTATTGGACCGGCGGACAGAGCGTGACGCCGCCCCCGGTCAACGGACACGGCTACGACCTGGTCGGCTCGGACGGCGGGGTCTTCGTCTTCGGCGGCGGCTTCTACGGCTCGCTGCCCGGCCTCGGCATCAGCGTGGACGACATCACCGGGATCGTGCCCACGGCCCGGGACAACGGCTACTTCCTGGTCGGGGCGGACGGCGGGGTGTTCGCCTTCCATGCCCCCTTTGCCAACTCGCTGCCCGGCATCGGGGTCCGGGTCGACGACATCGTGGGCATCGTGCCCACCCTCGACGACCGGGGCTACTTCCTGGTGGGCCGGGACGGCGGGGTGTTCAGCTTCAACGCCCCCTTCGAGAACTCGCTGCCCGGGGTGGGCATCCACGTCGGCGACATCGCCGGCATCGCCGCCACCGCCGACGACAACGGGTACTGGCTGGTGGGATCGGACGGCTCGGTCTACGCCTTCGGGGACGCCCACTACTTCGGCAACGGCCCGGCCGGGGCGGTGGCCATCACCGCCACCCACGACGGGGGCGGCTACTGGGTGGTGGGGGCCGACGGGGCCGTCACCGCCTACGGCGACGCCGCCCGCTTCGGCGACCTCCCCTCCCTCGGGGTGGCCGTGGACAACATCGTGGGCATCGTGGTCTCGCCCGACAGCCGGGGCTACAACCTGATCGGGAGGGACGGGGGCGTGTTCAGCTTCGGGGATGCCTTCAACGAGGGATCGCTCCCCGGCCTCGGGGTCAACGTGGACAACGTGGTCGGGGCCGTCCCCACCTGAGCCGCTCTACCGCCACCGCCCGCTCAGCGGCCAGTCGGCGGTCAGTCGGCGATGGCGGCGCCGGAGGCGAGGGGTACCGGCCGGGCCAGGCTCCAGCTGAAGGTCTTCGGAATGTCCTCCATGGCCACCGTCGTGGACAGGTCGTCCACCGTGGGCCCCACCCGATCGGCCACCGTCTGCAACTGCTCGGCATCGAACCCGAAGACCCGGATGGCATTGACGCCGAGCATCCGGCGGATGTCCTCTTCCGGCATCCCGCCGAACACCTGGCGCAGGATGAGCCGGTGTACGGGCGCCGCCCCCTCGAGGTGGGGATAGTCGGCCCCCCACATCAGGCGGTCGATCCCGATCTCGTCGCGCATCTCGGCTTCGGCGCGCTTCATGAGGGAGCCGCCGAGGGAGACGTGGCGCTCGAAATACTCCGACGGCCGCAGCTTGAGATAGGAGCGCACCGGCGCCCCGCCATGGGTGTCGAAGAACGACTCCATGTCGCGGACCAGCGAGGGCAGCCACTGGACCCCGTTCTCCGTCACCACCACCTTGAGCCGCGGGTGGCGGTCGAACACCCCGCCGAAGATCATGAACCAGAGCGGGCGACGGGTGAACACGAACACCTCGTACAACCCGAGGAAGCCGCCGTGCTTGGCGTCGTAGAGGTACTTGCTGTCGGTGGCGGTGCCCGAGGCTCCGGTGTGCAGGTTGACGACCATGTCGTGGTCCTCGCAGGCGCTCCACAGCGGCTCGTAGTACTCGTCGGCATAGCCGGGCAGGCCCGACTTGATGGACATCGCCGGAAGCATGATCCCACCGAAGATGCCCGAGGCGCGGACCCAGGCGATCTCCTCCACGGCGCGGTCCATGTCATGGAGATCGATCGGGATGCAGGCCGCCCTGCGGCCGGGGGCCGCGGCACAGAACCCGGCCAACCACCGGTTGTAGGCGTGGATCGCCGGCCAGACCGGTTCGAGACCCTTGCTGGTCTGGCTGCCCAGGTACATGGCCGGCGACAGCCCACCGGTCAGCACCGGGCCGGGGAAGGCCACCTCGGCGTGGATCCCCTGGTCCTCGAGCACGGCCAGCCGCCGGCCGTCGGCATCGGAGGCGAACACCCAGTCGGAGCTGTAGTTGGCCAACCAGTCCGCGGCGGCGGCGGTGTCGACCCCCATCCCGGCCAGACGGCGGGTGGCCACCGCCCGCACGGCGTCGTCATCGTCGATCATTCCCGGATCGACACCCCCGAACATGGGAATGGCGACCGAGGAGAGGTCACCGAAGGCGGCAACCGATTCGCGGTGGTCCGGATCGACGAAGGAGAGGAATTCCTCCAGATCGGTCGGGGCGGCATGGGCATCGGCCGACACGACCACGTAGTTCTTCCCGGTGCGGAGTCCGTTCGCTTCACCGCCTGCCATCACAATCGTCTCCCCCGGCGCCGGTGCGCCACCACCCATCGATGGAGGAAGACTACTGCCGCCGCCCGACCGGGGCTGGAGGGCGGGGCCGTCTCGACGAGCGCTCCCTCCGGGCACTGTCTGCGGTCTCCTAAGGTTAGAGTCACCGACCGGGGAGAGAAGCATGGTGAAGCACGGGGCCGATATCGATCGCACCGAGGAGTGGGCGGCACTGCGGGAGCGGTATCTTCTACCTTCCGACCGCCGGCCGGTGTCCTCGGCCCGCGGTCTGCACCATTTCGCCCTGCTGTCGGGTGACGTCGAGCGGACCATCGGGTTCTATCAGGGCGTGCTCGAATTCCCGCTGACCGAGCTGTTCGAGAACCGCGACTACCAGGGTTCGACCCACTTCTTCTTCGATGTCGGCAACGGGAACCTTCTGGCCTTCTTCGATTTTCCCGGCCTCCAGCTCGGCGACTACGCCGAGGTACTCGGCGGGCTGCACCACATCGCCATCTCGGTGACCCCCGAACGGTGGGAACATCTGCGGGCCAAGCTCGACGCCGCCGGCGTCGAGACGATGAACCTGAGCGGATCCTCGCTCTACTTCCGCGGACCCGACGGCGAGCGGCTCGAGATCATCAAGGACCCCCTGCTCGAGATGTACGGGACGACCATCTCGTGAGCGGCCGGCGCGTCTGACCCGTCGCCTGCGGCCCCCCGGCCCCGGACCACGACCCCTCAAGCTGGCCGGCGACCCGGTCGATGCTTGTCGGTATGCCCGACCCGGTTTCCGAGCCCCTCCGTCCACGCCCCCTGGTGCCGCGCCGCCACCGGGCCCGACTGCTCGACCGGAACTCGTTCTTCGACCAGCTGCGGCGGGCGGTCATCCGCAACGAAGGCATCCCCGGTGGACTCGCCCTCCTGGCCGTGGCGCCGGATCCCCTCACCTGCGAGCACTCGACCGTCACCTGGGAGATGCGCGAGGAGATCTGCCTGCTCACCGCGGGCCGGCTGGTCGGATACCTCCACTACTCGCACCCGACGACGCGGGTCGGCGGGGATGAATTTCTGGTCCTGGCCGAGAGCATCGGGGCCGTGGACGCCGCCGTCTACCTGGCCGAGCAGATTCTGTTCGCGGTCCGTGAGCCGGAGATCGTGCGGCCCGGCGAGAGGTCGGCCACCGCCAGCGTCGGCATCGCCATGCCGGAACCACGAACGAGCGCCGAGCAGCTCCAGAACAACGCCGCCGTGGCCATGTACCTGGCCAGGACGGGTGGGGGGAACCGTCTCCAGGTCTATGGAGAGTGGATGGAGGAAGCCGGCATCGTCGCCAGCCGGGCCGGCTGACGCCGGCCCACCCGATCACCCGGCGCCGCCGGTGTCGCGGCGCGAGCGGGCCCCAAAGCCGATGGGCTGCCCGGGCAGGCGGTACAGGCGGGCGTCGGCGGCGGCGACTTCGTCGGCCAATCCGTAGTCGACGGCCTCCCCGGCCGAGAGGAAGCGGCCCCGGTCGGCATCCTCGAGCACCCGGTCCAGCGGCTGCCCGGTGGCCGCCGAGAGGCGGGTGCAGAACGCCCGCCATTGGTCGGCGTGGGCCGAGGCCATCTGCTCGAGCTGCCGGGCGGTGCCCCACACCTCGAATGAGGGCTCGACCAACCGCACACGGGCATGGGCCGCCATGAGGCGGTGGCTGCAGACGGCCAGGACCCCGACCACCGGACCCGCGACCTGCCCCATACACGACGCCCGCACCGGGACCCCGAGTACGTCGATGATGTCCATCAGGGCCAGGGCGGCGGACAGTGATTCCCCGTCGCTGTCGATCTGCAGGTGCACCGGTCCGTCACCCAGGGCGTCCAGCGTCATCAGGGCGGCGCCGATCTCGTTGCCGGTCTCGTCATCCAAGGGTCCCGAGAGCAGGACGATCCGGCGATCGAAGAGCTGCCTCTGCATCCATGACCGCGGGTGGCCGGCATCGGCCATCCGGGCCGGGTCGGGCGTCTCCAACCGGGCCGGGAAGGAAGGGGTACGCGGGTGCCGCGCCTCCCAACGGTTGGTCATCATGTGGTTTCGTCCTCCAGCGTCCAGTCGAGCCTCCGGCCGAGGGCGGACGCGTAGCGCTCGACGGTGGACATGAGAACGTCGGCGGTCCCGGCCTCGAGCCGGGCGACCGCCGACTGCGACGTACCCATCCGCGCCGCCACCTGGGTCTGTGACAGGCCGAGTCCGCGGCGCAGCTCGACCAGCTCCCCGGTCAAGGCCTGCCGGCGCTCGGCCATCTCCCGGAAGCCGGGGAACACCGGGGCGTGTCTTCGTTCGTCAGTCATCGTCGGCTCACCACGCCGTCGGCCATCGTGCCGTGCCTCACCGGGGTCCACCCTCCCGCTCGGGCATCCGGGACCGTCGGCGGCATGGTATCTCTCAATCGGTATCTCATCCTTGAGATATCATACTCGAGGTTCCCCCGGGCGGACGGTCCGCCCGGCTCCGAGACGGAGGTGTCCGATGTCTGTCCAGGCCCTGATCCCGACGGTGGTGGAGGAGTCGACCAGAGGCGACCGCGCCTTCGACATCTTCTCCCTCCTACTCCGCGAACGCATCGTCTTCCTCGGGCAGGAGGTCGATGACCAGGTGGCCAATCTGATCATCTCCCAGATGCTCTACCTCGAGTCCCTGGACCCCGAGAAGGACATCTCGCTGTACATCAACTCCCCGGGCGGCGTGGCCTACGCCGGCATGGCCATCTACGACGTCATCCAGCACGTCCGCCCCGATGTGTCGACGATCTGTGTGGGAATGGGCATGTCGGCGGCGGCCATGGTCCTGTGCGGCGGCACTCCAGGGAAGCGATTGGCGCTGCCCAATGCCAGGATCATGATCCATCAGGGAAGTGCCGGCACCCGTGGCGCCCCCAGCGACATGGAGATCCAGCTGCGCGAGGTACTCGCCCTCACCCGCCGGATGGCGGAGATCATCGCCCATCACAGCGGCAAGTCGCCCGAGCAGGTGGCCCTCGACATCGACCGCGACTACTTCATGACGCCCGAAGAGGCGATGGCCTACGGGATCATCGACGACATCATCGCACCCCGCAGCGGGCTCTCCTCCTCGCAGCCGGAGGAGGTGCAGCTGGCCTAAAGTGACACCTGTGTCAGCGAGGTGCCCGACGCCGGGTGTCCGGCCGGCATCCGACAGGGGGAGGTACGGACATGGGCGTTCTGCCCGAGGTGATGCCGGCAGCGGTCTATCGGCGGCCAGGTGAGGTGGTGGTCGAGGAACTGCCGGTGCCCCGGCCCGGACCGGGTGAGGTGCTGGTCGAGGTCGACCACTGCGGTATCTGCGGCTCCGACATCCACATCCTGCTCGACGGCTGGGGCAACCAGCCCGGCCTGGTGGCCGGCCACGAGTTCACCGGCTCGGTGGCCGCTCTCGGACAGGGGGTGCAGGGTTGGGAGATCGGCGAGGTGGTGGTGGGCGGCACGTCACCCAAGTGCGGACGGTGCCGACGGTGCCTCGAGGGGAAGCCTTCGCAGTGCGAGAACCGACAGGGTCCCATCATGGACAACCACAATGGGGCCTTCGCCCGCTACCTGCTGGTGCGCGACGCCGCGCTCCTTCGGCTCCCGCCGGGTCTGTCGGCACGTCATGCCGCGCTCGCCGAACCGCTGGCCGTGGCGCTGCATGGGATCACCCGCTCGGGTGTCGCCCCGGGAGACAGCGTGATGGTCATCGGCGCCGGACCGATCGGTGCGCTCTCGATCGCCGCCCTCGTGGCCCGCGGCATCGGACCCATCACCGCCGTCGAGCCCGGACAACGGCGCAAGAAGTTGGCCGCCGATCTCGGGGCCGACAAGGTCATCGACCCAGCTGAACTCGAGAAGTTCCCGCCCTGGGAGCCGGAACGGATATCGGAGCGGGCCGTCCATGTGGTGCTCGAGTGCTCCGGCAAGAAGGAGGCCATGGAGGTCGGCTTCCACCAGCTCCGCCGGGGCGGCACCTTGACGTTGGTCGGTGCGGGCATCGAACATCCGGCCTTCGATCCCAACCGGTTCATCCTCAACGAACTGCATGTGGTGGGCTCGTTCATCTACGACAAGGACGGGTTCGAACAGGCCCTCGAACTGCTGGCCTCCGACGGCTTTCCCAACGAGTT
Organism: uncultured Acidimicrobiaceae bacterium; assembly: GCA_963812885.1. GTDB lineage: Bacteria > Actinomycetota > Acidimicrobiia > Acidimicrobiales > RAAP-2 > Bog-756. Next base: position 53,693 of record CAWEWZ010000003.1, on the reverse strand, counting down.
GCTCATCGAGGCAGAAGACGTGCCCCTGGACGGGATCTCGGACGCCCTGGTCGGCCTGGCCGAGGGCCGCTTCGCCGGCAAGGTGATGGTGGTTCCCCGGCTGTCCGAGGGAGCCCGGCCCCAGGCGGCCGGCGGAGGTGCACCATGACAACCCACCCCTACTACCCGACCGGCAATCCACGGTTCAACCACGTGGCCATGAGCCTCCCCGCCGACCTGCTCGACGAACGCAACCGCACCGACATCTGCCGATTCTGGAGCGAGGTCTTCGGCTTCGACGAGATCGAGGTGATGACCGAGGACCGGCGACGGCTCATCCTCTCGTGCGTGCACTGGGACCAGTTCATCTTTCTCATCGCCGAGGACGACCCGATGCGTTGCCCGCGGATGGATCATTTCGGTTTTTCGGTCGGATCGATGGAGGAACTCCAGGGGGTGCAGGACCGGGCGGTCTCCTTCCGTGAACACGACGATCGGGTCGATCTCATCGACCTGCACGCGGACGACCAGAATGTCGTCAAGATCCACTCGCTGTACGTCCAGTACCTCTTGCCGATGATGTGTGAGGTCCAATGGTGGGAGTTCCCTTCGTGAGCGCCTCGGTCGGGCCTGCCTCGGCAGACGATGACCGTCTGCAGATCGGCGTCTTCATTCCACAGGGATGGAAACTCGAATACCGCGGTTGGAGCGGCCCCGACGCGTGGAACCGGTCGGTGGAGCTCGCCCGCCAGGCCGAATCCCTGGGCTACGACCACCTCTGGGTCTACGACCACGTCGAGACCGTGCCCCGACGCGAGCCCACCCACGTGTTCGAGGCCTTCACCATGCTGGCCGCGCTCTCGCAGCAGACCTCCCGGGTCGGCCTGGGTCAACTGGTCACCTGTTCCTCGTACCGCAACGCCGGTCTGCTGGCCAAAGAGGCGGCCTGTATCGACGTGTACTCGCGGGGGAGGCTCATCCTCGGGCTGGGAGCAGGATGGTTCCATGAGGAGTACCACTCCTACGGATACGAGTACCTGTCCAACCCCGAGCGCCTGGCCGTCCTCGACGAAACCCTGGAGGTGGTCCGACGGCTGTGGTCCGAGGAGACGGTCACGTTCGACGGCGCCCACCTCCATTTCGACGGCGCCTACTGCGACCCCAAGCCGGTGCAGCAGCTGCCACCCCTCCTGGTCGGCGGCGGCGGCGAAAAGGTCAACCTGCGCATCGCGGCACAGCGGGCCGATCTCACCAACTGGCAGGTGAGTCTCGAGGCCTTCGAGCGGAAATCACGACTCCTGGCCCAGTACTGTGACGAGGTCGGCCGCCCCTTCGAGGAGATCAACCGGACCCACGGGCCCGACTGCCGGTTGTTCGACACCGAGGCGGAGGTGCTCGCCTGGTGCGAGTCGGACGGCGGTGGGAACCTCTGGGACGGCGTACCCACCGATCGGTATCTGGCCGACAACCTGGTCGGAACGGTCGACCAGGTCGTCGAGAAGACCCAGGCGTTCCTCGACGCCGGCTGCCGGGGCCTCATCCTGTGGCTGCGTGACTTCCCCGGCGACGAGACCCTCCGCCGGTTCATGACCGAGGTGGTTCCCGCCCTGAAAGTGCGCTGAGCGGCACACCGGTACCGGCACTGGTACCGGCACTGTACCGGTGCCCTAGCCGCAGAGCGGGCGGAGAGCTGCGGAAATGCGGGCGGCCGCTGGTACGCTGGCGCTCGGGAAATTCGATCCGACCGCTGTTGGAGGCAACCGATGCGTTTGTGGTTCTCGAACGCCAGTCTTCACACCAGGACCGTCACCGCGCTGGTCCTGGTGGCCTGCCTGTCGGGCATCGGTATCGGCATCGCCACCCAGACGGGCGGGGCGGTCACCAAGGCACCGTCGGGGCCGAACTCCGAAACGGCACGCACCGTGCCCGCCCGCATGGTGGACGCCATCCTCTACTACGCCGAGAGCCAGGCCGGCGACGCATACTGCTTCGGAGGGGGAGGAATCAACGGCCCCACCGAGGACCCGACCAATCCTCCCAATCCTGGGTGTGCCCGGCCGACGAAGGGCTACGACTGCATGAGCCTGGCTCAGTACGCGGTCTATCAGGGCACCGGTCACACCGTGAAACTTCCCGCCGACGGGAGCCAACCCAAGCGGAACGGAAAGACGATCGGGACGTTCATCCCTCCCAACTCGAATCCCAGCGACTACGACGTGGGCCTGAAACCGGGCGACGTGACGTTCTGGGGCGGCACCATCAACGACTACCACCACTCGGCGATTTACGCCGGCGTTGCCACATCCGGCCGCTTCAAGGGGCAGCCGGTGGTGTGGGACGCCCTCGACAACAACATTCCCGTCCAGGAGCACACGATGGGCAACCTGATAGCGGAGGGGTACACCTACGAAGGTGCGTACCGCTACTCCGCAGGAACGGTGCCCGTGCTGACCATCACCACGACGTCGTTGCCCGCCGGCACCGTCTACAGCACCACCCACAAATCGTATTCGGCCACCCTCCACGCCGCGGCAGGCCATCCGCCCTACCGGTGGTCACTGGCCCCCGGATCGAAGCCCCTGCCTCCCGGCCTCACGGTGGGGTCGACCGGGGTCATCTCGGGAGAGGCCACCAGGAAGGGCGCCTTTCCCTTCGTGGTCCAGGCCGTCGATACCAGGACGGCGAGCGCGGCCAAGCAGACCGCCGACAGAACCCTCACCATCCAGATCACCTAGCGGCTCGATCCCCGGCCCTCCTGTCATCGGTTCTCCGATCGACCCGACCTAGGATTTTGTGATCACCGGACACCGCCGTGCGCAGACAGTCTCATCGGGCCGCTCCTCTTCCGGAGCCGACGGAACCGACGGCGGACCGTTCCCCCGGGACCGCTGGCGGAGCCCGGTCCGGGGGCCGTGGCTGACCTCGGTCTTCGGGGTCGTCCTGCTGGTCGGGATACCGATCGAATTCATCACCGGGCTCCTTTCCTATGCCGCCTACGACCCCAGGCTGGGCAATCCTCCGAATTCGGCAAAAGGCCTCTTCGGGCTGTATGTCTTCGACTGGGTGGCGAAACCGAGCTGGTTGTACCGGGTCCTCGAAGGGGTGCACGTCATGCTCGGCCTGGTGCTGGTACCGGTCGTCCTGGCCAAGCTGTGGTCGGTCATGCCCAAGCTGTTCGACTGGCCACCGTGGCGATCGGTGGCCCAATTCCTCGAACGGGTGAGCCTGGTCCTCGTCGTCGGCGGGATCGTCTTCGAGATGACCACCGGCATCTTGAGCATCAACTACTTCACCCAGATCAACTTCTATTCCGGCCACTTCTACGGGGCGTGGGCGTTCATCGCCGGATTCTGCGTCCACGTGGGCGTGAAGTTCGGTGACATGGTCGGGGCGCTCCGGTCCCGGTCCTTCCGGACCGAACTACGGACGGGGCTGGCCGGCACCCGGTCCGAGACGGTCGACAGCACCCTCGTCGCTCCCCAACCGGCGGCACCCACCATCTCCCGACGCGGGGTGCTCGCCCTGGTCGGGGCGACGTCGCTGGCCGTCTTCGTGCTGACAGCCGGCGAGGCGATCGGCGGGGCCATGCGTCAGCTCGCCCTTTTCGGGACCCACTACCGTTCACCGGGCGTCGGGGCGAACCGATTCCCCGTGAACCACACCGCGGCCTCGGCCGGGATCACCGCGGCGACCACGGGGCCGGACTGGCGCCTCTCACTGGTCGGTCCGCGGCGGGTCTCCCTCAGTCGGGACCAGCTGTTGGCCATGACGCTGACCACCGCCGACCTGCCCATCGCGTGCACGGAGGGATGGTCGACCCAGCAACGCTGGACCGGGGTGCCGCTGGCCCATCTGGCCCGTCTGTCGGGCATCGAACATCCCGGCCCCTCTCAGATCAAGTCACTCGACAAGGGCTCGATCATCCTTTCGGGCACGCAGATCTCCGCACCCGAGTCACTGCTGGCCCTGCGGGTCAACGGTGCCGACCTCTCCCTCGACCATGGGTACCCGGCCCGGATCATCGTTCCGTCCTCGCCCGGTACACACAATCTCAAGTGGATGAGTGAGATCGTCTTTTCGGAGGGGACCTGACATGCGATGGCTGCGAAACCGCTACGGGGCCGGGCCCATCCATCTGGTGGGCTTGGTGGCCTGTTTCGCCGTCGCCGCCTACGCATTGGCCAAGGTGCTCGGCGAGAGCGGATGGAAGGAGATCCTGCTCTGGTTCGCCATCTGCATCGTGATTCACGATCTCATCGCCTGGCCGGTGTACGGCGTCGCCGACAGGATGGCCGTCCGCCTCCAGGACCGGACCCGGAGCAGTGGGCACCGCCCCCGGGTCCCCTGGATCAACCACGTCCGGGTGCCCGTGGTCATCTCGGCGCTGCTGCTGGTCATGTTCTTCCCGTTGATCCTCCGCCTCTCCAACCCCTATTACCAGGATGCCACCGGGTACAGCGAGAGCGTCTACGTCTTCAACTGGCTGGCCGTCTCCGGTGCCCTGTTCATCGGCTCGGCCGTGGCCTACGCCATCCGGCTGGGTCTGGCCCGGAGGCGGGCGGGCCGTTGAGACCCGTCTCCTACGACCGAGACCGGGCCAGCCGGTAGAGCTTCTCCGGAGTCTCGAGCGCGACACCGACGGCCGGGCCCAGGGGCTGCAACTGAGAGCCGTAGCAGTTGACGGCCCGGCTCTTGCCGGGAGTGTCCACGGACACCTCGATGCCTTCGGCCGGCCGGAGCTCGAACCCTCTCGAGCGGAGGTTCGCCTCGGCCTTCCGCACCTTCTTGGGGAGGTAGACGGCATAGGGAAGCTCCTCGTAGACGAGCCACTCGACCTCGGGGTGGTGGGCGGCGACTTCGAGACAGGCGGCGGCGGTGACCTCATGGTCGGGGTGGGCGAGACCCAAGGGCACGGCCCAGGTCGTCGCGGCCGAACCGGCAATGAGGGATTCGAGATCGAGGGCCACGGCGCGGATGAGGGCCGACCGTTCCGCCGGTCCCCGGAACCCATAGACCGCGGTGCGGTATTGATGATCCCAGTGATCGCAGTGGTGATAGGTGGCACCCAGCTCCGCCGAGGCCAGGGCGTCCTCGTTGCGCCGGGTTCCGACGATATCGGCTCCGGGTCCGAAGATCCCCGACAGCTCCTCCCATTCGGTGACCGGATCGACAGACGACGGTCCCCCGGCGAACGCGGTGACCATCGTCGAGGCCGGGTGAGCGCGAAGGAGGCCGGCGCAACTCAGGGCAAGGTCATCCAAGTGCGGTGAGACAGCGCCGACCCCGGACGTCACCTCTTCAACGTAGCCCCTGGCGGCGAGGACACGGTGGAGGCCCGACCTGTCTGCCCGTCGCTGGTGTCCGCTGGTGCCTCCGCGCCGACCCTGACGGTTACAGTTTGCCTGGTGGTCACCCCGGTAGAGACTCCGGCCTCCGGCGGTGGCGCTGCACAGGATGCGGCGCCCGAATCTCGACGACCTTCGGGAACGGTTCTCAGCGGCAACCTACGGATGGTTTGGCTTCATCGGCGTCGCCGTCTTCGGCGTCCAGTTCGTGCTGTTGGTGCTCCACAGTTGGTACCTCTGGGACCACTTCGACCTGACCGCCGATTTCGGTCAGTACAGCCAGGCCTGGCAGCAGATCGCCACCGGTCACCTCAATCCCTACGACACCACCTATCCCTGGTTCTACCCGCACTACGGCTATCCCTTCTATCAGGGTGATCTCGAGTTGATCGTCTGGCCGCTCGCTCTCCTGTACTGGGTCTGGCCCCACGCCATCGACCTCCTGATCGTTCAGGACGTCGCCCTGGCCGGGGCCGGTCTGGTTGCCTTCCGGTGGGTCCTCGAGCATCTGCAGAACCATTCCCCGAACCGCCGGTTCGCCGTGGCGGTGTCGGGCTGTGTCCTGGCCATCCTGGTTCTCCAGCCCTGGACCTACTGGGCGGCGTCCTACGACTACCACTCCGAACCGTTGGCAACCTTCTTCACCCTATTGGCGGGCCGGGACCTGTGGGCCGGTCGCCGCCGAGGCTGGGTCTGGGTCGTCCTCGTGCTGCTGTGCGGCAACGTGGCCGTGTCCTACGTGGTCGCCCTAGGCATCATCGCCCTGATCAGCGGGCGGCACCGATGGCGCACCGGTGCCGCCCTCATCCTCATCGGCGTGGCCTGGTTCGGTGTCGTCGGTCTCGTGCATTCGGGGAAGGGTGCCGGCCTGGGTGCGTACGCCTACCTGGCCGACCGCACGACGGTGAACGACACGCTCGGGGGGATCTTCACCATCGTGGCCGGCATAGCAACCCATCCGAGCATCGCCGGTCACGTACTGGTCACCAGGTGGGGAGAGATCTACAAGTTCGTGGGCGGAGTCGGGACCGTCGGTGTCTTCTCCGGATTCGGGGCGGTGTTGTCGGTGGTCGTCCTCGCCCCCAGCGCCCTCAATTCGTCACCCGGCTTCATCTCGGACGTCGGTGGTTCGCAGAATTTCATGGCGGTGATGGCCTGTGCGGTGGGGATCGCCATGCTGGCGACGTGGCTGACCCGGCTGGGCCGGGGTCGTGATCGCCGGCTGCAGATCGGGTTGACCGCCGTCGCGCTCGTTCTTGTCGTCGGCGCGCTCGCCCAGACGGCCGTGTCGAGTGCCCACTGGACGCCGTTGTCGGGCCAAATGTTCGAGCGGGTCGATTCGGCCACCGCAGCCGAACTTTCATCGGTCAGTGCCCGAATACCCGGTGGGACCGAGACCATCGTCTCCCAGGGCGTCGTCGGCCGGTTCGCCCAACGTCGCAACTTCTACCCGTACCTCGATACCTTTGCCAATGGGCAGACCGTGCCCCTGTTCGGCCACACGGTGTACGTCGTCCTCGTACCCTCGCAGGGGCTCGAGTCGGCCCCAGCCTCAGGCACGATGGCGGCGATCCATCTCATGCGCCGGCTGGGCGCCCGTCAGATCAGCGGCACCAACGGGGTCTACGCCTTCGTGTGGCACGTGCCCAAGGGCCGGAAGTCGGTCACCTTCCCGCCGTAGTCAGAATGGACGGGCGCGGCGGCCAGGTCGGGCGGGTGGTGGCCGACCCGCTTACTTGGCGATCAGCACCAGGTTGGCCGGAGCGCCCACTGCCTCACGCAATCGGGCCACCTCCGCCTCGGCGGTTCGCAGCTCAGCGCGATACTCGGCCGCCCGTTGCTGCCAGAAATCCTTCTGCACGGCCAGCAGTGAGACCTTCTCCTGGAGCCTCTCCATCTCGGCCTCGGCATCGACACGGGTGCCGAGCTGGCGCCGGCTCCGGGCGGTGATGTCCCGCTCGGTACCCACGTCCCCGGATCCGCCGCCGACTGTGCTCTCGTCTCTGTCCGGCCCCATGTTCGGAGTATCGGCTGATGCACCCTCCACGTTGAGCCGAAAATCGGTGCGGCCCGCCGATGGCACCGTGTCGTAATCGAGCACTCCGGTCGCACCGAGGAAGGCAGGGGGCACATACCCACTCTACCATCGAAAGATGAGTAATCAAGTCGGCTTTCTATGCTTGCCCCAATTGGTCTCCGGCCAGGGAGTCCGGAGGTCAGGCGGCCGGCAAAGGCCGGTCCCGGGAGGACGAATCCCCCGGGACCGGCCCCTCCGGCAGCTCCGGTCAGGGGAAGGTGACCACGATGCGGGCAGCCCCCACCAGACGCACGGTGTCGACGCCGGACGGCTTGGGTACGCCGATGTAGCAGACCTGGGCCAGACCCTTGGTGCTGGCTCTGGCTCCCCCACAGGCCTCGACCTTGAAGCCGGTGACGAACGAGCCCCGCCCATCGGTCCGGACGAGGATCGAATTGTCCTTGTCGCAGGGCTTCGCCGGCACCACCCAGTTCGTCTTCGAGCACTCCGCCAGGCGCAGGGTGGCGAACCGGGGGAAGCCCCGGCCGATCAGGTTGGTGTGTTGATTGACCATGACGTTGTTGGGCTTGGCCGTGATGACCGGCGGCTGCGCTGTCGCCGCCGAGGCCGGTGATGCGAGTGCGCCGAGGGGTGCCGCCAGCATGAGAACCGCCGCACAACCGAACAGGCCCTTGCGGACCAATCTGCTTTGCATGCCTTGCTCCATTCGCTCGTTGCCCCTCTGGAGTCATCGCCAGTCGCCGGAGGACCGGTGAGAGGTTTCGTTCTCTACCGGATGGAACGATCGACCGGCCCATCCGTTACGGCCCGTCAGGTCAGTCACCTGACTTTGACATCCACCTGACACAGAACGTTCATCGGGACTTCAGTTTTCCGTGACGAAACCGTCAACTTTGCGGTGGTAGACCGTCATCGGTCCAGTGCGCGTCGGGCGCAACTCTGTCGGGGACCCGGGGAGTCTCACCGTCCCGCTGGTGGCCTACTCACCAGCGTGACGGTGAGAGCCCCAGCATCGGACGGACACGAGATCCAGAGGCAACAGCATGAGACGCTTCTTCATCCGACACGTGGCCACCGGCTCTCGGGGCAGAGGTGCCGACTGGACACTGCAGTGCGAGACGCTCGAGGTGGCCAAAGGAGTGTCGGACAGGGTGCGGGCTGTCGACGGTGCCGGTGTGCGCCAGGAGATCATCGACGCCGAGTCCGGTGAGCGATGGTCCAAGCCGGATTCCACGTCGGATTGGGTCAGCGCGAACCCGACCGGGCACCTCGGATCGGAGTACGGCGGCTGGGTCTCCTGATCAACCGGCCGGTTCCGCTTCGGCACGTCGACGACGCCATCAAGTACCGTGACCGGGATGTCCGACTACGACGCCATCGTCATCGGGGCCGGCCACAACGGTCTCACCGCAGCCACGGTCATGGCCCGAGGGGGAATGCGCGTCCTCTGTCTGGAGAAGAACCACTTCATCGGGGGCATGGCCACGACCACCGAGCTCGCCCGAGGATTCCGATTCGAACTGGCCGGATCGATCCAGTTTCCGATCCCGACCGAGATCTTCGACGACCTGGGCTTCGCCGCCTGTCCCATCTACGAACCGGAGGTGCAGTCGGCCAGCATCGGGGCATCGGGTGAGCCTCCCCTCCTGCTCTACAGCGATCCCACCAGGCTCCTCGACCATCTCAGCAATGCGCTCGGTCTCGAGGCCGTGCTCGGGATGGCCGAAGTCGCAGCCTGGGCGGAGGCACCGGCCCGGGCCATCGGGAGGCTCGACGTACGCCAGCCGCCCAAGTCCCTCGACGAGATGTGGGCGTGCGCGGCCAACGAGAAGGAGCGCCAGGCCATCCGCACGGCCATGTTCGGCAGCGTCATGGATGTCGTCGACACCTTCCTCCCGGATCGGAAGAAGCACGCCCAGGTCCGCAGCATGTTGGCCTTTCTGGCCGTCAACTCGACCTACCGGGGCCCGTACTCGCCCGGATCCGCCCTCTGCCTCGCCTTCGCCCTGGCCTCACCGGGCGACGCCACCATGTCCAAGGTGCGCGGCGGTATCGGCACCATGTCCGATCATCTCCTGGCCATGTTCGAACAGCACGGCGGCGAGCTGAGGCGCCACGTCAAGGTGTCCGGGATCGACACGGCCGGGGGGAAGGTCGTGGGGGTCACCCTGGCCGACGGGGAGGTGGTGACGGCACCGGTGGTGGTGTCCAACCTCGACCCCACCGCCACCTTTACCCAGTTGATCGACCCGGATGGGCTGCCGGAGCCCTTCGCCCAGCGCGTCGGGGCCATCGACCACCGGGCCGCGTATTTCCAGATGCATTTCGCCCTCGACGGCCTGCCCGAGTATGCCCCTCCCTATGAGGTGCTCAACGACGGCGGACTCAGCCACAACGTGACCTTCTTCGGGACCGCCGAATCGATGCAGCGGGACTTCGAGGACTGCGTCCGCGGCATCGTGCCCGATGCACCATCGTTCAACCTTTCCATTCCCTCCCTCCGGGACCCGGGACTCGCCCCCGAGGGGAAGCATGTGGCCAGCAGCTTCGCCTTCTACTCCCCCATCGGCACCTCCCACCCGGAGCAGGCCCGCTTCCGCGACGAGATGGCGGCTCGGATCGTGGCCAAGATCACCTCGATGGCTCCCAACTTCCCGGATCTCATCGAGCGTCAGTTCAACTATCCGGCCTACACCTACGAGCTGATGTTCGGATGCACCGGCGGCGACTTCTGCCACGGGTTGCTCCAGCCGGAGTTCATGGGGCCGTTCCGCCCCGGGCCGCGGGGCTGGCCCGATGCCCCCGTCCCGGTCGAGGGCCTCTACCTCTGCGGAGCGGGCTGCCACGGCGGGCCTGGCGTCACGTTCATCCCCGGTTACAACTGCGGGTACGACGTGCTGGATTCGGCGAACTCCCGGTTGTAGCGAATCTGGCGCTCGACGAATCCCAGATAGAGGGCCACCGAAAAGGCAAGGCTGGTGAAGAGACTGGCCACGAAGAAGACCCAGGGGATGCGCAATCCCCTTCTGCGACCGTCCGTGATCGTCCACAGGGGGAGGAGCACGAGATTCACCATGATGTAGTCCTGGGCCGCGGAGTCCGCGGCCCAGTTGGCGAACAGGGCCTTGGTGAAACCGACGTAGGTCGCCGTATGGCCGAATTCGTGCACGTAGCGGACGTTGAAGTACCAGCCGAGGCCGAGTGACACCAGTCCGAGGGCGTAGTACAGGCATTCGAGAAACGAGGTCCGTGCCGCACCCCCGGGTACGAAGAGACGCCGGTTACCGGCGAAGGCGATGGCCGTGCTGATGATGCCGAGGATCCCGTAGCCCACGAGCGAGTAGGTCATGACCTTCTCCGATCTTCCAGTCGTCGAGAAGCCTCGACATCCTAAAGATTCGCCTAATACCCCGCTAGCTCTCGTGAAGTGGAATAATTGGTGCATGCCCACTTCCACGTCATCAGCCGGAGCAACGAGCACGAAGAAGGCGTCACCCCGAGTCCGTCCACGCCGGGATTTCGAGGCCATGGAGGCCACCCGGATGCAGGCTGCCGACCTGTTCGCCAAGGGGGTGTCCCAGGCCGACATCGGCCGTGAGCTCGAGGTCTCCCACCAGACGGTCTCCGACTGGCACAAGCTGTGGTTGGTCGGGGGAAGCAGGCCCTGAAGCGCACCGGCCAGCCCGGTCGTCCCCGCAAGGTGACCGACGCCGACCTGGCCAAGGTGGAACGGGCCCTCCAGAAGGGTCCGAAGGCCAATGGGTATCCGACCGACCTGTGGACGCTCGTCCGGATCGCCGAAGTGATCGAGAAGACCACCGGCGTGAAGTACCACCCCGGACACGTTTGGCAGGTGCTCCGTCACATGGGCTGGAGCCGACAACGGCCGGCCCGCCAGGCCGCCGAGCGGAACGACGAGGCCATCGAGCGCTGGGTCAACGACCGCTGGCCCAAGGTAAAAAAAACGCTCGGGCCAGGAACGCCTGGATCGTCTTCCAGGACGAGAGCGGGTTCAGCCTCCTCCCCTCGGTGAGGTCCACCTGGGCGCCCAAGGGGCAGACCCCGGTCCTCACCCACCATTTCAACTGGAAGCGCCTGTCGATGTCGGCCGCGCTGTGCTTCCGGCTCGACGGCACCGAGGCGTCTCTCGTTTTTGGCATGCAACCCGGTGCCTACAACGACCAATCGCTCATGGCTTTCCTCACTCGAGCTCCACCGTCACCTGGACGGCGACAAGGTCACCCTCATCTGGGACGGTCTTCCTTCTCATCGCAGCCTGGCCATGCAGACGCTTCATCAAGAAGCAACGGAAGTGGCTGGTCGTCGAACGGCTCCCGCCCTACGCCCCCGACCTCAACCCGGTCGAGCAGATCTGGGGCAACCTGAAGAGCAGCGACCTGGCCAACCTCTGTCTGGACACCATCGGCGAGGCCGAGGAGATCGTCGACCAGGGCTCTGCCGCATCGGCAACGAGACCAGGTTGGCCTTCGCCTTCCTCCGCCACTGCGGCCTCACGCTATGAACCGGGTCGGCGCGGTATTACGCGAGGCCTTTAGGAGGCCCCCTTCCGCAGCGGCCGGATCACCACGCCGGTGCCTCAGGCCAGATACTGACGCCAGTAGGGAAGGTGCTCGTCCCGCTTCTCGAGCAGGATGACCACGGTTCCCCAAGGGTCGTGGAACCAGGTCGTCCGGAGCCCGGCCACGTCGGAGATCCCCGAGGTGAGGAACGCGACCCCGTTGGTCTCGAGTTCGCGCCGGGTGCGTTCGATGTCGCGGCACACCAGGCCCACATGGGTGATGCCCGGACGGGTGATGCCGGGTCGAGCCGTCCCATCCGGCGGGATCGTGGTTCCGGGATACTCGAGCAGCTCGATGACGTGGTCGTCGACATCGAGCCCCATGATCGCTGCCCTCACCACGACCGGGGACGGAATCAACTCGCCCATGTCCTGTTCGATCTCCGGTCCGGCCATCTCATAGGGTGGCGAGAGCACCCGGAGCCCGAGGACGTCCGAATACCACCTGGTCGCCTCCTCGATGTCGGTGACGCAGACGGCCACGTGGGCGAGTCCAGTGAACATCCGGCAAGTGTATGGCCGCCGCGCCTTCCGGATTCGACGACCGGACGACGGGGGTCGACCGGGTTCGTTCCTTTCAGCCCCGGCGCCCCATGACCGGATCGACGCCCGTGAAGTACACGGTGTCCTGGGCGTAGAGGTTGTCATGGGCGGCTGTGCCGCCGATCACCTCGGGGCCCTCGACGCACGGGGTGGAGTAGCCGGTGGTGGTCTTCTTGCATGCAGCAAGCTTGAGCACCTTCGTGCCGTTGCTCTTCAGCATGTAGATGGATCCCTTCGGCACCTTCAGTCCGTAGGCAAACTTGAGCACGGCGATGATGGGAGCCTTCTTGTTGGTATAGGCCGAGAAGTTGCCCACCGCCTGAATGATGTTGCCCTCGCATCGTGACGACCCGGTTGGTGGACACAACGCCGGTTCCGTCTTGGGGGCCAAGGACTCGAGGGTCACCGCGACCGGAGGGGGGCTCACCGAGGTGGTGCCGGCCAGGGTGACGGCCAGCGCCAGGGCCTGCGCCCGAGTGGCTGCCGACCTCCTGATCTTCTTGGTCGGCAAGGTCAGGGTGATCGAAGCCCTGGCCCTGGTGAGGGGGGCTTTGGTGCTGACCAGGGGAATGCCGGGGGCGGCCACCGACTTCGTCCCGTTCCCGCTTTGCAGGACGATCACCCCGATCGACCCCAGGGTCGTATGGCCTGTCTGGTTGGACGAGGTCACCACGGCCGAACCGGTGATGACCACGCCGTGGAGCAGGCCGGAGGTCCTGACCAGCACATTGAGGGTGTCCGAGGCTCCCGCGGACAGGTTCCCGATCGAGCAGGTGACCCGGCCGGATCCTGCCGATGAACAGTTCGTCCCCGTCGCCGCCATCCCGGTCAGGTCGTAGGAGAGGGCGGCCCCGGCGTCACTCACGCTCACGGTGGCCGACAGGCCGGAGACCGTGGCCGTCGACACGTTGGCGATGGTGATTCCCCACCCTCCGTCGGTCCCCGCACTGACCTGATTCTGGAGCGAGGGAGTAGAGGCTGGCACCTGGAACGTGGGGGTGGGGGGAGACGGGTTCACCGTGGTGGAGCCCAGCGAAGCGGCCCCGGGCGGTGAGGTGCAGCTGATCGCCTCGGTCGTGGGGGTGCCGTGGATCACGAAGGTGGCGGAGATATCGATGTCCCCGGGGACGAACTTGATCACTCCGGTCCCTGGCCCGGTCTGCCAACTCAACGGGTTGTAGTTGGTGATGTAGGAGTACGGGACGTTGGGCGCCAGGTTGGGGTCACTCTGGGGCAGGTTGGTGGCTGACGTCGACTCGGTGTTCGGACTGACCGCACCGCTCGGGGCCCCGCCGGTCGTCTTGCCAGCCTCGGATGTCGTCTGGGCGCTGACCGTCAGCGACGTCGCCCCGAGGTTCCGGAAGTGGTTGATGACCGAGCCGGGGATGCTGACCTCGGCTCCGAGGGCGGTCTGGAAGGTTCCACCGGCGTCGATGCTCGAGGGTGGGGGTGTCGTCTCGAACACCACCGCGGGGAAGTTGGACGTCCGGAAGCCGGGCACGACGCATGTGTCTGATGTCACCACTCCCACATCGAAGGTCGAGCTCGTCCTGGCCTGTGGACCACCTTCTCGGCTCATGGTCTGCCCGGTGAAGACCTTGGTCAGGGAGGTCCCGGCGGCGTCGGTTTCGGTGAGCGAGGCCGTGTAGGTCCCCTGGTGGGCGTAGGTGTGGGCCGTCGTCGGCACCGAGGTGTTGGTGGTATTGCCGTCGCCGAAATTCCACGCGTAGTTGACGATGGGCGACGACGGAGCGGTGGAGGCCGAGGCGTTGAAGCTGGTGGGCTGGCCGGCGTTGGCCGGGGCCACCGACAGGGCGGCCACCGGGCCCTGGTCGGGGGTGATGGCGATGTCCCACGGGTCGTTACCGGCACTCATCGGGGCTCCCGGGTTGTTGGTGGCCGTGTCGATGGGGGTGACGGTGTCGTCGTGGAAGTTGACCACCTCGGCGGTGGACCCGTCCGGGGTGACGGCGACGGCGTCGGGCTGCGTGCCCACCGGTATGGCGGTCCCTGCGGTGTCGGTGGCAATGTCGACCGGGGTCACCGATCCGTCGTCGTGGTTGGCCACATACGCGGTGGTCCCGTCTGGGGTGACGGCGATGGCATCCGGGTTGGATCCGACGGAGATCGGTCCCCCCACGGTGGCGGTGGCCAGGGTGATCGTAGAGACGTCGTCGTCCGCAGAATTGACCACCAGGGCGGTCGTCCCGTCGGGGGTGATGGCGATGGCATCGGGAGAGTTCCCGACGTCAATCGCCGACCCCGCAGTATCCGTGGCCAGGTCGATCGGGGTGACCGAGTCGTCATTGCTGCTGACCACATAGGCGGTGGCACCGTTGGGAGTGATGGCGACCGCCACCGGGCTGACCTCGAGCTGAAATGGGGTCCCCGCCGTGTTGGTGGCCAGGTTGATGGGGACCACCTGGTCGGTTCCGGAGACGGCCACATAGGCGGTCGACCCGTCCGGGGTGATGGCGATCCCTTCGGGCTGAGATCCGACGTTGATCGGGTTCCCGACGGTGTTGGTGGCGATGTCTATCGGGGTGACTACGCTCGAGTTGATGCCGCTCACGTAGGCGGTGGAGCCATCGGGAGTGATGGCGAGGTCGCCCGGTTCGCTCCCGGCGAAATTGAAGGCCGTATCGGTCGTGTCGGTGGCCAAGTCGAGCGGGGTGATGGTGTTGGGACCCGGGCCGGTTACGAAGCCGATCGCGTCGTGCACACCAGCTGCCGTGGCGATGACCGGTGATGGCGTGGGTGTGGTGCAGGCGAGCGGCGGGGTGGGGTTCGAGTCGACCGTGATGTCGAAGGCGCTGATGTTGACCCCCGGGGTGACCGAGACATTGCCGCCGTTAGCGGTGAACGAAGGGGTTGAGGTCGGGATCCCGGTCATCACGAACGTCCCCGAACTGGGAACCGGAGTGCTGCCAAAATCGATGGTCTGGGCTTCCGATCCCTCCATGGTGCCGGTGGCATTGATCGTCGCCGTGACGGTGGCGGTGACGGTCGACCCGTCCCCGTAGAACGCATCGATCTGGCTGGTGAGAGCCGAGGGGATGGTGACGAGCCACTGGTTGCCCGAGACCGAGAAGGTCGACTCGTTGGCCACGTCGGCCGGGATGGATCCGGTGATGGTGGTCGGGAATTGAACCGTGCCGAGCACTGGGACCCCGGTGCAGGTCATGTTGAAGCTCGGTGTGTCGGCTGCGGCCTGTCCCGAGCCGACCACGGCTGACGACACGGCGAGAAGAGCCCCGCCCCCGACCAGTGACCCCGCCAAAATGGCCAGAGTCCCGATCACACGGAACTCCAACCCACGCCTTCCCCCGCCCATCGGGACCTCCCTGTCGCCGATCACCATCCGCCGAACGCCACGACCTGCCCGCAAACGCTAGTTGGAGCATGCATACCCATCATCACCAAAATTGACCAATTGCTGCGGGTGCCATGCAGATGATCGCCGACGCGATCACTGAGAGACCGACGGGGTGGACTGGGTGCCTGGGGCATCTGATTCCAGAGCAGAAGTCATCTCCGGGGGGTCCCACGTGGGATCCGGCTCGAAGAACTTCTCGGCCAGGGCTTCGAGGGCCAAGCCGAAAAGGCTCCACTCCTGCGCCTGCCCGCCGGGACCCGTCGGGCGCATGATCCCGCTCATCTGGTCGGCATCGACACGGTTCCGGAGGACGCACCCCTCAGTGAGGGCCGCCACCGCGATAGTGAACTGGCGGATCGTCAGGCCGGAGCGGACTTGGAACCCGACGATGTCCATCGCCGCCTGGTAGATCCGTTCCATCCGCTCGGTGACCGCCAGATAGGCCTGCTCGAGGGCAGCCTCGATCCTTCGACGACGCGCCGGCGCGGATCCCACCGATGTCACCGCCCATACTCCGATCCACAGTGACCAGTCCGTCGATTGACTCAGCGCGGCCATGTTGGCGGCTGCCCCCTGCCGGCATACCTCACGCACGGTGGACCATCGGGATTCCGCGGAGCATGGATCTGCACTCAGGAGGATCGAAGTGAGTCCGTCGAGCGTCTCTTCGATCTCGGCCGTGCTGTCATCGGCGGCGATGGTGGCCAGAACGTCGGTCTGGTAATCGAAGAGGCTCTCCCACACCCGCCCGATGATCGAACCGTTGCCGATGCGGAGTCCCTTCTCTGCTTCAATGCGTTGGCAGACCCGTCTGAACGTGAGCAGTTCAGCGCCGGCACCAAGGCCCTCCTCGCGGAGGATCTCCCGGCCGGTCTCGACGAGAAGGGTGCGAATGTCGCCCCGGCTCAACTGGGGTCGACGAGAAGGCATCAGGGCCTACTTCCTTCGGGCCTCCCGGATCCTCTGTTTGGACGAGTTGCCCGGGCTCCCACCACGGGACGATCGTAGCCATCTCGGGTCGTCGCCCACGGCTGATCCCGGGCCGGAAGAGCGAGTCCGAATCGCACTTTTCTCGTCGCCCACGACGATGGCCGATCGGCAAATTGACCATCGAACCAGACCGTCTTCAACCATGGCCGTGCGTCTTCCAAGGATTCGCGAATCGACCCAGCTCGGAGGAGTCGACCTCCGTGCCGGTTGCGCCCAGGATCGGCTCCGACAGGTCGGCATCGCTATCGACCGAGGTCGACCCGAATCGACCCCCGAGCTCGCCACGATGTTCCGACCGCCGATGGGAGGAAGGGCCTTCATCCCCTGAGGTGTAACGGATGCCTCGCCCTTTTCGTTGTGGAAGGGCAAGTACGTACGTCCGAGGCCTACGCCCCGGCGCTTCTCAGGCCAAAGAGGGAAGCGCTCGGGACCGAACGGTCGCTCTGGCGGCGCACAGAGAGGTCCCTGGAACGTCGCCGGGGGCCTCTCTGTGCTTCCGCCGTGCGTACCCATTCCGGACTCAGTCGGAGGAACGGCTGTGGTCGTCGGCGACGACAGGCGAGGGCTCGGCCGGGCACGATGCCCGGCCCCGCTGGATACGAAGGTGATCGGTACCGGCTCGGGACACAGAGATGGTTTGCCCGGCGCCCGGCCCACCGTGACGCACGACGAATCCCCGCGAGTTCGCCTCCTCCCACACCGGCAGGCGTGGGCAGGAAGTGCGCCACGCCTCCAGAACCTCGTCGTAGGGGCGCGGAGTGCTGCCCAGCCACTCGAGCAGATCGAGGATCAGATTGTTGACGGTGTCAGTCATGGGGCCCGTCAATTCTCTCATGAGCTGGCCCGACCGGCGTGCACAGCCTCCTCCACGGCCCCGGCGTTCCTCTCACCCGACCAGACCGAGAACGGGGCTGCACGCCGTCACCGACGCCACCCCGGTGTTACCCTTCGACGGCGGTCGCCGACGCGACCCACAGACAGAATGTTCGGGGGAGCAGATGTTTGGGATATCCATGCGTGGTCGAATCCGGGTCCTCGGGGCCGTGGGCGTGGGCGTGATCGTTCTGGTGGCAGGGACGCTGGTCGGCCCGGTGAGGGGTCCGGCTGTCGCATCGACCCCCAACCCTCATTCCTCGCAATCGACGGGCTACACCCTGGTCGGTTCCGACGGTGGGGTCTTCTCCTTCGGGGGCGCCCGGTTCCACGGGTCGACCGCAGGCATGACCCTGAACGCGCCCATCGTCGGCACCGCTCCGACACCGGATGGTGAGGGCTACTGGACGGTGGCCTCCGACGGGGGCGTATTCGCCTTCGGCGACGCCGGGTTCTACGGCTCGATGGGTGGCACCCACCTCAACGCACCGATCGTCGGAATGGCGTCGAGCAATGACGGACGTGGCTACTGGCTGGTGGCCTCCGATGGGGGCATCTTCGGCTTCGGCGACGCCTCGTTCTACGGCTCGATGGGTGGCACCCATCTCAACGCACCGATCGTCGGAATGGCGCCCAATCCCAACGGCAACGGTTACTGGCTGGTGGCCTCGGACGGCGGAGTGTTCTCCTTCGGATTCTCGTTCGTCGACACCACATTCTACGGCTCCCTGGGAGGAAAGCCGCTCAACCGACCGATCGTGGCCATCGCGTCGACGGCTGACGGCCACGGGTACTGGCTGGTGGCCTCCGACGGGGGCATCTTCGCCTTCGGCAACGCTCCGTTCCTCGGTTCCGAGGGTGGAAAGACACTCGACCGGCCGGTGGTCGGCATGGCCTCGACGGCCGACGGCCACGGGTACTGGCTGGTGGCCTCTGACGGGGGCATCTTCGCCTTCGGCAACGCTCCGTTCGCCGGTTCGCTCGTTGGCACCCGCCTCCAGGGTCAGGTGGTGGGCATGTCTTTGTCAGGAGCGACCACTGGATCAGTGCTGGCCCCAGGACTGCCGTCGTTCTACTCGGTACCCACCCAGTTGCCGTCCGGACCGGCCGGTACGCTCATGAAAGCCGAGCAGATCGCCGCCCCCGGCATCGACGGCACCGTCTACCGGGTCATGTACGTGTCGGAGACCGAGCTCGGCAGACCCGTCGCCGTCACCGGGCTGATCATGGTCCCGAACTCACCAGCGCCGGTCGGCGGGTACCCGGTAGTCACGTGGGGTCACGGGACCAATGGGATGGCACCGCAGTGCGCCCCCTCGTTGCAGCCATCGTCAGCGGTCCCTCTCCAGAACCAGCTTCTCGGCCGGGGTTGGGAGGTCACCGCCAGCGACTACCAGGGTGAGGGGACCCCTGGGATCATGCCGTACCTAGCGGGCGTCAGCGCGGCCCGGAACATGATCGACATCGTGCGGGCGGCCCGGGATCTTCCGGCGGCCCACGCGAGCACCAACTACATCGTCTGGGGTCACTCCGAGGGCGGCCAGACCGCGATGTTCGGGCTGAATATCGCCGCCTCCTACGCCCCCGAGCTCCATCTGGAGGGCGTGGTGGCCGGGGCGCCACCCTCCCAATTCGAGGCCATCTACGCCTTCCTGACCGGGAGCCCGTTCCAGTTCTACCTATTCATGGCCGGCGCCGGCTTCAACGTCGCCTACGGCAACACCATCGCCCCCCTGTCCGCCATCATCACGCCCGAGGGCCAGGCCCTCCTGCCCCTCGTCGGCCAGGGTTGTTCGGATTTCCTGGCCCAGAAGCTCAACCAGGTCCCGCTGGCATCGATCGTTCCG
Source organism: uncultured Acidimicrobiaceae bacterium (assembly GCA_963812885.1). Classification (GTDB taxonomy): domain Bacteria; phylum Actinomycetota; class Acidimicrobiia; order Acidimicrobiales; family RAAP-2; genus Bog-756. The sequence continues at coordinate 34,123 of CAWEWZ010000003.1, read as the reverse complement.
AAGGACCCCTTCACCATTCCCAGCTGGAAGCCGCTGCTGCAGGCAAATGATCCGGGGACCTTCACCAGGCCGAGCAGTGCCCCACTGCTGATCATCCAAGGCGGGTCCGACGAACAGATTCCGGTGATCACCACGCAGCTCCTCGAACACCACGAGTGCTCCCTCGGACAGGACGTCGAGCGATGGATCTATCCAGGGCAGAGCCACGCCGGAGTGATCCCGGTGTCAATGACCGACATGGTCAACTGGATGACCGATCGGTTCGCCGGTGGGCCCAATCCCGACCCCTACGTGCCCACGGGTACCTCGGGCACCAACGGTCCGCCGACCACCAGCTCATGCGCCTCCTGAGGGCCCACCGGTTCGCTCCATCTCGGCTGGCCTGACCTTTCAGCCGAGAACTCGGCGTGACCGTGGTGCAAAATCAGGAGCGTGACTGTCGAACGGTGCGGACAGTGCGGCTTCGACTCCGATGATTGGACCGATGCCGGCGCAATCGCAGCCATTCGGCGCCTGCCCACCCGTTGGGACACGGCCGTCGCCGGATTGACAGCCGGGGACCGGATCCGAAGACCCATCGACCGGATGTGGTCCATCGCCGAGTACGCGGATCACGTCAGGGAAGTGCTCTTCGGGATGAGGTTCCTCCTCGATTCAGCCATCACACGACCGGGAACCGACCTTGGGCAATCACCGGCGTCGGAGTTCGATTGCCAACCCCGACCGATTGATCTTCAAGCGGCTCTGGACGGCATTGAGCACGAGGCCGGCGCGTTGAGCCAGAAGCTGTCCGATCTCCCCGGCGACGACTGGTCCCTCACGGTGACATTCGACGCAACGTCGGTCGATCCCCACTGGATCGCCCGTCATAGTGTCCACGATGGGACCCATCACCTTCTCGACGTCGGGCGACTGCGCTCTGCGCTATGACCGACAGGACGACCATGCTCACGCCCCGACCGGGCACGAGCCATGTGACGGTCGGTCCTGCGTCGCCCCAGATCCCGGGTCTCCCGAACATCTCCAAAGTGACCACCACCTCGACCTCATTCCCCAGCATCATGCCCCCTGCCTCGACCACGACGACAGGCATAGGAGCGACCTACACCGACCACACGCTGGTCGTACATTGGAATCACGGTCACACGCTGACGGTGTCGGGGGCCGGACCGCTGGGTGCAGGATCAGCGGTGGTGGAGGGTCTGGGCAATCCGGGCGGTGGCACCATCTCGCTCAGCGGCAGCAAGGGCTGCAGCGCACCCGGCGGTTTCGGAACTGTCACCATCGATCAGATGGTGGTTGACCCACCGAGCACGGTGACGGCACTCGCGCTGCAGTTCTTCTGTCTGGCACCCCTCACCGACTCCGGCCTTTTCGTTATGGGCACCGTTGGATTGAACGTCCCCCCGAGCACGCGGCCACCGGGCTACAGCCAATATGAGAGCGACGGATCGATCACCAGCGTGTCGACGCTGGCCGGCGTATCCTCCATCACCGCCGTCTCCGTCGTACTGAGCGGCACGGCACCCCACCAGCCCGTGGTCGGGATGGCCACCACGCCACTGGATGGCGGCTACTGGCTGGCCACCCGGTCCGGCGGCGTGTTCTCATTCGGCGATGCCGGCTTCCACGGGTCGGCGGGCGCCATCCACCTCAACGAGCCCATCGTGGGGATGGCCGGAAGCCCCGACGGCAACGGCTACTGGTTGGTGGCCGCCGACGGCGGGGTCTTCTCCTATGGCGCCGCCGGCTTCCACGGGTCGACCGGCGGCATCCATCTCAATCAGCCCATCGTGGGGATGGCGGCCACCCCCGACGGCAAGGGGTACTGGTTGGTCGCTGGCGACGGCGGCGTGTTCTCGTTCGGTGGCGCCGGTTTCCACGGTTCGGCAGGATCCACTCACCTGCACAGCCCGGTCGTGGGAATGGCCGCCTCTCCCGACGGCAAGGGGTACTGGCTCACCGCGGCCGACGGCGAGATCTTCTCCTACGGCGATGCACAGTACGAGGGAGGCGTGGAAGGAACGGTGACCGATGTCGTCGGCATCACCCGCTGAACGTTCGGGAGCCGGTCGCCGCGACCTGAAGTAGATGCGCCGACTGACAGCGTCGCGATGGTGACCAACCCGGCCGTTCACACCGAACCGAGATCGCACTCCAACCAGATGATCACCGAGGTCGGATGGTCTCCTTCTGCCACCGTCTCTCCCGATGAGCGCATCCCCATGCGGAGATAAGCCGTCAGCGCACGGTCATTGCCTCCCCGAACACCCAACCTCAAAGTGATTGCCCCCTCTGATAGCGCCCATGCCTTCACCTGATCGAGCAGCGCACCGGCTACACCACGTCGGCGATGGGAGGGTGCAACCCACATGCCGACCAGTTCTCGGGCCTTCGGGTCCCCGGACCACCCATTGACCCCGACGGCTACGCCAACCTCACCATCGTCCGACGCCACAAACCACCGACCGCTGGTGGCCCGGTCTCGCCACTTCGCCTCGTCGTATTCCGATTCCTCGGCATAGCTCGATGTGAATGCCTCAGGTGCGTCGAGTAGTGAGCAGAGTCGAACATCGCGGATCTCCTGCCACTCGTCGGGCCCGAGGGCTCGAATCTCAGTCACCACGGAACCGGGACCAGTTGGGTTCGAACTGGAAAGCGGCTGCTACCCGAGGGGCTACTTCCCGAAGTGCGGAAGCGGGTTCAGGAACCACGCTCAGACCTTCTCCCACACGGAAATGTGACTCGTGCTCTCGCTTGTGAAGGGCGCTCCTTCCCAATTGCTCCACCGTTCCCGCAGTTGCATCCCGGCAATGCGGGCCATCAGGTCAAGCTCGGACGGCCAGGCATGGCGGAAGGGGGCTGAGAACGTCTCGAGCCGACCGTCGTCGTTCCACCAGTGATGGGAGAAGGCGATCTGCGTGGCGACGTCGTACACCTCAAACCCAACATGGGTGCGCGTGGCCGCGAAGGGAACGATGGTTTCGCCCGGAGGGAGGCGACGGAGGGCGGGCACCATGACCTCGACCACGAAGGTTCCGCCGGCTCCTAGATGGGCCGCCGCGTTCTCGAAGCAGGCCACCTGCTCATCTTGGGTCGTGAGATTCATGATGGTGTTCGCAACCAGATAGACGAGGTTGTAGCGCCGGTCGAGCCTGGTCGTCGCCATATCGCCAATGGTGACTTTGATCTGTCTCGAGCCGGGCTTCCTGTGCAGCTCGACCACCATCTCGGGCGACAACTCGATGCCGTCGACCTGGAGCCCTCGCTGCATCAGGGGACGGGCAATGCGTCCAGTTCCAATGGCGAACTCAAGGACCGGCCCGGGTCCGGCCAAGCGGGCGAGGACGTCGACGATGGAGCCAACGACAGCCGGATCGCGGGCCTCGGGCCACTTCTCGTCGTAGCTCTTGGCGATCCTCTCGCCGAAGTAGTTCTGGACCACGATGCCATTGTGTCAGGGGACCTGGTCGCAAACGGGGGTGGCGTCAGATTCGTGGCGAGCGGGGCCATCTGCGAGCCACGAAGATGGCCTACGACAGCGTGGTCTCGAGTCAATACCTCTAAAGTTGCAGAATGGATCGCCCAAATATTCTATTGATCATGACTGACGAGGAGCGGTATCCGCCCCCGTATGAGTCAGGCGCTGTCCGATCGTTCCGGAGATCCCAGCTGTCAGCTCGGGAGTCGATCCGCTCGCGGGGAGTCGAATTTCACCGTCACTACGCGGGCTCGACCGCGTGCACTCCGAGTCGTGCGACTCTGTTCACCGGCCAATATCCCTCGCTCCACGGAGTCACGGGCACCGCAGGAATCGCCAAGCAGGCCAATGATCCGACGATGATGTGGCTCGATCCGAATTCGGTTCCCACGCTGGGAGACTGGTTCCGAGCTGGCGGCTACCAGAGTCACTATCGGGGCAAATGGCACGTCTCCCACTCCGAATTGGTGATCCCAGGCTCACATGAGGGGCTCATGGCTTCGGATGACGAGGGACGTCCAATACCGAGAGCGGTCGAGGCTTACCGAAAGGCCGATCGACTTGGCCCCTATGGATTTTCGGGCTGGATCGGGCGGGAACCCCATGGCGCCGCCAAGTCCGACTGCGGGACGGTGCGGGATGGGGTCTTTGCCGAGCAGGTCGTCGAACTGTTCGGAGAATTGGCCGCGGATCGAGATGAGGGCCCGTGGCTAACGGTGGCCTCATTCGTGAATCCGCACGACATCGCTTTCTCGGGCTTCGGGTGGGAACAGCTGCTCCAGTTCGGTCCACCGGACGAGACCGTGCCCGAAGTAGCCGAAGCGCCCTCACAGGCGGATTCCTTTGTCGGACGGCCCGCATGCCAGGAGGCGTTCAAGGCGCTTTGGCCAAGGATGACGTTCGAAACAGCTACGGACCTCGGCTACCGGAGGCTCTACTACTACTTGCACAAGCTGGTGGACCAGGCAATAGCGGAGATACTCCACAGCCTGGAGCGCTCTGGAATGGCAGATGAAACCATCGTCGTCTTCACGTCCGACCATGGCGATCTTCTCGGCGCTCATGGGGGACTCGTCCAGAAGTGGTGTAATGCCTACGACGAGGCCACTCGGGTACCGCTACTTGTCGCCGGGCCAGGCATTGAGCCATCTCCAAGTGGCATCAACATCCAGACCAGTCACATCGATCTCATCCCGACACTCCTCGGGTTGGCGGGCATCGATCAGGAGAAGGCGGCGGCCGGCGTCGCCGAACGCCACAACGAGGCACAGCCGCTGCTCGGAAGAGACCTGAGCGAGCTTCTCCAAGGAAACGCAGCGGAGAGTTCCTACCGATCCCCCATCTACTTCATGACGGAGGACGATATGACAAGGGGCGCGACACAGACAAACATTTTGACGGGAGAACCCTTCACAGCAGTCAGGCCACCCACCTGCATCGAGTCGATCATCACAACCCTGCCGACCGGCGAGGGCGGTACGGAGGAACTGTGGAAACTCAACCACTACTACGAACGCCTCGACGATTGGTATGCCTCTCTTGGTGTGCCGCCAAATCCATTCCTAGGACCAGCTGCCGAACCGTTTTACGAACTGCATAACCTCACCGAGGACCCGGAGGAACGGCAGAACCGGATGATCGATGAATCGAGTGTGCTGTCCACAATGAAGTCGGTGTTGGAATCGGAGCGAGACGCAAAGAGGCTGATTCCCACCCTCCGGAATCGCACTGGCTGATCACGGCCACCCACTCGCTCACACGCCCGGGGGCAGGTATGTGACGGCGGTCCGAAATCAGGCCTTCGTGGACCTACGAACGCGTACGGCGGCTCAGCGAATAGGACCACCGAAGCGAATCACATTGCCGTCGGGATCGGCGATGGAGCCCTCCCGCTTGCCATACGTTTGATCCCGCGGACCATCGACGGAGATACCCACCCGTCTCCATTCATCAGCCACCCGGTCGGCGTCTTGGCAATGGATGTAGAGGGCGCCGTGGCCCGAATGTTCCGCTTCTGCGGCTCGGACAAGGTGGACCGTGAGATCCCGGTCGCGATGGGCGAAGGCGTAGCTGTCGTCGTGGAAGGACACCTCGAAGCCGGCGCGCTCGAACCAGGCGGCTGAGCGAGTCACGTCGGCAACCTTGAAGATGGGCTCACATCCCGTGACCAACCACGACCCTGTCATGAGCTGCAGTTGGCCGTCACGTTGCCCAGTGAGTCCGGCAAGGCAGTTGTGGCAGATCGGCAGGTCGGGGTGCGACCGGAGTCTGACCCACCAATCAACGGAAGTTGAGCAGCACGTACAGATCTCAGCCATCGCCGACAATGGTAGATGACTTGGTGGCGCTCACTCGCTTGCGAAGACGCGACCGCCAGGACATCCAAGTGGGCCCCCGAGCATGCACATGCCACCCAGTCTGCTCGATTCGGCCAGCGTGGCAACCGACGGCAAGCCGGGCGGAGCGTCGCAGCATGAGTTGCAGAATCCCTCGGAGTCCAATTCGCTCCGGTGAGGGCGGAAGCCGCGGCCATTGGGTACCGGACTGAGGCAAGGTTCTGACCGATGCCTGAGGCACGCGTGATCCGCGGGTGCAAGGCTGTGGCCCATGGAGATTGGCATCGTGTACCCCCAGATCGAGCTTCGGGGCGATCCCACCGCCGTCGGTCGATTTGCGAGAGCAGTCGAAGACCTCGGATTCGATCACCTGCTCACCTACGAACATGTACTCGGTGCTGTTCATGCCGATCGGTCGCCTCCACTAACCGGCCCCTACACCGAGCACGATCCATTCCACGACCCGTTCGTGATGTTCGCTTACCTGGCCGGCATTACCAGTCGGATCCGGTTCGCCACCGGCATTCTCATCCTTCCGCAACGTCAGACTGCGCTTGTAGCGCGCCAGGCTGCCGACGTCGACCTCCTGTCCGGGGGTCGGCTGCGACTCGGTATCGGAGTCGGCTGGAACCACGTTGAGTACGGGGCCCTCGGACAGGACTTTCATACCCGTGGGGCCCGGCAGGAGGAGCAAATCGTGTTGCTTCGGCGCCTGTTCACCGAGCCCGTTGTTGACTTCTCGGGTCGCTTTGACCGAATTGACCGAGCAGCACTCATTCCCAAGCCCTCAGACTCGATCCCAATCTGGCTTGGCGGATCTGGGGACAAGTCATTCGACCGAGCCGCCCGGCTGGCGGACGGGTTCATCTTCTTCGGTGGTGGGGTCGAGCACACGACCGAGCTATGGACAAGGCTGCGTGAACGCGTGGCTCACGCCGGGAGGCCTGTCGACAGGTTCGGCGGCGACTACGTGGCGCTCACTGGCGGCGATATGTCCGAACTAGTTGGTGAAATCGAGGCGTGGCGCAATGCCGGCGGGACGCACATGTCGGTGGTCACTATGGGCCTCGGCCTGGAATCGATCGATGCCCACATCGCCTACATCGCTGCCCTTGCCGAGCGGCTCGGCTTGTCGTAGGCACGACCGCACGGGTGCCGGGCCCATTTCAGTGAGAGCGTCACGTACGAATCCGCTACCAGGAGCCTGTGTTACGACGCGGCCAACTGTGCAAGATGCGCCTTGTACCCCGCACCGTAGGCAGTCGGATTGCCTTTGGAGTTGAGGAGGTAGGGACCACCGCATGGCCCGGAGTTGAAGGTCCATGCGAGATAAGACACCCCGTGGGCGTCGGCCCACTTCATGTAGGTGTCAATGAACTTCGCAGTGCAATCCTGTTCGCCCAACTCGCCTGTCACGAACGGCACTTTGGAAAGCAGGCCCAACTGAATCCATTTGGCCCAGGCGGTCGGACCTGCGGCTGCGTTGAAGTCATAGACGTGCACCGAGATGGCGACCTGGTGGAGCGGGTCCTGCGGCATCATCGTGCTGAATCCAGTCGGCAAGGCGGCGAAGTGGGTGCCGGCCACCATGACGACGTTCGTCGCTCCGGCATGGCGCACGTCAGTAATCAGTTGGTCATAGCCAGCCACCTTGAACCCATGCGCGACACAACCCCCATGGATCACACAGGAGAAGGGAACCGAATGGGGCTCGTTGTAGAGGTCGAAGACCACCCCCTGATGGCCCTTGAAGTTTTTGGCCACCGACGACCAGAAGGTTGGTGAGTGATCCTCGTCGGCCATGACCGCCCCATGCGTCGCCAGCTGGCTTCCAGGAGCACTCCAGTGGAGATCGAGAATCACCGCTAGTCCGACAGCGTTGATTCTGTTCACGTAGTTGACGATGGCCGACCGATAGGCAGCTCCCCCGAACTGGGGATGAGGGAGATTGATGCCCAGCCAGCAGTCCTCGTTGAGGGGGAGCCGGACGGCATTGATCTTCCAACTCTTCATTTTGGCGATGACGGTCGATGACGGTCCCGAGTACAACGGGACGCCGAACCCATCCCCTTCCACGCACACCGACTCAGCACCAGCTTCGTCGACTCCGATCAGCCGGATCCGGGCGCCATTTCCGTTCACCAAATGGTTGCCCGAAACACGCACGACAGGAGGCCCAGAGAACCCAATCGTGGCCGACGCGGGTGTCGTCTTCATCGGGCCGAACCCGAGTTGGACGACCACAACTGCGATCAGCACCAGCCCCAATCGCAGTGTTCGGGACCGACCGAATCCTGATACCGACCGTGGAGGACGAGGGGATGTGGTCATCGTCGTTTCTCCTCGGTCGACCGAAGGCATCGAGGATCGGGCCTCGCAGCCATGACCGACCGGTCAGATCTGATTCGCGCTCGCAATGTCCATGTCGTCACCTGTGTCGACCCCTGCCCATAGCTCCTGGCCCTTCGGCATGAAGCGCAGCCTCGCGCTTCCGCCATTCGAGCAGGCTCATCGAGAGCCGTCAAACCATCCGAACCTATTGCGCCTGTTCCTCCGCTGATGAAAGGCGTCCCCAGTCCCGAACTCCAGTAGTGCAGCGTCACCGGCGCCGTCGATTCGCCAACTCATTTACAGTACCTCCAGACGCCGTCCTAAAGCGACCGAGGAGCAGGACATGGCCAAGCTGATCTACGTAGCAAATGTGTCCCTCGATGGCTACGTCGAGGACGCACACGGCAAGTTCGACTGGACCGAGCCAGCCGACGAGGTCTTCACCTTCATCACTGACCTGGTGCGCCCCGTTGACACCTATCTCAATGGACGGCGCATGTACGAGACGATGGCAGTGTGGGAGCTCGACCCCACCCTCGCTTCTCAGTCGGAGCTCATGGCCGACTTCGCTCATGTCTGGCAAGCGGCCGAGAAGATCGTTTACTCTACGACGCTGCCCGCAGTCTCGACCGCACGGACGCGGCTTGAGCGCCGTTTCGACCCCGATTCGGTCCGGGACATAAAGGCAGCAGCGGCAACCGATGTGACCATCGGGGGTTCGACCGTCGCAGCGCTGGCGTTCAACGCCGGGCTGATCGACGAGTGCCAGTTCTTCATATATCCGGTGCTGCTCGGGGGCGGGAAGCCCGCATTCTCCGCCGACGCCCGTATCCGGTTGGACCTCCTGGAGGAGCACCGATTCGACAACGGTGTCCTGAACCTGCGCTATCGCGTTCTGAGCTGACTCTTCATTTCGGAGGTGCACTTCCCCCGCTTCGAGGATCGGAACCCGGCCAATGTGTGAAGCACAAACCGACGGTGCTGGGGGGTGGAAGTGCTTGCCCCCCGTACCGGTATGGATCGACTTGCTATCCCCTTTAGTTGGCCGCGTATCCGACGGGTCCTCAGGCCTGGCGGGACCCTACATTTCGTCGAACATGGGCTGGCCCCAGACGAGCTGGTACGCAGCTGGCAGTGCGCTTTGAGCCGCGGCAGAAGGGGACCTTCGGCGGGTGTCATCTGACCCGGCCGATCGTTGACCCGCTGACCAGGTGCGCAAGCCATCAGCAATGGCGCTCGTTCTTGGCCTCCAGGTTCGAGCTGGCCTGCACACCGGCGAGGTCGAACTCCGTGGCGATGATGTCGCCGGCCTCGGTGTCAACATAGCGTCACGGATCGAGGCATTGGCGCAACCCGGCGAGGTATTGGTCTCGAGAACGGTGACAGACATTGTGGTTGGTTCGGGCCTTGGCTTTGACGATCGGGGGACCACCAACTGAGAGGGGTACCCGGGCAGTGGCAGCTGTTCGCGGTAAGGCCGTAACCGCCAAGGATCGCGAGGCTGGGAGGACTATCCAGCTTCGGATGACTCGAATTCGTCGATTCGCGCTTTCATCAACGACTTGAGGAGTTCAGTCGGCAGTTCCCGCTTGTACGGAAGTTTGATGAAGCCTTCGCCCGCTTCGTAGCCGGCGGCCTCTACCGCTGCCTTCTGGGTGGCAAAGAACGGCGGATTGAACCGAAGTGAGCAGTGGTTCTTGAAGTTCTGAAGCGTCCACAGGTTCGTGTTCTCGCCGCGCACGTACACGGGCAGGTTCCACTTGAGCACCTCTCGAGCCTCAGGGTCGACCTCCGAACTCAATCTCCGGAGCGCCTCAAGGTGCGGACGTTGGACCTCATTGAGCTGATCGAAGAAGTCATCGACACTTGTGCGTTTGGGCATCGGCATGCCTCCACGATATTCGCGCCGCTCGCAACTGGGTGTCCAGAGCAGGTCCGGCCAGCGCGTCTCCGTGCGGCAAGACCGAGAGCCCAAGGCCTCACACGGATTCTGAGCAGACTTGACGAGGTGGCGGCACCGACACAAAACCGATGCCAAGATTGTCCGATGATCCGCCGTGCCGCAGTCAGATGGGGAACGATGAGAACGAACTGGTCGGTCCGGGGCGGCCGGATCGGCATGATCCTCGTGGCGTTCGTGGTTGTTGGCTGCTCCTCGCAGGCTGTTGCCCCGACCACGGTGGCGAAGGCCAGCGGTCCGACCGAGCCGGTGTCGACGACCGGGATCGGCAACTGGAAGGAAGTGGGAAGCTACGACGAGAACAGCCTGGATGCCGGCGAGGGAGTGGCCACCGTGGTGCCACCGGGGAAGGCCAGTTACCTCCTTTATCGGGGGCTGACCTCAGTGCCGAAGGACCTGGCGGCGGAAGGGTGGGGCCACATCGGCGACCCCGATTCGACTGGTGGCTACATCATCGACGCCTATCAGGGACCGAGCAACGGCCATTCCAAGATGTTCTTGGTGACCACACCGTCGGGCGCCACCGCTCAGTACGTGCATACTCTCGTGCCCAAGGAGCTCTACAACAACTCGTTCGACACGATCGCCCCGGGGGCGCAGTGGATGGTGGCCGGCGAATGGGAGACCATGAGCCATCTCCAGATCTATCCGACTCCGGGCCTGAACCATCGGACGCCCCCGCACGGTGGCCAGCTGCCGCTCGCCGGCACCATCAAGCTCGACCACAAGGTGAACAACATCCAAGGATGTGACTTCACATCGAAGACGACCCTGATCTGCGCCTCGGACGACGACACCCGGACCCTGTTCTCGAATCAGAAGCCGTTGCTGGAGGTGGTGCTCCCTCACCCGCTTGGAGGCGGCACTCTCACGGCACACCTTATCGACCTCGGCTCGATCCCTCAGAAGAGCACGTGCACGGGCACCTTCGAGGCAGAGGGGGTCGACTACGCAGTTTCGTCAGGCATCCTTCGGGTGGAGATCATCCAGCCCGGATCTTGCCTCATCCACACCACGGTCTATGAATACGCACGCGCCGGCTGAACGCCACTCCTGGTATCCCGACCAGTCGGTCTCCTGCCAACAACCTGGAGGCTGATTTCGAGCAGGTTCCCGACCCGGGCGGCACCTTCGCTGAGGTGCCGCCCGGAGATCCAATTTCATCGAATGACGCCGGAACCACGAGGGCACCGGTCCACCAGCGGGCTGGGCTTTCCGAGGACAGTGCGTCATCTCATTGCCCCGAAATCCAAGACATTGACATCGATGTCAAAATAAACCACAATCCTGGGGGGTCTGGCATCAGATCCGTAATACCGACACTCGATCTGCGGACCGGACACGGACGTACAGCCGGCGGACTGCGTCTCAATGGGGAGGATTGATGAGCACCAAAACTTCGCGCCACAAATGGCTCGTGAGGCCAAATACGACTGGAGGCAGTCAGCCGATGGGATCTCGACGAGGCCGTCGTCTTCGGGTGCTCGCTGGCGTGAGCGCAGGGACAGTGCTGATCCTCACCGGCTGCTCGTCGAACTCGGCGGCGCCTTCGTCGACCATCACCTCAACGCCCGGATCAAGCGGCACCAAAGCTCCCATCACGATCGCGTTGGTAACTTCCCTGACCGGGCCAGGAGCGGACCAGTTCTTGACAGGTCCTGCCGCGTTCAATGCACGGATCGCCGAGCAGAACGCCCTCGGTGGCGTCAACGGTCACATGATCAAGGGAATAGTCGTGGACGACGAGACTGTCCAGCCGACGCTAGCCATCCAGAACGCACTCTCGAAGGGCGCGTTCGGAATCGTGGCCGAGAGCCCTCTGTTCTTCCTCGGTGCCAAGGTTGCACAGCAACAGGGTGTCCCTGTCACAGGTGGCTCCGTCGATGGGGCTGAGTGGGGTGAGCAGCCATACACCAACATGTTCGCCGCCGACACTGGCAGCGTGGACCCCAAGCAGCCCGCGAGCACCTTGCCCGGCAAGTTCATGATGGAGCATGGGGGCACGATTCTCGGCTCGTACGGCTATCCGATCGGTGGCACGTCGAAGGTCGGTGCGGTAAACGCGTCGAAGTCGTTCGAGCACGCGGGCGGCACCACTGCTGTGCTGAACACGAACGTTCCCCTTGCCTCAGTCGATTTCACAGGCGATGCGATCGTGGCAAAGCAGAAGAACGTCAATGCCGTGTATCCGGACATGGGTAACCAGTCCAACAACGCACTTGTCACCGCGTTCCAGCAAGAAGGCGTCAAGCCGAAAGTTACCCTCCTTCCGACTGGGTACCAGCAGGATGTCGTGTCGTCTCCTGCGTGGCACAGTCTCCAGGGGACGTACTACGCCTCGATGTTCCGGCCCTTCTCGGCTCCCAACGCGGGTACCGAGAGCATGGACGCCGCCATGAAGAAGTATGCCCACTGGACGAACGGCCAATTTCCAGACTTTGCAGAATACGAAGCGTGGGTTGGGGCCGACCTGATGATCCAGGGCCTGAAGCTGGCTGGAAGTGATCCGACGCGGTCCAACGTCATCAAGGATCTGCGGGGCATCACGTCCTACAGCGCGGACGGGATTCTTCCGGTCTCAATCAACTACTCGACGGTGTTCGGCCACTCGGCATCCCCGGACTGCAGGTGGTTTTTGCGGGTGGAGAGCTCCGGATTCAAGCTCCTCTCCAAGACCCCCGAGTGCGGGACTTGGATGAGCGACAGCTGATCGACAACAGGTTTCGTTCGACCCCCCAGGCCCATCGACCGGAAGCCGGGCGGATTCGAGCGCAGCCTGGGCATTCCGAGCGGGTGGCCCCACCCCCGGTGACGGGGCTGCCCTGCTCTCGCCGACGGCTCGCCGTGATGACATCGTGGGGATTCTGCGGATTCGAATGCGGGAGCTATCGCTACCGGTCCGGCTGACACGTCTGGGCCAACTCGTTTTTCTGGTGTGCACTCAGCCCACGTACCGAGGTCCGGTCCAGCAGGGACACGTCTCTCTTGAGCGTGGTCACGTCGCTCATGCCGACGTTCCCGTACTCGTACCCTTGCGTGTAGGCGTCACCCGTCGGGCTGTCGTCGGTCTTCGTCGGCGTGCCCGGGATTGGTTCGATGCCGGTGTCCTCGTTCCAGTCGTCCCAGGCAGTCACCATCACGATGGGCAGCGTCGGGTCCATCTCGGGTAGGGCCACGCACTTGAAGAAGTGATCCAGGGTCGAGGCAGGACTTTCGCCGGGTAGCCATTGCCGTGGCTGCGCTGGATGGTCGGTGGCTAGTCGAAACCCGCGGTCGTTGAAGCCAGGATCGATATCGGGAATCACGGGCACCCGGTTACCGGTGGCGTCGCGGTACTCAGTCAGGAGGAACTTCTGGTCGTTCACGATGTTGGTCGTGCCCGGATAGCCCACCGAATCGTCGGCCGGCCCAAACTGCTGACCTGGATCACCGTAATAGAGGGTGTAGGAGGTCACGGCATCGAATTCTTCGATTCGGCTCACCTGGGGCGCCGTCGTGAGCACGGGGCCCTGGGGCTGCTGATCCTCAGGCGTGACCCGCCAGTAGACCTCGTCGCCGATGAACAACGGGTCGTAGCCATGCTTCTTCAACGCGGCGCGCACTCCTTGCATCAGGCCGGCCACGTTGCCTGTCAGCGTCCTGGTCAGGTAGAGGAACACCACCGGTCGGCCGTCGACCCGGAGGTAGGACTGGTTCTTGAAGTAGTGCTCGGCAAAAGAGACCATGTCCTGATCGAAGTGCAGGGCCAATTGCGGCGTGACCGGCGTGGCCTCGTAGGGCGGGTCGGTCCCGAGGTTCCAGAGTTCATAGAACATGGCAAATTTCATCTGGTCGAGGTTCGGAGCCTTCAGGAAGTCCTTCATTGCCGCGTCGGCTCGCTGGTAATCGCTACCCGAGTAGCCGGGGTCGTAAGGCCACCAGTCCACGGCGAAGAAGTTGATCCCGCCTTTGCGGGCGTTGGTGATGTCACGTGCCGCTGTCTTCGGATTCTGCGAGTTCACCAGCGATGCCGGTGGCGGCTGCGGAGGGTCGAGATGAGCCCGCAGGGTCCCTGTGGTCATGTTCTCGGGGTTCCACAAGTAGTAGTAGGCGCCCACTAGCCCTGATCGTTCACGAGAATGCGGAGATTTTCTCGTGAGGCAATGAATCGGCGGTTGACGGAGGCACCGTTGATTTGAGCTACGGACGAGCTCGCTGTGGCCGCATTGGGGTCAATTTCGGTGGTCGGAAATGACCGGGAGGCCGTGTCGGGCGTGCTCGGTCAAGCTGGTGCCGACTGACGGGGTGCCGGATGCGGTCAGGTGATGCAGCGCGATGCGTTTGTAGGCCTCGAGCAGCGCATCGGTGCCGGGCCAGCCGTCGATGATGCGCACGACCCGCTGGCGTGACCGGCGGATCGAGCCGTCCCGGGGCGTGGAAGATGCCCCAGCGCATGGCCTTGGGTCGGGCGTCGACCCAGGTCCCGTCGAAGCAGAGCAGCTGGAACCAGCGCACCAGGTCGGCACTCATGGCCACGGCCATCATCCAGGTGGCGTTGGCCTCGAAGCTGGTGAACGGCATCCGGCACAGTCCGGAGTCCTTCAGCCGCTGGATGTGGCGCTCGACGTGGGCATGGGCCCGCATGGTGGCGTCCAGTTCGACGGGTGTTCCCTCGGCGTCGGTGTAGAAGCCCCAGTAGCGGAACTCGAGACTCGGGAACAGGCTGCGTTGGGCCCCGGGGTGGAGGGGCTCCCGGCGCACGATCAACCGGGTGCCCTCGGGCAGCTTGTCGTCGGTGATCAACGAGGTCAGCTCACACACCGCGGCACCGTCACGAGGTTCGCCTCCTTGCGTGCGGGCCGGCTCCCAGACCTGTCGATGCCGATGGCATCGCAGACGGCGGCTGTCACCTGGGGATTCGACCGTGCGGTGACGAAGAAGTTGACGTTGCGGGCCCGGCACCCGGCGAGGAACCCCTCGGTGCACCCGGCCGAGTCGGCCCGGACCACGACGGCTCTCTGTTGGCCATCGCCGGCGTCGTCACCGCTCCGGTGGCCGGCGGCGATCGACGCAGGCAGTTGGGCGATGGCTTGCGTCGAGGACGATCAGGTGGTCGGCGACGGTGTTGGCCCCGGCGTTGCCCGGACGCAGCACGCCGGACGAGCACCTCGCCGGTGGCATCGGCGAAGCAGAACATCGGGTGGAAGCCGAACCCTCCCTTGTAGGTGGGAGCGGCATCCTCCTTGCCGTCGGTGTGGATCTCGACCAGCGAGGCGTCGATGTCGAGGACCACCGGCGCCGACCCGTGTCGTCACCGACGACCGGGACCAGACCTTGGCCCGCATCTCGGCCATGGCCTCGGCGATCCCGGCCCGTGTCGTCGCGTCGAGCTGGTGGAAGGTGCGGAACACCGTCGAGTCCGACGGCACCGACCCGAACAGGTCGGGCTGCAGGCGCAGGTGCTCGATGTCCGCACAGCTCTCACCACCCCCGGCCAGCATCAGGGCGGCGTGCACGAGCACCTTCCCCCGGTCGTGGACGGGGAGCCGCTCGCCGGTCAGCGGGATCCGGGCCGAGAGTGAATCACCCAGGCCCAGACGGTCGGCAAAGCAGCCAAGGGCGTGCAGCCCGACGTGGGCCACCACGCCCGTCCCGCCGGGTTCAACAATCACGTGGGACGCGCTGATACCGTTCACTTTGGAAGTGCCCTCCTGTTGCTGGGTCGCTGTTGCCTCGAGAACAACAGTTTCCCTTGTGCGGAGGGCTTTTCCGCGGACGCGGGCAGGTCAGCTCAGGCGGCCTCGTGAATGATCAGGGCTAGGGGATGAGTGAGCATCTCGTTGGGCTGGCCGGCGGGTGCACCACTTAAAATCACGGCGACGAGGATCACCATGAGACACGCGACGACGCCCACCAATCGAAGACCCGTGCGCACGTTGGGAGCGTAGCGGCCGGTCGTGCCGCCACGGCGGAGGCTGTCGCGGTGGTGGAGCGAGCCCGCTGTCCATGTTCGACGCGGTTCCTGCTCCATTGGAGTCCGGGCAGTCCTCACCGTGGCGACGGACCTGATGGTCCTCCTAGGGATTCTGAGTCGACATTGGGCCGGGCTTGAGATTCTGTTGATAGCCAACCTCATCTGGCTTGTATCTGGGTCAGCAACGGTGGGCCAATCTGTGTAGCTAGAGATGACGACGAGCATCTTCAGACCTGGTTATCGACCTTGGATTCCCAAAGGATTCAAAGGGAGCGGTGGGTATCCCTCATGTGCCTGGTTGGTGGCACCCTGGGGTATCCCCCTGACCCGGCGGCGATGTGGGGCACCCTACGGCCACTCGACGCTGGCCTATAGCACCACGTTGTTGGACCGTCCCCCGACACCTGGGCCGCTTCGTCTTCAGGGTGGAGACGGAATCCACCCTCCGATCCACCCGTGGGCTGACGCCAGCGGGACCCCGATCTCAGACACTGGATGTATGACAATCACCGATTACCTCATGAACATCGGCCTCATCGCCCTGGTCGTCCTCCAGATCCGGGGGCACAAGGTGACCCGGGCCCGCCTGGTGTTCCCGCTGGTCGCCACGGTCTTCGTGGCCTCCCAGTTCCTCCACGCCATCCCCACCGCCGGCAACGACCTGGTGCTGATCGTCGGCTTCGCCTGCCTAGGCGCCGCCCTGGGCGCGGGGGCGGGGCTCTTGACCACCGTCCGGCGTGACGGGGCCAGCGCCTTCGCCAAGGCCGGCCTGGTGGCGGCCGTCCTGTGGGTCGTGGGCATCGGCGCCCGCATGGGCTTTGCCCTGTGGGTGGGGCACGGCGGGCAGGCTGCCGTCGCCCGGTTCAGCGCCCTTCACCACATCACCTCCGGGTCGGCCTGGGGTGCGGCGTTCGTCCTGATGGCCATGGCCGAGGTGGCCAGCCGGACCGGCGTCCTCTACCTCAAGACCCGCCGCTCCGGTGCCATCATCGAGCGTGGCGGCCTGCTCCGGCCTTCGGCGGCGGCCTGAGCCCTGAGAGGCGCCGGGAACAGCTGCCGAGTGGGATCATGGTGTCCGTGGGGCTGGCCTCCCAACTCCGAGCCCAGATGGGGACGAGAACAGAGCGCATGCTCAGCGCCGCCCGCCTCGCCGCCCTGGTCGGACTCCTCTGGGCGACCGCGCACCAGGCACCGCCGAAGGGCGTGTCGGCCGACCACCCGGTGAAGTGGGTGCTCATGGGGGCGCCGGGATCGGCTGGTTGGGCTGGATGGCCAGCCGCCGGCTCCGAGCCCCGGGGCGCACGACGTGGTGTTTCCTCGCCCTCCTGGCCGCGTCGGGCGGAGCTCTGGCGGCCTTGGCCCCCAACGCCATCACCTTCATGGCCGTCGCCGGGCTCGGTGCGGGGATCGCCTTCGAGGGGCTCCCGGCGTCTGGGCGTGGGCGCCATCGGCGTCGGCGCACTGGCGGCGGCCACCGCGGCCGTGGGTGCTCCGGGTGTCCTCGTCGCCGAAGGGGCGGTGTCGGTGGTCGTCGGGCTGATGGTCGGCGCCAGCCGACGCCAATACGTGGAGCGGACGTTCCAGGCCGAACAGCTCCTGGCCGAGCGGGTCCGGGCCGATGCCGAGCGAGATCGAGCCGCCGCCCTGGCCGAGCGCAACCGCATCGGACGCGAGGTCCACGATGTCCTCGCTCACTCCCTGGGGGCACTGTCCGTTCAGCTGGACGCGGCTGACGCCCTCTTGGAGAACGGCGATGACCACACCAAGGCTCGCCAGCTGGTCCAACAGGCTCGGCGGCTCGCCGTCCAGGGACTGGAGGAGACACGCCAGGCGGTGCACGCACTGCGCGACGAGCCGGTGGCTCTGGCCGAGCAACTGTCGTCGTTGGCCGCCCGTGACGGGGCCGAGCTGACCGTCACCGGCGCACCCCGTCCACTGGCACCCGACGCCGGACTGGCGCTCTATCGCGCCGCTCAGGAGGCCGTCACCAATGCCCGCAAGCACGCGCCCGGGGCGCCGGTGTCGATCTTCCTCGACTTCGACCCGAAGTCGACGACGCTCAGGGTCACGAACGGTCTCTGCCCTGACGCCGACACAACAAGCGAGTTGCAGCACGACAGGCGGCGGATTCGGCCTGCAAGGCATGCGCGAGCGGATCGAACTGCTGGGTGGCCAGGTCGTGCCGAGCCGAGTCGCTCGGGGTTGGACCGTCCAGGTGGCGGTGCCGGAGTGAGGGTCGTGGTCGCCGACGACCAGACGGTCGTCCGCGAGGGCCTGGTCACATTGCTGGAGACGATGCCCGGCATCGAGGTCGTCGGGTCCGCCTCCGACGGCGAAGAGGCGGTCGCTCTGGTCGCGGAACTGTGCCCGGAGGTCGTGTTGATGGACCTGCGCATGCCCCGGGTGGACGGGGTCGAGGCAACGAAGCGAATCCGCGCTGACCATCCTGGAACCCAAGTGGTGGTGCTCACCACCTATGCCGACGACGAGTCCATCGTCGGGGCTTTGCGGGCGGGGGCGATCGGGTACCTCACCAAGGATGCCGGTCGGGACCACATCGGCCGCGCCCTTGAAGCTGCCGCCTCCGGCCAAGCCGTACTTGACCCGGCGGTCCAGGCCCGCCTCGTAGACGTGGCAACCTTGCCCGGAACCGGGGGCGAGGGTGGCCCCCTGCCGGACGGCCTGACCGAGCGAGAAGCCGAGGTCCTCCGTCTGATCGCCGCCGGGCGCTCTAACGCCGAGATCGGGAGTGACCTCTTCGTGAGCGAGGCCACCGTCAAGACCCACGTGAATCGGATCTTCGCCAAGACGGGCAGCAGGGACCGCTCTCAGGCGGTCGCCTACGCGCATCGTCATGGTCTCGTCGGTCGATAATCCGGACTGAACTCCGAAGTGCCGATCAGCCACGGTCGATAACGCCGGCTGATCCGGCGTTGTGGGGCAGTCGAGGTGGTCATCCAGAAGAGCAAGGGAGGGATGGACCGGCGTGTTACCGTTTCGAGGAAGGTGTTCAATCGATAGGAGGTGGCCCCGTGAATGCAGCATCGAACGTGGGTGCTCTCACCTGTCGGGGATCGAGCGACTGAGATAGTCGGCCCCAGGGAGCGCCCAGCACGCATCTTGTGAAAGGCGACTTCCTTGAATACAGGACCTCTTCCGGCTTCGTTTTCTCCCTCCACTAGGACCTTCCGCTGGCCACGGTCCGAGCAGGATCAATCCCAGATCGACGGCACGGAGCAGAGCCGCGCTGGACACAGGCGCGCGTTGGTCCTTCACGGTGGTGGATCCGCGGGGAATGCGTGGGAGATCGGTGTCATCTCCGGCCTGTTGCGCTCAGGCGTGGACGTCACCGAAGCCGATCTGATCATCGGGACGTCGGCCGGGGCGACGGCGACTGCCCAGGTCACAAGCGCTTCACCGACCAAACTGCTTACTGCGATCCTCGACGCCCCATCCCCGCAACGGGGCGATCCGGGCGGTCCGAGCGTCGGGCGACCTCCCATGGGACCCGCCATCGACCATATGGAGAGAACGAACCAAATCATCGCCGCAGCTAAGCACGCGTCAGACATGCGTCGAAGGATGGGTGCGGCCGCGCTCGAAATGGACGCAGCCTCGGATGGATCCGGACAAGAGCGGTGGCGTGCCACCGTCGCTGCCCGGCTTCCCAGTCATCGATGGCCCGGACGAGCGATCCTCATCACGGCGGTCGACGCGCACACCGGTGAGCCGGTCGTTTTCGACCGCCACAGCGGGGTCGATCTGGTTGACGCCGTTGCCGCCAGCACAGCCAACGGCTTCGGTGTCCCTCCTTTCGGCATTGGCAACGACCGATTCATCGACGGCGGATATCGACGCAACGAAAATGCCGATCTGGCGGTCGGATATGAGCAGGTACTCGTTCTGTCGCCTTTCGGCGGAAGATCGCGGCATCCGGAAGAGTGGCACATGCAGCTTGCCGCTCAAGTCGATGAGCTTCGCTCCAGCGGCAGCGCCGTCGAGACGATCTTTCCCGATGGCAACTCCCGCGAAGCGTTCGGCTCCAACATGATGGACCCCTCAAGACGCCGACCTTCCGCTCTAGCCGGTTACGAGCAGGGGATAGATCACGGAGAGCGGCTCGCCAAGTTCTGGCGCTGACGGCAGCGGGATTGGTGGCCCTGATGTGCCCGTCAGCCACAGTTAGCCGCTGGCAAGCACACCCCCGTCGATAACCGTCGCCGAGCCGGCGTTGTGGGACGGTTTTGCCCGTGCGCTGAGCAAGGCGCATTCAGTGTGAAAATGTCTTCTATGGAGGTCCGATCGATCGGGTTTACAACTGACCTGGCGCTCTTGGCTTTGGGCGGCTCATCCGTCGAAGACCGGGGCGATCACCTGGTCATCCGCACCCCGAGCAACCCTTCGCACTGGTGGGGGAACTTTCTCCTGCTCGATGGCGTCCCGCCACCAGATGAGCAGACGAGCTGGATCGATGTTTTCCACGCCGCCATTCCTTCAGCTCACCATGTGGCGATCGGATTCGATGAGGCTCGAGGGAACCTCGATGCACTCTCGGGGTTCACCGATGCTGGGCTTGCAGCGGAGTGCGCAACCGTGATGACGGCTGCGGCGGTTGCGCCTCCCACGACGCCCGATGACGGCGTCGTTGCTCGGGTGCTCGAGAGCGAGGCTGACTGGTCTCAGAGCCTCGAACTAAAGATCCGTTGCGAAGATCGATACCTTGAGACCGTTGGCTACCGAGCATTCGTCGAGGCCAGGGTGGCAACCAACAAGGCCCTCGTGGCCGCAGAACATGGAGTGTGGTTCGGCATGTTCGTGGATGACCGGCTGGTCTCCCAGCTGGGCTTGTTCCGAGCGGGAGGGAGGCGAGCGAGGTTCCAGGCCGTCGAGACGGATCCTGAGTTCCGCCGCCAAGGACTGGCTCGTGACCTCGTCAAAGTCGCCAGCGGCTACGGGTTCACGACGCTCGCCGCCAAGCAACTCGTGATGGTGGCTGATCCTGACTATTGGGCTCTCGATCTCTACCGATCCGTTGGGTTTGTCGATACTGAATCGCAGTTGCAGGTTGAACGACCGGCTCCGTAGATCCCACTGCACTGCTGAATCGGCGAGAAGTTACGCTCTTCGAGTGGACCTAGCCCGCCCTCGGGAGTCGACGGAGCAGGGCCCTGAGGCATCCCCCTGAACTCGCAGGTGTTCGGGGTCACCCTCACTGCCGGACCGGACTGATCGTCGCGACGCAAACTCATCCGGCGTCCGAGCTAATCCGACGGCCTTCTGCCCACCTGCTCGTCTGCCCACAGCAGGAAGCTACGACACGGGTCAAATGTCCGGTGGGCATAAGCTGGCCCCGTGGCCACCACCATCTCGGTCGAGCAGTCGCGCGCGATCCCAGTAACCGTTCAACGGGCCTTCAACGGGACGCTGCCGGTCTCGCTGCCCGCGATCTTCTGTCGCCGCTATGTCCTGTTGCCCCCGATCAAGGAGGTCCGGGGTCAGGTCGGAACCTGGGGTCAGGTCGGACAGATAAGAACTGTCGTGACGTCCGACGGTGGCACAATGCGCGAGCAGTTGACAGATGTGGATGCTCCGCACTCGTTCAGCTATCAGCTGAGTGAGATCACCGGACCAATGCGGCCCCTGGTCGACAGAATCGACGGACGCTGGGAGTTCACATCGAAGGGCACCGGCACATTGATCACCTGGCGCTGGACGCTGCATCCACAAGGCATCGGTGCTCCCCTTATGCCTCTCATTACCAGGATGTGGATCAACTACGCCAAGCAATCACTGGAGCAACTCTCGGAATTGCTCCTTGCAGCTGAGCTCCCTGAGAACCCGCCGATCTAGAGATTGGGCCGCGGGCAAACGGATCGCTCGGGCACAGCGGGTCACCGGAGCAGGCCACCTCTACCCGCGTCGTGGGAGCGGCTGAGGCGCTCCGCTTCATGCCCCACTGATCCGGTGATCGCGGTCCCCCAGACTATTCCGGCGGTGCATCCCGGGTGTTCCCGTTTTCAGGCAAAATTGATGATATGACCTCTCCTCAGCGGATCAGCTACATCACCCTCGGGGTACGGGACATGCCGACTCTGCGAGCCTTCTATGCTCAGCTGGGCTGGCAGGAGAGGCCCGGATCGAGCAACGAGTTCGCCACCTACGAGGCCGAAGGCGTGCTCCTTGCTCTGTATCCCCTTGACCAACTCGGCCAGGAAGCGGCTCCTGGGGACCCGATGCCAGGGAGGGGTGGTTGGAATGGGATCACGCTTGGGGTCAATGTCGAGAGCATCGACGCTGTTGACGAGTCGTTCCGTTCGGCTTTAGCAGCCGGGGCCCGGGAGGTCGCCGGTCCCGTCAAGCGTGATTGGGGTGGTTACTCAGGGTACATCGCCGACCCGGAGGGCAACCGATGGGAGATCACCTGGGCACCTGAGGCGTAGCCGGACTAACCCACTTCGTTGTCGGAAACAGCTCGGGTACGGTCGACCTGCATGTGCCGGTCGGTGGACCCCTGGGGCATCCCCCTGAACTCGCAGGCAGTATGGGGCACCCAGAATCGGGTATGGCCTCGGTACCTTGGAACTGCTATCCAGGCACAGAAAGGAAGGCCGATGTCGATTCTCGAAAATAGGCCGCACACCGCCCTGGTTGTTGTCGACGTGCAAAACGGGGTGGTGGCCGGGAACTACAAGCGTGATGAGGTTGTAGCCAACATTGGCCAGCTTGTCGATAGTGCACGGCACCAAGATGTCCCTGTGGTCTGGATCCAGGACTCCGGCGGGCCACGTTCGATCGGTACTGATGCATGGAAGATCGTGCCTGAGCTGGCTCCGAGGGATACCGAGCCGCTCATCGATAAGAAGTACGGCGATTCCTTTGAGGGCACTGACCTCGAGTCGGTGCTCTCTTACTTCGGAGTTGGTCGGGTCGTTGTCGTTGGAGCCCAGACTGATGCATGTATCCGTTCAACGCTCCACGGCGCCTTCGTGAGGGGCTACGACACAACCCTCGTCAGCGATGCTCATACGACCGAGGATCAGACAGCGTGGGGTGCTCCCCCTCCAGACCTGGTCGTCGCCCACACGAATCTCTATTGGGGCGAGCAGGCGGCACCGGGAAGGACCGCCGAGGTCGTCGACACCAGGAATGTTCGCATTGCCGGGAGCTTTGCTGATTCCGCTGATTTCGTACACCCGTTCCGGCGGAATCCGTACAGCGATTCCGGAGTTTTCGTACACCCCGTCGGGGAGGCCACGTAGGGCTGGCGGCAGCTGAGCAGGCATGAGCAGGCTCCCTCGGACATCGTTCCGAGGAGGTACTCGTGCCCAGACCCCGTCTCGCCATGCGCAAGGTCCGAGACATCCTCCGATTGGCCCTGGGTGAGGACCTGAGCCGCCGCCAGGTCGGGGCCTCACTGGGCATTCCCCACACCACCGTGGCCGACCACCTGCGTCGGGCTACCGAGGCTGGGCTCGCCTGGCCCCTGCCCGACGACCTCGACGATGCCGCCCTCGAGGCGTTGCTCTTCCCGAAGGGACCGGCCCCGGCCAAGGTCCGGCCCCAGCCGGATTATCACGCTGTCCATCGGGAGCTCCGGGGTCCCGGAGTGACCCTCATGCTGTTGTGGCTCGAGTACAAAGAGCGCCACCCCGACGGCTACGGCTACAGCCAGTTCTGTTTTCACTACCGCCAGTTCCAGCGCCACCTGGACGTGGTCATGCGCCAGGAGCACCGGGCCGGTGAGAAGTGCTTCGTCGACTTCGCCGGCCAGAGGATCCCCCTCTACGACCGGGCCCGCCGGGCCGTCATCGACCACGCCGAGCTGTTCGTGGCCGTGCTCGGGGCCTCCAACTACCTCTACGCCGAAGCCCTTCCCTCCCAGGAGCTGCCCCACTGGATCGCCGCTCACGTGCACGCCTTCGAGTTCTTCGGGGCCGTGCCCCGCCTGGTGGTCCCGGACAACCTGCGCTCGGGGGTGACCAAAGCCCACCGCTATGAGCCCGAGGTCAACGCCACCTACCAGGAGATGGCCACCCACTACGGCGTGGCCATCCTGCCCACCCGGCCCTACAAGCCCCGGGACAAGGCCAAGGTGGAAGCAGGGGTGCTGTTGGCCGAACGCTGGATCCTGGCCCGCCTCCGCCACCAGCGGTTCTCCAGCGTGGCCGAGGCCAATGCGGCTATCGCCGCCTGCGTGACCGAGATCAACGAACGCCCCTTCAAGAAGATGGACGGTTCGAGACGGAGCCTCTTCGAAGAGATCGACCGTCCGGCCATGGGCCCCTTGCCCGCCGAGCGCTACGAGTTCGCCACCTGGAAAGTGCCGACGGTCAACATCGACTACCACGTCGAGCTGGACTGCCACTACTACTCCGTCCCCTACCAGCTGGTGGGGAAGAAGGTCGACGCCCGGATGACAGCAAGGACCGTCGAGGTGTTCTTCTCGGGCAAGCGGGTGGCCTCCCACCTGCGCAGCTACCGGCGGTGGCACCACACGACCGACCCCGCCCACATGCCCGAGTCCCACCGGCGCCACGCCGCCTGGAGCCCGTCACGGATCATCGCCTGGGCCGAGAAGACCGGGCCGTCGACAGCCGAGCTGGTCACCGAGATCATGGCGGCCCGGCCCCATCCCGAACAGGGCTTCCGCTCCGCTCTCGGCATCATCCGACTGGGTGACCGCCACGGCCAGGCCCGGGTGGAGGCGGCCTGCACCCGGGCCCTCGCCGTCCGCTCCTTCTCCTACCGGAGTGTGGAGTCGATCCTGAAGCACGACCTCGACCGCCAGCCCCTGCCCGGAGAGTCGCCACCCCGTGCCCACCCCCCGCACCACAACGTGCGGGGGCCCGACTACTACCACTGAGAAAGAGGACACCCCCATGCTCACCAACACCACCGTCGAGGGACTCCGGGCCCTCCGGCTCCCGGCCATGGTCACCGGCCTGCAGGAACAACGGGAGCACCCCGACTACGAGGGGCTCAGCTTCGAGGACCGGCTGGGCCTCCTGGTCGACAAAGAGCTGACCGAGCGCCAGAACCGGCGGCTGCAGCGAGTCTTGAAGGCGGCCAAGCTGCGCATGCCCGCTGTGGTCGAGGACATCGACTTCCGCCGCCGGCGGGGGCTCGACCGGTCCCAGATTATGAGCCTGGCCGAGGCCCACTGGGTGGAGGCCCACCACGCCCTGGTCATCGTGGGCCCGACCGGCCTGGGCAAGACCTACCTGGCCTGTGCCCTGGCCCACTCGGCCATCCGCCGGGGCCACACCGCCCTCTACCTGCGGGCACCGCGCCTGTTCGACGACCTGGCCATCGCCCGGGCCGACGGACGGATCTCCCGGGTCATGGCCGCCTGGTCCCGGGTCGGGGTCCTGGTCATCGACGACCTGCTGCTCCGGCCCCTCAGCCCCGAACAGGCCGGTGACCTCCTCGAGATCATCGAGGACCGGGCCCATCAGCGCTCCACCATCGTGACCTCCCAGCTGCCGGTCTCCCTCTGGCACGAGGCCTTGGGGGACCCGACCGTCGCCGATGCCATCTTGGACCGCCTGCTGGAGCAGTCCCACCGCATCGAGCTCGATGGAGAGTCCATGCGCAGAAAGCAGACGCCGTCCACAAACGACAAGAAGAAGCCGTGATCATCGGCCACACCATGGACCGCACGGACAGCGTCAGCCACAATGGGAGCCCGTCACACTCCGCCGACAGCCCTCGTCCCGACTCCAGATTCCTGTCCGCACCGATCATCACCGAAGGAGGTGACCTCAGGGGAACGTCTCTCTGAGCGTCGGCCGCTACGCGGCCTCCGAACACAGTGTCCGAAAACTCCGGACTGGGTGTACGGAATCACCGGAATGAGCAGAGCTTGGGAGATTCCGATTCATGAGATCTGTTTGGGCATCTCGTAGCTGCCTGTGAACCGGCGTTGTGATATAAGTGCGTTCCGTGGATGCACCGTCGTTCGTGGATGCGCTCGGCGGCCGTCCGCTTGCTGGGGAACTATTCCGCGAGCTGAACGAGCCCTTCGAGCGCGTCGAGCGAAGTCTGGAGGCCGCCTTCCATTCCCGAGGCAACCGCGGCGTCGCGGATGTCCTTGGTCGGATACCAGCCCAGGATTCTCAACGTCGTGACGCCCTGGGACTCCTCGAACGTGATCGTGCTGAGGGCTTCCGCATCGGGGAACATCTCGAACACTTCGGTCCTCACCAGGCGGTCCGGCCGGTCGATCTCCCGGTACTCGCCGCTGAAGGCCACCTCGAATCCTCCATTGGCGGTCATGACCCACCGCCAGCGCCCGCCGATCCGTAGATCGATCTGGGCCTCCGTCACTTCACCCCGATCGCCCGCCCACCAGCGCTTTACGAGGTCGGGCGTGGTCCACGCGTCGAATACCAGCTCCGCTGGAGCTTCGAATTCCCGCGTGACCAGGATCTCTTGGTCGGACGGCAGGGTGAAGACGGCAGATCCATAGCGATTGCCGATCGAGTTGCTCATCTCTATTGCTCCCTCAGCTGAAGCTCGACGAGGACATCGTCGAGCCGGTCCAGTCGGTTGTTCCAGGTCGACTCGAAGTTGCGAACCCAATCGAAGACGGGTTGCAACGCTGGTCCATTGACCCGGTACCAGCGACGGCGGCCATCAACTCGGACGGACACCAACTCAACAGCCCTCAGCACCGCAAGGTGCTTCGAGACCTGGGGTTGACTCATGCCCGACCGATCTACGAGGTCGCCGACAGTGGCCTCTTCGGTGCCGAGAACATTGAGTAGTGCGCGACGGCCGACCTCAGCGACAGCATTGAATGCATCGGTCGTCGTCGGCGAGCGGGCCACCCAGCCATCATATACCCATATCAGGATATGGCAACTCCGACCGCCCCCACTTGCGAGTGGCCAGGTGGGCCTCCTCCAACCCAAGCGGCGTCCGAGGTCATGGAGGTGTCGGCTTCGGTATGACACGGTCGCCGTGCCCAGGGTGGGGTGACTCCAGGTTCACCGTGAGGTTGGGTCCTTCTCGGCCATGGGTAGAACAGTCCTGATCCGGACTGGTATTCGGGAGGATCGGCCGGCTCTGCGCTGATCGGACCCGACTGGAACTGCCGGAGACTGCTCCGATAAGGGGTGTCCCACTCGTGCCGGAAGGGGCACCCAATATCGGGGGCGCACGACCACGAAAGGGGGCCGGGGATCTCGGTGCTTGTGGCGGCAGTTTTTTTCCAACGGTGGGGAGTTTCAGACCCCCTTATCACCTATCCCGTGCCCATGGCAGTGGAGAGAGCAAGGCGGCGCACACAGAACGGGCCAAAAGCGCCGCGCACCAAAACGGCCGGGAGGCCAGGCCGGCCCGGCACCGGGATAGCGGGGCAGCCACCCGAACGGGGAGGGGGCGGAGAAGGGGAAGGGGAAGGGGAAGGGGAAGGGGAAGGGGAAGGGGAAGGGGGGGCTTGCGGACCGATATTGGGTGCCACTCAACCAGGCACTTCCGTGGCAGGCTCGATTCTGATGCCCGTCGAGAACACCACAGCAGACTGGTTCACACAGTCTTCTTTCAGCTTGATGCCATGCCCACAATCGGAGCATTCAGTGTCTTGCCCGACATACTGCCGAAGTAGGGGGTGCTGCAAGCTGCGACACTCCAGATGGTTCCGTTGGGCGAGACCATCCAGTACCCGTCAGGGGCAGCAGGAACCAAGCCGACGATCCCCGTCCAAGGGATTTCTAATCCGCCGAAGTCGAGGTAGGCCAAACTGAAGCAATACGGTGCCTTGAAACCGAAGACCCCTCCGTCCGAGGCGACCAACCAGTAGCCGCCAGTCAACTGGTCAGTCTCGATGCCAACGACGGGCTCGTTGAGTGGCTGCCCGCCCATCGACCCGCTGAAGGTCGCGTCGCCGTATGCGAACACTCCTCCGTCGGAAGCCACGAGCCAATACCCCTGGCCGTCAGGAGAGGAAGCTATGCCGACGATCGGTTTGTTTAATGACCTTCCGACGGTCCCACCGAAATAGCCGGCGTCGCCGAATTGGTATGTACCACCGTCGGAATTTACGAGCCAGTAGCCCTTCCCGTCTGGAGTCGCGGCCATCCCAACGATAGGGACGTTCAGCGGCATACCGCTGGTGGAACCCAAAAACGTCGCATCTCCGAACGCGAAGACTCCGCCGTCGGAAGCGAAGAGCCAGTAGCCCTTCCCGTCTGGAGTCGCCACCATGCCCACGATCGGTTTGTCCAGCGGTTGAGCTGTCATCGACCCATAGAACTGTGCGTTGCCGAATGAGAATACCCCTCCATCAGAGGCGGCCTCCCAGTAGCCCGTAGGTGGCGCGGATGCCGTCGGCCGTGCAGATGCCGAAGGTGCACTGGTCAAGGTCCCAATGCCGGCAAATGCCCCGATCATCATCACCAGTCCAATTCGGAAGATGCCCACCTGACGCATCGCTGAACCTCCGATCTACGAGCGAGCCATTTGTACCATGCGTTCGACCACGGTGCCCTTTCGCCTGCGCTGCCCGGCATGCGATACGAGCCCCAAGAGGGTCGTGTCCATTCGACTTGTCACTGCGGACTGACCCCGAACACGGATATGTGCCGGGCCGGGAGCGCGGGCGGCGTAGACAGCGAAGACGTTACCTTTGGGACTCGGGTCGATGACGTAGCCGGTCACATCGACCAACTCCTCGTCGTCTCGGTGTGGCTTCGCCGAGGCGAAGGCAGCGCCTACAAACTCGACCCTGACCCAAAGATCCTGATAGGGAGGATCAGGCCGGACGACAAGCGCGCCGAACTCAACCGAGCACTGAGGCGACACGTCGGTGTCACTATGTGTCAGCGTCAGGCCGCCTGTCCCGATACCCCACGGAAGGGTGCACGCCTTGAAGGTGTCACTCATGGGCCCAAGTCTGCCGGAACGGCTGATCTACTGCCTAGCCCCGATCTGCAGGTCTGTGACACCCCAGGTATCCCCCTGACCCGGTGTGGGGCACCCGAGAGACCCCTCTGTGAAGTTTGCCGGCGCTGTCGGTCTGCGCTGGCGACGCTGGAACCAGGAGCGCGGCGTTGCGCTGTTTTGGAATCTCATGGAAGGGTTCCCTTGTGGCTAAGCCTGAGCTTCACCTACTGCCGTTCCGTGAACATGACCTGGAGCATTTTGACCGATTTTCGAGTGAACCGACCTTCTCGAAACCGTTCCTATGGTTTGGCTTCCGTTCCACGGAGAGCTTTCGGCGTCGCTGGCGGGAGGATGGTTTTATGGACAGCGACCCCCGGTTGCTTGTTGTGGCACAGCCGGACGAGACGGCCATGGGGTGGGTGAGTTGGAGACAGGATGGTCCCCCCAATGCTCGGGCTTGTGTCTTCGAGATCGGGGCGTTCCTCTTTCCTGAGCATCGGGGACATGGAGTGGGGACCGCGGCTCAGCGAATGCTCGTCGAGCACTTATTTGCCACCTGTCCGATCCATCGGGTCTGGGCTGGGACCGGGTCCGACAACCTGGCCGAGCAGAAGGCCCTGGAGCGTTGCGGATTCAGACGTGAGGGCGTGCTTCGTCAGGAGGTCTTCCGAGGCGAGGAATGGCACGACAGCGTCATCTACGGGTTGCTCCGACACGAGCTGTAGACCGTCACCCGGCGGTATTGAAGCGACTTCAGTTATGCCGGTCGGCGGCAGGCATATCCGGATCGGGGATACTCAGCGAGGCGAATGACGAACTCATGTCGTGCCGCAGACCAAATAGGTCGACATCGCCTTACCGGCCTGGGATAGCGTCCATGGTCCTGGTGGATCAGACCGCCAGGCTTGAAAAGGTGGGTGCCCGATGCGTAGTCAGATCAGTCGCGTAATCGTAGGGATTGGTGTGGCGGGCGCCTTCGTCCTTGGGGGAGCCGCCTTCGGGACGGTTCAGCCCGTCGGTGCCACCGGAGCCACAGCGACCGCCATCGCCGCCGGGGGTCGCGACGCTTGTGGTTTGCTCACCACGAAGACGGTCAGGTGCTGGGGGGAAAACCTCGCCGGCCAGCTGGGCAACGGGACCACCACCGACTCTTCGGTCCCGGTCGCGGTAAAAGGGCTCAGCGGGGTGACCGCTATTTTCGCCGGTGAGCAGAACAATTGTGCGCTACTCAACACGAAGACGGTCAAGTGCTGGGGGTACAACTGGTACGGCCAGCTGGGCAACGGGACCACCACCAACTCTTCGGTCCCGGAGGCCGTCAAAGGCCTGAGCGGGGTGACCGCCATCGCCGCCGGGGCTAATCACACCTGTGTACGGCTCACCACGGGGACGGTCAAGTGCTGGGGGTACAACGGTTACGGCCAGCTTGGCAACGGGACCACCACCGGCTCTTCGGTCCCAGTGGCCGTCAAGGGCCTGAGCGGGGTGACCGCCATCGCCGCCGGGGGTTTCCAGACATGTGCGCTGCTCGCCACGAAGACGGTCACGTGCTGGGGGGATAACCTCCAGGGCCAGCTAGGCAACGGGACCACCACCAACTCTTCGGTCCCGGTGGCCGTCAAAGGCCTGAGCGGGGTGACCGTCATCTCGGCAGGGGGGTGGCACAACTGTGCGCTGCTCGCCACGAAGACGGTCAAGTGCTGGGGGTACAACGGCTACGGCCAGCTTGGCAACGGGACCACCTCGTCCTCTTCGGTCCCGGTCGGCGGTAAAGGGGCTCAGCGGGGTGACCGCTATTTCCGCCGCAGGGGGGCAGCACACGTGTGCAGGGCTCACCACGAAGACGGTCAAATGCTGGGGGGAAAACCTCGCCGGCCAGCTGGGCAACGGGACTACCTCGTCCTCTTCGGTCCCGGTGGCGGTAAAGGGGCTCAGCGGGGTGACCGCTATTTCCGCTGGGGGTTACTTCACCTGTGCGCTGGTCACCACGAAGACGGTCAAGTGCTGGGGGCATAACGGCTACGGCGAGCTTGGCAACGGGACCACCACCGGCTCTTCGGTCCCGGTGGCCGTCACGGGGTTGTAGGTAACTGGGGGCTGACCTGGATTTCGGCATCGTTGCGAGGACGAGCACTCGCCCGCATGTGCCGGTCGAGGTCAGTTAGAGCGCAGGGCAAGCAAATCCCGGTCGATAATGCCTCGCACCCGGGGTTCGGGGACAGCCAGCCGAACTGAGACCGGGGCAAAGGTTCAGGGATGGGAAAGACCGCTCAGGCGGACCGTTCCTGCACTTTCAGGGTATCGACGTGCTGCTGCATCGAGATGATCTTGCCGTCACGAAATGTCCAGACGTGCGCCATCTGCACCTCTGCTGGCTTGCCCGTCGAGCGTTGCTTCCACGAGTAGGTGCCGGTCGCGACGACGGTGTCGTCTTCGGCCACGAATCGGTTCGGGGTAACCGTGAAGTCGTCGCCGATCTCACTGAGCCGCATGAATACTCCATCGACAACCGCTTGCGGTCCCACGTAAGTGCCGTTGAGCGGGAAGCCTTCTGCCTCAGTCCACTCGATCTTGTCGTCCATCAACGCCAGCACCTTAGGTACGTCTCCCTCGGCGAAGGCTTGGTATGCGCCCTGGATGATCTGCTTGTTCGTCGGCATTGTCATTTCCTCCCGCCGCAACTGACCACCAAGACCGAACGGTTCGATCCTCGACAAAGAACCGGGTCAGTTTGCTTTTCGGAGTATTGACCGGATTTGTCCAATTGTCGAATGTCGACAGTAACAGCGGGTCGGACGCCCGGGGATTCCATCGGTCTCCCTCGGATGGTGCCCCCCGAGCCGGTGATCGGGGGCACCCGCTAGTCCGATCTACTGCCGTCCCTCCTGCTGCTTCCGGGCCTTTTTAATGAGTCGACGAGCCAGCGAATTCGCTCCTCGGAACGCCTCCTCCAACGAATCGAAGTCCCGCAGCAGCTCGCTATCTCTCGTCTCGGCATGCACCCGGTATTGGGTATCTCCGTTGTGGGGGTGATCAGTAATGGTCACAGTTGCCCAAGCCGTTGGTAGTTCTAAGTTGGACCGGTAGTAGCCCCTTGTGGCTAGCTCACGCTCAACGGCTCTCAGGAACTCCTCGGGGGGCAGAGTCCCGCTCATCCCGTTCGGCTGAATCCAAGGACGATATCGGAGGTCGAAGTCCACGGCACCAGTCAACCATTCGTGGCAACAGGTCGTCGGGGGCAACGAACGCCGGTCGGTAACGCACCCCGAGCCGGTGTTTGGGGTCACCTTGCGTTGGTCACCAAAGCCAAAAGATCAGTCTCACGTTGTCGTCTCCATAGACATCGGCAAGGAGCGAAAGAACGGTCAGAATCCGCTGCCAGGCAACTCTGCTCCCAGGTAATGGCGCAGACTCGATCAGAGCGATTTCATTCCAGGCAAGCCAAGTAGGACCGCCGAACTCGATATCTGACCTGCTGGAATCAGGTGCATACGCCGTCCGCACCGCCTCCGACACGTCGTGCGGAAACCCTCGCATACGAGCGTTGCCCGCCATGACCTCGGTGCTGGTGCGGACGCCAAACAGTGCCGGAGGCACACCCCCGATCTTGTCGTCCCCCCAAGTGAGTACATCCAGGTCGATTGCTGGTTGCCAGCCGAAATCCGAGTTCGTTTGATCAGACCGAACCTCTATGTACCCAGTGATGCTGACGCCCATCAGTAGATCGTCGCACACACGGCGGTCGGACTGGCCTCCGAGTATTCCCTCTGACCCGGTGGTATGGGGCAGTCAGTGAGGGGTGGTAGTGAGCTTGAACACCGGATGGCGGGGTGCCTCTTCGATGAACTTCTCTACCGGTCCGTCGCCCTTGGCATCGAAGAATGGGGCGGTCACCCGAGCGCTGCGAACGTAACGCTGGAGGACGGGACCGGCTGTAACTGGGTCGACCTCCTCGGCGTGAAGCATCTCCTCTCGCCTGCCATGGCGAAGAGACACCTCTGGCTGGGCCCGCACGTTATGAACCCAGGCCACCATTCCATAGGGCGACACAAGCCATCGTTCACCATCGTCCTCGACCAGGATCACCGGTGTGGTCCTCTGCTGCCTAGTTCTACGTCCCGTGGTAGTGAGGAGATACGTCGACTTACCGCCGACGCCGAGGCGAACCAACGGCTTCATGAGCGCATTGACCGCTCGACGGCCAGGTCCGAGCTGGTAGGTCTTCGCCATCGCCACAGTCTGCCCTGACCTGGGTGGTCATGCACTTGCAGATGCCGGATGTCACTCGATCGGCATCGTTGCGAGTGGACACCCCAGGGTTCCGTATTGTCCCACTGACCCGGTGTTTGGGGACAGGGCGGGGCAGGAGTCAAAGATGACTGATGATCGACTCCAGGGCACTCTCATCCTGAGACTGGGTCAGTCCCCCCGACGTGAGGATCACGACATAGCCATTGGCAAGTGCGCTGATAGAACGAGCGCTTGGATTACCAGCGATCGGTGACGGACTGACTCGCCAATACGCAGGAACGCCCGAGACCGTCACCTTGGCGTACTGCGGCGGTGGGACGTACCCACCACCCTGTGTCAGATTCCGTGCATGACCGCTGTGGGCGACCGTGAAGGTTGTGACTTGCCGCTTGCCCCAGGCGACGTCAATCCGCAACTGCCGACCTCCTGGGCCGCTGAACACGTAAAGTGACGTGCTCTGGTTGCTCGGCAGCAAGGACGCGCACTGGCTCGCCGTTTGGACGGTTCCGCCCACCGCCGCCCGTGCCTCCCCGGCGGTTAGGAGAGAACAGGCAGAACGCGGGGAAGCGATCTGCTGCGTTGCCAACGGGGTCGGAGAGCTACAAGCGGTCAGCATCACGACAACACACAGGAGGGGACTAGCGACCCGCAGCCTATGCCGGATGATCATTTGGTCAGTATTGCCGATGGTTCACCCACAATTCCTCACCGACGGTCATGCCCCGAATGTGCCGTTACACGGGCAGGGCATATCCGCCCCGAAGAACCGTCCTCAAGCCCCCCTCCCTCGCCGCCCTGCCCTCCCCGTTTCCGGTGGCGCCGCCGGCCCCGTCGCCCGGCTTCCGTGCTGCCCTGGCGTCCGGTGCCCCGCCTCCGTGCCCGCCGGCGTGCCGTCGTGTCGTCGTGCCGTTGTGTCGGGTGTGGGG
>CAWEWZ010000002.1:0-899660 GCA_963812885.1 uncultured Acidimicrobiaceae bacterium | reverse complement strand
CGACTGGCATCATTTGGTCTGTGATGCCTGAGTTCAACGACGAACTGAGCTCTCCCGTGGAGGTCCCGGAGGGCATCGTCGAGCGGGTGCGCACGCTATGCCTGGCGCTGCCCGAGGTTACGGTGCGCGTCGACTATTCACGGACGAGAACAAGATCGACGGCGCAGTCCTTCGACATCCGCCAACTGTCATTCTGCCTGCTCGTAGCAATGGGTCATCGACTGGCGAGTCCGTTCCGCTGCTCGTGTTGCGTACCGACCCTGACGAACGCGGGGCATTGCTATCCATTGGCCATCCCTTCTTCGTCCCTCGACGAGCTCGCCCGGACCGCATCGGGGTGTGGCTCAGCGACGACACAGACTGGGAAGAGGTTCGGGAGCTGGTGATCGAGAGCTACCGGGTCCTTGCACCGAAGAAGCTCAGTGCAGGGCTCGAATAGGCCGATAGGGCCCCCCACGTGCTCCGCCTTTCCAGTGACGCCCTGGGGCTCCGGGGTGAAGAGGGCCGACACGGCAACGGGAGCACTCGAATGGCGAGGGCATCCGCGTACCAAGTCACGCGTCTTGTTGAGAGTTTGTGCCGAGTTGTGGATCGGCCAAATCACCGAGAGTACAGTTCTTCGGGGATCTGTGGATTGACGACCGTTCGGCGTGGGAAAGACCGCATCTGCGTTTGTTAACCCCATGGTGCTGAGGGAGTTTCGAACATGACCACCGCAATCATCGGCACTGGAGGGATCGGATCAGCCATTGCGCGTCAGCTCGCATCCGGTGGTGAGGCCCTACAACTCTCGAGTGCCGACAAGCAATCAGCACAACGGCTGGTCGAGGCGATCGGCGGAACCGCGGTTGTCGCTCTTGACAACCGCAGCGCTCTGCAGGGTGCCGACGCTGTCATCCTTGCGCTGCGGTTTACTGCATTGAAGAACGTCATCGATGAGATCGCCGACGCGCTAGGTGAAAAGCTCCTTGTCGTTCCGAGCAACCCGGTCAGCCTCGATGCACATGGAGAGATCGTGCGGCTCCTGCCAGAGGGCCAATCATCTGGCGAGACAGTTGGCGGTTGGTTGCCGACAGGGGCACGATTGGCCATGGCTTTCGGTTCGATGTCGGCTGATCTCTTCGAGTCCTCGGCCCACCGGTCGCCCGAGCCAGCGGTTCTGTTCTACGTGATCGAAGGTGACCTTGGTGGTGACGACGTCGAGCGGTTGATCCGCACGGCCGGATTCGAGCCGATGAAGGTGGGTGGGGTCGAACTCTCCAGCCGGCTCGAGGTAGGTGGCGACCTTCACGATCTGGTGGTCGGCCCCGGAGAGGCTCGCTCCCTGATCGCTGAACCTTGATCGCATTGCCTTCTCGGCCGGCCCACGTATGGGGTTGGGGCGATCGCCCGCTGACGACGCCGCCGTCCATGACCCGTTGGTAACGGCCGCAAAAAGGCCTATTTCTTCACTTCGACGTCAGCACCCTCGAACACTTCAAGTAGGCGTTCTGCCCGACAGTTGATCGGAGCCCACACAAACAACTCGGAGTTGGTCAAATATCCAAGCAAAACGTGTTGGCTTTCGGATCGCTCCAATATCTGAGAATGGAGGTCGAGGGCTCGTCCGCCCAATGCCGATCGATGTTCAAGTTGGACCCACTCAAATTCGCTCCACAAATACTGCGCAGTTTCGAGTAGATCCCCACCCGTCACGAAAAAGTTCACGCAGTCCGACGCAGCAACAGCACGATCGTCAACCCGGAATACGCCTTCCGTGTCTTTCGTCAGCATGCCTTCGATCCAGCCGGCTGAGCTGAGAATGTGCTGTACTTCGCCGCGATCCCTCGCACGTTTCGACACGTGTAGACGCTATCGGAATTTGGTAGGCCCATCCGCGCACAGGGGCACCCTGGTTCGGTTCGCGGGACCACGGTGGTCTGTCCACTGAGGGTCATGCTCCTGATCCGACAACGACAGTGCCGTAGGATCACCATGTGGCGGTGAGGTGGTGGAGCCAGGCGCTCGTGATTCTGATCCTGGTGACATCTGGTCTTGGCGGCTTCTGCATGCTCCTCGGCCCTCGTAGACCTATCCCACCAAGACGGGTTCTACTGGTAACAGCCCGTGGCGTGGGCGATCGACGCCGGAGCGGTGATGGTGCCCTTCACCGTCAAATCGCCTCCTCGGCTCATTCGATCGCTTGGTGGGCCATCACCGCCGGCTCACGACCGGCCAAGATCCACCCGACGATGGCCGCGAACGCAGGCATGCCGACGAGGATGAGGAAGAGGTCAGTGACCGGGATGTTCCCGAGGGCGGCAATCCCGCCGTTCAGCGTGTTGCCGCGGAGCCACCCGATCATTCCGACGTAGCCGCCCACCGTCCCGAGGAGCGCCCCGAGGAAGCCCAGTGCACCGGCCGTCACCGCGGTCAGCGTGCGACGGGTGAAGCTCGACGCGCCGGTGGCGGTAAGCGTTCGGAGATCGCTGGCGGTCTCGCTCCGCACGAGGCCCACCGACATACCGAGCACGCCGAGGGCGATCACGATCCCGAGGAGCGTCGCCCAGCTGATCACGGCGTCCGAGCTGGGCTGGTCGTTCTTCGACTCCACCGAGAGCTGGGTCGTCGAGGCGGCGAGCTCTGCACTGCTGATTTGCGCGGCAGTGAAGGGTTGCGAACCCTGGACCAGCCAATCACTCGTGCCGGACTGGATGTGGAACTTTCGCATGGCGTGCTCGGTGATGACCGTGTTCGGCCCCGAGGTCCCCAGCGGGAGTGCGCCGACCTCCTGGATGACCGGATTGGCGATGCAGCCCGTTGCCGCCGTGCAACTCGAGGACGAAGACGGTGGGCCGGACTTTTGGCCGGATCCGATAGCTCGAACCCCAGCCCGGAGATCCCGGCCAGACCGGGTCGCGAGCTCAGGATGTCGGCGTTCGGATCGATCTCCGACGGCCTTGATCCCGAACGCGCTCAGCAGCTTGGGCGTCGCCACATAGACCTGTCCGTTCCAGCTCCCGCCCAGATGTGTCCCCGACGAGATTGGCGTTCGGCGTCTCGAG
This sequence comes from uncultured Acidimicrobiaceae bacterium, assembly GCA_963812885.1. GTDB lineage: Bacteria > Actinomycetota > Acidimicrobiia > Acidimicrobiales > RAAP-2 > Bog-756. The sequence goes on along the minus strand of CAWEWZ010000002.1, from coordinate 896,616 downwards.
GGGGATGAGCTGGGCACCGAGCCCCTTTGCGATTGCTGCCGCGTGTGCAGCCTGCTGCGCCGGGTTGGCGCCCTGACGTCGAGGGGACCTGGGTGGTGGTCTCACTGGCCGTTGGGCTTGATCCGGGTGACCGTACTCCCAGGCGGTGGTACGTCAGAGTGCAGGGCGAGTTGGTTCGAAGCCAGGTTCGGTCCCGCGTAGTCGAAGACGTTCCCATAACGGGCCGATGCCGCGAGGACAACGATGACCGCGACCAGCACTCCGAGACTGATCGCCGCCAGCGCCGAGCCCGACCGGGCGCGGTACCGGGCGAGATCTCGCAGCGCAAGCCGGGTGGCGATGGGGGCCCGACGGCCGATCCGCGCCGCCAGGGTCAGGAAGAACGGCGCCAGAAGGATGAGCCCTGGGATGAGGAATGCGAGCCCGAAGACGAGGCCAGGGGCACCACCGCTCCCGTTTCCACCGTTCGTGCTGCCCGAGTAGCCGAGCAGGAGGAAGGCGATCACGAAGCAGACGATTCCCGGGATGGCCGAACGTCGGATCTGGCGAGGTGGCGCGGGACGGCCGGAGAGCGCGGCCACGATCGGCACTCGGGTGATCGTCCGAGCTGGACGCGACGCCGCGAAGTAGGCGGCCACGACGGCCAGCACCATCGCCGCGCCGACCACGAGCCACGGGAGGGCGAGCACAGCGATGACATGGTGTGCGCTCTGCTCGAGACTCGGCCGGTAGGCGAGCCAGACGACCAGGCCGAGCAGGAATCCGGCGATGGCGCCGACCAGACCGACGACGACGCCGTTGGCGCGAACCACGAGACGGACATGGCGGTCGGTGGCGCCGATCGACTCGAGCATGCCGATCGACCGGAGCCGGCGCTGTGCGAGAACGGTGAAGCCGCCGATGGAGACCAGGGCGACGAGCAGCATCCCGAGGACCAGTACGGCGAGGGAGATCGTCTCCGGGTTGAGCGGGTTGTTCTGTGCCACCGAGGCCGGCGTCTGTACTTCGGATCCGATCGAGCCCGGCGGAACTCCCGGGGCGTCGAAGAGGGCGACCGCCTGCGTCGGCGCCTTCACCTGTCCCGGCACGACCAACGCGAATTCATCGAGAAGGCTCTGCGGGTTCTCGACGGTACCCACGACGCGGCGATCGACGCCATCGACCCGCCAGCTCGCTCCGATATGCAAGTGGAAGTCCGAGGCCACGCCGCTCGTCACCGCCACCTCGCTGGGACCCGACGGATACCGGCCGGAGACGAGCGCGAGCATCGGCCCGCTGAACGGCCCGTGGGGATTCTGGGCGCGGAGTTGGAAGGTCTTGATCGAGCCGGGGATCGACAGTGTCTTGTTTTCGATGAGCTCCACGGTGCCGAAGCGACGCTCGAGCTTGGCGATCTCACTCGCCGCCCGGGCGTTCACGTTCGGGAAGGTCGCCGCGTCCTGAGCAGTGCCGAAACCGAAGTCCGAGGGCTGCGGCGTGTTCGTGGCAATGGCGGAGCCGACGATGGTCCCGGCCACGGCGATGGTGATCAGGGCAAAGATCAGGAACTGCTGACGCCATTCCCGGCGGAAGAGGCGCCAGGCCCAACGGACAACGGCCCTTCGGGCCGGCGCACCGCCGTTGGCTGGGCGGGCTTCAGTGGGTCGATCGACTACGGCGGTGTTCATCGAGGATCTCCTGGGGTGTCACGACGGCGGGGGGTCATGCGCCGGGCACCGGCACGACGAGGGAGCCGGGGGCGTCCGGCGTGACATGGTCGACGACACGCCCGTCCCGGAGAAAGACGACCCGGTCGGCCCATGAGGCGAGGTGGGCGTCGTGGGTGACGACGACTGCAGCAACGCCGCGCTTGCATGCGTCGAGAATCATCCGCATGACCGCCTCGCCGTTCGTCGAGTCGAGCGCTCCCGAGGGTTCGTCGGCCAAGAGGAGATGGCGCTCGCCGACGACGGCCCGGGCAATGGCGACACGTTGGCGCTCGCCGCCGGAGAGCTGGTCCGGGTAGTGGTCGGCTCGATCCGCAAGCCCGAGCTTTTCGAGGGCGGCGACGCCGGCGACGTGGGCCTTGCGCGCCGGCATCCCGTCGAGTTCGAGTGGCAATGTGACGTTTTCAGCGGCGGTCAGACCCGGGAGCAGATTGAATTCCTGGAATACGTAACCAACGGTCCGCCGCCGCAGCCGTGCCCTGTCGTTCCGGGACATGGTCGAAACCGACGATCCCGAGATGCGTACCTCGCCACCAGTTGGTTCCTCGAGACTTCCGGCGATCGTGAGCAACGTCGACTTGCCCGATCCCGAAGGGCCCATCACCGCCACGAGGTGTCCCTCGTCGACAGAGAGGTCGATCGTCTTGAGGGCGTGGACGACGGTTGGGCCCTCGCCGTAAGACTTGGAGATGTCGTGGAGTTCGAGCAGGCTCATCGCCTTCTCACCATCCTTCCCACAGTCGCTGAGGACCGTGCAGTAGTGCACCGGAGAGTATACGCAGTATAGTAATCCAGAAAGGACCGATGTCAAGGTCCTTTCCGGTTCAGCGGGTGGCGGATCGCCTGCCGCCGGCGACCCAACGGCTCAGCGATGCGGACTGGGCTCGGGCCGCTCGGCGATCAATGCCTCGGGGCTCGGAGGCGGCATGGTCTGATCCACAGCTCGCCCGTCGCGCAGGAAGATGACCCGATCCGCCCAGGAGGCGAGCTGGGCGTCGTGGGTGACGACGACCGCGGCCACCCCGCGGTGGCACGCCGCCAGAATCAGACGCATCACCGACTCGCCGTTGATCGAATCGAGTGCCCCCGAAGGCTCGTCGGCGAGCAGCAGGTGACGTTCGCCCACCACGGCTCGGGCGATCGCCACGCGTTGACGCTCGCCGCCGGACAGCTCGTCGGGATAGTGCGTCGCACGATCCCCGAGTCCCAGCTCCTCGAGGGCCGCTCTCCCGGCGAGGCCGGCCTTCTTGGCCGACAGCCCGTCCAACTCGAGTGGCAGGGAGACGTTCTCCGCCGCGGTGAGCCCGGCCAGGAGATTGAACTCCTGGAACACGTAACCGATGGTGCGACGGCGGAGGCGAGCTTTGTCATTGCGCGCCATCGCCGAGAGCGGTACACCATCCACCAGTACCTCGCCGCTCGTCGGCTCCTCCAGGCTTCCGGCAATCGTCAGCAACGTCGACTTCCCGGAACCGGACGGCCCCATGACGGCGACAAGTGAGCCGCGCTCGACGGCCAGGTCGATGTCTCGAAGCGCATGAACTTCGGTCGCGCCCTCTCCGTAGGATTTGGAGACCTTGCGCAGCTCGAGATAGCTCATTTGCGACCGACGAGCCGCCGGCGGATGAGCGGCCCCGTGCGAAGGACAGAGGGTTCAACCTCGGCGCGCCGCAAACGCCCATCGGCGGTGTCGAGCCAGCGGATCAATGAGTCGAGCCGGAACAGCTCGGCGTCGACGACGAGCGCAAACGACAGATCGAAATCTGCCTCGTCCTCCTTGAGGCGCGTCCACTGCTGCATCAGTTCGACGATGTACCGGCGGTGGAGCTGGATCACGTCGTGCACGCTCACACCGGGCACCTTCAACGCCGAGAGCACCTTGATCACGAGCTCGTCACGAGGCGGGGACGTCATGTCCGGTGGGGTATTGAGCCAGTCCGAGAGCTCCTTGTCTCCGCTTTCGGTGAGACGGAAGACCTTTCGGGGGCCGGGCTCCTCGTTGTCGTCGGACTCGACAAGGCCGTCGCGCTCGAGACGCTGAAGGGTGGTATAGACCTGACCCACGTTGAGCGGCCAGATCTCGCCGGTGCTCTCCTCGAATTCCTGGCGGAGTTGAAGGCCGTACTTCGGGCCTTCTGCCAACAGCGCGAGGAGTGCATGCTGAACGCTCATCTCGGCACCGTGGCTAACGCTCGTACCATACGACGTATACTACGGGTTTTTCCGACAGCCGGTCAACCTGCCGCCGTTGGCATTCTCGAACTCCGGCCGGGGAAGCTAGCCTCATCCATGCCCGACAGGACCGAGGAGGCGCTGGCCACCTATGGCCAGATGGTGGCCGTGCGCGGTCGCATCGAGGCAGGCGAGTTGCCCTGGTCGGCCCTGGCCGCCTACTTCACCGACAGGGCCGTGTACATCGATTCGGCCTGGGGTCGGTTCGAGGGCCAGCCGGCGATCAAGCAGTTCATGGTGGAGAGCATGACCGGGCTGGACGACTGGCGATTTCCCGAAGAATGGACGGTGGCCGACGGGGACCGGGTCGTCAGCATGTGGTGGAACCAGCTGCCCGGAAAGCGAGCAGATGGGTCCTTGTACCGCGTCGCCGGCATCTCCATCCTCCGGTATGCGGGTGACGGCAAGTTCGACTACGAGTACGACGTCTTCAACATGCAGCAGGTCCTGGAGGTCATCGCCGAGAGCGGATGGAAGCCCACGGGGCCGAATGAACGCTCCGCCCGATCCACCGAACCGCGACGCGACTCCACCCCCGCGTGCCGACCACCGATGATCAGATCACCGGCTTCTCCGGCCGACGGTCTCATCCGGACCACGATCGAGCGCTATCAGACGACCTTCAATTCCGGTGACAGAGATGGCTGGCTGGCTGTGTTCACCGATGACGCCGACCTCCAGGATCCGGCCGGGTCTCCGCCCCGACGAGGGCACGCTGGTCTTCTCGCCTTTTGGGACGAGATTCACCCCCGGGACCGGCCCGACCCCGAACGCACGGTTCGTATGGTTCAGGGACCCCTGGTGTGTGGCCTCGAGGCGGCGTGGGCCTTCGAGCTCTGCATTCCCCACGGCGAATCGAAGCGACTGGTCGAGATCATCGATCAGGCGGTCTTCACCGACGACGGGCTGATCCGCCGGTTGCGTGCGTTCTGGAGCGAAGCGACCATCCGGGTCGAAGACTCGGGTCCGGCCTGAGCCTGCCGGACCGCGCTTGGGTTCGACGGCAAACCACGCCGGTTCCTGCAGTGTCGTTCGGTCCGCCCCAGCGGATGCGGCTGTGATTGCGATCCGCGCTCGCACGCAGTGCTGGAATCGGGTCAAAGCGCTCGTTATTCTCGGACCAGTCAGGTCTGTCGAGAGGGCTTTCCCAGCCGCCCAATTCTCTCCAACCCGACGTGCGTTGCGCCGATCCGGTCCCTATGTCGGATCGGCGCGACCCGTGTTGTGATCAGCGTTATCGGGTTCCAACCCACATCCATCGACCGTCCCGAAGCCGATCACGCTCCGTGTCGCAGCTCATATCCTGGTGAATGAGGCGAGCCAGGCCCGGGCCCCGGCGGGATCCAGGGTGATGTCGAGGGTCGCGTCTTCGATGGAGTCCGTCCGCCAACCGTCGGAGAAGCAGGCACGGAGTTCGTCGGCGCGTATCCGCCTCGGGCCCCAGTCGCCCGGTTGCTTCTCGCTGAAGCACAGGATGAAGAGCCGCCCGTCCGCCGCCAGCACGGCCCGGAGGCCGGTGACCAGCTCCCCTCGCTGGTCGTCGCTCAAGGTGTGGAAGAGCCCGCAGTCGAGCACGGTGTCGAATTGCTCCCCGAGCGCCGGAAGGTCGAGGGCATCCCAGACCTCGAAGCGGACACTGAGCGAACGTTGCGCCGCCTTCTCCTTGGCTCGCTCGATGGCGGTCGGGGCCGTGTCGACCCCGGTCGACTCCAGCCCCATGGCGGCAGCCATGAGAGCATGCTCGCCGGTGCCACACCCGACGTCGAGGACGCGACCCCGGATTTCCCCGCCTTCTGCGAGGCGGACGAACTCTGGTTGAGGTCGGCCGATGTCCCACGGAGGGGTGCCCTCGACGTACGAGGAGTCGAACTCGTGGTGCACCCGCCGTCGGGCGGGATCGTCGCTCGGATCGTCGTCGGCCATGCCCGCTCTTGTACCACGCCGCCTCCTGCCGGGCCAGCCGGATCGGGTGCCTTTCGGGGGCGTTCAGCGATGGGGGAGGTTCGGCCGGCCCGGGTCGCCCGACAGCGAGGTTCGAGTGGGCAGCTTCCCCTCGAAGTACGGCGGGTACCACCTGCCTTCGAACTCGACCCAACCGGGAGCCGGTTGCTTCCGGTCCTTCCATGGGATGAACGAGATGGCGCCCAGCACGACGGCAATCCCGAGGAGGACCCCCGACAACCTGAGATCCGAGCTGGCCACCCGGGCGCACTCGGCTTTGGCCTGGGGCACCGCGGTGCCGGTCTTGGTGTGGGGAGGTCCGATCCCCCGGAGGGCGCTCACCACCGTCGGGCACTCGGCGGCCTGGTTGCCGTGCTGTCCGTAGGCCACCGACGGGTGAGCCGAGAGCGTGGCCACGGCATAGATGACCGCGATGAGCGCGGCCACCCGGAGCGCCCACCGGAGGGCAAAAACGACCTCAGAGCTGTCCCCGTCGATCTCCGCCATCATCAAAATCGTATGGCTTCGGCCTTTCGAAGCCAATCCACAACTTTGTCCATTTCGCCGGCGGCCGACCAGGGGCCCGGGCGGACCGGGCGTCGGTCGAGCTCGGTGAGCACCTCGCCGATGATCTTGGTCGTCTCGTGGGCTGACAGCGGCTCGCCGCCCTCGGCCTCGGCGATCTCGGCCGCGAAGGCCTCCACCGAGTGGACACCGCCGACCAGGACGTGGCGGAGTGCCTCGCCACTGGCCAGGGGATCGTCGAGCGTCTCGACCGCCGGATCGACGGCGTGGTCATCCGAGCTGGCCACGGTGTGGACGAGGGCCATGGCTTCTCGCCGTTCGCCGTGGACACCACCGGGCCCGATCGGGATTCTGCTTGAGGTCCCATTCGGCCCGCACCTCGTCGTAACCACCTTCTCCCGGGTGGAGCAGCCGAGTCGTAGCCCGGCGGTCTCAGGGGATTCGTCCCCGACGTCACCCGGCCCGCGCTCGGCCTGGGTGTCGTCGTGGCCACTTCGGCAACGGACATTCGGGGCTATTCGAACTCGAGGTAGAACTTCGGGTCCCGGACGATGCGTTCGAAGATCTCGTCGCCCAGGCGGCGGTTGGCGGTCATCTGGCGGTAGCCCCACACCTTGCTCCTGGCCCCGTCGAGGTGGCGGAGCCCGCTCTGGAGGACGCGATACCGCTGGTTGCCGTCGACACGGCCCGGTCGTCCGGCCACGATGCTGCGGGCCATGGGATCGCGAAAGCCTGCGCCATGGTGGTACACGGTTCCTCCGTACAGGGCGAACCACAACGGATGGAGATTGACACGGTTCGATCGCAGGATCGGGGTCCATGGTTCATGGGCCCGCTCCAGGATGCCGAGAAGGTTCCCGCCGACGTCGCTGATCGTCTCTCCCCGGTCGTTGGTCCAGCAGAAGCCGGCTGACCAGTCCCCGCGTAGCCGGTCCCAGTCGCGCGCCCGGATGACACAGAAGCAGGGATGGGGTTGCCGGTCGCCGTCGTTCTCCTGGCGGCGTACGGCAAACAACACGGTCCGCTCCAGTGCGGCATGGGCCGCCGGCATCGGATCCGTGACCGGGAATGCGTCGCCGTCGAGAAACATGATCAGGTCGTCGGGTTGCGCCTCGGCCACGATCCTCGAGGCCAGCAGATTGAGCTTCCCGGGATGGCCGCCTCTGGCCGGCACCACCTGGTCGAACTTGCCTGTGTGGTCCCCAGGAACGGCTTCGAGGTTGGCGACCACCCGGTAGGGCTCATGAATATGGCGACGCAGGTAGTCGAGTTGGACATCGATCCATTTGCTCGAGCGAAAATGGACGGTGGCGACGTGGATCACCGGCCGCACCTCACGTGCTGTCGTGCCTCGCTCATGACCGCGCCCATGGTAGCGGTCCCGGCGCGGTCAGCCGGTGCCGGCTGCTTCCCTCTGGCGAACGGTGAGAGAGCCGACGCAGGCGACGATCAGGATGGCGAACGTGATGCTGACCGGACCGTCACCAAGGGCCAGACCACCGACGGCATGGGGCTTGCCGAGCCAGTCGGCGATGGATGCACCCAGAGGTCGGGTGAGCACATAGGCGAACCAGAAGGCAAGGATCTCGTTCATCCCGAAGACCCAGTACCCAACCGCGGGAATGACCATCAGCCCGGCAAACAGCACAGCCGAGACCAGGTACCCCAAGTGAAAGGTCGTCGCCGTCAGGTCCCCGAGTGCGGTCCCCATGGCGAACGTGGCCATGACCGTGGCCCAGTAGAAGGCCTCGCGACGGGGGGTGTAGATACTGTGAATCGAGAGTGTCCCCTCGGCGCGGTGCCAGCCCACGAACACCAGGGCCAGTACGACGGCGAAGAACGGTGTCGAAGCGGCGTACGGCACGTGGAACTGGATATGGAGCACGTCCGCGGCCATCGTCCCGGTCACTGCGACCATCACCACCGCCAACCAGTAGATCCACGGCACATAGGCCCGGGCCCGGAACTGGATGATCAGCGCAACGATCAGGAAGATCCCGCCGATCCCCACCGCAACCACCGGATTCATCCTTTTCACCAGATAGTCGGACGTCGATTCTCCCATGGCCGTGCTCAGCAGTTTGATGAGCCAGAAGATCGCGGTGATCTCTGGAACCTTGAGCAGCGTCCTTCTGTCGAGATCCATGACGGGGGAGCGTAGGACAGGTGTCGGCCCCATCGCCGTCACCAGAGGTGCCGAGATCGATGCCCCGGGGACTCCGGTGCTCCGGGATCGCCGCACCCCGATGACGTCGAAGAAAGTATCGTGAGCCGAGCCGGACTATCGGCCCTCCGTCTCTTGTTCCGGCGACGGGACCGGTGCCGAGGGAGGAGAACTGCATGGTGCCGTCCGGTCAGCCAGATCTGAGTTCCTATCGTGCGAAGCGGCGCCCGGGGCGGACGCCCGAGCCGATTCCCGCCGCGGACGAGGCGTCCGCCAAGCGCGGGACGAAGCGCTCGCGTCCGAAGGGGACGAAGGCCGAGGGCCCGTCGTTCGTCATCCAAGAACACCATGCCAGCTCGCTCCATTGGGACTTCCGCCTGGAGCACGAGGGGGTGCTGGTCTCCTGGGCCCTCCCCAAGGGTCTTCCGCTCGATCCGGCCCACAATCACCTGGCTGTCCCGACCGAGGACCATCCGCTCGAGTACGGCTCGTTCGAGGGAACCATCCCGCAGGCCGAGTACGGCGGCGGTCAGGTGGTCATCTGGGATTCGGGGTACTACGAATGCCAGAAGTGGACCGATCGGGAGATCGACGTCCGTCTCCACGGAGGCGGGCAGGCCCAGGGGCACTATGTCCTGTTCCGAACGGGTGACCACCGGTGGATGATCCATCGGATGGACCCCCCGCCAGCCGGTTGGGAGTCCCTCCCGGCCAAGGTGGAGCCCATGCTGTGCACCCTGGGGGTGCTTCCCAGGAGCGATGCCGGGTGGGCCTACGAGTTCAAGTGGGACGGCGAGCGAGCCGTGGCCAGAATCGAAGGTGGCAGGATCCATCTCACGACCCGCAGTGGCAAGGACATCACGGGCACCTACCCGGAGCTGGCGGCGCTGGCCGAGCACGTCGGTTCGAGGCCGATGATCCTCGATGGCGAGGTCGTGGCCTACGACGGGGCGCGACCGAGCTTCGGTCTCCTCCAGAGGAGGATGGGCGTCTCCGACAGGACACGAGCCCGACGGCTGGCCCAGGAGGTGCCCGTCACCTATCTGGTCTTCGACGTCATGCACCTCGACGGGCGTTCCACGATCGGGCTCTCCTATGACGAACGTCGAGCTCTGGTCGAAGGTCTGCAGCTCAAGGGAGCGAGTTGGCAGACCCCGCCGTCGTTCGCCGACACCGCGGGTGCCGACGTACTGGCTGTGTCGAGGGTCCACGGCCTCGAAGGGGTGGTGGCCAAACGTCGCGCCAGTACGTACCAGCCGGGGCGGCGGTCGCCCGACTGGATCAAGGTCAAGCATGTCCGGACCCAGGAGGTCGTCGTGGGCGGTTGGACGGTGGGCTCGGGTCACCGGTCCGATTCGATCGGTGCCCTGTTGCTGGGCATCCCGGGCGTCGACGGGCTGGAATACGTGGGCAAGGTGGGAACTGGCTTCAGCGACGATTCACTGCGGGAGATCTCGCGACTTCTCAAGCCTCTGGGACGGAAGACGTCGCCGTTCGGAACTGCCATTCCCAAGGCGCAGTCGTCGGGGGCGCGGTGGGTGACGCCGTCAGTGGTCGGCGAGGTCCGGTTCGGAGAATGGACCAGAGAGAACAGGCTCCGTCATCCGACGTGGCGCGGGCTCCGGCCGGACAAGGATCCCTCAGAGGTGGTGCGCGAGTCATGAGGAACGGGGTCCGAACGTGGCCAAGTTGAGCGCAGGGCTTCTCCTGTACCGGTTGGAGGGGGCAACCTCGTTCGAGGTACTGCTCGTTCACCCCGGCGGGCCGTTCTGGAGGAACAAGGATGCCCACGCGTGGTCGGTTCCCAAAGGTGAACACGGCGCCGGCGAGAACGCCGAACAAGCCGCGGTTCGCGAATTTGCCGAAGAACTCGGTTGCCCACCACCGAGCGGCCCGCGTCTTGATCTCGGCGAGATCCTCCAATCGGGCGGCAAGCGGGTGCGGGTCTGGGCCATCCGGGCGCAGGACTTCTCCATCGCCGATGTCGTGAGCAACGAATTCGAGATCGAGTGGCCGCCCCGCTCGGGGACACGGCAATCGTTCCCCGAGGTCGACCGGGCTGAGTGGATGGGTCCCGAGCTGGCCCGGGAGCGGCTGGTGCGGGGACAGGCCGAGTTCATCGATCGGCTGTCCGACCGGATCGTCGTCCAGGCCTGAACCCACGCCGACCCGGTCGCCGCCCGCCCCTTGGCGGCTCGAAATCCCTTGTCAATCCCGCATTCGCAGGGCAGTGGAGCCCTCCGGTGACCCGCTATAGCCTCTCGGGCATGAGGCGTCGGGAGAGGGAGACGCACTGGTACTACCGGGGTGGCGTGCCCCCATCACCGGGGCGGACCCGGAGGCGGTGGCGGTCTCTCGTCGCCCGCTACCGCCAGGATCTCGGGCACGGCCGTCTGGTCCTCGGTGAGCACCGGCGGGCCGCTGTCGTGACCACGCTCATGGCCGGGCTCGTCCTCCTCGGCTACCTCGGCCTCCAGCTCGCGGGCGGCGCCAACTCGGCACCGGTCCTCCAGGTGGCCTCGGCCCCGAAGCGCCCGGCGCCGGTCCCTGCATCGACATCGGCCAGGGCATCGGTGCACCGGTTGCACCGGACGTCGCTCCCCGACACCGCCCGGCGCCATGGGCCGGGCCCGACCAAGGCCAAGGGTGCTGCCCGAGCATCATCGTCGCGGTCGAAGTTCGGCGGGGGAGGATCGGCGCCCGCCGGCGGATCGCCTGCGGCGTCACTGTCAGCCTCGCCGCGTACGGCATCCGGCTCCCCGAAGGTCAGGCCGTCACTCAGCCCGGACGCCGTCGGGCCATCATCGGACGTGGCCACGGTGAGTCCTCCGTCGGGTTCCACACCACCCACCACCACGACAACGACCACCACGACCACCACCGAGCCGCCCACCACCACCACCACGACCACGACAACGACCACCACGACGACCACGACGGTCGTGCCCCCGAACGCGAAGACCCCGGTGCAGTGAGTTGACGGGCGCCGGCGTCCGCTCGATCGGCACCCCACCGGCGATGGTCCAGCGGTAGTCGTGGGGATCTCCCCGCACGTACGTCGCCTTCGCCAACTGGTCGGGAACGAACTCCTGGTTCTGCCTTCAGCGGCCGTCCTCCCGAGGGACGAGGCCGGCCGGATCCTGCTCGTCCGGATCATCGACTCGGGAAACTGGGCGACCATCGGGGGTGCGATCGAGCCCGACGAATCGCCATCAGAAGCCGCCCTCCGGGAGGCAGAAGAGGAAGCCGGCGTCGCCCTCCGACTCGGCCCGCTACTCGGAGTTGTCGGAGGCCCCGACTACCGGATGACCTATCCGAACGGCGACCAGGTGTCGTATGTGGTCACGGTCTTCGATGCGAGAGTGATCGGCGGTGTCCCGCGGCCGGACGGCGACGAGACGTCGGCGGTGGGTTGGTGGCCACCCGATGAACTTCCCTTGGACGAAATGGGCCCACTGACCCGGGCGCTCCTGCGCGAGGTGGGGCTCACCGGGACGTGAACACGTCCCCGGACCTCCGGGCCCCGTCGAGCGCGGCCTTGCGCCGCAGGAGCAACCGGGGGCCCGGCCCCCCGTATGGCGTCAGGCCAGCAGCTTTGCCTTCTGAGCGTCGAACTCGGCGTCGGTGATCAAGCCCTTGGCCTTGAGGTCGGCCAGCTTGGCCAACTCGTCCGCGTTCCCTCCGGAGCCGGCCGTCTGCCTCACGTATTGGTCGAACGCCTTTTGCTCCCTCGCCGCCTGAGCCGCGGCCCGCTCCTGCATGCCGCCGCCGCGGGCGATCAGGTACACGAGGATGCCGAGGAACGGGAGGATGACCACGAACAGAACCCAGAGGGCCTTGGCCCAGCCGCCCATGTCATGGCTTCGGAAGATGTCGACGAAGACCATGATGGCGAGCCAGATCCAGATGATGAAGAAGAAAATCTCGATCATCGTCCACAGGAAGTCGAGCAACGGATAGGTGGATGCGAGCATCTTGTGTTCCCCCTTCTCGGGTCGTAGCCGGACCGACCCTATCCCTTGCCGGGCGCTGATGCGTGGAACATGCCCGACATGTCCGACGGAACGTCCGGTCCCGCCTGCTCAACGCTTGACGCGTCCACGCACCACACTGGCCAGGAGGAAGAGGATGGTCAAGGCCGGAAGGAGGATGACCGCGGCCAGGTGGTGGTTCCGCAGGAGGAGGGCGGCGGCGACGATGATGAGGACGGCGACGAAGAGCTCGGGCGTGTCGCCGATGAGGAAGTCCCACCAGAACCGACCGAACGAACGGAGCCCGCGCCCGAGGACGTTCATGTTCCCACCTCGTCACCGGCAATGGCGTGGGCCGGCGCCGGGGCGTCGGGGAGCAGGGCCCGGAGCCATGCCACCGCCCCGAGGGTGACGACGGCGAAGATGCCGACGAAGCCGATGATGGCCAGATCGCTCCCCGGCCAGTGGACCCCGGCCCCCTCACCCACCCAGAAGAGACCGAAGCTGGTCAACATGATTCCCACTGCCGTCTTGATGGTGTTCTCGGGCACTTGGGAGAGTTGCCTGGCCACCAGGGCACCCACCACGGCAACCAGTGCGATCGCCACTCCGGCGGTTGCCGCGGCAACCCCCAGCCGGTGCTCGGTGGCGCCGAGGCTGATCACGATGAGCACGATCTCGGTCCCCTCGAGGAAGACCCCCTTGAAGGCGACGGCGAAGGCCACCCCGTCCCGGCGCGACGAAGGAGCCTGCCACGGCGGCCAGTTCCGCCGACGTCGAGGCGAAGATGGCATCCTCGTCGTGTAACGCCTTGTGGCCGCTGGCCCGGAGAATGGCCTTGCGCAGCCACGACAGTCCCAGCACCAGAAGCAGTGCCCCGACCACCATCCGGATCGCGTCGATGGGCACGTAGCGCACGAGGGGCACTCCGACGAACAGGACGATGGCCCCGAGGACCACAACGGCCGCGGCGGCACCCTCCAGCGCCGAGCGCCATCCTCTGGTGACCCCGGCTGCCACCACGATGGTGAGGGCCTCGACCATCTCGACGGTCGTGGCCCCGAAGACGGCCAGTACCAGCACGACTGTCGACGTCGGGTTCATCGGGGATCCTCGATCGAGGGCTTCATGGGGACCGGCATCTGCCCAGCAACGATAGATCCTCGGGGGCACGACCGGTCAGCCGGGACCCGTCACCGATCGACCGCGCCGAGCCGGTCGGCGAGGAACGCCCGCTCGACCAGGTTCTCGCTGAGGAGCAGGGCCTCCTCGTAGGCGGAGCGCGCCTCGTCGGTGCGCCCCAGCCGGCGGAGGAAGTCGGCCCGGGCCGACGCCAGATAGCTGTAGGTGGACAGCAGCGGCTCGTCGGCGAGATCGTCCAGCGCGTCAAGCCCGGCTGCCGGTCCTTCGGCCAGGCCGACGGCGACGGCGCGGTTGAGGGCGACCACCGGAGACGGCCAGATCGCCACGAGGAGGTCGTAGAGCCCGACGATCTCCCGCCAATCGGTGGCGTCCCACGTCGGCGCCTCGGCGTGCACGGCCGCGATCGCCGCCATGAGGGCGAAGCGTCCCGGCGGACGACGCCCGAGTGCGAAGCGCACGAGGTCGACGCCTTCCCGGATGGCGCCTCGGTCCCACTGGGAACGGTCCTGCTCGGAGAGCAGCAGGAGGTGGCCGTCGGCTGCGATGCGGGTTACCCGGCGGGACTCGGTGAGGAGGATGAGGCCCAACAGGCCGGCGATGTCGGCATCGTCGGGGAGCAGCACCCTGAGCATGCGGGCCAGGTCGAGGGATCGCTCGACCAGGTCCCGGCGCATCAGATCGGTTCCTGTGGGAGCGGTGTGGCCGGTGGCGTAGAGGAGGTGGACCACGGTCAGCACGGCATCGACCCGAGCCGGCAGCTCGTCGATGGGCGGCACCCGGTAGGGGATGCGGGCGGCGGCGATCTTCTTCTTGGCCCGGGTGATCCGGGCCGCCATCGTCGCCTCACTGACGAGGAACGCCCGAGCCACTTCCGCCGTGGTGAGTCCGCAGATCAGGCGGAGGGTCAACGCCACCTGGGCGTCAGCACCGATGGCCGGGTGGCAGCAGGTGAAGACCAGTCGGAGCCGGTCGTCAACGATGTCGGGCACGTCCGATTCGCCCGGGCCGGGGTCGGCGGCGTGCTCGACGAGCAGAGGCAAGGCGCGGTCATGGGTTGAGGACCGGCGCAGGACGTCGATGGCGCGGCGCCGGGCCACCGTCGTCAGCCAGGCGCCGGGCTTGGCCGGGATCCCGGTGGTGGGCCACCCGGCCAGCGCCCGGGCGTAGGCGTCCTGGACGCACTCCTCGGCCAGGTCGATGTTGCCGGTCACACGCACCGTCGCGGCGAGCACGAAGGCCCACTCACGACGGTGCGCCTCGGCCACCGCGGTCTCGACGGCCGCGGTCACGGCACCGTGGGTACCGCGGACACCGCTCAGTCGAAGGTCCGGATAGGACGGACTTCGACTCCGCCGGACGGCGCCGGGACCTGCTTGGCGATGGCCAGGGCCTCGTCCAGGTCGGCGGCCTCGATGAGGTAGTAGCCACCCAGGGCTTCCTTGGTCTCGGCGAAGGCGCCATCGGTCACGACGAACTCCCCGCCCCGGTCCTGGCGGAGGGAGGTGGCCGTCGCCGTCGGCTGCAGGGCGTTCCCGCCCCGAAGGGCGGCGGCGTTTTGCTCCCCGAACACCTGGTGGCCCTTCATCATCTGATTGAAGGTCTCCGGCTCGGGCTGGCTCAATTCGGATTCGTCCCCGTAGATGAGGATCAGATATTCGGCCATGACGTGCACCTCTCTCTTGTCGGCCCCACGGTCGGGGCCTTTCACTGAGTACGACGACGGAAGGGCGTCCCCATCGACACCCTGGCCGAGATTCTTCACCACCTCCGGATCGGCGGCACGCCGGCCCGGGAATCGTCGGAGCCATAGGCGCCGAGCCCGGCACGGGAGCGAATCCTCGGCCATGATGGGGGGATGGGATCCGACGGAAGCAAACCCCGCAAGCGGAGGCACAAGCTGGCCAAGGTGCCGAAATACGAAGAGCCCAATCGCGCCGAGGGGTTCAGCGGGGGATCGTTCGGCCGTGTGGGACACGGTTCCGACGGCCACCATGCCAAAAAGCCCGGCCGGGTCGGCTCCTACGTGCTGAGACTGCTGGGTGGTGGTCGTCCGAAGTCCTGAGCCCGGACGATCGCCGGGGCCCACGGCCGGACGACTGTCGGGGACGGCTCGGCGGCGACTCGGGCGAGGGACGACAGCCGGGCATGGGGCACCCTTCCGTCTTCGAACATCATCGGCAAGGCCACCGTCATCGTGTGGAGGAACAACCACCCCTAGCTGCACTGGCTCTGACCCGCCGGGTCGTGGTCAACGCCCGGAGGGGAGCGCGTTGGTGAGGAAACCGACCACCTGGCCGGCCAAGGTCGGAATGCTCGGTGTCACGGGGCCCCGGCCCGTCGGAATCAGTCCGTGCCCGGCGTTGTCGACCATCTGCAGCGTGGCTTGGTCCCCGGCCGTCTTGAGCAGGCCGACCAACTCCGTCGACTGGCTCGGGGGAACGATGTCGTCCTCGGCTCCCTGGATGACCAGGAAGGGTGGTGCGCCCGAGTACACGTAGGTCACCGGACTGGCGGCCACCAGCGTGGCCGACTGCTGTCCCACCGCCACGCCGAAGGTCTCCTTCGAGAACACCTGGATCACCTTCGAGTGCAACCAGGCCGTCGATGTCAGGTCGGTGGGCCCGTACTCGTCCACCACCGCTTCGACGGCACTCGACTCGTCGAGGTATTTCCCGACGCCGAACGAGGTCCGTTGTCTGGTCAGACCCAGCATGCTGGCCAGGTGCCCTCCGGCGCTCGCCCCGATGACCCCGATCCGGTTGGGGTCGATGTGGAATTGGGGAGCATTGGCCCGCAGGAAGCGGATGGCGCACTTGGCGTCCTCGAGTTGGGCCGGCCAGGGGCTGGCTGGAGCCAACCGGTAGTTGATGGACACGAAGACCCAGCCCTTGCCCACCAGGGCCGGCTCGACGTCCCAGTCCACCGTCCCTGCTCTGAGTGTGGCGTCCCCGCTCACCCAGCCTCCTCCGTGGATGTCGACCACCGCCGGGGTCGAGGCGGGAGGCGAGGTCGGTTCGTAGATGGTCAACGTCTGGGCGGTGCCCCCGTTCTGGCAGTAGGTGTAGGTGCTCTCCGATCCGATCAGGCCCGCCGGACCGCCGCATCCGCCGGTGAGGGGAACGACCGCCGCCAGCACGACGATGGCCAGACCGGCTGCCGGGAGCCGGCTCCTCGTCGTCACCGGGGACGCGGACCCGATGGCTGCTCTCCCGATCGCCCCTTCTGGTGAATCGGCGCTACGTTGCGTGGCAACAGCGTATGACACCTTGGGTTGGGATCGGAGTCAGCCATGTGGGCGCGAGGAATCGTTGGCATCGTGTTCTGTCTCACCGGTCTCGTCTGGATCGGTCAGGGAACCAATGTCATCAGCAACTCGAAGCTGATGAGCGGGCACGGCCAGTACACGCTGCTCGGCATCGGCGTGCTGGTCATCGGGGTGGCACTGATCGTGTGGGCGGCGCGGATCCGCAAAGCCCACATCGGGGGTGGGTCCGGCTCCTAGCGACTGTCGCCGTCTGATCGACGACCGACCGTGCGCCCTACTCGGCGTGAGGGGGCCAGGAGAGCGAGCGGAGAGGTCGGAGCCGGGCGCCCAGACCCCGGGAGGAAGGATGGCGGGATCGGGCCCGTCGCCTCAGTTCACCGGTCATCCGCTCGACCTCGCCTTCGATGCTCGATCGGAGCTGGTTGACGGCAGGCGAGTTGCCCGAATGCCGCTTCAGTTCGTCCAGCTGAGCTTGCTGGCGATCGCGCTCGCGGTCGAGCTGCTCGTCGCTGAAGAGGGTGTAGTCGGTGACATCGTCCGCCTCGACCTGCAACGGTTCGCCACTCTGGGTCCAGGTCAGGTCCCTTGGTTGCGTACTCATGGGTAGACCATCGGCCGGTTGACGATGGGACTTGAATGACTGGCGGCTCGCCACCCGCCCTGGTGACCCAGGCGGTCACGGCCGCCGGGCGGGTCTACACTCGATCAGTCGGGACCACCGGGACGGGTATGGGAGAGCATCGTGGCTGACGGCATCAGGCTCAACGGGCACCACCGGGCAACGCTCGACAAGATCTTCGCCCACCCGGTCAGCCACAACATCCAATGGCACGACGTGCTGTCGCTCCTCCGTCATGTGGCCGATGTCAAGGAAGGACACGACGGCCGCTTCAAGGTGACGCTGGGCGCCGAAGCGGAGACACTCGACGCCCCCGCCGGCCACGACGTCAACGAGCAGATGGTCATCGATCTACGACGGATGCTGAAGGGGGCCGGGATCGTCCCCGGCTCGACCTAGCGGAACGGGAGCACGAGGCGGAAGATGCTCGCGTTGGGGACGGCATCCCAGCCCAATCCTCTGAGCTCGGCCCCGGCCACCAGGGCTCGAAGCATGCGGATGCTTCCACCGTGGGCCACCACGACGACATCCCCGTCTCGCTCCTGTCCTCGGAGATGGTCGAGGAACTCCGCACAACGCAGGTAGACGTCGTGAAGCGATTCCCCACCCGGAGCCCGGGCGTGCTCGTCGACGACGCGTCCGTTGCTGATGCCGGTGACAGCCGTGGTGATCGTCGCCGTCGGCACCCCTTCGGCGATCCCGAAGCACCGCTCGCGCAGTCGGGGGTCGGTCCGGACCTCGCAGCCCAACCGCTGCCCGGTGGGTGCTGCCATCCGGCGGGCCCGATATAGATCACTCGAGTACACGGCGCCCACGGGTTCGGCGGCCAGGCGATCGGCCACACATCTGACCTGGTGGCGCCCCTTCCGGGTGAGCCGGGCCCCGTCGATCTGACCCTGGATCCATCCCATGGAGTTCCAGGTCGTCTCGCCGTGGCGGACCAGCCAAAGCACCTGCTTGTGGAGTGCTCGTACAACCATGGGCCGATCATTGCCCATGAACCTAAGAACGAGCTGAGAGACCCTTCGCAGCTGCTTGAAGCCGCGCCCGGTGGGGTGATCGTGCCCAGTCACCGGCGCCCCCCGGTATGGCAGCATGAACAGATGGACGGTGAGCGACTGGAAGTCAAACGGACCATAGCGGCGGACCCCCAGTCGATATTCCGGCTGCTCTCCGACCCCCGGGGACACGTCAGTATCGACAGTTCGGGGATGCTCATGGACGCCACCGGCGATCCGGTGGCGGCGGTCGGGGACAGCTTCGTTGTGCACATGGACCGCGAGTCGCTGAACGACTATCCGATGGGCCGGTACGACGTCACCGTCTCGATCACCAGGTTGGTCCCGGACCGGGAGATCGCCTGGACGATCTTCGGCCAGATCGAGCCACCACTCGGGCACGTCTACGGGTACACGCTCGAGCCTGTCGACGGGGGAACTCTCGTGACCTCCTACTACGACTGGTCGGCGATCGATCCGGTGTGGAGGGAAGCAGGGATCTTCCCCGTCATCTCCGAAGGGGCCTTGCGGGCCACCCTGGGAATCCTCGACCGAACGGTGACTCGCCCCTGAGCCTGCGGAGGGGTGATGGCAGCAGCGAGCCCGGGTGTGGGAGGATGGCGCGACGGGGTGATGCGGCCGTGACCGGTGAGTGTGATCAGAAGAGCCGGGTCGTGCCGGCTTTCATTGGGCGAGCGGTGACGACACGGGGCCGCCGGGCGCCGATGGCCATGGCTTCCAAGGCCGCCATGATCGCCCTGGTCACGGCCACCGCGGTGCTGGGCTCGCTGTCGATGGGAGCTCCGGCCGGTGCCGCCCCGGCCCCCACCCGCCCTCCGGCCGCTTCCACCGCTGCCACCGCCATTGCGGCGGCCACGGTTTCCAAGAAACCCCAGGGCTACTGGCTGGTCGGACGAGACGGTGGGATCTTCTCCTTCGGCGCTGCTGGATTCTACGGATCGACAGGCGCCCTCCACCTCCAGCGACCGGTGGTCGGCATGACCCCCACCGCCGACCACCGGGGCTACTGGCTGGTGGCCGCCGACGGTGGGATCTTCGCCTTCGGTGACGCCGGTTTCTACGGTTCGATCCCCGGGATCGGCCTGGCCCCTGCCGGATCGAACCGCCTGCCCAGGCTGAATGCACCGATCGTCGGCATGGTCCCGTCGGTCGACGGTGGCGGTTACTTCATGGTGGCCACCGACGGTGGGGTCTTCGCGTTCGGAGATGCACAGTTCGAAGGGTCGTGCCCCGGCGTCGGCGGGTGCCGCGGTTCGGCCAAGGTGGTCATGCCCGATGCCGTTGGCAACGGGTACTGGGTGGTGACCACCAACGGTCATGTCCACTCCTTCGGGAACGCACCGAACTACGGAGAGCCGGGGCCGAAGGCCGTCCTGGTCTCTTCAGCGGCACGGACCCCGACCGGCCACGGCTACTGGATCCTCTACCGGAACGGTGTGGTGTTCCACTACGGCCGGGCGCCCAACTACGGATCCCTTCCCGCCGGTGACGCGGCCGGGTACGACATCGCCACCGCCATCTTTCCGACGGCGACTGCCGGATACTGGATCGCCACGGCGGCAGGAGCGGTCTACCCCTTCGGCGATGCGACGTTCAAGGGGGACATGGCCGGCCATCACCTCAACGGTTCGATCATCGCCGCGGTCGGCTTCTGACCGAGGAGGCTCCCGCTCCGCCTCTGTGGTTCCGGCGACCGCTCAGTTGAACCGTTGGAGGGCGTACCGGTCGAGAATCCGCGTGACCAGCTCCTGTTCCTTCGGGTCCACCGAGCTCTCCATCCCGAGCATGGCCCGGGCCACCACCAGGGCGCTGTAGGGACCGAGGAGGAGACCTTCGGCCCCGTGGCCGGTGGCTGCGAACACATTCCTCCACCCGGGCACCGGGCCGATGATGGGACGGTCGTCGGGTGTCGCCGGTCGCGATCCGACCCGGGTCTCGACCACCGTGGCCTGGGCCAAACCGGGAGCAGTGCGAAGGCACTCGCGCAGGAGCTGGTGGAGGCCGTCGGCCGTCGGACGGTGGTCGAACCCGGCCTGGGCCTCCATGGTGCCGCCGCAGGCCACCCGCCCTCCCGGCCAGGGCACCAGGTAGAACCCGAGGACAGGTTGGACGATGGGCCATCTTCGGCTGTCCGCCTCCGGGAGGCGGAGGTGGACGATCTGCCCCTTGAGGGGGGTCACCGGCACATCCACCGCCAGCGGCCGGGTCAGCTCGGACGTCCACGCCCCGCCGGCCAGGGCGACCCTCCCGGCCGGCACGGTCCCCGCTCCGGTGACCACCGCGGTCACGGTGTCGGTCCCGGAGTCGACCTCGAGGTCGGTGGCGTCGGATTCGACGACCCGCACCCCCCGCAGGATGCACGCGTGCCGGAGGGCTGCATGCAGGATCCTGCCGTCGACTCGCCGTCCGGCCGGATTGAACAGGGCACGCCGTACCGGGCCGAGGGGTGGGAAGAGGCGTGATGCGTCCCGCGGGTCGATCTCCTCGACGGCTCCGTCTCCGCGCTGCCCGAACAGGCGGGCCGCCCGTTCCATGACCTCGTCATCCCCCGGCCGCTCGGCGACGAGCAGCGAACCGACCACCGCGAACCCGGTATCGGTGGCACCGTCATCGTGGAGACGCCTGATCAGCGATTCGTAGTGGCGGGCCGCGGCGTGCCCGAAGGCGGCGATGTCGGGGTCGGGATCCTGGTTGGTCTCGGGGGAGAGGATCCCAGCTCCGGCATCCGTCGCCCGCCCGGGATCGTGTCGGTCGATCAACACGGCACCGGCGCCCGCCGTGGCCAGTTCGTAGGCCAGTGAGGCGCCGACCAGTCCTCCGCCGACCACCACGACGTCGGCTCCGGGGAGCGCTGCTGTCATGACCGCATCATCGCCGACGGCGACGGGGTGCGCACGATGACGACGGCGATCGGTCCCTAGTCTGTTGCCATGCGCCACGCCCTCTTCCTGCCCCCGTTCGGCGAGTTCGCCCGGCCCCAGGCGGTGATGGAGCTGGCCGTGACTGCCGAAGAGGCGGGTTGGGACGGCCTGTTCCTGTGGGACCACATGTGGCGACCGCCCGATGATGTCGAGGACGTCGCCGACACCTGGATCACGCTGGCCGCCGTGGCCGCGGTCACCCGCCGCATCCGCCTGGGGACGGCCATCACCCCGCTCACCAGGCGACGCCCCCACAAGGTGGCCCGGGAGACGGTCACCCTGGATCAGCTGTCCGAGGGCCGGCTCACCCTCGGGGTGGGTCTCGGCGTCAACACCGGGGGAGAGCTCGGACGGTTCGGGGAGATCACCGACCAGACCGTCATGGCCGATCGGCTCGACGAAGCACTCGAGGTCATCCTCGGGCTCTGGTCGGGAGAGGTGGTCGACCATCGGGGCCGCCACTTCCAGGTCGACGGCGTGCGCTTCCTCCCCGGGCCGGTGCAGAAACCGCGCATCCCGGTCTGGGGCGCCGCCAACGGAGGGTGCGGGCCGAAACCGTTGCGTCGGGCGGCCAGGCTCGACGGCCTCTTCCCGGTCCGGACGACCTACGACCAGCTGGCCCGCATGCTCGATGTCGTCATCGAGGAACGTGGCACGCTGGACGGGTTCGACGTGGCCATGCTGGTTCCCCCCGACGCCGACCTGCCGGGTCTGGAGACGGCGGGCGTCACCTGGGCCATGTGGGCACCCTCCTACGGTGAGCCGGCCGCCGATGTGGTGGCCTTGGCCCGGGCTGGGCCCGTCGCCCCGGCCCGCTAGGTCGGACCGGGCGTGGCGCCGTCGTCCGGCCACCGGCATTCGACGATGGCCCCATCAGGCACCACGACGTCGAGTACGGTAGCGGCTTCGGAGCCCCGTACCCGAACCTGGTAGTGGCCGGCGGCCAGGGACCCGAACACGGCGGCGAAGCAGGTCCCGTCCCGCAGGTCCCGTTGCCGGACGCCGGTGTGGGTGCCGGTCCAGGGTGCGCCCGTCGGCCTGATCTCGAGTTCCTCACCGGCCAGGGATGCCGGCGCCATCAGAACCGCCGCTCCCCGGCCACCTCCGATGTCGAGGACGACCGTCCCCTCCCCACTCGGCGCCGACTGCGGCCTCGGCAGTGGCGGTGGCCACCGGTCAGACCGCCTTGGTGTGGGCGGCAAAGCCCGAGTGGGGGATCCCGAGCCAGGGGAACTGGGTGAGGTAGTTCTCGGTTCCCATGGCGGTGAGATCGCCGGGACCCGAGGTCAACCCCATCGAGACCGCTCCGGCGGCCGCGTCCGCCTTGAACGCCGGGTCGACCAGGGGGAGCGTGGCCCCGGCGATGGCCCGGATCTCGATGGTGGCCACGTCGTCGAAGACCCGGCGTCCGTTCGGGAAGCCGGCCGGGTCGCCTCCGATCAGACCGAGGTTGGACGGCCCCTTGGCGGTGGGCGGGATGGCCACGTTGAGCCGGAGCATGTCGGCCTGGGTGGCGCTGGTGAAGTTCTGGAACCCGGGGACCACTCCGGCTGGGATGCCGGTGAGGAGGATGGCCAGCAGGTCGGCCCGCGCCGCCCCCGTTGCGTTGTAGGCGGCGAGTTTGGGGAACACCCCGGGATACAGGACCGGGAGCAACCCGGCCAGCTCGGGATGGGCGTAGCGAGAGGCGAACTGCGCGTCGGAGGACGGCGGCTGGGTGTTCCAGTAGTCCTTGGCGGCCAGGGGGATGACCACTTCGTTCACCAGTGGGTTGCCGAGCCGCGATACCTGGATCGGCGGTCCGATGTCGAGATCCGGACCGCTGGAGCTCCCCCACGACTGACCGCCGAGGAGCCGGACCTTCTGCCGGCTGGCGGTCGTCCACACGCCGAGTCACGGCATGGGGGTCGGTGACGGTGGTCGGTACCGAGCCGTTGGACGTGAGGTCGTTGATCGGGACCTCGATGGCGATGCTGTGGACGTTGACCCCGGCGGTGGAGTTGACTCCGTTGGCCATCTTGCCGAGGCCGGTGTTGGCCAGTCCGAACGTCGTGTGGTCCTGCTCGAACGGCCTCAGGATGCCGAGGTCGAAGATGGCTCCGAGGTCGACGTAGAAGCCCTCCGCTCGCTGGCCGGCGAAGACCCTGGTCCCCGGGGCGATGGTCACGATGGCGTCCGCGGCCAGCGCCGGGTAGTCGGGTGTCGAGAGCGGTCCGATGTTGCACGGTGGGCACGGCACGCCGGAGGCGAGCACCTTGGAATCGCAGCGGTTGTCGACCCTGGTGACCGAGTAGGTCTGGCGTCGGTTCCATGTCGAGTCACCCAGACCGAGGATCGGCCCGGTGTTGTAGAGGAAGGTATTCGGGTTGGTGATCTGGCTGGTGAACCGGAACTGATAGGTGACGTCGGCCCAGCCGTCGCCGTTGTTGTCGATGTGGATCTCGTAGAGGACGTCGTCGCCGAATTCGAAGAAGTTGGGACCGCCGTCCGGACCCTGGAGGGGTACGTAGTTGGCGATCAGGGTCACACAGCTGCGGTTGGTCGGGCTGACGAAGGCGTAGAGGTCGCTGGAGTCGGCGACCGGGTCCTTCGCGATCTCGGGGGCTTCACGATGAGAGGACATGATCTACCTCGGATTCTGATAGTGGATGGTTGGGATGACGGTGTTCGAGGGCGTGGAGCGATCGGGGTCGCGGTGGTCAGCGGGCGGCGTTGATCAGGCGGACGGCCAGTTGGCGGTCGAGCACGGTGATCTCCTTGGTGCCGAGGTAGAAGCCGATCTCACCTGTGGTCAGGTCCCGAACGTGCGCCACCAGCGGTTCGCCGGCCAGCGAGGCGTCGGCTCCGGAGACGGCGCTCTCGGCGGCAACGGTGTCGGCCGGGCCTTGGGTCTCCACCGCGTCGACCACCCCAGGGAGACCGGGCATGGCCGAGATCGCCCCGGCGGCCACCACCGCCGCGGAGCCGGTCTTCAGGAACGAGCGCCGGCTGACATGTCTCATGATGAACCTCCTGGGCGGAAGGGGAACTGCTGACTGATGCCCGACCGCCGGATATCGATGCGCCCGATGCTCCGTCGATCACGCCTTTCGTCGATCTCTTCGGAGCCCGCGGCGACTCCGGATGTCGGGATGGGACGAATTCCCAGAAAATCTCGGACGGCCCCGCACCGTCCGGCCCGATCGGGCCGGAAACCGGGGGCGGATGTGCACCTGTTGGGTCTAACCTGGAGGTCCGGTCGGCGGCACCGCTGGTCGGGCGGCACCCCCAACGTCGGCACGTTCGGTCCGGGGCCGCCATCAATCTGGAACTCGGGGTGATCATGAGCCACCGCAGCGGGGGCCACCGTGCCTCCGGCGCCGGCCGGCATCGCAGGGCGCGGGTACTCATGGCCGTGACTGCCACGGTCGCCGTCGGCGCGCTCACGCTTCCTCCGGTGAGTGCCGGCGCCACCGCTCCCGGCGCTCCTTTGCGGGTGCAGGTGGGCTCGCCCCCCCAGCTTCCCGTCGGGTCCACCCCGGTCGCCCCACTGGCCGCCGCCGCACCGCTCAGTGTCGATGTCGTGCTCCAGCCCCGTGATCCTGGTGCGCTCTCCTCCTATGCCTTCGCCGTGTCGTCACCCGGATCGCCCCAGTACCGCCGATACCTCAGCGAAGCGCAGTTCGTGGCCCGCTTCGGGCCGACGCAGACGACCGTGGATTCGGTCCGGCGCGCCCTGGCCGGTGTCGGGCTGCACCCCGGCCCGACGACCATCAACAACCTGAGCATCCCGATCCGGGGCTCGGCGGCGCAGCTGGCCTCGGCGTTCTCGACCGCCTTCAGGCAGTACCGGATTCCCGGGGGCCGCATCGCCTACGCCAACACCAGGGCTCCGCAGATGGCCGGCTCGGTGGCTCCCTTCGTCCAGTCGATCGTCGGGCTCGACGATCTGAGCCTGGCCTCCCCGGCCGGCGGGCCGGCGACCCCGGGCGACACGGCGGGAGGTATGGTCGGACCCGACACGGCGACGGGTGGACCGCAGGCCTGCCGGACGGCGTCGACCGACGCCACGGAACTCGGTGCCTACACCGCCGACCGGGTGGCCGGCGCCTATGGGTTCCCGAATCTCTACCGCCAAGGCGACCTGGGTTCGGATCAGGCCGTCGCGCTCTACGAACTGCAGGGTTTCGGCGCCTCCGACATCGCCACCTACCAGTCGTGCTTCCACACCAGTACCACGGTCACCACCGTGAACGTCGACGGAGGACCGCTGGCCAACGCGGGTGTGGGCGAAGCCGACGTCGACATCGAGCAGGTGGTGAGCCTGGCCCCGGACGCGCGGGTGCTCGTCTACCAGGGCCCCAACAACGGCCCCGGCGGGTACGACACCTACGCCTCGATCATCGACCACGACCAGGCCAAGGTCATCTCCACGTCGTGGGGGTTGTGCGAGCACCTCACCGGGAGCGTCACCGCCCAGGCCGAGAACACCCTGTTCGAGGAGGCCGCCGTCCAGGGCCAGACCATCGTGGCCGCCTCCGGCGACGAGGGATCCGAGGACTGCCTCGGGAGCGACGGCTCATTCGACAAGACCCAGGCGGTGGACGATCCGGCCAGCCAGCCGTTCGTCACCGGTGTCGGAGGTACGTCATGGACCGCCGCCGGAACCCCGCCCACCGAGTCGGCCTGGAACGACGACACCTGTTGCTGGGGGGCCGGGGGAGGGGGGGTGTCCAAACTCTGGACCATGCCGTCGTACCAAGCCCATACCTCGGCGCCGGGCATCGTCAGCGCCTATTCGTCCGGAAAACCGTGTGGAGCTCCGACCGGCAGCTACTGCCGTGAGGTGCCTGATGTCTCGGCGCTGGCCGGGCCCTTTCCCTATCTGGACTACGTCGGCGGGGGCTGGGGAGCCTGGGGCGGGACCAGTCTGTCCGCCCCGCTGTGGGCGTCCCTGGTGGCCCTGTCCAACGCCTCGTCCAGCTGCCGGGGGAAGAACATCGGGTTCGCCAACCCGATCCTCTACCGGGTGGCGTCGACCGACCCGGCCGCCTTCAACGACGTGACCGTGGGATCCAACGACCTCACCGGACTGCTGCACGGCAAGTACCCGGCCACCAGGGGCTATGACATGGCCACCGGGCTCGGTACCCCGAATGCGTCACTCCCCGCCGCCCTGTGTGCGGACGCCCCGGCCGAGCCGGTGTCGGTGGTCAACCCGGGCGCCCGGCGGAGCCCGCTGGGCCAGACCGTCAGGCTCCAGATCAGGGCGGCTGACACCACCCCCGGGCAGCGGATCGGCTACCGGGCGATCGGGCTCCCACCCGGACTGACCATCAATGCCACCGACGGCCTGATCTCCGGCCGGCCGACCACACTGGGCAGCTCGGCGGTGTTGGTGACCGCCCGTGATACTGCCGGCAACAGCGCCTCGGTGTCCTTCACCTGGGTGGTCGACGTGGCCATCACCAGTGCGACGCGTGCCAAGGCCACCGTCGGTCGACCGTTCACGTTCACCGTCCGTACCAACGGCACGCCGAGGGTGTTCTCGGTGACGCCAACGCCTCCCGCCGGCCTGCGGTTCAAGAACCTGTGGAACGGTACCGCCACCTTGTCGGGTATCCCCGGCGTCCATGACACTCCCGGTGCCTATGCACTGGTCTTCGAGGCGGACTTCGGGACGAGGGTGGCGCCCCACCCGGTGTTCCAGAAGTTCACGCTGACGCTGATAGCGGCCAAGTAGCCGGTCGGATCGGTCCCGTCCCGTTCAGGACGGCGCGTGTGGAGTGGGCCCGCCCAGAAACCCGAGCAGATCGGTGATGCTGCGGGGGTCCTGAGCCAGAAAGGGGTGGCCGCCCTCGTAGGTCTCGAGCCGGGCCCCGGTGATCCGCGAGGCGATGGCGGCGCTGTTGCGCGGGGGAGCGATCCCGTCGAAACGGCCGCAGGCCACGTAGGTCGGGCAGGTGATCGCCGGGAGCCGATCCCAGACGTCATGATGGCGCCGCGCCTCGAGCTGCTCGAGGTGGCCCCGCCGCTGTTCGGGAGTCGGGTCGGGCGCCCCGGTGTTCGAGGGCATCGACCAGGTTCCGGTCCGACGGGTGGGTGGCCAGCCACTGGTCATCGAAGCGGGTGTCCATGAGCCGGCGGCGCACCGGTGTCGCCTCCTCCTTGTCCACGGCCTCCAGTTCGTGCAACGGAAAGGAGGAACCGCCCTCGCCGCCGGGCGACGTGCACAACAGCGCGAGCCGTTCGATGCGCTCCGGCACGGTGACCGCCACCTCCTGGGCCACCATCCCCCCGAAGCTGATGCCCACCACCCGGGTGGTACTCCCAGCCGACGGCATCCATCACGGCCGAGCGCGTCGCCGGCGCAGTCGGCCATGGCATAGGCCCGGGGCGATGCTCCGCTCCTCCCCATGCCCCGGTAGTCCCAGGCGACGAGGTCGAACGAGGCGGTGAACAGATCGAGCAGCAGCTCCGAACTCTCGAGGGTGGACCCCGACCCGTTGCAGAAGAGGAGTGGTGGCCCGGCTCCGCGCCGCTCGATAGTAGAGGTCGAGACCATCGGATCGGGCCACCGACATGGGCCGGTCAGCCCCCCGGCTTCCGGGCCCCGGAGGCGGCCCGCTTCCACCCGGCGTTCCCCATATCCCCCGCTCCTGTCTCTCGGCCTCCCGGCATGGTAAACGAGGGGCCCCGGCCTACGATGCCGGCTCCGGAGCCGGCGCCCGGGTGGAGCGGCGCTGCACGATCCGTCCCGATCGTCGCAGGACCATGGTGGCTGACGCGTCGGCGTCGTTGATGGTGAGCGCCACCACGGCTCCGACCAACGCCACCCCGGCGGCAGCCAGGAATGCGGCGTGGTACGCGGCCAGGTTGGGCACCGGGTGCCCGTCGACCAGATGACTGGTACCGACGGCGGCGAGCACGGTCGAGATGAGCGACACGCCGAGGGCGCTCCCCAGCTGTCGCTGGCTGTTGAAGAGGGACGAGGCCGAGCCGGTGTCGGCATTGGAGATGGTGGCGAACGAAGCCGCCTGCGTCGAGATGATGACCTGGGCCATCGACGTGCCCATGGCGAACATGAGGAGGCGCATCCACCACAGGTCGGTGTCGAATCCGATCAGGGACATCAGCCCGGCCGAGCACGCCACACCGATGAGTCCGCCTGCCACCAGGCGGCGGGGGCCGATCCGCGGGTAGATCACCCGGCTGGCCACCTGGGCCCCGACCATGACCCCGATGGCCTCGGGGAAGGTGTTGAGCCCGGACTGGAGCGCGTTGAGGCCCAAGGCGATCTGGAAGAAGAGCGGAGCGGCGAAGAGCACGCCGAGGAATGCGGCCATGGCGATCATCAGTACCGTGCTGGTGGACCGGAAGAGCCGATTGCCGAAGAGTCGGAGCTTCAACAGCGGCCTGGTGGTTCGTAGTTCGACGACGACCAGCCCGGCCAGCAACAGGATGCCGACGACGAGGCTGGCCACGATCTCCGGGCTGCCCCAGCCCCGATCGGGTCCCTCGCTGACCCCGAACATCACCGCGGCGAAGCCGATGCCCGACAGCAGGAATCCGGGCAGGTCGAACCGTCCCGGATGGGGCTCACGGTGCTCGGCCAGGAAGATCAGTCCGAAGGCGAAGGCCAGGATCCCGATGGGCAGGTTGACGAAGAAGACCCACCGCCAGGAGAGGCTGGTGACCAGGAGCCCGCCGAGCACCGGGCCCAGGGCCGGGGCCACCGCGGTGGGAACGGTCAGGATGCTCGACGCCCGCACCCGCTCCTCTGGGGGAAAGGTCCGGAACAGCATGGCCATCCCGACCGGGGTCAGCATGCCGCCGCCGATCCCCTGGACGACCCGGAAGAGGACGAGTTCGGAGAGGCTGTCGGCCAGACCGCAGAGGGCCGAGGCGCCGGTGAACACGGCGATGGCCAACAACAGCACCCGCTTCGACCCGAACCGGTCGCCGAGCCAACCGGCAGCCGGGATGAAGACGGCCAGGCTGACCAGGTACCCGACCGCCACCGCGTCGAGCGACGTCTCCGCCACATGGAACTGGCGGCCGATGGACGGGAGGGCCACATTGACGATGGTGATGTCCATGATGTTCATGAACATGGCCGCCACGAAGACGACGCTCACGCTGATCTTGGGGTTGATGCGGATACGCGGCATGGCCCTAGCCGGCGATGAAGCTGAGCCGGACCTGACGACTGGGGTTGTCGCGGTTGGCGTCGACCAGGACGATGCTCTGCCAGGTGCCCAGCAGCAGTCGTCCGCCCAGGACGGGAACGGTGAGCGAGGGGCTGACCAGGGCGGGGAGCACGTGATCGGCGCCGTGGCCCTGGGCGCCGTGCCGGTGCCGGTACCGGTCATCCCGCGGCAGTAGGCGGTGCAGGGTCTCCTCGAGGTCGTGCTCGGATCCCGAGCCCACCTCCATCAGGGCGAGTCCGGCGGTGGCATGGGGGGCGAAGACGTTGACCAGGCCGTCGCCGCGGGCGGCACAGAACTGCTCGACCTCGGCGGTCAGGTCGACCACGGTGCGCCTGGAGGTGTCGACGGCGACCAGCGAGGAGTCCATTCCCCATCATCGCGCCCGGCGTCGACGTCCCGACGAATCCGGCCGAGTCGATCGAACTCGTCGACTGGGCGGCCCATAGACTGCCGGCATGGTGCCGCCGATCGAGTTGCCGCCGTCGATCGGAATGCTCACAGCAATCGAGCGGGGCCACGACCGGTGAGCGTCCATGTCCACTGGTTCCTGCCCACCACCGGGGACAGCCGTGAGATCGTCGGATTCGGACCCACGGTCGGCCGCCGCGCACCGGACATCGACTACCTGTCCCAGGTGGCCCGGGCTTCGGACCAGCTCGGATACGAAGCCGTCCTCACCCCCACCGGTACCTGGTGCGAAGATTCGTGGCTGGTCACCGCGGCGCTGAGCCGCGAGACCACCAGACTCAAGTTCCTGGTCGCCTTCCGACCGGGTCTGATCTCCCCGACGCTGGCTGCACAGCAGGCCTCGACCTTCCAGCGGATGAGCCGTGGCCGGGTCCTGCTGAACATCGTGACCGGTGGCGACGCCGTCGAGCAGCGCCGCTTCGGGGACTGGCTCGACCACGACCGGCGCTACGAGCGCACGGCGGAGTTCATCACCGTGCTGCACGGGGCATGGAGCGGGGAGCCCTTCGACTTCCACGGCCAGCACTACGAGGTGGCCGGCGCGTCCACGGCCAAACCGCCGGATCCGATCCCCGAGATCTTCTTCGGTGGCGCCTCCCCGGCGGCCCAGCAGGTCGCCGCCGACCACGCCGACGTCTATCTCACCTGGGGCGAGCCGCCGGACCAGGTGGCCGATCGCATCGACCACCTGCGCTCGTTGGCGGAACGGTCCGGTCGCCGCCTGCGGTTCGGCATCCGGCTCCACGTCATCAGCCGTGACCGTTCGGCCGACGCCTGGGCCGTCACCGAGCGGATGCTCGAGGCCATGCCCGACGACATGGTCGCCCTGGCTCAGAGCCAGTTCGCCCAGGGGGACTCGGTCGGCCAGCAGCGGATGGCCGCGCTCCACGGGGGCAACCGCGACAAGCTCGTCGTGTCGCCCAACCTGTGGGCCGGCTTCGGACTCGTGCGCTCGGGCGCCGGCACGGCGCTGGTCGGCAGCCACGAGGAGGTCGCCGAACGCATCGCCGAGTACCACCAGCTCGGCATCGACCACTTCATCCTCTCGGGCCAGCCCCATCTCGAGGAGGCCTACTGGTTCGCCGAGGGCGTCTTCCCGCTCCTTCGGCGCGACGGGCTCCTGGTCTCCCCCGGCGCCGACGATCCCGACACGGCCCTGGTCGGCCCGTCGTGACCGCCGTCCCCTCCGACCTGGTGGTGGTGAGCAGTAGTGACTCGCCCACGTCCAAGACCCGGGCCCTGGCCAACGCGGCCATCGACCTCGGTGGCGGGGGTCACCTGGTCGACCTGGTCGAGCTGCCGGCCGACGCCCTGCTCGGGCGCCGACAGGACCGGGCCGTCGACGACGCCGTCGGGGCGGCCTCGGCGGCGGCCGTCCTCGTCCTGGCCACGCCGGTCTACCGGGCCACGTTCAACGGCTCCCTCAAGGCCTTCCTCGACCGGTTCCCCACCGACGCGCTGCTGCAGACCGCGGTGGTCCTGGCCGCCACGGCCGGTTCGCCGGCCCACTTCCTGTCCCTGGACACCGGGGGGCGCGCCGTCGTGGCCAGCCTGGGGGGCTGGACGGTGCCGACGGTGGTCTACGCCACCGGTGCCGACTTCGATGACGGCCGTCCCGTCCCGTCGCTCCTCGAGAACCTGTCCCTGGCCCTGGGCCAGGCCCGGTCGTTGGCCACGGTCCTCCGAGGGTGAGCGCGACCAAGGCCGGCGCCGGCCACCGCTGCGACTGGGCCGAGAGCTCGGAGTCGATGCGCCGGTACCACGACGACGAATGGGGCGTCCCCTCGCACGATGACTCCCACCTGTTCGAGATGCTCCTCCTCGAAGGGGCCCAGGCCGGCCTGTCCTGGTCGACGATCCTCAACAAGCGCGAGAATTACCGACGCGCCTTCGACGGCTTCGACGCCCGACGGGTGGCCCGCTACGACGATCGGAAGCTGGCCTCCCTGCTGGAGGATCCCGGCATCGTCCGCAACCGGCTCAAGGTGAAGGGTGCGGTGACCAACGCCCGGGCGTTCCTGGCCGTCGGCGACGAGGAGGGATCGTTCGACCGCTACCTCTGGGCCTGGGTCGGCGGATCCCGCGTGGTCAACCGGCCGCGGACCATGTCCGACCTGCCGGCCCGCAGCGAGCTGTCCGATCAGGTGGCCAAGGACCTCAAGCGGCGCGGGTTCACCTTCGTGGGATCGACCATCGTCTACTCCTTTCTCCAGTCGGTCGGTGTGGTCGATGACCACCTGGTGTCCTGCCCGAGCAAGCGCTAGGCCCGGTCCGGTGCGACTGACCCGGTCGCGATGCGAGGAATTGCTGCGCCGCTCGGAACGCGGGGTGCTGGCCACCCGGCATCCGGATCGGGGGGTGGACGCCGTCCCGGTGTGCTTCGTGGTCGACGGGCTGCGGGTGGCCGTTCCCGTCGACCTGGTCAAACCCAAGTCCTCGGCCGTGCTCCAACGGAACCGCAATCTCGATGACGATCCGCGTGGCGTGCTGCTGTGCGACCACTGGGACAACGACGACTGGTCGCGGCTGTGGTGGGTCCGGGCATCGGTGATCCGGATCGCCGCCGACGACGACCAGCGGCGGGGGCTCGGGTCGATGCTCGCCCTGAAGTACCGCCAGTACGAGCACCGGCCCTGGACCGACCTGACCGTGTTCGAGGTGGCCGGGCTGACCGGTTGGTCGGGGGAGGTGCCGGACCTCTAAAGTCCATAAAAACAGTCACGAATTTCGACGGACCTGTCTCCCCGGGCCGACCGGTGGGATCGAACCCACCCAGGTGTAAGTTCAGCGACAGCCGAGGAGCCGAGACAGAGGGACGGCGGAGCGTCGTCGAAGGTGGGCCGCGTGCGGGGGAGACCCGATGTGTGATTCGTTTGTGGCCATTACCGGCGACGGCGTGATGTTCGCCAAGAACAGCGACCGCGACCCCAACGAGGCCCAGCTCCTCGAGTGGACCCGAGGGGCCGACCATCCGGCTGGGACCCGGGTGGCGTGCACGTGGGTCGACGTGCCCCAGGCCGAACACACCCACGCCACGTTGATCTCCCGGCCCTGGTGGATGTGGGGAGCGGAGATGGGTACCAACGAACACGGCGTGGTCATCGGCAACGAGGCCGTCTTCACCAAGGGACCCGACCGGCCGAAGGCCCTGTTGGGTATGGACCTGGTCCGGCTCGGACTCGAGCGGGCGGCGAAGGCCGAAGCGGCCGTCTCGGTGATGGTCGAGCTGCTCGAACGCCACGGCCAGGGCGGCCCGTGCAGCAACGAGCGTCCGGGGTTCACCTATGACAACAGCTTTCTGGTGGCCGATCCGTCGGGCGCCTTCGTGCTCGAGACCGCCGGCCGGCACTGGGCCTGCGAGCAGGTGAGCGGACCGGGCCGGAGCATCTCCAACGGACTCACGATCCCTTCCTTCGCCAAGGCCCATGCCAATCCGGTGCGGACCTGGATGGCTTCGGCTTCGGTCCGCCGGTCGCTGACCGAGCCCCTGGCCTGCCGGGCCACCGGCCCCGCCGATCTCATGGAGGCACTCCGGACCCACGGTCCGACGGCTGACCCCGGTTGGTCCCTCGTCCACGGCGGCCTCGGTGCCCCCTGCGTCCATGCCGGGGGTGTGCTCGCCTCGAGCCAGACCACCGCCTCGTGGGTGTCCGACCTCCGCGGTGCGCCCCGCCATTGGGCCACCGCCACCTCAGCGCCGTGCACATCACTGTTCAAGCCGGTCGCCGTGGACTCGCCCGTCGACCTCGGTCCGCCGCCGACCAACGTGTTCGACGCCCACAGCCCGTGGTGGAGACACGAACTGCTCCACCGCACCACCATGCGGGCCTACGGGACATTGATCGCCCGCTACCGGCACGCCCGAGATCGGACCGAGGCGAGGTGGATCGCCGAACCACCGGCCACCGCAGCGGCCTTCTCGGAGAGCGAGCGGCTGGAGCGCCGGTGGCTGGCCGATGTGGCCGGGGCCCACCTCGCCGACGGCCGTCCGCCATGGGTCCGTCGGGCGTGGAAGGCCGCGGACCGGGCCGCCCGTCTCGACAAGGAGCTCACCCCGTGACCGACACCCAGGTACTCGTCATCGGAGCCGGCCTGTCCGGCCTGGCCGCGGCCCGCACGCTGCACATGTCGGGAGTGGAGGTGATGGTGCTCGAGGCCCGGGGGAGGGTCGGAGGCCGGACCGAAGGTGGATTCACCCAGGGTGGAACCCCGGTCGAGCTCGGCGGCCAGTGGCTCGGGCCCACCCAGAACCGCATGTACGAGCTCACCCGGGAACTGGGCCTCGAAACGTTCCCGACCTATAACACCGGCAAGCACGTGATCCAGCTCGGGGGACGGCAGACCCGGATGGCGTCGAAGCGGGGAGCGGTACCCAAGCTCAACCCCTTCGTGCTCGCCGACCTCTTCCAGGGCCTGACCCGGTTCAAGCGACTGGCCGACAAGATCCCGCTCGACCGACCGTGGACGGGACCGGGGGCCAGAGCGCTGGACGGCCAGACCTTCGAGACCTGGATCGTCCGGAACCTGAGGACGGCGACGGCGCGGACCTATTTCCGGGTGGCCACCGAGGCGGTGTTCTCGGCCGAGAGCACGAACCTCTCGGCCCTCCATGCACTCTTCTACGCCCACTCGGGAACCGACCTCGAGGGGTTGCTCAGCACCGACCAGGGTGCCCAACAGGACCGCATCGTGGGCGGATCCATCCGGGTGAGCGAGGCCATGGCCGCCGCCCTCGGCGATCGGGTCACCCTGGACAGCCCGGTGCGCCGCATCGTGCAGGAGCGAGGGCGGGTGTCGGTGACCACCCGGGACGGCGACGTGTACGAGGCCGATCGCGCCATCGTCACGCTGCCCCCCACCCTCGCCGGACGCCTCGAGTACGCACCGGCCCTCCCGTCCT
Source organism: uncultured Acidimicrobiaceae bacterium (assembly GCA_963812885.1). Lineage (GTDB taxonomy): Bacteria > Actinomycetota > Acidimicrobiia > Acidimicrobiales > RAAP-2 > Bog-756. The sequence continues at coordinate 861,553 of CAWEWZ010000002.1, read as the reverse complement.
GGCGGGATCAGCTCACCCAGCGGCTCCCCGCCGGCTCGGTGATCAAGTTGTACGCCGTCTACGAGGAGCCGTTCTGGCGGGCGGACGGGCTCACCGGCCAGGCCGCGTCCGATCAGGGGCCGGTCAAGGTGACCTTCGACAACTCACCGCCGGAGGGGACCCCGGGTGTGCTCATGGGGTTCATGGAGGCCAACGACGGCCGGGCCGCCGCCCGACTGACGGTGGAGGAGCGCCGCGACGCCGCCGTGGCGTGCTTCGTCCGCTACTTCGGTCCCCGGGCCGCGCATCCCGTCGAGTACCTCGAGCGGGACTGGATGGCCGAGGAGTACAGCCGGGGCTGCTACGGCGCCCACTTCACGCCCGGGGTGTGGACCGACTTCGGGTCGGCCCTGACCGAGCCGGTCGGCCTCGTCCACTGGGCCGGTGCCGAGTGCTCGTCGGTGTGGAACGGGTACATGGAGGGGGCGGTCCGATCCGGTGAGGAGACCGCCCACAACGTGCTGGCCACCCTCACCTGACCCGACTCACCGCGCCGCCACCGCCACCGCCACCACCTCGACCAGACGGTCGAGCTCCGCCTCGGTGTTGTAGTAGTGGGGCGAGGCCCGCACCACCGACTGCGGCTTCGGCGGGGCCATGTCCAGGCGGGCCCCGGTGGCCTCGCTCACCGAGACGTTGATGCCGGCCGCGGCGGCGGCGGCGGCCACCGACCGGGGGGCGGCACCGGCCACGGTGAAGGTCACGATGCCCGAGCGGCGGTCGCCGCCGTCGTGGACCTCGACCCCGTCGACGGCGTCGAGGGCGGCCCGCAGGCGCTCGGCCAGATCGTTGACCCGCTCGGCGATGACCCCGACCCCGAGGGCGAGGGCGTGGTCGATGGCCACGCCCAGACCGATGTGGGCGGCAACCGGGACCTCGAACTCGGAGAGCCGGTCGGCGCCCGCTCCGAGCCGGTAGTGGCCGGCGTCCTCCCACAGGGCTCCGCTCGATCCGATGCCCGGCGGGCGGAGCCGATCGGCGAACGCCGCCCGGGCGAAGAGGAGCCCGGTGCCCCGGGGCCCGCGCAACCATTTGCGGCCGGTGGCGGTGGCCACGTCGCAGCCGATGCGGTCGACGTCCACCGGAACCTGGCCGAGGCTCTGGCAGGCATCGAGGAAGAACGGCACCCCGGCCCGCCGGCAGGCCGCCCCCGCCTCTTCGACCGGATTGACCAGGCCCCGGTGGGTCCCGATGTGGGTGAGGGCGGCCAGCGCGATCCGACCCGGCTCGAGGGCCGCGGCCAGCGCGTCCAGGTCGATGGTGCCGTCGCCGGTGCTCGGCACCACCTCGATGGTGGCGCCGGTCAGTTCGCACACCTGGAGCAGCCCCAGGTAGTGGCTGTCGTAGGCGATCCGGTCGGCCAGCAGACGCTGGCCCCGGGCGATCCCGCCACCGAGGACGAAGCCCCACAGCGCCTTGGTCCACCCCTGGGTGTCCGATCCGGTGACCACCACGTCACCGTCACCGGCGCCGAGCAGCCGGGCCGCCGACGAGCGGAGTGCGGCCAGGCGCCCGGCCACCAGCACCGCCGCCTCGTACCCGCCCCGCTCCGACTCGAGGTGCAGGTGGTCGACCATGGCGTCGACGGTGGCCCGGGTGGGGAGGGCGGCACCGGCGTTGTTGAGGTGGGCGACCGTCGCGGCACCCCGGCGTGGCCGCCCGCTCGGCCTCGACGTCGATGGCGGCGGTCACGGGGACCGAATCTACCGGCCCGCCCGGGCCGGGGCGCCCGGAGCCGACCCGGTAGGGTCGGGCTGTGACCGGGTCCTTCGAACCGCTGCTCGAGCGTGACCTCGATCCCGATCCCCTGGTCCAGTTCGGCCGCTGGTTCGACGACGCCGCCACCGTGGTGTCGGCCCCCGAGGCCATGGCCGTGGCCACCGTCGACGCCGACGGCCGCCCGTCGGCGCGGATGGTGCTCCTCAAGGGCTGGGGCGAGGCCGGGTTCGTGTTCCACACCAACTACGACAGCCGCAAGGGACGCGAGCTCACCGTCGATCCCCACGCCGCCCTCCTCTTCTACTGGGAGCCGAGGGGTCGGCAGGTGCGCATCGAGGGGACGGTCGAGCGGACCAGCGACGAGGAGTCCGACACCTACTTCGCCACCCGGCCCCGCGGGGCCCAGATCGGCGCCCATGCCTCCCACCAGAGCCAGGTCATCGAGGACCGCTCGCTGCTCGACGCCCGGGTCGAGGCCCTGCAGGCGGAATTCGCCGGACGCCCCATTCCGCGGCCGGCGTGGTGGGGCGGCGTGCGGATGCGACCCCAGTGCTACGAGTTCTGGCAGAACCGGGACGACCGCCTGCACGACCGGATCCGCTACCGGCCCGGTCCCGCCGGGTGGGAGATCGCCCGGCTCCAGCCCTGACCCCCCGGCCGACCCTGGCCGACCGGCGACTGGCCTCCCGGCCCCGGGGCCGCGGAAATCGCCGCGAGTATGTTCTGGGTATGGCAGACGAGACCACCCTGGTGAACGATCGGATCGGCCAGCTCCTCGACGAGAGCGATCCGCGGGCCTCGACGGTGGAGGAGTTCCGGTCCCGCCAGTTCGAGCTCGGTCTGGCCTGGGTCTCCTTCCCCGAGGGGTACGGGGGGCTCAACCTGGCGCCCAATTTCCAGCGGGAGATCGACCGGCGGGTGGGCCAGGCCGGGGCCACGCCGCCCGGGGCCCGGGAGTTCTTCGGCCTGACCATGGCCGGCCCCACCGTGGTCACCCACGGCTCGGAGGAGCTGCGCCGGCGGATGCTGCGACCGACGTTCACCGGCGAGGAGTCGTGGTGCCAGCTGTTCAGCGAGCCCGGTGCCGGCTCGGACCTGGCCGGGCTGGCCACCCGCGCCGTCCGCGACGGGGACGAGTGGGTGATCACCGGCCAGAAGGTGTGGAACACGCTGGCCCACATCGCCGACCGCGGGATGCTGGTGGCCCGGACCGACCCCGAGGCGCCCAAGCACAAGGGTCTCACCTACTTCGCCCTGGACATGCACGCACCCGGCGTGGAGGTGCGCCCGTTGCGCCAGATGACCGGGGAGGCCGAGTTCAACGAGGTCTACCTCACCGAGGTGCGGGTTCCGGACGCCGACCGGATCGGCGATGTCGGCGAGGGGTGGCGGGTGGCCATGACCACCCTGTCGAACGAGCGCACCTCCATCGGCGGGGGCAGTGGTCCGCCGGTTCGGGGCTCGGGATCGATCGCCGAAGCCATCCGCATCTGGCAGGCCGACGCCTCGCGGCAGGACCCGGTCGACCGCGACCGTCTCACCCGACTGTGGATCGAGGCCGAGGTCCTGCGCCTCACCAACCTGCGGGCCAGCCAGAACCGCAAGGCGGGCAATCCCGGTCCCGAGGGATCGATCGCCAAGCTGATGTTCGCCGAGGTGAACAAGCGGGTCTACGAGCTCTGCATCGACCTGATGGGAGCAGACGCCCTGGTCGGGTACGACTACACCATGCGGCGGGCCGAGACGCTCGGGTCTGGTCGGCCCGGCCGGCTCGGCCCGGAAGATGTTCATCCGGTCGCGGGCCAACTCGATCGAGGGGGGCACCTCCGAGATCCAGCGGAACATCCTCGGTGAGCGGATCCTCGGGCTGCCCGGCGACGTCCGGGTCGACAAGGAGATGCCGTGGTCGAAGGTTCCGAGAAACTGATGCCGCCGGGAGGGGAGCGCCACCGCGCCGCGGCGCCGGACCGACCCGGGGTGCCGGTCAGATGACCAAGGCCGAGGAGTTCCTCGGCATGGAGCCGATGGGCGACGATCTGCACTGGCGCCTGGCCGTGGCCCCCGAGCTGTGCACGCCCGGCAACTTCCTGTTCGGAGGGTGCGGACTGGGCGCCGCCCTCGCCGCCCTGGAGCGGGCCTCGGACCGGGCCACGGTGTGGTCGACGGCCCAGTACCTGTCCTACGCCCCGAGCGGATCGGTGCTCGACCTGACCGTCACCCTGGCCGCGGTGGGCCGCCGGATCACCCAGGGCCGGGTGGTGGGGCGGGTGGGCGAGACCGAGATCCTCACCGTCAACGCCGCCGCCGGCCTCCCCGGAGGGCTGGATGCCGGCGGGGTGTGGGTGACCGCCCCCGAGGTGCCGCCGCCCGACGATTGCCCGCCCCGTCGCATCCCGGGCTTCACGTCGGCCTCCATCTTCGATCTCATCGACGTCCGACTGGCCCAGGGACTGACCTTCGAGGAGCTCACCGCCGGGAGGACGGTCCCGGGCGATCCGGTCAGTGCGCTGTGGGCCCGGGTGCCCGGCCACCTGGAGCCGTCGGCCGCCACCCTGGCCATCATCGGTGACTACGTGACCGGCGGCGTCTCCCAGGCGCTCGGCCGGAGGGCGATGTGCCGGAGCCTCGACAACACGCTGCGGGTGGTCCGCCTGGTGCCGACCGAGTGGGTGCTGTGCGACATCCGCATCCAGGCGCTGGTCGACGGGTACGGGCAGGGTGTCGCCTACCTGTGGTCGGAGGACGGGACGTTGTTGGCCACCGCCAGCCAGTCGATGAGCGTCCGGTTCTGGGACTAGGAATGGGGCCCGACCCAGGAGGGGATGACCGATGAAGATCAGCACCATGCTCAGCTATTCGGGCGGCTTCCGCCAGGCCGCCGCCGAGGTGGCCGAGCTCGAGAAGGCCGGGCTCGACCTGGTGTGGGTGGCCGAGGCCTACGGCCTGGACGCACCCAGCCTGATGGGCTACCTGGCCGCCCTCACCGAACGGGTGGAGATCGGCTCGGCCATCCTGCCCATCTTCACCCGGACGCCCACCCTGATCGCCATGACCGCGGCCGGCATCGACACGCTGTCCGAGGGCCGGTTCCACCTGGGTCTGGGGTCGTCGGGTCCCCAGGTCATCGAGGGCTGGCACGGCGTGCCCTTCTCGGCCCCGATCGGCCGCACCCGGGAGATCATCGAGATCTGCCGGCAGGTCTGGGCCCGCCAGGCGCCGCTCGTCCACGAGGGCACCTACTACTCCATGCCCCTCCCGGCCGATCAGGGCACCGGGCTGGGCAAGCCGCTCAAGATCATCGCCCACCCGGTGCGCCCGTCCATCCCGGTGTGGGTGGCCGCCCTGGGCGAGAAGAACGTGGCCATGGCGGCCGAGGTGGCCAACGGCTGGATCCCCATGCTGTTCATGCCCGAGCGGGCCCGCTCGGTGTGGGGAGCCTCGCTCGACGCCGGCGCCGCCAAACGCGATCCGGCCCTCGGTCCGCTGCAGATCACCGTCGGCGGGCCGGTGGCCATCGGTGAGGGCGAGGAGGTGGCCGCGCTGCGCAACCTGTCCCGGCCCATGGTCGCCCTGTACGTCGGGGGGATGGGGGCCAAGGGGAAGAACTTCTACAACGACGTGGTCCGTCGCTACGGGTTCGAGGAGGAGGCGGAGAAGATCCAGAACCTCTACCTCGACGGCAAGAAGACCGAGGCCGAGGCGCTGGTGCCCGACGAACTGCTCGAGGCGACGTCGCTGTGCGGCCCGGAGAGCTACGTGGCCGAACGGATCGCCGCGTTCCGGGACGCCGGGGTGACCCACCTGCAGGTGCTTCCCATCCCCACCGGCGGGCAGCGCCCGGTGGACGTGGTGGCCGCGGTCAAGCGTCTCGTCGGCTGAGGCAGGCGGCCGGGCCTGCCCGGCGCCGGTGGCTCGGAACCGGGCCCGGGTTCGGGCGCTAGGAGTCCTCGGCCCCGTGGCCCTTGGCCAGCTCCCGCAGCTGCTCCTTGTCCATCTGCTCGTGGGCCACCACCGCCACCCGGCAGCCGGTGACCGCCACCAGGGTCGAGTTGCGGGTTCCGCTCTCGATGCCGGCCCGCTCCCCGAGCACCGCCCCGGGTCCGTACTCGGCGATCCGCTCACCGCCCTTCTCCACCCGCATCACCCCGTCGAGGATGAGGAACACGTCGGTGCCGGCCTCCCCTTCGGTGACCAGGGTCTCCCCGGACTTGAGCTTCCGGAACTTGGGCTTGGCGTTGTCCATCATGTGCACGGACAGTGAGCGCTCGAGGGCGGTCTCGACCGCGGTGATCAGCGCCGGTGAGTCCTGGTCCCCCCAGGGGGTGAACTTGCCGAACGACTTGCGGTACCAGTCGCGGAAGTCGGTCAGCCCGGACTTGGCCGCCAGGCGGCCCTGGCCGTCGAAGATCCAGTGACGGGGGAAGCGGCTGGCCCCGAGGACCTCGAACTCCGGGTCCCGTTCGGCGTGCAGGGTCAGGCTCAGGGTCGACCACACCAGCGGGGCCTGCCACTGGATGAACGGACGGCGCCGGACCCGCCGGGGGGCGGGGAGCCCGGTCCGGCCCCCGGCCGTCTGGGTGAACCGGACCCAACCCGGACCCACCTCGGGGGTGAGCTGGATGTCGGGGAGGGCGACCGCCTCGAACTCCCGTTTGAACCGGGCCACCCCGGCGGTGGTGGAGCCCATCTGGCCTCCCCCCGAGTAGCCGTAGTCGGAGACCTTCCCGTCACCGTCGACCTCCGCCCACGCCGAGAGCACATTGGCGAACCGGAAGCGGTCCGCCTTCCTGAGCGCCTCGAGATCCTCGATGACATCGGGCGGCGGGTCGTCGTAGTGGGTGAACCCGGCATCGAAGGCCACCCGGGTGGCCCCCCGGACCGCCTCCGAGGGAATCCAGGACAATGAGGTGACCGAGCTCTCGATTCGCATTGTCACATTGTGTACCCGGGAAGTCCGGCTTTCCACTGGACCCCAGGTGGGCCTCGGGTCAGTCCTCGGAGACCAGGTCCTCCTCGGACAGGTCCAGCGACTCGAGCATGAGCAGCGAGTCGAGCTCGGCAGCCATGTGCTCGATCTCGTCGGCCTCGTAGTAGTTGCGGTTCAGGGTCAGGGTGAGCTGTTGCTGCACCAGGGCCAGCGCATCCTCGGCCGCCGCCGCGGCGTCGTAGACCGAGAACAGCTTGGCCTGCATGGCCTGGGCGGAGACGAACCGGGTCCCCCGGCGCTCGGCCTCGGAGGGGAGGGTGCGTAGCACATCCCCCGGCGTGGGGTCGTGGCCCTCGGCATTGGCCTGGTTGACCTGACCGGCGTTCACCGACTCCCCGGCTCCGGCACCGGCCGTGTCGCCGGCACCGGCCGTGTCGCCGGAACCCGACGTTTCGACCGTCCCGGAATCCACCTGCTCTGAATTCACCTGGTTCACCTGCCCGTTGTTCCCTTCTTCCTCATTCACGTTATCCATCGGCGGCACCATATTTCCCGTTTCCAACCCTCCATGTGGGCTTTTCCTCCTCTCCCGGTACAACGCCGGTACGCCCGTTCCTCTTCCGAGCCTGCCCCCTGTGGAGGCCGGAGCGGTGGATCCGTGCCCCACGGCCCGGCCGGCTGGTCGCCCCGCGGTGAGCTCGGCCCTCCGGATGTGCATGGCCACGAGATCGGGGGATAGAACAGCACGATGAATCTTCGCGGCGGCGCCGGGACCTGGTCGTGACCCCCACCGAAGCCGTGGACGTGGTGGTGGTCGGGTCGGGACCGAACGGGCTGTCCGCCGCCGTGACCCTGGCCGCCGCCGGTCTGTCGGTGACGGTCGTCGAAGGGGCGGACGACCCCGGAGGGGGATGCCGGACCGAGGACCTGACCGTGCCGGGCTTCCGTCACGACGTGTGCTCGGCCGTCCATCCCATGGTGCTGGTGTCCCCGTTCTTCCGGCAACCCGCCTTCGACGGCCTGCGCAACGCCCTGTGCCAGCCGGAGGTGCCCTTCGCCCAGCCGATCGACGCCACCACGGCGGTGGCCGCCTTCCGCACCCTCGAGGAGACGGTGGCCGGCCTCGGGGTCGACGGACCCGCCTACCGGAAGCTGATGGCGCCGTTGGTCAGGGACTGCCAGTCCATCGCCGAACAGGTGCTGGCTCCCCTCCGTTCGGTCCCCGGCCACCCGGTCGCCCTGGCCCGGTTCGGGCTGCCCGGCCTGATGCCCATGAAGTGGCTGGTGCGCCGGTTCGAAACCGAGCCGGCCCAGGCGCTGTTGGCCGGCGTGGGGGCCCATTCGATGTCCCTGACCGCGCCGCTCACCAGTGCCTTCGGCACCCTCCTGGCCCTGACCGCCCACGCCGTGGGCTGGCCCGTCGTGGCCGGCGGCAGCTCCACGATCACCGCGGCGATGATCGCCGAGCTGGAGCGTCTCGGCGGCACGGTCGTGACCGGTCAGTGGGTGGGCTCGCTGTCGGAGCTCCCCCCGTCGAAGGCGGTGGTCCTCGACACGTCGCCCGACGGGCTCCTGGCCCTGGCCGGCGATGCCCTTCCCGACCGCTACCACCGCCAGCTCCGGCGCTTTCGCTACGGGCCGGGGGTGTGCAAGGTGGACTGGGCGCTGTCCGGTCCGGTCCCCTGGAGCGCCGAGGTCTGCCGGCGGGCCGGGACCGTCCACCTCGGAGGCACGTTCGCCGAGGTGGCGGCCAGCGAGGCCGAGGTCAACGCCGGGCGCCACCCCGAGCGCCCGTACTGCATCATCGTCCAGGCCGGGGTGGCCGACCCTTCGCGGGCCCCCGCCGGCCAGCAGGCGCTGTGGGGCTACTGCCACGTCCCGTCGGGTTCGACCGTGGACATGACGGCGGCCGTCGAGGCCCAGATCGAGCGGTTCGCCCCCGGGTTCTCCGACCTCGTCGTGGCCCGGTCGACCCTGACCGCGGCCGACGAGGAGCGGCACAATCCCAACTACGTGGGCGGGGACATCGCCGGGGGAGCGTCCACTCTGGTCCAGACCGTGTTCCGCCCGACCATCCGATGGAATCCGTACCGCACCCCGCTCGAGGACGTCTATCTGTGTTCGGCGTCCACCGCCCCCGGCGGCGGGGTGCACGGGATGTGCGGCGTCTATGCGGCACGGACCGTTCTCCACGACCACTTCGGGGGCGCGGCTCCCCTCCGGGACTGAGCGCGGGTCCGCCGCGGGGCAGCGACGGTCAGGGCTCGGGCGGCGACTCGGTCCGCTCGGGCATCAGGAGGACGGCGCCGCCCAGGAAGCACAGGGCGCCGACGAAGGTCCCGAGATTGGAGAGTTCGACGTTGCGGATCTGGCCGGTGGACGGGACGATGTAGGCACCCACCGCAGAGGCGCCGAAGGCGATGGAGCCGACCAGGTTGGCCAGGGTGATCCACCAGGCCAGGCTGCGGGGTGTCCAGGCCAGCCATCCATGGCACACCTCGAACCAGGCCAGGCCGCTGGCCACCAGGAAGCAGACCGACCCGAGCGCATCGGGTCGCCAGATGTGGTGGTGGGCCGCCTGGGCGCTGAGGTCGGCCCGGATGGCGGTGGCGGTGCTCACGTTGAAGAAGAGGGTGCCCACCAGTTGGACGGCCGTGGCCCACCAGTCGATCTGCTTCGGCCGGTAGACGAAGACCCGTCTCCATCCGCGGACGGGCCCGTCGGCTCCGGCATCCACCGACTCCCGGTACTGCAGGAAGCCGGCCGTGGTGAAGAAGAGCGACCCCACGAAGAAGGTGATCGAGTCGGACCGGTCACCGACGGCGCCGGCGTAGCCCGGGACCGCTCCGAGAGCGAAGAGGAACGAGCCGACGGCGAACAAGACGGCGATCCACCACCCCCGGGCCCGGGGAGCCCACCACGTTCCCGACGGCCCGCCCCGGTCGGCGGCGTGCTTGCGGTGCCGGCGGGAGTCCCATCGGGCCACGATCCCGTCGGGTCGCTCGTACTCGATGAAGGTGACGAACGGTCCGAGCCCACCCCGCCGCTCTCCCGGCCGGACCGACCCGGGGGCCCGACCACCCTCCGAGACCCGCGGCGCACCGTTCACCGCCTCAGTATCGCCGAGCGTCCGAACCGAGAGGCCGATCGCTCTCTGCGATGATGAGCGTGAACGGGACCGACCCGCTGGGCACGACCCCGGCGGACCTGCGACACCGAGAGGACACCAGATGGAGGCCGGCATCACCGACAGCGCCCGATCGGCCATGGTGCGGGCCGCCGTGGCCCGGGTGGGGAGGGACGAGTTGAAGACGGCGCTGGCCCTCACCGCCGACCCGAGGTTCCAGGCCCCCACGGCGATCGGCAACGCCCTCAACGCCCTGCGCAAGCACCGCGACCCGGCCGGTGTGGTCACCAGGTCCCAGTACCGGGCCGCCGTGCCCTATGTGGCTGCCGCCCTGGCCGACGCCTGCCTGGCCCGGACCATCGAAGTGCTCGGTGATCACTCCGACGACCCGACCAGGGAGCAGTTGCTCGACGCACTCGACCAGGTCCGGGAGTCGTACCCGGACACGACCATCGCCGTGATGCTGGCCACCGTGGCCGACGACGACATGCCCGCTTCCGATCTGTGCTTCGAGATCCTGTCGGACGACCCGCGCTTCGGACTCACCGACGTGTCCGACGCGCGAGGCCGGCGCCGAACAGCCCCGGCCGGCCGGCACCGCCCGCCCGGCCCTGTCGCCGGAACAGCGGGAGGCCCGGCGCCAGAAGAAGCAGCGGGACGCCGAGGAACGGCGCAAGAAGCTCGAGGCGGCCCGGAAGGCGGGGGAGCAGCTGCGCCGCGATCGGAAGAAGGAGCGGGCGACGTCCTCAGGCGCCGGGTCCGGCGGGTCCGGCGGTTCCGAGCCGGCTTCGGCAGTTCCGGCGGTTCCGACGGCCCCGACCGTCGCACCCCGGGTCAACCGGCGGGCCACGCTGACCCCGCTCCAGGAGCAGGAATTCGACCGGCTCGACCCGCTGGCCGGCGCCGTCATCTTCGCCTGGGTTCCGTTCGACCCGTCGGTCCCCGACCCGTCCGAGGTCGAAGGCAAGTCCCGACGTTGTGTCGTGGTGGCCGGATCGCCGACCCACCTGTTGGTCCGCCCCGGCTACTCGGACGGCGGGACCAAGAGCCGCGACTGGAAATCAGTGCCCCTCGGCCACTGGAGGCGGGCCGGGTTCGACCGCCCGACCTGGATCGACGGCGAGACGCTGCGGATCCCCCGTCCCCCGGATCAACAGCCGGTGGGCCGCCTCACCCCCGAGGACTGGAACGCCCTCTGGTAGGTGGTCGACCGGCAGCGCCGGCCACGCCTGGCCACGCCGGCTTGGGCCTTCCGGCACCAGGGTAGTGCATAGCAACATGCAACCCAGTACCATGGAGGCATGCGTCGCAAGAGCTTCCAGGACATGAACTGCTCGGTGGCCCAGACCCTCGAGGTGGTGGGCGAGTGGTGGACCATGCTGATCATCCGGGACAGTTTCCTGGGCATCACCAGGTTCGACGACTTCCAGGAGCGACTGGGGATCTCGCGGAACATCCTGGCCGACCGGCTCGATCATCTGGTCGACAAGGGGGTCCTGGCCCGCGTTCCCTACCAGGACCACCCGGTCCGTCACGACTACCGCCTCACCGACAAGGGCCGGGATCTCTGGCTCGTACTGACCGCCCTCCGCCAGTGGGGCGACCGCTGGGAGGCCGACGAGGGCCCGCCCGTCGAGATCGAACACAAGGGCTGTGGGCACGTGGCCACGGTGGTGCCGACCTGCTCGTCGTGCGGCGAATCCCTTGACGCCCGCTCCGTGAGGGCCCGTCCGGGCCCGGGTTCGAGGAACCGCCCGGCCGAGGCGCTGCTTCCTCCGGCCAGGGTTTCCTGAACCCTTCGGTCTTGGGCCCCTTTTTGGCCACCTGACCAGCCCGTTCTGCGTCCATCGGCTCCGCCGGGACCCGTCGCCGGCCCCTGCCACCCCGGTGCCGACTCCGTTTTGACCGACCCGGGTGGTGTCACACCCCGGTGGTGGACTGGCGTCGTGGAAGTGGATGCCCTCACCCCCGAAGCCGGTTCGCCCGAAGCCGGCTCGCCCGATCCCGTCTCCCTCGATGGGCTGACCGAGGCCCTCGACCGGCTGGGCCGGGTCGATCCCGCCGTCTTGGCCGACCCGGAGTCGGTCGTCTCCCTCCAGCGTCAGCTGGCCCGCCTGGAGGCGCTCACCACCCGGGCCACGGCCGCCTTCGACCGGGCCGGCAACTGGGCCCCCGACGGGGCCCGCACCGCCTCGGCCTGGCTGTCGGTCCGGTGCCGGATCCCGAAGGCCGAGGCCCGCCGCCAGGTGCGCCGGGGCCGGGCCCTGGCTTCCCTGCCCGAGATCGAGCGGGCCTGGACCGACGGCGACATCGCCGGTGCCCACGTCGAGGTCATGGCCTCCCTCCGTGCCCCGAGACCGAAGAGGCCCTGGCCCGGGACGAGGCCCTGCTCGTCGGCCAGGCCTGTCATCTGCGCTTCGACCAGTTCGGCCAGGCCGTGGCCTACTGGAGGCAGCTGGCCGATCCCGAGGGCGCCGACCGGGAGGCCGAAGCCCGCCGGGCCCGCCGTGACGTCTACCTGGTCACCGGCTTCGCCGGCTCCTGGCTCGGGGCCATGACCCTCGACCCGGTGTCGGGGGCCATCGTCTCGGCCGAGCTCGAACGGCTGGAGCACGACCTGTTCGAGGCCGAGTGGGCCGAGGCCCGGGACGCCCTCGGCCACGACCCGAAACCGGGCGAGCTGGCCCGCACCCCCGGCCAGCGCCGGGCCGACGCCCTGGTCGAGATGGCCACCCGGTCGAAGAGTGCCCCGAAGACGCCCGCCGGCCGGCACCGCTGTTCACCGTCCTCGTCGGGTACGAGACGCTGACCACGGGAGGATCTGCCAACTGGAGGACGGCACCGTGGTCCCCCCCGGTGCCCTCCTGCCCTGGCTGGACCGGGCCGACCTCGAGCGGGCCGTGTTCGCTCCCGGTCGCCGGGTCGAGATCAGCCCCCGGACCCGGTTGTTCATGGGGGCCACCCGACGGGCCATCGAGGTGCGGGACCGCCAGTGCACCCACGCCTACTGCGATGTGGCCGCCCCCTCCTGCCAGGTCGACCACATCCAGCCCTGGGCCCTCGGCGGACCCACCACCCAGGAGAACGGCCGCTGCTGTGCCCCACCCACAACCGCCAGCGCAACCAGCGGCCCCCGCCAGTGGTGTGAGCGGTATTGCCCCATTGACATGCACTTAGAAGTTCTCTAACGTTGGAACTGTTCTGCAAACGTGAGCGAGTGTCGCTCGACGACCAGCGTGGAGGTACCCCCATGGCAAAGCCGACCTTGACCACCGAGTCGGGCGCACCGGTCGCTGACAACCAGCGCAGCCAGACGGCCGGCCCCGGCGGGCCCGTCCTCATCCAGGACCAGCACCTGCTGGAGAAGCTCGCCCGCTTCAACCGCGAGCGCATCCCCGAGCGGGTCGTGCACGCCAACGGATCGGCCGCCTACGGCGAACTTCGAGGTCACCGCCGACGTGACCCGATGGACCCGGGCGCGCTTCCTCAGTGAGGTCGGCAAGAAGACCGAGACCTTCCTCCGCTTCTCCACCGTGGCCGGGGGCCGGGGGTCGGCCGACGCGGTGCGCGACCCTCGTGGCTTCGCCCTCAAGTTCTACACGGAGGACGGGAACTACGACCTGGTCGGGAACAACACCCCGATCTTCTTCATCCGCGATCCGCTGAAGTTCCCCGACTTCATCCACTCCCAGAAGCCCGATCCCTTCACCAACCATCAGGAGCCGGACAACGTGTGGGACTTCTTCTCCCACTCGCCCGAGGCCACCCACATGTTCACCTGGCTGTTCGGCGACCGGGGCATCCCCGCTTCCTACCGCCACATGGACGGGTTCAGCTCGCACACCTACCAGTGGGTCAACGCACGACGGGACGGCCGTCTGGGTCAAGGTCCACTTCAAGACCGACCAGGGCATCCGGTGCCTCGACTCGTCGGAGGCCGCCGAGCTGGCCGGTCTCAACCCCGACAGCCACCAGCTCGACCTCATCGAGGCCATCGAGCGCGGGGACTTCCCCTCGTGGACGGTGAAGGTGCAGATCATGCCGCTCGAGGAGGCCGCGCTCCTACCGGGTCAATCCGTTCGACCTGACCAAGGTGTGGTCGCAGAAGGACTACCCGCTGATCGAGGTGGGCAGGCTCACCCTCAACCGCAACGCCGACAACTACTTCGGCGACGTCGAGCAGTCGGGCTTCGACCCGGGCAACTTCGTCCCCGGCATCGGTCCGTCGCCCGACAAGATGCTGCAGGGCCGGCTGTTCGCCTACGGCGACGCCCACCGCTACCGGCTCGGCATCAACCACACCCAGCTCCCGGTCAACGCCCCCCACGCCACCGAGGCCCACAACTACGGGCGCGACGGTCTCATGGCCGGACACGGAAACGGCGGTCGGTCCAAGAACTACGAGCCCAACAGCTTCGACGGCCCGGTCGAGACCGGCCAGCCCGTATGCGGCGCCGTTCGAGCTGCACGGCTCGACGGGCACCTACGAGTGGGACCGCCGGGACGACCGACGACTTCACCCAGGCCGGCGATCTCTACCGCCTTCAGCCCGCCGACGCCCAGGCCCGGCTGGTGGACAACATCGCCACCGGACTGGCCGGGGTGTCGGCCGGCCCGGTCGGGGACGGGATCATCGAGCGGAGCATCGGCCACTTCCGTGCCGCCGACCCCGAGTTCGGTGAGCGCGTCGCCCAGGGAGTCAAGGAGCGGCGGGGCTGAGCTGGACACACCCTGCCCGACCGGCTCCAGGACCCGCGGGTGGCGGATCACGCCGCAACGGCGGGCCGTGATCGGGGCCCTGGAAGGAGAGCATGTCCATCTGAGCGCCGAGCAGGTGCACGCCGCGGCGCGGCGGGCGGTGCCCGAGGTCAGCCTGGCCACCGTCTACAACACGCTCAACGAGCTGGTGACCATGGGCGAGATCAGCGAGGTCCGACTGGCCGACGGCACCACCCGCTACGACCCCAAGGTGGGGCCGGACCACCATCATCTGGTGTGCGAAGGCTGCGGGCTGACCTTCGACGTCGAGCCCATCGGCGTCGAGGCCCTGTCCCTGCCCCGGGCCCAGCGCTACGGCATGACCGTCGACTCGCTCGAGGTGGTCTTCCGGGGCCGGTGCAGCAGCTGCGCCGAAGCGCGGCTGACCGCCCGACAATCAGTCGAGGGCGATCCGGCTGCGCCGGTTGGCGGCGTCCCGCGCCGCCGTCTCCCTGTCCACCGGCGGGCCCAGGCGTGGGGAGCGGGCTGTGAGCTCCTGATGACCTCGAGGATGTCGTCGCCGATCAGCTCCTGACGTTCGAGCAGGGCGTCCCGGAGGGCCTCGACCACGTTGCGGTGCTCGTCGAGCATCCGGGTCACCGACGCCTTGGCCGACGCCGAGGAGATCCTCGACCTCGGCCCGTCCTTCGTCGGTGGACAGCACCTTGGAGACGATGCCGCCGGCCGGGTACTCCATGGCCGCCGAGGAGACCAGGGTGGTGCCCATGCCCATCAACCCGATCATCTGGCAGGCGTTGAGGGTGGCGGCCTGGAGATCACCGGCCACCCCGGTCGACGACTCGCCGAAGAAGAGCTCCTCGGCCACCATGCCGCCGAAGGCGATGTCGATGAGAGCCCGCACCTCGGACTTGGTCTTGGTGAAGCGCTCCTCCTCCTCGGAGTGGCTGAGCAGGCCGAGCGCGTCCTTGCGCTTGATGATGGTGAGCACCTCGAGCTTGCGTCCCTTGCCCACCAGCCAGGCCACCGTGGCGTGGCCGGCCTCGTGGGTGGCGATGGTCCGCTGTTCGGCCTCGGTGTACTCGACGGGTTGGGCCAGACCGATCTCCTCGGTCATCTTGGCCTGCTGGAGGTCGTTCCACGAGAGTTTGTCGGCGCCGCGGCGAAGCGCCCACACCAGCGACTCGTCCATCAGGTGCTCGATCATCACCGGCGAGTAGCCGGCGGTGAGGGCGGCGAGCGTCTCCCGTCTGGCCGGTTCGTCGAGCTCGGGCTCGTGCGCCTTCTTGCCCAGGTAGTAGTCGATGATGTCACTGCGGCCCGATCGGCTGGGCAGCCCGAAGTAGATGTTGCGGTCGAAGCGGCCCGGGCGCAGCAGGGCGGGGTCGAGGTCGGCGGCCCGGTTGGTGGCCCCGATGACCAGGATGTTGGCCGGCACGTGCTGCGGCTTGCGCAGACGGCGGTGGGCGGGGAGCCAGGTGTTGACCGCGTCGACGAACGCCCCCTTGAGGCGCAGCGAGGTCGGGGTCTGTTCGAAGGACTGGAGCTGGATCAGGAGCTCGTTGACCACCCCGGGGATACCCTCGCCGTGGCGCTGGCCCGGTGCCGCGGGCGGCGCCGATGGCATCGAGCTCCTCGATGAACCCGATGGCACCACCCTCCCGCCGGGCGTGACGGCGCAAGGCCTTGAAATAGGACCGGATCTTCCGGTTGGTCTGACCGTAGAACATCGACTGGAAGGCGGACGACGAGACGAAGAGGAACGGCACGCCGGCCTCGGCGGCCATGGCCTTGGCCATGTAGGTCTTGCCCGTCCCCGGCGGCCCCTCGAACAGGATGGCCTTGCGGGGTGAGCCGCCCATCTGCTCGGCGAACGTCCGGTGGGCCAGGAACAGGTTGAGCGTCTTGGTCACCTCCTCGACCAGTGTCTCCGATCCGCGAACGTCGTCGAAGGTCATCGTGAGCTCGTCGGGCCGGTAGAGGATGTGCGGTGAGCGCCCTGCGCCCAGCAAGGGGACCACCAGCACCAGTCCCATGAGGGTGATGAGCACGAAGGCGGGCAGATAGGGATCGAGGGAGGAGGGGAAATGGGGGGTGGGGAAGGTCGCCGTCGGGTCGAAGACGTCACGGAGTACGAGGAGGACGGCGATCGGGGCCAGCACCATGCACAGACGCTGCAACCGGGTGCTGCGGGCCCGCCGCTGGTGTGCGCCCACGTCGGTGGTGGCCACCCGGGCCACGCCGTCGCGGCCCAACGCCGAGAGCGATTCGGTCTGGGTCTCATGGCCGTCCCGTTCCGACCGGCGGACATCGCCGATCGACGGATCCGACATGTTCCTACTCACCATGGCCTGCCTCCAGTTGGCGAATTCAGGGTCGCGACGCGGCCCCGAATCATTGTCCCGGCCCGGACCGTGAAGTCCGGACCGAGTGCCCCTCTGTCGACTTCGACCACCGCCTGTCCGGCCTGCAACGGACACTCCGGTGGTGGTCCCTGCCGACGATAGACGACCTGATCAGCGTGTGCTCCGATCGCCGCACTGGGTGTGCAGCTGCCGCCGCGGAGTGAGCGCCGGGACCTCGGGCCACCCTTCTCGATCGGCGTTCAGCCGACCGTTGCCGGGCGAGGAGGCGCCGGCTACCGACCCGAATAGGTTCCCGAATACCCCGACACCGGCACCGGGAACTCCCGGACTTCGAAGTCCGAGAGGATGGTCGGGCACAGGGAGCTGTCGGTCAACGAACACGACTCGACGGCGATGTCGACACTGGATCCGTCGGTCACCGCCGGCATCGACTGCGGGAAGATCACCGCTCCGGTCACCGGTTGATCTCCGCCGGAGCCTTCGAGGGTTCCGGCCACCCCGCCCGGGTCGGTGATGGCGACGACGTCGGGCGTGGGCATCGAGGTCTGCTCGCCGACGGGCTTGGTGCCCGAGCAATGGGCCTCGTACCGCTGCCACGAAGGAATGATGAAGTAGGGGCAGACCAGGGAGATTCCCTGGGTGTTGCCGGTCGTGTCGAAGATGGTGAAGACGCCCTCGGTCCCCGCCGGCGGGATGGTCCGCGGCGGGAGGATTGGCGTTGCCGGGCGGGTAGACGACCAGCCCGCTGGCCGCCTGGCCCGTGCCGGTCTGCGAGCAGGTCCACCCGGTGGGCCCGAGCACGGTGTGGACGCCGTCGGAGTAGAACTCCACCTTGCCCACCAGGGCGGTCGGTATCGGAGCCAACAGGACGCTGGGTCTCCAGCCCTGGGTTCCGAGCGAGCCACCGTCGCTCGACGTGCATGCGACCACGGGGAAGGCCACGGCCACCTCACCGATCAGCGGGGCGGTCGTCGTCGTGGACGCCGTCTTCCCGGCCGCCGGTTGCGGAGGGGTGGTCGATGCCGAACCGATGAGCGAGCTCCCGCAGCCCGACGCGAGCGACTGCGACCGCCACCAGGACGGCCAACCTTCCACTCCTTCCACCCGTTCGCACCCGGGGCCGCAGCGCCGGTGCGGAGAATCTCCGTCAGCACCGGTCCAGACGTTAAGCCACCGCCGGCCCCGGAACGGTGACCGTGGGCTATCGCAGGTCGACCGGGCGTCCCACGTGGGAGAGCTTGTCCGGGTTGCGGACCATGCGGATGGCCACCACCCGTCCGTCGTCTACCTCGAAGGCGGTGACCAGGTCGACGGCCCCGGCAATGACGATGGCGATGCCGGCGTCGCCGTTGACGGCAACCGGGCGCACACTCAGCTCCCCCGTGTAGCGGTGGGCCAGGTTGACCAGCAGGCGGGCCACCCGCGACGCACCGACCACCGGGCGCCGGGCCGCCCGTCTCGTCGCTCCGCCGTCGGCGACGCACACCACTCCGGGAGCCAGGTAACTGAGCACGAGGTCGATGTCGCCGGCGGCGATCGCCGCGGTGAGGGCATCGACCACCTCCCGCTCCGAGCCCGGGTTCCGGTGGGCGCCGGGCAGTTGCACACGGCGCCGGGCCCGGCTGGCGATCTGTCGGCACGCCGCCTCCGACTTGCCCACCGTCTCGGCGATCTCGGCGTAGGGCACGCTGAACACGTCGGCCAACAGGAACACGGCCCGTTCCACCGGCTTGAGCCGGTCGAGCACGGTGAGGAACCCGAGCCGCAGTGATTCGGCCAGGACGGCGGCGTCGTCCGGGCCGGTGTCCGACACCAGCGGCTCGGGGAGCCACGGTCCCACGTAGTCCTCCCGGCGCCGTCGTTCCGACCGGATGTGGTCGAGTGCGATCCGGGTGGTGACCGTGGTCAACCAGGCCGCCGGCCGGTCCACGTCGTCGGCAGGGACCCGCTGCCAGCGGAGCCAGGCATCCTGGACCACGTCCTCGGCGTCGGAGACGGAGCCGACCATCCGGTAGGCCAAACCGACCAGGCGGGGACGCTCCGTCTCGAAGACGTCGGTGGACCCATCCGGAGGTGCGGTGCTCATCCCACCATTGTGCTCACGACCGTGGCCCGCTCACGCCACGAGGGCGCCGGATCCGGGACGTTGGCCCGCGGCCAGGAGGCCGGCGGCCCGACCGCTGGACAGTGAGGCGTCGGCCAGCAGTCCGACCGGTCCGACCCAATCACCGGCCATGGTCACCCCGGGCACCCCGGTGTCGCCGACCGCGGGCCGGCCGGCCATGCCCCCGGTGGCCGCCCGGGGGATGGTCCCGGTCACCTGGAGGTGGGCCAGGAACCTCCTGGTGATCACGTCGCCCGGCTCCACCCCGGCCTCGGCCACCAATTGTTCGAGCCGGGGGCGGTCCTCGTCCGCGCTCCGGGCCCCGTAGCGGATGGCCGCCACCACGGCCTGGCCCGGGGGAGCCTGACGTGCGGGTGGTGACTGCACCGTGGCGTAGACGGGATCGTCGAGGGACAGCACATAGCCGGGGTGGGGAACCCGTGTCACCCCGAGGTCGAGGCATGCCGCGGTCAGGGGCGGTCCGAGGTCGCCCCAACCGGGGTCGGCCGGAAGGAGGCGGCGCACCGCGGCCGGGCCGCCGGTGGCCACGACCACCTGGTCGGCCACCAGCGCCCCTTCACCTGTCCGGACCTCGACCCGGTGCCCGACCCGGTCGACGCCGGTGACCTCGGTGCCGGTGCGGACGTCGAGCCCCCGACCCAGTGCTTCGATGAGCTGGCTCCACCCGCCGTCGAGGTAGAGCACCCCGCCGTTCGCCGCTACCTGCAATTGGGAGACGGCGGCATCGGCGCTGAATCCGTCGACATCGGCGGTGTACGTCCCCAACCGGATGAGTGTCCGTAGCACCGCTTCGGCGTCCGGACGGAGCCGGCAGGAGGCCAGCCACTCGGCCACCGAGGTACGGGCCAGCGTCTCCGGCTTGATCCGGGGGACCCGGACGAGGAGCCCGGCCAGCTGGGCCTTGCTCCGGGGACCGACGGCGCCGGTCCGCAGCAGGGATCCGGGCCCGGTGGGCAGGACGTGTTGGACCCCGCCGGTCGACGCCCGGTAGAGATGGAGGGGAGGGCGAGCCCCTCGGGGCGTGATGCCGAGCGAACGGAGTACCTTCCACCCCGGACCGGCGGCGTACAGCGCGTGGCCGCCCATGTTGAGGGTGAAGCCCTCACGCTGGACGGTGCGGGCCCGGCCTCCGGGTTGATGGGCCTCGACGGTCAAGACCCGGGCCCCGGCCTGCGAGGCGGAAGCCGCCGCGGCCAACCCGGCCAGACCTCCGCCGATCACGATCACGTCCCATTCGGTTCTCATACCAATCTGACGCCGGCCGGGCTCGGGTTGTGACACCCGTCAGGACGCCGCGCTCGCCGGGGGCCGTGCCGTCACTCGCCGTCACCCTCCAGGCAACCACGACCCGCCACCGCTGTCCGCCTCACTCGGTCGGGGTGATGTTCTGGAGTCGTACTTCGCCGTGGGCGACGGGCCTGCCGGCACTGTCGGTGACATCGACCAGCCAGAGCTGCTGGGTCCGGCCCTGATGGAGGGCGACCGCCTCGACCCGGACGCGGCCCGAGGTCAGCGAGCGGAGGAAGTGGGTTGTATTGGTCAGCCCGACCGCCACCTGCCCGGCGTCCCGCACCGCGGTAGTGGCGCCGATGCTCGCCGCGCTCTCGACCGCGGTCGCGTACACGCCGCCGTGCACGATTCCCCAGGGGGTGTGGTGACGGCTGTCCAGGTCGATGTGGCCGACCACGCTGCTGGCGGTGAGATCGTCGACCACGAACCCGGCGGAGGCGACGAACCCACCGGCCTCGTCGGTCGGGTCCGGGCTCAGGCGGGGCGAACCGGCAACGACGGTCTGGTCATCCATGGGGGGGCTCCTCGGCACACGGCGCCGGCGGCGCCCTCGACTCTGCTGTCAGTTTCATAATACAACTAAGTCGGGGCGGGAACAATCGGGCCAACCCCAGCCTGACGCCTCCGGCGTCGCTGAGCCATGGTCGAGCCACGGCCCGGCTGGCTGGATCCGAGGCTAGAATCACGTTAACGTGCGCGTAAAGCAAGGTTGCCGTAGCGGAAGCCCGGGTGGGCTTTGCCGGACGCCACGACGTGATTCCGGATGCGTGAGATCCAAGGTGAGGGGATGGCAGTACTGGAAGGACTGAAAGCCGCACGGGCCGACCGCACCAAGAACGCGGACGGGACCTTGGCCGGCCTGCCGGCCAACTACAAGTGGATCGCCCTGTTCATCTCGACGCTGGGCATGCTGATGGCGACCATCGACGGCTCGATCGTGCTGATCGCCCTCCCTGACATCTTCCGCGGTATCGGCCTCGATCCGCTGCAGCCCGGCAACACCTTCTACCTGCTGTGGATGATCCTGGGCTTTCTGGTGATCACCAGCGTGCTGGTGGTCAGCCTGGGGCGGATGGGCGACATCTACGGGCGGGTGCGCACCTACAACCTCGGCTTCGCCGTGTTCACCTTCTTCTCCCTCATGCTGAGCATCACCTGGATGACCGGGCACGCGGCCGGCGACTGGCTCATCATCATGCGCATCTTCCAGGGGGTGGGTGCGGCCATGCTCATGGCCAACTCGTCGGCCATCCTCACCGACGTGTTCCCCGACAACCAGCGGGGGATGGCCCTCGGCGTCAACCAGGCCGCCGCCTTCAGCGGTACCTTCATCGGGCTGGTCCTCGGCGGCCTGCTGGCCCCGATCAACTGGCGGCTCATCTTCCTGGTCTCGGTGCCCATCGGGCTGTTCGCCACCGTGTTCGGCTATCTCAAACTCCACGAGACCAGCCCGCGCCGGCCGGCCCGTATCGACTGGCCCGGCAACATCACCTTCGCCATCGGTCTCATCCTGGTCATGGTCGGGATCACCTACGGGATCGAGCCCTACGGCCACCACGTCATGGGGTGGACGAATCCGATGGTGCTCGGCTCCCTCTTCCTCGGGGTGGCCCTGCTGATCGCCTTCTGCGTCATCGAGACCAAGGTCCCCGAGCCGATGTTCCGCCTGCAGCTCTTCAAGATCCGGGCCTTCACCAGCGGCGTCCTGGCCAGCTTCCTGGCCGCGCTGAGCCGGGGCGGGTTGATGTTCATGCTGATCATCTGGCTGCAGGGGATCTGGCTGCCGCTCCACGGATACGCCTTCAGCGTGACCCCGTTGTGGGCCGGGATCGCCATGCTCCCGCTCACCCTCGGCTTCCTCATCGCCGGCCCGACGTCGGGCATCCTCTCGGACCGGTTCGGGGCCCGGCCCTTCGCCACCGGGGGCATGCTCGGTAGCGCGGTCTGCCTGGCCCTCCTCGAGTTCCTCCCCGTCGACTTCCCCTACTGGGTCTTCGCCATCGTCCTGTTCCTCACCGGACTGACCATGGCCGCCTTCGGTTCACCCAACCGGGCCGGGGTGATGAACAGCCTTCCGGCTCAGCACCGTGGCGCGGGCTCGGGGATGAACACCACCTTCCAGAACTCGGCCCAGGTGCTGTCGATCGGGATCTTCTTCACGCTCATGATCATCGGCCTGACCGCGTCACTTCCCGGGAACCTGCTGCACGGGTTGGTCGCCCACGGTGTGCCGCCGGCGGAGGCGGACCATGTCGCCCATCTGTCGCCGGTGTCCACATTGTTTGCCGCCTTCCTCGGCTACGACCCCGTCCAGCACCTGGTCGGTGCCCACACCCTCGGCCCACCTGACCGCGGTCCAGCAGCACGCGCTGACCGGGCGTGGGTTCTTCCCCGGTCTGATCAGCGCCCCGTTCCGGGCCGGTCTCCACGCCGCCCTCGACTTCGCCATCGTGGCCAGCCTGTTGGCCGCCGGCGCCTCGTGGCTGCGGGGCGGCCGCTACGTCTACTCCGAGCCCGAGCGGATTCCGGAACGAGCGGAGAGCGGCGAAGGGTCGGGCGTCTCAGCGCACGAGGCGCTTCTCCCGGTGGGCGCGACCGACGATGTCTCGGCCAGCGCCATCGCCCAGGTGGAGGCCGGATGATCACCAGGAACGCCTCCACCCAGCCCGCTCCCGTGGTCCTCCGCATCGGCGAGGTGGCCAAGTTGACCGGGCTGACCACCCGGACCCTTCGGTACTGGGAGGAGCTCGGCCTGATCCGGCCGAGCAGCTACCGCGGGCAAGGGCGAGCGGCTCTACTCGCAGACGGACATGGCCCGGGTGACCCGGATCCGGGACCTCCAGGAGCTGCTGGGGTTCTCGCTGGCCGAGGTGCGTGTCGTACTCGACACCGAGGACATCGACGTCCTCGACCGGCTTCGGTCCGAGTACCGGTGGTCCGACTCCGACCCCGACCCCGAGCGCAGGCGCCAATTGCTCGACGAGGCCATCGAGGCCAACGACAAGCTCCTCGTCCGCCTGGACAACACCCTGGCCCGGATCGGTGCGTTCCGGGACGAGCGGGCGGCCAAGGCCGTCCGGTTGCGGGAGGCCCGCCGGGAGGTCGACGAAGGTCCGAAGCACTGATTCACTGAAGCCCGACAGGACCCCGACGAACAGGAGCAGCGATTCGATGAGCGATGCGATGAGGGCGGAGACGGTCATGATCCCCGGCGACGCCGGCGACCAGATCGAGGCCTATCTGGCTCAACCACTGGACGGACCTCCGACCGGTGGGGTGGTGGTGATCCACCACATGCCCGGATACGACGAGGGGACCAAGGAGATCACCCGGAGGTTTGCCGTCCACGGCTACCTCGCCGTCTGCCCCAACCTGTACTACCGCGAGGCCCCCGGGGCCAGCCCCGACGACGCCGCGGCCACGGCCCGGGCCCAGGGCGGGGTGCCCGATCCCCGCCTGCTCGGAGACGTCGGCGGGGCCGCCGCCTACCTCCGGGCGCATCCTTCATCCAACGGCAAGGTGGCCACCATCGGGTACTGCTCCGGCGGCCGCCAGTCGTTCCTCTCCGCCTGCAGCCTCGATCTCGATGCCGCTGTCGACTGCTACGGCGCGTTCGTCATCGCTCCGCCGCCCGAAGGCCTCCCGCTCAAGGTCCAGCCCATCGCCCATCTGGCCGAGAACCTGTCATGTCCACTGCTCGGTCTGTTCGGGGCCGAGGACCAGTACCCCTCACCCGACGAGGTCGCCGAGCTCGAGAAGATCCTGACCGACGCGGGCAAGGAGTTCGAGTTCCACACCTACGAGGGCGCCGGCCATGCCTTCTTCGCCACCGACCGGCCCAGCTACCGGCCCGAGGCGGCGGCCGAGGGTTGGCAGCGCATCTGGGAGTTCTTCGGACGCAACCTGGGCAACGGCTGATCGGAGATCGTCATGTGCACGTACCAGACCACGACGTTGGCGGTCCAGGGCAGCGGCAAGGGGGCCGGGGGTTGGTTCCCGGTATCCGACGCCACCGTCTACTTCGATCACCCGGTCCACGCCCGCGCCGACCACACGTTGAACATCGACCTGCTGAACCCGTCACGGGGCGCCGGCGCCCGGGTGGCGATGGAGCTGGATCCCGAGTCGGCCCGGGCCCTGGCCGAGGCCATCCTCGAGACCCTGGCCAATGTGCCCAGCGCCCTGCAAGGCCCGATGGCGGGGAAGGGCTGAGCGCCCAGGCCGTTCCCCCGCCGCTACTGCGGCGGGGGCATCTGCCCGGGTGGCGGGGGAGGTGCGTCCCCGGGCGGTGGGGGATAGGAGGGCATGGGCGGAGGCGGTGCCGGCGCCTGCGTCGGGGGTGGATAGCCACCGGGGGGCGGATAGCCGGGCTGCTGTTGCGGGTAACCGCCCTGAGGGGGATAGCCGCCGCCGTAGCCCCCGCCCATCGCCGCCGGCCCGCGGTACTGGCTCGGTCCGAGCCACAGGATGTAGTAGAAGACCGCCGAGACATAGGGGATAACCAGTCCCACGGTGAAGGCGGTGCCGTGTCCGAAGCTCTTCGACACGTCGTTGGCCACGATGATGTAGACGACGAAGAAGGCCAGAGACCCGATATAGGGGATGATGAGCATCAGCAGGAACCATCCCCACGTCTTCGGCCGGCCGGCCACCCTCAAGAGGACGATGAAGACACGAAGGACGAATCGGGCGCTCTACCTGCGGAATCGTCATCGGACTGCGTCCGAAGTCCGCCGTCAGTCCGCAAGATACTTAGCGTGTCGTCAATCACAGCCCTTGTTTTGTCGTCATCGCCGGGCCAAAGATGCGCGTAGGTCCCGAGCGTGATGACAGCAGAGTTGTGACCGAGCACCGCCTGGACCTGCTTGACGGATGCGCCCCCCGCGATGAGTGCTGAGGCAAAGAAGTGCCGAAGATCATGGGTGCCCATCGCAGTTTTGGCATCTCTGCGGACAGCTCGCCAAACCCACTGCCAACCGGGATAGGTAAGAGGACCGCCAGCCTCGTTCAGAAACAGCCACTCTTGACTCGGATATTCGGCTAGGTGAGCAGCTAGGGCATCAATAACTACCTGACCGAGAGGGACAGTCCGAGCTGAACTGGAGGACTTGACGGGTCCGATCCTTCCGTCTTGCAGTCGCTGGCGTTCGACCTTCAACGACTTCCTCAGGAAGTCGATATCGGAAACGCGAAGTCCCAGCAACTCGCCAATACGAAGTCCTGAGCCAGCGAGCACAATGACAACCGCCCGGTAGCGGTTGGGCATGGCCGTCACCACCCGAGCCACTTCTTCGACGGTTGGGGGAGTAATCTCCCCCGGCTCCTTGCGTGGCAAGGTGATCCTGCGGCATGGCGAAACAACCACAGCTCGGTCGTCAACGGCGGTGGCGTAAATCCTTGCAAGAACATCGTAAATTCCTCGGACCGTCGTGGGTGCGAGGTGGGCCGACAGCCCTTTCACTAAGGCCTGGACATCAGAAGGGCGAATCGAGTTCAACTTCTTGTTGCCCAGAACCGGAAGAATGTGAATCCGCAACGCGTTGTCAACGATACGCGTCGTGGCGTCGCCTCCAATCTGATTTGCTTGCCAACGTCCGGAGTATGTCCGCAACGTGAGCCTTCCGGCCTTCGGATCGACATACTGCCCCGTCACGACCGCGGCAGTGACTCGGTCAAGCCAACTCTGAGCGTCGACCTTCCTGGTGAAGTGTCTGGCGTGTTCCTTGCCAACCTCATCTCGATACCACGCTCGCCACATGCCGTCCGGTCGCTTCTTGATGCTTGCCACCTCAGCCCTCCAGTTGCGATCGTGCGCCACCCGCTCGACCGACTTCGTCACCCGATAGGTATCCACCTTTTCGTGCGGCAGCGACAATCCGCGATGCCGTGGCTCTTGAAATCCCCGCAGCGTCCTGAATGGCCTTCGTCGGCGGGTCGCCCACGACACGGGCAATCCGGTAGATGTGGGCCGCCGAGCGGAGTTGGGTGTCCTCGGGACCCCGATGTTCAGGATCGCCCCGGTAGGCGAGCTTGTCGATGTTCTGTTGCCGGAGGACCGGACCCACCGACAGCCGAACAATGGTCCGGAGCGGAATCTTCCTGAGTGCCTCGGGCGGGAGGGGGCGTTCGCCAGCGGTCTGTAGGTGGAGGCCGATCACCTCGTAGACCCCGTCAACCGGGGCGATGTGGGCCTCGATTTTGACGCCGTCCAGAGCCGGATGCCTGGCCTCGACATCGAGTGACTCGGGACCGCTCAGCCCGCTTCCGACGTCTGGGATGACCTTCCCCTGCCTGATCACCTTCACGTAGTCCTCGGCCATGGCCAGAGACTACTCGACCTGACACACCATCTATCATTGATGTCTTGACCCCCCGGTGCGGACCAACTACGGTGAACGAAAGCGGCAGCATCATCTGATGATGCCTCACAAGGAGTCGATGCCCATGGCCAAGAAGGTCATCTCACTGACTGCGGTGGCCGATAAAACCTGCACGCCGATCGCAACACTTCGCTACTGGCGGCATATCGGAGAGGGGCCACCCTTGTTCACCATCGGCAAGAAGATCGTCGCCTACGAGGACGAAATCGACGACTGGGTCCGCGCCCAAGCGGCGAAGGATCGAACCGCAAGTGGCCGTTCCGGCTCACGCTGAGCCGACCGACCCTCCGCTGCCAGACCCTTGGGAGGAGCTTGGACCACGCCACCAGGCCGTGCTTGACGAACTGGTGCCCAGGATGCGACCCGGCATCACCGCCGCCGACTACTGGCGTGAGATGGACCCGAAGGCTCGGGCCGACTGGTTGTGGCACCGGAAGTATGGCGACCCCATCACGGAGACGTGGGCTGAAGACGAGCTTCGCCTGGTTGCCAGAGCTGACCCGGAGTCTTCCGTGGCATTCCGTCAGCTCTCAGCCGTCGAGGACCATCCCGACGGACCGTCTGCACGCAGGGTGCGACTTACCCAGGCCAGCTCGATCAAGCCTCGCCCGGTGCAGTGGCTCTGGGATGGGCGTATCGCTCTTGGCACGCTCGGCCTACTTGCCGGACGAGAAGGTATCGGCAAGTCGACACTGGGCTACACACTGGCTGCCGAGATAACTCGGGGGCGTCTCTCTGGCAACCACCTCGGGCAGCCGTGGGCCGTCATCGTCGCGGCCACCGAGGACTCTTGGGAACACACGATTGTCCCACGTTTGATGGCTGCACAGGCCGACCTTGACTTGATCCTCCGGGTAGACGTCACAGAGATGGAGGGCTTCGACTCAGATCTGGTGCTGCCCTCGGACTTGGCCGTGCTGGAGGAGGCCGTTGTCGAAGTGGGAGCTGCGATGATCCTCCTCGATCCCCTTATCAGCCGCCTCAGCGCCGGTCTGGACACTCACAAGGACGCCGAGGTCCGCCGTGCCTTGGAGCCTCTCGTTGCGCTCGCTGATCGGTCCCATGCCGCGGTTCTGGGGGTGATACACGTCAACAAGACCGGCGGCGGAGACGCCCTGAACATGGTCATGGGCAGCCGGGCTTTCAGTGCCGTGGCTCGGTCCGTCCTGTTCGCTATGTCCAGCCCCGACGATGAGGACGTGAAGTTGCTCGGCCAGCCCAAGAACAACCTCGGCCGCGGCGACCTGCCCACCATGACGTACCGGATCGTGGGCGAGAAGGTTGCCGACACCGAGGATGGGCCGATCTGGACCGGCAAGGTCAAGTCGCTCGGAGAGAGTACGCAAAGCATCACCGACGCACTTGCGTCATCGGGCGAGGACCTGAACGCTCGATCGGCGATTCAAGACGCTGCTGAGTGGCTGAGCGACTTCCTCGCCAGCGTGGGCGGCGGCGCTACATCGGCAGCGTGTAAGGCGGCTGGTAAGGCGGTCGGCCATTCAGAGAGGACCCTCGGCAGGGCACGCGTGAGTCTCCACCTCATCACCGAGTCTCAGGGGTTCCCGAGGGTGACGTACTGGATGCTTCCCAACGGCAAGACCACCAGTTGAGCGTCGAGGTGGCACGACCGTACAGTTGTGCCAAGTGGTCCATTCCAGCCGAATCGCGGCTCGCGCCGGCCCTGGTCAGCGCTGGATGTGCCAGTCGTATCTTTGGAGACTTACCCGTGGCACAACAACAACATGGCACCACTCCAGTCGTGCCAGTCGTGCCAGCGGTGCCAGACCTCCCGCGCCGCTGTCGCTGCACCAGTCAGCGTTTGGCTGTGACGAAGGTTCCGGCGTGCTGGACCAGTTGCTCCCCTGCCTCCAGATCCGACGCCGCCTGCCCGCCGGGAATCTGCGTGTTCGCGTCGTAGCCAGTCACGCCGTCCTGAAGTGCCGTCTGCTCGGCGGCGGACGCCGTGGCGATGGCGGAGCAAGCCTGCGTGAAGTCGGCGAGCGACTGCTGCCACCATCCTTGAGCCTGGGCGTTCGGGATCGGACCGTCCGACTGGGCCGTCGAGACGTCTGTGGTCAGGCTGGTGCAGTCCTCCGGTAACCGCTCGATCCAGTTGCCCGGATCGGCCGACGGCGGTGTAGACGGCGGGCAAGCGTACTGGCCTGGCTGAAGATTGCAGCTCTGCATACCGTCCCAGATCGTTGTCGCGTCCGAGAGTACGGCGTTGACGTCCTGCAAGTGCGCTCGGCTCCAGGCATACGCCTTTGGGTAGGCGTACAGCGGCGTCGTGGTGGCCGTGGTGGTGGGAGGCTGAGATGAAGCGGAGGGGGTGGCGACGGAGGCCCCGGAGCATCCGGCAAGCGCCAGCACTCCGGTGATGCCTACTGCCGCCACGCGCCACCGCATTGGGCCACCGTAGCGCCGTCCACTATCGCCGAAGAGGGCCGTCGGGCGAGAACAGGTCCCAAGGGGCTGCCCTGAGCATGCCCGAGAGTCATGACCGACGCCGAGGAGCCCGAGAGCCATGACATACGCCGACGCCCGGCGGTGTAGTGGCAGCGACTACGCGGACAGCGTCCAAGTCACTCTGCGTCATACTTGGGTCTGGAGGTGACGGTGAGCGGGAACGGCGTTAAAGGCAAGCACATCGCCCGAGTCGTGACGGCACGGGATCGTGAGGTCGCCGTGCTCAAGGCCAGGGCCGAGCGCCGGAGCTTCGACGACATCGCCGAGGAGCTGGGAATGAGCCAGGCAGGCGTCAGGGCCGCCTACAGCAGGGCACTTCAGCGCCGGGTTGATCCCGATCTGGAGAGCTTCCGCAACGCCGAGGAGCTACGCCTGGGCGAGATTGAGGCCAAGCTCTGGGAAATCGTCAACAAGGACCACGTCGCCGTCTCCTTCGGCAAGGTCATGCGCGATGACCAGGGCAACCTCATCCTCGACGACGCTCCGAGACTCCGAGCCCTGGCCGAGCTACGCAAGGTGTCCGAGTCCCGGCGCACACTCAGGGGAGCAGACGCGCCGATCCGCAAGGTAGTCAACGTGATTGACAACTCGGTCGTCCAGGCCGAGCTGGAACGCATCTCCAAGATGGCCGACGAACTGGAGGCTGAACTCGACGACGGGGGCATTGTGGATGTCGAGGTGGTCGAGGACTGACCGGGACGCCGAACCGGCGAAGCCGTCGAACCACGGCCCTCACTTCCCAGTGGCGCTGCAATCGGCTGATGCGAAAGCTCCCGTCGCTGTGTTGGTAGCGAGGCGCTGTCCGTCCTCCGTAATGGTGCAGGTCAGAGTGCCCCCTCCCGAACCCACCGTCGCGTGCTGACATCGAACGCGGTGAATAGGCCTGAAGCAGTGATCGTCTTGCTCCAGGGCAGGTTTACGTTCGTGACCTGAGCTTCGCCGCTCTGGCCCGCACCTTCCTGCACGGTGGCGTACGTGATGTCGTTCGCCTGACCCGTACCTGTCACTGAGTAGACAACCGTGTGATTGACGTGAGCTGCGTGGTCAACGGCGGCCCCTCCTCCCACCAGGAGAGCGGTACAGCCCCCGAAGAGAACCACCACCCCGATCAGCAGCCAGAACCAGACACGTTTGTGGAGAGGCTTCTTCGGAGCCGGTCCGTAAGCACCAGGCATGGGCTGGAAGGCCCCTGGCTGAGGCGGATACCAAAAGCCATCAGATGCCTGCCACCATCCCGGCCCCTGAGGAGACGCAGCGCCAACCGGAGCGGGAGCCGGAACGGGCGCTGGAACTGGAGCTGGAACTGGAGCTGGCGGGGCATACTGCGGTGCCTGTTCCGGTGGATACCACTTGCCGTCCGTCGCCTGCCACCACCCCGGCCCCTGAGGAGATGCCGCCCCAACTGGAGCAGGCGCAGGAGCCGCAGGCGCTGTCGGAGCAGACGGTGGATACCACTTGCCGTCCGAGGCAAGCCACCAGCCTGGGCCTTGCGACGTATCGCTCATCTTCAATCCCCCTGTTCCGCCGCCAGCAGGACTGCCCTGCCTGGCGCGAGAAGTGTGTCATATCGGCCCCTGGAGCGTGGGCATCTGTGCGGTTCCCACTAAGCGAGACGCCTGAGGGCTGCTCGGCGTAATCCGTTCGGATCACCTTCGACATTCCGTTGCAGTCATGGCGGCCTGATCACACTCCCGGTGGTCAGGACAGACTCCTCGATCGGAATGTCTTGACGTTTTAGCCCGGAAAAGCGGCGCTTGTGACTTATGACCCGTGTTGACGGCACGCGCGGTACGCTAGGTTGCTCGACCTGGAGGGTGGATTTCTACTGAGCGGAGGCATAGTGAGTAAGTCGGTGCAAGGCCCCGGATGGGGAAGTCATCTGGCGAGGTTCGCTGCCGTGACCATGGCGATTTTGGTGATGAGCCTGGGTCTTATCGCAAGCACTGCAGCTCGCGGTGGAGCACACGCGGTCAAGGCGCATGCTGCTACATGCACTCAACCCGGCGGACCTTTTGCCTATGGCAGCTTCGTGGTGGGGATTGCGGACACGCGCGATGGCAGAGGCTACTGGATCGTGAATAACGATGGGCAGGTTGCTGCCTGTGGTGACGCGCCTTTTCCTTGGCCAGCCAGCTTCTCTCAACAAGCCTGTCGTTGGGATTACTGCAACGAGTGATGGTCGCGGCTACTACCTGGTTGCGTCTGACGGTGGCATCTTCGGCTATGGCGATGCAGCATTCCATGGCTCTACCGGAGCCCTTTCACTCAACAAGCCAGTGGTCGGCATGGCGGTCGATCCGGCCACAGGGGGCTACTGGCTTGTGGCCGCCGACGGTGGGATTTTCGCCTTCGATGCGCCGTTCCTCGGCTCTACTGGAGCGATCATCCTCAACCGACCCGTGGTGGGAATGGCCGTATCGAACAATGGACGCGGCTACTGGTTTGTCGCCTCTGATGGCGGGGTCTTCGCATACGGTGTCCCGTTCTATGGGTCGACCGGAGCCCTTACCCTCAACAAGCCAGTGGTCGGCATGGCGGTCGATCCGGCCACAGGGGGCTACTGGCTTGTGGCCGCCGACGGTGGGATTTTCGCGTTTCATGCCCCGTTCTACGGGTCGACTGGGAGCATCGTGCTGAATGAGCCGATCGTCGGGATGGAAGCCACACCAAACGGTGCTGGCTACCGCTTTGTTGCGGCAGACGGTGGAGTGTTCTGCTTCAACTCGGCGTTTCTCGGGACGCCCACCTTCGCCCAGCCTCCGGCACCAGTGCCACCACCACCGCCACCACCGCCACCGCCACCACAGGGCATCCAGGCATCCTTCAACTGTTCTGGCTCGGCTCCCCAGGGCGTCGACATCCTCTACGGGACTGACACCTCCAACCTTGACGGAGGCTCCAAGGTTCCATGGTCTACAACTCTGACCATCCCAGCGAGCGCAGAGTATGTGGCCGTAAGCGCACAGCTTCAAGGTCCCGACGGCTCGATCAACTGCAGTCTGACGGTGACGTGGCCGGGAGGTTCGGCGAGCCAGAGTGGGAGTGCCGTGGGCGACTACAACATCGCTTTCGCCGAAATCTGCTCGGACGCACCGTTTGACACTGGCTGGACGGCGTGTTGACAGCGGCCGTTAGATCGGATGATCGGAGCCGCCGAGGAGAGTAATTCGCGTTCAGCTCGATCGGCCTGCCCGCGAAGTCCCCAGCCATGTCGGCAGAAGGGGCTTTGCGTGCCACCCTTATCGGGCTTGTGACTTGAGCGTTGCCGGGCCCGGAACTCAGGTTACGAGCCGCTCACCATTCTACGCGGGGTGCTTCGACCGGGGTTCGCGATGAACGGAACTCGATCACCAGAGCTACGGCTGCCACGATGGACCCGACAAGACAGAGCCACAGCCCCGACCCCACACTCGGAGAGATAGTTGTGCCGAAGATCTTGGCGCTTTCTCCGCTGATGTGAATCACGTCGTAGAGGCTCGTCCCCAGGCACACCAGAATCAAGAGAGCTGCGGCCGCTCGCACAAGCCCGGTGTGCCACGTCGCAAAAGTGAACAGCAAGACAGCCTCTGAACGACATGGGCGGCGGGTATATGGCCCCGCTACCAGTGGGCCTGCCTCGGCCGAAAGTCATGACCGACGCCGGTGAAGCCGAAAGCCATGAAGACGTGAGGTGTAGGCGGTGCCGATGGTCAGCCCGGTGAGGGCGGTGAATGACAGATATCGAGGCTCAGCCGCCTTACCCTTGGTGACCGTGTCGGAGGTCCCTGCCAGAGCGAGCGATGAGAACATCGCCCGGTTCGTAGCGGAACAGCTTCAGAGGCATCCCCTCGGCCAGCGAAACCGAAGGCTCGTAGCCAGGCAGATCAGGGCGATCGTCGAGGAGCTTCCGCCTGCCCGCCAGAGGGCGATGAGCCGGACCAGCAGGCACCTCCTGGAGGTCGCTGACGTCCTCGACGAGACGGCCGCACGAAAGCTCAGTGAACTTGACCCATAGAACAAGTGCCGCACTTCCATCTGAACCAAAGCCCACCGTGTCATCGGCCCCTCGACTCGGCGCGGCCAGTGACCCCCATCTTGCCCTGCCAGCAGTCGTGCACTTTCAAAACGACAATGAGTGAGGTCCATCTCACCGTCCGCGGCTCATCGACGGACGCCACCTGAACTCATCGAGGCTTGGCTGCTACAGTGCCACCAGGCGAGGCTTGCGGACCTCAGAGCGGAGGCGGGTCAATGTTCAGAAGTGGAGCTTCTCCCGTGCGGAGAGCGATTCGGAGACTCACCGGCTTCATGTCCGTTGGCGCAGCACTGGTACTTCTGGTCGGGGGAGTCACTGTGTTTGGATCGCACTCCTTGGCGGGTGCCTCGACCACCACAGTCTCAACTTTCGCCGTCAACCCTTCGTCGGTCAACTGGGTAGGTGCCACGGTGACGCTTTCGGCCAAAGTCGCGAACGCCACGACATGCACGTTCTCGGCAACGCCAGCCGTCAAAGCACTTCCTGTCAAGAAGACTTGTACCAACGGCACCGTGGACGAGAAGGTTGCCATCCCAAAGAACTCGGGGGTGAAGACAATTACCTACAGCTTCGGTCTTTCGGTCGCGGGTACGACGACGGTCAAGGCAACGCCTGTGAAAGTGACTATCGGAGTTGGACCACCCCAAAAGGTGTCCGCCCTCAAGGCAAGCCCCGCTTCTCTTGCCTGGACAGGTGGAACGGTGACACTCTCGGCTCAGGTCACCAACGCCAAGACCTGCACATTCTCCTCTGCGCCTGCGATCATCGGCCTGCCGTCGACAGTCGCTTGCACAGGCGGACCAGTCACAAAAAAAGTGACGGTACCTGCCAACAAGACAACCAAGGCCGTTGTGCACACGTTCAATCTGTCGGTCACTGGGACGACCGCACCAAAAAAAGTGAGCGCGACGGTTAGTACAAGTGCTCCGCCTGCACTCACCGGGGTCCGATCACTCGTCGGCGATGGCTACAACGGTTACTGCGCGGTGCTCTCGACTGGCAGGATGGAGTGCTGGGGGGATAATGCCGAGGGGGAGTTGGGAAACGGGACCTTGGGTGGGCCAAACCCGTCAGGAGGAGCGTTAGACGGTGGCTACGACACACCGCAAGCCGTCACCGGCATCACCAATGCCGTCTCCGTGACAAGCGATGGCAATGATAGCTACTGTGCCGTGCTCTCGACCGGCGGGGTGGACTGCTGGGGAAGTTACTCTGCGGGCCAACTCGGCAGCGGGATGACGAGCTACGACACACCCCATGCCGTCCCCGGAATCAGCACTGCCGTATCTTTGGCTAGTGACGACGACCTCAGCTACTGCGCAGTGCTCTCGACCGGCGGGATGAAATGCTGGGGAGTAAATACCGACGGCGAGTTGGGCAACGGCACCACAAGCGGCCCCGATGGTGAGGATGGATACGACACGCCTCAGGCAGTTACCGGCATCACGAAGGCCCGGTCTGCCACCAGCGACAACAAGTACGGCTACTGCGCCGTGCTCTCGACCGGCGGAGTGGACTGTTGGGGCTACGACTTCTTTGGACAGTTGGGCAATGGAGCCTTCGGAGGGCATAACGGAGCGCCAGCCGTTTATGACTCTCCCCAGACGGTCACTGGCGTCACCCATGCAGTCTCGGTAACCAGCGACGGCGGCGACGGGTACTGTGCGGTGCTCTCGACTGGTGGGGTGAACTGCTGGGGGGACGTTTTGGGCAACGGGACGACCGACGACGCTGACGTTTCAGTAGCAGTAACCGGCATTTCCAATGCAGTCTCGGTAACCAGCGATTGGAACGCCAGCTACTGTGCGGTGCTCTCGACCGGTGGAGTGGACTGCTGGGGAAGGAACAACTCCGGCGAGTTGGGCGTCGGCAACACCAGCGTGCCTGACGGAGTTGATGGCTACGACACGCCGCAAGCGGTCACGGGTATCACTAACGCCGTCTCGGTGCAGAGCGACGGCTACTCCGGCTACTGCGCGGTGCTCGCTACCGGCATGATGAAGTGTTGGGGGGAGAACTACTTCGGCGAGCTGGGCAACGGGACCACCGGAGGTCCCGACGGAGCTGACGGCTACGACACGCCTCAGGCCGTGACGGGGATGACCACTGCTGCATCTGTGAGCCACGACGCCTCTGGTTACTGCGCTGTGTCCTCGACCAGCAAGTTGGACTGCTGGGGCGAGAACAACTCTGGGCAACTCGGCAATGGCACGACTGGTGGGCCAGACGGGGAGTTAGGCTACGACACGCCCCAGGTAGTTAGTTCGCTGTGACCGACCCCATCCAAAAGGCGGGAAGCCAACACTGTGGCCATTTTGCGAGCACGACCAGTTTCGGCCGTGTGCCAATCAACGGGTCGGTTGGTGCAGCACCAAGGATGACCACACAAGGAAATGACCACTCTCAACCGGCTGTGCGAGATTCCCCGCTCACGGCCTTGGCCTGGAGAGCAGCGTCCTGAATGTCAGTCGAGACTTTGGCGTGGCAGTCATCTTGAAGGTGTAGCTGTTGCCGTGCGTGAAGTAGAGGCAGATATCGAGGCTCGGCGGCCCTACCCTTGTGGCTATGTCGGAGGTCCCAGCCGGAGCGACCGATGAGAACATCGCCCACCTCGTCGTGGAACAGCTTCAGAGGCATCCCCTCGGCCAGCGAAACCGAAGGCTCGTAGCCAGGCAGCTCAGGGCGATCGTGGAAGAGCTTCCACCCGCCCGCCAGCAGGCGATGAGCCAGACCAGCAGGCACCTTCTGGAGGTCGCTGACGCTCTCGACGAGACGACGGGGACCAGTCCTTCGTACAAATAACGTCCCTTTATTGTATGATGGGGGTATGAAAAAGGGTCCAAAGGTGGACTCTGAGACACCGCTCAGGGTCATCGGCACGGTTCGGGTGAGTACCGCCGAGCAGGAGGAGTCAGGAGCGGGCCTGGCGGCTCAGGAGACGGCGATCCGGGCCTACTGCACCTACAGAGGCTACGAACTCGTCAGGATCGCCACTGACACCGGCTCAGGCAAGACCATGGCCGGGCGGGCCGGGTTGGCCGGCGCGCTGGCCGACATCGAGGCGGGGAAGGCTGACGGCCTGATCGCCAGCAAGCTGGACCGGCTGGCCAGGTCAACGAAGGACGTCCTCGATCTGATGGATCGGGCTGCCAAGAAGGGCTTTGCCTTGATCATCTTGGACCTCGACATCGACACCACCACCTCCAACGGCAAGTTCCTGGCCACCGTGATGGCGGCCATGGCCGAGCTGGAGCGAAACCTGATCGGCGATCGGACGAGGGTGGCTCTGGCCGAGAAGAGAGCGGCAGGCGTCACACTCGGTCGACCCCGTGCCCTCGACCCGGCCGTCAGGGCCAAGATCATAAAGAAGCACAAGGCTGGTTTGTCCCTCGCCGCCATCGCGAGACAGCTCACGGAGGATCAGGTGCCGACCGCCACCGGCGGTAAGTGGTATCCGAGCACGATCCGGGCGGTCGTGACCGGCTGACTGGACGGCTAAACGGACTCTTCGGGATGTCAGCTGGGTGCGCCGTCCACATCCGTCCCCTCCACGGACTCAGGTGATTGCGATCCCGTGTGCCCCGAAGCCGACGGTCACCCACTTCACAACCGTGTTGGTTGCGGTGCTGATGACGCCCATTGCGGTGGAGCCTCGGCTTATCACGTAGGCATAGCTCCCGTTGGGTGTGATGGCGACCCCGTCTGGATATCTGCCGATCCCTACCGTCTTCACCACCTTGTTGGTGGAGGTGTTGATGATGCTCACGATTCCGCCAAAGAAGTTGGTCGCGTAGGCGTATCTCCCGTTGGGGGTGATGGCGATCGCGTTGGGGGTGATGACGATCGTCGCAGTGGCGACCGCGTCTCGGACCGTGTCCACGGTCACTGATTTCACCACCGTGTTGGTCGATGTGCTGATGACACTCACGATGGAGGCGTAGTCGGTCACATAGGCGTACCTTCCGTTCGGTGTTATGGCGACCCCGACTGGCCCGTCGCCGTCCGGCACGGTCGCCACCACCGTGTTGGTGGAGGTGTTGATGACGCTCACGGAGCCAGGGCCAGGGCCGGTAGGACCGAGGCCGGAGTTGGCCACGTAGACATAGCTCCCGTTGGGGGTGACGGCGACCCCTTCTGGATAGCTCCCGACCCTTACTGTCTTCACCACCGTGTTGGTCGATGCGTTGATGACGCTCACGCTCCCGGAGGTGTAGTTGGTCACGTAGGCGTAGCTCCCGTTGGGGGTTACGGCAACCCCGACTGGATCGCTCTCGACCCCCACCGTCTTCACCAACGTGTTGGTCGATGTGTTGATGACGCTCACGGTTTTGTTCAAGAAGTCGGCCACGTAGGCGTCGCTCCCGTTGGGGGTGATGGCGACCCCGTATGGGTCGCCGTTGACCTTAAACTTCTTCACCCTGTTGGTGGAGGTGTTGATGGCGTTCACGACGCCGGGGGAGCCGCTATGGGTCACGTAGGCGGAAGGGACTGTCAAGGTGGCCGCTTGTGGTGCTCCCACGGGCGTCAGCACAAGGGCGACTAGGCCAACTGCGCTGGCCGAAGTCATCGCCAACCCACTTCGGAATCTCCAAGAACGCATCTGCCCGCCTCCTGAGTAGGTTGCCCCTCCATGTGGACGATACTGAATGTGAAGGATGACCGCTTGTGTATGACAGCGGGTCCTGCGGCGTGCAGCAGCACTGAGCCTTGCTGCTCAGCCACGTTCGACGACATCAAGCAACTACGCTGGGCAAAGAACGAGGAGATGCCGACAGGTGGGACCGGAGACGGAGGATTCAGCAGCAGCGTCGGCCCATCCAGTCGTACTCGGTCGTCCCCCGGTGGATGGGACGGACGAGGAACTCGACGCCTGGGCGGAATCCATGGTGGAACTGATGCTCGCGCCCGTGCCGGAGCCGCCGCCCAGACGTAATCACCCTTCTGGCGCTGAACGAGACGCACCGCAGGCTCGACTTCCAACCACCGGGCACAGCTCCGGGGTAGAGCACGGGGGCAGAAAGGACGCAGTCATGGGTACCACAGACACCCTGCTCAACGAGTATGGCCTCCCACTCCCGTCGGGGAGAAAGCTGTCTGATGAGGAGCACGAAGCTCTGGCCGACCGGATGGAAGAACACGTCCGGCTGGTGTTGGCCGGGCAGCTCCCTGCCGACTCGCCCACGGACTTCGTCCCCCCTGAGAGCGGTGCAGATGAAAAGGGCCGCCCATGGTGGTGGGGCCCCGACTTCGACGCCGACCAGGCCAAACAGATCATGGACGCCGACCGGGACGAGAACGCTCCTCAGTAGCCATCCCCCCGCCCAAGATATGCCGTCGGCGAAACTGATCCAAATGAAACTCGCGACGCCAGACAGGAGCCCTAGTCACAAGAATCGCCGGTTCTGCGACGCCGTAACGTGTTCAACGCAAGGCCGCTGCCAACAGCCAGCAGGCTGGGGGACGCCACATCCAGGCTACGGCTCCTGCAAGCTCCATGGCGGCTGCATGCCCATGCAGGTCCGGCACAACGCCGAGGTCATGATCGACCACCAGGCACGGCTCACCTTGCAACGGGAGAACCTGCTACCCATGACTGACCCGTTGCCCCAGCTCCAGAAGCTGGCCGCCGAGGTGGTCAGGATGAAGGACGTCCTCGCCGACCAGGTGGAAGTCCTAAGGGTGAGCACCACCTGCGACCTCACCGGGAAGGAAGAGATGAGGGCCGTTGTCCTGGCCTACGAGCGCGCCCTCGATCGTTGCCACAAGGTCCTGGCCGACATGGTCCGGCTGGACATCGACGAGCGGCTTCTCAAGCTGGACCAGGCCAAGGTGGCCATGCTGATGCAGGTGGTGAACGCGGTGATCGACTCCAAGGAGCTGGGCCTCGATGCTGGTCAGCGTGACCTCGCCCGATCGCTGATGTCACGGGAAGTGATCGAGGTCAGCGCCAACAGTGCCGCCTGACAATGGCCAAAGTCTGGCGAGCGAAAGCAGGAGGTCGCTGACCTCGCCAGGTCCGTAGCCCGAGTCTTCTGAAACGGGTTGGTCCCTGGCCGATGAGAACCAGAGAATGACCCCTGTTCGCCGAGGGGATCAGACGGTATTGTCACCTCGGCGGTCCTCGGGCGACTGCCTGCGAGGCAGGAGGCGGTCGATGAGTGGTTGGTCAAACACTTCAGGTTGGTGGCTGGCGAGCGACGGAAAGTGGTACCCACCTGAAGCTCAGCCCGGTACTACTCCCATGGATGTCCCGGCCGTCGATGCCAGGGAGCCGGAGCCGTTCCCATCCGGTCTGCCGTCTGCATGGGTTGCACCTGCACCGCCCGTCGGATCATCGGTCGGCCGATACCCTCAGCAGCTGCCTGCGCCGGGGCAACCCCAACCACAACTCGTCGGATTCCTTGCTCCACCGCTGGCTCAGCAATCGCCGGGAGTCTTCAACCCTGCCAACTCCAAGCGTCGCCGCCGATATCCGCTAGTCCTTGCCTGGATTCTCGCCGGGGTATTCTTTCTGTCCACGGTTGGTCTCGCGCTCTTTTCCTACCACCAGACCTCATCGGCCAACCAGTGGCGCAGCGCCGATCAAGAAGCTGTCGCCGAACTTGCCGCTGCTCACTCCTCCATTAAGTCTCTGAATGGTCAGGTCACCTCTCTGAACACCCAACTGGCGGCCCAGGCGAACGCGAAGGAGAAGGCACTCGACCAGAACACCGTCTTGAGCCAGCTTGTCAATGACGAGGGCACGGTTTCCACGGAACTCAACCCCTGCGTCACTGATCTGCAAACGCTCATCAGCACCGTAGGGACTGACCTCCAAGATGGCTTCTACACCGATCCAACGGTCAGCGAAGATTCAGATGCAGCCTCATCGGACTGTAACCAGGCCCAGTCGGATAACGAGACTTTGCAATCGGACATCAACGGTGCCACTGGATGACAGGTAGGAGGTTCGGCGGAGGTATCACGGTTCTCTTTGCCCTCGGCCTTGCGGCCTGTACGCCACCACCATCAGCGTCGAGCCAACCGGCGTCGAAAGACGGGCTCAATGTCACTTCCACGACCCAGAGCGTCAGCTCGCGTCTGATGAGCGAGGCCCAACAGTTCTCGTACCGAGTCCGCAACGTGAACTGCGATGCGACTGGGTCGTCGTTTGCCACTGATCAGGGCATAATCACGAACCGGCACGTCGCCAGCGGTGCGTCAACGCTGCAACTGTCGACCTGGAGCGGTGATGACTTCAACGCCACGGTCCAGTCGATTGCCGAGCCTCCTGGACCCGACCTGGCGATGATCAGCGCCCGCGATAGTCAAGACCCAGCGGTACTTGCCACCGGCGATGTTGCCCCTGGCACCGAGGTCTGGGCGGCGGGATACCCAGAAGGGGATGAACTGACTCTGACGCCAGGAATCGTCGTTGACTACATAGATGGCACTACCTACGGAGTGTCGGGCCTGATTATGGAACTCACCAACCCCATCAAGCCGGGCAACTCCGGCAGTCCACTGCTCGACGCCGATGGGAAGGTTGTTGGTGTCGCCTTTGCTCTCAGCACAGTGACAGGAAACGGGTTGGCGATTCCTGTGGCAACCCTTTCTCAGTACCTCGGCAGCCCTGGCAGTCACACCTTTGGTCAGTGCGACGGGTAGAAAGCGCCTGTTGGCATGATCGCCCACACGTCACCCGATACCGAGCCGATGGCAGGTCCGAACGCTCCCCGGCCACTTTGCGTCGTGCCCTTAGGTTAGGCGTCAGGAGGAGGCTCCGAGGGCCCGTCAACGACAGGTGGAGCAGGCTCGATGGGCGCTTCCACAGGTGGAGGCTGCGAGTACCCTCCGACTGGAGGGGCCGGAGGCGCGGCATATTCTCCGATGGGAGGCGCGTCATATCCTCCGAGCGGCGCGACTCCGCCGCTCTCCCAAAATTCATTCAATTTGCTCTGGATCTTGATTGTCCAGACGAAGAATCCCGCCAGCGGCAGCAAGACCCAAAAACCTGTGATGCCTGTCACAGGGGGCTGTTTGCCTTGCCGCTCATACAGGTGGCCAATTTCGACGGCAACATGAATGAGTTGACAATCGGGATGAAGATCGCGAACACAAGTCCGAGCCCTCCTCCGATTCCTTCTTGGGAGGAGTCCTTCAACTCCTTGAATGATGCGTACTGCCAGTAGATGAAGTAGATCCCCAGGGTGATGAGTGACAGTCCGATTACACCCCAAGGATTTCTGATCTTGCCCAAGCCGCCAATCACGTCGCCTCCAATTGTCCTTTGCTGAATACTCTGAGTTCAGCACAATTCACTGCGGGATGCTTCTGTTCGCCATCCTGATCACACTCAGGTTGGGTTCGATCAACACACCTGGACGTTCGGATCGCAGGTGTGCGCGGCGACG
Organism: uncultured Acidimicrobiaceae bacterium; assembly: GCA_963812885.1. Classification (GTDB taxonomy): domain Bacteria; phylum Actinomycetota; class Acidimicrobiia; order Acidimicrobiales; family RAAP-2; genus Bog-756. The sequence continues at coordinate 819,990 of CAWEWZ010000002.1, read as the reverse complement.
ATTGCGACGACGATCCAAAAAATTAAACCAGCGATGCCGACAGCGCCCAGAACAATTCCCGCGATCGAAAGTCCACGGCCCGTTTGCGCTCCGTTGGATGTCTCGATTTGCCGCTTGCTCAGGATGCCAAAGATGAGCGCCAAGATTGAAGTGATGCCAAACACCCAGACGATTCCAAGCACAAGTGAGGCTACGGCCATCCCGTTTGTCTTCGCGGCTACCGTCGGGGCGTTGGTTGCTGGCGGAGCGTACGCGCTGTAGCGCTGCTGAGGGGCTGGCTGAGGGGGGGGCGAGGACACCGGGACCTGAGGATGCCCACAGGCTGGGCAGAAGGACGCGGCGTCCGAAACTTGATGCTGGCAGTTTTCGCAGAACATGACCTCCGCCTATCCGTTTGGAAAGTCCGAGTAGTAGCCCTGAGGCTTCGTCGCAACATCAACGATCGACCAGATTTGGATTCCAAGAATCACAAAAACCCCAACGACGACGAGGAGCAGGATGGAACCGGCGATGTATGCGCCAAGCCCAATCCAAAATTTGGTGGAGTCACGATCGTAGGTATACAGCCATGTCCAGGGGCCGAGGAACACGGCCAGCAAGACTGCAACAGTCTTGTCCTTTTGGGCTGGAGCGTATCGCTGATACTGCTGGGCAACCGCAGCCGATGGGGTTCCGCACTTCGGGCAGTAGACGGCCGTGTCCAACACAAGCTCGCCGCATCCTCGACAAAAATGCTGATTCCGAGCCTGCCCAAATCCAGACGGAGGGGCCTGTGGTGGGGTCGCAGGTCGACTTTCGGGCGGATACCATTTGCCATCCGAAGCCTGCCACCAGCCTGACCCTTGCTGCGTGTCGCTCATCGTCCCACCCTTCACTGCCTCCGCACCGTGGGCATCCTCGCACAGTTCCCAAGCCACAGCTACGGTGCGTCCGCCTTCGATCGGAACTGCTAATTCTCTGAGATTTCCGGGGGAAGCGGCATTTGACCCGGTTCCGAGTGCGGGAGAGGGGGCATTGGACCCGGTGCAGAAGGTGGAAGCGGTGTCTGACCCGGCTCGGGCGGTGGGAGAGGGGGAATTGAACCGGGCGCTGTAGTGGAAGGTGGCACAGGACTCGATTGGGACAACGGATAGCTTGGCTCGGGGTAGGTACGTTTTTGCGCCGACACAACCTTCGGCCGGATCACGGCCAAGTACACCACGCCTAGAACTCCCCCAAGAATTGCGAACACGATTCCCACGATCGGGAGGATGATCCACAGCGTCTTGTTCTGACCTGCGGCCTTGAAGGCGTCGCCAGGCCTTATCGCTGCATCGATGAGTGCCCAGACCGCAAGGATCAGCGATACCAAAAGAACGACCAGGATTATGGCGCTGCCCCCGCCGCTTGAGTGTCGTTGGCTGACTGCGAAGACTTCAGCAACCATTCTTCAGATCCTCACATGAGGGACGAACCTTCTTGAAAGCCAGTCCGCAAAAAGTCCGCAAGAGTTCAATCGAATGCCAATGATAGCCATCTATCATCAATGACAAAGATTCAGTTGAAAGGCCCGAACTCGCCGAAACGTCCCGGTGGCTCTCGCCCTTGAATATATGAGGACGATGAAGTTGTAGAGGGGAACGAATCCGGCCCATCCGGGCTGCCCCGCCTTGATGAATGTGCCGTACAGGCCCAGCGAGACCAGCACGTAGAAGACGAGAGCCAGGATGAGGAACACGACGACCCCGCTACCGGAGCCGGTCGTGTTGTAGGTGGTGGCCAACAGATTTCCCATGGTTCCCCCGTTGGAATCGGTGTGCCCGGTGCACTGAGCGGCTCATCCTTGATACCACCTCCACCCCGGAAATGCGCTGATGCCTGTGGCCCGGCACCCGCTGCGACGCCCACTCCGTGGGCGTCGCAGCCCCTGAGTAGGGTCCCTGGTCATGATCCACCTCTATTCGGCCGACCGGGCGCTCCCCCTGGCCGGCCGAGTAGCCGGCATCCTCGAGGAGCCGCCGGCCGATCCGATGACGCCGGAGTGGCTGGCCGTCCCCTCCGATGGGATGAGGCGATGGCTCATGCTCGAGCTGGCCCGTCGCCTGGGCGCCGGCGGCCCCGGTGGCGGTGACGGCGTCGCCGCCAACATCGTCCGCGCCTACCCAGGGACCCTCCGGAGCTCGGTGCTCACGGCCGACCGGGGCGATCCCGAATGCGATCCCTGGGCTATCCACCGCCTGGTCTGGCCGGTGTTGGCCGTCACCCGACGGGCGGCGACCGACCCCCGACTGGCTGCGCTCAACCGGCTGGCACCGGGTGCGTCCCGCTACGCGCAGGCCCGCCGGGTGGCCGACCTGTTCGACCGCTACCACTTGCACCGACCGGCCATGGTCCGGGCCTGGGCGGCCGGCCAGGACGTCGACGGATCCGGGCGCCGGTTGGCCGAAGCCGCATTGTGGCAACCCCATCTCTGGCGTCAGGTGCGCGACGAGGTGGGCGAGGCGAGCCCCCCGGAGCGGTGGCCCGAGTTGCTGCAACGGGTGGCCGAGGGTGATCTGATCCTCGACCTTCCTCCCCGGTTGATGTTCTTCGGGTTCACCCTGCTGCCCGGGGGCGGGTTCCTCGACGCCACCCGGGCGGTGGCCCGGCAGCGGGACGTACACCTCTTTCTCCTCGAGCCGTCGCACTTCGACCCCGAGCACCTGCGCCGGGCCGGCGGTCATCCGCCCGCCGGTACCCCGCGGCTCCGTTCCGACGACTCGACCGCGGTGGTGGTGGACCAGCCCCTCCTCCGGTCGTGGGGTCGACTGCACCGGGAGACGGCGCTGCTGATCGCCGATGCTGAGGCCGGTGGACTTCCCGAGCGCCAATGGGTCGCACGGGGAGTCCAGCGCCGGTCCGTCGGGGCTCCTCGATCGCCTGCAGCGCGACATCCGGGCCAATGCCGGCTCGGGTGCAGCTCTGGTTCACGATCCCGCCGACCGTTCCGTCCAGTTCCACGCCTGCTTCGGGGCCACCCGTCAGGTCGAGGTGCTGCGCGATGTCCTGTTGCACCTGTTCAATGATCCGGACCTCGATCTGGACGAGGACGATGTCCTCGTGGTCTGTCCGGCCATCGAGACGTTCGCTCCCTTGATCCAGGCCGTCTTCGGACCGTCGGCGGAGGTCGGGACACCCGCACACCAGGGACCGTCGGCGGCCCGCGGCGCTCCGGCCCTCCGGTACCGGATCGCCGACCAGTCGATCCGGTCCACCAACCCGCTGTTGAACGCCACCGTTGCCCTCATCGAGTTGGTCGGCGGCCGGTTCGAGGCTCCCGCAGTGCTGGACTTCCTGGCCCTGGGCCCGGTCCGTGAGCGGTTCCGTTTCGATGACGACGACCTCAATGACATCGCCGACTGGGTCAACGGAGCCTGTGTCCGGTGGGGCCTCGACCCGAGCCACCGGGCTTCGTTCGGCGTCCCCGAGGCGATCCGGACCAACACCTGGCAGGCCGCCCTCGACCGGCTCCTGGTCGGCGCCACCGTGCACGACGACGACCTCGTCCTCGCCGTGGGGGACGTGGCGCCCTACGGAGTGGATGGATCGGGGACCGACACGGTCGGTCGACTGGCCGAGGCCCTGTGGCATCTGCAGCGGCTGGTCGTGGAGACGCGTACGCCCAGAACACTCTCGTCCTGGATCGAAATCCTGCGCCAGACATGTGCCGCCCTGTTCGCCACCGACAGAGACGGGCGATGGCAGTCAGAAGCACTCGACCGGATCTTCGACGGCATACTCGGCTCGGCAACCGTCGAGGACGAAGTGTCCACCACGTCGCTCGAGTTCGTGGACGTGAGGAGGCTGATCGACGAGCGCCTCGATTCGCTGCCCGGCCGTCCCGACTATTTTCGCGGCGGCATCACGGTCAGTTCCCTGACCCCGCTCCGCTGGATCCCCTTCCGGGTGGTGTGCCTCCTCGGGATGGACCAGTCGGCATTCGCATCGACGTCCACCCCCGGTGACGACGTGGCCGCGGCCTCGCCCGAACTGGGTGACCCCGACCCCAGGGCCGAATTGCGCCAGTCGTTGCTGGAGGCGGTGCTCGCCGCCGACGACCGTCTGATCGTCGTGCGTGACGGGCATGACGTGCGGACCAACCAGGAGGTCCCCCGTTCGGTGGTGGTGGCCGAGCTCTTCGATGCGGTGCTCTCGCTGGTCGATCCTGCGCAGCGGGCGGAGCTGGCCGGGCGCCTCGAGGTCGACCATCCCCGCCAGTCGTTCGACCAGCGGTGCTTCGAAGAGGACGCGGCTGGTTCCGGGGCTGGTGTGGGGCTTCGACACCAGGAGTCTGGATGGGGCGCGGGCCCGCCGCGGTCGGGTGACCCACCGGCCGCCCTTCCTGGCGGCCCCGCTCGAGCCGGTGGACGCCGACATCGTCGAACTCGATCAGCTCCGGCGGTTCTTCAGGAATCCCTCCGCCTTCTTCGTGGCTCAGCGTCTCGGGGCCAGACTGGCCGAGGCCGATGAGGAGCCTTCGTCGGTCCTCCCCGTGGAGATCTGACGGATTGGGGCGCTGGCAGGTCGCCACCCGCATGCTCGATGCCCGGATGGGTGGCATGTCGACCGATCAGTGGAGGGCTGTCGAACGGGAACGAGGGACACTGCCACCGGGTCTGCTGGAGGGCTCGGCGGTCGAGGCCATCGCCCTCGATGTCGACGCCCTGGTGGCCGGCGCCGCCGCACGGGGCATCGGGCGCGGTCCGGCCGAGCCGTTCGAGGTCGACGTCGAGCTGGCCGACGGGAGGCGAGTCGTGGGGTCGGTACCCCTCCGACTCCAGGGTGCATGGCGCGGGCCCGCCCGGGTGGGGTTCTCCGTCCTCAAGCCCGAATACCGGATTCATGCCTGGCTCGACCTGATCTGCCTCGGAGCCGCCGATCCGTCCGAGCGGTGGCGCTCGGTGGCGTTGGGCAGGCCGGAGAAGACCGGTCAGCCGGCCGACGCCTTCGACATCGGGATGGCCGGTGACCCGCCCACCTGGTCGGCGACCGCCCGCGAGGCGCTGGCGGTGGCGGTCGACTGTTTCCTGAGGGGGATGCGCGAGCCCATCCCGTTCTTCCCCGTCCTCTCCTATGCGGTGCACCGCGGCATGGCCACCCCGGCCAGCTGGCTCACGACGTTCCCCTACCAGGAGGGCGGCAACCCGTCCGTGGTGCTGGCCCACGGGCGGCTCGGGTTCAACGAGGTCATGTGCCTCCCGCCCCGGGCCGGCGACCCGGGCGACGGCCCCGACCGGGTCTCCCGGTTTGCCGGCTATCTCTTCGGGGCCATGGACGACACGACCCGAGCGTGGACGACCCTGTCGGCGGATTCACCGGGCCCGCCCGCCGGACCGTCATGACCGCCACACCCGACATCACCTTCGCCGTCGATGACGACCTTCCCGAGCGTGGATTGGCCATCGAGGCCAGCGCGGGCACGGGCAAGACCTATGCGCTCGCCGACCTGGCCACCCGGTACCTCGCCGAGTCGGACATCTCGGCCTCCGAGCTGCTGATCGTCACCTTCACCCGTGCCGCCACCAACGAGCTCAGGGCGCGGGTCCGCGAGCGGCTGATCGAGGTGGCGGACCGGCTCGAGCCCGGGCATCCCGAGGTCGGGGACGACGTGGTCGCCCGCCACCTGGCCTCGGGGGACGTCACCCGACACCGCGCCCGTCTCCGGACCGCCATCGCCGAGTTCGACGCCGCCACCATCACCACCATCCACGGATTTGCCGCCCAGGTCCGCAACGCCCTCGGGGTGACCGGCGGCGTGGACCCCGACGCCCGACTGGTCGAGGCGGTCGACGACCTGAGAAGGCAGACCTGTGCCGATGTCCTGGCCGCGGCCGCCATCGGTGAGGGTTCGGCCGACGACCTCCCCACCTTGAAGGATCTGGTCGAAGCCACCGGACAGGCTGCCGGGCGGCCGGATCTGGTTCTCGAGCCGGCCGGGGAGGAGCGGGGCGCCTCCCGCGGACAGGTCGTCCTGCGGAATCTGGTGGTCGAGTCGGTGGCGCGGATCGCGGAGCGTCGGAGCATGTCCGGTTCCATCAGTTTCGACAGCGTGCTCACCGATCTGTCCAACGCGCTGACCGGTCCACACGCGACGGCCGCCATCGAGTCGCTCCGGAGCCGGTTCAAGGTGGCGTTGATCGACGAGTTCCAGGACACGGATCCAGTCCAGTGGAGGATCTTCAGGACGCTCTTCGGCGACGGTTCCGCCGGCATCTCCCTGGTGCTGGTGGGCGATCCCAAACAATCGATCTACGGGTTCCGGGGCGGGGACATCGAGACCTACATCGCCGCCGTGGGTGACAGCGCCCGCATCGAGCGGCGGTCGATGCGGTTCAATTGGCGGTCGGACACGGCGATGCTCACCGCCCTCGACGCGCTCTTCAGTGGGGTGACATTCGGAGACGAGTCCATCGCCTTCGTTCCCGTCACCGCGGCGCGGCCGTCCCAGGACCGTCACATCTATGGCCCCGACCAACAGCCGCTGGCTCCGCTGTCGGTGCGCCTGGCGGTGGGCGAAGGGATCACCCGGACCAAGTCCAGGGGCGAGGTCGTGGTCGGCGCGGCCGCCGACGCCATCGACGAGGATCTGGTCCTTCAGATCCGCGACCTCCTCGATCACGCCGCCCTGCCGGTGGGCACTGACGATGCTCCGACCCGGCCCGTCCGTCCCCACGACATCGCCGTCCTGGTCAACACCAACGAACAGTGCAGTGCCGTGCAGGCGGCGCTGACCGCCCAGGGGGTCCCGGCCGTCGTGGCCAATGCCGGGAACGTCCTGGACTCGCCGGCCGCCGACCAGATGCGATGGCTGCTGCACGCCATGGCCCGCCCCTCCGACCCCCGGCGGGCCCGCGCCTATGCCCTGTCCTGGTTCGGTGGCTGGAGCGCTGAGCAGGTGGCCACCGCATCCGATTCCGAGCTGACCGACATCCAGGAGAACCTCCGCGACTGGTCGGAGCGGTTGGCCACCCATCCGGTGGCCGACGTGCTGGCCCGCGTCTGGTCGACCAGCGGCGTCGTGGCCACGGTGCTGCGCTCGCCGGACGGGGATCGGGACATGACCGACCTCGACCACCTGGCCGAGCTCCTCCAGGGTTCCACCCCGACCGGCCGCTCCAACGTGGCCGGGCTGCTGGCCGCCTTGGACAGCGCATCGGGTGCCGACACCGACACCGAAGTCGATGGAGACGTGACGGCACGGCGTATCGAATCCGAGGCGGAGGCGGTCCAGGTCATGACGGTGTGGACGGCCAAGGGACTCGAGTTCCCCATCGTCTGCCTCCCCTCACTCTGGCGCCGGACCGGTGGCAGCAGCCCGGTGATCTACGTCGACCCGGACAGTGGAGAAAAGATCTTCGACGTGGCCAAAGGACGGACCTGGCCCGACAAGGAAGGGGCGAAGCACAGGAAGGACTTGGCGGCGACCGCACTGGCCGGCGAGCAGATGCGCCTGCTCTACGTGGCCCTGACCCGGGCCCAGCACCACACCATCCTGTGGTGGGCGAACGGTCAGAACAGTGCGAGGACCGCGTTGGCCCGTGTGCTCTTCGGCGGCCGGGGCACGAGGGTCGACGGCGCCGCCCCCCTCGGCACCCCGGTGTCCGTCCCCGGGGACGACGGCATCGTTGCCTCGCTGGCTCCCCTGGTCGCCGCCTCCGCCGGCACCATCGCCGTCGACACCATCGACCACCACCCGGAGCCGCCCGGCCGTTGGGTCGACGGTGACTCCCCCGAGGACGGCAAGCCCCTGGAGGCGGACCGACTCACCGCCACGCTCGATCGGGCCCGGCGCAGGTGGTCGTTCACCGCCATCGCCGACCAGGCCGCCGTGGCGATATCCGATCCCTACGATCTGTCGCTGGGGGATGCCGGGGCCTCCGACGAACGGTCCGGCGACCTCGACGGGTCCGACGAGGGGGACCCGACGGTCGCAGGGGTGACGGCGCCGGATCCGGCGGCTACCGATCCTGCCGGCCCCCTGACCCGCCTGCCCGCCGGAAGCGCCTTCGGCACCCTCGTCCACGCGGTACTCGAACGGATCGACTTCAGCGCCGAAGCCGCGTGAACCGGGCGGGGAGCTCGGTCCGGTCGTCGACCGGCAGTTGGCGTCGTACCCGGTAGACCTGACGCCGGTCGACGAACCCGCCGCCACCACCGGCGACGGCCGCCGGTTGCTGGTCGAAGGACTCGGGATGGCCATCCGGACCCCGCTCGGACCCCTCTGCCACCACCGACGGTTGGCCGATATCGGATCCCGGTGACCGACTCAACGAGATGGCCTTCGACCTGCGCCTGGGGGAGGCCGGCCGGCGGGCCACCGTGGCCGACCTGGGCCGGGTGGTGATGGCCCACCTCGATCCGGACGATCCGTTGCGGAGCTGGGCCGACGGGTTGGCCGGTGGGGCCATCGACGTCGAGCTGGCCGGCCACCTCACCGGGTCGATCGACCTGATCCTCCGCCTGGCCGACGGCGGGACACCGCGCTTCGTGGTGGCCGACTACAAGACGAACGCGCTGACTCCCCGCGGGAGTGTCCCCGTACCCGACGACTACCACCCGACGCGCATGGCCGAGGCCATGGTCGAGCACGACTACCCGCTGCAGGCCCTGCTCTACTCGGTGGCCCTCCACCGGTACCTGCGGTGGAGGCAGACCGGCTACCGGCCGGCCGACCATCTCGGAGGCGTGGTCTACCTGTTTGTCCGGGGCATGACCGGGCCCGACGTGGCCGTGAGCGACAACCACTCCCACGGAGTGTTCGACTGGGCGGTCCCACCGGCCCTGGTGGTCGCCCTCAGCGATCTCCTCGACGGCCGGGCCGTGACGGAGCTCGCGTCATGAGCCCGGGCGCAGCGGACGGGCAGGCGACCGGTGGTGCCGGACCAGGTGGGCGTCCTGGCACCGTTCGTCGAGGCCGGGGTGTTCGGCTCGTTCGAGGTGCAGCTGGCCACGGCCATGGTCCGGCTCCAGCCCGATGTCGACGACCGGGTCGTCCTGGCCCTGGCCGTGGCGGCCCGGGCACCCCGCTTCGGTCACGTCTGTGCCGACCTATCCCGCCTGGACGAACAGATCGTCGAGGCGGACGAGTCGGCGCTCCTCCTCGGCACGCTCCCGTGGCCCCCGTCGACGAGGTGGGTGCGGGCGCTCGAGCAGTCGCCTCTGGTGCAGGACCCCGGTGCTCTGGCGCTCGGCCGGGTGCGCCCCCTGGTGTGGGACGGCGGTCGCCTCTACCTCCAGCGCTACTGGTACGACGAGCGGGCCGTCGCCGCCGACCTGACCCACCGGGCCCGGACCGGCGCACCGGAGGTCGGTGACGGTTCCACCGACGCCCTCGAAGCCGCCCTTGACGACCTGTTCGATCCGGCCGGAGCCGGTGAACCCGACCTGCAGCGGACGGCGGTCCGGCGGGCGATGACCTCCGGGGTGTCGATCATCGCCGGGGGACCCGGCACCGGCAAGACGCACACCGTGGCCCGCCTCCTGGCCGTGGCCCACCGGCTGGCCGCCGAGCAAGGTCGCAAACTCGACGTCGCCCTCGCCGCCCCGACCGGTAAGGCGGCCCAACGGATGAGGGACGCCGTGCGGGCCGAGGTGCCCGGCCTGATCGGCCGGAGCGCGGTCAGTGAGGGGGTGGGCCGGATCCTGTCCACCACCGACGCCACCACCATCCACCGGCTCCTCGGGTGGGTTCCCGGTCCGAGGTTCACCCACGACCGCCAGAATCCGCTCCCGTGCCAGCTCGTGATCATCGACGAGACCTCGATGGTCTCGCTCCCTCTGATGGCCCGGCTGCTCGACGGGTTGAGGCCCGAGGCACGGCTGGTGCTGGTGGGGGATCCCTACCAACTGGCCAGCATCGAGGCGGGAACGGTCCTCGGGGACCTGGTCGGCACGGGCCGAGAGTCGAGTGCGGCCGACGCCCCCGAGCCGTCGCCACTGGCCGGCCGGGTGACCGTGCTTCGGCGCATGCACCGGTTCGGTGCCGACTCGGCCATCGCCGCGCTGGCCGAGACGATCCGGCGGGGCGAGGCCGATGCTGTCATGGACATCCTCGGCGCCGGGCATCCCGACCTCCGATGGGTACTCGACTCGGACGGCGTCGGCGTCGACCAGGTACGGGGTCAGCTGGTCGAGGCGGGTGTGGCGATGGCGATGAGCGCGCTGAACGGTGATGTGGATGCGTCGCTGGCCGCGGCCGGGCGGATCAAACTGCTGGCCGCCACCCGGCACGGGCCGCTCGGGATGTACGACTGGGATGACCGGATCGAAGCCGACGTTGGCGCCGCCCTCCCGCAACTGCGGCGGGCTCGGCGTTGGTTCGTCGGTCGACCGATCATCGTGACGGGAAACGACCGGGTCAACAGGGTGGCCAATGGGGACGTGGGGGTGGTGGTCAAGACCGACAATGGGATGGAGGTGGCCTTGCTGTCCGAGGGGGGCGTGCGCATGGTGGCTCCCTCGAGGCTCGACCGGGTCGAGAGCTGGTGGGCCATGACCATCCACAAGAGCCAGGGTTCCGAGTTCCCCCATGCGGTGGTGTCGCTGCCGTCGGCCGGGTCCCCGATACTCACCCGGGAGCTGCTCTACACCGCGGTGACCAGGGCCAAGGATCAGTTGACCGTCATCGGGAGCGAGTTGTCGATCCGCTCCGCCGTCGACCGGCCGGTGGCCCGGGCCTCGGGTCTCGGCCCGCGTCTCTGGCCCGGGTGACCGACGGTCCGGCCGCCGACGGGGTCCCGACCATTGATGGCAGACCGGCGAGGCGTCCTCAGTCCTGACCGCGGGCGTCCCGCAGCAGCCACCGGACCAGGTCGGGCGGGGCCAACTCGGCCACCCGGGTCCGGTAGCGGCCCAGCTCGTCGGCGCTGAGCTGTTCTGCGCCCTCTCCCGACGTCCCCCGCCGGAAGAATGCGGCCCGGTCCTTCAGGATCCCCGACGGATCGGGTGCGATCCGATCGACACCGGCCCGCATGGCGTCGAAGCTGGCGGCGCTGATCAGGTCCGGCCAGACCCGATCGGGCACACCGATGCCGAGCCGGCCGGCCAGGCGCCGCATCTCGCCTCCGAGGTCGGCACCGAGGTCGTCATAGTGCACCAGCACGATGTTGGATTGGTGACGCCGTTGCCACGCATCGGTGAAGTGGGCCAGCACGCCGGGCAGTGAGTCGAGCTGTTGCCGTGGGTCGGCGTCCTCTCCGATCCACGACAGGAGCCAATCGTGCAGCGGCGGCCGGGGCTTCGGCGGTGCCTCCGGTTCGGGCTGGCCCAGGAGCTCTCGGATCCGCCCGCGGTCGAGGTTCTCGCCCTGGTGGAACAGGGACACCGCCATGTCGAGGGGATCCCGCATGGCCACGATGTAGGTGCACCGCGGCTCGATGGGGATCCCGTCGAGCGGGGTATGGGTCTTGATGAACCGGCGGTGTCGCTGGGCCGCGAGCTGGGCGTACACCGCGTCCCGGGGAGCGATCAGCCAGTCGAGCCAGGGGGACAGCCGGGACAGCGGTTCGGGCAGCTCGGTGCGTTGGAAGATGAGGAGGGCGCAGATCATCTGGACCCAGGTGGTACCGCTCTTCGAGCGCGTGCTGATGACGATGTCGCCCGGGCGGAAGGGGAAGCCGAGCCAACGGCCGCTGTCCTCGTCGGGTGATCGGTATCGGACGGGCGGGTTCAATCCGAGGGTGCCGGACGCGCCGAGACCGCCGTGGGCACCATGTCCAGCGAGAACACCTCGAAGGGATCGTCGAATCCCTTGAGCAGTCGCCGTCCCGCCGGGCGGAAGGCAAAGGGGCTGCCGGCCGACGATGCGGTCGCCCCGTCGACCAGGACCTCGCCGGGCACGGCCAGCTCGGCTAGACGCGAGGCCAGGTTGACCACCGTTCCGTAGTAGTCGCCGTGCCGGGTGATCACGTCCCCGAAGGCCACCCCGCCACGCGGCTCGATTCCCTCGGAGTAGGCGGCGGTGATATCGCGGGCGATGGCGCATCCGGCTCCGGCGTCGAGGGCGACGAACATGACCTCGTCGCCGATGTGCTTGACGATTCGGCCGTTGTGCCCGGATGCCACCTCGAACGCCTTGGCCTCGAACTGGCTGATCAGCCCGAGCAGCTTGGCCGGCGCGGTCCGCAGGGAGAGGGGTGTGAAGCCGACGAGGTCGACGAATCCCACCGCCAGGCGGTGCAGGGACCGGTCGCCCACGCCGGACTGGGCGGCGCGCTGGCGAAGGATGGCGTCGCGCATGTGGTGGGAGAAGATGGTCCCCATCGAGTCGCCGAGCCGCATGGCCGCCGAGGTGACCTCGGCCATCTGCTGGGCCCATACCCCGATGTCGACCTCGGGGACGTCCATCTCCGGTTCGACCGTCTGGACGTAGACGGCGACCGCCGCCTCCGCCACCCGGGTGAGCGAGCTGCCCAGCACCCGCAGCAGCTCTTCGCCGTGCGACCCGACGGGGTTGGTGTCGATCATGAACACGGTGAACTCGGCGTCCCGCTCCGAGAACATCGGCAGGTGCTCGTCCGGCACCGCCACCCCCAGCGTCCGCCACAGCGAGAGGACCACGTCGACGGGCACGCCGGCCCGGTCGGCCAGGTCGGCGGCGCTGAGCACCGCTCCTTTGGTCAGCACCAGATCGGCGGCCAACCCCACGAAGTGGCACTCGCGTCGAGCGATGTCGATCTGCTCCTGGCTCGCCCCGAGCGACCGCAGGACATCGTCGATGCTCTCGCCCTTCGCGTCTTCGGCCACACCCAGACGCTACCGGGATCCACCCGCCGGCGATCGGGTGGCTCGGGCTTCGTTCGGGGTCACGGGCGGCTGGGTTAGGGTCGCCCCTTGAGCCTGGCCATCACCTTCGGCGCCTACCTGATCGGCGCGCTCATGGGCCTGGCCGCCCACCGGGGCGGCCCGCGCCTCCGGCAGGGCTGGCCGGTCTACCTGCGGCTCCAGCTGGTGGCGACGGCGGCGCTTGCTCGGCCTGTTCTCGGCGTGGCGATTGACCGCGCCCCACCAGATCGTGGCCCCGATTCTCATCGCCGGCGTGGGAGGCCTGCTGCTCGGGGTCGCCCACCTGTCGACGCGGCCGCCAGAGCAGCGGGCTGGCCGAGCTCGAGGGTTGGGCCGCGTTCCCCAATGGCACCTTCTGGGTCCTCCCCATCGCCGGAGCACTCATCGGCCCCACCGGGACCGCTATCGCCGCGCTGACCAACGCCGTCTATGCCGCCCCCAATGCGGTGTGCATCCACCTCATGCGCCGTGACGCCCCCATCCGCCAACGTCGCTCGACGGGGTGGCTCGACCAGTCGATGATCCTGGCCGTGCTCATCGGACTGGCCCTGCACGCCAGTGGTCCGGCACCGGCGGCGTCGAAGTGGATCCTGACCGTCTCGGGACCGGTGTTGGCCTTCGTCGGTGCCGGCCTGTACACGGGCTCGGTCCTGCACCCGCACAACGCCTCGGTGGGCCGGAGCGGCTCGGAGTACCGGCGCTGGCTGCTCCTCTGCGGCGTACGCATGGCCTACCTGGGCCTCATCGCCATCCTCACCGGATCGACGGCGGTGGCGGTGATCGCCGTGCTCTCCGCTCTCGGCCCGCCGGCCTTCAATCCGCCCCAGCAGGCGGTGCTCTACGGCTACCGGTCGGGAGTGGTGATGGTGGCGGCGCGTTGGGGGTGGGTCTTCCTCCCCTTCGGGCTGGCCCTGGCCCTGGTCATCCGGTGAGTCGTGGTTGCGCCCGGCGGTCGGGTCGGAGGGCGGGGGTCGGCTCGGTGCCGTAGCATGGCCGCCGTGCCAGGGGTGATGACCGCGGCGGTCTGTGTGGGGGAGGGCCGGATCGCCGTCGAGGAGGTCCCCATGCCCGAGCCCCGGCCGGGAGAGCTGCTGGTCGAGGTGGCGGCGTGCGGGATCTGCGGGTCCGACCTCCATCTCGTCTTCGAGAACTACGCCCGGGCCGGCGCCATCCTCGGTCACGAGTGGTCAGGCACCGTGGCTTCGACCCAGGGCGCAGGACCGGCATGGTCGGGCGGCGAGCGGGTGGTCTTCAACCCGACGCCGGGATGCGGCCGGTGCCGACCGTGCCGCCGGGGCCGGCCTTCGGTCTGCGTGGAACGCGGGCCGTCGGACATGCGGGATATGCGGGGCGCGTTCGCCCAGTACGTCACGGTGTCGGCCGGCAACGCCCTGCGCATCCCCGACTCGCTCACCACCCGGGTGGCGGCCCTGGCCGAGCCCACGGCCATCGCCATCCACGCCGTGGAGCTGGCCGACGTGCGGCCCGAAGACCGCGTCCTGGTCACCGGCGGCGGTCCGGTCGGCCTGCTCATGGTGGCCGTCCTCCGGGCCCGGGGGGTGACCGACATCACGGTGAGCGAGCCGGTTGCCGCCCGTCGCCAGCAGGCGCTGGCCGTGGGGGCGGCCCGAACCGTCGCTCCCCGACAGCCTGGAGGACCCGGCGCCGGGCAGCATCGTCTCGGGGGCCTATGCGGTGGCCTTCGAGTGTTCGGGCCATGCCAGCGCCGGCCGACGGGCACTGGCCCAGCTGGACTTCGCCGGCACCCTGGTCTTCGTCGGTACCGGGGCCGAACCGGTACCGGTGAACCACAACCGGATGATCGTGCTCGAGCTGGAGGCGGTGGGGGCCTTCAACTACAGCGCCGAGGGCTTCCAGCCCGCGCTCGACCTGCTCGAGAGCGGTGCCCTGCCCGTCGATCGGCTCATCGAGCCCGAGGATGTCTCCCTGGACGGGGTCATGGACGCCATGGAGCGCCTGTCGCGCGGTGAGATCCCCGCCAAAGTGCTCGTCAACCCGGAGGTGCAATGACCGCTCGACCAGACGTGCGCCCACATGCTGGCGCCATCATCAACCATGTGGCCATCAGCGTCGACGCCGGCGTGCTCGACGCCGACGGCCGGGCGGCGCTGCTCGACTTCTACGGGGAGGTGTTCGGGTGGACCGAAGGCGACAACAGCACCGAGAAGGGGAATCCGCTCATCGTCTACACCGGAGAGATGCGTCAGTACCTGTATCTCCTCCCCGCCGCCGACGACTTTCTCCGTGCCCCCCATCTCGACCATTTCGGGCTGGAGATCGCATCGCGCCATGAGCTGGTGGCCATCCTCGACCGGGCCAAGGCCTACCGGCAGAAGGACGACCGGGTCGGCATCATCGACCTGGACGAGATGACCACCCACGGCTCGACGTCGGACTTCACCCTGACCAACGCCTACATCAGCTTCCTGATCCCGTTGCAGATCGAGCTCCAGCACATCGCCGAGAAGCCGACCGGCTGACCGCCGGGTGGTCAACGCAACTCGACGGCCATCTGGGGGCGGACCTACCCCTTGACGAACCGGAGCCGTGCCGACTGCCGGTCCCACCCGCTGTTCTTCCAGAAGCCGGTGGCCCGGGCGTCGGTCTCCACCACGATGGCCTGCAGCCGCACCGCCCCCATGGCCGACAGTTGACGCTCCGCTTCGGCGAGCAACCGGCGGCCCAGGCCGTGGCCACGGTGGCCGGGGGCGACGACCAGTCGGTAGACCGAGCCCCGCCAGCCGTCCCACCCGGCGATCACCGTGCCGACGATCCGCCGGGTCGGCTTCGGCCACGATCAGGGCACCGGGTTGGTGGGCGATCAGGCGGCTCGAGACTGGCGGTGTCGTCGGTGTGGGTCGGTTCGGCGTCGGCCTCCCGCCACAGCTCGAGCACGGCGGCGACGTCGTCGAGCTCGGCGGCCCGGAACGTCGGGTTCATCCCTCGTCCTCGACGCCGAACCGAGTGCCGTAGAAGGCAAGGGCTGCGGCGCCGTTCGGCGGGGTCGATGCCCAGCACCTCGGGCTGGTAGACGATGGCCCGTTCCGGCCCCGGGGATGGCCGGCCCTGAACGCCTCCATGGCCGACCGCGAGGCCTCGGTGAAGGGCTGGTCGGCGACGCGGTAGATCCGTTCGACGGCGGCACGCTCGTCGGCCATGAAGTCGTGGAACAAGAGGTCGACCGACCGTTCCGGCGGCAACAGGTCACGGTCGTCCGCGCACGCACGGAACAGGTCCTCGACCCGGGCCGACCAGTAGCTCCCGATGGCCGGCGGATCGATGTGCTCGACCGACATCCGGGAGGTATAGGCGACCATGGTGGCCATCGACACGGTGACCGAGGCCGGGTCCCGGTGGGTGACGACGAAGGTGGCGTCGGGGAACGTGGACACCAGCGGACCGAACTGCTCGAGGTGCTGGGGAGACTTGAGCACCCATCGCTCACCGCCCCGCAGCCACTGCAACACCTTGAGGATGGTGCGCAGATACTCGTAGGAGGCGGTCTGGTCCTCCGCCTTGAAGAAGTCGCGCCAGCTCGGCAGCAGCGCCTGGGTCTCGAACAGCATGGTCGAGATGTCGATGGCCAGGAGCTGGATCTCCTCGTGCACGTGGTCGACGGTCATCTCGTGCATCCGGTTGAAGTAGGGCAGGGCGCGGTTGAGCACGTCGAGCGCGGACTGGGTGCGGGCCGGGCGGGGATCGGGCTCACCGGCCGGCTGTCGCTCCCGTGCGGCCAGCACCGGCTCGAGGCTCTCCCAATAGGGCAGGGACCGCAACCCGGGGTCGGCGCCCATCAGGTTGTGCAGATGGGTGGTGCCGGTGCGGGGCAGACCGCAGATGATGATCGGCCGCTCGATGGTGATCTCGTGGATCTCGGGGTGGCGGGTCAGCAGGTCCTGGATGAGGAGCCGGTTCTTCAGGAACTGGAGCAGCTGGCTGTACCAGCTGACGACCCCGGAGGCACTGAGATCGCCCTCCTCGACCAGGGCGCGGCAGAGCACGTCGAGGCGGTGACGGAACGCCGTCGTCGCCGAAATCGTCGGCGCCGGTCTGGTCGACGGCGGCCCGGCACAGGGCGTCGGATTCGAGCGGGCACCCCGATGCCACCTCGGACAGCGACTCCCGGAGCTGTTCGATCTCCGGGCTGAACCGGGGGTGGGCGAGATCGTCGAGGACGACCGGCCCCGGCCGGCCGGTCATGATGCGCTGCCCTCGGGACCCTGGTCCGGTGGCGGAACCGGCGGCCGGTTCGGAGCTCGCATCGATGCGGACCACCCTGGTGGTGGGCCGGACCGGCGTGCTCTCGGGGAGGAACCAGCGGAACCAGATCCGTCCCCGCGAGTGGCCGGCCGTGGAGATCCAGTTGGCGTGGCCGGGGTCGCGTGGGGCGACGACCACCCGCCACGAGCCGTCGTCCTCGTAGACGACCTGGGTCCCGTTGAGCGTGACCCGTTCGTAGGCGTAGTCGTAGGTGTGGAGGAACTGGTTCCACAGGCACACGTTCCAGAAGGCGCAGGGGGGCGACCGGCCCTCGATCACCAGCGCCTCGTCTTCGTCCAACGCATAACTGCCCATGGCGTAGGCGGCGTCGCCGGCGGCCCAGCCGAATGTCTCGCTGGGAACCGGGTACGGCTCGTCGACCGTATTCGGGGTGCCGAGGGGGATCGGGACGATCTGGGCCTGGTCCCGGACCCAGGTGAGCGTGGCCCGGAGGCGGCGGGCCAGGTCGACGTCGTCCTCCCGGCGGGTGGACGGCGGATCGACGGCCTCGATGGCCCAGGTGGCCCGCGCCCCGCGCTCGGGGTCGGCCAGGTAGTCGCGGGTGATGGCGCACACTGCATCGGGTTCGAGCTTGATCCAGGCCCCGTCGTGCGGATCGGGGCTGAGGATGAGCGTGAAGGTCCCGTCGTCGGCGATGTCGAGCGACCGGTCGTTGGCCGTTCCCACGATGCGCTCCGAATAGCGGCCGTCCGACGGGCCGCCGTACACGGTGAGCGAAAGGTAGACGGCGTCGCCCCTCCGACCTTTCACGACATAGGTCCGCCGGGGGTCGATGGGTGCGTACTGGTAGAAGGCGTCGGAATTGTCGCCGCCCCACTTCCGGTTGGGTCCGACGATGTCGACGAACCGCGGCCGGTCCGCATCGCCCCACACGTGGGCGTCGAGGCCCACGGACAGGATGGTGAAGATCCATTTGTACCCCTCGAGGACGCTCAGTTCGTCGAGGGGTACGTCGGGGAGGTACAGCCGGTCCTCGAGGGTCCGGAGCTGGTCGATCAGCTCGTGGAAGACGGCCGCAGTCTGTGGCGCCGCGGCCGACCCGCCGGCCAGAGGAGTGTCCATCCCCTCAATCTACGGCGACCGGGTCCAATCAACGACCCGCCCAAGGGCCGGCGGGTGGTGACGACGCGCCGCGAAGGTCGAAACGGGAGGCTCAGAAGAGCGGCGACCAGGCGCTGGTGCGCAGGAGCTTGCTCTCCCACTGGTCGCGGAACTCGAGCCCCTTGGCCATGTAGCTGCCCGGCCAGGTGGTCGGGATCGTGCTTCTCGACGCTGGTGAGGAGGTTGCCCAGGGTCGAGAAGTTCATGATCTTCTGCATGAGGATGGCCTCCGGACGGATACCCGAGCCGTGGGCCACCTGGAAGCAGGCCACGATGTCGAGCAGCTTCCTCTCTTCGGGGATCTTGCGCATGTACTGCCAGTAGTCCTTGTCCCACAGCTCGATGTAGTCGTCGAGCGGCGCATCGGGCCATCCGGTGTCCTGCATGTACAGCGACAGCTCGTGCTCGCGCCCGTCGGTTGGTACCGCGCCCAGATCGACGTCCTGAAGCGCCGACCAGGGGACCGGCGTGAGCAGCTTGCCCTCGACCTCGTACCGGTAGGAGTCGAGCCGGGAGGCAAGGTCCGACAGGTCACCGTCCAGCATGCGCCGGGCCAGCGTCTCCCACGCAGCCGCATCCGAACAGGCGGTGACGGTCACCACCTGATAGGCCGGTCCGCTCCCCATGGCGTGGTTCAGGTACCAGACCAGCCGGGTATCGTCGCTGCGGCCCAGGGCGCCCAGCAGCTCGTCCCGGTAGACGCCCTCGAAGGCTGGGGCGTGACGGCCGATCACCCGGTGGGTCTCATGCATGAACAGCATCGGCCGTCAGTTCCTGGCCATGGCGGAGCTCGGTGGTCTTCTCATGAGAGCGGCGACCACGCCGCCGTTCGGAGCAGCTTGCTCCGCCATTGGTCTCGGAGGTCGAGGGCCTCGTACATCCACGATCCCGGCCCGGTGACCTCGGATGGGATGTCGTTGGTGAGCAACCGGATCAACAGCGGAAGGCTTGGCAGCTTCTGCAGCAGGGTCACCTCCGGATACCGTCCCGCACCGGGCATGGTCTGCAGGGCAAGTTGGATGCTCAGCTGGACGTGGGATCCTTCGGCCCCCAATGACGGCCGGTAGACGGCCCCGGCCGCCTCGATGTAGTCCCGCACCTTGCCCGGGAAGGGCCACATGGTGTCCTCCATGTACATGGTGGCTTCGTGGTCGCCGGGCTCGGTGGGGATGTCAGCCAGTGGAGGGATGGTGGGGGACCACTCGAGCGGGGTCAGGATCCGTCCGTGGGACTCGTGCTGGAGCCCGTCCAGATCCCGTGCCCACGACCGCAGATCGCCGGTGGCCATCCGCTCGGCCAGGCGGAGCCATGTCGGCGCCGTCCTCCACCGCGGTCACCGTCACCACCCGGTAGGCCGATCCGCTGCCGTGGGCGTGGTCGAAGTACCAGAGCAAGCGGGCGTCGGGGGTGTCGGCCAGCAGCGGCATCCAGCCGTCGCGGTAGGCGTCCTCGAACCGGTCCGCGCACTTTCCCACCACTGTGTGGACTTCATGGACGAAGAGCACGCTCCCCCTCTCGGACCGAGATCGCGAACCTGCCCGGTGCGCACGGCACCCCCGCCCTGTGCACGTATCGGGCGTGAGGATGGTAACCCCGGCCCGATACCGAGTCAACGGAACGGACCCCGGGCCCGCCGGCCGGCTCGGTCGCTACCCTGGCCCCATGGACGAAACTGCCTCCGCCCTCGATGTCGCCGCGGCCATCCGGGCCATGGACGTGAGCCCGCTCGAGGTGCTCGACGCCAGCCTCGGGCGCATCGACCAGCGCAATCCGGAGCTCAACGCGGTCGTCTGGCGCAACGACGACGAGGCCAGGGCCGAGGCCAAGCGCCTCGGAGACAGGATTGCCGTCGGGGTCGATGACCTTCCCCCCTTCGCCGGCGTGCCGATCCCGATCAAGGACCTGCTCCCGGTGGCCGGACAGCCGGTGACCTACGGATCGATGGGTGCTCCGGACGGGCCGGCTCGAGCCACCGAACCCATCGCCGACGCCTTGTCGAGAGCCGGCTTCATCCTCACCGGTCGTACCAACACCCCCGAGTTCGGATCGATCACCGTGACCGAGAACAGCCGGTTCGGGGCCACCCGCAACCCGTGGAACCCGGGCCACACCCCGGGGGGCTCGAGCGGAGGGGCGGGGTCGTCGGTGGCCGCGGGCATGTTCCCGGTGGCCCACGCCAGCGACGGGGGCGGCTCCATCAGGATCCCCGCATCGTGCTGTGGCCTGGTCGGCCTCAAGCCGAGCCGGGGACGGGTGCCCTCCACCGTGCCCGGGTGGCAGGGCATGGCCACCGAAGGCGCGGTCAGCCGCACGGTGGCCGACACCGCCGCCGTCCTCGATGTCATCAGCGTCCCCGACTCCGGCGCCTGGTTCGAGCGCGCCGCGGCCCGATCGCCCGTTCATCGAGGAGGTGGGGGCCGATCCCGGGTCCCTCCGGGTGGCGCTGTGCACGGTCTCGGCACTGGGCCTGCCGGTGGCCGACGAGCCGGTGGCGGCGGTGGAACGCGCCGGCCGGATCCTCGAGGCGGCCGGCCACCACGTCTCGAGACTCGATGTGGACGTGTTCGACCCGGCGGGACTGATCCCCTTCCTCAATGTGATCAACGCCGGGCTGAGCGAGATGGAGGGTATCGATTGGGACCTGGTCGAGCCGCACAACCGGGCCGCCCATGAGATGGCCGGGACCGTCGACAGTCTGACCTTCGCCACCTCGCTGGCCGAGCTGCAGCGGATGGCCCGGCAGATCGTGGCCCGCTTCGACACCGAGTTCGACCTGCTGGTCACACCGACCATGTCCATCGAACCCCCGGCGGTCGGGCTGCTGGAGGCCGTTCACGCCGGGGCCGGTGCGCCGGTCGGGGAGGTCGTGGCCATGGCCGCATTCACCGCCATCTTCAACATCACCGGGCAGCCGGCGGTCAGTGTGCCGTTGCACCAGGCCGCTTCGGGCCTTCCGGTCGGGGTCCAGATCGTGGCCGGGCCCTGGCACGAGGCACGGCTGATCCGGGTGGCGTCCTACCTTGAAGAGGCCGACCCCTGGTCCGGCCGCCGCCCGGTCATGGGCTGAAAGACGCGGGCCGCCCCGGGTGCGGCTCAGACCCCGGTGTCGGCCGGTGCGTGCTCTTCCAGTTCGGACTGGCGTACCCAGGTGGCGTACATCTCGGCGTACCGCCCGCCGGCCGCCACCAGTTCGTCGTGGGTGCCCACTTCGACGATCCGGCCGAGGTCGACCACCACGATGCGGTCGGCCCGCATGGCCGTCGACAGCCGGTGGGCGATGAGGATGGCGGTGCGGTTCTCGAGCAGGACGTCGAGGGCGCTCTCGATCTTCGTCTCCGACTGGAGGTCGAGATTGGAGGTGGCCTCGTCGAGGACGAGCACCCGAGGATGGGCCAGGAAGGCCCGGGCCAGCGCCAGCAGCTGGCGTTCCCCCGACGAGAGGGTCTGGCCCCGCTCGTGGACCACGGTGTCGAGGCCGTTCGGCATCCGCTCGACCACGTCGGTGAGCCCCACCCGGTCGACCGCCTCGTGGATCTCCGCGTCGGTGGCGTCCGGCCGGGCGAAGGCGATGTTGTCGCCGATGGTCCCGGCGAAGAGGAACGGCTCCTGGGGCACCACGCCGAGTTGGCTGCGCAGCGAGTGCATGGTCACGTCGCGCAGGTCGTAGCCGTCGATGAGCACCCGCCCGACGGTCGGGTCGTAGAAGCGGGTCACCAATTTGGCCAGGGTCGACTTGCCGGCGCCGGTGGGACCGACAAAGGCCACCGTCTCACCGGGCGACACCGTGAGATCGACATCCTCGATGACCAACCGATCGGGGTCGTAGCCGAACGAGAGGTGGTCGAAGGTGATCTCGCCCTCGATGGGGGGGAGGTCGACGGCGTCGGGCGCTTCCATGACCTCCGGCTCGGTGTCGACCAGCGTGCGGAGTTTGTACACCGAAGCCTGGCCCTGTTGGTAGGTGTTGTACTGCTGGACCAGCAGCTGGATGGGCTGGAAGAACCGGTTGAGGTAGAGGAAGAACGCCACCAGGCCACCGAGGGACAGAGTGTGGTCGACGACCATGGAGCCGCCGACGGCCAGCAGGACGGCCTGACCGATGACCCCGAGCAACTGGGTGCCGGGGCCGTAGATGGCGTTGATCCGGGCGGTGTAGTTGTTGGCGTCCCGATAGTCGCCGACCACGTTGCGATGGTGGATCACGTTCTGTCGCTGCCGGTTGTGGGCCGTCACGATACGGACGCCATGCAGGCTCTCGGACAGATCGGCGAGCACGTTGGCGATGCCGTCGCGCACCCGGTCGTAGCCGCGCTCCGAGGCCCGTTTGAACCACACCGAGGCCCCGATCAGGGCGGGCAGGATCAATACCACGGTGATGAGGGCCAGCTTCACGTTGATGGTGAAGAGGATGGCGGTGATGACCACCATGGTCAGCCCCTGGATGGCCAGCTGGGAGAGCCCGTCCTGGAGGAGCTGTTGGAGGTTCTCGATGTCGCTGGTCATCCGGCTCATGACCACACCGGCCTTCTCCTCGGTGAAGAAGCCGAGCGAGAGACGTTGCAGGTGGGCGAAGACCTTGACCCTGAGGTCGTTCATCACCCAGGCGGCCAGGCGGCCGGTGACCTGGACCTGGAAGCGCTGGCCCAACGCGGTGATGACCACGAAGACGAGATAGGCGATGGCCGCGCCGACCACCACGGCGAAGTCGAAGTGGCCCTTCGTCATCCCGTTGTTGATGGCGTACTCGGTGAGCGAGGGCCCCACCTGGGAGGCCACCGCAACCACCACCACCAGGAGCCCGGCCAGGGCCAGCATCCCTGGGTACTTGGTCAGCAGCCGCCACAGGCTCAGTCGCTTGAGCTCGGTCTCGGAGCTGTTCTGGTTGAAGACGATGTCCGGCTCGGCATACTCGGGCTCCGTGGCCAGCAGCTTGTCCACCCCGTCCTGGAGCTCGTAGGGGATGCCGGCGAAGGGCAGACCCGAGGCGGCCGAGGCCTGCGCCCCTCCGGGGCCACCGAAGCCCCCGCCTCCGCCACCGAACATCATGACCGGCCACCGCCGCGCACCGAGTCGAGCAGGTCCCGCAGGGGCTGGCCGTCGGGCTCGGCCGGTTGCCTCGTCGGTGCCCAATCCGGCATCCTCTTCGGCCTCCTCGGCGTCGGCCTCCCGTTCGAACTCACCGGCCTGGGCCAGCACCTCGGCGTAGAGGGGGGTGGTCTCGAGCAACTCGGCGTGGGTCCCGTCGGCCACGATCTTGTGCTGGTCCAACAGCACCACCCGGTCGGCCAGGGAGATGGTGGACAGCCGGTGGGCGATGATCAGGGTGGTGCGGCCCTCCATCTGGACCCGCAGTCCGGCGTGGATCCGCTGTTCGACCTGGACGTCGATGGCGCTGGTGGCGTCGTCGAGCACCATGATGGGCGGGTTGACCAGCAGGGTCCGGGCGATGGCGATCCGCTGCCGCTGCCCGCCGGAGAGGGTGTAGCCCCGTTCGCCCACCACCGTGTCGTAGCCGTCGGCCAGGTGGCTGATGAACTCGTGGGCGCCGGCGGCCTTGGCCGCCGCCTCCACCTCGTCGAGGGTGGCTGTCGGCTTGCCGTAGGCGATGTTGTCGCGCACCGAGGCCGAGAACAGGAAGGGCTCGTCCAGGACCACCCCGACGTTGGCCCGCAGGCTGGCCAGGGTCAGGTCCCGCACGTCATGGCCGTCGATGCGGATGGATCCGTGCTTGACGTCGTAGAAGCGGGTCAACAGGCGGGCCACGGTCGACTTGCCGGCACCGGTCCGACCGACCAGGGCCACCGTCTCGCCCGGGGGCGATGTGCAGGTTGAAGTCGGCCAGCACCAGCTGCTCGGCGTCAGCCGCGTAGGCGAAGTCGACGTGTTCGAACTGCACATCCCCGCGGCTGTCGACCAGATCGACGGCGTCGGGGGCGTCGGTGACGGTGGGCTGTTCGTCGATGATCTCGTAGATGCGGTCGGCCGAGGCGGCCGCCCGCTGGCCCATCATGATCAGCATGCCGAGCATCATGAACGGGGCCTGGAGCATCAGGAGGTAGGCGTTGAAGGCCAGGATGTCCCCGATGGTCAGTCCCCCGTGGATGACCATGTAGCCGCCGAACAGCAGGACCAGGGCCAGGCCCACCTGGGGCAGGTTCTGGACGAGGGGGGAGAAGCGGGCCCGGAGGTCGGCGTCCTTGATGTAGCTCCAGCGGAGCTTGTCGGCCGCCCCGGACAGCGAGCGGAGCTGCTGCTGCTCGGCGGCGAAGGACTTGACCACCCGCACGCCGTTGACGTTCTCGTCCACGATGGTGGCCACGTCGGCCAGCCGGGATTGGATGATCCACGACACCGGGAACATCGACTTCCTCATCTTGACGCCGGCCAGGTAGACGAAGGGCATGGTGGCCATGGCCACGAAGGCCAGCGGCACGTCGATGGACAGCATGAAGCCGAAGGCCACGATGGCGATGGAGCACTGGACGAGGATGGACGGTGCGAACGTCATGTACATCTGGACCGAGCGGATGTCCGAGTTGGCCCGCGAGATGAGTTGGCCGGACTGCACGCGGTCGTAGAAGGAGAACGACATCTTGGTCAGATGCTCGTAGATGATGTTCCGGAGGTCGTACTCGATGTCGTAGGCCGTCTCGAAGAGGAACAGGCGGGAGATGTAGCCGGCCACGCCGCCCACCAGCCCGATCCCGACGATCAGCCAGACGTAGTGGTCGAGGGGGACGGTGTGGTGCTGGATCGAGTTGGTGATGGCGTGGTTCAACAGGTTGGGCACCAGGACCTGGAGGACGAGGCCCACGAAGGAGGCCACCAACGAGGTGATGAAGATCCCCTTGTGGGCGCCCATGATGGGCATGACCCGGCGGAGCCAGGTGAGGGACTTGTCCGGATCGATGGTGGCGCGGGGCGCCTCGTTGCGGGCCACTTCGGTGATGGGGACGAACTGGGTCCCGGCCTCGGAGGTGGCCGGGGGACGGGGCCGGAGCCGGGGGACCCTCATCGCCCGGTGCTCCGGGCCAGCCGGTAGGCACCGAACGCGTTCCGCCAGGCAATCAGACCGTCGAAGGCGCGTTCGGACTCGGCCGGATCGTCGAGGCATCCGGCGATCTCCGCCAGCCGGCCGGCCACGGCGGCGTCGGCCGCGTCGAGCGCCTGCCGGCCGCTCTCGGTCAGGACGTGGTCCACCTGGCGGCGGTCGGAGACCACATGGCGGCGTTCGACCAGCCCCCGGGCGACCAGGCCGTCGATGATGGCGGTCACGCTCGGCGGGCGGACGGCCAGACGCTCGGCCAGGTCCGAGGAGACGGCGGACTTCTCGTCCAGGAGCCCGAGCACCCGGTACTGCGGTGCCGAGAGATCGGCCGTGGCCAGGCCGATCTCCACCTGCTTGGCCAGCCAGGCCGCGGCCCGACCCAAGGTCTCACGCTGACGGGTGGCGGCGGCGCGTGAAGTGGTTGTTTCGGAGCTCACATTATTAGACTATCGAACTATCGGGCGTGATCGTTCACGGCCGGAACCGGCCTCTTCCACGGGCGCGGACCGGGCGCGGACCCGATCGGGGCATGCCCGACCGGTGACCACCGGTGGGAGTGGCCCGCCCCGCCGTCGAGGCCGGCTGACGCCGGTCAGGTGGAGCTAGGAGACGAGACCGCCGGTGTTGAGGTTGAGGCCGTCGGCGCTCTTGGAACGGTGCATCACCTGGATCTCACTGAACTCGGCCAGGCCCCAGGGACCGTTCTCGACCCCGACGCCGCTCCACTTGAAGCCGCCGAAGGGCTGTTGGGGGGCCAGAGCCAGATGGGTGTTCACCCAGGCCGTCCCGCACTCCAGGCGCCCGGCGACATCGGACGGCCCGATCGGTGTCGGTGCCCCACACCGACCCCGACAGGCCGAAATGGGTGGCGTTGGCCCGTTCGACCACGTCGTCGACATCCCGGTACGAGATCACTGGGAGTGCAGGACCGAACTGCTCCTCGTCGACGATGCGGGTCCCGTCGGACAGACCGGCCAGGATGGTCGGCTCGAAGAAATAGCCGGGCCGGTCCATGGCGTGGCCGCCCACCGCGGCCCGGGCCCCGTGCTCGAGGGCGTCGCCGACCAGCTCCTTGACCCGCTCGAACTGCGGCTTGTTGTTGATCGGGCCGAGCTTGGAGGACTCATCGGTACCGTCACCGACCTTGACCGCGGCGGCCTGGGCGGCCAGTCCGTCGACCACGTCGTCGTACATCGACTCGGGCACGTAGACCCGCTTGATGGCCGAGCACACCTGGCCGTTGTTGTTGAAGGCGCCGGCGAAGATGGCCTTGCTCACCAGGGCCGGGTCGGCGTCGTCCAGCACGATGGCGGGGTCGTTGCCGCCCAGCTCGAGGGTGACACGCTTGAGGTCGGGCGCCGCCGACATGGCCACCTTCTTGCCCGTCTCGATGGAACCGGTGAAGCTGACCTTGCGGGGTACGGGGTGGCCGGTCATCCAGGCACCCAGTTCGTCACCACCGCTGACCACATTGATCACGCCCGGGGGCACGGCGTCACGCAGGATCTCCGCCACCTTGAGGGTGGTCAGGGGAGTGAAGGGCGAGGGCTTGAGCACGAGCGTGTTCCCGGCCAGCAGGGCCGGGGCGATCTTCCAGAAGGCCAGGGTGAGGGGGAAGTTCCAGGGGGTGATGGCCGCCACCACGCCCACCGGCCGACGGACCACCTCGACCCGGGCCTCGTCATCGTCCTGGATGACCTGGGCAGGTGTCTCGATGTTGGCGAAGTACTGACACCAGATGGCGGCGGCGAAGACCTCGATGTTGGCGTCGCCGAGGGGCTTGCCCTGCTCGGCGGTGAGCACCGGGGCCAGTTCGGCCCCCGAGGCCAACAGGACGTCGGCCATCTTCAGGAGGGTCTGGCGCCGGGCGGCCTCGTCCGACCTCCAGTCCCGCTGGGCCTTGGATGCGGCGTCGAAGGCGGCGTCGAGCTGCTGACGGCTGCATTCGGGCGCATGGGCGAACACCTCGCCGTTGGCCGGGTTCACCACCCCGAACGATTCCGCGGCCGGTACCGTGTCGCCCCCGATGGTCATCACGAAGTCGGACATGTGTTCCCCCATTGCTCGATCGTCAGGTCTCTCCTGAGGCTATGCCTCGGGCCAGCCTAACTGTCAAGGGTGGGGACGCGTCCTCCGAGGCCTCAGACCGGGACCGGCTCGGGTTCGGCCGGGGCGGTCGGCCCACCGGGCTTCTCTGCCGTGAGCTCGGGGTCGACCGACACGTGGGGGACGATCCGGTCGAGCCAGCCGGGGAACCACCAGTTGGCCTTGCCCAGCAAGAACATCACCGACGGGACGATGGCCATGCGGATCAGGATGGCGTCCATCAGGATCCCGGCGGCCAGTCCCAGCCCGAACTGTTTGATGACCAGTTCGCCGCCGAGGATGAAGGAGCCGAAGACCAGGATCATGATGAGCGCGGCGGCGGTGATCGTCTTGCCGGTGGCGGCCAGTCCCCGCCGGACGGCGGTGGCGTTGTCGCCCGACTTCACGTACTCCTCGCGGATCCGGGTGATCAGGAAGACCTCGTAGTCCATGGACAGTCCGAACAGGATGGCGAAGAGCATCACCGGCAGGAACGACTCGATGGGCCCGGGACTGCCGATCTGGAACACCGAGCCCAGCCAGCCCCACTGGAACACAGCCACCAAGACGCCGAACGCGGCTCCGATGGAGAGGAGGTTCATCACCGCCGCGGTCAGCGGGATGACCAGGCTTCGGAAGACCATGGCCAGCAAGAGGAAGGACAGTACGACCACCAGCCCGATGAACAGCGGCAGCTTGTGGGCCAGCACGCGGGCGAAGTCGGCGAAGATGGCCGTGTTCCCGCCCACGTAGACACGGACCCCGGTTCCGGTGACGACCGCCGGGATGGTCGTCTGTCGCAGGTGGTCGATCAGGTCGGTGGTCTGGGACGCCTCCGGCGACGTGGTCGGATAGGCGGTGATCAGGCTCACCGTCTCGCCGTCCTTGGTGGGCAGGGTGAGCGGACCGGTGACCTTGGCCACCCCGGGTTGCTCTCCCACCTTGGCGGCCAGGCTCTCGAGCGTCTGCTGGTTGGCCGGGCCCGGATTCTGGGTCACCAGGAGCAGAGGACCGTTGAAGCCGGGCCCGAAACCGCGGGCCAGGAGGTCATAGGCGGTCCGGGTGGTGGTGCCGGTGGGATCGTTGCCCTGGTCGGAGGAGCCGAGACGCAGTGAGAAGAACGGAAGAGCCACCAGCACCACCACGGCGAAGGCCACCAGGGCGGGGACCACGGGGCGGCGCTGGACGAAGGCGGCCCACCGTGCCCAGAAGCCCTTGGTACCCGAGCCGATGACCTTGGGCCCGTTGACGGCCAGGTCTTTCTTCTGACGTCGGCTCAGGACCCGGGGCCCGATGAACCCGAGGAAGGCGGGGAGCAGGGTGAGGGCGGCGATCATGGTGAAGAGCACGCCGATGGAGGCGGCGATGGCCAGCCCGTACAGGAAGGTGACCCCGAGCGCGAACATCCCCAGCAGCGCGATGCAGACGATGATCCCGGCGAAAAGGACGGCGCGGCCCGACGTGTTGACGGCGTTGACGATCGAGGACTCGAGGTCGTTGCCGGCGACGAGGCCCTGGCGGTGCCTGGTCACGATGAACAGGGCGTAGTCGACTCCCACCCCGAGGCCGATCAACAGGACGAGCTCCGTCGAGAAGACCGGCATCTTGAGCAGATGGCTGAGCAGTCCGATCACGCCGATGGCCGTCCCCAGCGAGGCCAGGGCCGACAGCAGCGGGAGAAGCATGGCGAACACCGACCCGAAGACCAGGAGGAGCACGACGCCGGCCAGGATCACGCCCAGCCCGGTGCCCCCGAAGGACTGCTTGTCGGCTGCTTCGGCCACCTGGCCGGCCACCGCGACCTGGAGGTTCGGGCCGGCGGCGCTGTGAGCGGTCGACACCAATTGCTTGGCCACCGGAGTCGAGATGTACTGGGCCTGTTGATCGAAGGTGACCGTGGCGAAGGCCGTCCTCCCGTCCTTGCTGATCTGGGCGGCACCGAGGGGTCCGTAGGGACTGGTGATCTGGGTGACGTGGGGCACATCCTTCACCTTGGCCAGCATGGTGTTCACCGATGACTTCACTTCGGGATCGGTGACCTTGGTGCCGCCGGTGGCGTGGAACACGATCTGTTCGCGGTCGCCGGCGATGCTCGGCTCCGCCCCCTGGAGCAGCCCCAAGGCGTGGGTCGAGGGCGTGTTGGGCAGGGTGAAGCTGTTCGAATAGGCGGTGCCCACCGCCTGGGAGACGAGGGTCATGCCGATCAGGGCGGCCAGCCACATGAGCAGGACGATCACGCGGTGACGGACGCACCAGGTGGCGAGGGACTTCATTGCCGCAAACTCCTCAGGGTCAGGTTTCGGGGCTCCGTCGACGAGCCCCGGGGCGATGGGGGGATCTCCTCAAGGTAGCTCAGCCATGGTGGCGGATAGAGGTCGACTTCTGGGTGATCGGCCCAATCGGAGGGACCCTTGAGGGCAGAGACCGGGTCGAACCGGGCCGTACCCGGCCCACTGGGGCCGTGGCCAGGCGGGCCGTCGACCATGATGAGGGCATGGCAGCGCGCGATCGTCTCGTCCCCCTGACGGGGGCGTTCAACTTCCGGGACCTCGGCGGGTACGAGGGCCTGGACGGACGCCCCACCAGGTGGGGCACCCTGTTCCGTAGCGACACCCTGCACGAGCTCACCGGGGGCGACGTCCGACATCTCCGTTCCCTGGGCCTGGCCACCATCATCGATCTCCGGATGTCGGCCGAACTCGGGCGCACCGGCCGGGGGCCCCTGGGCGATGAGCCGATGGCGTACCGGCACCTGTCGGTGATCAGCGACGGCGAGGGTGAGACCATGGCCGCGCCGGCCCCGGCCGGCGAAGACCTCGCCGAGCGCTACCTCTGGTATCTCGACGTCGGCCGGCAGCCCCTGGTCGAAGCGCTCGAACTGGTATCGGAACCGTCCCGCCTGCCCCTCGTGTTCCATTGCGCGGCCGGCAAGGATCGGACCGGGGTGCTGGCCGCCCTGGTGCTCGACATCCTGGGCGTGGACGCCGAGATGATCGTCGCCGACTATGTCATCACTGCGGGACGCATGGAGCTGATCCTCGGCCGCTACCGTTCCGATCCCCGCTTCGCCGAACGGATGGCGGCGGTGCCCGCTTCCCGGTTCGGTGTGGAGGCCGAGACCATGGTCCGGTTCCTCGACGAGATCGGTGACCGGTTCGGGGGGGCCCGGGCCTGGGCGCTCGGCTCGGGTCTGGCGCCCGAGGCCATCGCACGGATGGAGGAGATCCTGCTCGAGGCGCCACGGTGAGCGGAGGCCCCGGCGCCTGCCCGCCGGGATGACCGCGGGCCTACACTGGAACCGTGTTCGCATCGATGTGGGAGCCGATCCTGGCCGGCGTGCTGATCTTCGCGCTGCTGTGCCTGGCCGGGGTCGTGCTGTCGGCGTTCCTGCTGTTCCGGTTCGGCCGGCGCAAGTGGCGGGCGTTCCACTCGCACGGTGCCGTGGTGGGAGCAGTCGCACTGTGGGAGGCGACCTCCACGGCCGGGTTCAGGCGAGCCGGAACCCGGGTCCCCGAGGACGTCGACCGGTGGACTCCCCGCCAGGTGCGAAAGGAGCTCTGGCGGGCCGTCGACCACGCCGGCGCCGCGGTGAGGACGGCCACCGAAGCCGGCGGTGCGGTGGCCTCGCTCCCCGTGCTCTGCGGCCGCCTCCACCAGGTGGCGGTCGGGCTGGATCAGGTCCTGCGGGTCGAACCGGCCGGGACGGTTCCACCCGAGGTGGCCGCGCAGGTCATCGAGGTGATGCGGGCGGCGGGCGATGTCCAGAAGGCCGCGGTGGCGTCGGCCAGTGACGCCAACGGCCAGCGGGTCCGGGATCTGGTCCGCGACGCCGACAACGAGATCCAGTGTCTCGACGCCGGGCTGTCCTCGGCCCGGGCGGTGCTCCCCCCACCCCACGGCTGACCCCGGGCCACAGGGTCCCACCGCTGACCCCGGGCCACAGGGTGGCGGCCGACGGTCAGGAAGCGGCGCCGCCGAGGACCTGGTCGGCCGCGTCGGCCAGTACGGCCAGGCCGTCGGCCAGAAGCGCAGGGTCGATGACCAGCGGTGGCAGCAGGCGGATGACGTTTCCGTAGCTGCCACAGGTCAGGACGACCACCCCCGACCGGTGGCAGGCCTGGGCGATGCGGCGGGTGGCATCGGCATCCGGCTCATCGGTCCCCGCATGCACGATCTCCATGGCCATCATCGCCCCCCGGCCCCGCACATCGCCCACGGCCGAATGCGAGGCGCGCAGCCGGTCGAGTGTCTCGGTGATCTGTGCGCCGATGTGACGGGCCGCCCCGGCCAGATCATCGGTGCGCATCATGTCGATGGCAGCCAGGGCGGCGGCACACGCCACCGGGTTGCCGCCGTAGGTGCCGCCCAGACCGCCGGGATGGACCCCGTCCATGAGGTCGGCCCGACCGGTGAGCGCGGCCACGGGCATCCCTGCACCCAGTGCCTTCGCCGTCGTCAGGAGATCGGGGACCACGCCTTCGTCGTCGCACGCGAACCAGTCACCGGTGCGACAGAAGCCGGTCTGTATCTCGTCGGCCGCCAGCAGCACCCCTCGTTCGCGGCACCAATCGGCGATGGCGGGCAGGAAGCCGGGGGCGGGCACCACGAACCCGCCCTCTCCCTGGATGGGCTCGATGAGCACGCAGGCCACATTGCCCGTACCCACGTTCCGGTCGAGATGCTCGAGGGCTCTGGCCGCAGCCTGCTGACCGGTCATCCCCTCGGGATCTCGGAACGGATACGACATGGGAACGCGGTAGACCTCGGGTGCGAACGGGCCGAAGCGGTCGCGGTAGGGCATGTTCTTGGCGGTGAGGGCCATGGTCAGGTTGGTACGACCGTGGTAGGCGTGGTCGAACACCACCACGGCCGGCCGGCCGGTCACGTGCCGGGCCACTTTGACCGCGTTCTCGACGGCCTCCGCTCCCGAGTTGAACAGTGCGGTGCGCTTTGCCCCGTCCCCCGGGGCCAATTCGTTGAGCGCCTCGCACAGGGCCACGTAGGGCTCGTACGGGTTGACCATGAAGCAGGTGTGGAAGAACCTGGAGGCCTGCTGGCGGACCGCCTCCACCACGGCAGGGGCGGCATGGCCCACACTGACCACGGCGATGCCGGCGCCGAGGTCGATCAAGGAGTTGCCGTCGACATCGACCAGGATGGCCCCCGATGCCTCCTCGACGTAGAGGGGGAGTACCGAGCTCACGCCGGGGGCCACGGCTGTGGCCCGTCGCCGTTCGAGTGCCACCGAGTTCGGCCCCGGGAGGTCGGTGACGATGGACCGCGCCTGCTTGATCGACGAGGTGCTCACCGGATGGACAGTAGCGGAGGCCCCCATTACCCGGCGGCCAGGGCGATGACCCCGAACATGGCTCCGGTGGGGTCGCCCACGACGGCGAACCTCCCGGCCGGGATGTCGATCGGCCCGTTGACGAGCGCGGCTCCGAGCCCGGTGGCGGTGGCGACGGTGGCGTCGCAGTCGGCGACGGCGAAATAGGGCAGCCAGAAGGCCGCGACCTCGGGCGGCACCTCGGCCGGAGTGGTCAACATGCCGCCGATCTCGTTCCCACCCAGCTTCCACATGGTGTACTCCATGTCGCCCATCTCGCCGGTCTCCCCCTCCCAACCGAACACCTCGCCGTAGAAGATCTTGGCCGCGGCGGGGTCCCGGGTGGTCAGCTCGTTCCAGGCCAGCGCTCCGGCCTCGTTGACCAGCCCGGCACCGATGTGGCGGCGGGGCTGCCATACGGCTGCCGCCGCTCCGGTCGGGTCGGCGAAGACCGCCATCCGGCCGACATCGAGGACGTCCATCGGTTCGACGAAGACCGTGCCGCCGGCCGCCTTGACCTTGTCGATACTGGCATCGGCATCCTCCACCGAGATGTAGGTGGTCCACGCCGGCGGCTGGCCCTCCATCATGATCGTCGCCGCGCCGGCAACGGCATTCCCGCCGAGTTCCATCATGTTGTAATGACCGGACTCGGGTCCCTGGTCCTTGACCTCCCAACCGAACAGCGAGGAGTAGAAGGAAGCCGAGGCGGCCAGATCGGGGCTGGCCAGGTCGACCCACGAAGGAGTTCCGGGTTGGTAGGAGGACCTCTTGGGCATGGTGGGCTCCTTGGGCTCGGTGGTGCGTTGCGCTCGGTGGTGCGTCGCGTTCAGCCTGTCATGTGACCGCCCGCCCCGCCGGTCGGGATCAATTCCCGAAATTCCAACTGCCGCCGTCCTCATAGCGGTGCATGATGTTCTTGGCGATGAGGATCTTGTGGACCTCGTCGGGGCCGTCGGCCAGGCGCAGGACCCGGGCGGTGAGGTACATCTGGGCCAGCGGGAGGTCGTTGCTCACCCCGGCCCCGCCCCAGACCTGGATGGCCCGGTCGACCACGCGATGGTAGGCGGCAGGGACGAACACCTTGATGGCCGATATCGCGGTACGGACGTCGGGATCGCCGTTGGCCACCTTCTCGGCCGCGTTGATGGTCATCAGCCGGGCCGACTGCACGTCCATGTAGCTCTCGGCGATGAATCCCTGGATGAACTGCTTGTCCTTGAGCAGGCCGCCATGCACCTGGCGGACCAAGGTGCGCTCGACCATCAGGTCGAAGGCCCGCCACATCTGGCCGACCGAGTTCATACAGTGGTAGACCCGGCCGGCCCCGAGCCGGTCCTGGGCGGCCTGGTGGCCCTGCCCGACCAGGCCGAGGGTGTTCTCGATCGGGACCCGGACGTTCTCGTACCTGATCTCGCAGTGGTCGGACGTCGAATGGCCGAAGATGCCGATCCCGCGGACGATGTTCACGCCCGCCGTGGCGGTGGGCACGATGATCTGGGTCATCCGACCGGGCACGCCGAGTTCGCCGGTGGGATCGTTGGCCCGGCACATCACGATGAAGAAGTCGGCGTCGATCCCATTGGAAGTGAACCACTTGTGGCCGTTGATGACCCAATGGTCGCCGTCGCGTACGGCCTCGGTCTCGATCGAGCGCGGGTCCGATCCGGCATGGTCGGGCTCGGTCATGGAGAAGCCGGACTCCATCGTCCCGTCGATGAGCGGCAACAGCCACTTCCGCTTCTGCTCCTCGGTCCCGTACTTGACCAGGATGCTGGCGTTGCCCGAATTGGGCGCGGCGATTCCGAACAGGGTGGAGGCGCCCACCGCGTAGGCCAGGATCTCGTACATGTAGGCCAGGGCGAGGAAGTCGAGGCCCATCCCGCCGTACTCCTTGGGCAGATGCGGTGCCCACAGCCCGGCCTTGTTGACCTTGGCCTTGATCTCCTCGCGCATCTCGATGCTCCGTCGCCGACTGTGTTCGCGGTCGTCTCCGCTGAGATCGGCGCCACGGCGCGACCGCCACAGCACTTCCTCGTTCGGGAGGATCTCGGTATTGATGAAGTCCGCAGTGCGGCGGCGGATGTCGTTGATCTCTGGATCCAAGCCGGGTATCGGCGTCACGTTGATCGCCATTGCGGTCTCCTCATCGGACGGTGGGCTCTGGCCTCCTCATCATGGCCCACCAGCGGACCGGCGGGTCGGGCGCCGGACCGGTCCAGTTCAGCCTGACCCGGTGGTCAGGTCGTAGACGGTCACGCCGTCGACCGTCTTGGGCGTGAAGTGGCTGGTCACCCAGGTCTGGATCTGCGAAGCCGGCGAGGTCCCCGTCGACCCGAAGCCGCCCCCGCCTCCGAAGCCTCCACCGCCGGAGATGTAGTAGTGGATCCTTCCCTCGGCCACGTACCGCTCGAACTGGGTCAGCGTGGGCGCGGGGTCGGTCCCGTTGAAACCGCCGATGGCCATGACCGGATCCCCGGTGGCCAGCT
Organism: uncultured Acidimicrobiaceae bacterium; assembly: GCA_963812885.1. Classification (GTDB taxonomy): domain Bacteria; phylum Actinomycetota; class Acidimicrobiia; order Acidimicrobiales; family RAAP-2; genus Bog-756. The sequence continues at coordinate 784,838 of CAWEWZ010000002.1, read as the reverse complement.
GGTAGCCCGAGGCCGTGTTCGATCCGGTAGCGGCGGCCACCCACGAGTAGTGGGAGGCATCGGTGGCGAGGAGCGCGGTCAGCTGTCGGCCCGGTGTCGATCCGTTGAGCAGGCCGCCGGCACCCCCACCCCGGGCACCTCCTCCGAAACCGCCGCCACCGAAACCACCGAAGGCGCCGGGTTGGCGGGTCGGAGTACCGCCGCCGAAGCCACCGCCGAAGCCACCGGGCGCCTGCCCACCACCGAAGCCTCCGGCCCGGCCGCGTCGGAACGCGCCTCCGGGGATGGTGAGCCCGTTGGGCAACCTGGTGCCGTTGGGCAACGTGAAGCCCCTGGGCAGGGTGATGCCGCCGTTGGCCGACCGGCCGAACCCTCCCGGCCCGCCGAATCCGCCCGGCCCGCCGAATCCCGCCCGCTGCCTCCCTGGATGGCAGGCCCGGCTGACGGGATGGCGCCACTGTGGGGTGTCGCCGCCGTGTTCAACGAGTAGGCGGCCGGGGCGGCGATGATCGAGGCGATGCCGAAGCCGGCAATCCCCGCGGCCAGCACCCCTCGGGCCCGGGGCGTCAGGGCGATGCCGAGCGCGGCCAGCACCCCGACGACCAGGATGACCCACCGCAGGGCCGGGTTCCACGTCGGGCTCCAGCCGAGGATCACGAACGCCCAGGCGACGGTGGCCAGGACGGCTGCGGCCAGGGCCAGTCGGGGAAGGATCTCCCGCCGCCGGAGCCACAGGGTGGAGGCTCCCATGCCCACCAGAGCTCCGATGGCCGGCGCCAGGGCAACCGTGTAATAGGGATGGATGATCCCGTGGGCGAAGCTGAAGACGGCCGCCGGTCAGGAGCAGCCAGCCACCGAACAGGAGGAACGCAGCCCGTACCCGATCGTTCCTCGGAGCACGCCGGGTCATCCACAGGACGGCGACCAGCCCGATCAGCGCGCCGGGGATGAGCCATGAGATCTGTCCACCCATCGACGAGAGGAACAGGCGGTTCCACCCGGTCGGACCCCACATGCTCCCGGCGCCACCACGACCGCCGACGCTGCCCGTCTCGTTGCCGGTCAGCCGGCCGAAACCGTTGTAGCCGAAGATGAGGTTGAGCTCCGAGTTGTTGGTGGAACCACCGACGTAGGGCCGGTCGGCTGCCGGGGTCAGCTGGACGGCCGCCACCCACCATCCCGCCGAAACCAGCAGGGCCACACCGGTGTACACCAGCTTGCACGAGACGCCGCCCGAGCTTCGGTGGACCGGCCAGCAGGTACACGAGGGCCAATACCGGGAGGAGGATCAGCGCCTGGAGCATCTTGGTGATGAACCCGAATCCGATCAGGGCTCCGGCGAACACCATCCATCGGGTTCGTCCCCCTTCGATGGCCCTGATCGTGGCGTAGGCGGCGGCGGTGAGGACGAGGGTGAGCATGGCGTCGGGATTGTTGAAGCGGAACATCAGGGTGGCGACCGGGGTGAGGGCCAGTACCGCCCCGGCCAGGAGCGCCGCACCGGGCGCGAACCAGCGGCGCACGCTGGCGTACAGAAGGCCGACGGTGGCCACCCCTTCGAGCGCCTGGGGCACCAGAATGCTCCAGGCGTTGACGCCGAAGAGGCGGGCCGAGAGCTCCATCACCCACAACGACGCCGGAGGTTTGTCGACGGTGATGAAGTTGGACGCGTCGGAGGATCCGAAGAAGAAGGCCTTCCAGCTCTTGGTCCCGGCCTGGACAGCTGCGGAGTAGAAGCTGTTGGCCCATCCGGACTGCCCGAGCCCCCAGAGGTAGAGGAACCCGGTCCCGACGAGCAGCGCCAGGAGGGCCGGCCGGACCCAAGGGGGATCCTCGGGCCGTCCCCGCACCAATCGGAGCACACGGCCCCGCGGGAAGGCGGGGGTCGGTGGGAAGTCCGGCGGCGAACCGACCTGCTGCACGGCCGTCCCCTCGCCGGTGTCGGGGGTCAGACCCGGGCGGGTCGGGTCGAAGGGACGGACGTCGATGGTGCCGGAAGGGACGGCGGGGACGCCAGGTCGCCGCCGCCCCGAGCGGGCCTTCGCTGCCGAGGTGCGTGTCGGTCATGAAGGTCGCCCCGCCGACATCGTGGGGCGGCGCCCGTCAGTGGTCCCGACCGTGGAGCCGATGCCGGCGGCCAGATGCGTGCCGAACTGTGGTCGGAACACCCAGGTGCGGAGGATGGCGAACCGGAGGGCGGCGGCTCCGGCATTGCCGGCTGTCACCGCGCACAATTCCGGGACCAGCGACGTCAATCCGACGGCCCGGGTGGCGGCCAGCGCTCCCGTGGTGAAGGCCAGACTGACGCCCATCAACGCCGTCGCCACCATCAGCCGATGACTGCGGTCGAGGCCCCGATCGGCGGTCCCGGCCATTCCTCGGTGGACGGCGGTGTTGCCCAGGCTGCAGGCGACGATGGCCACCGCATTGGCCAGATAGCCGCCCAGACTCGGCTCGAGGGCCGCGAACGTTGCCGCATAGGCCACGGTGCTGACCGCGCCGACCCCGGCGAACCGGAGCAGCTCGTCGGCGAACACCTCGGTGTCGTCCCCGTTCGTGCCGGCGACAGGGCGGCTGGACCCGATGGGGGTGACCCCGGGCACGGTCACGGAGGCTTCCTGCCGCATCGGACGGATCGGCCGCCCGGGCTGGAGGGCGGGCCGATGGGCAGACCGCCCGAGCAGGCGCCAGACGCCCCGGAGGTCCTTGATGGCGGTGCGCACCAGGTCGACCCGGGAGTCCAGGTCATCGACCCAGTCGACCGGGACTTCGTGGATGCGGAGCCCGACCCGCTGAGCCGTCACCAGGACCTCGGTGTCGAAGAACCATTCGTCGTCCTCGACCTGGGGGAGCAACTCGGCCGCCGCTTCGCGGCTCATCGCTTTGAACCCGCACTGCGCATCGGTGCACGGACTGCGGAGAGTGGATCGAAGCAGCAGGTTGTAACCGCGGGAGATCATTTCACGCTGCGCGCCGCGCACCACGTGGGCTCCAGGGCCGAGCCTGGTGCCGATGGCCACGTCGCTGTGACCGGACAGGAGCGGGGCCACCAGGGGCAGCAGGGCATCCAGGCCGGTGGCCAAGTCGACGTCCATATAGGCGACGACCGACGCCGTGCTTCGGGACCACGCCGCCCGGAGGGCCCGGCCGCGCCCCTTCTGATCGAGGTGGATGGCCTGGACGCCGTCGAGGGTGGAAGCCAGCTCGGCGGCGATGCGCCAGGTGTCATCGGTGCTGGCGTTGTCGGCGACGGTCACGGTGGCGGTGAAGGGGAACGACGTGTCGAGAAAGCTGCGGAGCGCGGCGATGCTCGGAGCCAGCTGTTCGGCTTCGTTGTAGACGGGCACCACGATCTCCACGTCCGGAACTGTCCGGATGCCGGCGGAGTCGATGCGGGAGGCGGGGACGACGCTCATGGCTCTGACGATGTCAGGTCCACTTCGGGGCTCGATGAGGACCGGCTGTGAGATCCATGAGAAACGTGGGTCCGTGGGCCTGGACAGACACCTACGCCGGGGGACCCGGGGCGGACTCGATGGATCCGGCAGCCGGGGTGGATCCGGCGGCCTCGAGCGCCGCGGCAGCCTCGGGCGGAGCCGGCGGCACCGTGGGGAGGTGGACGATGAACGTAGTTCCCTCGCCCACCCGGGACTGGGCGGACACCGTGCCTCCGTGGGCGGCCACGATGGCGCTCACGATCGAGAGCCCGAGCCCGGCGCCTCCGTGGGTCCGGGACCGGGAGGGATCGGACCGGTAGAACCGCTCGAACACGTGCTCGGCCTGTTCGGGCTCCATGCCCGGCCCGTTGTCGGTCACGGTGATCCGGGCGCCGGTCTCGTCCCCGTCCACCCGGACCTGAGCTGAGGTGCCCGCCGGGGTGTGAGCCCGGACGTTGCCGAGCAGGTTGTCGACGACCTGGCGGAGGCTGGTGGCATCGCCCATCACCTCGATGGGTCGGGTCGCCTCGAAGGTGACGGGCCACTCCGGACCGACCGTGGAGGCGGTATGGACCGCTTCGGCGCACAGAGCCACGAGGTCCACCGATCGCTGCTCCATCGGTCGGCCCTCGTCGAGGCGGGCCAAGAGCAGCAGGTCGGCGACCAGCTGCTCCATCCTGGTCGTCTCCGTGCGGATCCCTCCCATGAGGCGTTCGAGGTCGGCCTTCTGTTCCGAGGCGCCGCGACCGAACAGTTCGGCGTAGGCGGAGATGGCGGCGATCGGTGTGCGCAGCTCGTGCGACGCATCGGCCACGAACCGCCGCAGTCGCTGTTCCGAGTCACGGAGCCGGCGCTCCGAAGCCAGCCGAGCGCTGAAGGCGGACTCGATGCGAGTCAGCATGACGTTCAGGGTGCGGGCCAGCCGGCCCACCTCGGTGGTCTCGTTCTCGCCGGGCACCCGTTCGGTGAGATTGCCGTCGGCGATGGACTCGGCCGTGCGCTCCATGTCGCGCAGAGGACGGAGTCCGATCCGGACCAGCCACAAGCCGCCCAGCAGGGCCACCATCACGGCCGCACCGGTCACGATCAGCTCCACCAGGAGCAGATGGTGGAGGGTGCTCTCGATGTCGCCCAGCGGTTGGGCCACGATGAGCACGTCCCCGCTGGTCAGGGTGCAGGCGCGCACCCGAAACGGAGGTCCGCCCGCCTGACTGGACGGAGCGACGAAGTACGTCTCCTGGGGAGTGGCGGACGTCGTCGACAGCCTGCTGATGGTGACCGGAATCTGGGGGCTGTACGCCTTGTCGTCCACGTAGACGGCACAGCTCTGGCCGTCGACGATGGCACCGGAACCGTCCCGCACCTCGAGGGCGAACACCTGGACCGCATTGGAGGGGTCGTAGTCCCGGGGACCGCCCCCGCCCGGCCCGCCTCCCCCAGGGAAGAACGGACCGGGGCCGGCGCACGCCGACGCCGTCAATTGATTCCCGTGGTTCAGATAGCTGACCAGGTTGGACGACCCCTGCTCGAGTTGCTGGTCGACCCGCTTGTAGAGGAAGGACTGGAGCGACGAGTAGGTGACCACGTCGGCCACGGCCAGGGCCACCACGGCGATGACCCCGATGGCGATCAGAAGCCGGGACCGCAGCGACATGGTCACTCCGCGGCCGGCTCTCGGAGCGCGTAGCCGACCAACCGGACGGTGTGGATGACCGGGGGGCCGGCAGCCTCGAGCTTCTTGCGGAGATAGCTGACATAGGTCTCGACCACGTTGCCGTCCCCACCGAAGTCGTAGTGCCAGACGTGGTCGAGGATCTGGGACTTGGACAGGACGTGGCGCGGGTTGAGGAGAAAGAACCGCAGGAGGTTGAATTCGGTCGCCGTCAGTGCGATGGGCTGTCCGGCCCGGGTCACCTCGTGGGCGTTCTCGTCCATCTCGATGTCGGCGAACTGGAGCCTGCCCTCGTCCTCGGGCTCGCTGCCGATCCGGCGCAGGATGGCGTGGACCCGGGCCACGATCTCGGCCAGCGCGAACGGCTTGGTCACGTAGTCGTCGCCGCCGACGGTCAAGCCGGCCACCTTGTCCTCGATGGCGTCCCGAGCCGTGAGGAACAGGATGGGAACGCGGATGCCGTCGGCGCGCAACCTCCGGGTGACCTCGAGGCCGTCCAGGTCGGGGAGCATGACGTCCAAGACGATGAGATCGGGTGGATTCTCCTGGGCGGCGGCCAGAGCCAGGCGCCCGTTGACCGCCTCATCGACCCCGAACCCCTCGTACCGCAGCGAGGTCGCCACGGCATCGACGATCGAGGGCTCATCATCGACGACCAGAATCCGCTGGTTGCGGGTGGGCTCCACGGCGTGCTCCTCCTGGCTGTCCCTCTTGGCAACGGGTTTTGCCACGTAACCAGCATCGCACCTGCATTTGGACATGACGTGTGACCGGCCTGTGAACCGGCTGTGACCCAGGTTCGCCCTCCTCCCGGATTCACAGTCAGTCCACAGGTGGGATGGAGGTGGCCCTTCAGCGGGGCTTGTCCAATGGGGTGGTCAACGCGGACTGGACAGGGCAGTCCGTTGGCCACAGAGGTCTCGAACCAACCTTCGACGAAAGGGTGACGGCATGGCACAGCAACAGTTCCGACACGGCGACGACAACCGATCGGCCGTCGGCGTGCGAGGCCGGGCCAGGGACCGGGTCCGACGGATTACCGGGCTGATCGGCGCGGCGGCCACCGCGGCGGCCGTCGGGCTCGGGGTGTTGGTGGCCTCGGACACCACGGCCCATTCCTCGGTGGCCGCCCGCACTCCGACGACACCGACATCGACGTCGGCAGGCTCAGCCACCGGCACCTTGGGCTCCTCCGGATTCTCCACGCGCGTCCACCGTTTCCGGCGCGTCCACGCCGACGACGACGACACCCACGACCACGGTCACCGCGCCGGCCAGCTCGTCCACCGGGGCGGCGACGACATCGGGTCAGACATGATCGCCACCGGAACGGGGACGGACGCTGATCCCCGTCACGAACCGCCACTCGCCACCCGGTCGATGGGCGCCATCGGTACCACTGTCTCGGTCACCGTCACCGATCCCGATCGTGCCGACGACGCCTCGGCCATGATGGCCGAGGATCTCCGTGACCTCGACGCCGCCTGCAGTCGGTTCCGGCCCGACTCGGAGTTGCGGCGGCTGGAGCGGACCGGTGGGGGACGACCGGTCGTCGTGAGCCCGCTGCTGTTCGAGCTGTTCGAGGTGACGATGACCGTGGCCGTGAAGACGGCGGGGATCGTCGACCCGACGGTCGGCTCGGCCCTCATCGAGCTCGGCTACGACCGTGATTTCGACGAGATCGCCGACCATCGGCGGGTCACCGATGTCCCACCGGAGCCGGCCCCCGGCTGGTGGCGGGTCGAAATGGATGCCAACGCCCGCACCGTCGCCATCCCGCCCGGCGTCCACCTCGACTTCGGTGCCGTCGCCAAGGCCTGGGCCGCCGACCGGTCCGCGGACCGGATCGCCGCCGAGCTCGGATGTGGAACCCTGGTGAACCTCGGTGGCGATGTCGCCGTGGCCGGTTCGGGCCCGGCCGGAGGGTGGGCGGTCGGGATCGCGCCCCGGTGCACGACCCCCCCCGACTCGGTCGATCAGGTGGTCGCCCTCCACGCCGGTGGCCTGGCCACGTCGGGCACCACGGCCAGGTCGTGGGTGCACGGTGGTCGCACCGTCCACCACATCATCGACCCGTGGACCGGCGGCCCGGCCGCACCCGTCTGGTCTCTGGTGTCGACGGCCGCAGCCACCTGTGTGGACGCCAATTCCTGGAGTACGGCGGCAGTGGTGTGGGGCGACGACGCCGTCGGGGCGTTGACCGATCTCGGCGTACCGGCCCGGCTGGTGGGAGCCGACGGGCGCGTCGTCCACGTCGGCGACTGGCCCTCGGAGACGGTGACGCCGGGGGTAGCCCAGGCGGCCTCGGCCGACAACGGGCGCAGGGTTCGCTGATGCTCACCTCCTCGTCCACCACCCTGTGGTACGCCACCCGGGCGACCGGCATCGTCGCCCTGGTCCTGTTGACGATGACCATGGTCTTCGGGATCCTCACCGCCGGCCGGGTGCGATCTCGGGCCTGGCCGGCGGTGGCCCAGTCCGAACTGCACAAACGGGTGTCGCTGTTGGCCATGGTGTTCCTGGCTCTGCACGTCCTCACCGCGGTCCTGGACACCTACGTCCATTTGGGGTGGGCGTCGATCGTGGTTCCATTCTCCTCCGCCTACCGGCCGCTGTGGACCGGACTCGGCGCCGTCGCGGTCGACCTGATGGTCGCTGTCGGAATCTCGAGTGCGCTCCGCCAGCGGATCAGCGCCCGCACCTGGCGAGGTATCCATTGGCTGGCCTACGGCAGCTGGCCGGTGGCCATGGCCCACGCCCTCGGCGAGGGCACCGACGCCTTCAAGCTGTGGATGGATGTGCTCGCCGTCCTGTGCACCCTTGCCGTCGGCTCCTCGTTGGCCTGGCGCATCGCCGATCACCGGAGGAGCCGCGAGCGGGCCACCCGGGTCGGCGCCCTCACCCGGGCGGTGCCCACCCGGACGGTCACCCGCCCGCCCGGGGCAGGTTCGTCACCAAGGCCCGCCCGAACCGACCGCGTCACGAACGCGGGCGACCTCTTGACGAAGGAGCGACCGTGAACACCATGACCCTCGAATCGACTGATCGGATCCTCACCGGGAGGGCGCGGTCGGGTGCGGGCCTGTCCGGGCACCTCGCCGACCACGGCGCTCTGTACATCCCGCCCGGCAAGGATCCGGAGTGGCGAGAGGGGATGCTTCGGGCCATCGACGACTCAGGCCTGTTCGGCCGAGGTGGCGCCGCCTTCCCGTCGGCCACGAAGTGGCGGTCGCTCGGGCGGGGGGCCCGCAGATCGATGGTGGTCGTCAACGCCATGGAGGGCGAGCCGGCCAGCGCCAAGGACCGTGTGCTGCTGGCCGGTGCACCCCATCTTGTCCTGGACGGCGCCGAGGTCGCGGCAGCGGTGGTCGGCGCCTCCGAGGTCGTGATCTGTGTCGCCGACCACGCCGAATCCCCGGCGCAGTGCGATCGAGACGGCCATCGCCGAGCGGCGGAGAAGCGGCACCGCACGCGTCCGGGTCACTCTGCAACGGCCCCCGGGCCGCTATGTGAGCGGCGAGGAGTCGGCATTGGTGGGGTGGCTCGACAAGAGGCGCGCCCTTCCCGCCCTGCGAGTCGACAAGTCGGTCCCGCTCGCCGTCGGGCGTCGACCCGTCCTGGTCCACAACGCCGAGACGCTGGCCCAGGTGGCTCTCATCGCCCGGCATGGTCCCGAGCTGGTTCCGGCGCCTGGGAACGCCGGACGCGCCCGGGACCACACTGGTCACCGTCAGCGGATCGGTTCGCTTCCCCGGGGTCGTCGAAGTGGAGCTGGGCACGCCGGTGGCCGACATCCTCGACCGGGCCGGTGTCGTCGGTGCCCTGTCGGCCGTCCTGGTCGGCGGGTACGGAGGAGCCTGGCTCGACGCCGGCCGGCTGGCCACGCCCTATGCGCCGGCTCCGCTGGCTGCCGCCGGAGCCTCGTCCGGAGTGGGCATCGTCATCGCCCTCCCGACGACATCGTGCGGCGTGGCCGAGACGGCCCGGGTGGTGCGGTACATGGCCGGCCAGAGCGCCGGCCAGTGCGGCCCCTGCGTCTTCGGCCTACCCACCATCGCCGACGACCTCGAGCAGTTGTGGGCGGGACGGGCCGACCCCGATGCACTGGCCCGGATCGAGCGCCGGGCGGGCCAGATCGACGGTCGCGGCGCGTGTCGCCATCCCGATGGGGTGGTACGGCTGGTGAGGAGCGCCATGACCGTGTTCGCCGCTGACGCCCATGAGCCACGCCGCCGGGCGCCCGTGTCCCGGCTCCAGGGCCGACTCGGTCATGATCTTCCCGCCGACCGCCACCGAAGGCAGCGGGCCGTCATGACCGCCCGACGGAGGATCGGATTGCGCCTCCGGGTGGACCCGGTGGCCTGTGACGCGTACGGCTACTGCGCCGAGCTGCTTCCCGAGCGGGTCACCCTGGACGAGTGGGGCTACCCGATGGTGGACGGGGCGCCGGTCGAGCACGATCTTGTCGAACTGGCTGTCCGGGCTGCCGCCGAGTGCCCGCGACGCGCCGTGCTCCTCGAAGAGGTGACGGTGGTCGGCTAGTGCATTCCCGGGGCGGGACGACGGTGGGTCCGTCGGGTCCGTCAGTCGCAGACAGTGCCGGACCGGGGGAGCCCGCCGCCCGAGAGGTAGGTGGTGACCAGCTTCTGCATGCACGAGTCGCTCGAACCGCTGAGCAACCAGGTGTGGCCCCATCCCTTCCAGGTCACCATGGTGGCCGTGGGGAAGATGGCGGCCAGGTGCTTGGCCCCGATGATCGGGGTGTTGGGGTCACCGGTGTTGCCGATGACCATGATCGGGGGCGTCCCGCTCGGATGGAGGTCGGTGACCGGCTGGACGGCCTTCGGCCAAGCGACACACCCGCCCATCGTGTAGGTCACCGAGTAGGCCCCGATGAGGGGGTAGCGGGTACCGAGGGCCCGGGCCAGGTTGCCGGCGGTCACCGACCCGGGGTGGCCGGCGGCATCATTGCAGGTGATCGCCCAGAGGGCATCGACCAGCGGGGCGCCGTCGGTGTCGGTGTCGAAGGCGATGGACAGGTTCCGCAGCGGAGTCCCGTTTCCGTGCTCGGCCGCCGACAGCGCCGGATAGTACGAGGGGATGAACTGGGGCACGCTGAGTGCGAACAGGGTGGCGGTGTCGAGGTCGCCCACCGTGACCGGGCTGCTGTCGCCTTTTCCGGGCGCGGGCAGCGGGTGGTCGGTCAGCGAGGTGGCCAGGCTGGCGAAGGCCGCCCGGGGGTCGGCCCCGAGGGGGCACGGCGCCAGCTGGGGACAGGTGGCGAACAGGTGCTGGAGGGATTGCTCGGCCGCCGCCGCCTCCTGTTCCGCCTGTTGGGTCAGCGAGGCATTGACGTCCACCGCGCCGTCCAGGACCATGGTGGCCACCCGGTGGGGGAAGAGGTCGGCGTAGACGGCCCCGAGCGCCGTGCCGTAGGAGAGGCCGTAGAAGCTGATCTTCGGTTCCCCGAGCGCCTGGCGGATGCGATCCATGTCGCGGGCGGTGTTGACCGTGTCGATGAAGGGCTCGAGGGCGGCGGCACGGGTATGGCAGGCCTGGGCCATGGCGGTGAAAAACGGCGCGCTGGGCAGTGGTCGGCCGGCTGACTTCGGCACCAGCAGCACACTGACTGCCCCCGCGGGTGAGGTTCCGCACCGGAGGGGGTCACTGGCGCCGGTCCCCCGCGGGTCGAAACTGACGATGTCGAAGTGGGTACGGACCGCCTCGGGCATCATGTCCAGGGCGACGGGAAGGATCTGGTTCCCGCTCTCGCCCGGCCCGCCCGGGTTGAACAGCAACGTGCCGGCGGCACCGCCGGGATCGAGAGCCGGGGCTCGGGTCAGGGCCAGGGAGATGGAGCCGGCCTTGGGATGGCGGTAGTCGATGGGGACCGAGACGGTGCCGCACTGGAGGGTGGAGCCGGCGGGGCAGGGTGACCACACGACGGGCGCCGGCGGTGCCAGCGGGGGCAGGGCCGCCCGGGCGGTGGCCGCCGTGGTCGGAGCACCACTCCCGGTGCCCGTGGGCGAGCTCCCGCACCCGGCTGCCCCGGCCATGAGGAGGCCGAGCCCCAGCCAGACGGCGAGTCGCCGGGGTGAGGCACCTCGTCTCATGGCCCGCGAACGTAGCAGCGAGGCCGGTCGGTCGCCGGCATCTCCGGCCCGGCGATCGGGAATGATTGTCGTGGCGCGCCTGTTGGGCAAATTGTGCAAGCGCTGACACTCCTGCCGCGTGTCCGGTCGACCGGGTCGGCCGATCGAAGCACAGCGGTGGCCGCGGCGGCCAAGGTGGCCGCGGTGGCCGGCGTGGTCGCCTACAACTGGTGGGTAGTCGTACCGTTCGTGCCCGGCCTCATGCCGACGGTCAACGGCTTCTTCTCCGACCTCGAGGCCACCGGCCGGCCTCACGCCGGCTTGATGTCCGATGCCGACATGGCCGCCGGGATCCTGATGGCCGCGGCCCTGCTGCTCCGGGGGTCGCCGGGCCCGCGCGGTGTCCGTCGCGAGTGGAAATGGATGATGGCATTCGCATTGGCCGGAGCGGTGGGAGGCCGGTTCCCGTATGCATGTTCCGAAGGTCTGAGTGCAGCTTGTCGTACACAGGAATGGAACCTGCAGCTTCCGTTTCATCACTATGTCCATGTGGTCTCCGGCATCGCCGAGTTCGTCACCTTGACGACCGCGGCCGTCATGGCCATGCGCCGTACCCGCAGTGACGGGACGCGTGAGTCTCACGTCTACTCGGGGTTGGTCAAGGTGTTGATCGTGAGCTACCCGATCCTTGGAGCGGTCTACATCACCGACCGTTTGGGGACCCTCGTCGAGCCGATCTTCTTCATCGCCTTCTCGGCCATGTTCCTCACCGAGGTCTTTGAGCCCATCGGCAGGAACGTGGCCTTGTCCACCTGGACCGATCGGACCGTGTCCCGCGGAACACGGGGGATGGCGCTGGCCCCGGACTTGTCGTCTGCCGGCCCCCGGCCCGAGGGCGGTGGAGAGCCCACCAGCGTCGAACGTCCACCCGACCGGTCCAGGCGCTGACAATCGGGCCACGACCGCGCCCGAGCCCGCGGTGAGATCGCCGAACCGCCCAAAACGATCGTTTTCTGCGCCGGTCCCTCTTTGCGCCTAGTGTGATGGGGTCATCGACCCACTCACGCGGGCCGGTGCATGTAGGGCTTCACAAATGGATCCCCGCGTTACCGTGCGTGAATTTCAAGGAGTGACAAGTTATGGGTGTAGGTGCAGTCAAGTGGTTCAACGCCGAAAAAGGCTTCGGTTTCATTACGCCTGACGGCGGCGGGGATGACCTCTTCGTTCACCAGTCCGAGATCCAGATGGAGGGTTTCCGCGATCTCGCAGAAGGCCAACGTGTGGAGTTCGAGACCAAGCAGGGCCAAAAGGGCCTGCAGGCGAGCCAGGTCCGCAAGATCTGAGTCGTTCTCTCCGGGTGGTCCGACCCCGGCGACCGTCCTCGTTCACCGAGGTGGTCGCCGGGGTCGCACCCGGATGGTTGGAACTCGTCGGAGGTGAACTCCGACGAAGAGGGCCCGTCCTCGAGTAGATGATTGGCCTTCGAGAGGGATGGCGGATCGGCTGATTACCAGCCCCGGCATCCACCCTGGTCCGGTGGGCTGGCCTGGATGCGCTCGGCCACCATGATCTGCTGATCCTCGGTGGCTTCTGCTCCCTCGGGGGCAAACTCGAGCCCCCCGTATGCGTCCCAGTTCGCCCGGCTGACACCGAGCCCGCCGCTGAACGTCGAGCCGTCGGACTGCCAGTCGCCGCCTTCCTCACACATGGCAACCCGTTCCCACGCCGCACGTTGGTCCGGGGTCACCGTGTCGACCGGCGCCGTGGGCGCGGGCGCCGGAGGCGGTGCGACAGGTGCCGACGCCTTGGGCAGCGCGTTGATCGCCGCGGTGTCCGGTGTCGGCGACCCCGCGGTGGTGACCACTCGGCGGACGTCCGGTGTGGTGCGTCGGGTGAACGGGAGGCTCACTCCGACGAACGCCGGTGCTGACGACAGCAGACCGCGGTAGGCCACCGATTCGTTCGGCGGCATGGCGATGACAGGCGCCCTGATGGACTTGTCGGGCGGATGGGTCGTGGTTCGTACAGCCTGCGCGTCGGCAGACTGGGTCAAGGTACTGACGGTGATGAGGGCGACCGGAATGGCCGCCACGAGTGCAATGCGGGTCCGCACGGCACCTCCCTTCGTAGGGCGCGTCAAGGCGCCTTCCTCTGCTCGGTGTTGGCGGGCTCCGGCCCTCGCATTCGTTCCCCGGACGGCGAGCGGGAAGGCTTCGTCCGTCCTGGCTTTGCGCCCTAGGGTGTGCGGCCGGTTTTGTTACGCCCTGGATTGCCTCGTGGGTGCACCACTCATTTCGTCGTAGTCAGCTGTCTTGGCCCGATGGCCCATCGGCCATGACGGCGCGTCGCGCCAAGCAGGAGCTTGGAATATGCCTCCGAACTGCCGGTGACCGGGGTTCTGACCCTCGAGAGGGTGCTCCGATCAGGTAGAGCCGTCGGGCTCAGCACGTTGCGCTTTAGATACTATAGCGGACCCCACTCAGCTATCTGTGCAACTGTGAACAAATGGTGTGTGACCTGGGGATTCTCTGAACAAATCCTGCGAGTCAGCCGCCAAATGTTTTGCTCTTAACCCCTTCTTACGGTGGGATCGTTTTTGCAGTTATTCACTATCTGAAAAACCGATCATCGTCGGTCGGAAGGGTCGGCGTGGCCGCTCGACGCCTATGAAGTCGGGAGTCCGAGCGCCTTGTCGAGGGCGCCTACGAGGAGGTACGAGTACGCCAAGGTGACGTGGTCGCTGCGCAGGTAGAACTCGCAGTGGTCGCTGGACACCCGTCAGTGTGTCGAGTCAGGGAATCTTGACCAGCCGCCCACGAACGACCTCGGCCCACACCGAGGCGGTGTGGGCCGAGGTTCAGGCACCAGACTCCGATGCCTTCTGCAGTGCTGTCATGTTGCCGCGCTCACATGCGCAGCTCCCGCGCTATGACTTGACGACGAGTGCGAAGTTCTGGGTCGCACTGCCCCGGTTGCTCGTCGCCGTGAACTGCAGGATGGTGGTCTTCACCTGGGTGGGCGTTCCGGCGAGCGTGGCCGTGCCATTGCCGTGGGGGGTGAAGGTCACTCCGGCCGGAAGGGCCCTCGTTTCCCTGACCTTCGGGGTCGGGACGCCGGTGGTAGTCACCGTGAAGGAGAAAGAATGTCCCTTGTGCGCGCCGTACGCGCCGGCACTGGTGATGGCGGGTGCTGGACTACTGACCGCATTGAACTTCACGGCCGGGATGTAGTACGGGGCACCGACCGAGCCACCCTCTTGGTTCCCGTCGGCGGTGTTGACGGTGCCGGTCTGGCCCCAACACGAACCCTGGGTGTTGTGGGCGTCGATGCGGAAGCTGGTCCCGCCGGCTCCACCGTCACAGTAGTAGGGCAGGTAGTTGGTGGCCTCGTAGACCGTGCCGGTCTGCGGGTCGGAGCCGACGCTCGGGCTGGTGGGCGAGTTGGCCAGGGCCACATTGAGTGAGTCGTAGCCACACCCTCCGGCGCTCGAGTGGCACGCGGTGCTATCGCCATAGGGGCTGGCCCCGTAGTCGCTCGTGTTGTAGGCGATCCCGTAGATGAGCTTGCTGGGAACCCTGGTGTGGCCGAAGGTGAAGGTCACATTGGTGGCGTAGCCGTTGTAGCAGTGACCGTCGGAGGCGTCGAACCAGGTTCCGGCAAAATCGCTCACCGGGACGGAGTCCGCGGCCGCGTCGTTTGCGCAGTCGGTGGTGTAGTTGGCGTCGGCGCTCGGACGATACGGGATGTTGAAGGTCTTGGTCAGGGTGGTGATCCTGCTGCCCACGGCAGTACCGCCGGCACCCACGTTGTACAGGTTGAGGGTGATCGGCTCGGAGAACGTGGAACCCGGGGTGGTGGAGCAGTCATCAGTGCTCCAGCCTCCGGACTGACATCCCCAGCTGCTGAGGGTGACCACGGCACTGGTGAGGATCCGACCCGAACCCGAGCTGAATGCCACCTGGTTCCCGAACTGTGACGTCTGGGTGGCCTCGAACGACTCACTCACCTGATTGCCCGGGAGCGGTGAGACGGTGCTGTCGTAGATGGTGGAGGCGCCCGATGATGCGCCGACGGTGGTCGGAGCGCTCACCAACCCCACCGTGATGAGACCCACCAGGGCCGCCAAACTGACTAATACCTTCCGCATTGTGTCGCCTTTCGTCTAAGTCGACACGGACCGGCGCCCTGGCATTCACGCCCCCCGACCGCTCCGCATCATCCGCCGATGCCCAATGCCCGCGCGGACCCCACCCTTCGCACGAACCCTACGTGGCTTCGTTGACCGCGTCATCACCAAATGTGATGAGATTTTGGCGAAGCTCAATCGTGATGCCCGACCGTCGTGTGCGCGACCGTCGTGGCGACCGGCTCGGCGGTCAGGAATGGGAAGCCGACAGGTCACAGCCCGGTCTGGACGGTTCCGCCGCTGATGGTGATCCGGATGTGGAAGAGGGGCCGGCTGTTGGGATAGCCCACCTTTCCGGGCAGCCAGGCCGCGAAGCCCAGCCACAGGTTGCCCTGGGCGTCGGTGAACACCGACGGACCGCCGGGCCCGCTGAAGGCCTGACCCGATGCCAGGAGCGGCTGCCCTGACCCCTGGGCGCATGGGCCGAGAGGCCCGGTGCAGTTGACGACGCCGATGGCGTAGTTGGCCGTCTGCCAGGCGTTGGCCGAGTAGAAGAGCAGATAATGGCCGCCGGAGACGACCATGTCGGGGCCCTCGACGATTCCCCCCTGCCAACTCTGGCTCGGGGTCAGGAGCGCCGAGGGCGTGCCCGCGGCCAGCGCAGTGCCGGCCGGGTCGAGTTGCTGCGACCACAGCGTGGCCGGCTGCCCGCTGGCGCCCTGCGACTTCCAGGTCAGGTAGGCGGAGCCGTCGGTGCCCACGAACGGGCTCGGGTCGAGCGACCCGCCCAGGTTCAGCTGGCACACCAGGGGCGTCTTGGAGCTGTCCACATAGGGCCCCTGGGGCTGGGTGGCCACCGCGTCGGAGATGCACTGCTCCCCGGTGACTCCGTCCAGCGCCGAGTAGTAGAGCACGAAGGTCCCACCGCGCTGGAGCACCGAGGGTCCCCAGGTGGCACCCGGCGCCGGCCCAGACGGCCAGGTGGGGGAGCGCGTCACCCAGCGTCGTCCAGTGGGCGAGGTCGGTCGACTTGATGATCTGGATGTTGCCGGCGGCCGCGTTGGTGGAGAAGGCGTAGTAGTCGCCGCCCACGGGGAGGATGAACGGATCGGGGAAGTCGAACGGGTAGAGGAGTCCGCCGTTCGAGTTGTCGAGCGACACGCAGGCCGAGGACGCGGCTGTGATCGAGTTGACCGCCGCCGGGGAGGTTGTTCGAGGAGATGGCGGTGACGGCGGTGGACACCCCGCTCAGGCAGGTCTGCAGGGTCGCGATGTCGAGGCTCTGGAAGTAATCGGTCTCCTGGGAGGAGGCCAGTCGCTGGTCGGTCGTGCTGAGCTCGTCGGAGTCCCGCGATCCCTGTTCGAGCGCCGAGTTCCGGCTGGCGATGCTGGAGGCGATCTGTTCTTTTGTGCGCGACAGCGTGGATCGCGCATCCCGCAACCGATGGGTGGTGTCGGTGAGCGTAGCCTGCGACCGGTGGTCGGAGGCCACGGTGACCGAGTCGTAGTAGACGGTTCCGATGACCAGCCCGAAGAGCGCGACGATTCCGAACAGCACGAGGTGGCGCCGGGTCCGCGGCTTCATGTCCCCGACGGCTCCGCCGCCCGGCAGTTGGCGGCCACACCGTTCAGCGTCGTGGCCGCCCCGGTCGGGTCTCCGAGCGAGATCTGGTTGAGCGCCTTCTCGACGCCGGACAGACAGGTGTCGAGTTGGGAGATGCTCACCCCCTTGGAGAAGACGTCCACCTGGTCGGCGGCCAGCTTGGCCTGGGCCGCGGACAGCTGGGCCGACGCTGACGCCAGCGTCTGACGGGCGGTCGCGGCCTGGCTGCTGACCTTGGCCAGTTCGGCCTTGGTCTCGGCCACCAGCGTCTGTGCGTGGCGCAGTTCGGCCCGGGTGGAGGCAACCGAGGAGTGGGTCCGGTTCAGCTGGGCGTGGGCGTTGACTCCCACCACGCTGGCCACCACCAGCATGCACCGCCCCCGCGGCGAATGCGACCGGGAGCACCCATCGTCGGCCGGCGCCGTCTCGCGCCCCGGGCCGCATCGGCCTCGAAGGCCCGGCTCTGTTCGGCGGCCGGACCGGTCGGAACCAGCAGGGCGGCGATGGTCGGCGGCGACGTGGAGCTCCGATCAGTGTTCATGAGAGTCCCTGCCGCCCCGGAGGATGAGGCCGCCTCGTGGTCGAATCGCAGTGGCCCGGCCGACGGCGACCGATTCGCACCTTCCATTGTCACACCGATCCGTTCATGGCTGGTGTCACCCCAGACGCCGCCCCTGGTCCGCCCCCGACGTGAGTCCGGAGGGCGGGGAGCAGGGGTCCGAAGGTCCGCGCCCGTATGCATCCGGTCCACACGCCGGCTCCATAGGCCACGTCGTCGGCGACGGATGCCAACGACCAACGCACCGGACCGACATCGGGACGGCGTCGCCACCACTCGACAGCGGGGGGAGCCAGCACGAGGAACGCCACCACCGACCGCTTTCCCCGGAGGGCGGCCACCACCAGGAAGGGCCCGGCCAGCATGGTGGCGGCATGGCCCAGTCCCACCCCCGTCCACCCTGCCGCCGCCGCGCTCCAACGGAGGGTGAGCGAAGGTGGGATGCCGTGGCGGCGGACCTGTCGAGCCAGGACCGCGGCCGAGCGCGGCCACGGTGGCCAGGCCGGTCCGGCGTCTGCCGGTCAGCCACGCCACGGCGGCGGCCGTCGGCCAGGGACGGAGCTCGACCGGGACCAGCCTGCCGGGGTGGCGTTTGGCCAGGGGACCGGCCGAGGTTCCATAGCGGAACCGACGGCCGAGTAGCTGCGGCCACGACGACGGCTCGTGGTGGAAGACGGTGACCGACGGCTCGTAGCGGACGCGCCAGCCCTCGTCGTGGAGACGCCAGACCAGGTCGACGTCCTCGCCCACCCGGAGGTCGGGATCGAAGCCGCCGATCAGCGCCCGACGCCGGGCCACCAGTGCGGCGGCGGGGACGTAGCGGACCGCGCCGTCGGGGGCCACCTCGCTGGGCGCATCACCCATGTCCAGGGCCGAGTGTCCGTCGGCAAAACCGTTCAACGTGGTGGTGATGGCTTCCCCGGCCGGAACGATCGGGCCGGATCCGGGGGGCGACGGCGGCGACCGCGGGGTCGTCGAACAACCACACCAGGCCGTCGGAGCCAGCCGTCGGTGACCCGGCAATCGCTGTCCACGAAGGCAACCAGTTCGGTGTCCACCTCGGCGATGGCCTGGTTACGCGCCGCCGCCGGCCCCCCGTTGACCGCCCGCCGGATCAGCCGGGCCCGGTGTCGTTCGCAGATGCGGGCGACGGCGTCGGGGTCGTCGGAGCCGTCGTCGACCACCACCATGGGCACGTCCGATCCGATCGAGCCGAGGCAGCGGTCCAATGCCCCGCTGCGGTTGTGCACCGGGACCACCACGGTCACCGCCCTCGTCGCTTCAGCCCGGGCGGGGAGAGGGCGCGGGTGGGCCATTCCGGCCTCCACCAGGCGGCCGCCCAGTTGACGCGACGCGTCGGTGATGGCCCGGCCATCGAGGAGCGAGGACAATGCCGCCACTCCTTCGAGGCTCAAGCGTGATCAGCCGACCGGGGTGACCGCCGATGAGAACGGTCCCGTCCCGGAAGGAGCGGACCGACCGGTCGAGGACCAGCCCGAATCCTTCCGGGAGGACGGTCACAGCGAGAGGCCGCCGTCCACGGGGATCACCGCCCCGGTCAGCGCGCTGCTGTCCGCACCGGCCAGCCACACCAGAGCTGCCGCCACCTCCTCGGGGGCGAGGAGCCGGCGGGCCGACTGCTGGTCGGCGAACGACGGGTGTCCTCGAGGCCGTAGAGCCGGGCGCTCTCGTCGAGCATGGCGGTGGCCGTCGAACCGGGGCTGACCGCGTTGGCGGTGATACCGGTGCCGGCCAGCTCGGCGGCCAGTCCCCGTACCAGCCCGGCCACGCCGGCCTTGGCCGCGCCGTAGGCGGCCAGCCGGGGCAGACCCCGGGTGGCGGCGGCCGAAGCCACGGCGAGGAACCGCCCCTGGCGGGGAACGGGTCGACGGAGCATGGCCGGGATCCCGACCCGGGCCGCGGTGATCGGACCACCGAGGTCCACCCCGAGGACCGCGCCGAGTTGGTCCCCGGGCATCTCCCACAAGGGCACCCCACCGGCGATGACCCCGGCCACCGCCACCATGGCGTCGATTCCCCCGAACCGCTCCTCGGCCACGGCCACGGCCCGGGCCAGTCCGTCGGGATCGGTCGTATCGGCCACCTCGGCCACCACGCGGGGCCGGTCGTCGGCCCCGACGCCGCCCGCCCGGAGGGAGGCGGCCAGGGCCGAGCCGACCACCGCCTCCAGCTGGGCCGTGGTCCCCATGGGGTAGGGGATCCGGGGATCGTCCCGGGCCCGGTCCACCGCCACCACCGACCAGCCGGCCGCGGCCAGGGCCCGGACGGTGGCCGCCCCGATCCCCCGCGCCGCGCCCGTCACCACTGCCACCCGGTTCATCGGATCACCTCCATGGTCGAGCCCGTCAGCCATCCCCCTCGCCGTGTCGACCAGATCGTCGACGGCTCCGGCCAGCAGCCGGTGCCCTTCCCCGGCCGTGGCACCGGACGGGTCGCCGAGGACCCCGTTGGCACTGATGGCGCGGACGCCCGTGCTGGCGCAGGAGGGGGAGCAGCGTCCCGATGGGTCGGCGGTCGCCGGCTTCGGCCCGATCGAGGCGCACCCGCCCGGGGGCGATGGCCAGCATCAGGGAGGTCTCCGTCCGTCCGGCGTGCACGTCGCCGGGCCACGAGGGTGACCAGGCCGCCACCCGATGCCCCTCGGCGGCCAGCCGGGCCATGGCCCGGCTCAGCGGCGAGGCGTTGCCGCCGTGGGTCGACACCACGATGACGTGGGCGAAATCGACGGAGGCAGAGCGGCCCAGCTCGACCAGGATCAGCTCGGTGACCTCCGACCCCACGGACAGGGTTCCGGCAAATCCCTGGTGCTCGCCGCTCGACCCGTAGGCCAACGGGGGCGCCACCACCAGGCGGCTCTCGAGCCCGGCCGCTCCGGTGGCCACGGCCAGGGCGATGTCGGTGTCGGTGGTCACGGGGAGATGGGGCCCGTGCTGCTCGGTCGAGCCCACGGGAATGAGGAGGATCCCACCCGACTCGGCCCGACGGGCCGCCTCCGGCCACGCAAGATCGTCCAGCCGGTTCATCGCCTCCACCTCCGCGCCGGAACCGTCGGGTTCGGGCGGGCCGTCGAGGTACCCGTGGCGGACCAGGAAGGCGATCAACTGGTCGGCGGCCTCGCCACTCCCGACCGGACCGATCACCGTCGGGGGATCGTGGGTGACCAGTGCGCCGGTGAGGGCCAGCAGTCGCAGTCGGGGATCGTCCCCCGCCGGGGCCGGGAGCACCCGGGTCCGGGGGGCGAAGGCCCGGGTCGGACCCACCTGGACCTGGCCCTGCCCGTCCCCTCCGATCACCCCGGACGACCCGGCCACCGGGACGACCATCGCCTCGGTGTCCAGGACACCGGCCAGTGATGCCCGTCGCAGCCGGACACCGGCCGCCTCCACCGAACAGACCGCAGGCACCGGCACCCGGAGCTGCTCGCGCCATCCCCCGTCGAGCCGGCGCTCGGCCGAGAGCGCGGCGCGGTGGCCGCCGGGGGCCCCGGTCACCTCGAGGGCCACCAGCCCCAGCGCCTGGGCCGCACCCAGCTCGTGGGCGACGAAGGCGGGGAAGGCCCCGGTGCCCCGATCCGCCGAACGATCGCCGCACATCACCACCGACGGGGGGCCGAAGGGACCGATGGCGGCCACCATCACCCGGGCCAGCTCGTGTTCGTCCTCTCCGAGCTCCCGTGGGTACCCGTGCTCGAGGCCGTGGTGCAGCGAGGGGACCCGCAGCACCGATGCACCCAGCGCCGCCACCTGGCGCAGCACCGGCTCGACGGCTTCCGGCCCGACGGCGACGGCCAGAAGTCGACCCGACCACGCGTCGCAGATCCGGAGGGCGTGCTCCAGCGCCGCCTCGTCGGCGGCGGAGAGGCCGATGCCCCAGGCAGTCCCGGCGTACCGAGCCGTCGAGGGGGTCCACCTCGGGCCGGAGGTCGGTGATCCTCAGGCAGGCCACCACCAGCGGGGCATCGGGGCCGACCGGCGGCGCGCTCATCCGTGGTGGAAGACGACGCCGTGGCCGCCGTCGGGATAGGACCAGGTGATGGCGCCCTCCTGGTCGCAGACCATGTAGCAGGTCCCGCACTCGAAGCACTCCTCGTAGTTGAAGAGGATGCCCCCGTCGGAGGTGGGTGCGAAGAGGTCGGCCGGACAGGCGGTCACGCAGTCCTTCGTGGTGCACGACCGACAGACATCGGAGTCGACCGTGATGTGGGCACGGTCCCCGACCCGGAAGTCAACGGTGGCCATCCGTTCCTCGAAGGAGATGCCGCGCCACGGTTGGGGAGCGGAGCCGGGGCGTAGTTCCTCCCGCCCTGTCGGTCCGGCCCGCTCCGGTTCTGTCCGTTGGCGTCGGAGATGTCTCATCCGAAGATCCTCAGGCCGCGCACGGTGTCGGCGGCGAGCTCGCGCAACTTCACGCCGTGCTTGGCCGCCGCGTGGCGGGTGAGTCGGAGCCCGCCGGCCTTCGGGGCCGGGTTGGTCACCGTGAACATCCCCTCGGCCAGGTCGCAGATCAGGCCGGGGTAGCGGTGCTGGACCCGGTCCGACAGGACCAGGGCCGGTGCCTTTCGTAGACGGCGGTGATCGGCGAGCACGAACTGTCCCTCGAGATCGCGGCGGTAGGAGGCCAACCCGGACGCCGAGCAGTCGCCCGACGCGATGGCGCGGTCAACCGCCTGGCCGGCGGCGAATCCCGATCCGATGGCGAAGTTGACGCCCTCCAACCACAGGCCGGCGGCCAGGGTCATGGCCGCGGCGTCGCCGGCGATGACCATGCCGTCCACGGCCAGCTGGGGCATCGTGTCGAACCCGCCCTCGGGGATGAGGTGGGCCGCATACTCGCGGAGGGTGGAGCCGCGCAGATAGGGGGCGATGGCGGGATGCTCCTTCAGGTCGGCCACCAGCTCCTCCGGCCGGATCCCCGACGCGGCCAGCTGGGGGAGGGACAGGACCACACCGACGCTCACCGAGCCGGCGTTGGTGTAGAGGAAACCCCCGCCCGGGATTCCGCGGGTGCATCCGAGCATCTCGATGTCGACACCCTCGTGCCCCCGGACCCCGAAGCGCTCGTTGATCTGTTCGGGGGCGATCTCCAGCACCTCCTTGACCCCGAGGGTGTGATGGGACGCCTCGGCCCGGGCCATCATCCCGGCCTCCTTGGCCAGGAACGAGTTGACCCCGTCACAGGCGACGACCACCTTGGCCCGCAGTTCGGCGCCGTCCCGGTCGGTGCGCACACCGACCACCCGCCCGTCGGCTTCCCGGACCAGCCCGCTCACCACCGTCGAGGTGAGCAACCTGGCCCCGGCCCCGGTCGCCTTGCCGGCCAGCCACGAGTCGAAGTGCGACCGCAGGGTGGTCATCCCGTTGAACGGGGCCGAACCCCAGGCCTCGGACCGGTAGTCGATGGACAGCGACTGGGTCGGGGTCATCATCATCGTCGAGCGGCGGACCACCCAGCGCTCCACCGGTACCTCCTCCCACCATTCGGGAACGATGGCGTCGAGGACACGCCCGTAGACCACGCCGCCGTAGACGTTCTTCGAGCCGGGGAAGGGTCCGCGCTCGACCAGGACGACCGATCGGCCGGCCCGGGCCAGCGCCAGGGCCGCGGCCGACCCGGCCGGGACCGGCCCCGACCACCACGGCGTCGAAGATGGGATCGTCAGGCATCCGGGCCCGGTGTCCCTCCGGCCGTCGCCCCGGCGCCGCCCGGCGTTTCCTCGGCGGGCAGGCCCACGCCGAAGCGCCGACCCAGCTCCTCGAGGAGACTCCGGGCGTCGGTGAGCAGGCCGAGGTCGGCCATGGCCGTCATCGGCGACGAGGCGTCGGTGTTGACGCTGACGATGTGCCGTGGACTCCCGAGCCCGCCGACGTGCTGGGCCGCCCCCGAGACTCCGAAGGCGATGTAGAGGTCGGGGTCGATGGTGACCCCGGTGGTGCCGATCTGGCGCTCGTAGCCGGTCCATCCGGCGTCGGTGGCCACCCGGGTGGCCCCCGCCGACCCGCCGATGGCCGCGGCCACCTGGACCAGCAGGTCGAAGAGCGCGGTGGCGCGACGGTCGTCGCAGCCGGCCGCCA
Organism: uncultured Acidimicrobiaceae bacterium; assembly: GCA_963812885.1. Lineage (GTDB taxonomy): Bacteria > Actinomycetota > Acidimicrobiia > Acidimicrobiales > RAAP-2 > Bog-756. Next base: position 761,257 of record CAWEWZ010000002.1, on the reverse strand, counting down.
GTCCTGCCCCTCCGGCCACCACCCGGGTGGCGTCGGCCAGGTCCATGGTGTGCAGGTCCGGCTCGAGGAGAGCGGTGACCTCGGGGTCGGAACCACCGGGACCGGCGTCCCCACCCGGCCCGTCGGGTCCGATGCCGGTGAGGGGGCGGACGGATCCGCCGGTGACCGTCCGCGCCGGTCCGGCCGCCGCTCGGGAACCGGGGACCAGGGTCACGACCGCCGGCCCGTCGACCTCCACCGGCAGGAGCACCCGGTCGTCGAGGCGGGACACCGTGGCCCACACCCGGTTCCCGGCCTCGGCCCCGGGGTGCGGACGGCAGACGGCGCCGGTGGCGTGGGCCACGAGCGGCCGGTCCAGCTCGGCGGCCAGCCGGGGGGCCAGATCGCGCCCGTCGGCGGATGCCGGCAGGATCACCAGCGTCACCGACCCGAGCGCGGGAGCCAACCGGCGGGCCAGGGACGCGGGCCGGAGGCCCGGACCGGTGTCGGCCCACCAGGCCCGGTCGGCTCCGGCCAGGGCGCGAGCGGCGGGCTCGGTCCCCGATCCGACCACGATGGCCGCCCCTCCGGCCTCGGCCACGGCCTCGTCGGCGCCGACCGGTAGCCGCCCGTCCCGGGCCACCACGACGGCCGCCGCCGGACCCAGGGGATCGCCGCCGGTCACAGGGACACCGCCACCCGGTGGCCCTCGATCACCGCGGCGTGGGCCCGGCGCGGGGCCAGGCAGTCCCCGATGCGGTGGGCGGGGACGGGGCCGTCCCTGAGCTCACGCCAGAGCTCGTCCTCGGGCTGTTGGTGGACCGAACAGACCACCCAGTCGCACTGGCGCTCCTGGTCGGTACCGGTCGGGTGGTGCTGCAGGCTGAGGACGACGCCACCGGTTCCGTGGTCGGACCCGTCTCCGCCGTCGATCGGGCGGACGGCCATCGGCACCAGGTCGACGCTCTGCCCGATGCCCTTGGCGTGGGCCTTCACGTTCCACGTCTCCATGTCCAGGGTGATCCCGAGGTCCTGGGCCACCACCATGCCGTTGGTCACGATCTCCACCTGGCAGCCCCGGTCGGCCAGCAGCTCCGCCGTGGAGGTGGCCTGATGGAACCCGAGCTCGTCGACCACCACCACCCGACCCCCGGGTTCGGCCCGCCCCTCGAGAACGTCGCGCACGTCCACCACCCGCGGATGATCGCCCGCCCACCACGGTCGGGAGGGACGGGCCCCGGTGGCCACGATGACCACGTCGGGCCGTTCGGCCTCGACCGTCGCCCGGGTGGCCGTGCTCGGCGGTGCGCAGGTCCACGCCCAGGCGGCGGGCGGCCACGACCAGGTTGCGGGTGATGTCGAGGAACTCGGCCCGGCTGGGAACCGACGCCGCCACCTGCACCTGCCCGCCGAGCCGGTCGTGGCGTTCGAACAGGATCACCCGGTGCCCCCGTTCGGCGGCGGTGACCGCGGCCTGCAGACCGCCGGGTCCGCCGCCCACCACCACCACCGAGCGGCGCCGGGTGGGGCGTGCGAGGGAGACCGACTCGCGTCCGGCCCCCGGGTTCTCGATGCAGCCCAGCCACCGGTTGAGGCCCATCCGCCCCACGCACTCCTGGTTGCAGGACAGGCAGGTGCGGATGTCAGCGGCATGACCGGACCGGGCCTTGGCGGCGAAGTCGGGATCGGCGATCTGGCCCCGCACCACCCCGACCAGATCGCAGAGCCCCTCGTCGAGGGCCCGATCGGCCTGGCGCGGATCCTTGAAACGGCCCACCCCGACCACGGGGACGCCGACGGCGTCGCGGATGGCGCTCGGGATGAACATGGCGTAGCCGGGCGGGACCTGCATGCTCGCCTCGATCATGTAGAGGGTGGCGGTGGCCACGCCGATCGAGGTGTTGATGTAGTCGACCTTCGCCGGTGGCATCGACCATCCGGGCCACGGCCACGGCGTCGTCGATCCCGGTGCCGCCCTCGATCAGCTCGTCCCCGCACAGCCGGACCCCGAGGGCCCGGTCGTCCCCGATGGCGGCGCGCACCGCATCGACGATCTCCAACAGGAGCCGGGCCCGGTTGGCCAGGGTGCCGCCGTAGTGGTCGGTCCTCCGGTTGGTGGCCGGGGACAGGAACCCGCGGACGATCGACGAGTGGGAGCACTGCAGCTCGATCCCGTCGAAGCCGCCCTCGATGCAGCGCCCGGCCACGGTGGCGTACCCGTCGATGATCTCGTCGATCTCGTGGGGCTCGACCGCCTTGGGCACTTCGCGGAAGAGGGGGTCGGGCACCGGGCTGGGGGCCCACACCGGCAGCCGCGAGTACATGCTGGAGGCCTGGCCGCCGTTGTGGTTGATCTGGGCGAAGATGGGCACGTCGTGGGCGTGGACGCGCTCGGTGATGCGGCGGTATCCGGCAACCACCTCGGGGTTGAATCCGTGGATGAGCTTCTCGTACGGCCAGTCGGTCCGGTGGGTCGAGTGCTCCTCGGTGATGATCAGACCGGCGCCGCCGGCCGCCCTGGCCCCGTAGTAGGCGGCGTGCTGCTCGGTGGGCAGTCCGTCGGCCGCGTAATTGGTGAGGTGGGCCGAGAACACGATCCGGTTGGGGACGGTGACCGGCCCGATCCGGAGCGGGTTGAACAGATGGCGGTACCGGGTGCCGGTGCTCATCGCTTCACCCGGTGGTCACCGGGCCGTCGATCCGGCATCGACGGTCAGGGTGAGGCCGGTCACGAAGCGCGACTCGGCCGACGAGAGATAGAGGACGGCGTCGCTCACGTCATCGGGGGCGATGACGTCCACGGGCAGTGAGTTGAGGAAGATCGAGCCGGTGTCCGGACTCGACTCGATGCGCTCGGTCAGGCCCGACAGGCCGACCAGCATGGGTGTGTCGACGCCGGTGGGGTGGATGGAGTTGACCCGAACGTGCCGGGAGGCGAGCTCGTTGGCCAGCGAACGCATGATGCCCACCAACCCGTGCTTGGAGGCCACATAGGGGGCCAGGAAGGGCTGGCCCTTGAGGCCGGCGACCGAGCTGATCAGGATCAGCGAACCGCCGCCGGAGTCGATCAGGTGGGGGAGGGCGGCCACGCAGGTGTTCCAGGTCCCGGTCAGGTTGATCCCGATGACCGTGTCCCACACCGCCGGGGTCAGCTCGTCCCAGCGCTGGATGGTGCACACCCCGGCGTTGGCCACCGCGATGTCGAGCCCCCCGAAGCGGTCCACGCCCTTGCCGACGGCGGCCGACAGCGCATCGGGGTCGCGCACGTCCACCGGTGCCGCCTCCATGCGCCCGCCCGCCTCGGCCACCAGTCGGACCGTCTCGTCGAGGTCGGCCTCGGTGGCCAGCGGGTAGGGGATGGTGTCGAGGTCGCCGCACAGGTCGACCCCGATGATGTCGGCTCCTTCGTGGGCCAGCCGCACGGCGTGGCTCCGCCCCTGGCCGCGGGCCGCGCCGGTGATGAAGGCCACCTTGCCCGACACCCGTCCCGGGCGACCGGTCGGTCTCCCGTCGCTCACGGTTCCACTCCGGCGGCAACCGGCATCCGCGACGCGGTGGGGCCACCGGCGATGGCCATGGCCAGCCGGCGACCCTCGAGCACGGCCTCGAGCACGCTCCTCGGCGCCACGCAGTCCCCGGCCCGCAGCGTGCCCGGCCGCGACAGCGCAGAGGGACTCCTCGGGCAACCGGGGTCCACAATCGACCAGCGCGGCGCACGGGACGGTGCGACGTTCGCCCGTCCACACGTCTTCGAGGTGGGCCTGCCCGTCCCGTACCTCGCTGAGCACGGCCCGCAGCTCGCGGTCCACCCCCGCCCGCTGCAACCGGGTGTTGGCGTCGGCCAGGTCGCCGGTGATGGACAGGAGGGTTCCCGCCACCTGGTCCTGGCTGACCAGCGCCACCTGTCGACCGCCGTCGGCCAGCCACTCGGCCATCCCCACACCCACCGGACCGCCGACCGGGTCGAGCACCACCACCGGTCCGTCCGGGAGCAGCCCGGGTCCCTCGGCCAACAGGACCAGCGGGTCGACCACCGGACACGACCCGTCCACGGGGACGGCCACCGGCGACCGATCGCGACCCGGTGGCCAGCACCACTTCGACGCCGGCGCGGCGGGCGGTGTCGAGGTCGGTGGTCGAGGCCTCGACCCCGGTCTCGATCTCGACCCCCTGGGTGCGGCACTCGGCGATCAGCCACTCGACCAAACCGGCCAGGCGCTGGCGACCGGGGCCGACCGCGGCGGTCACGCAACGCCCCGCCGGCCCGGCCGGACCGCTCCACCACCCGTGGCCGGTGGCCCCGCGCCGACAGCACCCGGGCGCACTCGAGCCCGGCCACGCCCGCGCCCGACGATCAGTACCTCCCGGCTGCACGGGATCGGTTCCCTCGACCGCGGGCTCGACCGTCTCGTACCCGCTGCGGGGTTCCCCCACGCAGCTCACGACGGGATTGCGGGGGTCCCGGACGTGGCAGGCCTGGTTGCACAGGATGCAGGGCCGGGCCCGGTCCGGCCGCCCCTGGCGCACCAGCGTGACCAGGCGGGGGTCGGCGATCTGGGCCCGGGTCATCTCCACCAGGTCGGCGATCCCGTCGTCCAGGGCCCGCTGGGCCATCGACGGGTCGACGACGCTGCCCTGCAGGACGACGGCGGCCCGGCCGGCCGCCGCCTCTCGCATGGCCCGGCACAGCTCGGAGTTGAAGCCAGCCGGGGCGTGGGCGTCGGGACGGTAGGCGGAGGTCGAGAACGGCCCGCCCCGGACCACCACGATGAGGTCGACCAGGTCGGCGAGGGCGGAAACCTGGTGGCCGGCGTGTTCGGGAGTCACCCCGGCCCAGGGGGCGAGCTCGTCGCAGGACAGCCGGATGGACAGCAGGCCGTCGGGGCCGAGCGCGGCCCGTGCGGCCTCGAGCACCGAGGTGGTCAGGGCCAGGCGATCGGATCCGTAGCGGTCGGACCGCAGGTTGGTGAGCCCGGAGTGGAACTGGCGGAGGAGCGAATAGGACCCGGCATCGATCTCCACACCGTCGAGCCCGGACGCCTTCGCCCGGCCGGCGGCGTTCCCGAAGGCGGTGACCAGCGCATCGATGTCCGACGGTTCCATGGCCACCGGCATCTCGCGGCTGATCACGTCGGCCACCGGCGACGGCGCCCACATCACCGACTGCGAATTGGCGCTCGACCCCTGGCTGCCGCTGTGACCCAGCCCGGCCAGCACCAGAGTGCCGTGGGGGTGGCAGGCCCCGGCCACGGCCGACCACCCGGGCCCGCACAGTTCGGCCAGCGGGGCGCGTTCGTAGGGCCAGTCCGACCGGTGGGCCGACGCCGTCTCGGTGACCACCACGCCGGCACCCCCCGCCGCCCGGGCCTGGTAGTAGGCGACGTGGCGGTCGCTGATGGCGCGACCGCGTCCGAGGTTGGTCTCGTGAGGTCCGAACACGACCCGTGAGGGTGCCGTCGAGCTGCCCACCGCCACCGGTTCGACCAGGCTGGGCATGGCTCAGCCGGGGGTGGGGCCAGGCTCGAAGGAGGCCAGCGGGCTCTCGTCGCAGGCCCGGTCGGGCCGTCGGGGGAGGAGGGCGACCGGTGACCGCCGTGCGTACCCCGCGAGTGATCGGGCGCCGGCCGGGGCGGCGTCGACGGTCCGCGGGCGGCCAGCGAGTCCTCGCCGTGACCGAGGACGCATTCGGGGTCGGGCCCGTCGAGCGGGAGACCGGTGAAGAACTTCGCCGCCATGCAACCGCCGCGACAGGCGTCGTACTGCCCGCACGATCCGCATGCCCCTGCACTCTGCGGCCGCCGCAGCTCGTGGAAGAGTTCCGAGTGGCGCCAGACCCCGGCGAAGCCGCCGGGCGAGCGCACGTTGCCGGCCAGGAACTGGTCGTGGATGGCGAAGGGGCAGGCGTACACGGCGCCGACCGGATCGACCAGGCAGACCACGCGGCCCGCCCCGCAGAGATTCAATCCGGGCAGGGCCTCGCCGTAGCCGGCCAGGTGGAAGAAGGAATCGCCGGTCAGGACGTCCTCGCCCCGGCCGACCAGCCAGTCGTAGAGGATCCGCTGCTGCCCGGCGGTGGGATGGAGCTCGTCCCACACGTCGGCCCCCCGGCCCGACGGTCGCAGGCGGGTCAGCCGGAGCTGGGCCCCGTAGCCGTCGGCCAGCGACTTGAAGGCATCGAGCTGGGTGACGTTGTGGCGGGTGACCACCACCGACAGCTTGAAGCCGACGAATCCGGCCGCGGCCAGCCGTTCCATGGCCGTGACCGCAGTGGCGAACGATCCGGCCCCGCGGACCGCGTCGTTGACGGCGGCGGTGGCGCCGTCGAGGGAGATCTGGACGTCGACGTAGTCACTGCCGGCCAGTCGCTCGGCCACCCCGGCGGTGATCCGCGATCCGTTGGTCGAGAACTTGACGCCGACATGATGGTCGGTGGCGTAGTCCACCAGCTCCCAGAAGTCGGCCCGCACCGTGGGCTCGCCGCCGCCGATGTTCACGTAGAAGATCTGCATGCGCTCGAATTCGTCGATCAGCGCTTTGCACTCGGCGGTGGTGAGCTCATCGGGGTCACGACGGCCCGAGCTGGAGAGGCAGTGCACACAGGCCAGGTTGCAGGCGTAGGTCAGCTCCCAGGTCAGACAGATGGGAGCGTCCAGCCCGCGCTCGAACCGGTCGACCAGGCGACCGGCTGTCGTGGCCGTCCCCGTTTCCGGGGCGCCGGATCTGTTCCTGTCGTCGACCAGGGTCATGTCGGCGCCTCCCTCGGACAGATCATCCCCGACGCGGCCAGGGTGGCCAGGGCCCGCTCGTAGGTGCCGATCTCGGCGGCCGTCACCCCGGCGGCGGCGCAGGCGTGGTGGCCGGTGGGCTGGTCGGCCAGCGACTCGACCACGGCCAGCAGGGTCCGGCTCTTGAGGAACGAGAGCCGGCGGGTGCCGAAGTGGTAGGCCAGGGCGCCGAAGGCCTCCGGGCGCAGGGAGACCTGCGGGTGGAGGGTCCACGGGCGCGACCCGTCGAACGGGACGGCCACGGTGGCCGGCGGGGTCGGGGGCATCGGGTGCGGTGCCGTCTCGGGTCGACGAACGCGGGCCGGTGCTAGTAGACGCCGCACATGCCGTCGATGGACACGTCTTCGACCAGCAGGTCTTCTTCCACCAGCGGGACGGCTCCGTCGAGTGGGCTCGGCTTCCTGTCGGCACCGGCGGGCGGCTGCTGCGCCCCGGGGTCGGGCAGGGTGTCGTCGGTGGTGACGGTCATTGGAACCTCCGGGTGATCGGCCGGCCGGGGCCGGGACGTGGTCGGTGGTTTCAATTTATAGCACTCGATGCCAAAATGGAAGCCTGATGATCGGAGCGCCGACGGGAGGGGAGGGCGACCGGCCGGAGGTGACCCGGGGCCGGCGCCCGGCCACCACCCGCCGGGACGTGGCCCGGGCCGCGCTGGACCTGTTCGCCCGACAGGGATACGACGAGACCAGCATCGACGAGATCGCCGCCGCGGTGGGGGTCAGCCGGCGCACGTTCTTCCGGTACTACGACTCCAAGCCGCGAGGTGGTCTGGGGCGAGTTCGACGCCGAGCTCGTCCGGCTGCGGAGCAGGTTGGACGACGCCCCCGACGACCAGCCCATGATGGACGTGCTCCGCCGGGCGGTCATGGACACCAACCGCTTCGGCGCCGGCGAGCTCGACGAGCTCCGGATCCGGATCGGACTGACCAGCACCGTGCCGACGCTGGTGGCCCACTCCGCCGTCCGCTACGCCGAGTGGTGCGACGTGGTCGCCGGCTTCGTGTCGGCTCGGATCGGGGGCTCGCCCGCGGACCTGGCTCCCCAGACCGTGGCCCGGGCTGCGCTCGGAGCGGCCACCGCCGCCTTCACCTCCTGGGCCCGGAGCGACGGCGACGATCTGATCGGTGAGGTGGACCGGGCCTTTCGACTGCTGGCCACCGGGTTCGACGAGGAGCGGTTGCGGCCGCTCTCACCGCCACCGGGCGCTGCCTAGGGTGGCACCATGGTCATCGTCATCGGGTCCGATCACGCCGGCTTCATCCTGAAGGGCTCGGTCGTCGGCCACCTCCGGGACGCCGGCCACCAGGTGGAGGACATCGGGACGTACTCGCAGGAGCCGGTCGACTACCCGCCCATCTGCGCGGCCGTGGCCCGCGCCGTGGTCGGTGGCCGCGCCGACCTCGGCATCGTCATCGGCGGCAGCGGCCAGGGCGAGGCCATCGCCGCCAACAAGGTGCACGGGGCCAGGGCGGCGCTGTGCCACGACGAGTACACCTCCCGGCTGGGCCGCCGGCACAACGACGCCAACGTGCTCTCGCTCGGCGCCCGGGTGGTGGCCACCGAGCTCGCCCTCGACATCGTCGACGTCTTCCTGGCCACCCCCTTCGACGGCGGCCGCCATGTGGCCCGCATCGCCGAGCTGGCGGTGATCGAGGCCGAGGAGTCGGCCGGCCCCGACGGCACCGCCGACCGGTGACCGGGACGGTGGCGGGCGTGTCGGCCCGGTCCGATGCCGACGTGCGCTACTCGGCCGATGCGGTGGTGCCCTGCGACGGATCAGGACCGGTCCTGCGTCCCGGCGTGGTCGAGGTGGCAGCCGGGGTCATCACCCACGTGGGGCGGACCGGGTCGCCCGCCGCGGGGGCCGCGGTCCGGGAGGTACGGGTCCGCGGCGCGCTCCTGCCGGGGCTGGTCAACACCCACTGCCACTCGCCGATGACCCTGTTCCGCGGATCGGGCGAGGGGCTTCCCGTCCATCGGTGGCTGGACGAGGTGCTCTGGCCCCGGGAGGCCCACCTCACCGAGGAGGACGTGTTCTGGGGCATGACCCTCGCCGCCGCTGAGCTCCTCCGCTTCGGCGTGACCACCACCTGCGAGGCGTACTTCCTCGAGGACGCCCTGGCCGATGCGGTGATCGCCGCCGGGTCGCGTGCCCTGGTGACCCCGGGTGTCCTGCAACTGCCGGGTGCACCGTCCGATGACGGGTGGTGGGACAGGCGCATCGAGGAGATCCTCGACTTCCACGCCCGCCGCCACGGCGACCACGGTCGCATCGAAGTGGGCTTCGCTCCGCACGCCGCCTACACCGTCCCGCTCCCCGTGCTGGCCGACATCGCCGGCGTGGCCCGACAACTCGACGCCCTGTTCCACATCCACCTGGCCGAGACCGAGCTGGAGGGGGCCCGGTTCGAGGCCGAGCACGGGAGATCGGTCCCGGTGGCGCTGGCCGAGGCCGGCGTGCTGGACGGGCGTTCGCTCGCCGCCCACAGCATCTGGCTGTCGCCCGAGGACATGGACATCTACGGCGACTACGACGTGGCCGTGGCCCACTGCCCCCAGAGCAACGCCAAGCTGGCCTCGGGGGTGGCCCCACTGGTGGAGTTCCTCGACCGGGGGATCAGGGTCGGGCTGGGGACCGACGGTCCCGCGTCGAACAACGATCTCGACCTGTGGGAGGACATGCGCTTCGCCGCCATGCTGGCCCGCATCCGCGAGGGGGACGCGGCTGCCTTGCCGGCGGCGACGGCACTCGACCTGGCCACCCGGGGGGCGGGACGGGCCCTCGGCCGACCCGACCTCGGTGTGTTGGCCGCCGGTGGTCCGGCCGACATGGTGGCCATGGACCTGGACGATCCGGTGTTCGTCCCCTGGCTGGAGGACGACCAACTCGTCGACCACCTGGTGTGGGCGGCATCCAGCCGGCTGGTGACCGACGTGTGGGTGGCCGGCCGCCGGGTCGTCGAGCACGGACGGTGCACGACGGTCGACGTCGATCGGGCCCGCAACGAGGTCGAGGTCAGGGCCCGCCGGTTGCGGGAGGCCGGCGCCTGACCGCCGCCTCAGGTGGGCGGCGCCCTCCGGTCATCGGCCGCCTCGTGGAGCCGACCGGCGTAGTCGGCCAGACCGGAGGCGAACCCGTCGATCATGCGGGTGACGAGCGCCGCCATCAGGTGCCCGGTGGCCGGGATCTTCTCGTCGAACGTCGACGACCAGGTGATCATGGTTCCCGACCCCTCGGGCTCCAGGGTGACGTCGGCCCGGTAGTTGCGTACCGGAAAGCCCTTCAGGATGATGTAGCCGAGGTGGTGGGGAGGGTCCCAGGCCACCACCTCCTCGCGTGAGCCGATCCCGAACCTGGTGAACCTCCGTATGGCGCCGACCCCGTCCGGAGGCGGTTCGCCGGTGCGCTCGAGACCCGACCGGGTGAGGAATGTCCACTCGGTCCACCGCCGGGCCTCGCCGAGGAGGGGCCACACCTCATCGGCCGGCGCCGACGACCGGGCCCGGGCCTCGACCGACCAGCGCCTCGGCACTGGCGACGAGGGGGAGGCCGGCGTGCTCATCCCTCGAGGTGGGCCTTCAACGCCTCGAAGGACTGCTGGTAGACCGTGGTCATCAGGTCGGCCATCTCATCCGGCGTGGCCTCGCACCGTCCAGGTGACATGGCTGGCGTCGCCGGCCGGGCTCACCGTGATCACCGCCTCATGGGTTTCGACCGGTGCACCGTCGGCGATCGAGTAGGTCAGCGACCGCCCGGCATCGTCCTTGGACACAAGCTGCTCGGTGATGGTCATCCCCATGGTGTCGAGGATCCGATCGTCCCCTTCCACCCGGCACGACTCGATGCCCGGCATCCACCCGCCGATGCCTCCGAAGTCGCCGACCACCGCCCAGACGTCGTCCGCCCCCTTGTCGATGTCGATCTCTGCCGTGCCTGTTCCCATGCCTTCTCCCTACTCGGTGGCGGTCCGCGAGCCCGATGGCAAGGCTCGGGCGGTCGTGTGTGCTTCCCGATGGTAGGCGCGGGACCGACGGTGGGAGAGCCTGGGATGTTGGCAACGCCGCGCGCCGCCCCGTAGCGTCGATCGCATGTCCACTCCGTCCCCCGCCCCCGGCGACCCGGCACTGTTCGTGCCCGACGGACCGCGACTGGTGCCCACCGACCGGGCCCGGGGCCCGTGGTCGCCGAACGCACTGCACGGCGGCCCGGTGGCCGCCTTGGTGGCCCGGGCGGCCGAGTCCCATCCCGGAGACGAGGACTTCCAGCTGACCCGGGTCACCCTCGAGCTGCTCCGCCCGGTGCCCATGACGCCCCGCTCGGCCTCACCAGCGCGCTGGCCAAACCCGGTCGCAAGGTGCAGCTCGTCGACACGGTGGTCGAGGCCGACGGAGTCGAGGTGGCCTGGGCGCGGGCGCTCCGCATCCGCCGGGCCTCCGATGACCGGCGGGTGGAGCCGACGGTGCCCGAGGACGACGCCCCCGCTCCTCCCGACGGGATCCCCTCCACCGCCATGGTCGTCGGTGAACTGCCCGCCTTCCACAACCAGGGGGTGGAGATGCGGTTCGTCAGCGGTCGCACCAACCACGTGGGCCCGGCCACGGTGTGGTTCCGGCTGCGGTGCCCGGTGGTCCTCGGGCGAGGACCCCTCGCCGTGGCAGCGGGCGGCGGCCGTGGCCGACTTCGGCAACGGGGTGTCGGCCGAACTCGACTTCGTGTCGAGCTCCTTCATCAACCCCGACCTCACCGTCTCGGTTCATCGGCCCCCGGTCGGGGAATGGGTCTGCCTCGACGCCCGGACCCGCTTCGGGAGCCCGGGCATCGGCGCCGCCGAGTCCGCGCTGTGGGACGCCGAGGGTCGCATCGGCGCGCTCGATCCAGAGCCTGGTGGTGGAGGTCCGATCGTGACCGACGTCCCCACGTCGAGCAGTACCGGACCGAGTGTCGCCGAGCTCCTGGTGGCGCGGGCCGAGGACGACCATCCCGGCCTCCGTTTCGAGGACCAGCAGTGGAGCTGGCGCGAGGTGGTGTCGGCCAGCGCCAGCCGTGCCGCCTGGATACGGACGGTGGCCGGCCCCGGACCGCCTCCACATCGGCGTGCTCCTCGGCAACGTCCCCGAGTACGTCTTCTGGCTGGGTGCCGCGGCCCTGGCCGGCGCGGTGGTCGTCGGGATCAACCCGACCCGGCGGGGCGAGGCACTGGCCGGCGACATCGTGCGCACCGACTGCCCGGTGGTGATCACCGACGCCGCCGGCGCCCGGCTGCTCGACGGTCTCGAGTTCGGGCGTGCCCGCCGAGCGGGTCATCCGCGTCGACGACCCGGCCTACGCCGAGGCGCTGGGCGCCCATGACGGCGCGGACTGCCGGGCGGTGGTGGCGGCCTACGGGCCTGCTCCGGCCCGACCTCTACCTGCTGCTGTTCACGTCGGGCACCACCGGCGCACCCAAGGCGGTGCGGTGCACGCAGGGTCGGCTGGCCGCCATCGCCGTGCGGTCGGCCGGGGCCTACGGCTTCGATCGCGACGACGTGGCCTACTGCACCATGCCGCTGTTCCACGGCAACGCGCTGATGGTCCTGTGGGGGCCGTCGCTGGTGGTCGGGGCCACCGTGGCCCTGGCCCGCCGGTTCAGTGCCTCGGGCTTCGTGCGCCGACGTGCGCCGCTACGGGGCGACCACCTTCACCTACGTGGGCAAGGCCCTGGCCTACGTGCTGGCCACCCCGCCGGCTCCCGACGACGCCTCGACGCACCCTGCGACGCGGGTTCGGCACCGAGGCGTCGGTCGCCGACCATGCCGCGTTCGAGCGCCGGTTCGGCTGCGTCCTCACCGAGGGGTACGGCTCGAGTGAGGGTGGCGATGGCCATCAGCCGGACGCCGGACACCCCGGTCGGCTCGCTCGGCCGCCCGGTCGGCGACATCGCCATCGTCGACCCCGACACGCGGGCGGAGTGCCCGCCGGCCCGGTTCGACGTCACCGGGCGACTGCTCAACGGCGCCCGAGGCCATCGGCGAGATCGTCAACCGCGCCGGCATCGGCGGGTTCGAGGGGTACTACGCCGACGAGGAAGCCACCTCGTCCCGGACCCGGGACGGCTGGTACTGGAGCGGGGACCTGGCCTACCGCGACGAGGACGGCTTCTTCTATTTCGCCGGGCGGCGAGGCGACTGGATGCGGGTGGACTCCGAGAACCTGACCGCCGGGCCCATCGAACGGGTCCTGGTCCGCAACGACCGGGTGGCCACGGTGGCCGTCTACGCCGTGCCCGACCCGCGCTCCGGCGACCAGGTGATGGCCGCGCTCGAGCTGCTGCCCGGCCGTGGGTTCGACCCCGCCGGGTTCGCCGCCTTCCTCGAGTCCCAGCCCGACCTCGGGACCAAGTGGGCCCCGTCGTTCGTCCGGGTCACCGGGGGCCTGCCCCAGACGGCCAGCGGCAAGGTGACCAAGGATCCCGCTCCGGGCCGAGGGCTGGTGGGCGGCGGACGAACCCGTCTACCGGCGGCAGGGGACGCCACCGACCTACGTGCTGATGGACGAGGACGATCGGCGGGCGCTGCGTGGCCGAGTACCGCGGCCACGGCCGGGCGGGCCTCGTCGGTGGGTGAGCCGACCGCCGGCGTCGCCGACCGACGGTGGACGAAGTCGCCTGGCCCAGTCGACCTCGGCGCTGATCGCCCGGGCCGACAGCCTCCAACAACGGCATCGGGCCACCGCCGTGCCCAGTGCCGTCATCCGCAAGTACGCCGACGATCAGGCCGGGCGGCTGGCCGGACAGATCTCCTATGCCGCCTTCCTCGCCGTGTTCCCGCTGCTGCTGGTGCTGGTCACCGGGGTGGGCATCGTTCTGGCCGGGCACCCGTCGCTGCAGGACGACGTCATCAACTCGGCCCTTCGCCAGTTCCCCGGTGATCGGCTCCGACCTCAGGAACAACGTCCGCCAGCTGTCGACGAGGAATGTGCTGGCCGCTGACCGTCGGGTTGATCTGGCTGGCCTACGGGAGCATGAAGCTGAGCCGCAGTGCCCAGGTGATGATGGCCGCGGTGTGGGGGATCGGGCGCAGCCAGCTCCCCAGATTCTGGCGCTGGATCCCGCGGGCGGCCGGGTTCCTCGTCGTGCTCGGTGCCGGGTTCATCGCCGGCGGGGCGCTGGCCGGGCTCGGTGCCTTCGGCCGGCTGGGTGCGTTCTCGGCCTGGGTCGGCCTGGTGCTGTCCCTGGTGGTCAACGTCTTCATGTACTGGGGCGGGTTCGCCGTCGTGGTGCGGATCCCGGAGGGGAAGCGGGCGGTCTGGCCCGGGGCGGTCATCGGCAGCGCCGGGTGGACGGTGCTGCAGTTCGCCGGGGCGATGCTGGTGAGCCACCAGCTCCGCCATCTCTCCAACCTCTACGGCACCTTCGCCACCGTCCTCGGACTCATCTGGTGGCTCGCCCTCGGCTCGATCCTCACGGTCTACGCCGCCGAGTTCAACGTGGTGGTGACCCGGCACCTCTGGCCCCGGTCACTGCGCGACACCCGGGGCCGGGCCGGCGGCGGAGGACGGTTCGGCGGAGGGCGAACCGGAGCCACTGGCGGAGGCCGGGCGACCGGCCGCTCAGGGCTCGGCCAGCTGAACTCCGGGTACGTCCGGGCCGGCCGAGGCCCGGGCCGCGACCGGGGCCGAGGTGACGGCCACCGTCCTCGGGATGATCAAGGCCAGGAGTCCGCCGGCCAGCGCGACCACCGAGGCGATGAGGAACCCCCGGGCGTAGCCGGCGGTCATCGCCGCTTTCCGCAACTCGGGGGTGACGGTCTGTCCGGCCAGCAGCGAGGCGATGTCGGAGGCGGCCACCGTCGACAGGACGGCCAATCCCAGGGAGGCCCCGATCTGGCGGCTGCTGTTGACCAGGCCCGAAGCCAGGCCGGCCTCTTCGCGGCGGACCCCGCCGGTGGCGGACAGGGCGATCGGGGTGAAGGCCAGCCCCATGCCGAACGTGGCCATGATCCCGCCGCCGCACGCTCCGGTCCAGTAGCTGTCCCCGACCTGGATGAACGACAGCCAGTAGAGACCTCCGGCGGAGAGCAGCGCCCCGGTGATGAGCACGTTCCGGGGGCCGACCCTCGGGGCCATCCGTCCGGCGATGGTGGCGCCGACGGCGATGGCCGCCGTCTGGGGCAGGAAGGTGAGGCCGGTGATGACCGGGTCGTAGCCCAGCACCTGCTGGAGGTAGAGGGAGAGGAAGAACCACATGGCGAACATGGCCACCCCGAAGCAGAACATCACCAGGTTGGCTCCGGTGAGCGCCCGTGAGCGGAAGAGGCGGAGCGGCACCAGCGGGTGGTCGGCCAGGGCGGCCTCGATGATCACGAATGCGCCCAGCAGGACGAGGGCGATGGCCCCGGTGATGAGGGTCGACGACGAGGTCCATGCCACCTGGTCGGTGTGGACGATGGTGTACACCAGCGCCAGCAGTCCGGCGGTCACGGTGATCGACCCGAAGCACGTCCAGCCGCCGGCGGGGTCCTTCGGCGCGCGACTCGACCAGGAACAGCCGGGCGAAGAAGAACAGGACGATCCCGATGGGCACGTTGACGAAGAGGATCCATCGCCATGACAGGTACTGGGTCAGGAATCCCCCGAACAGCGCGCCTGCGGCCCCGCCTCCGGCGGCCACCGCACTCCAGACGCCGAGCGCCTTGGCCCTCGCCTTCTGCTCGGTGAAGGTCACGGTGAGGATGGTCAGCGTGGCCGGGGAGAGCACGGCGGCACCGACGCCCTGCAGGGCCCGGGCCGCGATCAGGGTCTCCTGATTCTGGGCGAACCCGCCGATCAGGCTGGCCCCGGTGAACAGGATCAGTCCGAGCAGCAGGATCCGGCGCCTCCCGAACAGGTCGGCCAGCCGGCCCCCGAGCAGCAGCAGACCGCCGAAGGTGAGGGAGTAGGCGGTCACCACCCACTGGAGATTTGCCGCGCTGAAGCCCAGGCTCTTCTGGATGGAGGGCAAGGCCACATTGACGATCGAGATGTCGAGGACGACCATGAACTGGGCCAGGCAGACGATGGCCAGCACCAGGTTGTCGGCCTTCTTCACCCTGGCCTGCTCGGCCGCCAGATCCACCGTGCCGACCGTTCCCGAATCCATCAGGGCAGCGTAGGGCGCCGTCCAGAACCGATGGATCAGCCCGGGCTCAGTGGGAGGTCCAGGCGTCCGGTTCGGCCGTCAGCTTCACGACCGACTTGGGAAGATCGCCGGTGGCGATGTCGGCGATGGTCACGTGCTCGAGGACCGACCGCAGGCTGGCCCGCACCGCCACCCAGACCGACTGGAGGTGCTCCGCCGATCCCTCGTAGCTGGCCGCCTCGGGTCTGAGTCCCCGCACCTCGGCCAGGGGCCCGTCGAGCGGACGGATGACGTCGGCCACGGTGATCGACGAGGCCGGGCGGGACAGCCGGTAGCCGCCTTCGGCCCCTCGCTGGCTGAGGAGGAGGCCGGCCCGACGCATGTCGTTGAGGATGCTCTCGAGGAATTTGGCCGGCAGGTGCTGCGAACTGGCCAGCGATTCGGCGGTGACCGGACGCTCACCGGCGTCGGCCAGGGTGCACAGGGCCCGCACCGCGTAGTCGACCTTGGCAGAGATGTACACAAGGGGATTCTGTCAGAGGTTGCCTGCTCCGTGGCGGAGTGGCGGATTCAGGTGGCGGTCTCCAACAGGCCGTAGCGCCGGCGGACGGAGAGGTCGACCCTGGTGAAGGCGATGTCGACCATGATGCCGATGAACACGATGACGATCATCAGTGGCCACCACCACGGCGAAGTCGCCCTGGGTCAGGGCATTGACCGTGCGCCCGCCGAGGCTCAGCGGGTTGACCAGCACCAGGAACTCGCCGGCCATCAGGGCGTGCCAGGCGAAGGCCCACCCCTGCTTCAGGCCACCGAGCACGCCCGGGAAGGCGGCCGGCAGGACCACGTGGCGCTCGAGGGCCAGCCCGTGGGCGCCGAGGATGCGGCCCACCCGGAGCAGACCGGGGGGGACCTGGTCGATACCGCTGATGAAGCCGTTGGCCACGGCCGGGGCGGCGCCCAACACCATCATCAGGATGATCGCCCTCACGTTGGCTCCGAAGACCATGAAGCTGAGCGGATACCAGAGCACCGACGGCATGGTCTGCATGCCGGTGATCAGCGATCCGATGCCCGCCCGCAGCACCCGCAGGCGGGCTACGGCGGTGCCGACGATGCCGCCGATGACGATGACCAGGGCGTACCCGAGGACCGCCTGCTGCGCGGTGGCCCAGCAGGCCTGCCAGAAGTAGGACGTGCCCAGCAGCTCCCACAACTGTCGGGCCACCGTGGCCGGCGACTGGAGGATGTAGGGCTTCCAGTGGACCCAGACCGCGATCTGCCACACGAACAGGATGAGGCCGAAGGCGATCAGCTTGGGCCAGGTGGCCCGCCACAGGCGTTGCGGGAAGGACAACCTGGTCGATCGGCCGGCCTCGTCCAGCGCGTCCGAGCCCGGCCATGGCCTGGTCGAGCGATGGGGGGGCGGCGGCGGTGGTGGTGGCGCCCCGGTGGTCGCGGTCGCGATGTCAGGGGTGGCTCAACGGCCATGGCGGCCCACCTCGGCTCGCAACTGGTCGGTCACCGTGGCCGCCAGTCCGGCGATTTCGGGGGAGTCGATCCGGCGGGGACGGGCCAGCTCGCACCTGGTAGGTGGCCGCCACCCGACCGGGGCGGCTGGTGAGCAGCACGATCCTGTCGCCCAGGCGGGCCGCCTCCCGCACGTTGTGGGTCACGAAGAGCACGGTGAAGCCGCGATCGAGCCACAACGACTCGAGCTCGTCGTGGAGCAGGTCGCGGGTGATGGCGTCGAGTGCCCCGAACGGCTCGTCCATCAGCAGCAGACCCGCGTCCTGGGCCAGGGCGCGGGCCAAGGCGGCCCGTTGGCGCATCCCGCCGGAGAGTTCGTGGGGCCGCTTGGGTCCGAATCCGGCCAGGTGGACGCGTTCGAGCAGGTCGTCGGAGATGGCCCGGCGTTCGGCCCTGCCCACACCACGGAGCCGGAGCGGCAGCTCCACGTTGGCCGACACGGTGAGCCAGGGGAAGAGCGCCGAATCCTGGAACAGCATGGCCGTGCCGGTGCCCTCTCCCTGGCCGGCGAACTCCGTTGTGCTCCTCATCCCGTTGTCGGAGCCCGCCGGCACGGTGACGTCCACCGCCCCCAGCGATGGTCGGTCCAGTCCGGCGACGAGGTTGAGCAGTGTGGTCTTGCCGCATCCCGACGCCCCCACCAGGCAGACGAACTCGCCGGGCCGGACGCCCAGGGCGATGTCCTGCAGGGCGACCACCGCCGTCTGGCCGGCACCGTACCGCTTGGACACCCCGGTGAGGGTGACCGACGGGGCCCGTGCCTTGGTCAGCCGGGTGGGAGCCGGGGCGGAGGCGGTCACGCCGACAGGGTCGGCTTCCCCTGCGCGGTCAGGACACTGTTGATGGGCCCGAGGTCGAAGATCCCCTTGATGCTGGTGGTCTGGAACCCGGCTGCCTTGGCGTGGGCCACGTCGGTCTGGATCGACGAGGCGATGGGATCGTTGGTGAAGGTCATGTTCGACCACGCCGTGGCCAGTTCGCTGGTCTTCAGGGCCTTGCCGGTCAACGCGGCCAAGGCGGTGTTGGCATCGGCCTGGGCCTTGGCCGGCGAGGCGTTGAGGAACGCCGTGGTGGCCAGCTGCCCCTTGAGCAGCCCGTCGACCACGCTCGGGTGGGCGGAAAGGAAGCTGGTGCTCACCACCAGCACGGTGGTGGCGAACTGGCCCCTGGGCCACTGGGTCTTCTCATTGACCAGCACGTGCCCGTGGCCCTCGGAGACCATGCGGGTGGCCCAGGGCTCGGGCACCCAGGCACCGGCGATGCTGCCGGCCTCGAACGAGGTGAGGGTGGTGGAGTTGTCCTGCGGGAGGATGGTCACCTCGCCGCTGCCGCCGTTGGGACCGGGGAAGGTGAGGCCCTGCTTCTTCAGCCAGGTGCGCAGGGCGACGTCCTGGGTGTTGCCGAGCTGCGGGGTGGCGATCGTCTTGCCCTTGAGCTGGCTGGGCGAGGTGATCGACGAGGAGACCACGAGGGCGGCCCCGCCCGATGTCGCCCCGGAGATGATCTTGATGGCCTGGCCGTGCGACTGGGTGTAGGCGGTGATGGCCGAGTTGGGTCCCATGTAGGCGGCATCGAGCGATCCGGCCAGCAGCGAGGTGACCTCGGCCGGGCCGGCGTTGTAGGTGGAGGGCTGCAGGGTGACGTTGCTCGGAAGGTTCTTCTTGAAGATGCCTTGCTGCACGCCGACCAGCGCCGCTGCGTGGGTCAGGTTGGTGAGGTAGCCGAGTCGGAGGGTGACCGGCGCGCCCAAGGTGGTGGAGCTCTGCCCGCCCCCGGTGGTGGTCGGGGTGGACGAACTCGAACTGCAGGCGGCGGCCAGCAGCGCCACCCCGAGGACGGCGGCGGCGACCGCCGTCCGACGGGTCCGTGTCGATCGGGGGAAGTGTGAACGCATGGTGCTCCCTTGAGGTCGGTGACGCGGCGTGCGAGCCCGGATCAGCCCCGCATCCGGAGAGTTCGAACGACTGGTCGTCAGCAAGTGTTCCTATGTATCTAGCATGGAACTAGGGATAGTGCTACCGCACAGAGTCGGTCGATTTGGTCGGCGGCCTCCCAGGCACCGAAATGAGCCCGACCAGGGAGTGTGCCGTCGGAAGACGACACATGCGATCGCGTTCCGGGCGCCTGACCTGGCCTTCTCTGGTACACGGATACCTCAAGTCGATGGGCCCGAACCGTCGTATTCCCCCGGGACGACGCCCGCGGCCGGTCACTTGAGGAGGCGGGACAACCTGCGATCGGCCAGCGGCTTGCCCCCGGTCTGGCAGGTCGGGCAGTACTGCAGCGACTTGGTGGCGAACGAGACCTGCCGGATGGTGTCGCCGCAGACCGGGCACGGCTCACCGGTGCGCCCGTGGACCTGCATGGCCCGCTTCTTGTCCCCCTTGAGGTCGGCGGGCTCGAGGCCGGACGAACGTTCGAGGGCATCGGTGAGCACCCCGACCAGCGAGGCGTGCAGCCGGGCCACCTCGGAGGCGTCGAGCGCGGTGGTCTTCTTGTAGGGGGACAGACCGGCCCGGTGCAGCGCCTCGTCCGAATAGGCGTTGCCGACGCCGGCGATCAGCGACTGGGCGGTGAGCGCCGTCTTGAGGGTGGTCGACGTGCCACGCAACAGCTCCTCGAAGCGCTCGACGGTGAATGCCGGTCCCAGGGGGTCGACACCGAGGGAGGCCACGGGCTCGACGTCGTCAGGTGAGAGGACCACCCAGAGGGCCACCCGCTTCTCGGTGCCCATCTCGGTGATGTCGAAGCCGGCTCCGTCGCCCAGTTTGACCCGGAGGGCGATCGGGCTCCGGCCGGGACGCAGGGCGGTGTCGGGCACCCGCTCGTACCATTTGACCCACCCACCGCGGGCCAGGTGGACCACCAGCCACAGGCCGTCGACGTCGATGCAGACGAACTTGCCCCGTCGCTCGACGCCGGTGATCACCCGGCCGACCAGTTCGTCCAGGCCGGGGCGCACCGTCTTCAGGGCCGAGAACGAGGTCAGCTGGCAGCGCTCGACCGGGAGGCCGACCATCCGGGCGTCGAGGGCGGCGGTCAGGGCTTGGACCTCGGGTAGTTCGGGCACAGGGCAATTGTCTACCTTTTGCGCCCGTAGTATCTGGTCCGCACCTGCGCCAGGGTCGGGAGCTCCCGGGCGCGACCGCCGCTCCGACCTGCCCGATCCGACTCGAGAGGACGTACCCGTTGTTCCGCCCGGTCCCCGCCGAAGCCGATTTCACCGCCCTCGAGGCCGACGGGCTGGCCCGCTGGCGACGAGCACCGCGTCTTCGAGCGGTCGATCGAGCTCCGGGCCGGGGCCGAGCAATGGGTGTTCTACGAAGGACCGCCGACGGCCAACGGGCGGCCCGGCCTGCACCATGTGTGGGCCCGGGTCTACAAGGACCTGTTCTGCCGCTATCGGACGATGCGGGGGTATGCCGTGCCCCGCAAGGCCGGGTGGGACACCCACGGGCTGCCGGTCGAGGTCGAGGTGGAGCGCCAGCTCGGGATCACCTCCAAGCACCAGATCGAGAACGAGGTGGGGATCGCCGAGTTCACCCGCCTCTGCCGCCAGTCGGTGCGCAATTACGTCGACGAGTGGAAGACCCTGACCGACCGGATCGGCTACTGGATCGACAGTGACAGCGCCTACTGGACGTTCGCTCCCGAGTACGTCGAGGCCGTGTGGTGGAACCTGAAGAACCTCTGGGACCAGGGGCTCCTCTACGAGGACATCAAGGTGGTCCCGTACTGCCCCCGCTGCGGCACCGCCCTGAGCAGCCACGAGCTGGGGCAGCCCGATGTCTACCGGGACGTCGTCGACGAGTCGGCCTACGTGCTGTTCCCGCTGACCGACGACGGGGAGGCCGCCGCCCGGCTGCGGACCGCTCTGGGCCGAGACACCCTCACCGGCCTGGCCTTGATGGCGTGGACGACGACACCGTGGACCCTGCTGTCCAACACCGGTGCCGCCGTGGGACCCGACCTCGACTACGCGGTGGTCGGTGACGACATCGTGGCCGCCGATCTGGTGCCCCATGTCTTCGGTGAGGATGCCGTCATCGACCGGCGGGTCCCCGGGCGCGACCTGGTCGGGCTCCGCTACCTCCGTCCCTTCGACGACCTGGTACCCCCGCCCGGCCCCGCCGGCGGCGACGGCTGGCGGGTGGTGGCCGGCTCCTTCGTCGAGGCCGACGAGGGGACCGGGGTGGTCCATCTCGCCCCCGCCTTCGGTGAGGTCGACCGGCAGGCGGGCCGGGAGAACGGGCTGCCCACCCTCAACCCGGTCGGTCCTGACGGCCGGTTCACCGATGCGGTGGCGTGGCTGAGCGGCCGGCCCGTGCGCGACGTCAACCGCGTGGTGAACGATCGACTGGAGGCCGAGGGACGATTGTTCCGCCGTCACCCCTACACCCACACCTACCCCCACTGTTGGCGGTGCGACACTCCGCTCATCTACTGGGGCAAGCCCAGCTGGTACGTCAGGACCTCGGACCGCAAGACCGACCTGATGGCCCAGAACCAGACCATCGGGTGGCACCCCGAGTACATCCGTGACGGCCGCATGGGGGAGTGGCTGGCCAACAACGTGGACTGGGCGCTCTCCCGCGACCGGTTCTGGGGCACCCCCTTGCCCATCTGGCGCTGCGATGACGGGCACGTCCGCTGCGTCGGGTCGTTGGCCGAGCTGAGCGAGCTGGCCGGGCGCGACGTCACCGCCGTCGATCCTCACCGACCCGACATCGATGCGGTGACGTTTCCGTGCACCGAGTGCGCCCCCGGTGACGCGGGTGCGGGTTCGGAGCCTGGCGGCGGCACGATGCGGCGGGTGGAACCGGTCATCGACGCCTGGTTCGACTCCGGCTCGATGCCCTCCGCCCAGTGGGGCTACCCGCTGACCGAAGGGTCGGCCGAGTCGTTCGTCTACCCCGCCGATTTCATCTGCGAGGCCATCGACCAGACGCGGGGCTGGTTCTACTCGCTCCTGGCCGTCAACACCCTGGTGCGCGACACCACGCCCTACCGCAACGTGCTGTGTCTCGGCCACCTGGTCGACGCGGAGGGCCGCAAGATGTCCAAGAGCGTCGGCAACGTCATCGATCCCTGGGAGATCCTCGACACCAGGGGGGCCGATCCGCTGCGGTGGTGGATGTTCTCCCAGGGTTCGCCGTGGACTCCGACCAGGGTCAGTCTCGACGCCATCGATGCCGCCATGCGGGACACCCTGCTGACGCTGTGGAACACCTGGTGGTTCTTCACCACCTATGCGTCATTGAACGAATTCGACCCCACCGATCCGGCCATCCCTCCCTTCGAGGCGCGTTCGGTGCTCGATCGCTGGATGAGGTCCCGGCTGTACGCCACGCTGGCCACCGCCACCGAGTCCCTCGACGGCTACGAGCCGTTTCCCGCCGCCGCCGCCGTGGCCGGGCTCGTCGACGATGTCTCCAACTGGTACGTACGACGCAGCCGGCGCCGCTTCTGGCGCACCGATCCGGACGCCGACCCGGCCGACTCGCTGGGG
This sequence comes from uncultured Acidimicrobiaceae bacterium, assembly GCA_963812885.1. GTDB lineage: Bacteria > Actinomycetota > Acidimicrobiia > Acidimicrobiales > RAAP-2 > Bog-756. Next base: position 738,359 of record CAWEWZ010000002.1, on the reverse strand, counting down.
GCGCAGGCGACCTTGTACGAGGTGTTGGTGACGATCGCCCACCTGCTGGCTCCGATGTGCCCGTTCGTGTCCGACCGGATGTGGCGCGACCTGACCGGTGCCGAAGACAGTGACTCGATCCACCTGGCCGACTGGCCGGTGCTCCGGCCCGAAGCCGTCGACCCGGACCTCGAGGCGGGGATGGACCTGGCCCGGCGCCTCTCCTCCCTCGGTCGAGCGGCCCGGGCCGAAGCGGGGATCAGGGTGCGCCAGCCGCTGGCCCGGGCCCTCGTCTATCTGCCGCCGGGTAGCCCGACGCCCCCTCCCGGGGTCGTCGAGGACGAGCTCAATGTGGACAGGGTGGAGGCCATCGGCGAGCTCGGTGACGTGCTCACCTACGAGCTGGTCCCCAACTTCAAACTGCTCGGCCCACGGCTCGGGGCCCGCGTCCAGGAGCTCCGGGCGGCCATGGGCTCGGTGGACGGTGCCGCCGCCGCGGCCGGGCTGGCCGAGGGCCGGCCGGTGGTGGTCGAGCTGGCCGACGGGCCCGTCGAGCTCAACGGTGACGAGGTCGAGCTCCGGGTGCGGGCCCAGGCCGGCTATGCCGTGTCCCGTGACGGGGCCGAAGTGGTCGCCCTCGACCTGGCCCTGGACGACGATCTGCGCAGGCGGGGTCTGGCCCGTGAGGTGATCCGGCACGTCCAGGAGATGCGCAAGGATGCGGGGCTCGAGGTCTCCGACTGGATCCATCTCCACCTGGTCGGCCTCGACGACCTCGAGCCCCTGTTCGACGCCGTCGGCCGCGAGGTGCTGGCCCGATCGGTGAACAAAGCTGCCCCCGAAGGCGCCGGCCCGGGCACCACCCTCGAGCTCGACGACGGGGAGACCGTCCGTCAGGCCCGAGGCCTGGGTGATCAAGGCATGAGCCCGCACCGAGGCGGGATGCCGGCCGGCGGAGGATCAGGCGACCGGCGGCCGACGGGTACGTCCTGGCCATCGACCTCGGAACCGGCGGACCCAAGGTGGCGGTGGTGTCGGCCGCCGGGCGGATCGTGGCCCACGCCACCGAGCGGGTGTCGCTGCATCTGCTCGAAGGTGGAGGAGCCGAGCAGGATCCGCACGAGTGGTGGTCGGCCATCGGGGCCGCATCGCGTCGGGCGCTGGCCGAGGCGGCCGTGCCCGCCGGGAGGATGATCGGCGTGGGATGCACCGCGCAGTGGTCGGGCACGGTGGCGGTCGGGGCGGACGCCGAGCCACTCATGCCGGCGGTCATCTGGATGGACTCCCGGGGGAACCAGGCCATCCGGAGGGTGGCCGGGGGGGCGGTCAACGTGCTCGGGTACGACCCGCGCAAGATCCTCCGGTGGGTGCAGGTGACCGGAGGGGCGCCCGGCCTCTCCGGCAAGGACCCGGTGTCCCACATCCTCTTCATCCGCGACGCCTTCCCCGATGTCTACCGGCGCACGGCCACCTTCCTCGAGCCGGTCGACTATCTCAACCTCAAGATGACCGGGCGCACCTGCGCCTCGTACGACTCGATCGCCGCCCACTGGGTCACCGACAACCGGCAGATCGACCGGGTGACCTACGACGACCGTCTGCTCGAGACCACCGGCCTGGAGCGGTCGAAGCTCCCCGATCTGGTGCCATCGGGGACACTCGTGGGCCAGCTCACCGAGGAGGCAGCCGCCGATCTGGGCATGCCGGCGGGCGTTCCGGTGGCGGCCGGTTCGGGTGACGTGCACTCGGCGGTGTTCGGGTCGGGGGCGGTGGCCGACTACCAGGCCCACCTCTACATCGGCACGTCGTCGTGGATCTCGGGCCACGTGCCGTTCAAGAAGACCGCCCCGACCTCCAACGTGGCCTCCATCCCTGCGGCTCTGGCCGGCAAGTACGTGATCGTGGACGAGCACGAGACGGCAGGGGCCTGCCTCACCTTCCTGCGTGACAATCTGGGGTTCGCCGACGACTTCGACGCCATGAACGCCATGGTCGACACAGTCGAGCCGGGCAGCGGCCGGGTGCTGTTCACGCCGTGGCTCAACGGCGAACGGTCGCCGGTCGACGACCACACCATCAGGGGCGGCTTCCACAACCTCTCGCTGTCGACCACCCGGGCCCAGATGGTCCGCGCCGTCTACGAGGGCGTGGCCCTCAACTCGAGGTGGCTGCTCGAGGCCGTGGAGAAATTCGCCGACCGACGGTTCGACTCACTGGCCTTCATCGGTGGTGGGGCCAACTCGGACCAGTGGGCCCAGATCCACGCCGACGTGCTGGGGAGGGAGATCCGCCAGGTGGCCGACCCGGTCCTGGCCAACGTCCGCGGGGCGGCGCTGATCACCCTGGTGGGGCTGGGTCGGGTCACGGTCGAGGAGATCCCGGCCATGGTCGAGGTCCGCCGGACCTTCACCCCGGACCGGTCGACGGCGGCCGAGTACGAGGTGCTCTTCCGCGAGTTCGTCACCCTCTACAAGCAGACCAAGGGCATCTTCAAGCGGCTGAACCGGTTCTGAAGCCGGCCTCAGTCCTGCGCCCTGCTCGGTGGTGGCGATGAACAGCAGGTCGAAGGCCAGGGTGTGGAGCGCGGTCCTCGACGAGGACCAGTCGTTGCGCTGATCGAGCCAGTGGCCCACCGACGGGAAGATCTCCCGGAACCGTCGGCTCGGCAGCTCCGACCACGTGGAACACCAGCGCGATGTAGTACGAGAGCAGGTAGCCGAGGGCCTCGAACGTCCCCCCGAAGACGTGGACGTCGCCGCCGCCGAACACCTCGGTGCCCAACTGGCCGAGCCCCTCGGCAGTGAACCGCCAGTAGTCGTGGTCGTCGTGCCGGGGAACGGCCGACGGCACCGAGACGATCACCGTGCCACCGGGCTTGAGGACCCGGGCGAGCTCGCGGAGCACGGCGCCCGGGTCGGTGACGTGCTCGAGGAGCTCGAGGGCGATGACCGTGTCGACAGAATCGTCCCGCAACGGGATGGACGTGGCGTTCGAGGCGAAGTCGACGTTGGAAAGCACCCGGAGGTCGGTGGCCATGTACCGGGCCCGGCAGGCCGGCCTCGAACCTCCGCACCACCCCGCACCCCACGTTGACCACCAGCGAGTCGGCGTCGAGCCGCGCCAGCTGTTCGTCGATGAACCGGTCCCGCCGGGAGATGGCGTCGTTCCTCCTCCTCCCACCGGGCACCGGTGACGTCCCGTGGGCCGATCCGTTCAACTCCTTGGACACCGGTCCACACCCCGTCTCGAGCTCGGCACGGCTCGGCTGCCGTCGAGCGTTCGGTGAATCGTAACCGGGGACGACGGTCACCCGAGAAGCGACCTGAGCACCGGCGAACTGAAGGTTCGTCAGGGTGGGGGGAGGCGTCAGCGCCGGCCCGACACCTTTCTGGTTCGAGCGGGCCGCCTTCCGCTTGGCCTTCTTCTTCGACCCCGACGACCTCGACCCGCCTCGACCCGAAGGCTTCGGGGCGCGCACCGGCCCGGCTCGGGCCACGGGAGGGTTGACCGGTTCCGGCCATGCCGCGGCCACCAGGACGCCGGTGACGCCGACCACGTTGAGCATCCACCATGGCCAGAGACTCAGGTTCCACTGGGCGACGACCGTGACGGCGACGGCGATGGCGATGGCGATGGCGAAACGCCACCGGCTCCCGCGTGCGGCGACGACCAGACCCACGGCGAGCGCCGGCCACATGTAGTAGGCGGTGGTCACCGACTCGGTGTAGGTCCGCAGGGCGAGGGCCAGGGCCACCGACCAGACGATCATCTCGGGTCGCTCCCGCCATCGCTGGACCCACCAGCCGATGCCCGGCGGCCAGCGCCAGGACGACGATCCGCACCGGCCCACCGCCGACGGCGGCGTCCACCCCGCTGTCCACCCAGCTTCGGGGCCAGGAACGTCCACGGCGTCTGGTGGTCGTTCTTGTTGTTGGGATAGGTCGGTTGGTTGACGAGGTTGTGCACGGTGCCGTGGAACTCCGATGCCAGCGGGGCGATGGTCACGGCGGCGGCGGGGATGATGGTCCGGAGGGTGAACCCGAGAGCGCGCTTCATCCCTCCCAGCACGACCAGGATGGGGAACACCACGATCACCAGTGGTTGGACGGCGACGGCGGCGCCGAAGAGCCAGCCCGCCCCGGTGAACCGATCGTCCAACGCGAACAGGAGGGCATAGCCGGCCAGGGCGACCGCCACCGCATCCTCGGGGTGCCCCCAGAAGACGGTCACGTTCCACAGCACCACGGCCTCGGCGAGGGTGAGCACGACCCGGCGGTGGCGGTTGACCTCGAGCCGTTCGGCCAGGGCATCGAAGGCGAACAGCGAGAGGCAGGCGAGTGCCAACACCAGCGGACCGAGGATCACGAACGCCTGGGGGTGGACGAAGTACTCGTGGCCGTGGAAATTGGCCGAACCGCTGGTCAAGATGGGGGACCCGCTGGCCTTCAGCGTGAGCGGCTGACTGAGCGCCTGGTGGTTCTTCCCGAGCTCGATGAAGGTGGTGCCCAGTGCGTTGTTGGCGGCGGCGAGTGGCAGCAGAGCGAGGAGGAAGCCAGGGGGAGCCAGAAATCCCGATTTCGCCGTGTAGACGGCGCTGAGATGGCCATGGGCCAAGGCGATGGCCGCGCCGTAGGTGTCCCAGAGGTCTCCGGGTGATATCCACGACGACGGCGTATGCCGTATCACCGGCGCCCAGCGAAAGAAGTAGGCCGATCCCAGGGCGACGAAGACGACCGCGGTGAGGATCGGCCAGATCCTGCGGCTCAGGCGTTCGACCAGTCTGTCCTCGAGGTCTGAACTCCCGATCGAACGACTCGGCACGGAGCGATAGCCTTCCACGCCTTGCTCCGGTGAGGAAAGCGTGATCGGGCGAACCCGGCCCCTCGAACTCAGTCGGCCAGGTGCGCGGTCACCCGGTTGTCGTCACGACGGAACCGAGCGCTCCCGCGCCCGGCTCGCCGCGCTCACCACCGCACTCAGCGACGCATCGAGGATGCTCGAGTCCATGCCCACGCCCCACCATGTCGAGCCGTCCGGGCCTTCCGCCTCCACGTAGGCAACGGCCGAGGCCTCGCTGCCCTCGGTGAGGGCGTGCTCGCTGTAGTCCTTCACTTCGAACTCCACACCCAGCTCGGTCCGGAGCGCGCCGACCAGGGCGTCGATGGGTCCGTTGCCCTCGCCCATCACCGTGTGCGGCTCGCCGTCGACCAGCAGCTGGGCGGTGACCGTGGTCCGGCGACCACCGGTGGTCACCTCGCTGCCGATCAGACGGACGCCGGTATCGGTGAGGTACGTCCTCGAGAAGACGTCCCACATCTCGCCGGCCCTGATCACGGTGCCGCTGTCCTCGGTGACGGCCTGGACCTCCTTGGAGAACTCGATCTGGAGCCGACGGGGGAGATCCAGGCCGTGCTCGGTGTCCATCACGTAGGCCACCCCGCCCTTGCCGGACTGGCTGTTCACCTGGATGATCGCCTCATAGGTCCGTCCCGTGTGGCTCGGGTCGATGGGCAGGTAGGGCACCTCCCAGTGGTCGTAGTCGTCGCCGATGGCGGCGAAGCCCTTCTTGATGGCGTCCTGGTGCGACCCGGAGAACGCGGTGTAGACGAGATCGCCGGCGTAGGGATGGCGGGGGTGGACGGGCATCCGGGTGGCGTACTCGGCGATGCGGCGGACCCGGTCGATGTCCCTGAAGTCGAGCGCCGGATCGACGCCCTGGGAGAACAGGTTCATGGCCAGGGTGACGATGTCGACGTTGCCGGTGCGCTCGCCGTTGCCGAACAGCGTCCCCTCCACCCGGTCGGCGCCGGCCAGGACGGCCAGCTCGGCCGCGGCCACGGCCGTTCCCCGGTCGTTGTGGGGATGGAGGCTGAGGACGATCGAGTCGCGGTGGGCGACGGTCCGGCCGAACCATTCGATGACGTCGGCGTAGACGTTGGGGCCGTACATCTCGACGGTGTTGGGCAGGTTGATGATGATCGGACGTTCGGGCGTGGGCTCGATCACCCCCATCACCGCTTCGCAGATCTCGACGGCGAAGTCGGGCTCGGTGCCGGTGAAGCTCTCCGGGGAGTACTCGTAGCGGATGTCGGTATCCGGGAACCGTCGACTCGAACTTCTTGCACAGCTTGGCGGCATTGACGGCGATGTCGATGATGCCGGCCCGGTCGAGACCGAAGACCACCCGCCGCTGCAGCTCCGAGGTCGAGTTGTAGAAGTGGACGATGGCCCGCGGTGCTCCGATCAGCGACTCGAAGGTGCGCTCGATGAGCTCCTCCCGGCACTGCACCAGCACCTGGATGGTCACATCGTCGGGGATCAAGCCCTCGTCGATGATCTGGCGCTGGAAGTCGAAGTCGGTCTGGGATGCCGCAGGGAACCCCACCTCGATCTCCTTGAATCCGATCTCGACGAGTGCGTTGAAGAGCTTCAGCTTGCGCTCCGGGATCCATGGGGTCGACCAGGGCCTGATTGCCGTCCCGAAGGTCGACGCTGGCCCAGCGGGGTGCCCGGGTCAGGTCACGGTCCGGCCAGGTCCGGTCGGGCAGGGTGAGGGGGCGATAGGGCCGGTAGAGGTGGAACGGCATCGGCGACACGTCACAGGGCATGGCCAGCCGGTGGCCCGTCGTGGTGGCCTGTCGTCGATCCGGGGTTCTGTTCCGTCTTCATGTGCTCTGGCTCCCGAGGTGTCGGTGTGTCTGGTGCTCTGCTGTCGTTGGATCTGAGGTTGGAGCGGGATCTGGCCTGGTGGCCAGGGACTCCGGTCCCGCCCAACAAAAAACCCCCTGGCCGTTCGGGCTCAGGAGGTTGCGGGCGAACGCGATGTGGCGCTCGCCGTTAGGTAAGGAGGAGTTCCGAGGTGGTGGCGGTGAACATGCTCCCTCCATGGTGGCAGGTGGCTCCCGACCCGTCAAGGACCCGGCTGAAGGCGATTGCACCGCTGTCACCTGGGCGGATGCGTCGGAATTCGGGTCGGTCGAGGGACTCCGGCCCCGGTCCGTCGGCGGCAACCGCCTGTAACGGGATGACCACCCACTGCGTTGTAGAGGGGTGGAAGCGCCATATTGGCAATTCCGATCTTCGGGGGGGCAGCTGTCGCCCCTACTTCGAGTCCATGGAGACATGGAAGAAAAAGGAGCACTACATGATTCGCAAGCTGCTTGTGATCGCCGCGGCGATCGCTATGCCCGTCAGCCTCGTCGCCCTAGCCGGTGGTTCCGCTTCAGCGGCGAACCCCCGCACCTCGACGAGCGACACCATCATCTGTAAGACCATTACCGGTACGGTGAAGTTCTCGCCCAAGCTGGACAAGACCGGCTACACCAACCAGGCCATCAAGACGACGGTCACCGCCACGGTGACCGGTTGCACGGTCAAGGGCTCGACGGCCTACAAGGTCAGCAAGGGCACCATCACCGGCTCGATCACCGGCGCCAAGGGGACAACCTCCAAGCGAAGGCCGGCACCTGCACCGGCCTGTTGGGTAGCTCCACCGACACCGGCACGCTGACCTCCAAGTGGAGTGTCTCGTCCGGCTCCGTTCCGCCCCCGTCGGTGCTCGGCATCAAGAGCGTCAAGGGAGGCACGGCCGGAAGCCCAGCCCACGGGACGTTCACCCTTCCGGGCTCGGTCAAGGGCACGGCTTCGGGATCGTTCCAGGGGTCCAACCATGGTTCCGGGGACATCTCGATCGCGGAGACCACCGAAACCGCGGCAGCGTTCCTCACCGCATGTGACAAACTCTGGAGTCAGCTCGCTGGCCATCCGGACTGAACCGGGCAAGAACGCCGTCAGCCTCAGCTGACCGCTCATCAACGCCCGAATCATCGGGCATGCCGTACCGACGAGGACGGGGCTTCGGCCCCGTCCTCGTCGCGTGGGCCCGGAGCGTGGGTCTCCATCAGGCCGGGCACTGGCTCCGCTCGCGTTGCAGCCGGGTCCGGAATCGGATTGCGTCGATTGAGGATGCTGCCCGATTCAGCAGACCCGGCCTCGGACAGTGTCGGTTAGGTCCCCGTTCGGACTTGAGTGAATGTTTTCCTGGGAGTGAACTCCCAGGTCAAGGCCGATTCGATGCCCATCAGGGATCTCTCTTAGTGCCGTCGAAGCCAACGTGGATCGCCCACTCGATCGGCGGGAAGGGCGCACCGGGCGGGACGGGCTGGCCGCCCGGACGAGCGGAGGGCCGGCGATGAGGTGCCCTTGGCCTCTGCGATTCATGGTTCAGGAAGACCAGGCAACGGGTAGGCGTCGCCGGCGCCTCCGGTCGCCAGCGCCGAAGTTGGCCGGCGCGATCCATCGACTCCGGCAGTGACTCTCGTCCTGGATCGGCAGCCTCACGCCAGAAGTCTGTTCCACCTTGACGAGGGCGTCCTGGACGAAACCTTCCGCTTGGTCGGGCCAGGCGCACCGGCTCCGGAACCGCCGCCGGCCTTACTCTCGCCCGGGCCCGACGCGGTCCCGCCCGCACGGTCGGCCGGCGGCTGTCCGATCAGGTGTGGGCCCAGGTGACGCTGAACGCAGTGCCACCCGAACTCACTGATGATGTCCGGGCCTTGATGATCGCCCCTCCCTTTGTGGTCATGGTCAGCTTGGTCACTTTGAACCCCGACGCCGTCGAGAGGACATGGCCGTTGGCGGACGCTCCGGAGTAGTTGATCGTTCCGAAGTTGCTCAACGGGACGATCTGGCACGGGCTTCCGACGCAGGGGGCCTCGGTGATCAACTCGGCAGACGAGTCCTTCGGCACCTTCGAAGCCGTCTGGTTGGTGGAGAAGCGCCACTTGGTAACCCCACCCGAAACCGCGGTGATCACCAGAGTGAAGTTCTTGCCCGACCCCGACACCTGGGCGCTGATGGCCTCACCCGGCACCACCGGGTACTTCGAGGTCGGCAGGAATGTCGCAGCCTTGGGAAACATCTGGAACCACGCGTAGTAGGTGGGGGTGCCCTTCACGCAGTCCGAGTCGGTCCCCACCTGCTGGACTGTCGGATCTGTCTTGGCGAAGCCGTCGATGCCGACCCAGAATGCCGCCCTCTGGGTCGCGGTGTGCGATGGGCACGTGGCGTGGGGCTGGGTCCAGCTTCCGATCGCCCTACTGAACGTGCCTCCGGTGACCGCGTACCCGGCCCAATTGAGCGACGTCTGCGCACCGAATCCCTCGTTGGGGCCCGCCCAACCGGCGAGCGGCTGCGCCTGTGCGCGCCTCGACCGCGGGGGCCACCGCTCCGGATCCGGCGGCAATGATCCCGGCCAGAAGCACCGAACCGAGGGCAAGTCGTAGGTAGTCCATCCGGATCACCGCGGAGCTTCTCCCCACGAACCAGTTGGCCACGCGAAGCTCAGAGGACTCCCCAGTCGACCGCGTCCCATCAGCCGGTCGGTGCGCCGTCCTCAATTGTTCCTGCCTGCCCACTCGAGTTGGTCCGTTGCTGTGCTTGCGTCCCATTGTGACGGTGGCGCTTTCCCGATCCCCCTGTTGCCCCGGAACCGGTCCCGCCGCCCTTCTTTCCGGTCCCGCCCTTCCCGGACCCGGTCCCGCCGCCCTTCTTTCCGGTCCCCGTGCCCTTCCCGGACCCAGTCCCGCCCTTCCCGGACCCGGTCCCGCCGCCCTTCTTTCCGGTCCCGCCCTTCCCGGACCCGGTCCCCTGGTTGCCGCCCCGGTTGCCTCCGGTTCCCGAACCGCTGCCGGACCCGGTCCCCTGGTTGCCGCCCCGGTTGCCTCCGGTTCCCGAACCGCTGCCGGACCCGGTCCCCTGGTTGCCGCCCCGGTTGCCTCCGGTTCCCGAACCGCTGCCCGAGCCGGTGGACTGGTTGCCGCCCCGGCTGCCACCCGACCCCGTGGTCGCGCCGTGTCGTCTGGGTTCCCTGCCGATCTGTGGCGCCCGCCTCCTGGCGCAGCTTCCGGTACTTCTCCAGCGCCGTGGTGCCGGAACTTGGCGTGACGAGTCGAGGTCGGCTTGGTGATCGCACAGCGGAGGTGAGCCTCCGGTCCGAAGCGTCCCGGTCCCGCTGGAAACGTTCCCCGAACCTGACCCGGCGGGGCAGTTGGTCGTCACCGGAGCCGCTGGCTGGCCCGAAGCCCGATGCGTGGTCGCGGCCTTCCGCTTGTGGTGGGTGGCGGTCGAGGCGGAGGGCAGCGGCGTGGCGCTGGACACCGGGGCCGGCGCCGGGGCCGGCGGAGCCATGTTGATGCCCACCTGGTGGAAGGCTCCGTCGACGACGTGCTGCGCCGGCGCCGGGAGGTCGGATGCTGCCGCCAGCGCGGTGGTGGTGGCGAAGAGGCTTGCCGCCGACGCGACCACGACGGCGGCCCGAGCGGGTCGGCGCAGCCGGCGGCGCTTCGGCCACGCCGCCGACGCCGCATCGAACATGGAGCGGGCTGCATCTTCCCCGGCCAGCTCACTGGGCAGTCCCGGTGCCGAGGCCGCGGCGATGAGATCGGCGAGCTCTCCCTCCATGAGGTTCGGGAGCTCGACGACCGTCAAGTCGTCGAAGCCGGAGTTGCCGAAGAGCGGGCCGTTGGTCACGCTAACCATGGAGGCGGACCTCCGGTACGAGTCGAAGTCCGTCTTCCGATCCCCCGACCAACGCCTCGTCCGATCCCCCGACCAAGGCGGCCGATGTGGCTTCGTCGGACCCGACCGTCTCACCGTCGCCGTTGAGCGCACTCTGCAACCGACGGAGACCGCGATGGCACAAGCACCCGTACCGACCCTGACGACCGCCTCATGATCTTCGCCACTGTAGCAACGTCGAGTCCGGCCACGACCCGCAGCATGACCGCTTCGGATTGATCGGGAGGAAGCTGAGCGATCAAGGCCAGGGCGGCCTGGGTGGCGGAATGCTCGTCGGCGTCCGATTCGACGCTCGTCGTCGCCGGGACCAGGTCGAGCTGTGAATGCTCGATGTATTCGAAGCGTCGGGAAGCTCCCCGGTACCAGTCGATGACCCGGTTCCGGGCCATGGTGAACAACCAGGCCCTGAAGCCGGCTTCGTCGCCGTCGAACGTGGGGAGCGCCCGCAGGACCCGGAACCAGGTGTCGGCGGCCAGGTCTTCGGCCACCGGACCGGCCTTGATCGTCAGGTACCGGAGGAGACTCGGTTGGAACTGCTTCCACAGCAGAGCGAACGCGTCCTGGTCGCCCCGCTTCGCCGCACGGAGATTGCCCCGGAAGTTGCTCGCTGTTTTCGTCTCGCTGTCGACTGGCGGCACTGGAACTCTCATTCCCCCTTACCTGAGTCATACACCCAGGCGGCGGCCCCGTCCAGCAATGGATCGGCGACAAGTTGGCTGGTGAGGCGCCTAATTCCCTGGGTGTAACGAATGCGGTACCTCGTTCGTTGTACCGGGGGGCATTGTCTGCAAACGCGGCCGCATCTCGGACACAAGCGGGTCAGATGCGCTCGAAATTCCGGGCCAGCTCCCAGTCGGTGACCACCCGGTTGGCCGCCTCCCACTCCTGGCGGGCGGTGGTGAGCAGGTGGTGGTGGACCTCGGGGCCGAAGGCCTCGGCCGCCACCTCGCTCCCGGCCAGGCCGTCGATGGCGTCGGCCAGGTTGGACGGGATGCGGGGCACATCGGATGCCTGGTAGGCGTTGCCTGTGTAGGCCGGACCGAGTTCGAGTTCGTGTTCGATCCCCCACAGGCCCCCGGCGATGGCCGCGGCCAGGGCCAGATAGGGGTTCACGTCGGCCCCCGGGATGCGGCTCTCCACCCGCCGACCGGGGCCCGCTCCGACCGTGCGGAATCCGCAGGTCCGATTGTCCTCGCCCCAGACGGCGGCCGTCGGGGCCCACGAATCGGGTACGTAGCGCCGGTAGGAGTTGACGTAGGGGGCGAAGCACCACGCCAATTGCCGGGCGGCGTGGATCTGCCCGGCCAGGAACTGTCGGCCGACGACGGAGAGCCCGGACGAAGTGGCGACGCCGTCCTCCGGCGCCATCTTCGGCGCGCCGGTGCCCGCGTCCCACAGGCTGGTGTGGATGTGGCAGGACGACCCGGCACTGGCCATCGTCCATTTGGCCATGAAGGTCACCGATCGGTCGAGTCCCGCGGCGATCTCCTTCACCCCGTTCTTGAACACCAGATGACGGTCGGCGACCTCGAGGGCGTCGGCGAAGGTGATGTTGATCTCGTGTTGTCCGATGCCGGCCTCGCCCTTGGAGAATTCGATCGGGATCCCGGCTTCGAGCATCTGGTTGCGAATGCGCCCGATGACGTACTCCTCCCGCGACGTCTGCAGGAGCTGGTAGTCCTCGATGGAGTCGGCATGGGGCGCAAGCGAGTGCCACCGCTTCCCGGCGGCTTCGGCGAAGGACTCGCGGAAGAGGTAGAACTCGAGCTCGGTCGCGCACTTGACCTCCAGGCCATGGGCGGCGGCCCGCTCGATCTGGCGCTGCAGGATCCGGCGGGGCGACACCTCGACCGGTTGACCGTCCATGGTCAGCAGGTCGCAGAGGACCAGCACGCTCCCGGGCAGCCAGGGAAGCGGCCGTACCGTCCGGGGATCGACCACCGCGTTGAGGTCGCCGTAGCCGGTCTCCCAATTGGCGAACTCGTAGCCGGGCAGGGGGGTCATGTCGACATCGCAGGCCAGCAGGTAGTCGCACACCTCGATCCCGTGGTGCATCACATGCTCCACGAAGAAGGGGCCGGTGACCCGCTTCCCGACCGGCCGGCCCTGGAGGTCGGGGAAGGCCACCACGACGGTGTCGACTTCACCCGACTGGATCTGATGAGGCAGGGTTTCCAAGGTCAGCATCCCAGCACTCTGACCCAGCCTCGTCGACCAGTCCAGCCCTACTCCGGGGTCACGTACGCCGCGGTGATACCGCCGTCCACCACCAGGGCCGATCCGGTGACGAACGACGCATCGTCCGACGCCAGGAACAGCGCGGCCTTGGCGATCTCGTCGGGGCGTCCGAACCGTCCGATGGGAATGTGGACCAGTCGGCGCTGGCGCCGGGCCGGATCGGCGAGGAGCTCGGCCAGCAACGGGCGTCTCGATCGGGCCCGGGCATATCGAGTTGGCCCGGATCCCGCGGCGGGCGTATTCGACGGCCAGTTCGCGGGTCATGGCCAGCACCGCCCCCTTCGACGAGGTATAGGCCATCTGGGCGGTAGCCGCACCGACAAGGGCGACGAACGAGGCGACGTTGACGATCGAGCCTCCACCGGAGTCGAGCATGGCCGGTACTGCCGATCGACACCCGAGCCACACGCCCTTGAGGTTGACCTCCATCACCCTCTGCCACGTGTCGGGAGGCGTGTCGAGGAGGCCGCCGTCGTCCTCGGGAAAGATGCCGGCGCAGTTGAACAGCACGTCGAGCGCTCCGTAGTTGTCGACCGCGGCACGAACCATGGCGTCGCACTGCTGGCTGTCCGAGACATCGACGACCATCGCCACGGCCGAGCCGCCGGCGGCCACGATGTCGACCACCGCTTCCTCGGCGTGGTCGGCGACCACGTCGGCCACCACGACCCTCGCCCCTTCGGCGGCGAACAACGATGCGGCCACTCGGCCGATACCGCTTCCCGCTCCGGTGATCACGGCAACCTTGCCGTCGAGTCGAGCCATCAGGTCCTCCGTTCGGTCGGGTATCGGGGTGGCGCGCCTGCCCGTCGCTGACATCGCGGCGATGCACCCGGAACCGCGCCGCCGCCGACCTTATCCGGGGTGCGAGAGAGGGGTCCGGGTGGTCCGGGGTGGTGGGATACTGTCCGGCATGTCGCAGGCCCGACAGCGTCCACTGGTCGGAGTCTCGACCTATCGGCAGACCACGTCGTGGTGGGCCTGGGAGCGCGACGCCGCCCTCGTGCCCGGCCCGTACCTCGACGTCTTGGAGGCGGCGGGGGGTCAACCCCTGCTCATCCCGCCACCCGCCGCCGCATCCTGCCGCAGCGGTGAGAACGGCGGTCCGTCGGTGGACCGGCCCGGCGGGCTCGACGGGCTGGTGGCTGCCCTCGACGGGCTCGTCCTGATCGGTGGGGGTGACATCGACGCCGCCCGCTACGGGCGGGCGGCCGATCCGCGCAACGGTGGCATCAACGAAGGTCGCGACGACGTGGAGCTGACCCTGTTGGATGCTGCCCTCCGGGCCGACCTACCCGTACTGGCGGTGTGTCGCGGCATTCAGGTCCTCAACGTCCACCTGGGCGGCGACCTGGTCCAACAGCTCCCCGACCTGGTGGGGTCGAACGACCACCAGCCGCGGCCCGGCGCGTTCGGAGCTATCGCTGTGGTCACCGAACCGGGGAGCGCCGTCCGCCGTCTCCTCGGTGAGCGGCTGGAGGTGCTGTGCTGCCACCATCAGGCCGTCGGCAACCTGGGACGCGACCTGGTGGTGACGGCCAGGAGCGGTGACGGCGTCATCGAGGCGGTCGAGTTGCCCGGCTACCGGTTCGTGGTCGGTGTCCAATGGCATCCGGAGGAGACCGGGGACCGTCGGCTGTTCGAGGCCCTGGTCGAGGCGGCAGGCGCCGGTCGGGAAGCGAGCGACGGCCGGCCAGAGAGCAGGGGACCTTCATGAACGACACCACCACGGTGGTCAACCCGGCGACCGAGACGGCCATCGCCGAGCTCCCGTTGGCCGGAGTGGAGGAGGCCGACCGGGCGGTGGCCCGGGCCCTCGGGGCCGGTCGCCGCTGGCGGTCGGTGGCCCCGGCCGACCGGGCCCGTCTCCTGCGCAGGTTTGCGGCGCTGGTCGAGGAGCACGGGGAGGAGCTGGCCGCGGCTCGAGACGAGCAACGTGGGCAAGCCCATCACCGAGAGTCGTGACGAGGTGGCCATGGTCGCCGAGGTCCTGTACTTCTACGCAGGGGCGGTGGACAAGCACCGCGGCGCCACCGTGCCGGTGGCCGGAGGCGTGGACATGACCTTTCATGAGCCGCTCGGGGTGGTGGCCGCCATCGTGCCGTGGAACTTCCCCATCGCCATCACCTCGTGGAAGATCGGCCCGGCCCTGGCCACCGGCAACACCGTCGTGGTCAAGCCGGCCGAGATCACCCCGCTGTCCGCCCTCCGCCTGGCCGAGCTGGCCCTGGAGGCCGGCCTCCCCGAAGGCGTGTTCCAGGTGTTGGTGGGGAAGGGTGTCGACAGTGGGTACCAGGCTCGTCGAGCATCCCGATGTGGCCAAGGTGGCCTTCACCGGTTCCACCGAAGTCGGTCGCCAGGTGATGGCCCGGGCGTCAGGGACGATCAAGCGGGTCACCCTCGAGCTCGGGGGGAAGTCGGCATCGGTCATCTTCGCCGACGCCGACCTCGAGCGAGCCGCTTCGGCCACGCCCGGTGGAGTGTTCGCCAACGCCGGACAGGACTGCTGCGCCCGGAGCCGGGTCCTCGTCCAGCGATCGGTGTTCGATCGCTACCTGGCGCTGTTGGCCGATGCCGTCGGGGCGTGGACGGTCGGCGACCCGACCGACCCGGCGACGCGGATGGGACCACTGGTGACCGCGGCCCATCGGCGCACCGTCGAGGGCTTCCTCGCCGCGGGGATGGGCGATCCCGACGGCGGTCCGGTCGAACCGTCGCTGGTCGGAGCCGTACCCGACGGGACCCGGCTTCTGGTTTCCGCCCACCGTGGTGGCCCCCGCCCGTCCCGAATGGCGCCTCGCCCGCGAGGAGATCTTCGGCCCGGTCGTCGCCGTCATCCCCTTCGAGGACGAGGAAGACGCCGTCAGGTTGGCCAACGACACCCCCTATGGTCTGTCCGGTTCGATCTGGACGGGCGACGGGGCCCGGGCCCTGCGGATGGCCCGGGCCATCGAGTCGGGGAACCTCTCGGTGAACTCGCACAGCTCGGTCCGCGTCCAGACCAGCTTCGGCGGGATGAAGCAGTCGGGCTTCGGCCGCGAGCTCGGCCTCGAGGCGCTGGCTTCTTATACCGAGGTCAAGAACGTCTTCGTGTCCACCGACGGATGAGGTCGTGCCAGGTGTGAACCGGGCCGGGCCCGACCTCGGTCCGGTGGCCGTGGTCACCGGGTCCAGTCGCGGCCTCGGCGCCGGCATGGCTCGGGAGTTCGCCGCCCGGGGGCTCCGGCTCGGGCTGTGCGCCCGGTCCCGACCGGAGCCACCCGTCGAGCGCGGTGTGCTGGTCGCCTCCGTCGATGTCACCGATGCCGCCGCGGTGGACGGATTCGCGGCTGCGGTGGTCGAGCGGTTCGGACGCATCGACCTGTGGGTGAACAACGCCGGCGTGCTCGCCCCCATCGGACCGGTCGCCGACGCTAGCCCGGGCGCGTTGCGGACCCACGTCGAGACCAACGTCCTCGGTGTGATGTACGGCTCGGCCGCGTTCGCCCGCCACGTGCGGGCCCGCCCCGGGGACGGTGTGTTGGTCAACATGACCTCCGGTGCCGCCACCAACCCGTACGAGGGTTGGGCGGCCTACTGCGCGTCGAAGGCCGCCGTCGACATGTTCACCGAAGTGGTGGCCCGGGAGGGCCGGCGCGACGGCCTCTGGGCCTACGCGCTCGCTCCCGGCCACGTGGACACCGACATGCAGGCCCTCATCCGGTCCTCGCCGCCCGAAGCCCTCCCCTCGGTGGGCCGTTTCCGTCAGGTCTTCGAGGAGGACCGCTTCAACTCACCGGCGTGGGTGGCCCGGTTCATCCTCGACCGGCTGGTGGAGCGGGCCGTTCCCGCCGAGGGTTCGGGAGCGCCGGAGGACGGTGCGGCTCCGGGTGCCCGATGAGGGCTGACGGCGGAGGGCGTGGGCCGGGTAACGTCATTCCATGTCTGATCGCTCCCGTAAGATCGCGAAACCGGCGGCCGCCTTGGGCGTGCTGGCCACCATGGCCAGCATCTGGTGGTTCGCCCTGAGGCCAAGGCGCAAGCACAAGGTCGACGAGTAGCCCACCGGGACCATGTTCGGGGTGACCGGCCCCGCCGGTGGGCCGGCACCGGCCCGGTAACCTCGCCCGAGTGGCCCTGGCATCGCTTCGCCCTCTCCGGTCGCGGAACTTTGCGCTGATCTGGTCGGCTGCACTGGTGTCGAACATCGGCACGTGGATGCAGACGGTCGCCCTCGGAATCCTGGTCTTCGCCCGCACTGGTCAACCGGCCTGGACCGGTCTGGTGGCCGCCGCCGGGTTCATCCCCATCGGGCTGTTGGCCCCGTTGGGTGGGGCGTTGGCCGATCGGCTCGACCGTCGCCGGTGGTTGATCGTCACCACCCTGGCCGAGATGTCCTTCGCCGCCATCCTGGCCGTGCTGGCCGCCGTCGGGCATGATCCCCCATGGGTGCTGGTGCTGTTCTCCTTCCTCGGAGGAGCGTCCGGTGCCATCGGGTTTCCCGCCTATCAGGCCATGGTTCCGGACCTGGTGCCGCACGACGACCTTCTCGGAGCCGTCTCCTTGTCCTCGGCCCAGTTCAACCTGGGTCGCGTGCTCGGGCCGGCGCTGGCCGGGCTGGCCTTGCTGTCACACGACTATGCCGTGGTCTTCGCCATCAACGCGGCATCGTTCGCCGCCGTGGTGGTGGCGCTGACGCTGGTGAGATTGCCGAAGCCGATCAATGCCGGCGGTACCGTCGGAATCTGGGCCCGCATCGTGATCGGGGCCCGGGCGGCCATGTCCGAGCCGGGCTGCCGGGCGGCGGTGGAGCTCATCGCCATCGTCGCCCTGTTGGCCTCGCCGTTCATCGCCCTGGTGCCGGCCATGTCGGGGGTGCTGCACCGACACGGCGTCAGCACTCCGGTGGCCACCGCCCTGCTGGTCACCGCCCAGGGGATCGGGGCGGTGACCGGTGCCCTTGCCCTTCCGTCCCTGGCCGAGCGGTTCGGCCGGCGGGCCATGCTCCAGACCTCGTTGTTCGTCCTCCCCCTGCTCCTGGTGGCCTACGGGCTGGCCCCCACCCTCTGGTGGTCGATGGTCGACGTTCTTGGCCGTCGGTGCCGGCTACATCGCGGTGTTGTCCGGGCTCAACACGGTGGTCCAGATCCGGGCCCCGGCCGAAGTCAGGGGGCGCATCCTCGGGATCTACATGGTCGGCCTGGGCATCGTCTACCCGATCGGTGCCGTGCTCCAGGGCTGGATCGGCGACCACATCGGGGTACGGGCGGTGACCGTCCTCGGAGCGGTGATCCTGTTCGTGGTGATGGCGGTCATTGCCGCCGTCCGTCCGGTGGTGTTCACGGCCCTCGGTGATCCGACGTCGCCCGACCACGCACGGTGCTACCCGACGCCGGAGTTGCCGTGAACGGACCGGTCACGGTCGAGGTACTGACCGCCGAAGCGGCCGACGGCGCCCAGCGCCGGGCGGCGGGTGCCCTTCAGGAAGCCGGCTTGGCCGCCGGCGACCGTGTGGCGTTCTGCCTCCCTTCGTCGGCAGCGCTGCTCGGCGCCGTCCTCGGCGCCCTCCGGGTCGGCATCGTCCCGGTGTTGTTGAACGCCACCCTGACCGAGGCCGAACGGAACGAGTTGATCGAGGACTGCCAGCCCGGTGCGGTGATCGACGACGCCGGTCACCTGGCCGGGTTGGACCGGGGAACCCCGGTGGCGCTGGCGCCCTATCCGCTGGCCCGTCCGATGCACTACACCTCGGGGACCACCGGCCGCTCGAAGGGTGTGTGGTCGGGGTTGTGGGATGCAGACACTGCGGAATCGGCGTTCGTCGACGAGGCCGACCTGTGGTCGTTCGGGCCGGGCGACGTCCATCTGGTGTGCTCGCCCATGTACCACTCGGTCTCGATCCGGTTCGCCGCCGGGACGCTCCTCCGCGGCGGCACCTGCGTCATCCTGAGCCGCTTCGACGCCGGGGTGGCCACCGCCGCCCTGCGGGGCGGCCACGGGCCGGTGCCCACCACCGCGTTCATGGCCCCGGCCGCGCTGAGCCGGCTGGTGGATGACCAGGAGGCGGGGACCGACCGGTTCGACCGGCTCCGCCTGTTGGTCCACGCCGGGTCGCCGTGCCCGCCGGCACTCAAGCAGCGGGCGCTCGACCTGGTGGGCCCCGGCGTGCTGTGGGAGTTCTACGGTTCGACCGAGGGACAGTTCACCGTGTGCTCGCCGGAGGAATGGATGGCACGACCGGGGACGGTCGGCCGGGCCCGGGCCGGGCCGCACCCTGTCGGTGGACGAGGACGGGGCCATCTGGTGCCGGGCCCCCCGCTTCGCCCGGTTCCGCTACTGGCAGGACGAGGCCAAGACGGCCGCCGCGTGGAGGAACGGATCCTTCAGCGTCGGGGATCTCGGTCGGATCGACGATGACGGCTACCTCTTTCTCGACGGGCGGCGCGACGACCTGGTCATCACCGGCGGCGTGAACGTCTACCCGGCCGAGGTCGAGGCGGTGCTGTGCGAAGTGGCCGGTGTCGGCGACCTGGCCGTGTTCGGGCTGCCCGACGAGCGGTGGGGTCAACGGGTCTGTGTGGCGTTGGTGCCCTCCTTGCCGACGGGGAGCCGGTCGGTGAACGAATTGGTCGAGGCGGTACGGGCCCACGCCACCGCCCGCCTGGCCCCCTACAAGCGGCCGAAGCAGTACGAGGTGCTCGACGAACTGCCCCGGACGGCGACCGGGAAGGTGCAGCGAGGCCTGATCCCGGCCCTGGTCGAGCGGGACTGACCGTCGTCGCCGCTCTGCCTTCCGCCGTTCGGCCTCGGGGGGCGGTCGGCGATACTGGGGACATGACCCCCGTCGACGCCGGCCCTCCCATCGCCACCGTCAACCCGGTCAACGGGGAGCTGCTCCAGTCCTTCGAGCCGCTCGACGCCGCCTCCGTCGAGATCCGGCTGGCCACCGCCGCAGCGGCGGCGCCCAGGTGGGCCGGCACCAGCTTTGCCGAGCGTTCGGTCCTCTTGACCACGGTGGCCGAGCTCCTCGAGGGCGAGCTGCCCGACATCGCCCACCTGGTGACCACCGAGATGGGAAAGCCCTTCGCCCAGGCCAAGGGCGAGGTGGCCAAGTGCGCCAGCGGGTTCCGGTGGTTCGCCGAGCACGCCGAGTCCATGCTCGTCGACCAGGAGGTGCCGGTGGACGCCTCGCTGGGCCTGATCACCTACCAGCCCCTGGGCGTCGTGCTGGCCATCATGCCCTGGAACTTCCCGCTGTGGCAGGTGACCCGGTTCATCGCACCGGCGGTGATGGCCGGCAATGTCGGGCTCCTCAAGCACGCGCCGAACGTGCCCCGGGCCGCGTTGCTGCTGGAGGACCTGTTCCGTCGGGCCGGTGCGCCCGACGGGATCCTCCAGACGCTGCTCATCGGCACCGACCAGGTGCCGGCGATCATCGCCGACCCCCGGGTGGCCGCGGTGACCCTGACCGGAAGCGTCGGCGCCGGTCGGGCGGTGGCCGCCCAGGCCGGAGCGGTGGGCAAGAAGATCGTCCTCGAGCTCGGGGGCAGCGATCCCTTCATCGTGCTCCCCTCGGCCGATCTGGACAGGGCCGTCGCGGTGGGCGTGGAGGCGCGGGTCCAGAATGCGGGCCAGTCGTGCATCGCGGCCAAGCGGTTCATCGTCCACGATGCCGTGGCCGAGGAGTTCACCGGCCGGTTCGTCGGCCGCCATGGAGGCCCTGTCCGTGGGTGACCCGTTCGACCCGGCCACCGAGGTGGGCCCTCTGGTCACGGCGGCCGCCTGTGAGACCATCGCCGCCCAGGTCGAGGACGCCCGGGCCCATGGAGCCACCATCCTGTGCGGTGGTGAGCGGGTCGTCGGCCCCGGCGGGCCGGACCATCCCGGGTTCTTCTACCGTCCCACGGTCATCACCGGCATCACCCCGGAGATGCGGGTGGCGACCGAAGAGGTGTTCGGGCCGGTGGCCCTCCTGTTCACCGCGGCCGACGCCGACGAGGCGCTGGCCCTGGCCAACGCCACCGAGTTCGGGTTGGGTTCGAGTGTCTGGACCAACGACGACGAAGAGCAGCAGCAATTCGTCGTCGGGCTCCAGGCCGGCCAGGTGTTCGTGAACGGCATGGTGGTGTCCATGCCCGAACTGCCCTTCGGTGGCATCAAGAGCTCGGGGGTCGGCCGCGAACTGTCGGCCCCCGGTCTGCATGAATTCTGCAACATCAAGTCGGTCTGGGTCGCCTGATGGCGCCCGATCGTGCCTATCTCGACCACGCGGCCACCACCCCGATGCGCCCCGAGGCGGTCGAGGCCATGCTGCCCTACCTCTCCGGAGATTTCGGCAACCCGTCCGGGGGCCATGCCGAGTCACGGCGGGCCCGGGTCGCGGTGGAGGATGCCCGAGACCAGATCGCCGAACTGCTCGGCGCCGACCTCGGCGAGGTGGTGTTCACCGCCGGTGCCACCGAGGCCGACAACCTGGCCGTCGCCGGGGCCTGGGCGGCCGGATCCGGCGCCCGCCCGCCTGCGGCCCTGGTGTGCGCCGGCTTCGAACACCACGCCGTCCTCAACACCTGCCGGGCCTTGGCCCGGCGCACCGGGGCCGAGCTCCGGGAGGTGCCGGCCGACAAGGACGGGATCGTCGACCTCGACGCCCTGGCCGAGGCGTGCCGGGCCGAGGTGGGCCTGGTCTCGGTGATGGCGGTCAACAACGAGATCGGCACGATCCAGCCCCTCGATGCGGTGGCCGGCGTGGTCCGTACCCGTTCCCCCGGGGCCGTCCTGCACTCCGACGCCGCCCAGGCCGTCACCTGGCTCGACGTGGCCTCGCTCACCGCCGGGATCGACCTGGTGGCCGTCAGTGCCCACAAGTTCGGCGGACCGAAGGGTGTGGGCGCGCTGGTCGTGCGGCACGGCACCGCCGTCTCTCCGGTGATCCACGGCGGGGGCCAGGAGCGTGAGCGGCGGAGCGGCACCCACAACGTGGCCGGCATCGTGGCCATGGCCGCAGCCCTGTCCGCCGCCGTGTCGGAGCGGGACGAGACGGTGGTGCGGGTGACGGCGTGCCGCGATCGACTGGGCGATGGTCTTCTCGCCTCGGTGGCCGGAGCGGCCGAGACCGGGCGGCGCGATCAGAAGGTCGCCGGCCATCTCCACCTCCGTTTCGCCGGGGTCGAGAGCGAGGCTCTGGTTGTCCTGCTCGACCAGGCCGGGGTGGCCGTGTCCGCCGGCGCCGCCTGCTCGAGCGGTGCCGTCGAAGCCAGCCATGTGCTGCTCTCGATGGGACTGGGCCGTGACGAGGCGGCCAGCGGGATCCGGTTCTCACTGGGTACGACCACCACCGGCACCGACATCGACCGTGCCTTGACCGTCGTGCCGGGTGCGGTCGCGCAGCTGCGAGACTGAACCCATGCGTGTGCTGGTGGCCATGTCCGGAGGTGTCGATTCGTCGGTGGCCGCCGCGCTGGTCGCCGAGCGGCTCGGTCCCGGCCGGGTGGTCGGGGCCACGTTGAAACTGTGGGGCGGCTCGTCCGATTCCGGCTGCTGCTCGGTGGCCGACGTGGAGGATGCCAGACGGGTGGCCGAGCAGCTGGGGCTGGTCCATCACGTCTTCAACTTCGCCGCCGAATTCGAGGAGCGGGTGGTCGATCCGTACGTGCAGGGCCACGCCGAGGGCCGGACGCCCAACCCGTGCATCGAGTGCAACCGGCATCTCAAGTTCGACCGGTTGCTCGAGCGGGCGCGCTCCCTGGGCTTCGACGCGGTGGCCACCGGCCACCATGCCCGCTGCGTGGAGACCGCCGATGGACACTTCCGGCTGTGCCGAGGTGCGGACCCCCTGAAGGACCAGTCCTATGTGCTGGCCATGCTCGGCCAGGACCAGCTGGCCCGCACCCTGTTCCCGGTGGGGGAGATGACCAAGGCCGAGGTGCGCCAGGAGGCGGCGAGGCTCGGTCTGCGCACCGCGGCCAAGCCGGACAGCCAAGACGTGTGCTTCATCCGTTCGGACGAGGGTCGGCAAGGATTCCTCGGGGCCCGCCTGCCGCTGCACGCCGGCCGGCTGGTCGACCACGACAGCGGGGAGGACCTCGGTCCGATCGAAGGCGTCGAGTTGGTGACCGTCGGCCAGCGGCGGGGCATGGGCCACGGACCCGACGGCAGCCGCCGCTTCGTGACCGCCGTCGACGTGCCGGCGCGGCGGATCTCACTCGGCTCGGCCGAGGCCGCACTCGCTCCCGGAGTCGAGCTCCACACGGTCACCTGGGTCGACGGCGATCCGCTCGACGTCGGGGGGACGCGGAAGATCGAAACGAGGAGGGCACGGGGGAGGATGTGCCCGTCATCGCCCAGTGCAGCGCCCACGGGCGCCCGGTCGCCGGCACCGTCCGCCGCAGCTCCGTGGGCGCGCCCGGATCCGGCCCACCCGGGTTGTCGTTGACCTTCGCCACCCGGCAGCGCCGCATCGCTCCCGGCCAGACCGTGGCCCTCTACGACCCCGACCAACCCGACGCGGTGGTCGGCTCGGGGATCGCCCGGTGAGCGCCAAGCGGCGGGATCCGTCGACCGGGAACGGGTCCGGGGGTTCCGACCCGGTGGCCCGCGCCGAAGCGCTGCGGGCCCAGATCGCCTACCACAACGATCGCTACAACCGGCTCGACGATCCCGAGATCAGCGATGCCGATTTCGACGCCCTGGTGCGCGAGCTGCGTTCCATCGAAGCCGATCACCCCGACCTGGTCGTCCCCGACTCACCCACCTCGACCGTCGGGGCGGCGCCGTCGGCCCTGTTCGCCGCGGTGCGTCACCGGGTGCCGATGATGAGTCTCGACAACTCGTTCAGTCCCGAGGAGCTCAAGGGATGGGCCGACCGGCTGGCCAAGCAGATCCCCGCCGACACCGCGTTCGTCTGTGAGCTCAAGATCGACGGGCTGGCCATCTCACTGACCTACCGCGGAGGACGATTCGTGCAGGCGGCCACCCGCGGGGACGGGACGACCGGCGAGGACGTGACCGCCAACGTGGCCACCATCGCCGACATCCCCAGAACCTCGACCCCGGCGCCGGCGTCGTGCCGGAGTTGATCGAGGTGCGCGGCGAGGTCTACATGCCGGTCTCCGCCTTCGACGACCTCAACCGGCGCCAGGCCGAGGCCGGAGAGCGGCTGTTCGTCAACCCCCGGAACTCCGCCGCCGGATCCCTCCGCCAGAAGGACTCGTCGATCACCGCCAGCCGGGCGCTCTCGTTCTGGGCCTACCAGGTGGGTGAGCTGCAGTTGGCCGGCGGTCGGCCGGTCGCCGGCGCGGCGGGCCCGTCGACCCCCGGCGCCCTGGCCGACACCCACTGGGACACACTGGCCTGGCTGGACCGGGCCGGGTTCCCGGTCAATCCCGAGCGGCAACTGGTGCACGGCCTCGACGAGGTACTGGCCTTCTGCCGTCGCTGGGAGGAGCGCCGTCACGAGCTCGACTACGAGATCGACGGCGTGGTCGTCAAGGTCGACGATCTCGCCCTGCAGCGCCAGCTCGGCGCCACCTCCCGGGCACCCCGGTGGGCCATCGCCTACAAATTCCCGCCCGAGGAGCGGTCGACCAGGTTGAACGCCATCGCCGTGTCGATCGGCCGCACCGGGAAGGCCACCCCCTTCGCCGTGCTGGAGCCGGTCTTCGTCGGCGGTTCCACCGTCTCGCTGGCCACCCTCCACAACGAGGACCAGGTACGGGCCAAGGACGTGCGGCCCGGGGACACGGTGATCGTGCGCAAGGCCGGCGACGTGATCCCCGAGGTGGTCGGGCCGGTGCTCGGGGCCTCCTCCGGGCGGCGCAAGCCGAAGTGGAAATTCCCGACCGTCTGCCCGAGCTGCGGGGCCCCCCTCGAACGCCTGCCGGACGAGAGTGACACGTTCTGCACCAACCTCGACTGCCCGGGCCAGCGGGTGCAGCGCATCGCCCACTTCGCCTCGCGTTCGGCCATGGACATCGAGGGCCTCGGCGAGCAGCGGGTACAGCTCTTCATCGACCACGGACTCCTCAACGACGTCGCCGACCTCTACTCGTTCACCACCGGCACGTTCGAGGGCCTGGAAGGATTCGCGGCCGTGTCCATCGCCAACCTCCTGGCCGCCATCGACGAGTCCCGGGGTCGGCCCCTGCACCGGGTGCTGATCGGACTGGGCATCCGCCACCTGGGCCAGGTCGGGTCGATCGCCCTGGCCGGGGCGATGGGGGACGTCGACTGCCATCCTGTCGGCCGACGAGGCCAGCCTGGCCGTGGTGGACGGGGTCGGACCGGTCATCGCCTCGAGCGTGGTTCGGTGGTTCGCCTCCGAGGTCAACCGGTCGGTGGTCGAGCGGCTCCGGCTGGCCGGGGTCAACCTGACCGAGCCGGGTGCCGGCGGCCCCGGCGCGGCCGGCGACCTCCCCCAGACCCTGGACGGGAAGTCGGTGGTGGTGACCGGCACCCTGGAGGGGATGACCCGGGAGGAAGCCGAGGCCTCCATCCTGGCCCGGGGCGGGAAGTCGCCCGGATCGGTGTCGAAGAAGACGTTCGCCGTGGTCGTCGGCGAGGGGCCCGGGGCCTCCAAGGTGGCCAAGGCCGAGCAGTTGGGCGTCCCCATGGTCGACGGTGACGGGTTCGGGGCGCTCCTCGAAACTGGCGAACTCCCCGGTCAGGGCGCCTAACCCTGTGGATTCCGTCCTCGCTGACCGGCCCGATGCCCAACGGATACCGCGGGGTAACCCGGTCCATTGCCTTGATATGAGTGTCCATCGACCGTTATGGTTCTGTGTTGCTGGGCTGTTGCGAGTGAAATCGGGGGTTCAAGGGGGCTGAGTTCGCATCACGGCTTTTCGATGCCCGGTCCGGGCTTGTCGAGTCCGGGCTGTCAGCTGTTCGTCATCGAGGGGCCACCTGAATCCTGCTCCGGGTATCTCGCGCGGTACCGGCACGCATTCACGTTGGGGGGCACACGTCGCCTGACTTCGAATCCGTGGAGACATGGGAGAACAAGGAGCACTACATGATTCGCAAGTTGCTTGTGGTCGCTGCGGCGATCGCCATTCCGGCCAGTGTGGTCGCCGTCAACGGCGGGATCGCCTCGGCGGCCGGAGCCAAGACGGCCCCGGCCATCAGCTGTGCCGTCTCGTCCACCGTCACCTTTGCCGCACCCGGGCTGTCTACGGCCGGAGCGGTCAGCACGGCGAAGACCTCGACGACCAAGACCGGGAACCTGGCCTTCAGCGGGACCGGATGCACCGGGACCGGCGCCGGCCACTCGATCACGACTGCGTCCACCAAGTGCACCGGCACCGGCAAGCCGGCCCCGCTACACCAAGTGCAAGATTGGTGACTACGGCTACGACTCGTGGTCCGGCTATCATCAAGACGGGCACGTCTTCGATCAAGACTGCGCTTCCCACCATCTCCTTCACTCTCAAGGGCAACAACTTCACGGTCAAGACGGCCACTGTGGGCACGCGTCGTGCAAGGTCAGCTCGACGGTCACCGAGGTCGGCTTCAAGATCACCGGTTCTGTGACGGCCCCGACGGCCTACAAGGGTGCGACGGGCACGCTCGTTGCGTGCCTGGGTGCGGTCAAGGGTACCGGCCTGGCCTCGACGACCAACTTCGCCAAGGACATCAACGGCAAGGGCACGTTGACGTCGGCGACGATCGACAAGAAGGTCAGCACCATCAAGATCAGCTGACCTCTGCGGATGTCACCGGGGACCGTCGTTTGACCCCGGTCCTATGAGGCAAGCCGTACCGACAAGGACGGGGCTCCGGCCCCGTCCTTGTCGCGCCCGAACGATCGTTCACCTCTCCTCGGCGCACGGGAGCAATCGGCCCCGGACCAGGGCGCATGCGGTGAGAGTCCCGAGTGGTTGCTCTCGGAGCGTGCGCCCCTTATTGTTCGAATTGCGAGTTGGCTAAGGCGTGCGACGTCAGGGGGATCTGGTGGCACGACATTTGTTAGTCCCTGCCCATGTCATGGGCCGGGGTCGTGAGCCACGGGGGCCGAAAGGGGGGACCGGAGTTCTAGCCTGAGCGCTTTCGCCGTTCCGGAAGGAATCTCGCGTTGGGGGGCATCCGTCGCCTGACTTCGGATCCATGGAGACATGGAAGAACCAAGGAGTAATACATGATTCGCAAGTTGCTAGTGGTCGCAGCCGCGATCGCCATGCCGGTCAGTGCCATCGCCCTCAGCGGCGGCATGGCCAGCGCGTCGAACTCCGCAGCACTGCCGCCACGGACACCATCGTCTGCAAGAACATCACCGGAACGGTGAAGTTCTCACCGAAGGAGGACAAGACCGGCTACACCAACATGGCCATCAAGTCGACGGTCACTGCCACGCTGACCGGCTGCACGGTCAAGGGTGCAACACGCACGAGACGGTGACCAAGGGAACGGTGACCGGCATCGCTCACAGGGCACCAAGGGAACGGTGGCCAAGCCTGCCGGGAAGTGCTCGGGTCTCGTCGGCAGAGTTCGACCGATACGGGCACGCTACCACCAAGTGGACGGCGCCAGCCCTGCCGGTCCCCAATTCGGTGCTCAACGTCAAGAGCGTTAGCGGTGGGACCCATGGGAGGCTTCGGGACCTTCACCATCCCGGGCTCCGTCAAGGGAACGGCCAGCGGTTCGTTCCTCGGCAGCGACCACGGGGCAAAGGACAAGTCGGTGGCTCGCAGACCGTGAAGACAGCCAAGCTCGCTGCACACCTGCACGACGAGCGGGCTGACCTCCATCTCGATCACCACCGACTCGGCGGACCGCGGTAAGCCTCGGCTAACCCGTTTGACAGGGACTGCCCGAACCCTCGGGCACGCCCTACCGACGAGGACGGGGCTCCGGCCCCGTCCTCGTCGCGTCCGGGCCTCCGCCGGCCACGTGAATCCGGCCGTGACCTCGGGTTGTGGGCCGGGCGGCCCCGGCCTGGTTCCAACCCCGGGAAGAAGGCGGAATCTCCGCCCCACCCTCCACCGCTCGGGCGGGCTCACTCGCTAGCCTGGAGCGACAATCATGCCGAGTATCACCGACTCCATCGGGCGTGTCCTCGGCGACCGCTACCGACTGGTCACCGCCCTGGGCACCGGTGCGTCCGCGCACGTCTATCTGGCTGACGACGTGGCCCTCCACCGTCGGGTGGCCATCAAGGTGCTGCACCCGGCATTGGCCGGCGACACCGCCTTCCTCAAGCGCTTCCGGGCCGAGGCCCAGGCCGTGGCCGCCCTCAACCACCCCAACATCCTCCAGGTCTACGACTGGGGCGAGGAGGACGGCGTCCCCTACCTGGTCCTCGAGTTCCTGGCCGGCGGCAGCCTGCGCCAGGTGTACGACACCGGGGTCCTGCTCTCACCCGAACAGGCCGTCCAGGTCGGACTCGAGGCGGCCGCCGGGCTCGACTACGCCCACCGCCGCGGACTGGTCCACCGGGACATCAAGCCCGCCAACCTGCTCTTCGACGCCGACCGGCGCCTCCGGATCGCCGACTTCGGCCTGGCCCGGGCGCTGGCCGAGGCATCGTGGACCGAGCCGGACGGGGCCATCCTGGGCACCGCCCGCTACTCCGCCCCCGAACAGGTCGAGGGGTGGGTGCTCGACGGGAAGGCCGACGTCTACGCCCTGGCCCTGGTGCTCTACGAGGGCGTCACCGGCGAGGCCCCTTTCATCGGCGACACCACCGTGGCCACCCTGATGGCCCGGGTGGGCGTCCTGCTGCCGGAGCACGAGGCCTTGGGCCCCCTCAACGACGTGCTGGTGTGGGCGGCGGCGCCCGAGCCGTCCGAGCGCTACGACGCCGCCCAGTTCGGGGTGCGGCTCGAAGCCCTGGCCGCTTCCCTGCCCAGCCCCGAGCCGCTGCCCCTGGCCGGGACGGTCTCGGACGGCCCGTCGGGGGGGCCGGCCGAGTCCCTGGTCCGGCCGGCGGTCGGACGACCCCGGGGCGCCGACGATCTCGACCTCACCGAGCTGGGCCGGCCCGACCCCGTCGGGGAGCCGGGGCGGAACGGCAAGCATCTCCCCACGGCCAAGGGGAGGGGGCCAGGCGTTGCGGCGTCGACGCCGCTGGCCGTGGATCACCGCCATCGCGGCCGTCGTGGTCCTCCTCATCGCCGCCGGTATGTTCCTGGCCGCCCGCAGCGGGGTCTTCACCCCCAGCCATCCGGTGCCCTCGCTGGTGGGCAAGTCGCTGGCCCAGGCCGACCGGGCCGTGGCCAAGGACCACTTCGTCCTCCACACCACGGCTCGCAACTACAACCTCACCCTGGCTGCCGGGCTCATCCTCAGGCAGGACCCGGCACCGAGCACCAAGGCCAAGGGCAAGGGCAAGACCGAGCCGGTCACCGCCAAGCAGGGCTCGACCATCGACGTGATCGTCTCGGCCGGCCTCGCCGCCGGTGAAGATCCCCGACATCGCCTCGGTGGCCGACTGCCAGCAGGCGGTGGCCGACCTCAAGTCGGTCAACCTGGTGGGCGTCTGTCCCGCTTCGGTGCAGCAGTACAGCTCGACCGTGCCGGCCGGGGCCGTCATCGCGACCTCGCCGGCGAAGACCGCACGTTACGGCTCGACGGTGACCGTCATCACCTCCAAGGGCCACGCCCCGGTGCTCGTCCCCGCGGTCACCGGCGCCACCTCCACCTACGCCGCCGCCGCCGCCGCCCTGACCGCGGCCGGCTTCGTACCCAGCGAGAACCGGGAGTACAGCTCCACCGTCCCGGCCGGCCAGGTCATCGCCACCACTCCCGCGTCCACTGCCGGACCGCAGCCCTTCGGCTCCCCGGTCAGCGTGGCCGTCTCGATCGGTCCCCAGCCGGTGCCGGTGCCCAGCCTGGTCGGCCACTCGGTGGCCTCGGCCACCCACGCTCTCGAGGTGCGCGGGCTCCATGCCGGCGGCCCCTACGGCCCGCCCAAGTCGAACAAGGTCGTGTCGACCTCTCCGGCCGCCGGCACCCCGGTCCTCCCGGGAACGACCGTCGACCTGTACACCCGGTGAGCGCCACCGACAACGGCTGCGAACTGTGCGAGGCGGCCCGGATCACCGAGTGGTTCCACGAGGACGACGTGTGCTGGGTGGCGGCCTGCGAGGTGTGCGACGTGCCCATGGTGGTCTGGAAGCGCCATGGCGACCAGCCACCCGACGCCGAGGTCGACCACATGCTCGCCCAGCTGGGCCGGGTGGCCGACATCCAACTCGGGGAGGGCGTCTGGTCGTTCGACCGGGTGATGCGCCAGATCCCCGACCACTTCCATGCCCACGCCCGCGACCCGAACTGGTGGTTCCGCCGGTTCGGTCGCCGGTGAGCGCCCACCGCCCCCCGTCCCGGTGATCAAGTACCTGGGGTCGAAACGGCGGCTGATCCCGGCTCTGACGCTGTTGGCCGAGGCATCGGGGGCCCGCACCGGCCTCGACCTGTTCTGCGGGACCACCCGGGTGGCCCAGGCCTGGAAGCGCATGGGCATGGAGGTGACCGCGGTGGACTGCACCCGCTTCGCCCACGTCCTGGCCCGCTGCTACGTGGCCGCCGACCCGAGGGCCGACCCGTCGCTGGTCGGTCGGGTGGCCGATGCCGTCGACGAGCTCAACGCCCTCGAGGGCCGGCCCGGGTATGTCACCGCCACCTTCTGCGAGGCGTCGAGGTACTTCCGCCCGGAGAACGGGGCCCGCATCGACGCCATCCGCGACGCCATCGAGCGCAGGCACGGCGGCACCGATCTCTGGCCGATCCTGCTGACCAGCCTGTTGGAGGCGGCCGACCGGGTGGATTCGACCACCGGCCTGCAGATGGCCTATCTCAAGCAGTGGGCACCCCGGGCTCACCAACCGCTGACCCTCCGGGTCCCGGGCCTGCTGCCCGGCCCCGGTCGGGCGGTGCGGGGCGACGCCGGGGCACTGGCCGGTGGCGACGGGCTCGGCCCGGTCGACCTGGCCTACCTGGACCCTCCCTACAACCAGCACCGGTACGACTCGAACTACCACGTATGGGAGACCATCGTGGCCTGGGACGCCCCCTCCCACTACGGGGTGGCCTGCAAACGGGAGGACCTCCGCGACCCCGCGGCGCGCAGCGCGTTCAACGGCCGCCGGTCGATGCCCGCCGCCCTGGGCCGGGTGATCACCGCCGTCCGGGCCGAGGTGGTGATCCTCTCCTACAACAACGAGTCGTGGCTCACCTTCGAGCAGCTCCTCGACCTGTGCGCCGGCCGCGGGCACGTGGAGGTCCTGGCCTTCGACTCGGCCCGCTACGTGGGGGCGAGGATCGGCATCCACGACCCGTCGGGGAAGAAGGTGGGGTCGGTGTCCCACCTGCGCAACACCGAGTACATGCTGGTGGCCGGCGACAGGGCCCGGGTCCGGTCGATGGTGGCCGCCGTGGACGATGCCGGATTCGGATCGCGGGTCGACCGCCCGGTCCGGCTGGCCTCCGGGGCGCCGGGGGATGCCCTGCCGGTTTGACCTGGGCCTCGGGGCCCTGTCAACGTGGTCGGGCAGAGTCCGCCAACCCACGTTGCCGTTGGTCGGCGGGACGAGACCGCAGGGATTCGGGCACCAGATTGGGGGAGTGGATCACATGGGAGCACTGGACGGACGCATCGCGATCATCACCGGGGCCGGTCGCGGCATCGGCCGCGAGCACGCCCTCCTGTTCGCGTCCGAGGGTGCCAGTGTGGTGGTCAACGATCTCGGTGGCGCCGTGGACGGTTCCGGTGACGACCGGTCCGCGGCCCAGCAGGTGGTGGACGAGATCACCGCCGCCGGCGGCACCGCGGTGGCCAACGCCGACGACGTCTGCGACTGGGACGGTGGGAAGCGGCTCATCGACACGGCCCTGGAGGCGTTCGGCGACCTCCACGTACTGGTCAACAACGCCGGCATCCTGCGCGACCGGGTCCTGGTCAACATGTCGGAGGCGGACTGGGACTCGGTCATCCACGTCCACCTGAAGGGCCATTTCGTTCCCACCCGGCACGCGGCCGCCCACTGGCGCGAACAGACCAAGGCCGGCCGTGAGATCAAGGCGTCGGTGATCAACACCTCGTCGACGTCGGGGCTGCTGGGCAACCCGGGCCAGTCCAACTACGGAGCGGCCAAGGCCGGCATCGCTGCCTTCACCACCATCGCCGCCGACGAGCTGGTCCGCTACGGGGTGCGGGTGAACGCCATCGCCCCCGCCGCCCGCACCCGGATGACCGAGCAGACCCCGGGTCTGTCCGACATCGTGCAGGCCCCCGCCGACGCGTCGGTCTTCGACAGCTGGGATCCGGCCAACGTCTCCCCACTGGTCGCCTACCTGGCCACCGAGGACTGCCCGGCCACCGGACGGGTGTACTTCATCCAGGGCGGGCAGATCCGCCTCTTCCGGCCGTGGACGATGACCGACACGCTGGAAAAAGGCGAGCGCTGGACGGTGGCGGAATTGCAGGCGCAGATGCACCCGCTCGTGGGCTGAGGGGTGTCGCGGGTCAGAGGGCCCGGCGGACCAGCAGGGGACCAGGGGTTCGACGCCGACGAGGTGATCGAAGCCGAAGCCATGCTCAGCGGCACCGGCGCCGGTGCCGAAGGCGGCATCGTCGTCCCCTGGCCCATCCTGTTCCGCCACCGGATCCACCACCGCCTGGCCGGTTCCGACCGGTACCAGTGGTGGGTGCTGTGGACGGTGCTGGCCGGGCTGCTCTCGGTCAACATCACCTTCACCGTCTTCGTGGTGGCCCTTCCCAAGGTGGCCGCCGAGCTGCACACCACGATCTCGACCCTGACCTGGACGTCCACCGGCCCGCTGCTGGCCTTCGGGGTGGCCGCTCCGATCCTGGGCAAGCTCGGCGATCTCCGGGGCTACCGACGCCTCTATCTGTGGGGCCTCTCGGGCGCCGCCGTCAGCGTCGTGCTCACCGCCTCGGCACCGACCGCCGGGGTGCTCATCGCGGCGCGGCTGTTCGACGGCGTCCAGGGCGCGGCCACCGGCGCCGCATCGATGGCCCTGGTCCTCCAGGTGTTCTCCCACGAGGACCGGGTCAAGGCCATGGGCTGGTGGGCCCTGGTGGGCGCCGGGGGCCCGGTGCTCGGGGTGACCATCGGGGCTCCGATCATCCAGTACTTCGGCTGGCGCGCCCTCTTCTGGGGCGAACTGCCCCTGATGGCCATCGCCGCCGTGCTCGCCGTCATCGTGCTGCCCTCCGGCGACAACTCGCAGCCAGCCGAAGCCGGGCCGGTCGACCGGGTGGGCACCAGGGCGCGGCCGAGCCCGTGGCGCCACCTCGACTGGACGGGGTCGCTCACCCTGTCCGTGTCGGTCACCGCCTGCCTCCTGGCGCTCAATGTGGCGCCGTCCTGGGGATTCGCCGCCCCGGGAACCCTCGCCGTCTTCGCCCTCAGCATCGTGGCCGGCGTGGCCTTCGTGCTCCACGAACGCCGGGCGGCCCAGCCGTTGATCCCGCTGCGGTACTTCCGGATGCGGAACTTCGTCTTCCCGCTCGGAGCCAGGACGTTCGTCAACTTCTCCTACATGGGCGGCTTCTTCCTCTTCCCCATCCTGATGGAGCGGGTCTACGGCTACAGCGAGACCAGGGCCGGACTGGTGTCGACGGCCCGGCCGCTGATGTTCTCCATCGTGGCGCCCATCGCCGGCTACGCCGCCGTCAAGGTGGGGGAGCGGCTGTCGACGGTGGCCGGCGCCGTCGCCCTCGCCCTGTCGATGGTCGTGTTCACCCAGCTCGGGGCCCAACCGTCCCTGGTGGTGATCCTGGTCGCCCTGGCCCTCTCCGGTGTGGGCAACGGCCTGTCCACCCCGTCGACGGCGGCATCGGCGTCCAACGAGGTGGCGGCCGACGAGCTCGGGGTGATGAGCGCCGCGCAGCAGTTGATCACCCAGATCGGCATCGTGGCCGGCATCCAGGTGATGGTCACCGTCCAGGCCTCGGGCCACGGCGGGGTGGGCTCCCTGGCTTCGTTCCACCGGGCCTACGCGGTGGGGGCCATCGGCGCCGTGCTGGCCGGAGTGTGCGCGCTGTTCATGCACAACACCCCCGGCCACGGGCGGGCACCGGCGGTGCCGGCCGGGGTTGATGGGGCCGGTGGATGAGCCTGTTCTGGGCTGGGGCCCGCCTCAGGCGGTCATGGCCAGGATGCGGGCACCGATCTCGGCGGCCACCGGGTCGGGGCTGATCGACTGGAGGGCCATCAGCTTGGCGATGTCCCCCTCGACCTTGATCTTGCCCGACATGAAGGCCTGGATTCCGGCCTGCGGGTTGCCCTCCACCAGGATGGCCTTGGCCACGTCGTAGCCCAGGGACACCTTGAGGTCCACCGGGTCGATGTGACCGGTGTCGAGCACCAGCTCACCGCTGCTGGTGTCCACGTGGGCCTCCACCGTCCCCTCGCCGAAGGGGACCAC
Source organism: uncultured Acidimicrobiaceae bacterium (assembly GCA_963812885.1). Lineage (GTDB taxonomy): Bacteria > Actinomycetota > Acidimicrobiia > Acidimicrobiales > RAAP-2 > Bog-756. The sequence continues at coordinate 704,201 of CAWEWZ010000002.1, read as the reverse complement.
AGCGATGACCAGGTTCATCCTGATCGAGTGCTCGATGGACGCGCCCTTGCCGTTGAACTCGGCCCGGATGGCCCGGGCCTCGGCCAGCCATTCGTCGCTCAGAAACTGATAGGTGGCCATCGCTGCGCTGCTCCTTGCCCGTCCGGTCGGCTGTCTGGCCGGCAACTCTACCCCGGTCACCTTCGGGGTCCGGCCGGGCCCGAGCCGCAGACGGGCCGTCCGCGGCGGGTGGAGGCTGGAGAGTTTGTTTCGCCGAATTGGGCAAAATATCGGCCACGGCCGATATCCGGTCGGGCCATATATCGGTCATAGCCGATAATCCGACCGATTCTCGAATTGAAACATCCCGAGGTTCTCCCTCGAGACCCGGAGGTTCCCCCGTCGAGAGAACCGTGTGCCACCCCGGCGAGAGCCGGACCCCTCCGGAAGGGAGGGACAGCATCATTGGTAGCATCCCCCCTCGTGACCGCTCCGATCATCCCTGGTGCCGAGCCGTGGTCGTTCCGAGGTGGCTCCCACGGGGTCCTCGTGCTCCACGGCTTCACCGGGAATCCCCAATCCATGCGACCGCTGGCCGAGGCGGTGGCCGCCGCCGGCCTCACCGTCGAGCTCCCGCTGCTCCCCGGCCACGGCACCGCCGTCGAGGACATGGTGCCGACCCGGTGGGCGGACTGGTCGGCGGCGGCCGAGGCCGCCTACCAGGAGCTGGCCGCCCGCTGCGAGCGGGTGGCGGTCACCGGTCTGTCGATGGGAGGGACGCTGACCTGCTGGTTGGCCGAGCAGCACCCCGAAATCGCCGGCATCGCGGTGGTCAACCCGCTGGTCGAACCGCCTGATGCTGAGTTCCTGGACGGCATCCGGAGCCTGATCGAGGCGGGCACCGAGGTCATCGACGGCATCGGTTCGGACATCGCCAAGGAGGGTGTGGTCGAGGCCGCCTACCCGGGCACGCCGCTGGCCGCCGTGCTCTCCCTCTTCGAGGGCGTCGCCTCGGTCAAAGCCCGGCTGGCCGACATCCGCTGCCCGGCCCTCCTGTTGAGCAGCCGGGAGGACCACGTCGTCGACCCCGTCTCGGGGGACGTCCTCGAGGCCGGGGTGGGAGGGCCGATCGAGCGGGTCCACCTCGAGCGCAGCTTCCACGTGGCCACCCTCGACTGGGACGCCCCGCTGATCGAGAAGCAGGTGGCTGGAATTCGTCCTCGGTGCCCTCTCCGGGCCGGGTACCGCATCCGCCTGATGGCCCGGCCCGAACGCCTGACCCGCGACGACGTGGCCCATGTGGCCGCCCTGGCCCGGCTCGACCTGACCGAGGAGGAGCTCGACCTGTTCACCGGTCAGCTGGCCCAGGTGCTCGACCACGCCGCCGACGTCTCCTCCCTCGACCTGGCCGGCGTGGCGCCGACCGCCCACGCCCTGGCCGTGACCAACGTCCTCCGGCCCGACGAGGTCGTGCCGTGTCTCGACCGCGAGGAGGTGCTGGCCCAGGCGCCGTCGGTGGAGGACCACCGGTTCAGGGTGCCCCGCATCCTGGGCGAAGCCCCGTGAGCTCCCCGGCTCCGGCGGCCGACCTGGCCGGCGCCGTCCGCTCCGGGGCCCGACGTGCCGGCGACGTCCTCGACGGGTACCTGGCCGCCATCGAGGCCGGTGAGTCCGAGGTCCACGCCTTCAACCTGGTGACCACCGAGGAGGCCCGGGCTCAGGCCACCGAGGTCGACGACGAAGGTGGCCCGGGGCGAGGACCCGGGTCCGCTGGCCGGTGTGCCGGTCGCACTGAAGGACAACCTGTGCACCCGGGGCGTCCCCACCACCTGCTCGTCGCGCATCCTCGAGGGGTGGCGGCCCCCCTACGACGCCACGGTGGTGACCAGCCTGCAGCGGGCCGGCGCGGTGATGATCGGGAAGACCAACATGGACGAGTTCGCCATGGGATCGTCCACCGAGGGGTCGGCCTTCGGGCCCACCCGCAACCCCCACGACACCGGCCGGGTGCCCGGGGGCTCGTCGGGGGGGTCGGCCGCCGCCGTGGCCGCCGGTTTTGCTGCCCTGGCCCTCGGCTCGGACACCGGGGGGTCGATCCGCCAGCCGGCCGCACTGTGCGGGGTGGTGGGCATGAAACCCACCTACGGCACCGTCTCCCGCTACGGCCTGATCGCCTTCGCCAGCTCACTCGACCAGATCGGGCCCCTGGCCACCACGGTGGCCGACGCCGCCCTCCTCTTCGACGTGATCGGCGGGCACGACCCGGCCGACTCCACCTCGCTCAACCGTCCCACCCCGCGGGTCCTGTCGGTGCTCGACGACGGCGTCGACGGCCTGACCGTCGGCGTGCTGACCGAGTTCCTCGACGGAGCCGCCCCCGATGTGGTGGCCCGGGTGGGCGAGGCGGCCGAGGCCTGTGCCGCGGCCGGGGCCCGGGTGGTGGAGGTGTCGGTGCCCGAGGTGGTCCTCGGCCTGTCCGCCTACTACCTGATCGCCCCCGGTGAGGCCTCCTCCAACCTGGCCCGCTACGACGGGGTCCGCTACGGGCTCCGGGTCGACGCCGACGACAACGTGGCCATGAACACCGCCACCCGGTCGGCCGGGTTCGGGGCCGAGGTGAAGCGTCGGATCATGCTCGGCACCTACGTGCTCTCGGCCGGGTACATGGACGCGTACTACAACCAGGCCCTTCGGGTCCGGACCAGGATCATCGAGGGGTTCGCCAGGGCCTACGGGCGGTGCGACGTCCTGCTCGGACCGACTGCGCCGACCACCGCCTTCCCGCTCGGGGCCAAGACCGGCGATCCCCTGACCATGTACCTCTCGGATGTGTGCACCATCCCGTCCAACCTGGCCGGCCATCCGGCCATCAGCGTCCCCTTCGGTGCGGGGGAGGACGGGCTTCCGGTCGGGGTGCAGCTGCTCGGCCCGGCGCTGTCGGAGAGCACCGTCTTCAAGGTGGCGGCGGTGTTGGAGGCGGCTGCGCCGGGCATCTCGCCTCCGGTGCTGGCCGGGAGGGTCCGGTCGTGAAGCCGGGGTGGGAGATGGTCATCGGCCTCGAGGTGCACTGCGAGCTCAAGACGGCCACCAAGCTCTTCTGCGGCTGCCCCAACATGTTCGGCGACCAGCCCAACACCAACGTCTGCCCGGTCTGCCTCGGGCTCCCCGGCTCGCTGCCCGTGCTCAACCAGAAGGCGGTCGAGCTGGCCATGGCCATCGGCACGGCCCTCAACTGCGAGATCCGGCCATCGACCTTCCACCGCAAGAACTACTTCTATCCCGACCAGGCCAAGGACTACCAGATCAGCCAGTACGACGAGCCGATCAACGTCGACGGTCACCTCGACCTCCCCGACGGCACCAGGGTCGGCATCGAGCGGGCCCACATGGAGGAGGACACCGGCAAGACCACCCATGCCGGGGCGTCGGGCCGTATCCACGGGGCCGACTACTCCCTGGTCGACTACAACCGGTCGGGGGTGCCGTTGGTCGAGATCGTGAGCCGGCCGGACATGCGCTCCTCCGACCAGGCCAGGGCGTACGCCACCGAGCTGCGGGCCATCCTGGTGGCGTCCGGAGCGTCCGACGGCAAGATGGAGGAGGGCTCGATGCGGGTCGACGCCAACGTGTCGGTGCGGCGTTCGGCCGGCGAGGCGCTCGGCACCCGCTGCGAGATCAAGAACCTCAACTCGGTCCGTTCGCTGGGCCGGGCCATCGACTACGAGGCCGACCGCCAGATCGACCTGCTCGAAGCAGGGGAGCCGGTCGTCCAGCAGACCCGCCACTGGGACGAGGGGGAAGGTCGCACGGTCACCCTGCGGTCGAAGGAGGACGCCTACGACTACCGGTACTTCCTCGAGCCCGACCTGGTCCCCCTGGTACCCGACGCCGAGTGGCTCCGGGCCGTCGCCGACACCATGGGCGTGATGCCCGCCGTACGCCGGTCCCGGCTCATCGATCTGCTCGGGGCGGCCGACGGCGGGGGCGGCCCGTCATCGGCCCACGTCGACCAGGTGGCCACCGTCGTCGACCTGGGTCTGGACGACCTGGTGACCGCCGCGGTGGCCGCCGGGGTGCGTCCGGCACTGGCCCTGGCCCGCACGGCCAACGAGGCGGCCAACGACGCGGCCGCGGCCCGGGCTCTCGACCCCGATTCCTACGTGGCCCTCCTGACCATGGAGGCATCGGGCTCGCTGACCGCCACCCAGGCCAAGGCGGTCCTCGGCGAGCTGCTGGTGGCCGGGGGCGGCGATCCGGCGACCATTGCCGCGGCCAAGGGGTTCGAGGCCATGTCCGAGGACTCGCTGGCCTCGGCGGTGGCCGAGGCGGTGGCCGCCCACCCCGACGAATGGGACCGCTACCGTCAGGGCGAGGACAAGCTGGCCGGCCTGTTCACCGGCGCGGTGATGAAGGCGACCAAGGGTCAGGCCGACGGCAAGGCCGTCTCCGCCGAGCTGCGCCGGCTACGGGGCTGACCGGAGCAGTCCCGGCCCGAGGGCGTCGAGGCTGGGGGGAGTGGCCCCGGCGGCCAGGTAGGGACCGTGGACCCCGAAACCGATCCGGGTGATGACCACCGGTCGCGGGGGCACCTCGGCCAGGGGCACCGAGGAGTGCCGCGGCGTGTAGAGCATCCACACCCCGCTCGGGTCATCGAACATCGACTCCTCCCCGGGTCCCTCCCCCTGGGCGTCGGAGCTGAGGAGGGGGAGCGGGGACTGGTCGGCACACGGGCCGGACGGGCCTTTGCACCGTGCCGCGCCGATGGCGTAGGCCGCCTCGTTGAACCAGTTCCCCGAGTAGAAGAGCCAGTACGTACCCCCGACGTCGACCATGTCCGGCGCCTCCACGATGGTCCCCTGCCACGGCTCGTCGGGGCCCATCAGATCGACGGCCCGGCCGGTGAGGCCCAGCCCGTCGGCGGTCAGCGGCTGCGACCACAGCTTGGTGGGGGTGGTCGACCCCCCGATGTTCTGGTCGGACTTCCACAGCATCCAGTTGGTGCCGCCGGGCGCGGTGAACACCCGGGGGTCGATCGAGCCACCTTGATCCCGCTGGCAGATGAACGGCGTCCCACTGGCGCGGAACGGGCCGTCGGGGGCGGACCCGACCGCGTCCCCGATGCACTCCATGGCCGGCGACGTGTCCCGGACCATGGCCGTGAAGTAGAGGACGTAGGTGGATCCGAACTGGTGGAGGTCGGGGGCCCAGGTGTACCCGGGGACGGCCCAGTCGGGAAGGGCGGGGAGTGCGTCGGTGACCGGCCCCCACATGCCGAAGTCGGTGGTCGACGCCACCGGGACGTTGACCGCCGGCGTGCCCCCGATCCCGCTGGTCAGAAGGAAATAGCGGCCGTCCATCCGGTAGAGGACGGGATCGGACTCGTCCTGGTGGGAGGCCACGATCAGCCCGGGGGAGGACGGGTCCGGATCGGCCGGGGGCCGGTCGGCCGCGCTCGGTCCCGTCGGTCCCTCCGGACCGGGCCCGGCTGCCGTGGCCAGGGTGTCCACTGTCGTGACGATGGCGGCCACGACCACGACTGCCGCCAGGACCGTGGCCACGGCACGTCGTCTCGGCGGGTCGTCGAGGATCACGTCCCTATCCTCCGGCTCATGGACCGCTCAGGCTACCAACGAGGTATCCGAGGCGGCCGATCGCCGTGCCGGCGGCGCGGTCACGGTCGGCGCCTGGAGTGCCGGCGGGGCGGCCCGCCCGCTCGGCCGCCGCCCCGCTACTGGGGATGAACGGTGGACATCTCCACGGGACCTGGGGACAGCGTCAGAAATGTGGCGGAAAAGGTAGGGATTTCGCGGGGGCCTCTTGACCCTCGGCGGCCGGCCAATCACAGTGTCAATTGTTCGGGACACCGAAGCTCCACCAGGAACTTGGAGGAGGTCGCATGGAAGGGCCGAAAGGTACCCCGGGCGGCTGAATCGGAGGAAGAGGTGGGGCCGTAGGTTACCGAGAAGGTGGTCCGGTGACGGACCGGAGCGCTCTTCCGGAGCGCCTCGGTTCGGTGCCTGCCGCAGAGTCGTCCGACACGGCTCGGCGCGGGTGAGACCGAGTCTGCCGAGTGCGTGGCCCCGAGGAGCTTGGGCGGTTTCGGCCGCTCGGTTACTCGGGGCCGCGTCGCGTCCGGGCACCCGGATCGGATCAGGACGATCGCGATCGGTCAGTGTCGATGGACCGGGAGCCGGGTGGCCGAGGCGGCCTCCATCCGGCAAGGATCGTCCTCGTCGTTGCATCGCTCGCATTCCAGTTCGAGTGTGGTGTGGGCGATCCCGAACGGGCCGGCGATGGTTGCCTTCACCCGGTCCCCGACCGACTGGGCCTCTTCGAGCGTGGGATGGCCGGTCAGGACCATGTGGGCGGACAGCACCCGCATCTCGCTGGACAGGCTCCAGACGTGGAGGTCGTGGACTTCGCCCACTCCGGGCACCCCGGACATGGCCGCGGTGAGCTGGTCCAGATCGAGATCGGGAGGCGTCGATTCGAGGAGGACGGCGATGCTGGCCCGGAAGACCCGAAGGGTCTGGAACACGATGACGGCCGCCACCGCCAGGGCCGACACCGGGTCGAGCCAGGTGGCGGAGGGCACGAAGAGCAGCACGACGGCGGCGACCACCACGGCCAGGGAGGCCAGGGCGTCGCCGGCCATGTGCAGCAGGGCGGCCCGCATGTTGAGGTCGTTGGACCCGTCGCGAAGGACCAGGGCGGCCAGCCCGTTCACGACCAGGCCGAACGAGGCCACCACGATCACCAGCCCGGCCCGGACGTGCTCGGGATGGCCGAAGCGGTGGACGCTGTCGATCACGATCAGCACGGTGACGACGGCGATGAGGGCGGCGTTGGCCAGTGCCGCCAGGATGGTGGCCCGGTGGTTGCCGAAGGATCGGGCCGCACTGGGGGGCCGGAGGGCGAGGCGCACCGCCACCAGTGAGAGAACGAGGGCGCCCACGTCGGCGAGGTTGTGACCGGCGTCGGCCACCAGGCCGGACGAGTGGGCGACCACCCCGAAACCGAGCTCGATCACCACCAGCGCCGCGGTGAGCACGAGGCTGACGGCGAGTCTGCGGGTCCGGTCCATGCGTCCTCCTCCCCACTCAGTCTACCAACGGGCAGGTTTTGCTCTCCTGAAGGAAGGCCTGGGTGGCCCCGAAGGGGACCGGTGCCGGGCGCCCGGGGTCAAACGGGCCGAGGCCCGGCGATGCCTCGCTCGGCGAGGCGGCCCAGGAGCTCGTACTCCGGTTCCAGCCTGGTCCGGAGCCGTTCGCGCTGGGCATCGGACAGCGAGGACCGGCTGGCCGTCACCCGGGCCCGCTGGGGGGAGAGCGCCAGCCCGAGCCGCTGTCCCAGCCGGGCCAGACCCCCGGCGAAGTCCTCGGCGAAGAAGACACAGGAGCAGGCCGCGATCCGATCGGCCGCCTCGGACACGTCCAGTCGGGAGGAGAACATGGTCAGCTGGTTCAAGAGGTCCCTCGGCGTGACCTGCTCCAAGAAGGCGTCGAAGCCGGCGCCGGCCACCGTCCGCTCGCGGTCGGCCACCTGCCCGGGAGTGTCGGGCTGGTCGCCGGCCACCAGGTAGTCGAAGAGGGAGTGGACCCGCTCGACCGGGTCCCGCAGGACGGTCACCGTGAAGGTCCGAGGTGGGAGGGGCTGATCGGCCGCCGGACGGTGCGACCGCCCGTAGAAGTAGCGGCCCTCGGCCAGGAGCCGCCGGTTGTTGGACGCGAAGCTGTACCGGCCGCTGACCGTCCTCGGCAGGCGGGAGGTGGTGACGCGACGCCAGACCTCCATCGGATCCTCGCCGCCGAGAGCCAGGAAACTCAGATACAGGCTGGTCCCGGCCGTCTTGCGCACGTGGTGGCAGTAGACCCGGCGGCTCCCATCGGGCAGCTCGAAGGTCTCGGCCAGACGGCGATAGGGCGGATCGCTCCGGCGGATGGCCCACAGGTCCTGGATGTCACGGGCCCCGCGGCGGAGCCGCAGCTGGGCCCGCTGGGGTGCACTCCGCCGGGGTGGCGACGGACTGAGGCGCAGCTGACCCGGGCCCCGTCTCCACGGGCCGCATCTTACCCCGGCGCCACGCCGCTGCTCCGTCCGAATTCACGTGTGACCTCGTTCTTTGAGTCCTCCGCGCCGGGCGGTCGACGACGGCTCAGGGGTGTCGATCGGTTGAGAGGACCCAGAGGCTGTGGGATCATTTCCTGATGGGGCGCACACCTTGAGCAGGGGGGCGAAGGGGCACGGTCTGGGGCGATCCGGCCACCGAGGAACTGTCGGATGCGGTGAAGCTGGTGGTCTGGGACCTCGACGACACCCTCTGGACCGGAACGCTCAGCGAAGGTCCCGTCACCATCGATCCGTCGGTGGCCGACCTGGTCCGAACCCTCAACGGACGGGGGATCGTGAGCTCGATCTGCTCGAAGAACGACGAGGCCGACGCCCGGGCCCGGCTCGAGGAGGACGGGCTGTGGGCCGAGTTCGTCTTCGCCCGCATCGACTGGTCGCCGAAGGGCCCCCGGGTGGCGCAGATCGTCGAGGACGCCCAACTCCGGCCGGCCGACGTCCTGTTCATCGACGACCTGGCCATCAACCGGGCCGAGGTGAGCCACGCCGTGCCCGGCATCCGGACGGCCGGCCCCGAGATCATCGGGCAACTCCTCGGCCGGCCCGGGCTTTCGGGCAAGGAGGATCCCGGACGGACCAGGCTCGAGCAGTACCGCGTCCTCGAACGCAAGCTGTCCGACCGGCGGGTGGCCGAGGACTCCAATGAGGAGTTCCTCCGCTCGTGTGACATCCGGGTCGTGGTGGGCCACGACGCGGCATCGGAGAGCGACCGGTTGTTCGAGCTGGTCAACCGGACCAATCAGCTCAACTTCACCAAGCGCAGGCCGGACCGCCCCTCGTTCGAGTCGATGCTCGCCGACCCCGGGTATGAGACCGGCTACGTGCAGGTCAGCGACCGCTACGGCGATTACGGGATCTGCGGCTTCTACTCGCTGTCCCGCCACGACGGCACGTTGTCCGATTTCCTGTTCTCCTGCCGGGTCCTGCACATGGGTGTCGAGCAGTGGCTGTACGAGAAGCTGGGCCGCCCCACCCTCACCCCGGTGGGGGAGGTGGTGTCCACGCTCGAGGCATCCGTCGACTGGATCACCGAGGTGGCCGGGGAGGCGGACGGCTCCCCGGGCCGCCCGGGCCGCACCGGGGCGCGGCGTCGAGTGCACCCGCGTCCCAGCCCGACAGGATCCTGATGGTCGGCGGGTGCGACCTGACGACCACGGCCGAATTTCTCGGCGGCCGGATCGCCACCGACTTCTCGCACGTCGGACCGTCGGGTGCTTTCATCCACGTGGGGCACACCGAGCTCCTCCGCCAGTCGGTGTCCGGCCTCTCGGCCGACCAGAAGGCCCTCGTCGACCGCATCCCCTTCCTCGACCAGCAGGTGTTCCGATCCCCCGCCGTCGTGGCGCCCGACTACGACGTGCTCGTCTACAGCGTGCTCACCGACTACACCCAGGGTCTCTACCGGCACCGTCGGCTCGGACTCACCGTGCCCTGGCACCAGTTCCACCACGACGTCACCGACCCCGAGTTCAGGACCATGCTGGAAAGCAGGTTCGGGCGCGACGGGATGGGGCGGGAGTTCTTCGACTGGTTCGCCGACGAGTTCGAGTTCCTCGGCGGCATCACGGTCGATCGGTTCGAGGAGAACATCGGTTGGCTGGCCCGGTCCATGCCCGAGGGCGCCAGGCTGATCCTCCTCAACGGGGCCGAGGTGCCCCTCGACAACCCGAAGGAGCCGGGACGCCACCTCCGCCACCGCGCCATGAACGAGGCGCTCGACCGGGTGGTCGGACCGCTCCCCAACGCCACCGTGTGCGACGTCCGGACATTCGTGCTCACCGAGGACGACGTCACCGACAACATCCGCCACTACCGGCGTCGTGTCTACCTGAGGATGGCCGAAGAGATCCGGGCCGCCGACACCTCGGATCTGCGGGTGGAGCCCGAGCGCCTACCGGCCAGGGTCTATCGCCAGATCCACGGGTTCGCCGGCCGCCGGCGGGTGCAGGTCCGGGGGTTCGCCCGGCGCCACGGACTGATCCCGCCCGCCCGCTCGAGCTGAGGCCGGCCCGGACCGGGCCTCAGCCGCAGTGCTCGGCGTACAGGGCGGTGCCGGGCTGGTAGGCCTGGCCGGAGCCGGCCTTGACCATCAGGCACGACTCGTCGACCGCCCGGAACTGACCGGCCGGGATCTGCTTGAGCTGTTCGACGTCGGTGCTGGTCCATCGGGGGTCGGCCGTGCCCTGGAAGTACCAGTTGCTGCCGTTGTCGGCCAGGATCAGGCCGTAGGTCTTCATCGTGCGCACGACGGTCTGGCACCTGGACGAGCACGTCGAGGCGGGAAGCGAGAAACCGGCGTTCAGGCGGAAGCGGGCTCCCATCGGTGGACAGTGGGGATTGGCCTGACCGGCCTGGTGCCGAGCCGGCCACAGATAGGCCCGCTGTGTGCACTGGGCGGTGAACCGGATGGCGTGGTCCATGGCCCCGGCGGCGACCTCGTCGCGGTTGACCAGGCCGGGGAGGATGGGCAGGCCGGCGGCGTCGGCCGAGGTCCAACCGGCCGGGCGGAGGGCGTCCGACCGGAGGTTCCAGATCGCCCCCGAACCCGCCGTCGACTTCCCGCCGGTGCGGTAGTCCGTGTCCCACGTCTCGTACAGGGTGCACGTGGCCGGGTTGACCATGATGGCGTGCCGGTCCGACCCCTGTTCGATCGGGGTCGCAGCCGACAGCGGGTAGGGCCCGTGATTGCTCTGCGACGCATAGAGGAAGGTGATGGGGACGAGCGGTTGACCGGCCGGCACGATCTGCCACGGGATGCCGTAGGGCTCCTTGGGGTTGCCCGACGGTCCGTAGTCCGGATGGAGGTGCGCCGACCCGGCCCCCATGGACGCCAACCAGGTGGCGCTCTCCTTGGCCACCGGAAGCCCGGTCACCGGGGTGTTCCACACGTTGTCGGCGGGGAAGGCGGGGCACGAGGTGCCCGGGAGGGTCGTGCCCGCCGCCCGCGGCCCCCCTGGGTCGGGCGATCCGGCCCCGGCCGTGGCCGGCACCACCATGGCCAGGAGGCCGACCACCAGGACGGCGCCGACCCGGGCCGCGGCGGCGGTCGGCGACCAGCCCCGGACCGTCATCGGTGCCCAGCCCCGAGGCCGGCGATCAGCCGATCACGGCATCGACGACGACGGCGTCCTCGAGGTCGCGGCTGTTGGCGATGGCCACCGCGGCCAGCTGGGATCGGACGCCGAGCTTCCGCAGGATCGAGCGGATGTGGGAGCGGACCGTGGCCAGGGACACGACCAGGTCGCCGGAGATGTCCTGGGCCGACTTCCCCTTGGTGAGGTAGTAGAGCACCCGCCGCTCGCTGGCCGTCAGCTGCATGAGCGCCTCGAGCTGGGCCGGGACGCGACGCGGGTCCTCCTTGGCGGGATTCTGGTCGCCGATCAGGGCGCACAGCTCGGCCTGCAGGCCGTCGATGTCGGGCAGGGCGGTGGCTCCCTGTTCGACGCAGGCGGCCAGCGCGCCGGCACCGGCGCCGGCGCTGACGGCCAGGACGTCGATCCCCAGGGAGCTGTAGCCCGCAGCCACCTGGGCCGGGACCGACCAGGTGCTCGATGTCCACGTCGACGGCTCGTTGGTCGGTTCGGCGCCGACGACGAGGATCACCAGGTCGGGCTCGACCCCGGCGACGTCGAGGATGAGGTGATCGTCGGCGGACAGCGAGGTCACCGCGGCGATGAACCCGAGCCGCTCGGCCAGCGAGCAGGCGGCCACCGCCGACAGTCCCGGTGCGGCGGCACCCGACGAACCGGGGTCGACGACCAGCACGGTCCCGGACGGGTCGCCCTCACCGCGGGTCGGGCAGGTTGTCGTCGTGACGGGTCCCGTAGCCGGCCAGCCGGCACGTGGAGTAGCGGACGACGGTCCGATGTCGGAGGAGGGGGGCCGAGACGAATTGCCCGCCGGCGGCGGACCCGTTGACCGAAGAGGCGGAGGTGCCGCCGTTCCACCGGATGACGTCATCGGCCACCAGCCGGTCCACGGTGACCACCATGGTGGAGGGGACGGCCGCCTGCTCGCCCGGGTTGGGCGCTCCCGTACCCTGGCCCACGGCCCGGGCCAGTCGCTCGCCCAGGGTCTTCGGGGTCACGGCGGCGGCGTCGGAACCGAAGGCGATGGCGATCCGCGAGAGACCGTAGGGGCAGACCCGGTCGTCGGCCCGGACGGTCTGCTGGATGCTGCGGAGGGCCAGGTCGTGGGTGGCACCGGTGTGGCCCGTCACCCGTTCACCCTCGCCGGCGGTGGTCGTCCTCAGGTCCACTCGGGCCAGCGTGCCCGGCGGCTGGCCGCCTACCCGATCGGGCCGCTCTGCGGCGATTCGTACGTCGACTGCCATTCCACCCCCATGCACCGACCGCTTGTCCCCATGGCACAGGAATGCGCCCCTGCGGTGACCTGCCCTGCGACCCCAATCCTAGCCGTCCTGGCGACAAGCGCAAGGCCGATCTCATCATCTTTGATGAACACGGGCAGGATTGAATCAGCAGGTGGATCGAGTGAGCTCAGGCGTGATCCGGGGCTCGTCCGACCACGAGATGGACGGCTCCGTCCACCAACAGGACGACGCCGACCCCGAGGACCGCGCCGGCCAGGGCGTCGGTGGGGTAGTGCCAGCGGAGCCCGACGACGGCCACCATCATCAGGCCCACGCCGACGGCACCGGCGGCGATGACCACCGGACGGATCCAACGGGGCGCGGCGACGGCCAGGGCCGTGGCCACCGCGGCCAGGTCGGCCACGTTGCCCGAGGGGTAGCTGAGCACGCCCAGGTAGTGCCGGTCCACCAGCGGTTTGAAGCCGTACTCGACCAACACGGCGACCAGGAGAGGGCCGCCCACACAGGCCATCGCCCGCCAGCGGTCGCGGCGGACCACGACGAGGGCGGCGAGGAGCGTGAGGGCCACCAGCACCGCCGGCAGACCGAGGTCGGTGATCCGGTGCAGGACGGTCGAGTCGGGAGATTTGGCGATGGCCGCGAATCCCCGACGGTCGACGCGGTTGGCCCCCGGGTGCAGCCGGAAGACGATGCCGGCGACGATCGACAGGCCGACCAGGACGAGACCGGCCACCGCTTCGGTCGTGCCACGGGCGGCGGGGGCCGGGAGCTCCTCGTCGTCGACCAGCTCCTCGTCGACCTCCGGGTGCTCGGGGATCAGCGGACCGCTCGGAACCATTCCACCGTGGCCCGCAGTCCCTCTTCGAGACCGACCGGCTCGACATCGGGGAACATCGCCCGGACCCGGGTCTGGTCGGCCTGCGAGTCGCGTACGTCGCCGCTCCGGGGCTCGGTGTGGTGGCGCTCGAGGTCCCGTCCGAGCACCTTCCCGAGGACGTCGATGAGCTCGAGCAGCGACACCCTGGTGCCGAAGGCCAGGTTGACCGGCCACGGGATCGGTGACCTTGCCGGTGACGGCCGCGGCCAGCACCGACGACCACGCTCCCCACGTAGGTGAAGTCGCGGGTCTGGCGCCCGTCGCCGTGGACCGGGAGCGGATCCCCGCGCAGCGCGCAGGCCACGAAGGTGGGGACCACCGCGGCGTAGGCATGGTCGGGCGTCCTGGAGGGGGCCGAAGACGTTGAAGAAGCGGAAGGCCAGGACGGGGAGATCGAAGGAGTGGCCGTAGGCCAGCGTGGCCGACTCGGCCGCCAGCTTGCTGGCGGCGTAGGGGCTGACCGGCATGGTGGCCATGTCCTCGCGCTTGGGGAGCGCCGGGTTGGCTCCGTAGACCGATGACGACGAGGCCACCACCACGTGGGGCCGGCCTCCGCGCCGGGCCGCCTCCAGGACCTCCATGGTGCCGGTGGCGTTGGTCAGGTGGCTGGCCATCGGGTCGGCCAGCGACCGGGGCACCGACGGCCGGGCGGCCAGGTGGACCACCGCGTCGGCCCCGTCGAAGACCCGGTCCAACAGGCCGGCGTCGAGGATCGACCCCTCGACCAGCTCGACACCGTCGAGCGTCTGCCAGGTTCGGCGCGGTTCCCGGTCGAGAGGTCGTCGAGGGCCACCACGTCGGCGACGTCGGGATCGGCGCGGAGGGCCCGGCACAGGTTGGCGCCGATGAAGCCGGCGCCACCGGTGACGACGACCCTCACCGGCGGCCGATCTCGTTGGGAGTGCGGAAGGGCTGCCCGGCCGACGGAAACGGCTCGGACCTCATGGCTCGGTGCACCGGGGCAGGCTACAGCCGCTCGACGGTGGGCCCATCCAGCCGGTTGCGGGTGTCGAGCACGTAGGCGGCGTGCTCGCGGACCAGGTCGAAGTCGAAGGCGTCGTGATCGGTGACGATGACGACGGCGTCGGCCCGCTGGAGCTCGCCGGCGGTCAGCTCGACGAGCGGGCCCGGCAGGTCCTCGGCCGGCGACGTGGGGATCGACCACCCGGACCTCGGCGCCCATCTCGGCCAGCGACTTGGCGATGATCGTCCCGGGCGCCTCGCGGGCGTCCCCGGTGTTCCGCTTGTAGGCCAGACCGAGCAGCAGGAACCGGGAGCCGTTGACGGCCCGGCCCATGCGGTTGAGGGCCAGGATCAGGCGGCGCACCACGTAGTCGGGCATGTGCTCGTTGACGTCGTTGGCCAGCTCGACGAAGCGGAACGGCTGGCCGAGGCTGCTGCGCACCTTCCACGACAGGTAGCTCGGGTCGATCGGGCAGGCAGTGGCCGCCGACGCCGGGCCCGGGGGTGAACCGCAGGTAGCCGAACGGCTTGGTCGAGGCCGCGTCGATGGCCTCCCACACGTCGATGTCGAGGTCGGCGGCGAACATGGCCAGCTCGTTGACCAGGGCGATGTTGACGTGGCGGAAGGTGTTCTCGAGCAGCTTGGTCAGCTCGGCCTCGCGGGTCCCCGACACCGGGACGGTGCGCTCGACGATGCGGTCGTAGAACCCGCGGACGGCCTGGAGGGATGCCTCGTCGACGCCCGACACCACCTTGGGCGTGTTCTCGAGCCGCCAGGTCCGGTTGCCGGGGTCGATGCGCTCGGGGCTGTACCCGAGGTGGAAGTCCGTGCCGGCCAGCAGCCCCGACCCCTCCTCGAGGATGGGCGCCACCAGCTCCTCGGTGGTCCCCGGGTAGCTGGTCGACTCGAGGACCACCAGCGCCCCGGCGCCGAGGTGGCGGGCCACCGCGGCGGCGGCGTCCTCGACGAAGGACAGGTTGGGGACCCCGTCGTGCAGCGGGGTGGGGACGTCGATGACGGCGATGTCGAATCCGGCCAGCCGGTCGGGATCGTCGGTGGGCTCGAAGCGCCCCGAATCGAGGGCCCGGGCCAGCCGGTCGTCGGGGATGTCCCCGATGTACGAGCTGCCCGCGGCCAGGAGCTTGATCCGTTCGGCGTCCAGATCGAACCCGACGACGTGGTAGCCGACCTCGACGGCGCGGAGGGCGAGCGGCAGCCCCACGTAGCCCTGGCCGACGACGACGAGCCTGGTCGGCCCGCCGGCCCTGGCTCACCCGCCCACGCCCGGCAGTCGGCTCATGCCGGGACTTGTTCGGAGCTGGCTCCCGGCTTGGCCGACTCCGCGTCCACCGGCACCGCCTCCCCGTCGATCGCACCGCCGGCCCCTCCTGCGCGTCGGCCCTCGCCTGAGCGTCGGCCCCGCTCGGGGTGGCCACGCTGAACAGGAGCTTGCGCACCGCGTCGGCGTCCCGTTGGCCGGCGGCCCGCCGGAGCTCGTCGAGGTCGGCCGCGAATTCATCGGCCGGCGCGGTGATCGGGATCAGCTGGTTGATGTACGGGTGGTGGGTGGTCAGGACCTGCTCCTCGGGGGTGCGCAGCTCCTCGTCGAGCTTCTCCCCGGGCCGGATGCCGATGATGCGGATGGGGATGTCGGTCCCGACCTCGTAGCCCGACAGGCGGATCATCCGCTCGGCCAGCTCGAGGATCCGGACGGGCTCGCCCATCTCGAGCATGAAGACCTCGCCACCGCCGTCCGACAGCACCGACGACTCGAGGACCAGCTGGACCGCCTCCTCGACGCTCATGAAGAAGCGGGTCATCCTGGCATCGGTGACCGTGACCGGGCCACCGTTGGCGATCTGGCGGGAGAAGGTCGGGATCACGCTGCCCCGGCTGCCGAGCACGTTGCCGAACCGGACCGTGCAGTAGGAGGCGCCGATCGGAGCCCGGGACAGCACGACCTGCTCGGCCAGGCGCTTGGACGCACCCATGACGCTGGAGGGGCGGACGGCCTTGTCGGTGGAGATCTGCACGAAGCGCTGGGTGCCCACCTTCACGGCCGCCTCGACCACGTTGAGGGTCCCGAACACGTTGGTCTGGGCCGCCTCGATCGGGTGATGCTCGAGGACCGGGACGTGCTTGTGGGCGGCGGCGTGGAAGACCACCTCGGGCCGGAACCGCTCGAAGACGTCGATCACCGCCGAGCGGTCGTTGATGTCGACCAGGGCCTGCTCGCAGTCGGTCATGACCGTGGCCGCGGTGTCGTGGAGGTGGGTCTCGTCGTGGTCGAGGAGCACGAGCAGGGCCGGTTCGAGCTCGGCCACCTGGCGGGAGATCTCCGAGCCGATCGAACCCCCGGCCCCGGTGACCAGCACCCGCCGGCCGGCCAGCGAGCGACGGACCGTCTCGAGGTCGATGGGCACCGGCGTGCGGCCCAGGAGGTCCTCGATCCGGGGCTCGCGGGCCTGGCGGAGCGATGCCATGTGGGACGTGCCGTCCACCAGGTCGCTCACCACCGGCAGCACCTTCATGGTCAGCCCGGCGGTCTCGCAGGCCTGCAGGACCCGCTGCACCAGCTCGGGAGGAGGGTTGGGAATGGCCAGCAGGACCTGCTGGAGGGTGTAGCGGCTGGCGGAGTCGGCGATGTCGTCGATCGAGCCGACCACGGGCACGCCCAGCATGGAGAGGCCGTGGGCCCGGGCGTCGTCGTCGAACACGGCCACCGGGACCAGGCCGGCCCCCGGGCTGCGCAGCATCTCCCGGATGGCGGCGGCGCCGGCGTCGCGGCTGCCGACGATGGCCACCCGGAGCCCCACCCGGCGGGAGCCGCGCTGCCAGGCGAACAGCCTCGAGTGGAAGCGGAGGACCCCCATCCCCGCGGTGGCGAACATGCAGCCGACGACGATGACGGCGACCGGCACCATGCTCGACCCTGGCCATGCGCCCGAGCGGGTAGGCGACGATGAGGAGGCTCACCACGGTGGCGGCCGACAGCACCAGCTGACGGGCCTCCTCGGCGCCGGCGTGGCGCCACATGCGGCCGTACAGGCCGTAGACGTGGTTGGCCACGAGGGTGATGACCAAGACGACACCGAGGAAGGGCGCAAAATGCTGCCAGTAGAGACCCGGCGCCTTATCGCGGTAAGTAGGCGATCTCGGCGAGGCCGTATCCGGCGAAGATGCAGAACGCGTCGATCAGCGTGAACACGAGGCGGGACCGGATACGACTGGCCCGCATGGCGACGTTGGTTCTGGTGCGCTCGCCCGACGGGGATCCACCAGCATTCTGCGGCTCCCGAGGGAACTCGTCATCTGGCACCGTCAGAACCATCCGATAGCCCCCCTGCTCAAGTAAGCCGCCGGCTCGACGTCGACCCCATTGCCCCGCGCCAACTGTATCGCGACGGACAGACAGGTGCCCTGGCCGGAACACCTCCGAAGCGGCCCCGTGGGCAACCCCCTAAACCCACCAGCTTTCTTGGGTTGCTGGCGGGCCCAATTCCCACGCGGTGGGCGCGGCCATTGCCGCGACGCCGAGGTCCCCCATTCGGTACTACTGACCATGGCACCAACCAAACTCCGAGCCGGCACGTCGTAGCCCCTACTCTCGGTCGTAGGTGCCTCGACTGTACCGGTATGGAAGTCGGCACCATCATCCTCAATATTGAGGATTGCGGGGCGGACAAAGCAGCGAATCCACCGCAAATGACTGCTGTTGCTGCTGTTCACAAGGGCAAGTCCGAGTGTATTATTGCCCCCTACGTTGGGCAGGGAGTAGGAGAACGATGGAGCCAATTGACTACCTGGGGGCCCTGCGCCGCAGCTGGCGGCTGTTGCTGGTGCTCGGCCTGGTGGGCCTCATCGTCGCCGTCGCCCTCCCGGTCAGCAGCGGGCACGGCAAGAAACATGTCACAAAGATCTTGGAACCATGGTCGGCCAGCGCCATCGTCGGGGCCGCCCCGCCCGCCGGCAACACCCTGGTCGGGGGCGGAGTCACCGGCTCGCAGATCGTGTTCTACGCCACCAGCACCAAGGTCCAGGCGGCCACGGCCAAACTGTTCTTCGGCAAGAACGCCATCAAGCCCTCCCACCTGAGCACCTACCTCAAGGCCTCACTCATCGTCCCCAAAGGGGTCGGGAAGAGGCAGGCCCAGGACGCCAACACGGTCAATCTGACCGCATTCAACACCAGCGCCAAGCGGGCCAAGAGGTTCGCCAACGACTACGCCCACCAGGTCGGTGTCGAGCTCAATCGCATCGCCGCCAGCCATGTGCGGGTGCACTCGACGGCGGTCTCCAAGGCCAGTTCGGGCTATCAGATCGTCCATCCGGCCCTGACCGCGGTCAAGCACACCGTGAAGAAGTCGGCCGCCGGGCCGGTCAAGAGCCGCAAGGTGCGCGGCCTGATCGGCCTCGGGATCGGCGTGGTGCTGGCCGCGGTGATCGTCTTGATGCGTGAGGTCCTGAGCAAGCGCCTCCGGACGTCGGCCCGGGCGGAGGCGACCTTCGGCTACCCGGTGGTGGTGGAGATCCCCACCGCGCTCCGGGCCATCGGCCGGCGCGGCCTCAGTGTGGACGTGGTCAGCGACCCCGGATCGCCGGCCGCCGAGGCCTACCGGATGTTGCGCATGTCGGTCCTGTTCGAGGCCCTCGCCTCCCGGGTGATCCCGGCCAATGACTACACCTATCTCGTCGACGCCACGGCGGGCAGTGAGGACGGCGACGAGAGCGACGCCGGGATCCGGAGGCTGCGGCGGCGGGCGAACCGAACCTGCTCCCGACGCCGGTCACCCGCAAGGTGGTGATGGTGGTGTCGCCCAGCACCGAGCCCACCCGTCCCCAGGTGGCCGCCAACCTCGCCGCCGCCTATGCCGAAGCCGGCCAGCGGGTCGTGGTCATCGGCACCGGCGAGCTCGGCGCCGGCCCGCCCCGGGGCGGCGGCCGGAATCTCACCGGCCAGATCACGCCCGAGGACGTCGAGGCCAGGCTCGAGCCCTCGTGGGTCGACCGGGTGTTCCGACTCGACCTGCGCCACTTCATCGAGAACAGCGGACAGCTGGTGCTCCGCATGCCGGCGGTGCTGCGGCGCCACCCGGGCTCAGGCCGACGTGGTCATCGTCGAGGCGCCACCCCTGCTGGCCGTCCACCACGTCGAAGCGCTGTCGAACATGGTCGACGTGGTCCTGGTGGTGGGCGAGTGCGGTACGACCACCTTCGACGAGGCCCGGCGGTCCGGCGACCTCCTCCGGCGCATGTCGGCACCGGTTCTCGGTGTGGTGCTGACCAACGTCAGGCTGCAGTACCGCGACCCGCGTCAGCTGCCCGACGACCAGCTGGAGCTGACGAGCGGAGGGCTCGGCCCGGATCCCGACGGCGCCGACGTCGTCCGACGCTCCGGCGCACGCCCCGGCCTGAGGCGTACACCGGTCCGCGGCTGATGATGTTCGCGAACCAGGTCGGCACGCAGCCGGTCCTCGCCCTTCTCGTGGCCGTGGTCCTGTTCGGGCTGGGACGGCTCATCATCAAGCGGGTGGCCGAAGCCGAGGGCAGCGAGTGGCTGGTCAGGATCATGACCATCGGCCTGGTGCTCCACCTGTTGGCGGCGCCGGCCCAGATCTTCGTCGTCCAGAACGTCTACCACGGGATCGCCGACTGGACCCGGTACACCCACCAGGGCGCCATCCTGGCCCCCAATTTCCATCGCTTCGATTTCACGCTGGCCGGGGCCAATCTGCGCCAGATCGTCAATGACGGATCGGTGAGCATCGCCACCGGCATCGTGATGGCCATCGTCGGTGTCAACCTGGCCGCCACCTTCCTGGTCTTCAGTTGGGTGTCGTGGGTGGGGACCGTCTTCTTCTACCGGGCCTTCACCCTGACCTTCGAGGGCGCCGAGCACCGCCGGTACGCGCTGATGCTGTTCTTCCTGCCCTCGTTGATCTTCTGGACCGCGGACGTCAGCAAGGAATCGATCATGATGCTGTCGCTCGGGTTGGTCGCCTACGGCGGCGCCAAGATCTTCGCCCGCCGGCGAGGGGGGTTCACGCTACTGGTGCCTGGTGTGACCATCGGGTACTACGTCCGGCCCAACGAGCTCCTGCTGGTCCTGAGCGGATTCGCGGTGGCCATGATGCTCCCGACGGCGGCGGCCCGGCAGAACCTGGGTGGGCTCCGGCGGTTCTTCGGCATCGTGTTCCTCTCCGCCCTCCTGTTCATCTCCGTCTACCTCACCCTCCACTACCTGCGAGGTGGAGGGGGGACCCTCTCCCTGCAGCAGACCCACGACAACAACCAGGGGGTCGGCACCGGATTCGGCAGCAGCGGCATTCCCTACTCCACCAACCTGGCCACCTATCCGCGGGACATCTACGAGGTCCTGTTCAACCCGTTGATCATCAAGGCCCACGGGAATGCCCAACGGGTGGCCGGCATCGAGAACACCATCCTCATCGTGCTGATACTCAAGTCACTCCGGAACCTGCGTATCGTCCCCCGTGCCGCCTTCGCCCGTCCGTACCTGATGCTGTGCACGGTCTACAGCTTCGCCTT
Source organism: uncultured Acidimicrobiaceae bacterium (assembly GCA_963812885.1). Taxonomy (GTDB): domain Bacteria; phylum Actinomycetota; class Acidimicrobiia; order Acidimicrobiales; family RAAP-2; genus Bog-756. Next base: position 683,372 of record CAWEWZ010000002.1, on the reverse strand, counting down.
CATCTACACGTTCGCCGCCCTCGGCAACCTCGGGCTGATCGAGCGTGAGCGGGTCATGCTGCTGCCCTTCCTGCTGGTGCTCCTGTGCGTGCCGCGGGCGCCGAAGGGATCGCCGCCGCGGTATCTCTGGGAACTCCGGCGGAGGACCCGACTGCAGGTGCGGAGGGCCAACGAGCTGGCCGCCGAGCGGGCGAGGCGCCGGGGCCCCGGCTCCCCGGCGCCGGTCCCGAGGTGAGCCCTGGGCTGGCGGCGGAGCCGCGCCCGGACCCGGACCGGTCGAGCGCCAGCTGCGGCGGGTGTCGCTACTCCTCGAAGGTGTAGGGGCCGAGCAGCTCGAATCGCTCGATCAGCCGTTCGACGCCGCGTCGCTCGTCCGCGGTCCATTCGATGGCGTCGCGGGTCCGGTTGGTGCTCGGCCACACGATGGCCGCGCAGGCATCGAGGTAGGACGCCTCGGGTTCGACGCCGATGAAGCGGCAGATCTCGGCCAGCGATCCCCGGGGGTCGGCCGCGAACGCCTCGTACCGCACGTCGAGGAGCTCGGACCGGTCGAGGAGCGGCCGGACCCGACCCACGGCGGAACAGATCTGCTCGTACCAGGCGGTGGCGTCGGTGATGGACATCTGGTGCCGCCTCGCCTCGGTGGCGATGTTGTCGAACGGGTTGCGGGTGACGTGGAGCACCCGGATGGGGACGCCCACCTCCCGCCGCAGCCGATCGAGCAGCTCGGGCCGCTCGGCGATCTGCAGCGCCGATGACCTGGCCCGCTTGTCGCCGAGCACCCGGAGGCGAACGAAGCGACCCTGGAACTGATCGGGGATGTCGTACTTGTAGCCCGACCAGGTCCGGCCCATGGTGCCGAAATGCTGGTCCCGCTGGAGGATGAGCGAGAACAGCTGCGAGCGGCGGAACCCGTGCCTGATGTACCTGACCGCGTCGAGTTCGTGCGAGATGACCACCTCGGGGTGGGCGTTGAGGGTCGTCCCGATCAGGGTGTGCCCGCTGCGGGAGTACCCGATGAAGAAGCAGAAGCGCTCCAGATCCGAGAAGTCGGGATTCCGGCGTGCGCTCAGCGCCGAGGAGGCGTAGAGCAGCGCCCACTCGGCCCGGCTGCCGCGGGTCGGCCAGCCCGTTGCGGACCGGCCGCGGGATCCGCTGCTTGCGTGACGGCGGCGCGGTCACCCGGGTTCCCTGTTCGTCATCTTTTCGGAGGCTATAGCAGAACACGGCCGCCACCCTTCGTCCCGGCCCCACCGGGTCAGCCTCCGGCCGGTCACCGGTGGTGCCGGCGGGACCGATCGGCCACCACCATCGGCTCGATGAGCTCCAGCCAGCGCGCCGCCACCGCGGCCAGGCTGAAATTGTCCACGCACCGCTTCCGGGCCGCCCGACCCATCGCGGAACGGAGTGCAGGGTCCCCGACCAGTCTGGCCGTGGCCGCCGCCATCGCCGCCAGATCGTCGACCGGACACACCAACCCGGTCTCGCCGTCACGCACGATGGAGGTGACGCCGGGCACCGAGGTGGCCACCACCGGCACCCCGCTGAGGCCCGCCTCGATGAGGACGCCCGGCATCCCCTCACCGGCCGGTCGGCTGCAGAAGACCATGACATCGGCGTGCCGCATCCGCTCGGCGACATCGGAGCGCGACCCGAGCAGCTCGACCCCGGCGTCGGCGGCGGGCCCGCTCACCGCGTCACGCAGGGGACCGTCGCCGATGAGCTCGGCCCGCACCGCTGTCCCCTGCATCCGCAGGCGGGCCACCACCTCGATGAAACGGTCGGGGCGTTTGCCACTGGTGAGCGCACCGACGAAGAGCACCAGCGGGGGCTCCGGCGCGGTGTCGCTCGCTTGGACGGAATCCTCGTCCCGGGGACGGAAGACGGCGGGGTCACGACCGTTCGGGGCCAGGGCGACCCGCGACGGGGGCACCCCGAAGCGGTTGACGCACTCGTCGAGGACCTCGTCGCCTTCGGCGGCGACGACGTCGGCTCGTCCGGTCAGGCGTCGCCACAACCCGAGTTGGATCCGGCGATCGGCACCGGAGTAGGTCCCGATGGCGTAGTACACCAGCGGTCGTCGTCGCCCGACCGAGGCCGCCACCACGTACTTGAGGGGCTCGCTGCCGTGGGCCACGACGACCGCAGGATCGAGGCGATCGAGGGTCGACCGCAACCGGCGGGCCGGACCGAGACGGAAGCCGACTCCGGGGGCGCTCCCCCCGGAGTGCCCGAGGGAGAAGTCGGACCTGACCTCGGCCGGTCCCTCGAACAGGCTGAGGACACGGTGGATGCGCACGCCGGGAGCATCGAGCTCGTCAGCCAGGGCCCGGGCCTCGCGCTGGCCGCCGCGCGCCGTGGTGGTGGGGACGATGTGCAGGACGAGGGGCGGCGAGGCGGGCGCCCCTCCCTCGGCCATCGGTACGGTTGTGCGCTCCGTCATCTGCGGGCCCCCTGCCGCTGCCGGTCTCCCCGGCGCCGAGACCCTACCAGTCGGATCGCCGGCGACCAGTCAAAGAGAACCTGCGCCCCTCAGCTAGCATCAGCGGATTCCGGGCGGCGCCGACCTGAGGAACGTCGATGAGAACCTTGGTGATTGCCGGCGAGTACCCGTGGCCGGAGAACACGGGTTCACGGATCCGGTTGGCCATGATCCTGCGCGGCCTGCAGCGTTGCGGACCGACCGAGCTCTTCTCGGTGGTGTCGAAGTTCCGCGACGAGTTCGACCCGCCGGACGGTTCGCAGGACCTGGCCAAGGTGGGGCGCGTCGGTTTCGACAACCGCCCGCCATCGGCCCTCGGCCTGGTGCCCGCCCTCCTGCGGCCGGGAACGCCGATCGGGTTGCCCCGGCGTGACCGCGCCCGGGTGCAACGGGCCATCGCCCGGTTCATGTCCGGCCGCTACGACCTGGTCTGGTTCTTCGGGCCCCGTCCGTGGGGACTGGCCGGCCAGCCGGTGTTCGCGCCGACCGTCCTCGACCTCATCGACCTGGAGGACGAGAAGATCCTGGCCCGGCTGTCCGCTCCCTCGGCGCCCCCGGCCGGTGCCGTCGGGCGGGTCCGGCGGGCCGCGGCCACCGCGGTCTCCGAGGACGAGGTCCGCCGGTGGCGCCGGCTCCACCGGCGGAGCAGCCGACGGACCGCGGCGGTGGTGGTGAGCAGCCTCCTCGATGCGGAACGGGCCAGGGCTGCCGGCGTCGAGCGGGTGGAAGTGATCGCCAACGGCTATCCGGCCGTCGCCCATCCGGTCGGACGACCCACGGTGGGCACGCCGCCGACCGTCCTGTTCCAGGGCCTCCTCCGGTACCCTCCGAACATCGACGCCGCCCGATGGCTGGCCCGCGAGATCGGCCCCTCCCTGCGGGCACAGGTCCCCGACGTGGAGATCCGGTTGGTCGGGGACCACCCGCCCGAACTCGACGACCTCGACGATCCTCCCCGGGTGGCGGTGACCGGTCGGGTCCCCGACATGGCGGCCGAGCTGGCCCGGGCCGACGTCGTCGTGGTGCCGGTCCGCTACGGCAGCGGCACCAGGCTCAAGATCCTCGAGGCGTTCGCCCAGCAGGTGCCGGTGGTGTCCACACCGCTCGGGGCCGAGGGGCTCGGCGCGGTGGACGGCGTCCATCTGCTGCTGGGAGACACGGCCGCGGCACTCGCCGATGCCTGCGCCCGCCTGCTGCGCGACCTCCCGCTGCGCCAGGAGTTGGTCTCGCGGGCCCACTCCCTCTTCGTGGAGCACTTCCAGAGCGGGGTCATCGAACAGGAGGTGGCCGATCTCGCCCGCCGGGTGGCCGGGAGACCCGACCGCCGCGGCCTGATCCGTCACCGCGGTCGGACGGGCGGTCGTCGGTAACATGACCGGCGATGGACGTTCTGGCCCTCTACCTCCCCCAGTTCCACCCGATCCCCGAGAACGACAGGTGGTGGGGGAGCGGGTTCACCGAATGGACCAACGTCACCAAGGCGGTGCCCCTCTTCCGCGGTCACGTCCAGCCCCACCTGCCGGCCGATCTCGGCTTCTACGACCTGCGGGTGCCCGAAGTCCGCGAGGCGCAGGCCGACCTGGCCCGGCGACACGGGGTGACCGGCTTCTGCTATTGGCACTACTGGTTCGCCGGTCACCAGCTCCTCCAGCGACCGCTCGACGAGGTGGTGGCCTCGGGCGCACCTGACTTCCCCTTCTGCGTGGCGTGGGCCAATCAGAGCTGGTCGGGGATCTGGCACGGGGCGCCCGATCGGATCCTGATCGAGCAGACCTATCCGGGGCCCGAAGACGACATCGAGCACTTCGCCCACCTCCGGACGGCATTCGAGGACCCCCGCTACATCAGGATCGCCGGCCGGCCGCTCATGTTCGTCTACCAGCCCGGTCATCTCCCGCAACCGGCCCGATTCGTCGACCGCTGGCAGAAGATGGCCCACGATGCCGGGCTGGGCGGCCTCTACCTGGTGGCGTCGCTCGGCGAGTCGGACTACCGGTCCCATGTCAGCGACGGCTTCGACGCCGCCGTCCACTACCAGTTCCCCTTCGGTCGCGACGAGACCACCTGGGTGCGCGAACGGCTTCTCGGGCGAGGGCTCGGCCACGGCCCGATGCGCTACCCCTATCCCGACGATCCCGCCGGGCCACCGCCCGGACTCGGCGGCCGCCTCTTTCCCAGCGTCTACCCGAATTGGGACAACACGCCCCGCCTGGGCCGCCGGGGACAGGTGGCCACCGGGTCGACCCCGGAGCGCTTCGGGCGCCACGTGCGGCGGGCCATCGAGCTGGCCTCGACTCAACCCCTCCGGCGAGCAGGTCGTGGTCATCAAGTCGTGGAACGAGTGGGCCGAGGGCAACTACCTCGAGCCCGACACCGAATTCGGTCGGGGGAGGCTCGAGGCCCTTCGCACCGAGCTGGCCCGTCCGCGGCGCGGCTCCGCCTCCTCCTGACGGGCTCCGGGTCAGGACCCGGTGCCGACGATGGCGAGGTAGATGTCCTCGATCTCGGCGGCGGCCCGGGCGATGTCGTACCTGGTGCTGTCGGCCATGGCCTGGCGGCCGAGGCGGTCCCGGAGCTCGGGGTCCGAGCTCAAGGCCTCGATGGCGTCGGCCAGCAGGACCGGGTGGCCCGGGGGCACGACCATGCCGTTCACGCCGTCGGTGACCACCTGGGGCACGCCCCCGACCGCGGTGGCCACGATCGGGGCTCCCACGCTCGACGCCTCCATCAGCACGACCGGCAAGCCCTCCTGATGGGAGGGGAGCACGACGATGTCGGCGGCGAGCATCAGCTCGAGGGTGTCGTTCCGATAGCCGAGGAACCGGAACCGCTCGCCCAGCCCCAACCGGCGGTGGCGGGCCGCCAGCGCGTCGGCCTCGACCCCCTGACCGGCGGCCGCGAACCGGACCGGCGTCCCTCGCGCCACCAACAGTCCGGCCGCGTCCAGCAGCACGTCGTAGCCCTTCTCCGACCGGAGGTTGGCCACGGTGACCACCAGCAGGTCGTCGGGGGGGACCCCGAGCTCGCCGCGCACCGCCTCCCGCACCTGGCGGCGGCGGTCGACCATCGACCGCGACCGGGCCAGGTCGACGCCGTGGACGACCACCCGGGCGCGTGGGCGCAGGGCGCGGGGGAGTGCGTCGTAGGCAGCCTGGGACACGGCCACCAGGGCCCGGTCGAAGCGGACGGTGGTCCGGTTGAGGGCCTTGACCAACACGGCCACCTTGTTCCACAGGCTGTGCTCGGTGTAGACGGTCACCGGCCGGCGACGGCGGGGCACGGTGGCCACCACCAGCCGGCCCAGCGCCGCCGTGTAGGGCAGGTGGAAGTGGACGATGTCGAAGGACCCGTCGACCAGGAGGCGGCGGAAAGCCAGCCAACCACCGGAGGTCCAGGTTGCCGTCGGCCCCGAGCGAGTGGACCGGCGTGCCGCCCGAGGCGATGGTGGATGCCAGCGCGTCCTCGCCGTCGAGGACGTAGGCGACCTCGTAGTCGAAGCGCGGTGAGTCGCTGGCCGCCACCAGGTCGGCGACCAGGCGTTCGGCGCCGCCGAAGCCGAGGCTCTTGATGGCCAACAGCACCCGGTACCGGGCCGCTGAGCTGGATGTCCTGGGCTCTCCCGGTGCCGGCACGCGCCGATGTTAGCGGTGCCCCATCCGCCCCGACGTGGCCCATCCGGGCTGTGCCGCGATAATCTGTGCAGACGCACGTGTTCCATGACGCATGTATCGTGACTTGCCCTGTGTCAGGGGCCAAGGGGGGTAGTGTCGGCCGATGACAGCTCTGGATTCCACCGGGACCGACGCGCTCGTGGTGACCGATGTCTCGTCCGTCCCCGACGAGCCGCCTGCGGGGATCATCTACCGCCACAAGGTGCGCTTCATCGATTCCATCCGCACGCTGTGGGCCCATCGTGAGATCATCTACACGCTGGCCGAACGCGACTTCCGCGCCCAGTACAAGCAGGCGACCCTCGGGGTGATGTGGGCCGTCCTCACCCCGGTGGCCATGCTGGTCATCCTGGTGATCGTGTTCTCCAAGGTCAAGTCACTGGTCATCCCGGGCGTGCCCTACGCGCTCTACTCGTTCGTGGGCATCCTGTGCTGGGGGTTCTTCGCCGCCGCCCTGGGGACGGGCGGGAGTTCGCTGCTCACCAACAAGGCGCTGCTGGCCAAGACCCAGTTCCCCCGCGAGTGCTTCCCCCTCGAGACCATGCTGGTCGGCGGGCTCAACACGGTGATCTCATGGATCCCGCTGACCATCCTCTTCATTCTCTACGGGCGGGCTCCCGCGGTGACCACCGTGTGGGTCCCGCTGTTCATGGTCATCGAGGTGGCATTCGCCGCCGGGGTCACCCTGGCCATCTCGAGCATCATCGTCCAGATGCGTGACCTGCTCCAGCTGCTCCCGCTGATCATCTCGCTCGGGCTGTTCGTCACACCGGTGATCTGGCCCTTCTCGAAGATCCCGACGTCGTACCACGTCGCCGGCGGGCACCACGTGCACCGGGTGCTGGTCAACGGCCACGTGGTCACCGCCGCCCATTGGGTGGGTGGCTTCAACATCAACCTGCAGATCGTCTACGGCCTCATCAACCCGCTGGGCCCGATCATCGACAATGCCCGGCGCACCTTGCTGTTGGGTCTCTCGCCCGAGTGGTCGCTGGTCGGCGTGGCCGCGCTGGGGTCGGTCCTCTACCTCCTCATCGGCTACCGGATCTTCAAGCGGTTGGAGGTGAACTTTGCCGACATTGCCTGACGGGTCCGTCCAGGTCGAGCACGTCTGGAAGAAGTTCCGGGCCGACCGGACCGTGCCCAAGTTCTATGACCAGATGAAGCGGTTCGGGAACTCGATCGGTCAGCGCGGTCGGCACGAGTACCGCTGGGTGCTGAAGGACGTGAACCTGGACGTCCCCCCGGGGGGGACCATGGCGTTGATCGGCATCAACGGCTCGGGCAAGACGACCCTGTTGAAGATCATCAGCCAGGTCACCTACCAGTCGGCCGGCCGCTGCGACGTGCAGGGGCGGATCGGCGCGCTGCTCAGTGTGACCAGCGGCATCCAGCCCGAGCTGTCCGGGCGGGAGAACGTCTTCCTCTACGGTGCCGTCCTCGGCATGGGCCGCCAGAAGATCCGGCAGCGGTTCGACGAGATCGTCGAGTTCGCCGGCCTCAGCGACGCCATCGATCGGCAGGTCAAGTTCTATTCGATGGGCATGCAGATGCGGCTCGGGCTTCTCCATCGCCGCCTTCCTCGAGCCCGACGTGCTCCTGGTCGACGAGGTCCTCTCGGTCGGCGACGCCACCTTCCAGCAGAAATGCCTCAACCGGATCGGCGAGGTGGTGCGGCAGGGCACCACCCTGCTCTACGTCTCCCACGACCTGGCTTCGGTCGAAGCGTCGTGCGAGCGTGCCGTGTGGCTGGCCGATGCGGTGGTGCTGGCCGCCGGCCCCACCAAGGAGGTGGTCAGCAAGTACCGGTCCGCGGTGGAGCAGAACGCGGCCCTGGCCACGTCCACCGAGGGCGTGATCCAGGTCCTCAAGGCCGACATCAGCGCGGCCGACGGGGGCCAGATCCGATCCGAGTGCGACCTCGACATCTGCCTCACGCTGAACTCACCCGAGGCCCACGACGCCAACTTCTTCATCGGCGTGTCCCAGGGCACCGCGTTCCCGATGTTCATCGTCCGCTACAGCGGGTCGTTCCCGGCCGGCGACTTCGAGGTTCGCTGCCGGTTGCGCAACGTTCCCCTCGCCCATGGTCGGTACTCCCTGTGGCCGGCCATGTCCGGCCACCTGATGGGGAAGGGCAAGCCCCTGCTGCCCTGGAGGCCGGTCACCTCGTTCGACGTCATGGGCCCGGATCTCCCGAAGCTGCCCGAAGGCGTCATGGTCCTGTCGCCGGTGTACGTGGGCGCCGACTGGCAGGTGAACTGACCGGTCGAGCGCCGACTGCGTCGGCGTCCCGGAAGACGGTTCAGGGGAACAGCACCCGCTGGCGGACCGATCCCCGCAGCCTCCCGGTGCGCACGCCGGCGGCGTGGGCCCACTGGTCGCGGAGGTCGACCCGGGTGATGAGCAGGGGCGCCCGGGTGAGCAGCCAGAGCCACGACCGGACCGCACCGCTCAGATCGGGCCGAGCGCCGTCGGGCCGGTAGCGCCGGTAGAGCCCCGGCGCACTGAGCCCGTAGGTCGTTCCGTGCCGGAAGGCCCGGGCGAACCCGGGCCGCTCGCGCCTGGCCACCACGGCGTCGGTGGCCACCGCGAACCGGAACCCCCGGAGCTGCAGGCGCCAGCACAGGTCGATGTCCTCGCCGACGTGGAGCTCCTCGGAGAACCCGCCGACCTCGTCGAAGGCGCTCCGCCGAACGGCGAGGTTGGCCCCGAGCCCGGCCGGGAGGAATCCGAGCTGCTGGGTGGCGGCGGGCTGGAGAGCCGCTCCGGGCCGCCCGTTGAGCGAACCGAGATCGAACACCCCGGCGACCACGTCGGCCTCGCCGAGCTTGGCCGCACACGCCGAGAGCCAACCGGCACCAACCACATCGTCGGCGTCGCAGAAGGCCAGCAGCTCGCCATCGGCCGATCGCACGCCCGCGTTCCGGGCCGCCCCCGGTCCGGACACACGGGAGCCGTCCACAAAGCGGACAGCGTCGTATCGGTCGGCCCAAACCCGGCCCACCGCGGCGCTGGTATCGGTGGATCCGTTGTCGACCACCACCACCTCCCACCGCTCGTCGCACTCCTGGTCGACGAGCGCCTGCAGCTGGGCTTCCAGCCAGGGCATGGCGTTGCGCACCGGGACGACGACGCTGATCAACGGTCCGGCCCGGGCCCCACCTGGCGTCCGGTCCGCACGCCGTCTGCCATCATCATCCGGATCCCCATTCGACTGTTCGACTGTCGGCCAGCGCTGCGCCGAACGCCAGGCCCGGCCACCAGCGTCGGCGCGATTAGCCTAACGCCGTGAGGGCACGATGATCGAAGAGGAGGACCCCGGCCGCGAGCTCGACGACGACGCCCGGCCGGCGCTCGGACAGGTCACCGCCGTCGTGCTCACCCACATGCGTCCGGGCCTGGCCGGCGACGTGACCAGGTCGCTGATCGACGTGGAGGGCCTCTCGCCCGACCGGATCGTCGTGGTGGTCAACGGTGTCGGCGGTCTGGACGACCCGGCCCTCGAGGCCAAGGTCAGGATGGTCAGGCTGGCGGAGAACAGCGGACCGGCCGGCGGCTTCCGCGCCGGCCTGGTCGAGGCGTTCTCGGATCCGACGACCCGCTGGGCCTATCTCTGCGAGGACGACATCAGCCTGTTCGACCTGCCCCGACCGCGACTCGGCGACCTGGTGGGACGGGCCGAGCACCTCGACGACCGAGGAGTTCCGACCGGGGCCCTGGTGGCCTACGGCCGGACCTTCGTCGGGCGCGGAACCCACACGGTCAACCTGGTTCCGCCGCCCGGCTCCGGCACCGGATTCACGCCGGTGGACGTGGCCTGCTGGGGCGCCACCCTGGTCTCGAGGTCGGTCGTCGATGCCGGCGTGCTGCCCGATCCCGAATGGTTCTTCGGGCTCGAGGACTTCGACTTCTTCTGCCGGGTCCGCGACGCGGGATTCGAGGTACTGGTCGACGACGTCGCCGCCCGGCAGGTGGCCGGCCAACAGACCTCGTCGGGTCGGGAGGGGGCATTACGCCACCGGCGCCCGATCGACGACGACGAGGCCTGGCGCTCGTATTACCACGCCCGGAACTCGTTCGCCCTGATCCGTCGACACGGTCGGCCCGGCTGGTACGGCTGGCAGCTGGCTTTCACCGCCCGCCACCTCCAGACGGCCCGCAGCCGAGCCGAGCGCGCCGCCATCGTCCACGGCTTCTGGGACGGCGCCCTCGGCCGGATGGGCGAGAACCGCCGCTACGGCCGCCGGGTGGGTGAGTTCGGCCCGGGTCCCGACCCGGCCGAGCCCGGTCAGATAGGCGAAGTTCGGCCACAGGGTCAGGTCGAGGGCGGGATGCCCGGCGGCCAGCGCGGCCACGTCGGGGGCGTAGAGCGAGATCAGCCGGCGCCGGACGTCGTCGTCGAGCACCTGGCGCCGATCGGCCGGGGCCCGGGCCGGCCGCTCCGCCTCCGGGAGGTGGTGGACCGGCAGTCCGAGGTGACGGAAGGTGGCGTCCAGCTGACCGGCGCGGTCGGCCACGCACCGCTCGTACTGGAGCACGAGCAACTGGTCGGCGGTCGAAGTGGTCCAGCCACACCTCGAGGGCGCGGAAGTAGAACCCCCGCTGGACGGCGTCGGCGATGGCGGTGCCGTCCCGCGGCGTGCCCATCCGCTCGAGGTGGTCGAGGCCGGAGCGGAAGCGCTCGACCGGGTCGCGGACCAAGAGGAGCAGGCGGGTGTCGGGTGCCGCTCGCCGCAGCAGCGGAGGCACCCACGGGAAGGTGAGGTAGTCGGGGGTCCATTCACCGGTCATCGTCCCGGTGGCCCGGGGGAACCATCCGTGGTACCGGTCGATGTCCGACGGCCCCATCGACTGCGCTCCGAACCGGTCGAAGAAGTGGCGCTCCTTGTGGATCTCCTGACGGGAGGAGATGCCCGGGTGGGTGAGCATCAGGTCGTACCACCAGGTGGTCCCGGCCTTCTGGGCACCGATGCCGACGAACGACGGCGGACCGGCCTCCTCGCCCGGGCCGAGCGCCGGCGGGGTGAAGTCGAATCCGACCTCCCAGGGGGCATACCGCCCGAGCCCGTGCAGCACCGGGCGGCGGAGACCCGGGGGCAGCCGGGCGAAACCCTCCCGCAGGCGTTCTCGGAGGCTCATCGTCTCGGGGCCGGGGGCACGCAGCAGGTTGCCACACGGGTACCGGGCTCACAACTACCGGCCTCGTTGCCGGGCCCGGGTCCCGACGGTTGGCGCCGGCCGGCGGCGACCATCCGCACCGGGGCGCTGCTTGACACCACGCGCGGCACCGCCGATGATCGGGGCATGGTCGAGCCAGGGGGCGCCGGGAGAGGGCGCGGCCCGGCCGACCGGTCCCGACCGCCACCGGGCGGGGGCTGATCGGGTGTGCGGGATCGCCGGGCTCTTCGACCCGGACCGACGGACCGGCGCCGAGGCCCTCGGCCGCCAGGTGGAAGCCATGACCGCGGCCCTGACCCACCGGGGACCCGACGCCGAGGGGTACTGGCTGGACGCCGACCACGGTCTGGCCTTCGGCCACCGACGCCTCTCGGTGGTCGAGCTGGGACCGGAGGGCTCCCAGCCCATGGTCTCGCCCGATGGGCGATGGGTACTCGACTACAACGGCGAGCTCTACAACTACCGCGAGATCCGGAAGCGACTGGTGGCGGCGGGGATGGCCTTCCGCGGTGGCTCCGACACCGAGGTGCTGGTGGGCGCGGTCCAGGAGTGGGGTCTCGATTCGGCCCTCGAGGCGTTGGAGGGCATGTTCGCACTGGCGCTGTGGGACCGGCACCTCGGCCAGCTGCACCTGGTCCGTGACCGCTTCGGTGAGAAGCCGCTCTACTACGGCTGGGTCGGGGACCGTCTGGCCTTCGCCTCGGAGCTGAAGAGCCTCTGCCTGCTCGCCGGCGTTCCAGGCCGAGATCGACCGGGACGCGGTGGCGCTCTACCTGCGCCACAACTGCGTGCCCGCGCCGCACACCATCTACCGGCGGGTGGCCAAGCTGCTCCCCGGGCACCTGCTCACCGTGGGCACCGACGTCCGAACCGGCGCCACCCTTGCCGACCCGTTCCTACTGGTCGGCGCGCCACGCGGTCGAAGACGCCCGTCGACAGCCGTTCGAGGGGACCCCCGGGGCCATGGCCGACCGCTTGGAGTCGGTGCTGTCCGACTCGGTGGCGGCCCGCATGGTGGCCGACGTGCCGGTCGGCGCCTTCCTTTCCGGCGGCGTCGACTCGAGCATGGTCGTGGCGCTGATGCAGCAGCACAGCGCGACGCCGGTGCATACCTTCACCGTCGGGTTCGCCGACCGTGCCTTCGACGAGTCGGCCGAGGCGGCCGCGGTGGCCGCCCACCTCGGAACCGATCACACGCCGCTCGACGTGACCGACCGCGATGCCGCCGAGATCCTCCCCCTGCTGCCCGACATCTGGGACGAGCCCTTCGGCGACATCTCCGCAGATCCCCATGCACCTGGTCAGCAGGCTGGCCCGGTCACAGGTGACGGTGGCCCTGTCCGGCGACGGCGGCGACGAGCTGTTCGCCGGCTACAACCGCCACGCCTGGCTCGAGCGGCTGTGGCGGCCGGTCCTCGGTCCTGCCCGGGTCGGCCCGGCGGATGGCCGGTGCCGCCCTGGGCCGCGTCCCCCCGGCCTGATCGAAGGGGCGGCCCGCGCCGCGACGGTGCTGCCACCGCACCGGCAGATCCGGAACCCGGCGTCCAAGGTGGCCAAGGTGGGGAAGGTGCTGGCGGCCGCCGGTCCGGAGGAGGCCTACCTGTCGCTGGCTCCTACTGGGACGACGCCGAGTCGATGGTCCTCGGCGCCGGGCCCACGGTGTCGATGGCCTCCCGGCCGTCGGAGTGGCCGGCGCCTCGACGGCATCACCGAGCAGATGCTGTGGTTGGACCTGATCAGCTACCTCCCCGACGACATCCTGACCAAGCTCGACCGGGCGGCCATGGCCACGTCGCTCGAGACCCGGGTGCCCTTCCTCGACCGGGCGGTGTTCGAGCTGGCCTGGAGGCTGCCCATGTCGGCCAAGCTGCATGACGGCGCCACCAAGTGGATCCTGCGCCAGGTGCTGTACCGCCATGTCCCGCGTGAGCTCATCGAGCGGCCGAAGATGGGGTTCGGCTTCCCGATCGGTCCGATGCTCCGCGGCCCGCTACGGCCGTGGGCCGAGGAGCTCCTCGGTGAACGCCGGCTCCGCCAGCAGGGCCTCCTCGACCCCGAACCCATACGCCGGGCCTGGGACCAGCACCTCGGCGGACGCCGCGACCTCGCCCTCGAGCTGTGGGCGGTGCTGGCCCTGCAGGCGTGGTTGGACCGCTGGATACCGGGCCTGGGCCGGTAACGGGTCCGTGGCCGTCAGGAGCCGATCGCACCCGGTGGGAGGCTCCGATTCACCGTCCAGTGCGGTCGCCGCTGTAATGTGGAGGTCCCTGGGCGAGTACCGACGGAGCAGACCGTCCGAACCGGGGCCGGCGGCCACGCGGACGCCAGGGAGGGGACCGGGGACGTGATGGCTTCGAGAACCAGTGCCGTACGGCCGCTCTCCGGTCGGCGGACACGGGGGTGCCGGGTGGTCACGACCTCGCTGACGGCGCGGGTGCTCCTGGCCAATCAGCTGCGCTCCATGCCCGAGATCGACTGGACGGTGGTCAGCGGGGACGACTACGACCAGCCCCCCGAAGGGATCGCCGTCGAGGTCGTCCCCATCCGCCGCGAGTTCGCGCTCTCCGACTTCGCCGCGTTCCACCGGCTGTGGCGTTACCTGCGCCGACAACGATTCGAATTCGTGCAGACCCACACCCCCAAAGCGTCGTTCCTCGGCCTGCCCGCGGCCCGGCTGGCCGGTACCCCGGCCCTCTACACCATCCACGGGGCGCTGTACTTCGGGGACAACGGCAGGATGGCGAACGTCCTGGGCTGGTGCTTCGAACGATGGTGTTGCACGTGGGCCACCAGGGTCCTGGTCCAGAGCCGAGAGGACGAATCGGCCCTCCCGGCGGCCGGGATCTGCCGTCGTGGCAAGCTGGACTACGTGGGCAACGGGATCGTCATGGACCGGTTTCTCCAACCGGTGGAGCCCGCCCTGTCGTCGGACCGACCCATCGTCATGATGATCGGCCGCTTGGTGCGGGAGAAGGGTTGCCTCGACTTCCTCGGCCTGGCCGCGTCGCTCTCGGGCCAGGCCGACTTCGTGCACGTCGGCCCGTCCGAGCACGACCAGACGCGACGCCCTGACCGAAGAGGAGACGGCGGCGGCCTCGGCGTCGGGCACGGTGAGGTTCGTCGGCGAGGTCGACGACGTGCGGCCCTATCTGGCCTCGGCCACGGTGGTGGTCCTGCCCTCCTACCGTGAGGGCATCCCCCGGGTGGCCATGGAGGCGGCGGCCATGGGCCGGACGGTCGCCGCCTACGACATCCGGGGCATGCGGGAGGTCATCGACCCGAGCCTCGGGCTCCTGGTCGCCCGCGGTGACCGCCGGGCGCTGGGCACGCTGGTCGGAGATCTGTTGCAGGATCCCGACCGTTGCTCGGAGCTCGGTGCCCGGTCCCGGGCGTGGGTGGTGGACCGCTTCTCCGAAGAGCAGGTCATCGAGCGGCTGCGGGCCAGCTACGCCGCCGTGGTGGGGGCGGCGGTATGACCACCGACGTGCGCCTGACCGTCGATGTCGAGGACTGGTACGACGGCATGGCCGTCCTGGGCGAGGAGTTCCCCCGCCCGGCGGATGCCCGCAGCGGTCTGACCGGCCTGGGCGGACTGCTGGGGTCGGTGGATGGCGATCCCTCGGTGACCTTGTTCGTGGTGGGCGACTATGCCGACGCCGTACGACCGGAGCTCGAGGAGCTGCTCGCCCGCGGCCACGAGATCGCCAGCCACGGGCCCGACCATGGTCGGATGCCCGAGGACCGGGACGGGCTCCTCGAGTGGTTGCGGCGGGGCCGGGAGATGATCGAGGAGCGGGTCCAACGACCGGTGCAGGGCTTTCGTTCGCCACGGTTCGACATACCCGAGGGGGTCGGCCTCAGGGGGTACCGCGAGACACTGGCCGAAGCCGGATTCCACTACGTGTCCGACACCTGCCGGCTCGGCGAGGAGTCGCCGGTCCGCGAGATGCCCGTGCTCACGGCCCACCGGTTCCCGATCGGCGGTGGCAGCTACCAGCGGCTCCTCCCGGCCGGGGCCGTCGACGCCGCCCTGCGCTCGGCCGAGGGTCCCGCAGTGCTCTATTACCACTCCTATGATTTTGGAGCCTCGCTCCCGGCTACCAGGTCGATCCGTTCGCTGGCCGGGGCCAAGCAATTAGTGGGGCGTGGAAGGATCGCCGGCATGTTCTCTCGAATTCTCAACCGCTACGGAAGCAGGGCGTGTGGTCATGTCGAACGGTGATTTCCAGACCTATTTCCAGCGTCGGGCCGACAGGTTCGCCGCCTTCTATTCGAGCGAGCCGGTGGCCAGAGTGCTCGGGCGTGGACCCCTCTTCGACCGTCTCCGGTTGGCCATCGACACGTCGGTCGGCCTCGGCGCCAAGCGGGTGCTCGATGTCGGATGCGGGAGCGGTCCGTTGTTCGCCCCCCTCGCCGAGGCCGGCATCCACGTCACCGGGATCGACCCCGCCGACGCCATGGTCAGGCTGGCCCGGGAGCAGGCGGCGTTGTTCCCCAGCCTGATCGAGGTCGAGCAGCGGGGCTGGGAGCAGATCAGCGAGGTGGATGCCTACGACGTCGCCGTCGCCCTCGGCGTCTTCGACTACGTGGGTACGCCGGCCGAGCTCCTCCAACGGATGGGACGGGCCGCCCCCCATGTGATCGCTTCGTTCCCGTCGCCCGGCGTCAGGGTGAGCCTGCGGAAGATCCGGTACGGTGCCAAAGGCGTCAGCGTGTACGGCTACCCCTCCCACGGGTACGACCGCCTGGCCCGCAGCGCGGAGATGGAGGTCGCCGAGATGTTCCCGCTGGACCGGGCCGGCTATGTGGTCCACTTCCGTCGTCCCTCGCGCCAGGAGGGCGACGGCGCCGGGACCTGAGCCCACCGGGAGCGGCCGGAGCCGTCAGGGCGACGCCGTGCGGAAGTAGTGACCCTGGTCGAGATCCTCGATCAGTCCCCGACCGGTCGGCTGCCATCCCAGGAGCTCCCGGGTCAGTGCACTCGAAGCCGGGCTGTCGGTGGCGATGAAGTGGGCCAGCCAGGTGAAGTGCTCGCCGGCATCCTCGGGGGAGACGGTGGTCACGGGGACGTTGAGATGCCGTCCGATGACCTCGGCGACCCGGCGGATGGGCACACCCTCGTCGGCCACCGCGTGCCATGTCGATCCGGCCGGGGCCTTCTCCAGCGCCAGGCGGAAGAGACGGGCAGCGTCGGCCCGGTGCACGGCGGGCCAACGGTTGGAGCCGTCATCGACGTAGCCCGAGACACCTTTGTCCCGGGCCATCCCGACCAGGGCGGCCATGAAGCCGTTGTCCCCGTCCCCGTGGACGGTCGGAGCCAGTCGCACAATCGATGAACGGATACCGCGGGAACCAAGCGAGAGGGCGAGCTCCGCCGTGGCTCGCCGGATCGACGGCCCCGCACTCAACCCGGCCGCCTCCGGGTCGGGACCATGGCCGTCCTGCTCGGTCGCCAGATGTCCCGGTCGCAGCCCGAGCAACCCCGAGGCGATGACCAAGGGGCGGTCAGAACCGGCCAGGGCCTCGCCGAATGTCTCGACGGCGCCGCGGTCGGCCTCGGCCGCACCGAGGAAGTCCCCCGAGAAGGCGATCTCGTGCTTGAAGGCCAGATGGATGACGGCATCGGATGCCGCAGCCGCACTGCGCAGGAGGTCGAGGTCGTCGAGCGTGCCCCGGTGGACCTCGGCCCCGGCGGTGGTGAGGGCGGTGGCGGAACCATCCGAGCGGGCCAGTCCGATGACCTGGTGGCCGGCGACGATGAGCTCGGGAACGACTGCGGAGCCGATCCAACCGGACCCGCCGGTGATGAAAACACGCATGAGCTACCTCCGGGTGATCGAGGGTCCTCGACGAGGGCTCGCCGGGATTGATGTCAGTTGCTGTCATCATCGTAGCAGGGATGACAGTCGCTGTCATCACCGGCCACTAGGATGGGACCATGGGACGCTGGGAGCCGGACAGTCGTGGCCGCCTGGAGGAGGCCGCCCTCGCCCTCTACGGCGAGCGTGGGTTCGAGAACACCACGGTGGCCGAGATCGCGGCCCGTGCCGGCCTGACGGAACGGACCTTCTTCCGCTACTTTGCCGACAAGCGCGAGGTCCTGTTCGGCGGGGCCGGCACGCTGCAGGAGCTCCTGGTCAACGGCGTCGCCAACGCACCGGAATCGGCGCCGCCGATCGACGCGGTGGCCGCTGCGCTCGACAGGGCCGGCACCCTCTTCGAGGAGCGCCGGCCCTACTCCCGGCGGCGACAGGCCATCATCGCGGCCAGCGATGAACTCCGGGAGCGAGAGCTGATCAAACTGGCGTCACTGGCCGCGGCACTGGCCGAGGCGTTGCGCCTTCGGGGTGTCGACGAGCCGGCCGCCAGTCTCACCGCCGAGGCGGGGATCGCCGTCTTCCGGATCGCCTTCGAACGCTGGGTGGAAGAGGCCAACCAGCGAGGCCTCGCCCAACTCATGCGGGAGTCGCTGGACGAGTTGAAGACGGTGACGGCGGGCCGATGACCGATCAGGGCCGGAGGTGTCGATCCGCGGGCTACGGATTGGCGCTACGGACGAAGTCCTGATCGCTCCACGTGGTCAGCGGGAACCACCCGAGCACCCGGCGCAGGGTGGCCACCTGGACGTCGTCGAGACGCCGTTGCCACGAGTCGGGCAGTTCGGACGCCACCCGTTTCACCATGAAGCCGGACCCGGGGGTGTTGTGGTCCCGGAGGAATACCTCGCTGGCCCTGCCCCCAGTGGAGCCCGAGGTCGGCGAAGAGCTGCCGGAACTCGGCGAGCGGGTCGGCGCACAGCTGCTCGTGGGTGCGGACGTGCCATTCGGGATGCCGCGCCGAGGTGTCCTCGATGACGGCCAGCAGCAGCCCGATCGTCCAGCTCATCCGCTCGATCGGGTCGGCACCGGGAAGGGGCACACCCCAGGGCTCGAGGTAGCGCGACCGGATGTCGGGGCGGTTCTCGAGGGTCGAGTAGCGCGAGTCCTTGAGATCGACCTCCATCCAGCTGGCCAGGACGTTGGCCGGGTGCCGGAGCAGGAACAGGACGTCACACTCGAATTCGGACCCGATCCACTCCACCGCCAACTGGGCATGGATCGACTTGGCGACGACCCGCGGGCCGCCGTTCGCTGGATCCGCGCGGGCTCGGATCACGGGCCAAGGTGGACGCCAACCAGGTGAGGGGGTCGAGCCGCCCGTCGTAGATCCGATCCTCGGCGCCGGGACCGAGGAGATGTCTGGCCCACACCGACCGGCGTGACTCGTGGGCGCCGCCGAACGTCCAGGACCAGAGGTCCCGGTAGGCGGGGGCATGGTCGCCGGGACGGAGCACGGGGTACCGCCCCAACTTCCGCTTGGCGTGGATGGCCGCCGGCCACTTGTCCTCGCTGTCCGGCTCGAGGACACTGACCGCGCCCTCGGCGCTGCCCAGCGCCCGCATCGTCCAGCTCGTTCCCGAGCGCGGGACGCCGACGATCACGATCGGCCGGGAGGCAGTCATCAGCAGGTCGTCTCCCCCCGGTCCACCGTGGTCGCACCGGCCAGCAGTGTCCGCATCATACGGGCCGGGAGCCCGGGATCCCGTCGTCGGGCGCCGATGGTCCCGGCCATGGCCCCGGCCGCCAGCACCGAGAGAGCCACTGCCGCCGAGGCCGGCTGGCCGGAGTCGGCCACCGCCTGTTCCCGCACCCCGGTGCGCCCGCGTCCGAGCTGGGCCACCACCAGCTGGTGGTAGATGCGGCAGGCGGCCGGCATCGCCGCCGCGTGCTTGTCGAGGAAGCCCTGCCGGCCGAGCACCGGTCCGGAGCCCTCCCGGGTCACCCGGCCGCCACCGTGCTGGTGGTACGAGTACAGGGCCAGTGGGATCGTGGCCATCGGCCGGGTCCGGGCGCACCGGAGCCAGAGGTCCCAGTCCTCGCACGAGGGGAGGCCGGGGTCGACGGCCAGGTCCTCGGGGAACATCGCCCGGCGGACGACGCCGAAGGGAATGGCGACGAGATCGAACCACAGGAGATGCTCGGCCCCGAAATCCACCGGTCCCCGGAACAACGCCGTCCGGCCCGTCTCGTCGTGGACCACCTCGTGCCAGGAGGTGACCACCCCGACCTCGGCATCGGCATCGAAACGGCCGGTGACGGCCGACGCCGCCCCCGGCAGCCAGGTGTCGTCATCGTCACAGAATCCGAGCAGGTCGCCGCGCGCCGCGGCGATGCCCCGGTTGCGACTGCCCCCCGGCCCGATGGAGGTGGCGTTGCGCAGGAGCTGGACCCGTGGGTCGTCGGCCAACCGTTCGGCGACCTCGGTGGTCCGGTCGGAGGAGGCGTCGTCCACGATCACCAGCTCCATCTCGGCTCCCTGCTGGGAGAGGACCGACTGCGCCGCCCGTTCCAACCGGTCGGGCCGGTTGTGGGTGGGCAGGACCACGCTCAGGAGATGGGCAGGCACGAAGGTCCCTTCCCGGAGGGGGCGCTGGCCCGGCTCCGGTGCGCCCCGTCGTCGAACACCCCCCTCACGGCTGCCCATGCTACCGAACGTGGGCGGCGGACAGTCCTGACGCCGTACCGGGCCCTCGGCCATCGGGGGGGGTGGTCGGGAGCGAACTAGTCTTCACCGGCGTCGCCGTAGGCGGCGGGTCGTGCGTCCGAGGGGGATCGGCAGTGATACCGAGGGAGATCATCGAGCGGCTTCGCTGCCCGACCTGTGGTGCGCCGGTGGACGAAGCCGGCGGGAGCGGGGAGGTGTGTTGCCCGGCTGGTCACCGGTTCGCCGTGCACGACGGTTACCTCGACTGCTCGCAGGACGTGGAGGCCGGCGGGTCGACCGAGCGGACTTTCGCCAGCTTCGGATTCGAATGGAACAACTTCGATGACGTCCGCGACGAGGACCAGCGGTTCGCCGAGGTGTACTTCCGGGATCTCGATCTGGCCAGCCTGGAGGGGAAGGTGGGACTGGACGCCGGTTGCGGGAAGGGCCGCTACACCCGGTTCCTGGCCGAATACCTCGGTGCCACCGCCGCGCTCGACGGCTCGTCGGCGGTGGAGGCGGCGGCCCGGAACCTGGCCGGCATACCCTCGGTCCTGGTGGTCAAGTCGGATCTGCGCACCGCGCCCTTCGCCCCGGCCAGCTTCGATTTCATCTCGAGCCTGGGCGTCCTCCACCACCTCGACGATCCCCGCCAGGGGTTCGAACGCCTCCTCGCCCACCTCGCCCCGGGTGGCCGGATGCTCCTCTACCTCTACAGCCGACCCCCGACGTTCGGCCTCCGGGCCGTGGCCCTCCGAGCGGCTGCCGCCCTGCGAACGGCCACCGTGCGGCTGCCTCATCGGCTGTTGAAGGTGGTGAGCGTGCCCATCGCCGCCGGCCTGTACTGGGGGGTCGTCGTGCCCGGCGCCTACGGTGATCGGCGGGGTGTGGGCGGGCTCGCCGGCCTGCCCATGGACGCCTACCGGGGAAAGCCCTTCCGCAGCCTGGTGCTCGACACCTTCGACCGGTTGAGTGCCCCGGTCGAGCACCGGTACGTCTGGAAGGAGCTGGCCCCGTGGTTCAGCGAGACGGGGATGGAGGTCGACGCCGCCCGCGATGAGACGGGTTGGTTCATACTGGCCCGGAAACCGAACCCCTGACCGCGAGGACGAGGAGGGACGTGGAAGGAGACGAACGGCGGATCATGGCCGTGATCCTGACCCACAACGCTCCCCGATCACTGGAACGGTGTCTGCAGGCCATCGCCGGCCAGACCGTCCCGCCCGAGGCCGTCCTGGTGGTCGACAACGCCAGCCGACCGCCGGTGACCATCGAATCGTTGGCCGCGGTCGGTTCGGCCGCTGTCGAACTGGTGCGCTCGGACGTCAACACCGGGCCCGCCGGCGGGTACTACCAGGGACTCGGGAGGTTCCTCGATTCGGGCTACGGCCATGCCTGGGTGCTCGACGACGACATGCGTCCCAACCCGTGGTGCCTCGAGCGGCTGTGGGCCGTGGCCGGCCAGGAGCCGGAGTCGGCGTTCGTCTTCCCGGTGTCGCGGGAGAACGGTGGTCCCTACGGGATCTGGCCGTCGTGGTGTGGGTTCCTGGTGTCCCGCACCATCGTCGACGAGGTCGGCCTTCCGATGAAGGAGCTGTTCTGGTGGGCCGAGGACACCGAGTACCTGCAGTGGCGGATACCCGAGGCCGGCTATCCGCGCCAGGTGGTCAACGGGGCCCTCGTCGAGCACGACGCCATCCGCCAGGGAGACGGCGTCCCGCTGTGGAAGTACTACTACGAGGCCCGCAACATGCTCTATGTCAACCTCCATCTCAAACGGCGGCTCGGGCACTACCCGCGCAACCTCGCCAAGTTGATGGCCAGAGCCGTCCTGCGCGAGGAGCACGGTCGGGTGGGCCGGCTCGGGGTCATCGCCCGCGGGCTGTTCGACGGGGCCACCGGCCGGCTCGGCATCCGCTATCCGATCGAGCCGATGCGCGAGCGGAGCACCGGAGGCGACGGGGTCGAGGGCTGAGGCCGACCTCGCCGGGCGCGGTCTACCCGGCGGCCAGATGCGAGAAGTTGGGCCAGAGGGTGAGGTCGATCTGGGGGTACCGGGCGGCCAGGGCGGTGACGTCGCGCTCGTAGCTCTCGACCAGCAGGTGCCTGAATCCGGCATCCACCGTGCGTTTCGTCTTGGTCCGATTGACCGGCTCCCGGAGCTCGGACGGGCAGAAGCTGTCGTCCAGCCCGAGGAACCGGTAGGTGGCGGCCAGGAGCTCGGCGGGGCGGCGGACGCAGGCCTCGTACTGCATGACCAGCATCTCCGACGGAGAGAACACCGCCTCCCACGGTTCGAGCTCGGCGGCGTAGAGACCGTGGACGAGGCCCCGGTAGCGGACGTTCCGGAGCCGTCGGCGCGGCATGCGCCGGGAGATGTCCGATTGGTAGCGATCGACCGGGTCGCGAAGCAGAACGAGGATCTTGGCCTCGGGGGCGGCGCGCCGCAGGATCGGTGGGAGCCGGTGGGAGAAGATGTAGGAGGGCGTCCATTCACCGGTCTTGGTCCCCGGCGGCCGCGGGAACCACTGATGGTAGGCCTCCAGCTCCTCGTCGGGGCAGTCCTCGCTCCGGTGGTGCTCGAAGAAGATGCGGTTGAAGAACAGGAGCTCCTTCTTGATCGGTCCGTGGATGTCGGGATGGGCCAGGATGAGGTTGAACCACCACGACGTCCCGCACTTCGACACCCCGACTCCGACGAAGTCGGGAGGGCCGACCGTCATCCCCGGTGCCGGTGGGGGCCGGCGGCCGGGGGGCCTGCCCGTCCGCCCACGGGGGGTACCGCCCCATCCGGCGAAGGACCTGGGTCTGCACGGGCTGGGGGAGGAACCGGAACGCCGATCGGGCGGTCGCCCCGGTGTTCATCGGATACTCACCCGCCGGACGGATCGCGTCGCCGGCCCTCGAGTGTGGTGGTCAGCGTGCGCAGGGGGCCGGTCACCCGCCAGCTGGTCGAGGCGCGCAGGCTGTCCAGGCCGGCCTTCGTGCTCTCCAGTTCCTTGCGGGCGATCCGTAACCGGTCCTTGGTGGCATCGAGCTCTCGCCTCGGCGCACTCAGCTCCCGGCGGAGCCGGAGGAGCGACGTGGTCCACGCCGATTCGGGTCCCAGCGGCTCGGGCAGGAACGGGCGGTGCCCGCCGGCCACCGCCGACAGGAAATCCATCAGCTGCTGCTGCTCGGGCAGGACGAGCGTGTCGGTGTCGCCCGGCGTGGCCCCGGGATGGTGGTGCAACCCGCTCTCGATGACCGTGGCCGCGGCGGCGGCGTCCCATTCGGCAACGCCGCCCTCGAACTGCTCGAGGGAGCCGAGCCAGGTGGTCAACCCGTCGATCGACCGATCACGGTCGTCGACGACGGACTCGTAGTCGAGGACGTAGGTGTCGACACCGTGCAGGTCGGTGACGGCCCGCCGGTTGTACCGTTCCCAGAGGGCGACCCCATCGGCCAGGGGCAGGCTGTCCCGCTTCTTCAGGGAACGGGCCACGGCCATGGGAGACCGCCACACCAGGACGGCGGCGATCGGGGCGGGCAGCACCTCCCGCCAGTAGGGGAGGAGGAGGCAGAGCCGCGGGTCCTTGTAGACGTTGGGGCCGGTCGCCGGGTAGGCGGCCGCCAACAACGGAGCGGGATCCGGCGCGCTCAGGATCTCCGGGCTCCGCTCCCAGCCCGGGTAGATGTCCGGGGGGGCGTCCCAGGCGCCGTCCATCCGGACCAGGAGATCCTCGTTGTGGAGGCCGAGCGAGAGGCTCTCCCAGTGTTCGGGGTTGCTCTCGGGCCAGTCCATCCGATCGTCGGCTTGGACCAGGTTGAGACCCACCGCCCCGAGAGCGCCGGTCACGGCCGACGTCCCGCTGCGGTGCATGCCGACCACCAGCACCCATGGTCCGGTCGGCCCGGTCACGGATACCTCAACGGAGCCAACCGCGGAGCTTCCCGACGGACGCCGACAGACGTGGCGACTTGCTGATCTTCTTCAGCACGACCCGCCGGCCCCGCCACATCAACCCGGATTGGAGCTGCTTGGCGGCCCGGCGGTTGACCTCGCTGGAGAGGAGGCCGACCGAGGCCAGGTAGGCCCGGACGGCCCGGTTGTCGTTCGGCTCGGCGTCCAGGTCCGGGTCGCCCCGCCGGGCTCGGCCATCGCCTCCAGGTAGGTGGTGGGCGGGGCGCTGACCGGGAAGGGGGCCAGGGTCCAGACGAACTGTTGGGTGGCGGCGTGCGGGTTGTACGACTCGGCCAGGGCACGAAGGGCGCCGATCATCTCGACCGGGAGTCCGTCGTTGAGCCCGGCGTCGTACTGATCGGTGCGGACGCTGACGAAGTCGTTGCGGGCCACCACCCGCCACCCGCACCGCTCGAACATCCGCCGCAGGGTCTTCTCGGTGAAGAAGCGTAGATGGGTACTGTCGAGGAGACCGGTGTCGGACAGGGTCCAGCGCCCGCACAGCAGACGCAGCCCCAGGTCGAAGTGGGCCACGTTGGGCACGGACACCACCAGGCGCGGTTCCCCGTGCTTCAGCGACCAGGCCGACAGCTGGGCCAGGAGCTCGTGGGGCTGGGTGAGGTGCTCGATGACGTCGAGGAGGGTCATCGCCCCCACGTGCCCGAGGTCGTCGAGCACGGTCTGGACGGCGTCGAAATCGGACAGGTCGCACTGGGTGGCTTCGATGCCGGCCTCGTGCATGAGGTCGACCGCCACCGGATGGATCTCGAGCCCGTGATAGTTGATACCGGCCATGCGCAGGGGGTGGCTGACCACGGCGGTGCCGGCCCCGAGGTCGACGACGGTGCTCCGCCTGCTGAGGTTGAGGTCGCCGATGAGGCCGGCGGCGTTGGCCACCGCGCTCTCGTGTTCGAACGGATAGACGTAGTCGAAGTCCGAGCCCCTGGCCTGGCCGTCGGGCGAGACCACGCGCAGCTCCCCGGGCTTGGCCGGCGGTGGCCCGGGGTGGATCCACCAGGACCGCCTTGGTCGCCTCGAGGTAGGCCCGCCCGTAGCGCTGGTCGGGTTCGAGGTGGTTGCCCTCCGCCCACTCGTTCCAGGCCACGATGAACAGATAGTTCTCTTCCTCGCGCACATCGCTCACCGATTCGACGGTCAGGCGCAACCAGCGCTCGTAGGCCTCGGGGGTCGATCCGGTGAAGATGGTGGCCCCGTGCGGCCGTCGAGCGGTGTTGTCCCAGCCCACCATCACCGAGGGGAACCGCTTCCAGGCCGGCGGCAACCGTTGCAGGGAGGCCTCGTACGCCGAGCGGTAGTCGAGGATCCGGTGGCCGTGGACCCCTTCGAACGGGGCGAAGACGCGGTCGCCGCTCAGGGGCATGAACCCGACCGAGGCATCCAGGCCGAAGGCCTCGGGACCGCCGGGAGGAGGTCCCCAACTCTCCACCCAGCACAGGTAGAGGTCGGGGAACCCGAGCCGCTGGGCCTCGGTGCGCCAGATCTCCGCCGTCCGCCTGGGGTTGGGGAGCTGCCCGGGCCGGTAGATCAGCATGAGGGGTCGGCCGTCGATTTTGATGTAACGGTCGTCGGCGAATGCGGTGGCCAGCCACCGGATGTGGGCCAGGTCGTCGGCGTCGCTGAACTCCTGGCCCATGAGGACCTGGCCGGTCTGCGCGTCCCAGTTCCGGGTCCACTCCTCGTTGGCCCAGCAGAAGGCGATGGGGAAGTCCGGCGATCCCGAGGCCAGGACCTCGTCGATCGGCCGCTCGAGGAGGCGCTTCCCGTGGAACCAGTAGTGGTAGTAGACGAACCCGGAGATGCCGTAGGCGGCGGCCAGCGCGGCCTGGGCCTCGCGCACCTCGGGGATGCGCAGGTCGTAGTACCCGAACTCACCGGGGACATGGGGCTGGTAGTGGCCGGGGAAGAAAGGTCGCGCCTTGGTGACGTTGGTCCACTCGGTGAAGCCGGTGCCCCACCATTCGTCGTTCTCGGGAATGGGATGGAACTGGGGGAGGTAGAAGGCGAGGGCGCGCGGTCTCGTTCCCCCCGGGTCGCCGGACCCCCCCTTCGGTGCCATTCGCCAATCATACGACCGAATCCGCCGGTGTTTCAGCAGAATTTCGGGGTGGAGAGGTCGGCTTTGACGCCGCCGCCTTCGCGGTCAGGGCCGGTGGCCTTGGGCCAGGACGGTGTCGACCACCTGTGCCAACTGACCCGCCGACAGGGCCGATCCGGACGGGAGGCAGAGCCCTCGATCGAAGATGCGCGCGCACGCCGCACCCCCGACGGTGGGAACCCCGGCAAAGACCGGTTGGAGATGGAGCGGCTTCCAGGTCGGGCGCGATTCGATGTCCACCGACTCGAGGGCCAGCCGGATCTGCTCTCGGTCGGCGCCGAATTCCGCCGGATCGACCAGGATGCAGGTGAGCCACCAGTTCGGCTCACCGTAGTCGGCGATCGGCATCAGCTCGGATGCCCGCCACCCCCTCGAACGCCGAACGGTAGGACTCGTTGATCCTGCGGCGCCGCTCGATCCGGCTGTCGAGGCCGCCGAGCTGGGCCCGCCCCAGGGCGGCCAGCAGATTGCTCAGCCGGTAGTTGTACCCGAGGACGGAATGCTCGTAGTGGGGGAAGGGGTCGCGGGCCTGGGTGGCCAGAAAGCGGGCCCGGTCGATCAGCTCGGCCGAGTCGGAGACCAACATGCCCCCGCCACTGGTGGTGATGATCTTGTTCCCGTTGAAGGAGAAGACCCCGGCGCGGCCGAACGATCCGGCCGGCCGGCCGCGGTAGGACGCGCCCAGGGCTTCGGCGGCATCCTCGATCAACGGGATCCCGTATTGGTCGCACAGCGCGGTGAGGGCGTCGTAGTCGGCGGTCTGACCGTAGAGGTCGACCGTGACCACGGCGGCCGGAAGCCGGTCCTGTTCGGCCCGGGCGGCCAACTCCTGCGCCACCAGCTCGGGATCGATGTTCCAGTTCGCCGATGAGCAGTCCACGAACACGGGGTGGGCGCCGAGGTAGGTGACGGCCGCCGCCGTGGCCACGAAGGTGAACGAGGGGATGAGCACCTCGTCGCCCGGTCCGACGCCCACCAGCTGCAGGCCGAGGTGGAGGGCGGCCGTTCCGCTGGTGAGGGCCACGGCGTGGTCCACCCCCACCCGGTCGGCCAGCTCCCGCTCGAAGGCGTCGATGTCGGGTCCCACCGGTGCGATCCAGTTGGAGTCGAAGGCCTCGAGAAGCATGCGCCGCTCCTCGGCGCCGACTTCGGGTGGTGAGAGGTAGATCCTGGTCATGTCCGGCTCTCCTGATCAGGGGTGAGGGCACCCGTGAGCATGGCCGATGTCACGAGCAGGACGGCGGCCACGATGTCGACGACCAATGCCGCCGCCATCGACCCCAGATGCACGGCCACGACGGCGCCGACCGCCAGCACGGCCTCCATCCCGACGTAGGCGAGGCTGGCGGCCGACCGGTTCCAGCCCCGATCGACCAGGCGGTCATAGGGATGACCGCGGTCGCCGGCCATGAGGGAGGAGTGGCCCCGCCATCGTCGGGCGACGGCGAAGGCCACCTCGGCCACCGGGATGGCCACGACGGCCAGTGCCGCCGTCCCCACCGGTACGGCCACACCGGGCGCCCACGATCCGGCCAGCAGCACGGTGAGGCCGGTACCCAGCAGGTAGGAGCCTCCGTCGCCCAGGTAGATGCGGGCCGGCGGCCGGTTGTAGGCCAGGAACCCGACCAGTGCCGCCCCGAGGGCGATGGCCAGCTGGCGGGCCGAACCGTGGAGCATGACGGCGAAGCCGACGGCGGCCACCGCGGCCACCCCGGCCGCCAGCATGTCGAGCCCGTCGATCAGGTTCACGCCGTTGATGACGAGGATCGTGACCGTCGGCAGCAGGAGCGCGGCAGCCACGGCCGGGAGGTGGACCGGGCAGGTGACCACGACGGCGACACCGACGGCGGCCTGGCCGACCAGGCGTACCGTGGCCGGCAGATCGAATCGGTCGTCGGCCACCCCCAGGACGAGCGGCGGCGGCCAGGGGCACGATCACGGTCGGCCGGCCCGCCGCCACGCCGACGGCGGCTCCGGCGAGCACCGCCACCCCACCCAGGTAGGGGATGGGCTTGGTCTGCGGCTTGAGGGCCCCGGGTCGGTCGACGATCCCCGTACGCCTGGCCACCACGATCATCAGGGGCGTGACCACCAGCGTGACCACCAGGGCGACGGCGGCGATCAGGGGACCGCTCACCGCGGACCGGCATCGGCCGGCGGTGGACCGGATCGACGGTCCCACTGCATGAGCAGGGACTCGGTGCCGGCATGGAGCTCGAAGCGTTTCGCGGTCACGAACCCGGCCCGCTCGTAGAGGGCGACGGCGCCGCGGTTGTCCGCCCCGACCACCACATGGGCGGCGTCCTGGCCTCGGGCCTCGGCCTCGTCGAGGAACGCCTCCACCAGCATGCGCCCGACCCCACGGCCCTGCCAGGCCGGGTCGACGGCCACGGCCAGGAGCTCGGGACCGCGCCCCACCCCGGTGCCCGACGTGGCGTGCCCGAGGGTGTCCAGGACCCGGCGCCATCCGCGGACGAGGGGTCCCGGCCGCCTGCACGGCGGCCGGGACCCCGTCGTGCCAGACAAAGCTCCGGTACAGGGCGCCCACGTCCGTCGAGCCGGCGATGAAGCCGGCCGTCGTCCCCTGGCCGGCTGCGATGAGCAGGAAGGAGTGGGGTGAGCGGTTGATGCGGCGATAGAGGCGCCGCAGGAAACCGGGCCCGAGGACGGAGAGGAACCCCTGGCTGATCTGGCCGGCGTGGAGGGCGGCGCAGGCAGGCGCATCGGCGTCGGTGGCCGGTCGGACCTCCACCCCGGGGTCGCGGTGGCGGGGACCGGGAAGGGGCTGCGACGCCGGATGGGCAGGGACGCCCGAGCCCGGCGGCGGCGTCCGGCGTCCTTGTCCATTGGGCCCCATGGTCGTCTCCCGTGACCCCGCCACGCAGGCCAGGGTCATGCGCGGCCCGTCGCCACACCTCGCCATCGAGTCTACGACCTGTACCAATGTGCAGGCGATCGACTAGATTGGCAAACCATGGATAGGGGTTGGGGCGCGGGCGGTTCAGGTCAGTACCAGCTGTCCCAGCTCCAGAACATCGAAGCGCAGTCGATCCACATCATCCGGGAGGTCGCGGCCGAGTTCGAGCGGCCGGTGCTGCTGTTTTCGGGCGGCAAGGATTCGGTGGTGATGCTCCGGCTGGCCCAAAAGGCCTTCTGGCCAGGTCGGATACCGTTCCCGGTGATGCATATCGACACCGGCCACAATTTCCCCGAGGTGCTCGAATTCCGGGATCGTTCCGTCGCTGAGCTGGGCGCCACCCTGATGGTGGCCTCGGTGCAGGAGTCGATCGATGCCGGCCGGGTGACCGAGGAGGCCGGACCGGATCCGTCCCGCAACCGGCTCCAGACCAGGACCCTCCTGGACGCCATCACCGAGCACAAATTCGACGCCGTCTTCGGCGGGGCCCGCCGGGACGAGGAGAAGGCCAGGGCCAAGGAGCGGGTCTTCTCGTTCCGGGACGAGTTCGGGCAGTGGGACCCGAAGAACCAACGACCCGAGCTGTGGTCGCTGTTCAACGGACGGCACCGGGCCGGTGAGCACATCCGGGTGTTCCCCCTGTCGGACTGGACCGAGCTCGACATCTGGCAGTACGTCGCCGACGAGGACATCGACCTCCCTTCCATCTACTACTCCCACCGGCGGCAGGTGTTCCGTCGTGACGGGATGCTCCTGGCCATCGGACCCCACGTGACCCCTCGGGAGGACGAAGAGGTGTTCGAGGCCACCGTCCGCTACCGGACCGTGGGCGACATGACCTGTACCGGTGCGGTGGAGTCGTCCGCGGCCTCGGCCGACGAGATCGTCGTCGAGGTGGCGGCATCACGCCTGACCGAGCGGGGCGCCACCCGGGCCGACGATCGGGTCAGTGAGGCGGCCATGGAAGACCGCAAACGGGAGGGCTACTTCTAGTGGAACTTCTACGCCTGGCCACGGCCGGCTCGGTGGACGACGGCAAGAGCACGCTCATCGGGCGGATGCTCTACGACTCCAAGGCCATCTTCGAAGACCAGCTCGAATCGGTCGAGCGGGTGAGCCGCCAGCGCGGCGACGAGTACACCGACCTGGCCCTGCTGACCGACGGCCTCAAGGCCGAACGCGAGCAGGGGATCACCATCGACGTCGCCTACCGCTACTTCGCCACCCCGGCCCGCAAATTCATCATCGCCGACACGCCCGGACACATTCAGTACACCCGCAACATGGTCACCGGGAACTCGACGGCCGACCTCACCATCGTCCTCGTCGACGCCCGGAAGGGGATCGTCGAACAGACCCGACGGCATGCCTTCCTGGCTTCGCTCCTCCGGGTTCCGCACCTGCTGCTGTGCGTCAACAAGATGGATCTGGTCGACTACGACCAGGCCGTCTTCGATTCGATCCGCGAGGAGTTCGCCGCCTTCGCCAGCCGCCTCGAGGTCGCCGACCTGAGCTTCATCCCCATCTCGGCGCTCAAGGGCGACAACGTCGTCCAGCGCTCGGCCAACATGCCCTGGTACGAGGGAGCATCCCTGCTCCACCACCTGGAGCAGGTCTACATCTCGTCCGATCGCAATCTGATCGACCCGCGGCTGCCCGTCCAGTGGGTGGTGCGTCCTCAGGCCACCAGCCAGCCCGACTACCGGGGCTACTCCGGCCAGGTCGTCGGCGGGGTGTTCCGGCCCGGGGACGAGGTCATGGTCCTCCCCTCGGGGCTCACCACCACCGTGGCCGGGATCGACAGCTTCGACGGGGAGCTCGACGAGGCCTATCCGCCCATGTCGGTGACGGTCCGGCTGAACGACCATCTCGATGTTTCGCGGGGCGACCTCATCTGCCGCCCCCACAATCAGCCGACCGTGGGCCAGGACCTCGACGCCATGGTGTGCTGGATGACCGAACGGCCGGTGGCGCCGGGGGACTTCCTGGCCCTCAAGCACACCACCCGGTGGGTCAGGGCGGTCGTGAAGGACATCCACTACCGGCTCGATGTCAACACCCTCCACCGAGACGAGTCGACGTCGTCGCTCGGCCTCAACGATGTCGGCCGGTTGAGCCTGAGGGTCACCCAGCCGCTCTTCTACGACAGCTACCGTCGCAATCGGCAGACAGGATCGTTCATCCTGGCCGCCGAGGACAACAATGTGACCGTGGGTGCCGGCATGCTGCTCGGCCCTGACTGAGGGTGGCGATCGGGCAAATGACCTCTTCGAACGTGACGTGGCACGAGGGGCAGGTCGCTCCGGATGAACGATCGGAGATCCTCCGGTCCCGGGGTGCGACCTTGTGGGTGACCGGCCTGTCCGGCTCGGGCAAGTCCACCTTGGCCTCTGCCGTCGAGAAGCGGCTCGTCCTCGACGGCCGGGGTGCCTATCTGCTCGACGGCGACAACCTCCGCACCGGGCTCAATTCCGACCTCGGCTTCACCCGGGAGGCCCGCCAGGAGAATGCCCGGCGGACCGCCGAGGTGGCCTGCCTGTTCGCCGACGCCGGCCTGGTGGCCATCGTGGCCCTCATCAGCCCCTATGCGGCATCCCGCGAATTTGCCCGCCGGGTCCACCGGCAGGCCGGGTTGGCCTTCGCGGAGATCTACATGGAGGCCTCGGTCGACCTGTGCGCCACCCGGGACGCCAAGGGTCTCTACGCCCGGGTAACGACGGGCAGCATCAGTTCGTTTACCGGTGTGGACGATCCCTACGAAGTGCCGGATGCCCCCGACCTGATCATCGAGCCCCGGACCTCCGTCGACGAGGCGGTGGACGCGGTGGTGGCCACCCTCGATCGGGTGGAGGGCGTTGCCTCGCGCGTCCAGCGATCGGGCAACTGACCCCTCGTTCCGGTCGTCCAGTCGGGGCCTGACCGCTGAGAGTAGCCGTGCCCTTTCTCCCTGTTGTCGGACAGGTAGAAACGCAGACCGACGTGTACCATGACGCGGGCGGCGCATCATCGAACAGCGGCGGTGCGCTCGCAGACTGGGACGAAATCAGAAGCGACGAGCCTTCGCCGACACGAGCAGGTTGTCGAACGGGGCGAGTCGTGCAACTAAGGGCCGCGACGAATGCAGACTCGGGGTAGGAGAGTCAACCGATGGCTGGCGGCGGTCGCCGCGGCTCTGATCGCGCTCGGGTCGACCTTCGTCATCGTCGGTACGGCATCGGCCTCGGCCCCGGTCGGCCACTTCCCGGTCATCAGGTTCTGGCCCAACTACAACGTCGTGACCATGACCGTCCCTCTGCGGGTGTGGTGCCCGAAGTCGAAGCCGTTCTGCGAATGGCAGCTCTACGTCAACGAGCCCGACATCCCCAGTCAGAAGTTCGTCGGTACGGCCACGGGCACCTCGGGCATCCTCACCGTGAATTACCCGAAGCACTTCTGCGGGGTCATCCAGGCGGACGCCCTCGTCGGGCCCGCTCCCTGGCTGTTCCAGTTCGGCCACAAGCGGACGATCCAGACCGGGCGCAACTGCGATGCGAACACCACCACGACCACCAAGCCGCCCCACACCACCACGACCACCGTGGCAGCCCACGCACCACGACGACCAAGCCGCCCCACACCACCACGACCACCAAGCCTCCGACCACGACGACCAAGGCGCCGCACACACCGACCACCGAGACCCCGACCTCCGAGCTCCCGTTCACGTCCACCTCGGCCGCCGCGGTGGTGGCGGCGGCGAGCGCATCGACCACCGTCCACGGTGGCCGTCGCCCAGTTGCCGTTCACCGGCGCCGACATACGACCGGTCGCCTTTGTCGGCGTGGTCCTGATCATGCTCGGCTTCTACATTCTGACCACGCTCGAGCAGCGGCGACGAGCAATGCGGCGGATGGCCTATTCGATGCGGACGAGCTCGGCCGCGGGAATGGCCACCCGCACCACCCGATGGTTCCTGGGCGACTGAGCCGGGGCCGGTGCCACTCCTGTGGAGCGGCCGGCTGAGTCCAAAGGGTCAGAAAGGCGCGGCGACCCCGGGGCGGGTCGACATCCGGAGAGGGGTGGGGCAGTATGGCGCCGGGCGGGCGCTCGCCCGGTTCTCGGATGAATACAGGGGTGGTTGATGAAGCTCGAGGTCCCAGTCCACGCAGAGGCCGAACCCCCGCTGTTCCGCAGCCGGTTCGGAGGCCTGTGGGTCGATCGACGGGACGCCCACGACGTGCTCGCCGAGCGACTGGCCCGGGGTCTGGTCGACGAGGACGATGCCGCGCTGCTCGCTCAGTACATCGACGAGGGATTCGTCGTACTTCCGGGTGCGGTCGACGACGCCGTCATCGACGACTACCTCGAGTTCTTCGAACGGTCCTGGGACGAGGCCCCCCCGAAGATCTGTGCGTACTACCAGGGCAAGGTGCACCGGGTGTCACGCGAGCTCTACGACGAGGTGGCCAAGGTGAGCTGCCTGCACTGGTACTACCCGCGGGCGGCGGAGATCATCTTCCCGCCCGCCGTCCTCCGCTTCCTCACCCAGATCTACGACCGCCCACCGGTCGCGTTCCAGTCGATGTCGATGCGCAAGGGATCGCAGGAACCCCTGCACATCGATACGGGTCCGCTCACCCTGACCGAGCCGATGTCGATGGCGGCCTCGTGGGTGGCGCTCGAGGACGTGCAGCCCCATTCGGGCGAGTTCCAGTTCGTGCCCGGGAGCCACCGGGTTCCCGAGCTCCTCCACCACGGCGTCACCAAGGGGCACAACGGCGACATGGAGGCCTACGGTCGGATCCTGGCCCGCATACGCGAGGAATGCGACGAGCGGGGGCTGAAGACCGAGTACTTCATGGCCAAGAAGGGCGATGCTCTCATCTGGCACGCCGACCTCATGCACGGTGGGGCCATGATCGAGGACCCGGCGCGTACCCGGATGAGCTTCATCGCCCATTTCATGCCCCTCGGGGTGATGCCGACCTTCTACGACTTCTCCGGCGTCAACGCCATCCCCTATCCGAACGGCGGGTACTGCCTGGACGACTTCCGCAAGACGGCCAGGACCGGGTCGAACGGAGCCACATCGTCCAAACGGATGAAGGACCACGTCCCCCTCCGGATTCGGGCGCTGGCCCGAAGGCAGATGGACCGGATCGCCTCGACTGGGAGCTAGCGCCGTCGGGGATTGCGATCGCCGTAAGACACGCTAGGAGTCTGGTAGATCGAGAGTCTTGGCCAGAGCGCCCTCCAGAAAGAGTGAGTATCCGACAGTGATGTGATTGTCCCAAACGTAGGTTTCATAGTGGCCCACAACGAAACTGCATGTCTTGTCACACAGCCAAGGAATCACATCGATGAAGCGTGCCCCGATCCCAATGGACGCAGTTTGTTCTGCCTTGTCGTACCGGATCAAGGTCGGGTCGGGCTGGCCAGCGCATCTCTGGATGTTGTCTCGGTGGTGCTCCAGGCAGGTCTGGCCACCAGATCGGGGAACTGCGGGACTGCCGATAGTTACCTTCATCGTTTTCGGCGCGGCAATTTGTGAGAAGAGTTGCCGTAAAGCCGTCTCCCACTGGTGGGGCGTATAGGAAACGCCGCCAGGGTCTAGATAGTTCCCGATTTGGGAGACGATCACTACTGACGGGCGAATCGTACGAATCCGCCTCACCGCAAATCTGTGCCACCTGTCGCAGGTGGCCCAGTCACCGAACGTAGCTCCGAGCCGTGGGACCGAGACGAGCGAAGCCGGGCAGCCAGATTTGAAGAGTACGACGAGCTTCCAGTGTTCGCGTATGGCGATGCCGTCTATTGAGCGAAACCACATACCGGCGTTGGAATCGCCATAGAGGACGATCGTCCGAGATGCGTGACGATCTCCGAATGTGCAGGAAGGTGCCGTGCTTTGAGCGATGCCTATGTAACAGCCGGACGAAGTAGCTGGAAAGCCGATGTATGACCTGTAGGTCGCGAACAGCTTCGAAACTGAGGGAACGAGATGAGATGGCAGCGTGTGTATCTGATCGGACGCGGCGACGGCGTTGAGCACCTCCTGAGTGGGGACCAGGCGGACGCTGGCGGGGTTGACGGCTTTGCCTGGTCTTCCCACAGGAGTGGTAGCGGAAGCCAGACTGGTCTGCACACTGATAGCGGCCAGGGTCACCGCGATCAGCCCGAGACCAAGGCCGATGCTTGCCCCACGGACGCGCCGGAGCGGGGTCGCATGTCTGATTGGGTTCTCGATGAGAAGATAGGTGAGCACTGAGATGGCCAGGGCTACCAGGTCCCAGCCCAGGTTGTCCTTGACCGACAGGGTGGACCGACCGGCGTACTCGGCGGCGATGATCAGAATGGGCCAGTGCCATAGATAGAGCGAATAGGACACCCTTCCAAGCCACCGGAACGGAAGCAACCGCAGCACGGCTTCGGCTCCCAGCGTCGTGGGCTTGCATGCCCCCGGCAATTATCAGGGCCGTCCCGGCCACCGGGATGACCACCGAAGATCCGGGGTAGGGAGTTTGGGAGTTGAACTCGTGGGCGGCAATGAGAATGGCCCCGAAGCCAACCCACGTGGAGCTGGCGGCCAGACGGGCGGGTATTTTCATCAGCCACGGGGTCAGAACAGCGACCAACGCCCCGAGGGCCAGCTCCCAGGCCCGAGTGAACGGCGAGAAGAAGGCATCAACGGGATTGTTGTTGGTATCGACGATGGAATAGGCGAGTGAAGCACAGATCACTGCTACAAGGCCGATGGCTAACCGAATCCGGAAGGTGAGACCTTTGGCTGCGGTCATCACCAGAAATAGCGCTGGGTAGACAACGTAGAACTGCTCTTCGACGGCCAGGGACCAGAAATTCTGCAACGGGGACGGCGGCTCCTGTGAGGCGAGATAGTTGGTTCCGGTGGCGGCAAAGTGAAAGTTAGCCAGAAACACCGCTGCCCACCGTCCATCGATGGCGGTCTCGCCCCCCCCTCCGTTCCCCAAGAAGGCGTAGGCAAGAACCACCGTCGTGATGATCACAAGCGTGGCGGCCGGGATGATCCGACGGCACCGCCGCCCGTAGAATGACAGGACCGAGGTCCCACCGGTGGCCGCCCGCTCCCTCAAGAGAACACCAGTAATCACAAAGCCCGAGATCACAAAAAATACGTCCACCCCGACAAACCCGCCCGACACCCCCGAAACGCCAGAGTGGAACAGAACCACTAGCAGCACCGCCACCGCCCGCAGCCCCTCGACGTCGGGCCTGAAGGCACGATCCTCAGGCGCAGTTCCCGACTCATCGCCCGAATCGAGGATATCGTCGCTATCAGGCTGTGAGGCCAAATGGGCCGTCACGTCAATCACCTCGGCCATGTGCCCCCTTCACGGTCACCACAGCCCGCCTGGTCTACCCGGACCGGTTCAGACTAATACAGAGAGATTGACTGATTTGTTCGCACGGTTGGAGCGATGGATCTGGTCGTGATGCCGTCGTCATCTTCTCCAACGATCATGTCGCTTCCCGACTCTCGGCATCCCTCGCCGGTCTGGTAGCGCATCACGACAGATGAAGGATCTCCTCTTGGCCTCCCACGTCATCCGACCCGGAAACTCATATGTGCCCGAAGGGTTTACGCGGTTGTTTGACCGCAAAAGGGCCATTCGCCTGGCTCCTGGGAGGTCCGCCGAAGCTCGATCAAGCCCTCCGGCGCCGAACGAAGCCGACGACGGCGGCCAGGACCAGACCACCCACGGCCAGCACGGCGAGCACGATTCCCTCGGTGAAGGAAGCGGGCCAGTAGTTCAGCTCGATGAGATGGCGTCCCGGTGGAATCACCGCCTGCAACATGATCAGGGAGTACTGCTGCAGCGGTAGGGGCCGGCCGTCGATCGTCGCATGCCATCCGGGGACATTGGTGAGGTGGAGGCGAAGGACCTGTTCCCCGCTCGACTGGGTGGTCAGCCGCCACGATGCCGGGTTCGGGTGTGACACCGGTACCGGGGTACCGATGGCGGTGTCCGGCGGCAGTTGGTCGGAGTGGGTCATCGGTACGAGGTTGGCCGCCGAGGCACCCGGGATGCGGTAGAGCTCTTCACCGCCGATCTCCTTGTCGAACACCCCGCCGTAGGGACCGCGATCGCCGTGCGGCTCGAGGACGAAGCTCACCCCGTAGATGCGGGCGATCACCGCCGAGGTCACGCCGGGACAGTAGTGGGACAGAGACGGTTGGCCCGGCTCCTTCCCCGTACTCTCCTTCCACGCCACGTAGTAGGTGCGGGGGACGACCGGATCGTAGACGGCCAACTCATGGACTCCGTAGACGATGTTGTCGTTCACCGGGATTCCCAGGCCTGGGGGAAACAGGCACTGCGGGGTCCCGAGCCCGACGAGGGAGGAGCCCACCGCTTGCTTGAGGGCAACGGAGGCCGGGGTGGGGGTGAAGGGTGTGGTGGTGGAGGTCCACAGGCCCATGCCGCTCAGGATGAGGAAGATCGTCTCGGTTCCGACCAGCGCCACTCCGGTCCACAGTCTCAGGCCGTAGCGACCCGCTGAATCGTCCGCTCGGCCGGTGCTGGCCTCCGCATGGCCGAGCCGCCACTTGAAATGACCGGCGATCACGTCGATGGCCACGACGGCCAGACCGGCGACGACTCCGATCAGCAACCATTTGAGGCCCCGGTTCCGAATGGCGTGTTGCACGCCCGAGAGGTTGTGCCCGTCGGTGAGCCAGAAGGCGACCAGAGCAACTCCGGCGGCGCCGAAGGCCGCGCCGATGAACCTCAGCACCGCTTTGTTGCCCGGGGACCGCATGAAGACATGCAGTCCGACTCCGGAGAGCATGGCGATGGCGAAGGCGAAGAAATTCAGCGCCCGGGGGAGGCGAACGGCGTGGAGCCCGGGAAGTGCGTTGACGACGGTGATGGCCGCGGGTACGAAGACGAGCACGGCGGTCACGAGGAGGACGCCGCCCAGCGCCATGACCTCCGGTTGGCGGTAGCGGAAGACCAGACCGGCCAGCGCCAACACGATGGCGATGACACCGATGTACTTGTACTCGTGGATGGCCGGCGCGCCGATGAGCCATGGAAAGGTCGTACGGAACAGATACTTGACCGAGAGGGCGCTCTGGGCGTTGAGGGCGCTTCCGCCCGTGTT
Source organism: uncultured Acidimicrobiaceae bacterium (assembly GCA_963812885.1). Classification (GTDB taxonomy): domain Bacteria; phylum Actinomycetota; class Acidimicrobiia; order Acidimicrobiales; family RAAP-2; genus Bog-756. The sequence goes on along the minus strand of CAWEWZ010000002.1, from coordinate 645,416 downwards.
CCGGATGGATCCGGACACGACCTGCAGACCCGGTAGGAGGAGGGGGGCGCCGAGGAACGTGCCCGTGGCCAGGGCGATGACCAGGTTCCGGAACGGTCGCCAGACCTGGGCGAAGCCGCCGGTCTCCTTCACCCGGAGGGCCAGGAGGACCAGGGCGAAGACGGTCAGGGCGATGACCAGGAGGACCAGGGTGTCCGGCTCGCCGGCGAAGATGGCGAACGCGAACGCCACCGCGAAGAAGGCGATGTCTCGAAGCTGATGGCGACCGCGGACGATCAGGACGATCGCCGCGAACAGCCACCCGGTCCACGACACCACCGATGCGATCGGCCAACCGAGCCAGACGAAGAACGGCCCGCTGAGTTCGAAGACGGTTCCCGCCAGCGCACAGGCGAGGACGCTGAGCTTGAGCAACCGGCCCAAGAAGTAGGCGCCGGTGCCGGTGATGACGAGGGTCAGCAGTACCTGGACGGTGTACATGAACCGGACGGGGAAGAGGTAGCCGATCAGGTTCGGGAGGCTGAACGTGGCTGACTGCCAGTTGAAGGCCAACGGCATGCCGAGGGCGCTGTAGGGATTCCACAGGGGCAACTGCCCGTGGTGGACCTGGGTCCAGGCCAGGGTCGTCCACGGGATCATCTCGTTGATCTGATCCCCGGCGAATCCGTTGTGCAGCAGGACTCCGGGTTGCTGGAGGAGCCCGTAGTGGGAGAGCCAGTCGTACTCGCCGAGGGAGAGCCCGTGACGAAGGGCCGGGACCATCACCCCGATCGCCGCCGCCACCACCCAACCGACCCCGATCAGGTCGCGCACCCAGGCGCGTGCCGGGCGGCCATCGGCCATGGTCGGCGACACGTCTTCAGCCGCGGGGGCAAGGTCGTGTTGAGCTGGCAAGCAGTTCACATTAGATCAATTGTCCCGAAGCAAGGACGGCAACAATGACCCCATTTCGACTCCGATCCGATCGATTCGGTCTCCGCAAGTGACGGCCGCATTCATCGCATCTGCGCCAAAATAGCCCCATCGATAGATCCCAAATCTCACGCTGGGCGGTATCCCCGAGAAACGAACGCCGAGCGTGCCGAATGATCCGCTGATAGTAGTTGGGTCGGGGCCTGGAGGCGGGTCCGATCACCCTCGAAAACCCGGGCAACCGTCCCATTTTTTGCTACAGTCAGCTCCCATGAAATGGCTCGGTGTGATCCTGCTGGTGATTGTCGGAATACTTGCCGCGCTGGTGGCGGTCGAATACCTGACGGTCTCAATCCACGCAGTTCCGAGTTTCATGGGCCGTCACCCCGGCCGGGGCCACTACCGCAAGCGAGGCGCCGTCGCCGCCCTCATTTCCCTGATCGCCTTCGTGGCCGCCGGCTACCTCATCTTCCGCATGCGGCGAGCCGACAAGGCGGCACTGGCCGTCGCCACTCCCGCCGGACCGGACGCCGTCACCCCGGCCGCACCGGCTCCCGAGCTGCCGACGGAGTCTTCGGCGCAGCCCGCACAGCAGCCGGTTGCCGAGCAGCCGGTCGCCCCCGAGCAGCCCAGCGGGGAGTAACCCACTCCACTTCGCCCTCACCCGGCCCTTCAGGAACGGCTGCGCCGCGCCGACGAGAGGAACCGCCGGGCACGATCGATGGGGCGCTCCGATCGAGGCCCGCGCTGGGCGGTGGCCGCGGCCGCCTCCTCGTCCATGAGGTCACGCCACTCCTGATAGGTCGATTCGGGGAATCCGCCGGGCCACGCCTCTTCGATGGCGTCGTTGGCCATGCGGATCCGCCCGTCCACCGCCGGGACTCCCGTCGGGAGGAGCAGCCCGTTTCGATCGACCCGCTGGTGATAGTGGATGATCGACGGCTCGGCGGCGTCGGCCGGGATCCGGTCGGGATCGTGGATCGGGGTATTCCAGCGGACCTCGAGCGGCATCGACCCGGTGCCCGTGTCCGCCAGGGCCATGGCCATCGCCACTTGATCGATGTAGACGGTCCATTGCTGGAAGAGGTCCAAGTGGTCGAGAAGCCAGCGGGCCCAACCGGCCCAGGCGGTGGCTACCCGGGGAAGAAGGGCGCCGGGGACGAGGTAGAGCCCGCCGTTGCTGTTGCCCACCACGGTCCGCTGTCCGGTGCCCCACGGCAGCGGCACCGACGGCGGTGTCGCCACCCCGGCGGCGGCGAAGATGTCGAGGATGACCTCGAAGGGCGGCACCGGGGCATCGACCAACTTGCCGGCGACGGCCTCGGGGGGGAGGGCGAGCCCGCGGGGGTCCTCGAGCACGACCACGTCCGTGTCGCAGAGGACCACCATCCCCGACGGCTCGTCCTCAGCCAGACGCAGGGCACCGGAGATCTTGTTGCAGTGCGGTGAGCGCGGGTCGAAGGCATCGATGGGGCGCACCGTGACGCCTCGGGCTCTGAGCAGCTCGAGGGCGTCGGTGTCCGTGTCGCCGACCGCGTGCACGAGGAGATCGCCCGGGTCGACGCCGGCCACCCCGGTGAGGGTGGCGAACCAGCGGAGGGCATCCAGATGGAACCGGGGATGGTCGTCGACCACGCAGGAGAAGTGATCCCGCCGGCCCGGGTGCTCCGCCCCCGGTGACCTGGTCGCCGCCGGGTCGGCGTCGCCGGGGGCACGTCAGCGCTCGTCCATCAACTACCCCGGAGGAGACTCTGGCACAGGGTCATGTTCGGCGCCGGAGTCGGGAGCTCGGTCACGGTAACGACGGGGGTGTGGCGCAGGCTCGGACGACGGCCGGCCCGGTTCCGCCCAGGTAGTGGCCGAGGACCTTCTTCCCGGCCCACCACACCACGATCTGGTGGAGGTTCGGATCGGTGACCACGGTGAGCTTGCTGTGGGCGTGGAGATAGGAGACGGGGATCCCCCCGGACCGGGCCGGCGGCCAGCTGAGGGAGGTGCCGGAATTCTCGATGTCGAGGTAGAACTGGTTTTCCTTTCCGGACGGCTCGAGGACCAGCTTGGCGGATCCGTAGGTGAGGATGGTGATCGGCCCGGTCAGATGGCCGGGGGTCTCGTTGAACGAGTAGCCGATGGTGTGGGTGATGGCGGCGTCCTGTTCGACCGGAAGCCAGGTGAGGTGTTCGATCAGCTGGCCCGGGTCGTCCTTGAGCGAGTTCCCGGTGGCCAGGTAGAGACCGGAGCAGTTGTTGGCGATGAAGAGCTGTCCACCGGGAGCCCAGTCGGGCAGGCTCGTCCCCTGCTTCACGGTGGGGGCGAGCGACGTGAGACTGAGGGCGTTCTCCGCCGAGACGAACCGCTGGGCCTGTCCGAGCGTCCACACCGATACCGGCCAGAGCGAGATGGCGATATTGGCCACCACGCAGTAGACGGCCAGGACACCCAGGACGGCCAGGGCCGAGCCGCGGGCTCGCCGGCTCCGTTTGGACAGCCGCCGCAACACATCGATGAGGCCCACCGCGGCGGCCACGATCACGAACGGCATGAAGTCGGCCATGTACCGCTCGGAGATGTATCCCCACAGGAGGACGCCGGACGCGCCGGCCGCTCCGGCGATCAGAATGATCCGGGCCAGTCGGATCTGACCCAGTGCCTTCGGCCTGAAGGCGGTCACCGTGCCCCACAGGCTCAGGAGGAACAACAGGGGCATGGTCGCCGGGATGCTGGCCGTGGGATACGTCTGGTCCATCACCGCGCCGTCCAGCCAGGCGGCCGGTGCGGTGGGCGGGGAGATGTAGGGGAACAGGGTCGAGAAGTGGATGCCGGCGGGCTGCAGGTAGGCCACGACCGTGCTGGGGAGGAACTTGAAGCTGAAGGCCTTCCCTCCGTTGGCCGCCAGGAAGTAGCGACGATGGGCGTTCACCGACGCCCACACCTGGTCGGCCATGGGCAGGCCGATCGGAATTCCGAACTTGGCGTAGGTCACGGCGCAGCCCGCCGCGAACGGCACGGCTCCGGCGGCCGACCATCGGGAATGCCCATCGTCGTTTGTCCGCTCCGCCGAGCCCGAGGGCGAGCCAGCCGGCGATGAGGAAGGCACCGATCACGCAGGCGTACCCGGCTGGAGTCCGGTCCAGGTTGGCACAGAGGATGAGCACGCCGGCGGCGCTGATCCGCCCCCACGACGGGCGCTCCATGACACCGATCATGGCGAACAGGCTGCCGACGGTGAGGGGGACGCTCCAGGCGAAGTCCTCGTTGTAGATGAACGGCGTCGCGGCCAGGAAGATGAGCACCGACCCACCCATCACCGTGCCCATGAATATGCCGTAGGCGACAGCTTCGAGCCGTCCGACCAGGGCCGCTCCCCGCATCAGGACCCGGAGGCGCCACAGCATGAGCGAGGAGAACAGCCCGGTGGTGAGCCAGGCCAGCAGGATCGAGGGACCGGTGAGGTCGCCGTCGAACGCGCTGGTGACCAGCAGGATGGGCATGCGGATGATCGACGGGAAGATGCCGAAGTAGGTGTAGTACCGGCCGTCGTGCCCGAAGGCCTCGATGCCCATCTGGCCCTTGGGAATGTCCAGGTGTCCGTGGAACATGGCCCGGGCCTGCAGGTCGTAGAAGTTGTCGTACTGCACCCCCCGGAGCGGATTGAGCCCGCTGCCCCACAGCCCCCACAGGAGGTACAGGAAGGGCACGCCCATCACCGCGATGGCGACGACCACCGCGATGGTGAATCGGCGACGGCTCAGCTCGGCCGGGGTGCGGACAGCCTGCAGGCCGGAAGGCGAAGGTTGGCCGGCGAGCTCCTTCGTCCCCGTGGGTGCAGCAATGGTGGGGACTGCCATTAGGGCCCCTTGTTGCCTCTTCGCCGGAGACGATCGCGGTAGCCGAGGATCTTGCTCGCGGTCTGATCGGAGATGCCCAGGTTGCGCTTGGCCCAGTCATAGACCCGGAGCATCTGCTTGTCGGCATAGATCATGATCGAGTGGGCGCCGTCGCCCGGGCGGGCCCGGTACTCGGTCGAGCGGACCAGGGGATCGTCTTCGATGCTGAAGTAGTACAGCGCCAGCGATCGTCGCGACACACCCTCTGGACAACGCATCGGCTCGGGGTGGCCGTGGAACGAGGTGACGTCGGTGGTGAAGATGAGCACCCGGTTGGCCACCGGCGTGACCCGCTCCACGCACTCCTTCATGTCGGCGCTCCACAGCTCGAGATCGCCACCGTAGTCGGGCTTCCAGTTGTCGTTGAGATAGAGCAGGATGTTCGCCCGGCGCTGCCACTTGCGGTTGTGGGGATGCACGGTGAAGTCGGCATGGATGTTGAGGAACCCGCCGGTACCCGACTGGTGCAGGCCGCCGCCTTCGAGCGTCGGATCAGGGACCAGGTTGGCAATGCCGATCAGCGAGCCGATGAACTTGACGAAGCGGGGCGAATTGAGCTCTTCGAGGATGGCCCGCAGCGTCGGTCCCCAGGTGTCGGGATCGGTGTTGCTGAACTTGCGCTCGTTGGCGTGCAGGTAGTTGTTCCACTGTTCGTGGTCCAGCGGTGGGAATTCGGCGATTGCCGCCTCTGCCACTCCGGGCTCGAGGAAGTTGTCGAGGACGATGTGCGGGTACGGCGTGGCCGCCTGGTAGATCGAATGGAGTTCATCGACCTGCCGCTCGAGCCGGTCGATGTCGAGAACGGGCACCTCGGTGTCGTTCCGTGGCTCAGTGGTCACCCGGGCGCGCCTTCCCGTGCCTGCACCGGGATCCGGCAGGATCGAGGGACCCGAACGAGGCCGGCCTCTGGCGTGGCAGGCCTTCCCGCGTCATATTCTCTGCGGTCACTACGCCCCCTTTGCGCAACTGCATGACACGGCGTTCCGGCAATCGCTACCGGTGGCCAGGTTACTCGATTCTGTCTGCCCACAGCTACGACAACCTGGCCCGGGGACCGTCATCAAAATTGAGGGGTCGGGGCCTGATTCGCTACGTCGCGGCCCGGCCACGGTCGGGACTCAGACCTCGGCGGCCACCTCGTCGACGTCGGGGATCTGAGCGAACAGTCGGTTCAGGATCAGGAACTTGAACACCCACAGGATCCCGAACGAGGCGACATTGGTGCCGACGATGAGCACGGTCCGAACCAGGTGGTGGAGGTGGTGACTGTCGGCGAACTGGTGGGCCTGGGACGCGGTGAACAGGGCGAATCCGATTCCGGTGACGGAGATGACCGCGAACGGAAGGATCTCCTTCAGCAGGTGTGACTTCCCTGTCTTCCCCCACACCCATCGCCGGTTGAGGATGTAGGAGGGGACGCCCGCCGTCAGATTGGCGAAGAGGGTGCTCGGGACTTCACTCCACAGCCGGAGCACGCCGTAGACGAAGGTCAGGACCACCAGTGACGTCACCGCGGAGATGACCGACACCATGGTGAACTTGATCATCTTCAATCCCTGGGGGGTCCGGGCGAACTGCCACAGTCGGATCACCCGCTGCCTCATCCGCTCCAAGTTACTCCGTCTCGTCGTCGTTGAGCCATGGGCCGCGGCCGACGCGAGCGGTGCCGACGGCGCCGGGGTCGGGTCTCGATGGCGGAATTTCCGGCAATCTTCTCGCTACACTCGCTCGGCATGGGGGACAGATCGACGGCTCGGCAGGGGTCGGCGGGATGACGGGGGGCACCGACCTGATGGAGGGCTCGCCGCCGACCGCGCCGCGTCACCGGATCACCACCCAGGCGGCTGACGCCGACCCTCCGGAGTTCGCGGCCGGCCGCCGGCGGTTCACCACGGCGGCCATCGTGGGGACGGTGCTGGCTGCCATCCCGTTCCTCTGGATCCTGTGGGGAGCCTGGGAGGCCCCCGATGCCCTCCGCAAGACGGCCTTCGAGGACAACTTCTTCGACCTCCAGGCCCGGGCCATGTTCCATGGTCATCTGTGGCTGGCCAACGGGGCCATCGGCATCGAGGCCTTCGTCCACCACGGGCGTCAGTACACCTACTTCGGGCTGTTCCCCTCCCTGATCCGCATGCCCATCCTGGCCTTCACCAGCAGCCTCGACACCCGGCTGACCGTGCCTTACATGATGGCCGCCTGGTTGCTCACCGCACTGTTCACTTCGCTGCTGCTCTGGCGGGTCCGCCTCCTCATCCGGGGCCCGGTGGCCATGGGACGGGCCGAGGCCACCACGTTCGGCGTGGTCATCGCCACCGTCATGGTCGGCTCGGTGTTCACGGTCCTGGCCTCGCTGCCCTACGTGTTCGCCGAGGACCTGGCCTGGAGCATCTGCCTGACCGTCGGGAGCCTCTTCGCGCTGCTCGGCGTGCTCGAGCGGCCGTCGCGGGGCCGGGTGGTGTTCGCCGGGGTGCTCATCCTGTGCGCCAACCTCGACCGGCTCACCACCGGTTGGGCCTGTGTGGTCGGGGCCGTCCTCATCGCCGCCTGGTTCGGCCTCGGCCGCGGCGGCCAGGAGAACAAGCGGTGGTGCGTGCCGGTGCTGGCCGCCGGTCTGGTGCCGTTGGTGGTCGGATGCTTCGTCAACTACCTCAAGTTCGGCGTACCCTTCGGACTCCCGATCACCGACCAGGTCTACACCAGTGTCAACGCCTACCGCCGCAAGTTCCTGGCCTCCAACCACAACTCCGAGGAGGGCATCGCCTTCATACCGAGTGACGCCCTGGCCTACTTCCGGCTCGACGGCCTGCGCTTCACCTCGGTGTTCCCCTTCGTCACCCTGCCCGCCGGGCCGGCCACCGCCGTCCACGGCGTGCTCTTCGACCGGCGGTACCGGACGGCCAGCCTGCCCTCGTCGATGCCGCTGCTCTTCCTGCTGAGTTGCTGGGGGCTGGTGACCGCGTTCCGGCCGCGACCCATCGGCAGGGTGGCCCTCACCCGGATTCCCTTGCTGGCCGCCGGGTCGGCCGGTGCCGCACTGCTGCTGTGGGGATACATCGCACCCCGGTACCTGGCCGACTTCGTGCCCTTCCTGGTGCTGGCCAGTGCGGTGGCCCTGGCCGACATCTGGCGCCGAATGGAGGGCCGCAGCCGGCGGATCCGGATCGGGACGTTCACGGTCATCGGGTTGGTCGCCCTGTTCACCATCGTGGCCAACATCGGCATCGCCGTCGTGCCCAACGAGGAGTGGACGACCACCCAGGCCCTCAACTTCGTCCAGACCCAGAAGAGCATCAGCGACATCACCGGCCACCCCCTGAATGCCATGGTGCACCGGGGAAGCCAGCTCCCGGCGTATGCGCCGGCGGGCGAGCTCTTCGTGATCGGGGACTGCGACGGCCTCTATATCTCCAACGGCGAGAACTATTCGACCACTCCGATCCAGCAGTACACCCGTACGACGTGGCTGGCCGTCGAGCGCGGCCACGCCTTCCAACGCACCTTCAGGGTCACGGCCGACCACCTCGTGACCCACGGCAACCAGTGGATGCCCATGCTCCGAGGTCGGGACGAGCACGGTGTCGGCCAAGATCACACCGTCCCGCTTCCCCGGGAAGGTCCAGCTGAGCTTCACCCTGATCAGCCAGAAGGGCACCATCACCTACGGCCTGCCCACCCTCATCAAACTGGGCGCCTCCGACGACGTGGTCGTGGTCACCGATCCGGTCAAGCATCTCGTCGAGGTCACCATCAACGGTCTCGGTCTCACCTTCCTCACCAAGACGCCGGTGGCCCAGGTCGAACCGGTCTCCGTTCGCCCCGGGGTCGTCCACTCGCAGGGCACGCCGTCCGCCGTGTCGTCGGTGGACGTGACGGACTCGACCCCGCCGCCGCGCCTGTGCCAAAGCCTGGTCGGCTGATCGACCCGGCGCGGGTGATCATGAGGGGACACCGCCCGTGGCCATGACCACCGACCCCCGGTCGGAGGCCCCGGGCGACGAAGCCGGTACCGCTCCGGGGGACCGCAGATTCCGTCCCGACATCCAAGGGCTCCGGGCGGTGGCCATCCTGCTGGTCGTCCTCTACCACGCCCACATCCCCGGGGTGGGGGGCGGCTTCGTCGGAGTGGACGTCTTCTTCGTCATCTCCGGATTCGTGATCACCGGTGTCCTGTTGCGGGAGCGGGCATCGACCGGAGGCACCTCGATCCTTGCCTTCTACGCCCGGCGTGTCCGGCGGATCATCCCTGCCGCCAGCCTGGTGATCGTCGTGACCGTCCTGGCCGCCTATGTGGTGCTCGGGCCTGTCTCCGGCCGCCAGACCGCGGTCGACGGCCAATGGGCGTCGGTGTTTCTGGTCAACTTCCACTTCATCGCCACCGAGACCAACTACCTGGCCTCCCAGACCCCGCCCTCGCCCCTCCAGAACTTCTGGTCACTCGCCGTCGAGGAGCAGTTCTACGTGGTCTATCCGACGATCTTCCTCCTCGTCGCCTCCACCTTCGTGCGCACCTCGTTCCGGATCCGGATGTCCGTCCTGCTGGGCGCCACCATCGTGGGCTCGTTCGTGCTCTCGGTCACCTTGACGTCCTCCGATCCCATCAACGCCTTCTTCTCCCCGTTCACCCGGGCCTGGGAGCTCGCCCTCGGGGCGCTCATCGCCGTGTCGGCGGGCACCCTGCGACGCCTGCCCGCCTCCCTGGCGGCCGCCCTGTCGTGGCTCGGGCTGGCCGCCATCATCATCGCCGCCGTCGTCTTCACCTCGGCCACCAGCTACCCCGGCTCGCTGGTGGCCGTGCCGGTGATCGGCGCCGGCCTGGTCATCGCCGGGGGAACGGTCGGCCCCTCGGCGGGCGCCGAGGCCGTCCTCGGGCTGCGGCCGTTCCAGTGGCTCGGGCTTGTCTCGTACTCGTTCTACCTGTGGCACTGGCCGGTCCTGATCCTGGCCACCGAATGGCGGGGCGTACCCACCCTGGCCACCCTGGACAACGTGCTCCTGGTGCTGGTGGCACTGGCCCTGTCCATCGGTACCTATCTGGTCGTCGAGAACCCGGCCCGGCACTCGGCGACTCTGATCGCCCGTCGGGGGACCACCATCGCCCTCGGGGGCTGCCTCGTCGCCGCCACCCTGCTCCTGAGCACGTTCGCGGCGGTGAGCACGGCGCAGGGCGCGGTCAGCAGCCTGGCCATCGCCAAGACCGGATCGAACTGCCACCGGCCGAGCGACCGGATGGTGGCGCGGTTGCGCTCGCTGTACCGGTCGGGCCACCCACGCCCGACCGTGCCCGCCCCGGCCCATACCCTGCGGATGGTGGTGGTCGGGGATTCGACGGCGTGCACGTTGATCCCGGGCTTGACCGCGGTGGGGTCCTCGCTCGGCGTCCAGGTCGAGAACGGTGCCGTGATCGGATGCGGCGTGGTCAGCGGTGAGATCGCGCCGGTGTACGACGACAACGTGAACGTCGAGGCCAAAACGGACCGTTGCCTGTCCAAGGCGCGCCGCGCCGAGTCCTCAGCCATCGACGCCCGGAGGCCGGACGTCATCTTGTGGGGGAGCATCGAGGAACGGCAGTCGATCGTGGATACCGGCCCGACCGGAATCAGTTCGCTCATCACCGGTACCCCGCAGTGGAAGGCGGTGATGCAGCAGCGGATCGACGCCCGGGTCACCGACTTCCTGGCCACGGGGGCGAAGGTCGTGCTGCTCCTCGAACCGGTCCCGGTGTCCCGCAACCCCAACGGCCCGGTGCCCAGCCAGGCCGCGTACAGCTCGATGAACGCCATGCTCCGCCAGGAGGCGGCGCGACACCCGGGCCAGGTCGGGTTGGTGGACCTGTCCTCCCGTGTCTGTCCGACCAGCCCGCACTGTCGCCAGACGGAGGACGGCGTCATCGTACGGCCCGACCTCGTGCACTACTCGCCGAACAGCTCACTGTGGGTGGCACAGTGGCTGGTGCCAAAGGTCCTCTCGACGGTGGACCGCCTTCGCTGATCTCAGCGCACCGTCGGAAAGAGATGACTGGGCCGGGTGCCCCAGGCCACCTGACGGGCCAGCTCGGCGCTCACCACCGGGAGGTCGGCGGCGTGGGTCACGCCCACCAGCTTGGCGTCGGTGGTGATGACCCGCACGGGCAGGCCGCCGCCGGCCACCATGTCCGCGACCACCTCGGGCAGCAGGACCTCGGCCTTGGGCGGTTCGACCCCGGCGGCCACCCCGGCCAGCAGCGCCTCCTCGTCGAGACCGGATGCGGCCATGGCCGACTCGAACACGTCCCAGATGGCCGGTTGGAAGCCCCACAGGTTGACGGAGGCGGGAAGGTCGGGCTCGAGATCCTTTGGTTCGCGACCGTCTTCGGAGGTGAAGGTCCGGCCCTTGTCGTGCCGGGTCACCTTCCGCCGCTCGGTCAAGGCGACCAGATGCCCACCGGCATCCACGTCGCAGATGCCCCGGGTGACCGGGTCGTCGGTCGCCACCGTGGACCGGAGCTGGTACCCGATCAGCGCATGCTCGTCGGCGCCGGACGCGAGCTGTCCCGACAGCAGCCCCATCGCCTCTTCGCCGTAGACGTCGTCGGCGTTGGCGACGGCGAACGACCCCTTGCTGCCCAGCGCCGACTTCGCCGCCAGCACCGCGTGCACCGTGCCCAGCGGCAGGCGCTGCTCGGCGAAGGCGACGTCGATCGAGTCGGGCCAGCACCGTTCGACGTGGTAACGGATCGATGGTCCGGACTCGGGATGGAGGACGAGCACGATCTGGCCGAAGCCGACCGAGACGGCGTCACTGACCAACAGGTCGATGACCGCTTCGCCGTTGGGTCCGATCGGGGCCAGTGGCTTGCATCCGCCGTACCGGCGGGCCATGCCGGCAGCCAGCACCACCAGGGCAGGTGCCATGCCCTTCCTCACCCGCCCCAGCGGAGCACGGCACTGGCCCAGGTCATGCCCCCCCCGAACCCGGTGAGCAGGACGTGGTGGCCCTCCTGGAGGCGGCCCGTCTCCAGGGCATCGGCCAAGGCCAGAGGGATGGACGCCGACGAGGTGTTCCCATACCGGTCGATGACCACCACCGCCTTCTCGTCGGGGATCCCGAGGCGCTGGCAGGCGGCGTTGATGATCCGGAGGTTGGCCTGGTGGGGGACCATCAGGTCGATGTCCGACGGGGTGAGCCCGGCCTCGGCGATGGCCTGTTCGGCCGACTCGACCACCACCCGCACCGCCTTACGGAAGATCTCCTTGCCGTCCATGTAGAGGAAGCCACCGTGGTCGCACTTGAGCAGGTGACGGAGGGACCCGTCGGCCCCGAGGTTCCACGACAGGAGCTGGCCCGGCCCGTCGACCGCTTCCAACACGATGGCGCCGGCCCCGTCGCCGACCAGGACCGCCACCGACCGGTCGTCCCAGTCGGTGATCCGGCTCAGGGTCTCCGAGCCGATGACCAGCAACCGTTCGGCTCCGATGGCCAGCATCCCGTGGGCCACGGCCAGGGCATAGACGAAGCCCGAGCATGCGGCGTTGACGTCGAAGGCCCCGCCGGGCACGCCGATCCCGTCCTGCACGGTGGCCGAGGTGCCCGGCACGATCTGGTCGGGCGTGGTGGTGGCCAGGATCACGCTGTCGATCTCGTCCGGCCGCCGCCCGGCGCTGGCCAGCGCGGCGATGCCCGCCTCGATGGCCAGCTGGGAGGTGGTGCCGCCGATCCGCCGCTCGCGGATGCCGGTGCGCTCCTGGATCCAGGCGTCATTGGTGTCCATGGTCACCGACAGGTCGTCGTTGGTCACGATCTTGTCGGGCAGGGCCGTGCCCCACCCGGTGACGATTCCGCCGCGGCTGGCCTTCATCTCGGGAGGGACCTCATGCTCGGTTCGACTCCGTGGTCACCATGGTCAACCTGCCTCGAGTACGTGGATTCCGATGAATGCCGCATCTTTACCGATGATGCCACCCGTGTTGGCCGCCACCGCCAGTCGGGCCCCTTCGACCTGCCGCGGCCCGGCCGTGCCCCGGAGCTGGCCGGCCAGCTCGACCACCTGGGCGATCCCGGTGGCACCGAGCGGGTGGCCCCGGGCCACCAGTCCGCCGCTCGGGTTGACCGTCACGCCCGTCACCGCCGATGGTGGTGTCACCGGCCACCGTGGCCGGCCCCGCGTCGCCGGGCTTGAAGAAGCCCAATGACTCGAGGGCGTAGAGCTCCTCGGCGCTGGTGGCGTCGTGCAGTTCGACCACGTCGACGTCGGCGGGGTCCACCCCGGCTGCGTCCCAGGCCACTCCGGCCGCCTCGGCCAGTCGGTCGTGGTAGTCCATGTCGCCGTTGCCCGACCGGATGGTGCTGGTCCGGATCCGCGGCGCCCCGGCCCGGGGCTCGGTCGACAGGACCACGGCGGCGCCGCCGTCGGTGAACGACGAGCACATCAGCCGGGTCAGGGGCCACACGATGGACGGCGATTCGAGTACCTCCTCGAGGGTGACCTCGGATTGGAACTGGGCGTTGGGATTGAGGGCACCGTGGCGCCTGGCCTTGACCGCTGCCGCCGCGAACTGCTCGAGCGTGGCGTCGCGTTCCTCCATCTGGATGATGGTCCACGAGGCGTTGAGGGCCATGAGGACCGACCCGGACGGATTCTCGAGTTCCTCGTGCATCCGGAGCCGGTCGAGCAGTGGGACCCCGTCCTCGATTCCGGCCAGCGTGGCGGTGCGGTCGCCGGTCCACATCTTCTCGACGCCGACGGCCAGCACGGTGCCGGAACCGCCGAGGGTGGCCATGGTGGCCAGGTGGAGGGCCGACGCCCCGCCGGCACACGAGTTGTCCACGTTGACGACGCCGGCGTTGCGCAGGCCCGACCGGCGCAGGAAGGTCTGGCCCCGGATGCAGCCCTGGTCGACCAGTCTGCCGGCCGTGGCGTTGCCGAACACGACCAGATTGACGTCAGCCGGGTCCACCCCGGCGTCGGCCAGGGCGTCGGCCACCACCTGACTGGCCATGTCCTCGGCCGTGCGATCGCGCCGGTTCATGGCGGTCATGGCGGTACCGACGACGGATACGGTGCGGTCCACGGTGTCCTCGTTATCCTCGGGCCGGGACGCCGACCGTCGCCAGGGCGGCGATCAGGCGCTCGAACTGTTCCAACGGTTGGTCTGCAGTCACATAGACGGCCACGTGCTCGGCCCCGGCACTGCGGAACTCGGAGACCACCCCGGCGACCTCGGCGGCGGTCCCGCTGACGATGTGACGTTCGAAGGCCTTGGCCGGGATGCCGTACAGCGAGCCCATCCATCCGGTGCCCCGCTTGGTCGCGGCGATCGGATCGTCGTCGATGGAGACGAACAGCACGATCGACGGGGTCACCGCATGGGCTGGACGGCCGGCCCGGTCGATCTCCTTGCCCAGTCGCTCGATCGCCCCGCGGTACTCGGTGGGGTTCAGGAACAGGGGCATCCACCCGTCGGCCAGCGTTGCCGCCCGGCGGAGCGCGGCCTCGGAGGAGCCACCCACCCAGACCGGGATGGCCGGCGGCTCGGGGAGTTGCCGGTACCGCTCGGGTCCGGTCGCCGACGTGTCGCCGGCGGTGACGCCGTGTCCGGAGGCCCACGAACGTCGGAGCTCGGCGATGCCGGCATCGAGCTGGCGACCCCGGGCGTGGTAGTCGAGGCCGGCCTGTTCGTATTCGCCGGCATGGCTTCCGACACCGACGCCGAGGACGAACCTCCCGCGGGTGAGCGTCTGGAGACTGGCCGCCTGCTTGGCCACCACCGGGGCCTGGCGCAGGGGGAGCTGGATCACGCACGTTCCCAGCGTGGCCGTGTCGGTGGCGGTGGCGGCAATGGCCAGCGCGGTCATCGGCTCGAGCGACGGGCCGTGCCAGAACAGGTGGTCGCAGGCCCACAGGGCATCGGCGCCCAGCTGCTCGGCATCCGCGGCAGACGGAGGCCAGGTGGGCGATCGGGTCGGTGGGGCCGGCGCCGGATCGGCCGGGAGGCGCCGCCCACGGCGGAACCGTGTCTTGGGCGAAGGTCGGTAGGACGAGTCCGATCGGCCCCGGGGGAGTGGCGGGTCGCTCCATGGGCACAACGCATCGTAACCGCCACCGCCCGTGGTCGTGGACATCGCGCGGTGAGGTCATGGACGCTCAAACCCCCGCCCCGGGCACCGGGTGCAGAGGGGGATGTTCGACCCACCGGCCCGACGCGGCAGACTGGGAGGGCAAATGGGCCATGGCTTCACGGGACGGCCCCCAGGACCACGAGGAGAGGACACCCAGTGGACGGTGAGCAGATCGACCCGGATGTCGCCCAGGACGGGGCCACCGACAGCCCCGACGCGCGTCGACCGGGGCGGGGAGGTGGTGGGCGACGAGGAACGGGCCGAACGGCTCGGCCAGCTCAACAGTCTGATCGAGCTCATGCGCCCGGCCGTGCAGGCTGACGGCGGCGATCTGGCCCTCATCTCGGCTGATGTGGTCACCGGCGTGGTCGAGGTCCAGCTCCAGGGGGCGTGCAGTTCGTGCGCGGTGAGCGCCTCGACCCTCCAGGGCGGGGTCGACCGCATCCTCCGCGATCGGCTGCCCTGGGTCACCGAGGTCACCGGTGGGGTCGACGAGTCGATGGATCCCTTCGAGAGCGAGTCGATGGGGCGCGGCGGGTACGTCCCGAGCTTCTGAGCCGGGATCTGGCGGAGAGCGGAACGCAGTGCCCGCCGGGTGGCGTCGTCCCGGTTGCATTAGTTTGCCTAACTAAGTAAACTGGGGGCATGACTGGTGGCGCCGTTGGAACTCCCGTACCGTCCGAGGCCGATGACTCCGTGCCGACGGTCGATGGGCGACTGACTGCCGCCGACCATGCCGAGGTGGAGATGGCCTCGCGTCTCCGGTTGGCCGTGACCCGCCTGCATCGCAGGCTCCGCCAGCAGGGTTCCACCGGGCTCTCCCAGTCGCAGTCCTCGGCGCTGGCCAGTGTCGAGAAGCTCGGCTCGCCCACCCTCGGCGAATTGGCCGCCCGCGAATCGGTCCAACCGCCCTCGATGACCCGGATCGTGGCCGGCCTCGAGGAGTTGGGCTACGTGACCAGGGTGGTGGACCCATCCGATCGGCGGGTGGCCCGGGTGACGGTCAGCGGTGCCGGCCGGCGGGTGCTCCGTCAGAGCCGGTCGATGAAGAACGCCTACCTGGCCCAGCAGCTGCAGCGCCTGCCGGTGGAGGAGCGGGAGCTCCTCGGGGCTCTCACCGTGCTCCTCGAACGGCTGGTGGAGATGGACGGATCATGACCTCGCTCCGCACCGCCGCCCGCCAGACCTTCAGCTCCCTCCGGATCCGGAACTACCGGCTCTACTTCACGGCCCAGCTCATCTCGGTTTCCGGCACCTGGATGCAGACGGTGGCCCAGGCCTGGCTCGTCCTCCACCTCACCGGCAGCAGTGTCGACCTCGGGATCGTCGTCGGGTTGCAATTCCTCCCCATGTTGTTGTTCGGGCCCTTCGGAGGACTGGTGGCCGACCGGATGAACAAGCGCCGGCTCCTGTACGCCACCCAGACCGCCGGCGGCCTGCTGGCCCTGGTCCTCGGCGTCCTGGTGGTCACCCACTCGGTCCAGCTCTGGCAGGTCTATCTGCTGGCCGCCATGCTCGGCGTGGTCAACGTGTTCGACAATCCGGCCCGCCAGACCTTCGTGATGGAGATGGTGGGCCGTGACGACCTGCCCAACGCCGTGAGCCTCAACACGGTGGTGATGAACGCCTCCCGGGTGGTCGGGCCGGCCATCGGCGGCGTGGTGATCGTGGTGTTCGGACTGGGGGTCTGCTTCTTCGTGAACGCGGCGTCGTACGTGGCCGTCCTCATCGGCCTGTCCATGATGCGGAGCAGGGAGCTCTACCCGTCGCAGCGGGTGGCCCGGGCCAAGGGCCAGGTCCGCGAGGGGTTCCGCTATGTCTGGCGTACCCCGAGCCTGCGCAACACCCTGCTGGCCATCGCCCTCATCGGCATCTTCGCCTACAACTTCACGGTCACCCTCGCCGTCCTGGCCAAGGTCACCTTCCACGGCGGAGCCGGTGCCTACTCGCTGTTGACCTCGTGCATGGGCTTCGGTGCCGTCGTCGGGGGCCTGCTCGCCGCCCACCGGGCCCGTCCCACCCCGCGCCTGCTGCAGGTGCTCGCCCTCGTGTTCGGTGGCCTGCTGGCCGCGGTGGCGCTCGCCCCGACGCTGCTCACCGCGTCGATCCTCATCGTGTTCATGGGGGCGGCGTCCATCGGCTTCATCGCCACCGCCAACGCCACCCTCCAGTTGAGCTCGGACCCCAGCATGCGGGGCCGGGTGATGGCCCTCTATGCCATGGCCTTCCTCGGGACCACGCCCATCGGTGCCCCGCTGGTCGGTGCCATCGCCCAGTGGGCCAGTCCCCGGGTCGCCCTGCTGACCGGGGCCTCGGCCACCGTCCTGGCCGCCGGGTTGTTGATGTGGCGCCACCAGGTCGGTCTCCGGCGGGTCGGCGACGTCCCCTGGGAAGAGGCCCATGGAGTCGAGGTGGAGTCGGTCAGGGACGTCGAGACCAACGTGGCCTGAGGGCGGCCCGGCCCTCCAGCGGTCAGCCTGCCGAAGCCATGCCCGGCCAGAGATCGAGGTCGAGGTCGGGGACCATCGACACCAGGGCGCGGACATCGGGCGCGTAGCGGGCCACCAGTTCCTCGCGGACGTGGGGTGGCATCGCCACCTTCGGCCCCTCGGTCACATTGATCTGGCGGTCGACGAGGCGGGGCCGGTCGTCGACACCCAGGAACTCGAGCGTGCGTCGGAGTTGGGCACCGGGGTCGGCCAGGCACTGCTCGTACTGGAGAACCAAGATCTTCGACGGGTCGACGGCGGCGCGGAGCCGCTCGAGCTGCGCCCCGTACAGTCCGCGGGCGAACGCGTCGTCGACGTAGCTGAAGCGGGGGAGCGAGCCGTAGTGCAGCTCCCAGGTCAGGCCGGAGCGGAAGCGGTCGATCGGATCGCGGAGCATGACCAGCAGCTTGGCCTCCGGGGCGACGCTGGCGATGAGCGGCGGTACCCAGAAGTGGTGCATGTAACACGCGGTCCACTCACCGGCCAGCTTCCCCGGGGAGCGGGGGAACCATCTGCGGTACAACTCGATGTCCGCCGGTGAAGGTGTCGAGTCATAGAAGCGATCGAAGAAGTGGCGCTCCTTGCGGACACCGGGCTCGTAGTGGATGGCCGGCTGGGACTCGAGGAGCAGGAACCACCACGTCGACCCGCAGCGCTGGGCACCGACACCGATGAAGTCGGGCAGCCCGGTGACCCGTCCCGGCTTCACCGGTGGAGGCTCCTTGTCGACGGGGTACCGGCCCGGCGGGAGGCGCCCGAGCGCCTCTTCGAGCACGAATCGGCGAGGTGCCGGCACCAGTCGCACGGTGCGCTGCAGGGCCCGGGTCCGGGCCGAGCGCATGGCGTCGCGGTTGGCGGCCAGTCGATCCTGCAGCCGTCTCAACGCCACCGTTCGCATTCGCCCTTCCGGTTGTGCTCCGGCTCACTGCTCGGACAGCTATCGAGTGTCGCCGACCTGTGATCCGGGTGTCAATCTCCTCTTGCTGCCGGCGGCCGCACCGCCGGTCGCATCAGTGGCAGTGTCGCTACGATGCCCAGGGGTTCCTTCACGCATGAGGAGCAGGATACCGACTGCGGCCCCTGCCGGACCTACGTCAACGTCTGCACGTCACCATGCCGATGAGTATTGTGAATTGCGTGAAGTCGAATGGCTTCACTGACGAATTCCCTGGGGGGGAACACAAATGAAACGTCATCTTCCTATTCGACTCTTGGTCTGTGCTGCAATGGCCGGATCGGCAGTGGTGGCCGCGGCCGCAATTCCCGTTGGCGTCGCGAGTGCCACAACACCACTCAAGGTGACCTGCACCAGCCTCACGGGAGCGCGACCAGCCAGACGCTTGACCCACTGCACGGGCACCGGAGCGATTGCCGCTGACGCTGGGGCCTCGCCGGCCCACGGTACGAACGTCGTCTCGACGAAGACCATCACCTGGGGGAGCCGCAAGACCTCCAAGACGACCTACACGTACACCTCGGTGACCAACAACTGCCCGGCGCTTACGGGTTACACGAAGGCCGGCAAGTACCACGAGTCTGGGCACGTCAACACGGGCACGGCCGGCGGCACCGCAGTTGGAATGCGCGGAGGGACGTTCGCGGGGTATGCGTGCGCGTACACGAAGACCGCGGCTCCTCATAACCTCATTGTGAAGAACATGGGAAACTTCACCGTCTGATTCCTGCTCTGTAACCAGTTAGTTGTGAGAGACCCCCGGCATGCGACCGGGGGTCTCTCGCGGTACGCCCGGCACACTCCCAACCGAAAAGGTTAATGGGACGCACCTACTTGGATTGCCGTTCCGAAGGCCCGATCCTCCGGAACTCATTCCTGGGCCAACTGAGGGTGCCGGCCGGAGCTTGACCTCGACGTCGAAGAGGATTCAACTGGCGGCGGATACCGGCTTGGGTTCCTTGGGGAGGCCGAGCACCCGCTCGCCGACGATGTTGCGCTGGATCTCGGCCGTCCCGCCCCAGATGGTCTCCGAGCGCGAGAAGAAGTACGAGGCCTGCAGGTCGCTCACCGGGTAGTCGTCCCGCCCCCGCTTGATCCGGACGTCGACGATGTCGCTCGGGTCACCGGTGAGGATCTGGCCGTCGAGCCCGAGGATGTCCATGGCCAGGTCCATGGTCTGCTGGTGGTGCTCGGACCAGAACATCTTGTTGCAGGCGCCCAGGGCGGCCATGTGATGGGTGCCGTTGAGCGAGTCGGTGAGCGATCGGAAGCCGTTGATCTCCATGATCTTGACGTTGGTCCACGCCCTGGCCAGGCGCTGGCGGACCAGTGGATCCGACGCCCGCCCGTTCTTCCTGGCCGTCTCGATGATCTGGTCGAGCTCGCGTGCGAACCGGCGATGGCCGGTGGTGGCCGAGGACCCCCGCTCGAAACCCAGGGTGGTCATGGCCACCTTCCAGCCGTTGTTCTCCCCTCCGACCACGTTCTCTCGGGGGCAGCGGGCGTTGGTGAAGAAGATCTCGTTGAAGTCGGCGCTGCCGTCCACCTGCGCGATGGGCCGCACCTCGATGCCGGGCTGCTTCATCGGCACCAGCAGGTAGGAGATGCCGGCGTGCTTGGGCGCGTCGGGATCGGTGCGGGCCAGCAGGAAGATGTAGTCGGCGAACTGTGCCTGGGTGGTCCACACCTTCTGCCCGTTGATCACCCATTCGTCGCCGTCGAGCTCGGCCCGCGTCTTCAACGAGGCCAGGTCGCTGCCGGCGTCGGGTTCGGAGAACCCCTGGCACCACGAGATGGAGCCGTCGAGGATGCCGGGGATGAAGTGCTTCTTCTGCTCCTCGGTGCCCCACTGCAGGATGGTCGGCCCGACGAGCGTGTCGCCGAAGAAGTCGGCCCGGAGCGGCGCCTCGGCCCGGGCGAACTCCTCGTTGAGCACCACCGACTCCATCAGGGAGAGGCCCTTGCCGCCGTACTCCTTCGGCCAGGAGGCACAGATCCATCCCCCGGCGAAGAGCTTCTTGGTCCACTCGCGGTTGAACGCCTTCTTCTCGTCCCGGGTCATGGTGAATCCGGGGCTCCCCCAGCCGTCGGGAAGGTTGTCGGTCAGCCACTTCCGGATCTCGGCCCGGAAGGGCTCGGTCTCGACGGGATAGCTGAGGTCCATGGCCCGAGACTACCCCCCGTTCCCCCTGCGGGACCGCTCGGGGAGCCTCCGCCGGCACCCGGTTTTCGGGCCTGGACCTGCCCATCCTCCCGCCGGTTACAATGGTGGGGCTGGGCGCGACCACCCGGGTGCGTGCCCCTTGTTGCACGGGAAGGGAGGTGTGGCCGATGAATCGCGGCGAACCCCCCAGTAAACCGGGTGCAGCGCCACAACCTCCCGTAGGCGCCGTCTGATCCGCGCCCAGGGCTGAACCCGGACCGGTCGGGCCGGCGATGCGCGATCGCCGGCTGCCGCGGTCCGTGCGGCCCGCATCGACGACGAGGTTGTCCTCCGTTCGTCCGTCCATCCCGCAGCCCCGACCCTTCCGATCGACCCGAGCCCGGTTCCGGCCCCTGTGCCCGGGCCGCGCCCGGCGGTGAGGGTGCTGCACGAATCGAGACCCGAGGTGTCCGATGGTCCGACTCTTCCACCGCTGGCCGCCAGTGCCCACCCGTGACCGCCCCGATCCCCCCGACGAAGGTGGATCGGGCGCGCCCGCCGACCGGTCGGCGGCGCACCGCCGTGGGCCGCGCCCACTCGGTGCGCCCCCGCCTCCGACACCGCAGTCAACGGCTGCTGGCCAACCGCGCCATCCGGGACGCCGTCGTGTCCCTGGCCGGCGTGGTGGGCCGGCCCGTGCGCAACCAGGGGGGCGCCGAGATCGGCCGCCTGGTCGACGTGGTCTGCCGGTGGACCGGCGACGAGACCTACCCGCCGGTGACCGGGTCTGGTGGTGCGGGTCGGGCGGCGCCTGGCCTTCGTCGACGCCTCGACCATCGACACCATCGAACACACCCAGGTCCGCCTCAAGACGGCCCGCCTCGACCTCACCGACTTCGCGCCGCGTCCGGGCGAGGTGACGCTCGCCGACCAGGTCCTCGACCACCAGCTGGTGGACGTGGACGGCGTCCAGGTCATCCGGGCCGCCGATCTCTACCTGGCCCCCCTCTACGGCCGGTACTGCCTGGTCGGCGTGGACATCTCGACCCAGAGCCTCCTCCGCCGGCTGGGACCGGCCCGGTGGCGGCACACCCCGACCCCCGACCGGGTCATCGACTGGGGTGCCATCCAGCCCTTCGGCGAGACCGAGCAGGGGGAGGCGCCCGAGGTGCGCCTCCGCACCACCAACGAGGGACTCGAGCGCCTTCGTCCCGGCGAGCTGGCCGATCTGCTCGAGGACCTGATGAGGCCCGAGCGCCAGCGCCTGCTCGACTCGTTGACCCCCGAGGAGGCGGCCGACGCCCTCGAGGAGATGGACCCCGAGGAGCTGGCCTCGCTGCTCCGCGAGGCCGAGCCGGCCCGGGCCGCCGAGCTGCTCGGGGCCATGGAGCCCGACGAGGCGGTGGACGCGCTGCGCGACCTGACCAGCGAGGAGCGGGCCGAGGTCATGGCGGCGATGCCCGAGGACAAGGTGGCCGACCTGGTCAACCTGCTCGGCTACCCCGAGGACGAGGCCGGGGGCTTCATGACCACCGCCTTCCTGGTGGCCGAGACGTCGGAGTCGGTCGCCTCCCTGGCCGCCCGGCTGGCCGGTCACGACGACTGTCCCGAGGAGCTCGATGCCGTCGCCCTGGTCGACCACCAGGGACGGATGGTCTGGGACCTGCCCCTCCTGCAGCTCCTCATCAATCCGGCCGAGACCCTCCTCGGTGACCTGGTGGGCGAGGCCGAGCCGGTCACGGTCGGGATCCACGCCTCCGTGCGACGAGGTGGCCGAGCGGCTGATCGACGCCCGCCGCATGTCGGTGGTGGTGGTCGACGACGACGACCGGCCGGTGGGCCGGATCCTGGCCGACGACGTGATCGACGCGCTGATGCCCGAGCGCGGCCGGATCCACTTCCCCCGACTGCTGCAGTGAGGACGGCAGGCCCTTGACCACCGAGCCCCGAGTGATCGGCGACGCCCGCCAGGATGATGGGCAACCGGTGGATCCGGGGATTCGTCATCTACCTGGCCGCCGCCGGCCCCGGGCTCATCGCCGCCAATGCCGGCAACGACGCCGGCGGGGTGGCCACCTACGCGTCGGCCGGGGCCCAGTTCGGCTACCGCCCCCTGTTCTTCATGGTGCTGGTCACCGTCGGCTACGTCTGCATCCAGGAGATGGTGGCCCGGCTGTCCGCCCACACCGGCAAGGGCTGGCCGCGCTGATCCGCGAGCAGTTCTCCCTGCGCCTCTCGGCCTTTGCCGTCCTGGCCTTCGCCATCGCCAACGTCGGGCTGGTGGTGACCGAGTTCGCCGGCATCGGCACCGCCTTCGAGCTCTTCGGGGTGTCCCGGTACATCTCGGTGCCCATCGCCGCGGTGGCCATCTGGATGTTGGTCATCGTCGGCTCCTACCGCTACGCCGAGCGGGTCTTCCTGCTGTTGACCCTGGCCTTCATCAGCTACCCGATCGCCATGATCCTCGGGCACCCCGACTGGAAGGCGGTGGCGGCCAACACCTTCATCCCCCACATCATCGGGTCCAAGGCCTTCCTGTTGGTGGCGGTGGCGCTGATCGGCACCACCATCACCCCCTACATCCAGCTGTACACGGCCGGGGCCGTGGTCGACCGGGGCATCGGGCCCGAGGAGTACAAGTACGAACGTGTCGACGCGGTGAGCGGGGCCATCCTCTCCGACATCGTGTCGATGTGCATCATCATCGCCACCGCCGCGGTGATCGGTGGAACCGGCCCCCTCAGCTCGGCGGCCGACGCGGCCAAGGCCCTCGGCCCCGTTGGCCGGCGCCGGTGCCGAGACCCTGTTCGGCATCGGACTGCTGGGGGCGTCGGCGCTGGCCGCCGCCGTGGTGCCGCTGTCCACGTCGTACGCGGTGGCCGAAGCGGTGGGGGTGGAGCGGTCGGTGTCCAAGAGCTTCCGGCAGGCGCCGCTCTTCCTCGGCCTGTTCACCGCCCAGATCATCATCGGCGCCGGGGTGGTGCTGGTCCCCGGCAACCTGTTCAGCCTGATCATCAACACCCAGGTCCTCGAGGGTGTGCTCACCCCCATCACGCTGGTCTTCATCCTGGTCCTGGCCAACCGGCGCCGGTTGCTGGGCGACGCCGCCAACGGCAGGCTGGCCCGGTCGGTCGGCCTGGTCACGGTGATCACGGTGGGCGCCTTCGCCTCGCTGCTGGTCATCCTGACCGTGCTCGGGTGGCTGGGGGTGACCGTTTGACCGCCGGGAGTGGCCGTTTGACGGCCGCCGCGGCCCCGTGGCCGGGGGTAATGGCGCCCAGTTTGCGCCGAAGTGCCTGGCCGGGAGAGTATTTGGCTTCCATGTGCCTGCTCGCCTCGGTTGTCCATGCCTAGCTTCGGGCTCAAACGGCACAAGATCAAGGGTCCCGCCACCCCGCCACCAGTTCCAGAGCGCATCGCCCCCCGCCCTCCGGCCCCGGGCGGACTCCGCATCGCCTTCCTGGTCTACCGGGGCAACCCGCGCTGCGGCGGCCAGGGGGTCTATACCCGGCACCTGACCCGTGAGCTGGTCGCCCTCGGACATTCGGTCGAGGTGTTCGCCGGCCAGCCGTGGCCGGAAGTGGACGAGGGGGTGGGGTTCACACCGGTCCCGGGCCTGGACCTCTACCGCGACCCCGATCCCTTCCGGATCCCCAAGCCGCGCGAGTTCCGCAACTGCCAACCCCCGTCGATCGCGGCGCTCGAGTTCGGGGTGATGTGCACGGCCGGCTTCCCCGAACCGTGGACGTTCAGCCTGAGGGTCCGACGGCTCCTGGCCGACCGGCTCGAGGAGTTCGACCTGGTCCACGACAACCAGTGCCTGGGCAACGGGATCATGGGCATGATCGACGACGGCTGGCCGGTGCTGACCACCCTCCACCACCCGATCACCGTCGACCGGCAGCTGGCCCTCAGCCATGCCACCAACCCGTGGCAGCAGTTCACCCAGCGCCGGTGGTTCGGCTTCCTGCGCATGCAGGTCAAGGTGGCCCGCGCCCTGCCGAGGGTGGTCACCGTCTCCGAATCCTCCAAAGCCGACATCGCCTCCCAGATGGGTGTGTCCCTCGACCGGATGACCGTGGTGCCGGTCGGGGTCGACCACACGGTCTTCCGTCCCCGTGACGACGAGGTGCCGGTCGCGGGGCGGATCATGGTGACCTCGTCGTCCGACGTCCCCATGAAGGGGCTGGTGCCGCTGCTCGAGGCGGTGGCCAAGCTCCGCACCGAACGGGACATCGAGTTGGTGGTCATCGGCAATCCGCGCCCCGACGGGCGGGTGGCCAAGGCCATCAAGCGACTCGACCTGGCCCCGATCGTCCGCTGCGTCACCGGCATCAGCGACGACGAGCTGGCCCGGAACTACGCCCGGGCCCAGGTGGCGGTGGTGCCCTCGCTGTACGAGGGTTTCTCGCTGCCGGCCATCGAGGCCATGGCCTGTGGCGTGGCCCTGGTGGCCACCACCGGTGGGGCGCTGCCCGAGGTGGTCGGCACCGACGGGGTCACCGGCCTGCTGGTCGAACCGGACGACCCGGGGGCGCTGGCCCTGGCCATCGGCCGCCTGCTCGACGACGACGAGCTGCGCCGCCGTCTCGGGGCCGCCGGCCGCCAACGGGTGCTCGGCCGGTTCACCTGGCAGGTGACGGCGGCCGGGACGGCGGCCGAGTACCGGGGCCTGATGGCCGAACACAACCCGAACCGACGTACGGAGAGCCTGCCATGCTGACTGTCGACTACTCGAAGCTCGGGGTCCGGCCGGGTGACCGTCTCCTCGACCTGGGCTGCGGTTTCGGCCGGCACGCCTTCCAGGCCGCCCGGCTGGGGGCCCAGGTGGTGGCGCTGGATGCCGGCGCCGACGAGGTCCGCAAGGTCCAGGACACCTTCGGGGCCATGGGGGTGGCCGGCGAGCTCGACGTGGGAACGGCCCGGGTGGGGGCGGCGCAGGGCGATGCCCTCCGGTTGCCCTTCGCCGACGGGTCCTTCGACCGGGTGATCGCCTCCGAGGTCCTCGAGCACATCCCCGACGACGAGGCGGCCATGGCCGAGCTGGCCCGGGTGCTCCGCCCGGGCGGTTCGATGGCGGTGACGGTTCCCCGCTGCGGTCCCGAGTTCGTCAACTGGGCCCTGTCCGACGACTACCACAACGTGCCCGGCGGCCATGTCCGGATCTACCGCCAGAGCCAGTTGGTCGGCCGTCTCCAGGGCACGGGCCTGCGGGCGGTGGGACGCCACCATGCCCACGGCCTCCACGCCCCCTACTGGTGGCTCCGCTGCCTGGTGGGCCCGACCAACGACCGCCATCCGGCGGTCTCGACCTACCACCGGTTGCTGGTGTGGGACATCGAGAAGGCCCCCAGGGTGACCCGCTATGCCGACCGGGTGCTCAACCCGCTGGTCGGCAAGAGCCTGGTCGTCTATCTCGAGAAACCGATGTCGGCGGTCCCCGAAATGGCGGTGGCATGAGATCGATCCCCGAAGTTCCCGGCGTGATGACCGCCGGTGAGGTGGTGGCCACCGGCCAGGCCATCGCCGCCCTCCAGCGGCCCGACGGGATGATCCCGTGGTTCCCCGGTGGGCACTGCGACCCCTGGAACCACGTCGAGGCGGCCATGGCCCTCACCGCGGTCGGCCTGGACGAGCAGGCCGACCGGGCCTACCAGTGGCTGGTCGACACCCAGCTCCCCGACGGCAGCTGGTTCAACTACTACCTGGCCACGGGGATCAAGGATGCCCGGCTCGACACCAACGTGTGCGCCTACCTGGCCACCGGGGCGTGGCACCGCTACGTCTCCACCGGTGGGATCGACGCCCTCGAGGAGCTGTGGCCGGCCCTGGAGGCCGGGGTCGACTTCGTGCTCCGGTGGCAGCGGCTCGACGGGGCCATCCACTGGTCGCTCGACCCTTCGGGATTCCTCGAGGAGTACGCCCTGCTGACCGGGTCGTCGTCGATCTACCACAGCCTCCGTTGCGCCATCGCCTGCGCCGAGCGTCTCGGACACGAGCGGCCGGACTGGGAGTTGGCCGCCGGTCGGCTGGCCCATGCGCTGGCCCATCAACCCGATGCCTTCGCCCCGAAGGTGGAGTTCGCCATGGACTGGTACTACCCGGTCCTCTCCGGTGCGCTCAGCGGTGAGGCGGCCCGGCGCCGCATGGCCGGCTCGTGGGACACCTTCGTCATGGAGGGCCGGGGCGTCCGGTGCGTGTCGACCGGTGAGTGGGTGACGGCGGCCGAGACCGCCGAGTGCGTGCTGGCCCTCGACGCGCTGGGCATGGACGAGATGGCGCTCCGGCTCCTCTCGTGGGTGCAGGCGCTGCGCAACGAGGACGGCTCCTACTGGACGGGCATGGTCTATCCCGAGGAGGCGACCTACCCCCCGCTGGAGCGCTCGTCCTACACGGCCGGGGCCATGGTCCTGGCCGCCGACGCCCTCAGCCGCACCACCCCGGCGTCGGGGATCTTCCGGGGTGAGGGTCTCCCCAGCCACCTCGATCTGACCGAGCCGGCCCCCGACGCCCCCGCCGAGCCGGCCATGCGGGCACCGGGTCAGGCCGGGCCGTCCTGAGCGCCGCCTTCAGAGGCGTCTGACGATCCGCAACGAGCCGCACTCGCCGTCCTCGACGAACTGGCCCGAGTCGAGGGCCGCCCGCCAGATGTCGTAGGGGGGACGGCCGCCGTCGGCCGGGTCGGGGAACACGTCGTGGATGGCCAGCCATCCGCCCTCCACCACCTTCGGCGCCCAGCCCCGGTAGTCGGCCCACGCCGGTTCTTCGCCGTGCCCACCGTCGATGAAGCAGAAGGCCAGCGGTGTCGACCAGTGGGACGAAACGATGGGGGAGTCGCCGACGATGCCGACCACCGACTCCTCCAGCCCGGCGCCGATCATCGTGCGACGCCAGTGGGGAAGGGTGTCGATCCGCCCGGTGTCGGGGTCGACCAGCGTGCTGTCGTGGTGTTCCCAGCCCGCCTGGTTCTCCTCGGAGCCGTGATGGTGGTCGAGGCTGAACAGGACGGCGTCGGTGGCTTCGGCGGCGGCGCCGAGGTAGACGCTCGACTTGCCGCACCAGGCCCCGATCTCGACGAACGTGGCCCCGTCGAAGGACGCGCCGGCCCGCAGAGCGGCCAGGTAGAGGGCCTCCCCCTCGTCGTCGGGCATGAAGCCGGTGGCTTCCCGGGCCGCGCCGAACAGCTGGTCCCGTCGCCTCCTGCGCTCGTCGGTCAGCACCGGGACGGTATCGGGAACGGGGGGCGTCGTGATGGGGGTGTCCACCGGGCCAGCTTCCCACGCCCGAGCGCATCCGGGCGCCCGGGCCCGTCCGGTTTCAGCCCCTCACCAGGGTGACCAGGGTGTAGACGGCGAACCCGGCCAACAGCACGCCGCCGGCCTTGCGGATGACGGCCAGGGGCAGGTAGCGGAGCAGGGCCCGGCCCCCGAAGGCGCCGAGGGCGGCCACCGCGGTCAGGGCGCCGAAGGCCCCGATGAACACCTCGACCGGGGCGTGGTACTTGGCGGCCAGATTGGCGGTGAGGATCTGGGTCAGATCCCCGAACTCGCCGATGAAGATGACCAGGAAGGCGGCCCCCACCGTCTTGAGGCCCACGGCGGCGGTGTCGGCCTCCTCCTCACCCTCGGCCTCCTCTTCCTTCTCGGGGACGAAGAGGAGATAGGCGGCACCGGCCGGCGAAGAGCAGGGCGGTGACCGCCTCGATCCAGCGGTGGGGGAGGAGTTGGAGCAGTTGTCCGACGGCCACCGCGATCACGGCGTGGATGAAGAAGGCCAGGGAGGCGCCCAGCCACACCAGTACCGGTCGATACCGGCTCCCCATGATCAGGGTGGCGATCATCGTCTTGTCCGGGAGCTCGGCCACGAAGACCAGGGCGAAGACGGTGAGGATGATTCCCGGTTGCACCGCTTCAGGTTAGGGAGCGCCGGGCGGCCCGGCCGACCGGATCGGCCGGCGACGGTGCCGGCGCTATGCCGGCGGCAGCCCGAGCGCCCCGGACAGGGTGTCGGCCAGCTGCTTCCCCTCGCGCTGGCCGAAGGCCACGTTGACGGCCAGCCGCTCGAGGATCTGTTCGACGGTCTTGCCACCGGCGGGCAGCGGGTGGCTCTCGACGAAGGCGGTGACCTGATCGGCCAGCTCCGGTGGATCGCACAGGGCCCGGACGCCGTCCAGCATGCGGGGCAGGATGTTGGACGGGAACCGGGCCACCAGCGCGTCCCACTCCTCGGTGATCCGTCGCCAGGTGGCCCGCCCGGTGGCCCGGTTGGCCACCAACAGCTGCAGGACGAAGGGGGCGTTCTGGGTCCGGACCTCGGTCATGGCCAGATCGAAGGTCCGGACGGCCAGCTCGGGTTGGCGGAACGAGGCCAGGGCGTAGAGGTAGCGGTTCTCCTCCTGGGGGTTGGCCGGGGCGCGGTAGCGGGCCAGGAAGGCGTCGAACTCGGGCGCGCCGCCGTCAGCGGCCACGATGTCCAGGATGGCCGCCTCGGTGTCGGGATGCAGGATGCTCCCGGTGTCGGCGAAGCGCCGGGCGGCCTCGGCCCGGACCTCGGGATCTTCGCCGATGGTGCCGAGGGTGCGGAGCACCGAGGCACGCAGGGACGGGGTGCGCTCGTTGTCGTCCTCGGCCGGATCCCAGCCCAGGTCGCGGGCCAGGGGCCCGAGCAGGGTCCGGACCGACCGGGCCAGGACCGGTCGGTCGGCGTCGGGGACCACCCGGTCGAACAGCCCGAGGGCGCCGATGACCACCGACCACACGCTCGGGTCGCCCTCGGCCGAGTCGGCGAGGGCGCGGGCCAGGCGCAGGAGGTCGGTCAGTGGGGCCTGGCCCGAGAGGGCCGCGGCCCAGGTGTCGGAGACCAGGTTGTAGCGCTCCAGCGGAGCCAGCTCGCCCAGCCGTCCGGCCAGCCGTTCGACCATGGCCGTCGGATAGGCGACCCGGAAGTACCCCGAGCCCCCGGCATTGACCAGGTCGGTGCCCGACCGGATGGCCACCGGATCGGCGGAGGACGGGGTCCCGGCCAGCAGGATGGGGGGCGAGTCGACCTCGGGATCGGCCAGGGACCGGGTGAGGACCGGAACCAGCCACGTCGAGCCGATGGCCCCGCCCGGCTGCCCCCGGTAGGAGAACGGGGTCTGGGTGAGGGATCCGTCGTCGCCCACCCGCACCAGCGGGTAGCCGCCCTGGTTGATCCAGGTATCCATGATGGTGCGCACGGCCCGCCCGCTGGATCGCTCGAGGGCGTCCCACAGGTCCGACGTCTCGGTGTTGCCGTGGCTGTGGGTGGTGAGGTAGTCGTTGATGCCCTCGCGGAACACGTCGGGCCCGAGGAACTGCTCGAGCATCCGCAGCACGCTGCCGCCCTTCTGGTAGGTGAGGACGTCGAACATCCCCTGGGCCTCCTCGGGTCGGCCCACCGGGAACTCGACCGGGCGGGTGGCGTGGAGACCGTCGACGGCCAGGGCGGCCTCCCGTTCGACGCCGAAGCTCACCCATCGCTGCCATTCGGGACGGAAGGCGTCGACGGCGAGCACCTCCATGAAGGTGGCAAAGGCCTCGTTGAGCCAGATGCCGTTCCACCACTTCATGGTGACCAGGTCGCCGAACCACATGTGGGCGATCTCGTGGCAGACCACGTCGGCCACCCGCTCGAGCTCGACCCGGGCCGACTGGGTCGGGTCGATGAGCAACACCGACTCGCGGAAGGTCACGCACCCGAGGTTCTCCATGGCCCCGAAGGCGAAGTCGGGGATGGCCACCAGGTCGAGTTTGTCGGCCGGATAGGGGATGCCGAAGTAGGCGGTGAAGAAACGGAGGGCGTGGGCCCCCACGGTGAGGGCGAACTGGGTCAGGTGGCCCTGGCCCGGCCGGTGCACGATGCGCAGGGGCACCCCGTCGACCTCGAGGGGGCTGGTGGCCTCGAGCGGGCCCACGATGAAGGCGACCAGGTAGGTGGACATGACCATGGTCGGTGCGAACCGGACCCGCCGCTTCCCGCCGGGCTCGGGCGTCTCCTCGACCGCCGGCCCGTTGGAGAAGGCGGCGAGGGCGTCGTCGACCACCAGGGTGATCTCGAAGGTGGCCTTGAGCTCGGGCTCGTCCCAGCACGGGAAGGCCCGTCGGGCGTCGGTCGACTCCATCTGGGTGGTGGCGATGACGTGCTCGGCCCCGGATTCGTCCGAGAAGGTGGACCGGTAGAAGCCGTGCAGCTTGTCGTTGAGGATGCCGTCGAAGGCCAGATGCAGGGTGGCCGGACCCGGTGCCAGCGGTTCGGGGAAGGTGAGCGTGGCCCGCTCCTCGTCGGCGTCCACATCGATGCCGGAGGGGGAGAGGGCATAGCCGCCGTCGGGGTTCCCGTCGTTCAGCTCGGCGAAGGTGATGGCCAGGTCGGCGGCGTTGAGGGTGATCGACGAGGTGGGCTCGGCGATGGTCACGTCGATCTCGACGTCCCCGGTGAACGAGGCCGCCGGGAGGTCGGGGGTGAGCACGAGACGGTAGGCGTGGGGACGGACGGCGGTGGGCAACCGGTAGGCGGAGCCCCCTTCGGCAGTGTCGTCGTCGGCAGCGTCGTTGGTCAGTGTGCTCATGGTGGGCAGGCTACCGTCGCGCCGTGCAGAATGACTCCCGATCCAGCGATTTCTCTCCCGCCGCCGAAGGTTCCACCGGTGCCGCCGACGGCCCCGAGCTCGACGTGGTGGCCATCGGCAATGCGCTGGTCGACGTGCTGGCCACGGCCACCGACGCCGACCTGGAGGCCCTCGACCTGGTCAAGGGAACCATGGTGCTGGTCGACCACGACCGCTCGGAGTCCATCTACGCATCGATGGGCCCGACCACCGAGGCCTCGGGCGGTTCGGCGGCCAACACGGCGGCCGGGTTGGCCGCCCTCGGAGGGCGGGTGGCGTTCCTCGGGCGGGTGGCCGACGACCAGTTGGGTCGGGCCTTCACCCACGACATCCGGTCCATCGGGGTGGCCTTCGACCCGGTCCCCACCCCGTCGGTCCCCGGGGAGGCGGTGACCGGCCACTGCCTGGTCCTGGTGACCGAGGATGCCGAACGCACCATGGCCACCCATCTCGGGGTGGCGTCCGACTTCGGACCCGTCGACCTCCACGACGGCCACCTCTCGTCGGCCCAGGTGGTCTACCTCGAGGGGTACCTGTGGGAGCAGCCCTCGGCCAAGGCGGCCATGCGCGGGGCCATCGAAGTGGCCCACGCCCACGATGCCTCGGTGGCGCTGTCCATGTCGGATCCGTTCTGCGTCGAACACCACCGCCAGGAGTTCCTCCAACTGCTGGAAGGCGACCTCGAGCTGATCTTCGCCAACGAGGAGGAGATCATCTCGCTGTTCGGCGTCTCCGGATTCGACGCCGCCGTGGAGGCGGTGGCCGACACCGGTGTGCTCGCCGTCCTGACCCGGGGCGCCGCCGGATGTGTGGTGGTCTCGGCCGTCGGGACCGGTCGAGGTGCCCGCGGCCCCGGTCGACCCAGGTGGTCGACACCACCGGCGCCGGCGATCTCTTCGCCGCCGGGTTCCTCTACGGAATCACCAACGGTCTGGCCCCCGACCAGTCGGCCCGCCTGGGCGGCGTGTGCGCCGCCGAGGTCATCGCCCATGTCGGGGCCCGGCCCCAGGCCGATCTGCGGGCACTGGCCGTCGACGCCGGCCTGTTCGACTGATCCGGTCAGGCCGGAGGGCTCTCGACCGGCCGGAACTTGAAGGGCAGGTCGCCGATCCGGACCAGTACCGACGCCACCGCCCGGCCCAACGGCGCCAGCGCGTCGTCCAGGCTGGTCGGGTCGTCGAGGAAGGTCTCGTCCAGTTGGCACGATCCTTCGTACGAGACCTCGATGGCGCACTCGAGCTGTTCGGATCCGCTGCCGATGACCTGCTCGATGGTGGCGGCCCCCCGCATCAGCGGTTGGTCGCCGAGCACATCGAGGTCGGCGGGGAGCGCGCCGAGGAGCGGATCGACCTCGGGCACCTCGACCAGGCCCTGGACCCGGAAGGCGATCTCGACCAGCACCTCGGGCGGTTCGTCGGGCTCTTCGCCGATGGCCCAGCTCCGGTAGGCGGTCTGGCTCCAGGTGGGCCAGTCGAGGCTGGTGTCCACCCGGATGCGGGCCGGGCGCTCCTCCCCCGGGAGGCTGTAGGACGTCTCGAAGCTGACGTCACCGAGGAAGACGTCCACCTGGAACCGCTCCTCCACCGCCTGCCGCTGCAGCAGGGCGGCCTCGAAGGCATGCCGGTGCGAGCTGACGAGTTGGGTGAAGACGTGGTCCAGCATGGCGGAGCAGAGGCTACCGTTCTTCCATGGCCGTCTCTCCCGATGCGCGCCAACTCGCACCATGGCTCAGTCGCCGGGTCATCAACTATGCCCACCAGGGGGGCGCGTGGGAGGGTCCGTCGTCGACGCTGCACGCCATCGCCTCCGCCCTCGATGCCGGAGCCACGGCCATCGAGCTCGACGTGCATGCCACCGCCGACGGGCGGCTGGTGGTGTGCCACGACCCGACCGTCGACCGCACCACCGACCGCACCGGTCGGATCGCCGAGCTCCCGTGGGATGTGGTGCGCACGTTGGACAACGCCTACTGGTGGGTCCCCGGTGCCGACGTCACCCCCGGCCTGGACGCTGACCGGTACCCGTTCCGGGGCCGGGGCCCCGAGGACCGACGGTTCGGGATCGCCCTGCTGGAGGAGGTCCTCGACGCATTCCCCGGGGTGGTGCTCAATCTGGACATCAAGCAGACCGCTCCGGCGGTCACCCCCTACGAGGAGGCACTGGCCGCCGTGCTCCGGCGCTACGGCCGGACCGACGACGTGATCGTGGCCTCCTTCCTCGACTCGGCCACCGATTCCTTCTCGGCCTTCGCCCCCGAGGTCCCCACCTCGGCCGGCACCATGGCCGTGGCCGCCTTCTACCAGTCGGTGCAGGCCGGAGAGACGCCGGCCCCGATGCGCCATGTCGCCCTCCAGGTCCCGGTCAGCTTCGGCGACCTACCGCTGGTCGACCAGCGCTTCGTGGACGTGGCCCACGAGCAGGGCCTGGCCGTCCACGTGTGGACGATCGAGGAGGAACCGGAGATGGAGCGCCTGTGCCGGCTGGGGGTGGACGGCATCATCACCGACCGGCCCTCGGCCCTCACCACGGTGCTCGACCGGCTCGACTGCGCATGGCGCCTGCGGCGATGACATCGGCTCCGGGAGGAGCCGTCGGGCGTGGGTCAGCCCCGGCCGCAGTTCGGCTTCTTGCCGTGGTTGGCCTTCTTCTTGGCCCGGAGCTTGCGTTTGTTGGTTCGTTTCGACACAGTCCGGCGATGCTACTCCGGTTCGGTGGCGGTCCGGGATCGGCGGGCCAACAAGACGGGCGGGCGCCGACCACCGGGGGAGGACGATGACCTGGTTGTTGCGCGACGGGGACGTGCTGGCCGCGGCCGAGGTGGCCGACAGCCTGGGCGATCGGACCCGGGGACTCCTCGGAAGGACGGGGTACGAGGGGGCCATGGTCCTGCCCCGCACCCGGTCGGTGCACACCTTCGGGATGCAATTCCCCATCGACGTCGCCTTCTGCGACAAGGAGATGGTGGTGGTGGGAGTGGCCAGGTTGCCGCCGTGGCGGATGAGCCGACCCCGGCGGGGGTGCCGCTCGGTGGTCGAGGCCGAGGCCGGCGCCTTCGAGCGGTGGGGACTCCGGGTGGGCGACAAGTTGGACCTCCGTGGATGATGGCCGACCGGCCGCCGAGCGGTCCGCTCCGGCCACGGGGGCGACGGCCGGCTCCATCGTGCTGGTCGGGACCCCCATCGGCAATCTGGGAGACCTGTCGCCGCGGGCGGTGGAGGCGCTCCGCAAGGCCGACCTGATCTACTGCGAGGACACCCGTCACTCTCGGAGGCTGTTGACCCACGCCGGCATCACCGGGGCATCGCTCCGGTCGCTGCACGAGCACAACGAGGACGACCGGACCGCCGAGGTGCTCGCCGCGGTGGCCGGTGGCCGCACCGTCGCCCTGGTCAGTGACGCGGGCATGCCCGGCGTCTCGGACCCGGGGAGCCGTGTGGTGGCCGCCGCCGCCCGGGCGGGACTGGCCGTCACCGTGGTCCCCGGCCCGTCGGCGGTGCTGGCCGCCCTGGTGACCAGCGGTCTCGACACCGGTCGCTTCTGCTTCGAGGGCTTCCTGCCCCGCTCCGGTCGTGATCGGAAGGAGCGGCTCGAGGTGGTGGCGACCGAGCCCCGCACGACGGTGCTCTTCGAGGCGCCCGGGCGGGTGGCCGGCACGGTGGCGGATCTGGCCGCCGCCTGCGGGTCGGAACGCCGGATCGCCGTCGCCCGCGAGCTCACCAAGCTGCACGAGGAGGTCTGGAGGGGCTCCCTGGCCGAGGCCGCGTCGTGGATCGGCGCCCACCCGGTCCGGGGCGAGGTGGTCCTGGTGCTGT
Source organism: uncultured Acidimicrobiaceae bacterium (assembly GCA_963812885.1). Lineage (GTDB taxonomy): Bacteria > Actinomycetota > Acidimicrobiia > Acidimicrobiales > RAAP-2 > Bog-756. The sequence goes on along the minus strand of CAWEWZ010000002.1, from coordinate 610,496 downwards.
CGGGCGCGCCGGAGGCCACCGTCGCGACGGTCAGTGACGAGGTGCTGACCACGGCTCTGGTCGGACCGGCTGGGGGAGGGAGAGCGGACCCGGGGGGTGGTCGACGACGTCGCCGAGATGTTCGGGGTCCCCCGCCGGCGGGTGTACGACGCTGGCCCTGGCCGCCCAGTCGGCCGGAGCCCGGCGGCCGGGCGGACCCGCACCCGAGGAGTGACCGGGCTGATCAGCGGAGCTCGGCCAGGGCCCGGCGGACGTAGGGCGCGAGGGGCAGCTCGCTCATCTGGTCGAGGGGTTGCCACCGGGCGGCATCGGAGGATCCGTCGGCTTCGTCCCGGAGCTCGCCGGAGTACGACTCGATGCCGTAGACGATCCTGACGGTATGCAGGTCGGCCCCGTTGGGCAGCGTGAAGACGTCGGACAGCACCCCCTTGAGCTCCCCGACCTCGACGTGCAGGCCGGTCTCCTCGGTGAACTCCCGCTCCAGGGCGGTGACCGGATCCTCGCCGTGGTCGATGCCGCCCCCGGGTAGGAACCAGCGTCCGGCCACGGTGAGGTAGCGGGCCGCTCGGACCAGCAGGACGTGGCCGTCACCGTCCTCGCAGATGCCGTAGACGGCCACCCGTTGCCGGAGCGCCGAGCGTTGGGGGCCGGGTGGTTCCATCGAGCACTGCATCCTATGACGCCGTGTCGGTCGGGATCCTCCCGGTCGGTACGCTACCTGCCAGTGCCCCGCTACTACATCACCACACCGATCTACTACGTCAAGGACGCGCCCCACGTCGGGCACGCCTATTCGACGGTCAACGCCGATGCCCTGGCCCGCTGGCATCGCCTGATCGGCGACGACGTCTTCTTCCTCACCGGCACCGACGAGCACGGGCAGAAGGTGGCCCGGGCCGCCGAGGAGCAGGGGCTCACCCCGGCGGACTGGACCGACCAGTTGGCTCCCCGCTTCGCCGCCGCGTGGGCCGACCTCGACATCTCCAACGACGATTTCATCCGCACCACCGAGCCCCGGCATCACCAGGCGGTCCAGGAGTTCCTGGGCCGGATCTTCGAGAACGGCCATATCTACGAGGACCTCTACCGCGGCCTCTATTGCGTGCCCTGCGAGCAGTACTACGCCGAGGACGACCTCCTCGACGGTGGATTGTGTCCGATCCACCGGTTGCCGGTCGAGCACCTCGAGGAGGTGAACTACTTCTTCCGGCTGAGCGCCTTCGAACAGCCGCTGATCGACTGGTACGAGGCCAACCCGGGGGCGGTGGCACCCGAGTCGAAGCGCAACGAGGCGCTCAGTTTCATCAGGGGTGGGCTCCGCGACATCTCCATCACCCGGACCTCGATCGACTGGGGGGTGCGGGTCCCCTGGGACGAGAAGCACGTCTTCTACGTCTGGTACGACGCCCTGATCAACTACCTCACGGCCATCGGCTACGGACAGGATGCACAGCGGTTCGAGGAGTGGTGGCCGGCGGTCCACCACCTGATCGGCAAGGAGATCATCCGCTTCCACTGCGTGTGGTGGCCGGCCATGTGCATGGCCGCCGGCATCGACCCCCCGGCCCACGTGCAGGTGCACGGGTGGCTGCTGCTCGGGGGCGAGAAGATGTCCAACTCGAGCGTCAACCAGATCTCGCCCGGCGAGCTCACCGCCGACTTCGGGGTCGACCCGGTCCGCTACCACCTGCTGCGGGACATCCCCCTCGGATCGGACGGGGATTTCTCCGCCGAGGGGATCGTCAGCCGTTACAACGCCGACCTGGCCAACAATCTCGGCAACCTCCTGTCGAGGGTGGCCACCGTGGTCGGTTCCAAGTGCGCGGGGATCGGGCCTCCCCCCGACCCGGACAGCCGCCTGGCCGGTGAGGCGGCGGCGGTGGTCGCCGAGGCCTCTGCGGCGTGGGACAGCGCCCTGCCCAATCTCGGACTCGAGGCCACCTGGCGCCTCATCCGGGAGACCAACGCCGAGCTGGAGACGGCCGAGCCCTGGAAGGCCGAGCCCGGGCCCGAGGTGGACGCCATCCTGGGCAGTGCCCTCGAGGTGCTCCGGATCGTGTCCATCCTCATCGTCCCGGCCATGCCGTCCACCGCCGACGAGATCTGGCGGCGCATCGGCCTCCACGGGTCGCCGGGGGACGAGCGGCTGCCGGCCTCGGGCTGCTGGGGGGGCTACCCCGGGGGCCTCGCCGTCGAAAAGGGCGCTCCCCTGTTTCCCCGGCGCAAGAGCTAGCCGGGGGTCGGTCGGGTGCACGACGCGGTGATCGAGTGGTTCGACTCCCACTGCCACCTGCAGGAGGAGTTCGCCTCGACCGACGGGGCCAGCCAGGCGGGTCCCCACGCCTCCCGGCTGGCGGCCACCATCGCCCGGGCCTCGGAGGCGGGCGTGTCGAGGATGGTGTGCATCGGGACCGGAGCCGGCTCCTCGGCCGAGGCGGTGGCCCTGGTCCGGTCCATGCGCCGCCCCGACTCGCCGGCCGTGGCCGAGGGGGTGGAGCTGTGGGCCACGGTGGGTCTGCATCCCCACGACGCCGTCGACGGGGTCGATTCCCTCGACGACCTGCTGGCCGGCGAGCTGGCCCATGGGTCCGAGGGTGGCCGGGCGCCGGCTGTGGTCGTCGGCATCGGCGAGTGCGGCCTCGACTACCACTACGACCATTCGCCACGGCCGGTCCAGCGGGAGGCATTCGCCCGGCAGGTGGAGCTGGCCCACCGCCACGGCCTGGCCCTGGTCATCCACACCCGGGAGGCGTGGGACGACACCGTGGACATCCTCACCGCCAGCGGTGTGCCCGAGCGGACGGTGGTCCACTGCTTCACCGGGGGGCCCGAGGAGGCCCGGCGGTGCCTCGACCTCGGGGCCTCGCTCTCGTTCAGCGGTGTGGTCACCTTCAAGAACGCGGCCGACGTCCGGGAGGCGGCTGCCCTGTGCCCGATGGACCGGCTCCTGGTCGAGACGGACACTCCCTTCCTGACCCCGGTGCCCCATCGTGGAACCCTCAATGAACCATCGAGGGTTCCGTTGGTGGGAGCAGCAATTGCCCAGGTCAAGGGGGTTGAGACTTCAGCTGGTGGCCGAGCGTACGACCGGAAATGCGCTGGCTCTGTTCTCCCTCTGAGGCCGGCCGCCGGGCCCCCTGAGCCCGGTCCCGGGCCGCCGCCCGGTTTGATTCCTCCGAGCCCCTCCCCCTAACGTCGTCCCCGCGGCCGCGTAGTTGAGCGGTCGTTTTGTTTGATGTGGATCTCGGAGTGCGGCTGTCGGGCGCGTTCCCAGGACCGGCTTGGAGGAGTCGGTCCGGTCCGTCCCCCCGGGGGCGGATGTGCCTTCCGGGGATGAACCCCGCGGAGGCGGCCCTGTCAGCCTCACGAGGAGAGTGGAGTCCTGCGGACCAGAATCAGAAAGGGCAGCCGGCCCGGTGCCGCGCTCATCTTGTGCGGAGCCGTGCTCATCGTGCCCCTCCTGTTGATCCAGAACGGCCAGGACGCGGCGGCGTCCCCGTCCTCGGGACCCAGTACCGGCTCCTCTCGGGTGGCTTCGGGACCTCTCCGTGGATCGGCCCAGCCGGTCGCCCCCACCGAATTGGTCTCGCAGCACGAGAGCGGTCCCGGGAAAGAAGGGGTCCGCAACCCGGACGGCTCCGGGGAAGAAGGGCACCTCCCGGGCGAGAAGGGTCCGCCGGGCCCGGGCGGCCAGCCGGCCCGACGGCCCCGGGCGCTCCACGCCCCGCTCGAGCGGTCGGCCTGCGGTCGTGGTCACCGGGGCGGCCCCCGTGGTCACCGCCCCGGCCGAGGTGGTCGTCGACCGGCGGGCACCGGTGGCGGCCGTGCCGCCGGCGCCGGCCCCGACGACCACGACGGTGCCGGCCCCTCCGGCAACCACCGAAGAGGGGCAGGTCACCTACTACGACCATCCCGCCGGAACCTGCGCCAGCCCCTGGCTGCCGTTCGGCACGGTGGTCGAGGTGACCAACCCGGCCAACGGGGAGTCGGTCAGCTGCGTGGTCGACGATCGGGAGGCAGACACCTCCCGGGCCATCGACCTGGCCACGGCCACCTTTGCCGAGATCGCCCCGCTCTCGCAGGGAGTGATCGACGCCGAGCTCAGCTGGTGACGGCGTAGTCGTCGAGGACCGCTCTGCGCCCCGGGGCTCATTCCGAGAAGTGGGACACTGACCAGGTGACCCACGGCCGAGCCGAGATCCACGAGCTCCTCCTGGCCAACGACCTCCGCCCCAGCCGGGCGCTCGGGCAGAACTTCGTGGCCGACGGGAACACCGTCCGCCGGATCGTCCGGCTCTCCGGCGTGACCGCCGGTCAGCGGGTCGTCGAGATCGGGGCCGGTCTGGGTTCGCTCACCCTGGCCCTGGCCGAGGCCGGCGCTTCGGTGACGGCGGTGGAGATCGACAGACACGTCCTGGCCGTGCTCCGGGCCCAGGTCGAGCCGGTGGGAGTCCGGGTGGTCGAGGCCGATGCCCTGACCCTCGACTGGTCCGAACTGCTCGACGACGGGGGGCCGGACACGGCCCCGTGGTCCCTGGTCGCCAATCTGCCCTACAACGTCGCCGTACCGCTGGTCATCCGCGTCCTGGAGGAGGCCCCCCGGATCTCGTCACTGCTGGTGATGGTGCAGCGGGAGGTGGGGGAGCGGATGGCCGCCGGCGCCGGCGACGATGCCTACGGCGCGGTGTCGGTGAAGGTGGCCTACTGGGCCACGGCGGCCCTGGTCGGCCGGGTGTCGGCCTCCGTCTTCATCCCGAGGCCGCGGGTGGAGTCGGTGCTGGTTCGCCTCGACCGTCGGCCCGAACGGCTGGGCGGGGCGGCGGACGGCCCGGGCTCCGAGGGCTACGAGCGACTGTTCTCGGTGGTGCGGGCCGGCTTCGCCCACCGCCGCAAGATGCTCCGCCGTTCACTCGACGGGACGGTGGCCCCGGAGGCGTTCGAGGCCGCCGGCATCAGGCCCACCGCCCGGGCCGAGGAGCTCTCGCTGGAGGAATGGGAGCGGCTGGCGGCCTGGCCCGGGCCGACCGACGGGGACCCGGACCGGTGAGCGGGGTGTCCCGCCCACCGGTCGAGGTCAGTGCGCCGGCCAAACTGACCCTCTCGCTGCGGGTCACCGGGGTGCGGTCCGACGGCTACCACCTGCTGGAATCCGAGATGGTCACCCTCGATCTGGCCGACACGCTGGTCATCGACGACCAGGAGTCCGGCGCCACGACCACTGATCTGTCCTTCTCCGCCGACCCGTCGGGACCGGCGACGGGATGGGAGCCCGATGCCATCCCTCCCGGGGCCCAGAACCTGGTGGCCCGGGCCCTGGCCGCCGTCGGGCGCTCGGCCCGGGTGCACGTGGTGAAGCGGGTCCCCCCCGGGGCCGGGCTGGGTGGAGGGTCGGCCGACGCCGCCGCCGTTCTGCGCTGGGCCGGCTGCACCGACATCGCCGTGGCCGCCGGTCTGGGCGCCGACGTGCCCTTCTGTGTGGCCGGGGGGAGGGCCGTGGTCGGCGGGGTCGGTGAGGAGGTCCGGCCGCTGCCCCACGTCGACCGGCGCTTCACCCTGCTGCTCCTGCCCTTCGGGGTGGACACCGGGGCCGTCTACCGGGCCTGGGACGGGTTGGGGGCCCGACGCCGGCGGTCGGCCGGAGACCGGCGGCGGTGCGGACCCCGGTGCCAACGAGCTCGAACCCGCCGCCCTGCTGGTCGAACCCCGTCTCCGAGCGTGGCGGGACCGGTTGGAGGAACTCACCGGCCGGCGGCCCCACCTGGCCGGGAGCGGCTCGAGCTGGTTCGTCGAGGGATCACCCGAGGAGCTGGGTGTCCGGGACCGGCGATTGCTTCAGGTCGGGGACGAAACGGGAATCCTGGTGGGCGTGCGCACCACGCCGGCTGCGGCCCCTCTGTGAGACTCCGACGCTCGAGGCGCCGGGACTACTTGCCCGCCGCCCGCCGCTGCCACCTGGTGGCCTTGAGCATCTTCTTGTGCTTCTTCTTGCGCATGCGCTTGCGGCGCTTCTTGATCAGTGATCCCATGTCGCCCGGCACCCTAGTCGACCAGGTCGTATTACGCCATGCCGCGAGCGCCGGGGCGGGGCGTCAGTCCTCGTCGCCGGTCCCGAGCGGAGCGGCCACCTCGGGGAGGCTGAACCGGAAGACGGCACCCCCGCCCTCGGCCCGGTAGACGTTCACGCTGCCGCCCTCGTCCCGGGCCACCTGGGCCACGATGGCCAGCCCGAGCCCCGAACCGGGCTTCGACCGGGCGCTCGGGGCCCGGTAGAAGCGGTCGAAGATCAGGCCGACGTCGCTGTCATCGACCCCGGGCCCGTGATCGCGCACGATCAGGGTGCCGCCCGAACAGGCCACTTCGACCACTCCTCCGTCCGGGCTCCACTTGAGGGCGTTGTCGAGCAGGTTGTCCACGGCCCGGCCGATCCGGGGGGCCGATCCCACCACCCAGGTCGGCGCCACCCGGGCGTCGAAGAGGACGCCCCGGCTGCGGCCGTGGGTGGTGGCCACCTCGACCGCCTCCAGCACGATGGTGTCGAGCCGGATCGGCTCGGCCGTCAGGTGGGGCTGTTCGCCGCGGGCCAGCTCGGCCAGGTCGGCCACCAGGGTGGTCAGCTCGTCCAGCTGGGTGAGCACGTCGCCGATGAGCACCTCCCGCTCCTCGGGGGCCAGCTCGTCGAGGCGCCGGGCCACCTCCATGTTGGTCCGGAGGCTGGTCAGTGGCGTGCGCAGCTCGTGGGAGGCGTCCAGCACCAGCTGGCGTTGGCTCTCCCGGGAGGTGTCGAGCGCCACCAGCAACCGGTTGAAGGCCCGTCGCAGCCGGCCGAGCTCGTCGGGCCCGCCCGGGTCGAGGCGCCGGGCCACGTCGGTGGTCTCGGCCAGCTCCTCCACGGTGCGGGTCAGGCTGTTGAGGGGTCGCAGCACCGTCCCGCCCACGGCCAGACCGAGCAGGATGGCCAGCGCCACACCGATCACGACGATCAGCCACAGGGCCAGGGCGAGGTGCCGCAGCTCGAGATTGGCGCCGGTGAGCGGCACCGAGAGCTGGAGGGCGCCCCCGGCCGGGAGGGCCAGATAGGTGGAGCCGTCGTTGTAGGTGAAGCCCGGGGGGAGGGCGGCCACGATCTGGCGGACCTGGACCCCCTGCGCCGTGGTGGTCGAGAAGACCTCCGGGGCCCGGCCCCGGCTCGCCGCCGAGATTCTGACCGTCGAGGTGATCGGGAGCACCATGGTCGGACTCTTCGGGATCGAACGTGGCCAGCGGCCCCACCACCTGGTTGCACGTACCCACCGGAGGGCCGCAGGCGTTGGGGATTCGCTGGGCCTCCTTGGACGCCAGCACGGCGTTGGCTTCGGCGCTCAGGGTGGCGTCGGCCGAGCCGATCAGCGAGTTGGAGGCGACGATGTAGGTGACGAACGAGCCGAGGACCACCACCACCAGCACGGCACCGGTGGCGGCCAGCACCAGGCGGGCCCGGAAGGTCACGACCGGCTCACCGACTACGGCTCCCGGAGGACGTAGCCGACCCCGCGCGCCGTGTGGATGAGCCGCGGCTCGTCACCCGCCTCGGTCTTCCGCCGCAGGTACCCGACGTAGACGGCGAGCGAGTTGGTGCCCGAGTCGAACGTGTAGCCCCACACCCGGTCGAGGATCAGCTCGCGGGTCAGGACCTGGCGCGGATGGCGCAGCAACAGTTCGAGCAGGTCGAACTCGATGCGGGTCAGCGTGAACTGGCGATCGCCCCGCCTCGCCTCCCGGGTCACCGGGTCGAGGGTGAGGTCGGCGAAGCGGAGGACCTCGCCCGACTCCTCGGGCCGGCGCCGGAGGAGCGCCCGCAGCCGGGCCAGCAGCTCGGCCAGCGCGAACGGCTTGACCAGGTAGTCGTCGGCTCCGGCATCGAGCCCCTGGACCCGGTCGTTGATGGCGTCCCTGGCCGTCAACATGAGCACCGGGGTGTCGTTGTCGGCGGCCCGGAGCCGACGGCAGACGTCGAGACCGTCGATGGTGGGCAGGCCGATGTCGAGGATGACGGCGTCGGGGGGACGGATGGCGATCTCCTCGAGAGCCGGGGGCCCGTCGGCGGCCACCGAAACCTCGTATCCCTCGAGCCGGAGGGCCCGGTTGAGCGCGCCACTCACCGCAGGATCGTCATCGACGACGAGGACTCTCATCGGGCCCGGAGCCTATCGGGGTCGTGCAGAATTGCCGTGGCACCGGGTGCCGCGTGTGCCGAGGGGTAGCCTGGTGGCGCAGTCGGCCGGCGGTGGTTGCGACGATCCGAGGTAGTTCAATTGGCAGAACGCTGGCCTTTGGAGCCAGATGTTGGAGGTTCGAGCCCTCCCCTCGGAGCTGGCCCGGATGTGCCTCCGGTCGCGCCGCGGTCGGTCAGAGTGCGGCTTTGCGGGCCCGGCTCCGCTGCCGGCCGCGGGTGGCCTGGTCGAGCACGACCTTGCGCAGTCGGACCGCCTTGGGGGTCACCTCGACGCACTCGTCGTCGGAGATGAACTCGAGCGCCTGCTCGAGGGAGAGCAGGAGCGGAGGGGTGAGACGGATGGCCTCGTCGGCCGAGGCCGACCGCACGTTGGTCTGCTTCTTCTCCTTGATGGGGTTGACGTCCATCTCCTCGTCCCGGGCGTTCTCGCCGACCACCATGCCCTCGTAGACCTCGGTGCCCGGTCCGACCAGGAGGATGCCCCGCTCCTGCAGGCTCATCAGGGTGTAGCCGGTGGTGATGCCCCGGCGGTCGGCCACCATCGAGCCGTTGCGCTTGGTCTTGAGCTCCCCGTGCCAGGGCTCCCACCCGTCGAAGACGTGGTGGAGCATGCCGGTGCCGCGGGTCTCGGTCATGAACTCGGTCCGGAAGCCGACCAGGCCGCGGGCCGGGACCCGGTAGTCCATGCGCACCCAACCGGTGCCGTGGTTGACCATCTCGATGAGGGTTCCCTTGCGCAGGGCCATCAGCTGGGTGACCACGCCGAGGTAGTCGTCGGGCACGTCGATGGCCACCCGCTCCATGGGCTCGTGGAGCTTGCCGTCGATCTCGCGGGTCACCACCTGGGGCTTGCCCACGGTCAGTTCGAACCCCTCGCGGCGCATGGTCTCGACCAGCACGGCCAGCTGGAGCTCCCCGCGTCCCTGGACCTCCCAGGTGTCGGGCCGCTCGGTGGTCCTCACCCGCAGCGAGACGTTGCCCACCAGCTCGGCGTCGAGGCGGTTGAGGATCTGGCGGGCGGTGAGCTTGTTCCCGTCGATGCCGGCCAGAGGCGAGGTGTTGATGCCGATGGTCATCGACAGGCTGGGCTCGTCGACGGTGATGACCGGGAGGGGCCGGGGGTCGTCGGGGTCGGCCAGCGTCTCACCGATGGTGATCTCGGCCATCCCGGCCACGGCGGCGATCTCCCCGGGGCCGGCTTCGGCGGCGTCGACCCGGTCGAGGGCGTCGGTGACGTAGAGCTCGGTGATCCTGGTGTTCTCGATGGTGCCGTCGAGCTTGCACCAGGCCACGGTGGCCCCCTTCTTGAGGGTGCCGTTGTGGATGCGGCAGAGGGCCAACCGGCCGAGGTAGGGGGAGGCGTCGAGGTTGGACACGATGGCCTGCAGCGGGGCCTCGGGGTCGTAGTGGGGAGCGGGGATGCGGTCGAGGATGGCCTGGAAGAGGGGCTCGAGGTCGGTGCCCACCACGCCCTGCTCGGTGCTGGCCCAGCCGGCCCGGGCGTTGGCGAACAGGATGGGGAAGTCGATCTGGTGCTCGTCGGCGTCGAGGTCGAGGAAGAGCTCCTCCACCTCGTGGACCACCTCGTCGATGCGGGCGTCGGCCCGGTCCACCTTGTTGACCACCAGCACGACCGGGAGCCGGGCCTCCAGTGCCTTGCGCAGCACGAAGCGGGTCTGGGGGAGGGGTCCCTCCGAGGCGTCGACCAGCAGGAGGACGCCGTCGACCATGGTCAGGCCCCGCTCGACCTCACCGCCGAAGTCGGCGTGCCCGGGGGTGTCGATGATGTTGACCTTGACCCCGTTGTGGATGACGGCGGTGTTCTTGGCCAGGATGGTGATCCCCTTCTCGCGCTCGAGGTCACCCGAGTCCATGACCCGCTCGTTGACCGACTCGTTGGCCCGGAACGCCCCCGACTGCCAGAGCATGGCGTCGACCAGGGTGGTCTTGCCGTGGTCGACGTGGGCCACGATGGCCACGTTGCGGATGTCGTCGCGGGTCAGGAGGGGCATGGGGTCACAGTCAGGAGAGGCGGATGGGAGAGAGATTCGGCGTAGTGGAGAGAGATTTGGCGTAGTACGGAACACGCAAGCGGGCCCGAGCCAACCGGCCCACACCCTCACAGGTTACCTGCCGACTCGGGCCGGCTGAACCGCACCACCTACCCTTCCCGTCGGCAGCGCACCGACCGTGGCACCGATCGGCGTACCCGAGAGCGGTGCCGTCCGGCTCGACCCGATCAGGGTGTGGTGCAGCCGTTGGTGGGGTTGACGGCCGGTGAAGGAGCGACCGGCCAGGTCGGCTGGCTGGTGGACGGAATGGTCTGGACCGCTGGTTGGTACGCACACAGCCCGGTGTAGCTCTCGGCCGAGGAGTCGAGGGCCCACGAGGGTGTACCCGGCGTGAGGTAGTAGGGCGGCCCGTAGAGGGTGAGCCGGGGGTCCCAGACGTAGTACTTGTAGTAGCCGGTACCGCCCACCAGTCCGACCGGACCTCGGGCATCCTGTTGGATGGACCCGTAGACCGTGAGCTGCCCTTCGTTGCCCGAGGTGCCGTAGTTGTTGACGACGAAGGACTGGTTGAGGGCGAGAACGGTGGCGTCGATGGTCAGGCCCTGGGCGCCGGTCGGGCTCCCGGTGGTGGTGGCCGGGTCGCAGAGAGGGGCGGCGAGCGCCCCGCCCGAACCGCAGTCGGACAGCGGCTTGCCCCTGTTCCCGTTGGCGGCCGAGTTGTTGTAGATCGGTCGGTTCACCTCGACGTAGTTGTTGGCGATCAGCCCCAGGGTGTCGTTGGTGCCGGTGACCGCATTGTTGTAGGCACAGACACTTTCTGATGCGGTTCCCGCCCACGTGGTGCAGTCCTTGTAGGTCAGGGGACCGTCGATGATCACGTTGTTGTAGGCAGCCACGGTGAGGTGACCGGAGAGGCCGCCGTTGGTGGTGGCGTTGCTGACGAACGCATCCCCTTCCTTGCCGGGAGTGGCGCTCTGGCCGTAGTAGCAGTTCGAACAGTTGCTCTGAACCTGGGACGTGCCGTTCGTGTTCGGATCGAAGGGATTGGCCCCGACGACGCCGGTCTGGGCCTGGTTGACGTAGATCACCCCATTGTTCGGAAGCACGGTGGGGGTGCCGTCGGTCCGGCATACGCTGGTGTCGACGCCCGAGAGGTTCATCGAGTCCACCCCGCCGGCGGCCGTCGTGTCCGGGCTGGTTACGCTGACCATTCCGACCCCGGCTGAGACCGAAAGGCTGATGGTTGTCGGGCCCTCGTAGTAGCAACCGCCCTGCTTGGCCGTGGCCGCCAACTGCGAGTTGTCGGTGGGAATCGGCTCGATTGCATGCCCGAACCCGCTGCCGGCCACGGTGTAGTTGCCGGCGTCCAGGTTGTTGCATGCCGGTGCGCTGTCAGCGTTGGCGCCGTCATCGACGAACAGGCACTGTGGGTCCGCCGTGTTCACGGTGCCACTGAATAAGGGAGACCCGGTGATGTAGAGGGAGTCGTTGGAGTAGACGGGCCCATAGAGTGCGTCACCGGACTGGAAGACGACGGCCGCACAGGGCGTGCTACCGACGTTGTTGCCGTTGAGGTTTCGGCCCTGGTTGTTGAAGTAGTCGCAGTCAGCCGCCGTCCCTGTGGGGAACTCCGAGGACTCGAAGTTGCTCCACCACACCGCGTTCAGGAACCCGTTCTGAGGGGTGAAGGTGGCGACGGTCGAGTAGTAGTCGAAGTGGCCGGGGTAGCCGGCTGCTCCCACGATCTGGACTTCGAGATAGGTGATGGCCTTGGTGGTGGAGTCGATGACCTGCTGAGGGTTGTCGAATTTGTAGTACTCGGGAATCACGCCGTTTCCGAGGTCGGTGCCGGGGACCACGCTCCAGTCCTGGTAGTTCAGTCCCGGCGCACTGCCCGACGTTGTTGGTGGAGGAGTTGCAGGCCGCCAGGTAGGGGTTGGCGTTGATGGCGTTCTGGTAGGCATTGAGCCCCGACGCCATCGCCCGGTAGGCGTAACGCTGGATGGAGGCCCGGGAGAGGATCGGCGTGTTGTTGACGACCGCATTGACCATGATCCCCCCGAGGACGGTGAGCAGCACCGCGAAGGAGATGACCAGGATCAGCGCCGTCTGTCCGGACTCGGAGCGTGTCCGGCGTTCGCCCAGCTTCTTGAAGGTGGAAGTGGAAGTGGTTGTGGACATGTGGCTACCCGACCAGGCGACTGTAGAGATAGGAGGCTGACGAGAGGCGGTAGACGATGAACGAGTTCTCCTGAATCGGCGCTCCCTGCACATGCACCTGAAGGTCCACCGCGACGCTCTGGATGGTATCGGCCAGGCAATTGGAGCTGCTCGGTTGACCGCCGGTCAGCGTGGGCGCGGCACAGGTCCCCGTTCCGAAGTTGGGTAGCAACCCGGTCGTCGGGCTCGGGGTGCCGCCGGCGTTGGCGAGGTAGGTGGTGGAGTACGGGTCCAGGGTGTTGTAGGTGAAGATCGGTGTCGAAGCATTCTGGAGATTGGTCTGGCCGTTGACCACGCTGTTGACGGTGACCAGTTCCTTGCCGACGGTCGACCAGTGGCACGCATTGGCCGAGATCACCGACAACGGACACGTCTGGGTGGTGCCGGTGCATCCAACCGCCGAGCCCACCGGGAAGGGGCACGCCGGGTATTGGACCACGGTGAACTGTGAGGTGTAGAACGAGCAGCCCGTGCACTTGGCGGGGGTGGTCGAGGACATCACGATCTTTGCCGGCCCGTAGGGTCCCGCGGTGGCGTTGTAGCCGCCGGTGTTGGCGTAGAAGGTCGTCGAGTAGGTGCCGACGGTCCCGAGTACGAATGGGCGGTACGGGAATGCTGGTGGCGGTGGGGGTCGGTGCCGGTTCCACTTCGCTACGGATCAAGCGCTGAATGATGATCGAGCTGGGAAGGAGTTGTTGGGTGGCGCTGTAGGAGGAGATCACGGTGGTCCCGACGGTCAGATAGGTCGAGAGGGCCGTGGCCACCAGGGCGAACAGGACGGCAATGTGGCGAACGCCACCAGGAGCTCCACCAGGGTCAGCCCCTCGTCACCCGTCTCAGCGGCGTCGGTCATCCGGCGTCTCGATCACGTCACGCTCACCGGTACCGGGGTCGGGAACAGGTAGGTCGTACCGCTGGCGACGACGTGCTGCCGCCGACGGTGATCGGCCTCGGTCACCGTGGTCCCCCTGACCGACAGCGTGTAGGTACCGTAGGGGATCTCGGTCCGGCTGAGCCCGTCAGGGCCTGCCGTCTGCAGCGTGTACGAGTCTGCGCCGCACGGAGAAGCGAGGTGGCGGTGACCGAGAAGGTCGCCCCCGAGTAGGGCAGCCCGATGGAGGCCCCCGAGGCATGGAGGGCCAGCACGGTGAGGAGTCCCAAGGGCACGGTGGTGTTCGATGTGGCGCCAGGGACGGTTACCGCCTGGCTGACGTTGAAACTCCCCGCTCCGAGTTCGGTGGAGCAGTCGCCGGCGAACAGCCCGTACCCGCCGTTGAAGGGATACAGGTCGGGAAGTTGGTGATATTGGTCGAGGCTCCTGCGGTCACGACGTTGGCGTAGGCGCTGGGGAGCAGGCTCGTGTTGTTGATCTCCACCGGAATCCCGTTGGCCACGTTCCCGCTCAGACCCGACGGCGTCTGGTCCGACCAGGACCCGCTGAGTCCGTTGCTCGAGGTCAGCTCGACGGCTCCGGTGGGCCCGGCCCCCACGGCAGCAGCAGTAGATGGGGGAGCCCGAGGTGGTGCAGTCGATGTTGCTGAGGTAGAGCGCCGGGTTGGCGGTCGGCATCCCGACCGAGGTCCAGGTGGTCGTCCCGCCGCTGCTGGCCAACAGGAAGGCTGCGGGCTGGCTGCTGGCGTTGGTGCCCACCGCGGTAATGGCGCAGGAGGCTGCCGACCAGCACGTCACCTGGCCCAGCTGGGTGAGGGCGGCGCCGACCGACGCCAGGGACCGTCGCGCTGGTCCATGTGTCCGGGGTGGTCGGTGGCGTGATGGCCCCGGAGAGGATGGCCGGCGGGTGTCGGCGGTGGCCCCGATCAGGACGCACACGGTCGATGACGGGCAGGCCATCGCCGAAAGCGAGGTCACCGGATTGCCCCCGACGGTCGGAAGGGTGTCGTTGGCGAACTTGGCCCACGCCGTCATCGCCGCGTACATCACGAGGGGCACGGTGCCGGCCCCTTTGGTTCCCGACTCCGGTCAACAGGCAGTCTCCCGACGACGGGCAGAGAGGCCGTTCAGGCTGGTGACGGTGGTGCCGGTCGGGTAGGTATCGGCCGTGAAGGCCACGGTCGATGTGCCGAAACCACTTGCGGAGATGCCGACCATGGCGATCGGCCCGCTGGATCCCGCTCCGATCTTTCCCACCCCGGTGGCCATGCAGTTCGTATTCGATGGACACGCCAACGAGGAAAGGGAGCTCAGGGTGAACCCGGTGAATGTGTCGGTCCCCCATGGAGCGGCGACGCCGGCGCTCCCGAATCCCCCGGAGATGGCGATCGGAGTCCCGGAGCGGGAGAGCTGGTGGTTCCGATGGCCATGCAGCCGGTGGCCAGCCGAGGGCAGACCAGACTGGTCAGGCCGGTGATGTTGGCGGGAATGGTCGCCGCCGTCCATGAATCGACCCCAGCACCCGTGATGGTGTCGGACAGAACCACCGCGCCGGTGGCGGTCGTACCGATGGCCACGCAGTTGGTCGCCGTCGGGCATGCGATCTGCGACAGCGACGTCACACCGGTGAGGGCCGAAGCGGTGGACGCAGTGGCCAGTGAAGGCGTCGCGGGATTGGCGTCGATGATCACCCCGCTGCTCACGCCGCCGACCCGTTGACCCGACCCCTTCGCACTCCACCGTTCCGGCACAGGCCACCGAGGCGATACGGGTGGCGGACGGCGGGCAGGCCACCGACGACCAGTTCGACCCGATTCGACCCAGGTGACGATCGGCGCCGGCCACTTGTTCTCACCGGTGGCGATGCAGGTGATGCTGACCGATGCGGGACAGGCCACGCCGTCCTCGACCGCGCTTGACGTGGGGTACGAGAGGTTGAGCACGCTGCCCTGGTCATAGCCGGGGATAGGCCGGGGATAGTTCGTCGCCAACTTGGTCACGGCGCCGATGTTCACGGTGACACCGGACTGGGACTCCGACGGGACCGCGTTGAGCACGTGGCCGCGTGACGGCCTCGCCCGCTCCCGTTGGTCACGAACGAAGGGGCTCCCGTACGTCGTGCCGGCCGGGGTCCCGCTCGACCCGTTGGCCACGCTCACCGTGTAGCCCACACTGCCCGGGAGCACCTGGGCGAAGGCACAGCCATAGCTGTCCGGGTAGATGGTCAGGTTCTGTGGACCGGCAATGGTCACCGGGGGGCCTGGACCCGCTCGCTCCAGGGATCGCCCTGGCTGTCATTGGCGGTGGTGTCCCCGCTCATCTGTACGGCGATGAAGCCCAGCGTCTGGATCCCCGAGGGCGGGTAGTTGAGCACGACGCTGTCCTGGACGTTGTTGACGTCCGAGTTCGGACCCCACCCCACCGTCATCCGCAACTTGAGGAGCTGGGGAGTCCCGGAGGCGCACAGATCTGGCTTGTTGTCCTGGGAGACAGCGCCGCCCGTGGCCATCTTCCCGGTTCCGCCCGTCACTCCGGTCAACGAGGTCGACGTGGTCCCGGTGTACATGACCGTCTGCGGGCCGGTGGAGGTGGCGACGACTTCACTCTGGGGATTGCTACTGGAGGCTGCCGCGAATGTCTGTCGTCGAGACCACGTTGATCGTCCCCTGCGGGAGGGTCTGGTTGTTCGAGGCGGCGGCGATCGTGGTGGCTCCGACGGCCGGCGTTCTGAACTGTTGTCCACTCGTACTCCGCCTTGATGGAATAGGCGAGCGTTCCGACCGTCTGGGTTGTCGTCGGTTGGGTAACAGGGCATCCGGTGGTCATCGTGCCGGTTCCGGATCCAGTGGCAATGGTCAACGTGGACGCGGACTTGGCGGTGTAGGTCACCTTCTGGAGGCCGGTCGTGGTCGCCACCAGAACGGTCTGGGGGGGGGGGCGCAGCGGCCAAACCGGTTGTCGAAGCCACGTTGATGACCGTCTGAGTGGCGAGGGTCTTGTTGTTCGAGAGTGAGCTCACCGTGGTCGCCGGGGCGCCCGGCGCCGTCGGCGGAACGCTCTGTGTCGACCATGACCTCGCCGTTGCAGTTGACCGGCGGAGTCTGGTTGGAAGGCGATCTCGAGCCACTTCTCGGCGATCGACAGTGCCTGCGTCTGGTTCTTCGACTGACCGGCGGCGATGACTGAAGAGGTGAACAGGTAGGACATCGGAATGAGCACGATCATCAGGACGGTGAACGCCACGACGACCTCGATGAGGGTGAGCCCCTCGTCGAGGTGTCTCGAGCGTGCTCGCTCCGCCGCGGCGGTTCGATGTCGGAGGAGAGATCTCACTGGTCAACTCTTCGGCCATTTTCATGGCTTCCTATAGCTCCGATGTCAGGACCGGCGATCCCCTTCCACGGGTTCGCAGGCGTCGCACTACCCGGTGAAGGGCGGAACGCGGATCTAGGGTGCGGGTTGGATGTCATGGCTCTGAAAGCAGGATAAGTCCCGCACCAGGGCTTTTATAGACGTGATTCCACCTACACCACGGGACGCAGAACCGCGGGACTCGCGGCCTGGCGCTCAGTACGACTTGGGCAACCCCAACGAGTGCTGGGCCACGAAGTTGAGGATCATCTCGCGGCTGACCGGGGCGATCCGGAGCAGACGGGTCATGCCCCACATGTCGGCCAGGCCGTACTCACTCGACATGCCGTTCCCACCGTGGGTCTGGATGGCCTGGTCCAGCGCGGCCAGGGCGGCGTCGGCGGCCGCGAACTTGGCCATGTTGGCCGCCTCGCCGGCCTCGGGGGTGTCCCCGGCGTGGTCGCACAGCCACGCCGCCTTCTCGGTCATCAGCCGGGCCAGCTCGACGTCGATCTTGGCCTTGGCCAGAGGATGGGAGATCCCCTGGTGACGCCCGATGGGCGTGCCCCACACCTCGCGGCCCTTGGCATACTCGGCCGCCTTGTCCAGGGCGTACCGCCCGATGCCGTTGGCCGTGGCCGCCGACAGGATGCGCTCGGGATTCAATCCGAAGAAGACCTGGCGCAGGCCCTCGCCTTCGGCGCCCAGCAGTCGATCGGCACCGACCTGGACGTTGTCGAAGAACAGGGTGTACTGCTTCTCCGGCGCGGTGATCTCCACCGGCAGCACCTGCTTGTCCAGTCCCGGCGTGTCGGTGTCCACCACGAACAGCGACAGCTGGCCGCGGCCGGTGTCGGGATCGACACCGGAGCGGGTCACCACCAGGATGGCCTCGCACTCGTCGACGCCCGAGATGTAGTACTTCGAGCCGTTGAGACGGTAGACGTCACCGTCCCTGGTGGCGGTGAGGGACAGGTTGTGGGAGTTGGACCCGGCGTCGGGCTCGGTGATGGCGAAGGCCATCTTGAGCTCGCCGGTGGCGAACCGTGGGAGCCACCGCTGCTTCTGGGCCTCGGTGCCGAACTTGGCGATGATCGTGGCGCAGATGGCCGGCGAGACCACGATGACCAGGAGGGGACAGCCGGCGGCGGCCAGTTCTTCCTGCACGATGGCCAGCTCGGCGATCCCGCCACCCCCACCGCCGTACTCCTCGGGAACGTTGACGCCGAGGAATCCCGGCTCGGCTACGGCGTTCCACAGTTCCTCGGTGCGCTCGTCGGCGTGGGCCTTCTGCACGTAGTACTCGTGACCGAACTTGGAGGCGATGGCGGCGACCGCCTCTCGTAGCATCTGTTGCTCGTCGGATTCGATGAAGTCCATGGGGATGCTCCTCGGGTCTGGTGTTCACGCTGCGGTGGCGGTCGGTCGGTCGGCTGGGTGGCGTGGCTTGCCTGTCGGAGTGGGGGCGCTCAATCCACGGGCAACAGCGCCGACCGGCATGTCGACCAGTCTGCTCCGAAGGTACTCGCCCAGGCCCTTGGCCTGGGGATCGGGTCGGGTCGACGACGCCACACCCTCGCCGAGCAGGCCCACCACCACGAAGTTGAGGGCCCGCAGGTTCGGGAAGGCGTAGCGTCGGACCTCCAGCTCGTCGGCTTCGGGGAGCAGGGCGCGGAACTCGTCGAAGGTGAGGTATCCGTCGAGCCAGCTCCAGGCCTGGTCACTCCCGGCCCACAATCCCACGTTGGCGTTGCCCCCCTTGTCGCCGGACCGGGCACCGATGACGGTCCCGAGCGGCAGGCGACGGGTGAGCCCGTCCGAAGCGGTGGTCGGCGGTCGCCGGTCGGGGCCGGGCACGGCGTCGGGGGCCCGGGCGGCGTCGGGCGCCAGGGCCAGGTCCGGTGAGGAATCGACGATCTGATCGTGGTCGCTCTGCCCGTCTCCGGTCAGGTACGCGGTGTGTGGCACCTCCACCCGATGCCCGTCGGCGTGGACCACCTCGGGGATCACCAGCTCGGCCGGCACCAGCGCAGGCCAGTACACGCCGTAGACCGTGCCCGGGGCGGGAGGAGCGGTGAGGTGGAGGCCGGGATAGCCGGCCAAGGCCAACTCGGTCGCCGCGCCGGAGAATCTGCCGGCCCACCCGCTCGGGGTCGCCGTCCTTCACCGTGATGCGCAGCTGGGCGGTGGCGTCGACGTTGAGCGGTGGCGTCGGCTTTGTCCGAGCGGATGAGGCGGGCATCGAACTCGGCGAACTGTTCCGCACCGCCCAGGGCGCCCTCGAGGGAGCGCAGGGTGAGGGCGGCCTTCTCCTCGATGTCGAGCCCGGTCAGGACGAAGGTCATCGAGTTGCGCCACCCACCGAGCAGGTTGAGACAGACCTTGAGATGGTCGGGGGCCGGAAACCCGCGGACGCCGCTGACCCGGACCCGGTCGGGACCCTCCTGGTCCACGGTCACCGTGTCGAAGCGGGCCACCACATCGGTGTTCGGGTAGTGGGGACCGGCGATCTCGTAGAGCAGCTGGGCGGTCACCGTCCCCACCGACACCTCGCCCCCGCTGCCCGGATGCTTGGTGATCACCGACGACCCGTCGGCCGCCACCTCGGCGATGGGGAAACCCGGATGCTCGACACCGGCGACTTCGGTGAAGAAGGAATAGTTGCCCCCGGTGGTCTGGGGCCCGCACTCGATCACGTGACCGGCCACCACCGCCCCGGCCAGTCGGTCCCAGTCGGTCGGCGACCAACCGTGGTGCCAGGCCGCCGGGCCCACCACCAGGGAGGCGTCGGTGATGCGGGGACAGATGACCACGTCCGCCCCGCCCCGCAGCGCCTCGACGATGGGCCATCCCCCCAGGTAGGCATTGGCCGACACCACCTCGCCGCGGGCATCGGCCAGGGGCTGACCGGTGTCGAGGTGGGACAGGGGATGTCCGGCCTTGTTGAGCTCCTCGATCCGCGGGAGGAGGTCGTCCCCTTCGACGTGGGACACGGCCACGGCGAGGCCGAGCCGATCGGAGAGGGCCCGCACCTGGTCGGCCAGACCCCCCGGGTTGAGGCCTCCGGCGTTGGTGACCACTTTGATGCCGCGGTCGATGCAGGTGCCGAGCACCTCTTCCATCTGGGTGAGGAAGGTGTGGGCCCAGCCCTTCGAGTGGTCGCGCTGGTAGCCCTTCCACAGGATGAGCATGGTCAGCTCGGCCAACCAGTCCCCGGTGAGCACGTCGATGGGGCCCCCTTCGACCATCTCCCTGGCTGCCGAGAGGCGGTCGCCGTAGAACCCGGAGCAGTTGGCGATACGGATCGGATCGGTCACGTCGTCGCTCCGCCGGTCCCGGCGTCTGCGGTTCCTTCTCCGCCGCCATCGCCACCGCCATCGCCACCGCCACCGCCGCCGGTGTCGACGACCACCAGGATCCGTCCGGTCTCCACCTGGTCGCCCTCGGCCACGTCCACCTCGGTGACGATCCCCGACGTCGCCGCCTGCACGGTGTGCTCCATCTTCATCGCCTCCAGCACCACCAGGAGTTGTCCGGCTTCGACCCTGTCACCCTCGGACACGGCCACCCGCACGACGCCGCCGGGCATCGGGGCCCGCGCCGATCCCTGCGGCCACCTCACCGGTGGCCAGAGGGAACCGCTCCTCCTCGACGAGTGCCGAACTCCCGTCCGGACCGTCCACGTAGGCGACCGGGCCGACCTGGTCGACCAGGTAGCGCCGGGTGACCTCCCCCGAGGTCAGGACCACCTCCCCCGGGGTGGCAGCCGCATCGACGTCGAGGGCGGTGCCGCCGATCTCCACCACCTCGAGGGTCCGGCCGGCCCGGTCGAACCGGTAGCCCACGTCGAGCGTGGCCTCGCCGATCGTGTACACGGTCCGCTGCAGCCCGGACGGGCTGTTCCGGTACCCGGAGGGAATGGTCGGTTGCACCCGAGGCGCCCGGCGGCGGTCGGCCTGACCGGCCAGGGCGGCGGCGATGGCGTGTCGCCGCACCGCGTCGTCATCGGCCAGGGGGATGGCCAGCACCTCGACTCCGTGGCGGTCGAGGAAGCCGGTGTCGGTGTCGCCGGCCAGGAATCCGGGATGACGAAGGGTGCGCACGAGCAGGTCGCGGTTGGTGGTCACGCCGTGGATGCGGGCTCCGGCCAGGGCCGCCGACAGCGCCGAGGCGGCCTCTCCCCGGCTCGGCGCGTGGACGATGACCTTGGCCAGCATGGAGTCGTAGTGCGGGCTCACCACGCTCCCCGATTCGAACCCGCTGTCCACACGGACGGCCGCCCCCGGGCGGCCGATCTCGAATCGATGGAGCGTCCCGGTCGACGGCAACCATCGCTGGGCCGGATCCTCGGCGTAGATCCGAGCCTCGATGGCATGTCCCCTGGGTCCGGCAGCCACCGCGTGGTGGACCTCGCTCGGGCAGGGGTGCTCCGCCGGCGATCAGGAGTTGGAGGCGCACCAGGTCGAGGCCGGTGACCGCCTCGGTCACCGGGTGCTCGACCTGCAGCCGTGTGTTCATCTCCAGGAAGTTGGGGTCGCCGTTCTGGTCGACGACGAACTCGACGGTCCCGGCATTGACATAGTCGACGGCCCGGGCGGCGGCGACGGCCGCTTCGACCAGCCGGGCCCGCAGGGCCGGGGTCACGATGGGCGACGGTGCTTCCTCGACGATCTTCTGGTGGCGGCGCTGGATACTGCACTCCCGTTCGAACAGGGCCACCGTGTCGCCGTAGGCGTCGGCCAGCACCTGCACCTCGATGTGCCGGGGGTCCTTCAGATACCGCTCGAGGAAGACCGTGCCGTCGCCGAAGGCCGCCTCGGCCTCGCGCCGGGCGTCGGCCACGGCCTGGCGGAGGCTGACCGGACCGCCCACCGTGCGCATCCCGCGCCCGCCTCCCCCCGCCGAGGCCTTGACCAGCAGCGGCCACCCCAGGGCGTCGAGGTCGGCGTCGTCGGGCAGGCGGCCGTCCTCGATGGTGATCGAGGCCAGTGTCGGGACGCCGGCGGCCCGCATGAGCTCCTTGGCCCCGACCTTCGAGCCCATGGCGTCGATCGCCGCCGCCGCCGGACCCACCCAGGTGAAGCCGGCGCCGGTGACCACGCGGGCGAAGTCCCCCGATTCCGACAGGAAGCCGTACCCGGGGTGGATGGCGTCGGCACCCGAGCGCGCGGCGGCGTCGAGGATCATCGCCGAGCGCAGATAGGTGTCGGACGGCGAGACCCCGGGCAGGCGCACGGCCAGGTCGGCCTCCCGCACATGAGGGCTGTCGGCATCGGCATCCGAGTAGACGGCCACCGTGGCGATCCCCATGGCTCGCGCCGACCGCATGATGCGCCGGGCGATCTCGCCGCGATTGGCCACCAGCAAGGTGCGGATGGGGGTGAGGGCGACGCCGTCGTTGGCCACGGGCCCCGTCCTCACATCCGGAACACGCCGTAGCCGCGTGTTCCGGAGATGGGTTGGTTGTCGATGACCGAAAGGCAGATGCCGAGCACGGTGCGGGTGTCGCGGGGGTCGATGATCCCGTCGTCGTAGAGCCGCCCGGACAGGAAGAGCGGGAGGGACTCGGCCTCGATCTGGGCCTCGACCATCTCGCGCATGGTTGCGTCCGCCTCCTCGTCGAAGGGGACGCCCTTGGCCGCGGCCGACTGCCGGCTCACGATGGAGAGGACGCCGGCCAACTGGGCCGGGCCCATCACCGCCGAGCGGGCATTGGGCCAGGCGAAGAGGAACCGCGGGTCGTAGGCCCGACCGCACATCCCGTAGTTGCCGGCGCCGTAGGAGGCGCCGATGTTGACGGTCAGGTGGGGGACCGAGGAGTTGGAGACCGCGTTGATCATCATCGCCCCGTGCTTGATGATGCCGCCTTGCTCGTACTCCTTTCCGACCATGTAGCCGGTGGTGTTCTGGAGGAAGAGGAGCGGGACGTCGATCTGGTTGGCCAGCTGGATGAACTGGGTCGCCTTGTGGGCCTCCTCGGAGAACAGCACCCCGCGGTGGTTGGCCAGGACACCGATCGGGTAGCCGTGGATCGATGCCCACCCGGTGACCAGGCTGGCTCCGTAGAGCGGTTTGAACTCGTCGAACCGCGACCCGTCGACCACCCGCGCCAGCACTTCGCGGGGATCGAAGGGCACCTTGGGGTCGGATGAGGCGATACCGAGGAGCTCGCCGGGGTCGTAGACCGGATCGTCGGCGGGCTGGCTCGGACCCGGACCGTGCTTGCGCCAGTTGAGCCGGCTCACGATCTGGCGACCGAGCCGGATGGCGTCGACCTCGTCGCCGGCCAGGAAATCGGCCAGACCGGACACCCGGGCGTGCATGGAGGCGCCGCCCAGCTCCTCGTCGGTCGATTCCTCGCCGGTGGCCATCTTGACCAGGGGCGGGCCGCCCAGGAAGACCTTGGACCGCTGCTCGATCATGACGATGTAGTCGCTCATGCCGGGGACGTAGGCACCCCCGGCGGTGGAGTTGCCGAAGACGATGGCCACCGTCGGCAGGGCGGCGGCCGAGCTCCGGGTCAGATCCCGGAACGCCCTTCCTCCGGGGATGAACAGCTCGGCCTGCGCCGGCAGGTCGGCACCACCCGACTCCACCAGGTTGATGACGGGGAGCCGGTTCTGGAGGGCGATGTCGGAGGCCCGGGCCCCCTTCCGGAAGGAATAGGGGTTCATGGCCCCGCCCCGCACGGTGGGGTCGTGGGCGGAGATGAGGCACTCCACGCCCTCGACCACGCCGATCCCGACGATCGACGACGCCCCGACCGTGTACTCGGTGCCCCACGCCGCCAGGGGGGCGAGCTCGAGGAAGGCGGTGTCGCGGTCGAGCAGCAGCTCGATCCGCTCACGGGCCAGGAGCTTGCCCCGGTCACGGTGCCGCTGCACATAGCGTTCGCCGCCTCCGGCCCGGGCCGCCGCCAGCTGCTCGTTCACGCCCTCCATGGCCTCTTCGAGGGCGCGTTGGTTGGCCCGGAAGGCCGGAGAGTCGGGGTCGACGTCGGTGGTGAGGGTGGGCATGGAGTGGATTCGCTGCTCGGTGGGGGTGCAGGTGGTCGGTGTGGTCTCTGGCTGGGCGGAGCCCGGTCGGCGGGGCACCGGGGCCGCCGGGTCGCATTGCTCCCGCCGACGTGGGAAGAATAGGCCCCATGAGCTTTCTACCGCATCACGGAGGAGACCCGTCCCCGGCGGAAGCGGGAGGCCGGTGTGCGCCGTGGTGATCCGCACCTACCCGCAAGGCCACCCTGACGATTCGCCCGCGGCGACCAGGTCGGGGCCCGGCCCGGGGGGCCAGCTGTCGGCGGTGGTGCTGGCCGCGGGCGAGGGGACCCGGATGCGCTCGGCCCGACCCAAGCCCCTCCACCGCCTGTGCGGCCGCCCCATGGTCCTCCATGTGCTCGACGCCTTGGCCGAGCTGTCCGTGGCCCGCGTGGTGGTCGTCGTCGGTCATCGGGCCGAGTGGGTGACCAAGACCCTCATCGAACATGCGCCGCCGGGGATGGCCATCGAGTTCGTCGAACAGGTCGAGCAGCGGGGGACGGGGGACGCCATGGCGGTGGCCCTCACCGGGCTCCCCGACGACGACGGCGATGACGACGGGGACGTCGTGGTCCTGCCGGGGGACACCCCGCTCCTTCGTCCGGCCACCCTGGCCGCCCTGGTGCACCAGCACCGGGTGGCGGACAACGCCGCCACGCTGTTGACGGCCGAGCTCGACGATCCCACCGGCTACGGACGGGTGGTCCGGGGCCGGGACGACTCGGTGGCCCGGGTGGTCGAGCACGTCGATGCCTCGGACGAGGAGCTCGCCGTCCGGGAGATCAACACGTCCATCTACTGCTTCAGGAGGAGCGTGCTCGCTCCTTCGCTGCGGCGGTTGAGCCCGGCCAACGCCCAGGGCGAGCACTACCTGACCGACGTGGTCGGCGTGCTCTACGAGGCCGGGCACAAGGTGGGGTCGGTGCTGGTCGGCGACACCATGGAGGTGGCCGGGGTCAACGATCGTGCCCAACTGGCGGTGGCCGAGGCCGAATTGCGGGACAGGATCAACGAGCGCTGGATGCGCCGGGGCGTCACCATGTGGGATCCCGAGAGGACCTACATCGACGTGGATGTGGAGATCGATCCCGACGTGGTGATGCTCCCCGGGGTCATCCTCCAGGGCTCGTGCGTGATCGGGGCGCATGCAGAGTTGGGCCCCAACGTCCACCTGGTCGACACGGTGGTGGGGGAGGGGGCCACCGTGGCCTCCAGTGTGGGCCGGCGCTCGGCCATCGGCGCCAACGCCCGCATCGGCCCGTTCGCCGTCCTCGAGGAGGGGACCGAGGTCCCGCCGGGTGCGGTGGTCGGCCCGTGGACCGGCGAGGGACAACCCGCGCCCGACGAACCCGGTGGCGGCAGGCGGTAGCGTCATGGGCATGGAATTCACCCCCCGGCGGCGACTCGAACTGGTGTCGGGGAGGTCGCACCCCGAGTTGGCCCGGGATGTGGCCCGGCAGCTCGGGGTCGACCTGGGCGAGGCCAATCTCCGCGAGTTCGCCAACGGCGAGATCCACTGTCGTTTCGACACCTCCATCCGGGGGAGCGACGTCTTCATCATCCAGACCCACTGCGGTCCGGTGAACGACTCGCTCATGGAGCACCTCATCATGATCGACGCCGCCAAGCGGGCGTCGGCCAAGCGGATCACCGCGGTCTGCCCCTACTACGGGTACTCGCGCCAGGACCGCAAGGCGACCGGCCGCGAGCCGATCACCGCCAAGCTGGTGGCCGACATGCTGTCGGTGGCCGGGGCCGATCGGGTGGTCAGCGTCGATCTGCACTCCGGGCAGATCCAGGGCTTCTTCAACGTCCCCTTCGACCATCTCACCGCGGCCCCGGTGCTGGTCGACTACCTGCGGACCCAGCGCAGCGACGACCTGGTGGTGGTGGCTCCCGACGCCGGGCGGGTGAAGGTGGCCGAGCGGTTCAGCCAGCATCTGACCGCCGATCTGGCCGTGGTCCACAAGCGCCGGTTGCGGGGTGTCGCCAATCAGGTCGAGGCGCTGCACGTGGTCGGCGACGTCGAGGGTCGCCAGTGCGTGCTGATCGACGACATGATCGACACCGCGGGGACCATCGTGGCCGCGGCCGACCTGCTGGCCGACCGGGGGGCCTCGGAGGTGTGGTGCATGGCCACCCATGCCGTCCTCTCCGACCCGGCCGTCGACCGGCTCAAGAATTCGGCCCTCACCAAGGTGGTGGTGACCAACACCCTGCCCATCCCCCAGGACCGGCACTTCGACAAGCTGGAGGTCCTGTCGGTGGCCAAGCTCATCTCCGACGCCATCGACGCCGTCTTCGAGGACTCGTCGGTGTCGGAGATCTTCGGCGGCGAGAACCTGGCCTGAGCCGTGCCCGAGCCGGCGCCTCCGGATTCGTCCCGGGCATCCCAAACGAACGTTCATTACGATGGGGAGGCCCGGACCGGCTGGGCCGGGTCCGCCTCCTGCGCCGCCGGTCCGGGCCCTTCCCCCCTTCAAGGGGGAAGCCCGAATGGCCGATGAGGCGGAGGACTGGTCTGTCTGTCGCCGATCGCCTCCCTGCTCCCGACCCGGTCGTTCGCTGCCGACTCCTCCTCAGTGACGGCGCCACCACCCTTGTGGCCCGCCATCGGCGGACTCGTCTATCATGATGGGCCGTCAGCAGCGGCCATCCGGGGTCGTCGGCCACAGCCATGATCGACCGGAGCGGCGCTGCCCTCGTGTCAGCACTTCTTGAGGAGTTCCCGCATGCCCGAAGTCACGCTCGCCGCCGAAGCCGGCCGCGACACCGGAACAAGTTCGACCCGCCGCCTCCGGGGCCAGGGGAAGATCCCCGGTGTGGTGTACGGCCACGGTGCCGAACCCATCCCGGTGGCCGTCGGTGCCCGCGAGTTCCAGATCGCCATGTCCGGCGAGGCCGGCCTCAACACCCTGCTCTCGCTCGAGGTGGGCAAGGACAACTTCCTCACCCTGGCCCGGGACATCCAGCATCATCCGTTCAAGAACGTGGTGACCCACGTCGATTTCCTCATCGTCCGCCGTGACGAGGTCATCTCCGCCGAGATCACCATCAACCTGGTGGGTGAGGCGATCGAGGTGCAGCACGGGGACGGCATCGTGGACCAGCAGCTGTTCACTCTGCACATCAAGGCCAAGCCGGCCGACATCCCGCCGTCGGTGGACATCGACATCTCGGGACTGACCATCGGCGCCTCGCTGCACGTCTCGGACATCACCATCCCTCGCGGCGTCGAGCTGGAGACGGATCTCGAGGCCACCGTGGTGGCCGGCCAGCCTCCGCGAGTGCAGACGACCGACGAGGAGGAGGCCGAGACGGCCGCAGCCGCAGCTGCCGAAGCCGGTGGGGAGCCGGCCGCCGAGGCCTCGGACGACGCCGAGCCGTCGGAAGGGTAAGTCCTGCTCCGCCACCGGCGCGCTCCGGGGTCCCCGCGGACGGGAACCCCGGTCGAATTCCTCGTTGTCGGGCTGGGCAACCCGGGAAGCGAATTCGTCGGCACCCGCCACAACGCCGGAGCCGAGGTCGCCGCCCTTCTGGCCGATCGTCACGGTGGGCGCCTCAAAGCCGAGAAGGGGCTCCGATCATTGGCCGGCGAGATCCGGATCGGCGGCCACCGGGTGCTCGTGGCCGTGCCCCAGACCTACATGAACGAATCGGGGCTGGCGGTGGCCCCCCTTGTCCGGCGGTCCGGCATCGACCAAGCCGCTGACTCCGCCGATGTCCCTCCGGGCACGGCGAACCGGTTGATCGTGATCCACGACGAGCTCGACCTTCCCTCCGGGCGGGTCAAGGTGAAGTCGGGTGGAGGCACGGCGGGCAACAACGGGCTCAAATCGATCGACAGCCACCTGCACACCAATGAGTACCTGCGGGTCCGGGTCGGGATCGGCAAGCCGCCGGGGCGGCAGCCCGGCGCCGACTACGTCCTGAAGCGCCCGGGTGCGACCGAGCGCGCCGTCCTCCTGGTGGCCGTGGCCGAGGCGGCGGACGCCGTCGAGACCGTCATCACCGAGGGCGCCCAGGCGGCGATGGCCCGTACCAACGGCGCCGGCTGAGACCCCGCTGTCGCGGCGTGCCCCGGTCAACACTCCGGCCGGCTCCCGATACCCTGAACCGGTGAGCCTGCGCTCGCTTCCCCCTCTGTTGCGCGACGAGTCCGCCATGGCGCGGGTCGTGGGCGCGTCCACCGCCACCCTGGCTGTGGCCACGCCCGCCCAGGCCTTCGTGCTGGCCGGCCTCATCCGGCTGGGCACCCGGCGGCCGGTGCTGGTGGTCACGCCCACCGGGGCGGCGGCCGAACAGCTGGCCCACGATCTCGAGGCATTCACCGACCCCGACCCCGCTCCCGGTGATGATTCCCCCGGCCGGGCCGAGGTGTTCCCGGCCTGGGAGACGCTTCCCTTCGAGCGGGTCAGCCCCGACGTCTCGACCATGGGTCGCCGCCTCCGGCTGCTGTGGCAGATGGGGGGCGTGCCCGGATCGCCGGGGCCGGCGATCGTCGTCGCCCCCATCAAAGCAGTGCTCCAGCGACTGGGGCCGTGGCGGACGGCGGCCCGACCGGTGGTGGTGGCCAAAGGGGACCAGATCGTCGTGGACGAACTGGTCGGCCGGCTGGTGGCCATGGGCTATCGACGCGAGTCGATCGTCGAGCACCGCGGCGAGCTGGCCGTACGGGGCGGCATCGTCGACGTCTTCCCGTCCACCGCCGACGAGCCGGTCCGGATCGACCTCTGGGGCGACGAGGTCGACCGGTTGACCCGGTTCGACGTGTCCGATCAACGTTCGATCGACGACCTGGGCCAGATCGAGCTGTTCGGATGCCGCGAGCTGGTGGTGGACGAGACCATGCGCAAGCGGGCCTCGGCCCTGGTGGGATCCGCCCCCTGGGGTCGCCACCAATGGGACCGTCTGGCCGACGGCGACCAGTTCGACGGGATGGAGTCGTGGCTGCCGTGGCTGGCCGACTCCGACGAGCTGATCACCGACCTGTTGGGCGATGACGCCCTGGTCATCCTGGTCGAGCCCCGCCGCGTCCGGGACCGGGCCGGTGAGCTGCTCGACGAGGAGTCGGCATTGGCCGATGCCCTGGCCGGCACCTGGGGACTCGACGCCGGGGCCGGTGCCCCCCGCTTGCACGTCCCCTTCGACCGGCTGTTGACCGACACCTCGGCCGGGGTGCTCTCGCTGGTTCCCACCGCCGAGGGCCCGGACGTCCCCCAGGTCGAGAGCCGGGGGTGGGAGCCCATCCTCGGCGACGGAGCCAAGCTTGCCGGCCAGGTCTCGAGCCTGGTCGAGGACGGGTACTCGGTCGTCCTGTGCTCGTCCACGGCCGGGGGAGCGGAGCGCCTGTCGGGGATCCTGGCCGAGGAGGGGGTGGTCGTCCCGGTGGCCGCCGACCTGCCGTCAGGACCGTCCGATCTCACCGCTCCCGGTGCCCGCGTCGTGGTGGCACCGGTCGATCGGGGTTTCGTGCTGCCCGGGTCCCGGGTGGCGGTGCTGGCCGAGTCGGATGTCACCGGACGACGGCGTCCCCACCGGCAGGCCCGGGCCCGGGCCCGGCCCGTCGACGGTTTCTTCGACGACCTGGCCCCGGGGAACTTCGTCGTCCACCGCCAGCACGGGGTGGCCCGATACGGGGGCATGGTCACCCGGACCATGGGTGGCTCCACCCGCGACTACCTGCTGCTCGAGTACCGGGGAGCGGACAAGCTCTACCTGCCCACCGACCAGATCGACCTCCTCACCCCCTATGCCGGCGGGGAGTCGCCCACCGTGAGCCGGCTGGGCGGCTCCGAGTGGCAGCGGGCCCGTTCCAAGGCCCGCGCCGCCGTGCACGAGATCGCCGAGGAGCTGGTGGCGCTGTACCGGCGGCGACTGCAGGTCCCCGGCCACGCCTTCGGCCCCGACACCCCCTGGCAGGCCGAGCTCGAGTCGTCCTTCCCCTTCGTCGAGACCTCCGATCAGCTGCGGGCCATCGACGATGTCAAGGCGGACATGGAGCGCCCACAGCCCATGGACCGGTTGGTCTGTGGCGACGTGGGCTTCGGCAAGACCGAAGTGGCCATCCGGGCGGTGTTCAAGGCGGTCCAGGACGGGTTCCAGGCCGCGGTCCTGGTGCCCACCACCCTGTTGGCCAGTCAGCACGCCCAGACCTTCGCCGACCGCTACGCGCCGTTTCCGGTGAAGGTGGAGATGCTCAGCCGATTCCTGACCAACGCCCAGGCCCGCACGGTGCTGGCCGGGCTGGCCGACGGCTCGGTGGATGTCGTCGTCGGGACCCACCGGTTGCTCGGCGGCGATGTGACGTTCAAGAAGCTCGGGCTGTTGGTGGTGGACGAGGAGCAGCGGTTCGGGGTCAGCCACAAGGAATCGATCAAGGCCCTGGCCGACGGCATCGATGTGCTCACCCTCACCGCCAGCCCGATTCCCCGCACCCTCGAGATGGCCCTCACCGGCATCCGCGACCTGTCGATGGTCAACACACCGCCCGCGGCCCGCCGGCCCATCCTCACCCATGTGGGCGAGTTCGAGGAAGCGGCGGCCTCGGAGGCCATCCGGCGCGAGCTCCTGCGCGAAGGTCAGGTCTTCTACGTCCACAACCGGGTCCAGGACATCGAGGCCATCGCCGAGCGGGTGCGGCACATGGCCCCCGAGGCACGGGTGGCCGTGGCCCACGGCCAGATGGACGAGGGTTCGCTCGAGAAGGTGGTGCTCGACTTCTGGGAGGGCAGCTACGACGTCCTCGTGTGCACGACGATCATCGAGTCCGGGATCGACATGCCCACCGTCAACACCTTGGTGGTCGACCGGGCCGACCTGTTGGGGCTGGGCCAGCTCCACCAGCTCCGGGGCCGGGTGGGTCGGGCCGGACAGCGGGCCTACGCCTACTTGTTCCACCCGGTCGACCGGGTGCTCTCCGAACAGGCCTACGAGCGGCTGCGGACCATCGGCGACCACACCGAGCTCGGCTCCGGGTTCAAGATCGCGCTGCGGGACCTGCAGATCCGCGGCGCCGGCAATCTCCTCGGGCGGGATCAGTCCGGTCACATCGCCGCCATCGGGTACGACCTCTATGTCCAGCTCGTGGCCGAGGCGGTCTCCGAGCTCAAGGGCGAGCCCCGGCCTCAGCCGGTCGAGCTCTCGCTCGACCTGCCCGATGCCGCCCATCTGCCCTCGGACTACGTCGAGGCCGAGGACGTCCGGCTGGAGGCCTACCGACGGCTGGCCGCCGTGCGGACCATCGAGCAGATCGAGGATGTGCGCACCGAGTGGGAGGATCGGTTCGGCCCCCTGCCGGCGCCGGCCAGGGCCCTGCTCGATGTGGCCCGGCTGCGGGTCGAGTGCCTCCGGCTGGGTATCACCGATGTGGCGGTGAGCGCTCCCCGCCAGGGGATGGGTGGCGGCGCCGGGGACCGGGCCAAGGCCAAGCTCTCTCCGGTGACGCTGCCCGCATCGGCAGAGGTCCGGCTCCGGCGTCTGGCCCCGGGGGCCACCTATCAGCCCGACCTCCACCGGCTCCTGGCGCCTCTGGCCGCGCCGGCCGGCGCTTCCGAGTTCGCCCCGGTGCTGGTCGAGCTGCTCACCGAACTGGTGCCGGCCTCGGCCGCCGGTCGGCGACATGATCACCCAGTAGCATCACCGCCGTGAAACGCCAACTGTCGGGGGCCGCCGCCGCCCTGCTCATCGCGTCCGGCGCCCTGGTGTCGGCGTGCAACGTGGGCCCGCCGGCGGCCACGGCCAACGGGACCGACATCTCGACGGCCTCACTCAACAACCAGCTCCGTACGCTGGAAAGCACCCAGTACGGAGGGTGCCTGCTGCAGCTCGAGAATCCCCAGCTGAGGGCCACGTCCGCGCAGGGCGCGGGTGGGCCCGGCACCTACACCACGGCCTTCGCCGGCGCGGTGCTCGAGAGCCAGGTGGGCCAGCTGCTGGCCGAGCAGTTCGCCATGTCCAGGGGCATCACCGTGTCGTCGTCCGATCTGGACACCGCCAAAACCGATTTCCAGTCCACCCTGGACGGGGAGATCAGTGCCGCGGTGCAGCAGGCCACGGTGGGCGGATCGACCTCCTTCTGCGAAAGCCCGACCGGAGCCAGCTTCAGCGGCAAGGAGCTGCTGGCCAACCTCCCGGAGTCCGTGACCCAGGCCCAGATCCGCAACCAGGCGTTCGACGAGAAGCTGCTGGCCGACGGGGCGGACCTGTCCAACACCGCGATCTTCCGGTACTACGCGGCCAACAAGGATGAGTTCACGGCCGACTGCGTGAGCCAGATCGTGACCAAGTCCCAGGCCGCCGCCGATCAGGTGGTGGCCCAGATCAATGGCGGTGCCTCATTCGCCGACGTGGCCAAGTCGAGCTCGATCGATGCCTCGACGGCAGCCAGCGGCGGGGCCCTGGGCTGCTCGTACACCCAGGCCGGGGTGGAACAGGCCCTCCAACAGCAGACGGTGCCGGTGGGCCGTCCCATCGCGTCCGGGGAGAACTCCGGCACCGGCCAGTGGTTCGTCTACGAGGTGACCAGCCAGTCCCTCGAGCCGCTGTCGGCGGCCCGACCGGTGGTGCGTCGGGAGCTTCTGCAGGGCACGGCCAACGTGGACCGGGTGAGCAGGGAGATCATCGCCTTCGCCCACCGTTCCGACGTGTCGGTGAACCCGCAATATGGGACGTGGAACCACCTGAACGTGGTACCGCCGGTGGCGCCGCCGCCGCAGTTCCTCCTGTCGGCGGTGTCCGGATCGGGCTCCGTCCCGGCG
Organism: uncultured Acidimicrobiaceae bacterium; assembly: GCA_963812885.1. Classification (GTDB taxonomy): domain Bacteria; phylum Actinomycetota; class Acidimicrobiia; order Acidimicrobiales; family RAAP-2; genus Bog-756. The sequence continues at coordinate 578,017 of CAWEWZ010000002.1, read as the reverse complement.
ACGTCGCTGACTCCTGTGGGAGGTGCCGGCGCCCCGGCCACGTCGGGGTCGGCAGGCTCGTCGAGCTCGGGCGGCTGACCCTCCGGGGGAACGGTGGCCATGGTGACCGGCAGGACGAAGTCCGACACGGGCCGGGCCCGGATCGACGTGGTCGGGCTGGGACCGGCCGGGCCCGAGCTGATCACGGCCCACACCGTGACCCTGGTCGAACACGCCGATGCCGTCTTCCTGCGCACCTCCCGCCACCCGTCGGCGAGCGCCTTTCCCGGCGTCCTCACCTTTGACCACCACTACGAGCGGGCCGATGGGTTCGACGACGTGTACCGGGCCATCGTCATCGATGTCATCGCCGCCGCGGTTGCCGGCGCGGGTGGCGAGGCCGGGCCCGGACGGGGAGCGAGGGTCGTCTACGCGGTACCCGGATCGCCGGCCGTGGCCGAACGGACGGTGTCCCTGCTCATGGAGCACCCGGCGGTGGTGGACGGATCCGTGGATCTGGTGGTCCATCCGGCCGTGTCCTTCCTCGATCTGGCCTTTGCCCGGCTGGGGGTGGACCCGGTGGCCGCCGGGGTCACGGTGGTCGACGGGGAGTCCTTCGCCATCGAGGCGGCCGGCCGGTCGGGGCCGTTGCTGGTGGCCCAGTGCTGGAGCCGATCGGTGTTGTCGGCCATCAAGCTCTCCGTCGAGCCGGCGCCGTCGGACACGGTCACCGTACTCCACCACCTCGGACTCGAGGACGAGCAGATCCTGGAGCTGGCCTGGGACGACCTCGACCGATCCTTCGAACCGGACCACCTCACGTCATTGTGGATCCCCCGCCTGGACGCCCCGGTCGCCACGGAGCTGGTCCGACTCGACGAGCTCGTCCACACGCTGCGGCAACGGTGTCCATGGGACCGTGCCCAGACCCACGGCACTCTGGCCCGGCATCTGCTCGAGGAGTCCTACGAGGTGCTGGAGGCGATCGACGAGATGGCGGCGGTCGACAGCTCACCGTCCGACCAGGGCGCCATCGAGGAAGAGGCGGTGGCGCATCTCGAGGAGGAGCTCGGCGACCTGCTCTTCCAGGTCTACTTCCACGCCCTCCTGGGCGCCGAGGCCGGCCGGTTCACGCTGGCCGACGTCGCCCGCGGCGTGCACGACAAGCTGGTGTCCCGCCATCCCCACGTGTTCGGTGATGAAGCCGGGACCATGCCCGAAGACGCGGGCGCCGCCTGGGAAGCCATCAAGAAATCGGAGAAGGACCGCTCGAGTGTGACCGAGGGCATCCCGGCGGCGCTCCCGGCGCTGTCCCTGGTGGCCAAGTTGCAACGCAAGGCGTTGGCCGTGGGCATGGAGCTCCCCGGTGTGGCTGAGGAGGCCGTCCGGATCACCGCCGCCGTGTCGGCACTCGGGACGGCCGATCCCGGCACGACGTCGGACCCGCCGACCGACCACGCCGCCGTTTTCGGCGAACTCCTCTTCGCGCTGGTGAACATGGCCAGGTCGCTCGGAGTCGAACCCGAGACGGCACTCAGAATGAGGGCGGCCAGCTTTCGCGCTTCGGTCGAAGAGCGAGGATGATCGTGCTCGCCGCCCTGTCGCAACCGGCGAATGGTGGGAGAATTACCAGGTCCGGAAGGTTCCCGGTGGTAGCTTTACCGGGACCGGCAACAGGAGTGACGACAGACAGTGAGCGTGATCGAACAGATCATCGGCCGAGAGGTTCTGGACTCTCGCGGTAATCCGACCGTCGAGGTCGAGGTACTGCTGGACTCCGGATCAGTCGGCCGGGCGATCGTCCCCTCCGGCGCCTCGACCGGATCGTTCGAAGCCGTCGAGCTCCGTGACGGTGAAGAGCGCTACCGCGGGAGGGGCGTCCAACGGGCGATCGCCAACGTCAACGGCGAGATCGCCGAGATGCTCGACGGATTCGACGCCCTCGACCAGCGGGGGGTCGACCTGGCCCTCATCGATGCCGACGCAACTCCCAACAAGGCCCGGTTGGGGGCGAACGCCCTGCTCGGGGTGTCGTTGGCCACGGCCAAAGCGGCGGCCGACGAGTTGGGTCTTCCCCTGTTCCGCTACATCGGCGGATCGGACGCCCACGTCCTTCCCGTGCCCATGATGAATGTGGTCAACGGCGGGGCCCATGCCGACAATTCCATCGACCTGCAGGAATTCATGATCATGCCGGTGGGTGCGGCGTCGTTCTCGGAGGCCCTGCGCTGGGGGGTCGAGACCTACCATGCCCTGGCCGGCGTGCTCAAGGTCCGCGGCCTGTCCACCACGGTCGGGGACGAGGGCGGGTTCGCTCCCAACCTGGACTCCAACGAGCAGGCGGTGCAGATCCTGGTGGAGGCCATCGAAGCCGCAGGGCGGGTTCCCGGTGACGAGATCGCCATCGCCATGGATCCGGCCAGCAGCGAGCTCTACAAGGACGGCAACTACGTGCTGGCCGGCGAGGGCCGGACCCTCTCCTCCTCGGAGATGGTCGAGTACTGGGTCGACATGGCCGGCCGCTATCCCATCGTGTCCATCGAGGACGGGATGGCCGAAGACGACTGGGACGGTTGGGCGGCACTGACCCGGTCGCTCGGTGGGACGGTGCAATTGGTGGGGGACGATCTCTTCGTGACCAACGAGGAGCGGCTGCGGCGCGGCATCGAGTCACACTCGGCCAACGCCGTGCTCATCAAAGTCAATCAGATCGGCACGCTCACCGAGACGCTCGGTACCATGGCTCTGGCCAACCGATCCTCCTACGCCTGCGTGATGTCGCACCGTTCCGGCGAGACCGAGGACACCACGATCGCCGATCTTGCCGTGGCCACCAATTGCGGGCAGATCAAGACGGGGGCGCCGGCGCGTTCTGACCGGGTGGCCAAGTACAACCAACTGTTGCGGATCGAGGAAGTCCTCGGGGAGACCGCCGCCTTCCGGGGCGGCGAAGCGCTGGCATCGTGGAGCCCGGCCCGGTGAGCGCCCGTCCCCACGCCCACTCGAGACGCAGGGAGGGCTGGCGAGAGAAGGAGAGGCGTCGGGCGTCCCGGAACAGACGGTCGCTGAGGTCGGTCGTGCGTATGCGGCGGCCCACGGCCGAGCCGGTGGCCAAGAACAAGCCGGCGGCGAAGATCACATCCGCGGCCAAGGCGACGAAGAAGGCCGCCTCGGCGCCACGACGTTGGATCCGTCTTCCGACGTTCAGCCTTTTCAGGCGATCGGGAAAGGCGCCCCCATCCCGCCGGGAGCGGCGCCGACGGGACCCGGTCTCGCCGCTCACCCGCCGGAGCCGGATCCCGGTGGCGCTGGCGGCCGCCTTCGCCGTCGCCGTGCTGGCCACCAACTTCCCGTTCTCCACCCTGTTGTCCCAGCATCGGCAGCTGTCGGCGGCGGCCGCCCAGCTCCATCAGGTCCAGAGCGCCAACCGGGCCCTGTCGGAGCAGAACCAACAGTTGAACTCGACCACCGAGATCGATCGGTTGGCCCGACAGGACTACCAGCTCGTCTCGCCGAACCAAACCCTCTACAACGTGCTGCCGGCGTCGGGCAGGACCAGCTCCACGGCGCCCGGAGGGCCGACCTCGGGCGACCCCGGCGACGAACCACTGGTCGCACCCGCCGATGCCCCGGACATGTCGCCCGACCCCGGGCTTCCCCGGGCCACGCCCACCTCCGCCTCCTCCGGTACGCCGGCCGGCACCAGCGGTGGCCGGTCATCGGCTGCGGGCGCGGCCCCGTCGGCGGGATCGCGGTCGAGCCGTTCGAGTTTCTGGTCCCGGGTGTCCGACACGCTCGAATTCTGGAAGTGACCGGGCGGCCCCCGGCCGAACCCGGGCCGGACGCCGATCTCGCCGTGGTGTCCGGGCTCCTCGGGCGCCCGCCCGCCGGGGAGTTCGAAGTGATCGTCCGTAACGAGGATGGTGCTCCGGCGGTCATCTCCAACGCTCCGTTTCTCTTCGACGGCACGCCCATGCCCACCCGCTACTGGCTGGTCGACCCGGCCCTGCGGGACGCGGTGAGCAGGATCGAGTCGGCCGGCGGGGTACGACAGGCGGAGGCTGCGGTGGGACTGGATCGGATCAGCGCCGCCCATGCCCGCTACGCCGACGAACGCGACGCGCTCATCCCCGTCGGACACCGCGGACCCAGGCCATCGGGGGGCGTGGGTGGGACCAGGCAGGGCGTGAAGTGCCTTCATGCCCATCTGGCCTGGTGGCTGACCGGAGCCGAGGATCCTGTCGGTGAGTGGACGGCCCGACAGATCGGCCTCCATCCCACCTGAGCGAACCCTCGGGAGGGCGGACCTCTAGCCTGGCCGACCGGCCTCGATGGGTGGTGGAACCGATCGCCGTCGTGCTAGCAAGGGATCATGCGCGCAGTCGGTCCGGTGGCGGCCATCGATTGTGGGACCAACTCGACCAGGCTGTTCGTCGTCGATGCCAGTGGGCGTCCACTCGAGCGGTTGATGCGGATCACCCGACTGGGTGAGGGGGTGGACGCAACCGGGAAGCTCTCGGGTGAAGCCATCGACCGGTGCCTCTCGGTCCTGAGCGAGTACCGGGAGGTGATGAACCGGTTGAGTGTGGTCCGGAGCCGTCTGGTGGCGACCTCGGCGGCTCGGGATGCCTCCAACGGGGAAGAGTTCCTCAGAGCGGCGGGCGAGACGACCGGGGTGACTCCCGAGCTCCTGGAGGGAACGGCAGAGGCTCGACTGTCGATGGCCGGCGCCGTCTCCGACCTCGATCCCGACGACGGACCGTTCCTGATTCTGGACATCGGAGGCGGTTCGACCGAACTGGTGACGGGTTCCGGGGCCGCCGACCCGGACCTGGCCGCCGTCTCCATGCAGATCGGATGCGTCCGGTTGACCGAACGCTTTCTGGTCTCGGATCCGCCCACGGCGGCCGAGTTGGGCCAGGCCGAATCGACGGTCCTCGAATTGTTGGACCAGGCCATCGCCGCCGAGCCCCGGTTTCTCACCTCGCGACGCCTGGTTGGTCTGGCCGGCACGGTGACCACGCTGGCATCCCTGCAGATGGGGCTGGACGAGTACGACCCCGACCGTATCCACCATTCGGTGCTGACCGCCGAAAACGTCCACGACTGGTACCTGACCCTGGCGGCCGAGGTCAGGCAGGCCCGGCTGGACAGGGCGGGCATGGTGCCGGGACGGGAGGATGTGATCGTGGGAGGGGCGCTCATTCTGGCCACGGTGATGGGCCGGTTCGGATTCGACGAATGCCTTGTCTCGGAGGCGGACATCCTCGACGGGATGGTGGCCGGCCTGCTCGAGGGGTGAGCGTCCGCCGTCCCGTTCAGAGGCCGGGGAAGTGAGCTTTGCCCAGCGAGATCGGCTCGTACGGCACCACTGCCTGCAGGACTCCCGTGCTGATGATCCGGTGGGCCACACCGAGCCTCTGCAAGGTGGCAAGGAAGGTTGACTCCGAGACGCCGTCGGGGCCGATGATGAGTTTCGGGGCACTGAACTGCGTGCCGTCCTTACCCGATTGTCGGCGCGACACGAACAGGAATGCGGGCCAGGTGCTGGCCTTCACCTTCTTGTTGATCGACTGGGACCGATCGGCGTCAAAGCCGGCCGTCGTGATGGTGAGACGGCCTCGGCTGAGGAAATCCAGTTTGTAGGCCACCCAGTAGTCGGCGTAGCCGGTGGTGACCCCCTCGGCCTCCAACTTGGTGATGGCGACCATGGTCGGCGCGTCCGGGTTCCCCCACTTGGAGGTGAAGATGCGTGGAGACGTCTGGATGACTTGGAAGAACATGACCACGGTGAGGGTGACGGACAGGGCCACCACCGCGGCCATCATCAGCATGGCGACTCCTGCGCTCGGCGTCGGGCCGGGCTCGTCGGCTCCGGGTTCGACCGAACCCACCGCACCAGCGATCACCTCCCGACGTCGACGCAGGCGGCGGAGTCGACCGGCGCCTTCGTAACACCCCACGGCCAGGACCAGGGCCAGCAACGGGGGCAGGAAGCAGTCGTAGCGGCCATCCAGCCAGAACCAAGACGCCGGGGACAGGATGAACATCAAGGGAAAGAGGAGGACACCGAGGGCGAGGCAGCGTGTCCGCCCGGGGCGGGCCAGGCAGAGGAGCAGCGCGGTCACGATGATGGCGAAGACGACGACCGTCACTGTTACTCGGAGCCACTCGCCACCGAAGGAACCGAGCCAGACCCCGTCGAAGGCGCGACGCAGGCCGATCGACATGGGGAGCTGATCACGGAAGAAGATCGGGATCCGGCCCAGGATGCCCGGATGGTGGGTCGGACCTCGTCTGGGGATCGTATGCAACGACGCAAACCCCGACTTCTCGTTGGCCCACAACCACGGAGCGGCGCCGACGATCACCGTGACCACCGCGGTCAGCGTGCCCGGGATCCAGATGCGCCACCGGCGTTCCCGGGTCGATCGGAAGGCGACGACCAGGATGAACACTGTCGGGACGGCGTAGTAGGCGATCTCGGGGGACGACCACCAGCCGACCCCTGCGGCCAGTCCCAGTGCAGCGAAGTTGAGGACACCGCGCCGACCGTCCAGCACCCGCAGTCCCATGAGCAGCACCAGGAGGCCGCAGATGAGCGCCACACCGCGAAATCCCCAGGTCTTGACCGAATCCTGGACAACGACTTCGGGTGCGGCCCAGGTGAGCGCGGCGGCGAGCAGGGCGAGCACCGGAGGCCGCACCAGTCGGAGCGCCACCCGCCAGGTGAGGACGGCGGCAACGGCGGACAGGAATCCCGCCATCAACGTCTCGACCCATCCGTGTTGACCCAGCACCAGGAAGAAGAGGGCGAGGACGGCCGGCTCAGCCGTCCCTCCGTACTGCTGGCCCCAGAAGAACGCGGTGAAGTGTCCGTGCAGCATGCCCTGGGCGACGAGGCCGACGACGGCCTCGTCGGACGTGATGGGACTGTGGAAAACGAGCCACAACCGGAGAACGAGGCCCACCACCCCGGCCGCGGCGATCAGGAAGACGGCGATCCACCAGGCCAAGGAGTCGGTGGGCGAGCGCTGGTCCCGACCTCGCCTCGAGTGCCGGCGCCCCCGGACGGCCGTCGTCTCTCCCGACCCTGACCTGGGCTTTGTCTCAGGTATCGTTTCGACGACCATGCCTGACCTTCACGCTCCGATGAACTCACACGAGGGTCTGCACCCGAGCTCGCTGGGACCCTGCCCTTTCATGGCCCCGGGTGCCGTGACACGCTGGAGGGCCTTGTGCACCGCTGAGAAGGCCACGCCGCCACTCCGATCCGTCATTGTAGAGCCGGTAGTGAGAGCCCACCCTCCACGCCGATCCGGCGGCCGGAGCGGGAATTTCTGGAAGATAAACTGTCAGTGATGGCTGTCGCTGAGAGCCGTAACCCTACCTTGGGAGTGTGAATGCTTGACGTCGATGGCCAGGTGATCTCGGCTGACGTTCTGATCGAAAGGATCGAGCACCTCCTCGGAGCCGTCCGCGCCGACGAACGGACCTCCACCGCCCTCGTCGAGCCGTCGCCGCCTCTGGACCTCCCGATCCACCGCATGAGGACCGTCCTCAGCGAGATCCATCCTCCGGACGTGGACGGGAGTCCCGGGACCCGGGGCCTGGTGGGCTCGGTGGTCAAGCGGGTGGTCCGGCGCATGACCAGTTGGTATGTGGAGCCCCGGTGGATCCTTCAGCAGCAGTTCGACAGCCAGGGTGTCGAGTTCTCGGCCCAGGCCTACAACTCGATCTACCGCATCGACACCGAGCTCGACGAGCTCCGCCGGCAGATCGCCCGACTCAAGATGCAGCTGGTGACGGTCAGCGAGACCAACAACCGCATGCGTCGGGAGGTGGCGTCCATCGTCGAGGACACGGCGCTGCAGACCGAGGTGTTCCAGCATGCGGCGCTGCAGTCCGACGTGCGTCCGCTGGCCAAGGAGATCACATCGATCCTCGATCGCCTGGGTGCGATCGGGACGACGGGTGCCGACATCGACTACGTGGGATTCGAGGACCGGTTCCGGGGTAGCAAGGAAGAGTTGCGCGCCTCGCAGGAGCGGTACCTCACGCTCTTCCCTCCCGGCCCGGTGCCGGGTCGGGTCATCGACATCGGATGCGGCCGGGGCGAGATGCTGTCGCTCCTCGAGGCGGCCGGTCAGGATGCCCTCGGCGTCGACCTCGACCCGGACATGGTCGAGGTCTGCCGTTCGCGAGGGCTCGACGCGGTGGTCGATGACGGGATCCATTTCCTGTCGCGTGTGGCCGACGACTCGTTGAAGGGGATCTTCTGTGCCCAGGTCGTCGAGCACCTGATCACCCCGGAGTTGGAGCAGCTGATCGTCCTGGCCCATGAGAAGCTCCATCGGGAAGGGGTCCTGGTCATCGAGACGATCAATCCGCGTAGCTCGTACGCGCTCGGGAACCACTTCTATGCCGACACCTCCCATGTCCGTCCGGTTCATCCCGAGACGCTCCGCTTCATCTGCCAGCAGGTGGGGTTCGTTTCGGTGGAGCTCGAGGAGCGGTCACCCCACCCCCTGCTGGAATTGAGCAGCGATCTGCCGGACGGAGCGACGGGTGAGGCCGTCGAGGCCCTCCTCGAAAGTGTGTTCGGCCACCAGGACTACGTGGTCGTCGCCACCAAGTGACCGGGCGCCGGGCAGTCCACCAGTTCCATTCGGGGACCGCTGTCGGGGACGCGATCACCAATCAGATGCTCGATCTGCGCCGGCTCCTGCGCGAACTCGGATACGAGTCCGAGATCTTCGCCGAGCACATCGCCCCGGGCCTTCACGACCGCATCCACTCGGTCCACGGCTACCGCGGCCCGGAAACCGATCTCATCCTGCTCCATCATTCGATGGGGTACGAGGCCTTCGACGACGTCATCGCCCTGCCCAACGACATCGTCACCGTGTACCACAACGTCACCCCGGAACAGTATTTCGAGAGCGAATCGGTCCGCCGTCACATTCGACTCGGACGCGAACAGCTGATGACCCTGGCCCGCCGCTCCCTGTTCGGGATCGCGGTCTCCAATTTCAACCGCCGGGAGATGCTCGCCGTCGGCTTCCGCCGGGTGGAGGTACTGCCGGTCCGGGTCGACTTCAGCGAGTTCGCCGAAGAGGCGGGTGGCACCCACAGTCGGTCCAACGACTGGCTCTACGTCGGCCGGATCATCGGCAACAAGTGCCAGCACGATCTGGTCACCGCCTTCGCCCACTACCACCGGACCTTCGACACCGACGCCCGCCTCCTCCTGATCGGGGACACCAGGGCCGAGGACTACGTCTCGACGGTCAGGGCCCAGGCCGAGCGGCTCGGGGTGACGGACCATGTGATCCTCATCGGCAAGGTGTCCGATTCGCTGCTCAGGTCGGCGTTCGCCGGTGCGGGCATCTTCGTCTCGGTCAGCGAACACGAGGGATTCGGTGTACCCATCCTCGAGGCCATGGCGGCCGGGGTCCCGGTGGTGGCCTACGGCGCCGCCGCGGTTCCCGAGACGATGAGCGGCGCCGGGGTCCTGCTGCACACCAAGGAGCCGGCCGTGGTGGCCGCCGCCGTGCAGGCGGTCCAGAGCGACCCCGAACTGAGGCAGCGGCTGATCGAGAGGCAGTTCGCTCGCATCGAGCAGCTCCGGGGTTTCGACAGCCGGGCCCTGCTCCGCCGGGTCATCGACCGGGCATCGGGGACCGCCTTCCCGCTGGAGGTCCAGATCCAGGGGCCCTTCGAGACCAGCTACAGCCTCGCCGTGGTCAACCGGAAGCTGGCCGAGGGCCTCGACCGGTCTGCCGGGGCACGCCGTGTCCATCTACGCCACCGAGGGCCCGGGCGACTACGAACCGGCCAAGGAGGACCTCGACCAGCACCCCGAGGCCGCCGCCCTGTTCGCCCGGTCCAAAGATGTGCCCTTTCCCGATGTGGTCGATCCGGCAGATGTATCCGCCGCGGGTGATCGACACCCCGGGCGGCATCACCTGCGAGTACTTCGGGTGGGAGGAGAGCCGCGTCCCCGAATCGGTGGTGGACGACTTCAACCGCTACCTGGACGGTGTGGGTGTCATGTCGACCTTCGTCCGGGACGTGCTGCGCGACTGCGGGGTCGACGTCCCGATCCGGGTGGTCGGCAACGGAGTCGACATCCCCGATCCCACCGCCACCCTCGAAGCCCCCGAGCTCGTCGATCTCCGGTCCTTCACCTTCCTCCACATCAGCTCGGCCTTTCCCCGCAAAGGGGTCGACGTGCTCCTCGAGTCGTACTTCGCCGCCTTCGCCGGTCACAGCGATGTGTCGCTGATCCTCAAGACCTTCCCCAATCCCCACAACCAGGTCGGGGAGATCCTGGCCCGGCTGCAGGCGGGCCATCCCAACCCCCCCGACGTGCGCTGGATCGACCGTGACCTCGACGACCGGGAGCTCGAGGCCCTCTACGGCCTGGCCGACTGCTACGTCCATCCGGCGCGGGGTGAAGGGTTCGGCCTCCCGGTGGCGGAAGCCATGGCTGCCGGCGTCCCGGTCATCAGCCTGGCCTATTCGGGCCTGGCCGACTTCGTCTCCGAGGAGACGGCGGTCACCATCCCGTACACGCTGGAGCCGGCGCAGACCCATCTCGATCTCGACCACTCGATCTGGGCCGAGCCCGACGGTGAGAGCCTCACCGTCGAACTGAAGCGGATGGCCGAGCATCCGGACGACCCCGCCGTTCGTCGGCGGGTCGACGCGGCCCGGCAGCTGATCACCACCCGCTACTCGTGGCCGGCGGCGGTGCGCCGCTGGGAGGAGTTCATCGAGGATCTCGAGGACTCGGCCGGTGTCCAGCGGGTGGCCATGGTCACCACCTGGAACTCCCGGTGCGGCATCGCCGAGAACACCCGGTACATCGTCGAGCACTCGCGCCACGCGTTCGAGATCGAGCTGTTCGCCGATGTCGACGCCGTGGTCATCGATCCGGTGGCCGATCTCGGCGTGAGCCGGACCTGGAAGGACCGATGGTCGCCCGACCTGTCCACCCTCGAGGAGGCGCTCAGGTTGACGGATGCCGAAGTGGTCCACGTGCAGTTCAACTTCGGGTTCTTCGAGTTCCAGCGCATGGCCGACCTCATCGAGCGCCAGCTGGAGACCCGCGGGGTCGTGGTGACCCTCCACCGCACCCGCGACTACGACGACCGGGGGGACCTGTTGAGTCTCCGCCAGATCGCCGGCACGCTGTCGAGGGTGGACCGGCTGATCGTGCACCAGGAATCCGATGCCCGCTTCCTGGCCGAGATCGGGTTGCAGGAGAACGTGACCGTCGTCCCCATCGGCGCCGCCGCCCCCCCGGAGCTCTCGCCCTCCGAGGTGCGGGCCGCGCTCGAGCTCGGGTCACGGCCGGTGGTGGGGACCTTCGGCTTCCTGCTGCCCCACAAGGGCACCCTCGAACTGGTCAAGGCGCTCGATCCCCTCCGGGCCGAGTTCCCCGACCTCCTCCTCGTCGCCCTGTGCGCCCGGTATCCGCACGTCGAGTCGAAGGAGTACGAGGACCAGATCCGGGCCGAAATCGCGGCCCGGGGGATGGAGGACTCGGTCCTCCTGGTCACCGAGTACCTGACCGACGAGGTGGCCCGGACCCTGCTCCGGGGCGCCGATGTGATCGTCCTCCCGTACCAGGAGACGGGCGAGTCGTCGAGTGCCGCCCTTCGCTTCATCCTGCCGCTGGGCCGCCCGGTGGTGGTGACGGACGCCCCCATCTTCTCGGACTCCCGGGACGCCCTCCTCGTCGTCGACGGTGATGCCACGAGTATCGAGGATGGGGTCCGCAGGGTGCTCATGGACACCGATCTCGCGGCGTGACCTGGCCGATCGTGCCGCCCGTAGCCGCCCGCCGGTTCCGGTGGCCACGGGTGGTCGCCGACCACCAGGAGATCTACACGGCGGCCAGACGTGCCGGACGGGCCCGGAGTCTTCTCCGGTCGCCGGCCCGGATGTCGTCCTGAGCCTGGTGCCGGGGAACCGGGTGGCCGGCCGGGCGGCGCATAGTGTTGGGCCGAAATGATCGGCGCTCCTCCGTCTGCCCCAGTCAGGTCACTTCTGCCGGAGGAGGTCCAGGCCCTCACCGGGGACGGCCGTCGAGCGACCGAGGCGGACGTCGTCGGTGTGGGCGGCGCTGGCCGCCGTGGCCGCACTCACCGGGGCCTCGGCGGGCGCTCTGGCCCTGGTCAGGAACCAGGGCGTGCACATCAACGGCGACGAACCCTCCTATCTGGTCGAGGCCGAGTCGATCGCCCGCTACTTCACGCTCAACAGCAACCCTGGCTACAACTTCATCATCACCCACCACATCGTCTACCCGTTCACCCAGAAGCCGGGACCCAACGTCGCCGCCCAGATGACCTGGGAGGCCATCCTGAGGCACCATCTGTACCTGCCGACCCATTCGGTCGGCCTCTCGGTGCTGTTGGCCGTTCCGATCCTCTTCGGACCCACCGTGGCCATCGTGGCCTTCCTGGCCATGCTGGCCGCCCTGGCCGTCGGGGTCGTCCACCTGGTGGGCCTGCTCGCCGGGACCCGCTCGCCCTGGCGCTTCGCCCTGGCCGGAGTGTTCCTCGTCCCGTCCTACCTGGTGGCCAGCACCCAGGTCTATCCGGATCTGATGACCGGGATGATCATCGCCGTCGTCGTGCTCCTGGTGGCCCTCTTCGAGACCAAACGGGGCTGCACCACCGCCCAGGTGGTCACCGGGGGGCTGCTGCTCGCCCTCTTCCCGTGGCTGGCCCAGAAGAACATCCCGCTCACCTGCCTGCTCCTGGTGGTGCTGGTGGTGGCCAGCCGCCGGACGCTCATGGCCGGTGCCCAGCTGGCCTGGCTGGCCGTGCCCGCCCTGGTCAGTCTGTCCGGGGTGGTCCTGTTCAACCTCTGGGCCTACGGCCATCCCCTCGGCTCGAAGAACCCGGTCACCACCTCGGGCATCGAGACCTGGACCCGTTCGGCGGCGCTGGTGTTCGACCGGCGGAGCGGGATCCTCATCCAGATGCCCATCCTCGTGCTCGGGGTGGCCGCCCTGTGGGTCTGGCGCCGTCGGATACCGCTGGCGGTGATCGCCGCCGTGGTCCTCACCGCCGCCATCGTCTACGGGAACGGCACCGAGCCGGGGAGCCAGACCGGGGGCAGCTTCAACGGTCGGTACGAGTGGCCGCTGGTCCCGCTGGCGCTGGCTTTCTGCGCGCTCTACGTGATCGACCTGTGGCGGGTGCGAAGGGCGACGGTACCCTTGATCGTCGGCATCGCGGCGGTGCTGTCGGTCTTCGAGGCGGTGCCCATCATCCTCGGAGAGCACCTCTACTACAGCCAGATACCCTGGGACCCGATCTCCTACCGGGGCTGGTGGGGGGGCCTCGACCCCTCGCCGGTCCTCGGCTATCTCCCCGCCGCGCAGATCTTCAACCTCCCCATCCTGACCCCCGGAGGAGGCAGCGGGATCCCGGCCTTCCTCCCCGGTACCATCCCGTGGGGCAACGCCCGCGACCTCTGGGGATTGGCCTGCGTCGCTCCTGCTGACGGCGGCGGTGTTGTACTACCTGGTCCGGTTGGTACGCCGGCCGGCCCGTATCCGGCGCCGGCTCCTGGGCGGCCTCGTTGCTGCCGGGTTGGTCTGCCTGGTGCTCTCCCTCACGTCCCCGGTCCAGCTCCCGGCCACGGTGACCTTCTCGGCAGGCTTCCTCCAGTCCCAGGTGGGAACCGTGGAGGGATCCGACGTGGTGGCCCAGGGTGCGGCCCAGGACGGCTCGGTGGCGCTCGGTCCCTTCTGGGAGGTCCTGCCCGGGCGCTACGAGGCCACCATCCACTACGTCATGCAGGACGACGAGCCCGGGGCGGCGCTCGGCGAGGTGATCAGCTTCAAGAAGACCGACCACGCCCACGTGGACATCAGCATCCTGCAGAGCAGCCCGCTGGCGGCCACGGCGACGGCCAGCCATCACCCGTTCGTGGTGACCGCGACCGAGGAGGTGGCGGTCCGGGTCCAGTTCAACGGGACCGGAACGATCAAGGTCGAGAGCATCTCGCTGGCCAAGCTGGCGTCGGGCTGATCGTCGATCGGCCGTGCCCCCATCGCCTGCCCCGATCGACCTTGCCCTCATCCGGGAGCGAGAACCACCGCCGCCTCCGGCCATTCCGCCACTGGCCGTGGTGCGGACTAGCGCGATCATTCCGTTTCGGGCACGATGCGCTGGTGGAATTTGACACGGCGGGGAAGGCAACGGTGGATGACCCCGCGGTCGGCTGCGCTTGCCACCGGGTCCTCGCCAGGATAGGCATGGTCGGATCATGATCCGGCACACCTCTGCACCGGCCGTCCGCTCGCTCGAGCTCTGTGGCCAACGGGTCCGCCTGGTCACGCTGGTCGAGAGCGACTACGAGGCCTGGTACGAGGTTCGTGACCGTTGTCGCGACTGGCTCGTCCCGTGGGAGCCGCGGTCGAAGGGTGCGCCCCTGGCGCCCGAGGACGCGGCCAGCTTCGCCGCCCGGTGCGGCATGCGCGAGCGCGAGCGGCAGCTCGGGAGCGGGTTCGGGTTCGGGATCTTCTTCGAGGGCCGGTTCACCGGGGAGGTCACCCTGTCCTCCATCCAGCGGGGGCCGTTCCAGAACGGCTCCATCGGGTACTGGATCGACCAGGACTCGCCGGCCAGGGCCTCATCCCCGAGGCCGTGGTGGTGGTGCTCAAATTCGCCTTCGAGACGCTCCGGCTGCACCGGATCGAGGTCGCCATCATCCCCCGCAACCGGCCCAGCCGGCGGGTGGTGGAGAAGCTGGGCATGCGATCCGAGGGGGTGGCGCTCGGATTCCTGGAGATCAACGGCGAATGGGAGGACCACGTCCGCTACGCCATGACCGCCGAGGAATGGGCCATCCAGCGCCACCACCTGGTTCCCCGGTGGATCGGGGGCGACTGACCACGCCCGACCAGGGCCGGCCCGCATCTCCGGACCGCCCACCGGGCGCCGACCCGCCCGGCGTGACCTGCACCTACGCTCCGAGGTCTTTCCCTCGGCGGAAATGCCGAATACGCTGTACGGCAGGTCATTCGTGCGCTACGGGGGGTCAGGTCGTGACGGCTGCCGGGAAGAAGAGAATCGGGATGCTGGTGGTCGCCTACAACGCGGCAACCACCCTGGCCAAGGTTCTCGACCGCATTCCCGCCGAGATCCGCTCGGACATCGAAGAGGTCATCGTCAGCGACGATCACAGTCAGGACTCGACCTATCTGGTCGGCCTCGGCTACCAGCAGGTCTCCGACCTGCCCATCACCCTGATCAGGCAGCCGACCAACCTGGGCTACGGCGGCAACCAGAAGGCCGGCTACGACCTGGCCATCGAGCACGGCCTCGACATCGTGGTCATGCTCCACGGCGACGGGCAGTACGCGCCCGAGTCCCTCCCCGAGATCGTGGCCCCGCTGCTGGCCGGGGAGGCGGACGCCGTCTTCGGCTCCCGGATCATGATCAAGGGAGCGGCACGCAGGGGCGGGATGCCGCTCTACAAGTACGTGGGCAACCGGATCCTGTCCCGCTTCGAGAATGCCGCCCTGGGCACCGAGCTGACCGAGTTCCACTCGGGGTACCGGGCCTACTCGGTGGCCGCCCTCAAGCAGCTCCCGTTCGAGCGGAACTCGAACGGGTTCAACTTCGATACCCAGATCATCATCCAGCTCCACGATGCGGGCATGCGGATCGCCGAGGTACCCATCCCCACCTACTACGGCGATGAGATCTGCTACGTGGACGGTATGGGCTACGCCGCCGACGTCACCAAGGACGTGGTTGCCTACCGGCTCCAGAAGGCCGGCTTCGGTGACGGGAGCCGTATCGCCCTCAACGAGGAGTACCAACTCAAGCCCAGCGAGGACAGCTCGCACGGCCGCATCTCCACGCTGCTCAAGTCCCGCCCGCCGGGCAAGGTCCTCGACCTGGGGTGCTCGAGCGGGCTGCTGTCGGAGCGGCTGCGGGCCATGGGCCACCACGTCACCGGCGTCGACCTCAACGAGATCGCCGGGGTGGAGGACCGGACCGACGCCTTCTTCCGGGCCGACCTCAACGAGGGCATTCCCTCCGAGGTGGGGACCGGGTTCGACATCGTGCTGGCCGCCGACGTGCTCGAGCACCTGGTCAATCCCGGAGCCCTGATGCGGCAGGTGCGCAACGTGCTGGCCCCGGAGGGTACGGCCATCTTCTGCGTGCCCAACATCGCCCACTGGTACCCGCGGTTCCGGTCGACCTTCGGGATGTTCGACTACGACCAGCGCGGCATCCTCGACTCCACCCACTTGCGGTTCTTCACCCGCCGGAGCATCAAGAAGCTGATCGAGCGCCAGGGATTCACCGTCCGGCGACTCGAGCCGGTCGGCCTCCCCCTCGACGCCCTGGGTGTCGAGGGCGGCAAGGCACAGTGGCTGCGGCTGGTGGATCACATGCTGCTGTCCACCTGGCCGACCATGTTCGGCTACCAGTTCATCGTCGAGGCCACGCCGAGCCCCGAGTGACCGGGGGGCCCGGCCGGACCCGACCCTCAGCCGTCGATGCCGCGCACCACGGCCGGGGAGTGGCGGAAGAACTGTTCGACGTCCTGCTCGTAGCGGTAGGCCGGCTCACCGGACCCGGTGGCCCGGCGCAGGTTGTTGGCCCGGGCGAAGCTCTCCACGGCCCCGGCGCTGGTGTACCGGTACTCGAAGCCGGCGTCGATCAGGCGGGAGGTGTCGACGCCGCGTCCGTAGCGGATGAGGCCTTCCATCTCGGGCGGGAACTGGACGGCCCCGATCCGGCGCAACGGGGCCACGAAGGCCCGTGGCCGGAACGGCGGGAGCGGCAGGAGGTAGCCGTTGCAGATCGAGGCCACCTCGCTCCAGGGCAGCTTGCCGGCACCGGCCACGTTGAAGACCCCCGGGACCCGGTGCCCGGTGACGTATTCGAGGGCCCGGACCACGTCGTCCTCCTCGATGAACTGCACGAGCGGGTCGAAGCCGGCGATGCAGGGTAGCAGCCGGCGGCGCAGGTTGTAGCTCACCGGGGTGATGATGTCGGTGCCGAGAACGTTGGCGAACCGGAGGACCGAGACGACCAGGTGCGGGTTGTCCTCGGTGAAGTCGCGCACCAATGACTCGACCTCGATGAGGGATCGCTCGACGCGGGTGCGGACCGGGCTCTGCCGGGCGTCCTCCTCCCGGAACCAGGCCGGGTCGGTCTCCGACGATCCGTAGATGTGGGTCGAGGACTTGACGACGACCTGGCGCACCGAGGATCCGGCCGAGCCGGCCGCGGCCAGCAGGTTGAGCGTGCCGATGACGTTGATCTCGTGGAGGGCCCGGCTGGACACGTTGACCGAGTTGGTCTCGAGGAAGGTGTGCACGATGGTGTCCACCTGGGTGGCCCGCACGATCCGGCTCAGGATCGAGTACTTCTGGTCGGAGCGGACGAACTCGGTGCGCTCGAGCGGCACCCGGGGCTCGTTGGCCCCCAGGCCGAGGATCATCTCGATATCGGCCTCTGCCTCCAGGGCCTGGGCCATGCGCCCGCCCCAGAAGGTGTCGAGCCCGGTGATCAGCACCCGCCGGCCCATGGCTCAGCCGAACCAGATGCTGCGGCGGTCGCGCAGCATGTCGTGGATCGAGTCCTGTAGCCGGGCCCGGATGCTCTCGGCCTCGTCCATCACCCGGCTCCTCGAGTACCGCTCGAGGCCGGGCTCCACGTCGAAGGAGATGGGGTCGAGCACCCGGAATTTGAACTTGACCGGGAAGTAGGTGACGTAGCCGATGGGGCCCATCAGCAGCGAGTTGACGGTGACCGGGAAGTACGGGAGGTTGAGCAACCGGGCCACGCTGTTGAGCCGGAACAGGATGGGCATCGACTCCTCGGCCCCGACCACGGCGATGGGGACGATGGGCACGCCGGCCCGCATGGCGATCTCGACGAACCCACCCCGTCCGAACCGGCGAAGGCGATAGCGGTCGGAATAGGTCTTGGAGGTGGCCTTGGTGCCCTCGGGGAAGACCAGGGCCAGCTGCTGCTGATCGTGGAGGAGCCGGTAGGCGTTGTCCGGATGGGCCGGCACACCTCCCGTCCGGGACCACATCGTGCCGACCACCGGGATGGTCCTGAAGAAGTAGTCGGCCATGCCGTAGACCGGCCGCCCCAACTCCTCCTCGATGCCGTGCATGATCGCCGGGGCATCGGCGGGGATGGCGCCGGCGTGGTTGGCGATGAGCAGAGCGCCGCCATGGTGGGGGATCTTCTCCAGCCCTTCCCACTCGACCCGGAACCAGTAGCGGTACACCGGGTCGTAGAGGCGGCGGACGATGGAGCGCATGTGCTCGGAGCGGCCCCATTCGTCGACGTCCGATCGTCGGGACGGATCGGGTCCGCCGTCGTCCGACCTGGGCCTGGGCTACGGGCAGGATGGACATGGATGCGGCCTTCGGCCCGGCCGGGTTGGCGTCGGTCCACCTCGTCGGGGCCATCGGCAGCCGGGCCGGCCAGTGGGTCCTCGACCCCGCTCGCGTCCGGCCCGTCGCGCTCGGCGTCGCGCTGCCGTCCGGGTGGTATCCGACGGATCCGCGCTCACCCCGCCGAGTGTACCGCCGCCGACGGCACCCCCCTTCCGGGCTCGCCGGCTAGGTCCCGGCATCGGCGGACATGTCGAGGCGGCCGGCCAGCGGACCCAGCGCGGCCAGGGCTTCGGCGGTCATCGTCGTGCGGGTGACCGGCAGGGGCTCGAGCTCAGCCCGCAGGACGCCGGCCACCGTGGCCGCCTCGGCCGGGTCGACCAGGGGCAGGAGGACCATCACCGACCGGCTGTCGGTCAGGACGGGGAGGGGAGTGCCCGCGGTGGAGGCGGCCAGGACCGACCCGACCCGCTCGGCCAGCGCCCCCGGATCGGTGGCGCCGGAGGCGTCGGCCACCACGATGCCGGGGACGGCCGGCGTGGCCAGCAGACCGAGCCTCGACGAGTAGACGTCGGTGAGCATGGAGATCGAGTCGTGGAGCGGATGGACCGTGCTCCCGGGGACATGGGTCCACTGGACGGGAACCTCGGTGATGCGGAGCCCGAGCCGGTGGGCCAGGACGAGGACCTCGACGTCGAAGGCGAACCGCTCCATCCGGACCAGGTGGAACAGGAGGCGGGCCACCGGGGTGTGGAAGGCCTTGAAGCCGCACTGGGTGTCGCTGAGCCCGAGCCCGGTGCCGGTGGTGACGAGACGGTTGAAGAGCCGGCCCATGACCGAGCGCATGGCGTAGGAGCTCTCCACCATCGAATCGGCCAGCGCCCGCGATCCGATGGCCAGGTCGTTGGACCGCAGCCCGTCGACCAGCACCGGGATGGTTCTCGGGTCGATGGCCATGTCGGCGTCCATGTAGGCGGTGTACCGGCCCCGGGCCAGCGCCACCCCGGTGCGTACGGCTCCGCCCTTGCCCCGGTTGGCCGGATGGCTGACCACCCGGTGATGGGGGAGGTGGGCCAGGAGGGCCCGGGCGGCCGCCGCCGTCCCGTCGGTGCTGCCGTCGTCGACGACCAGCACCTCGGTCCGGCCGATGTCCACCGCCCCCTCGTCCACGGCGGCGTCGAACCGCTTGATGCCCTCGGGGAGCCGGTGGGCCTCGTTGAAGGCGGGAACGACGATGGTGAGCTCGAGTGTCATGGTCCTCGGGAGACCGACCCTAGGCGGCAGGGCCGTCGACGGGCGGTCGGGTGATGCGCACGCCCTACGGCCGGGCGGCGCCGACGAACGCTTCCGACCAGACCGGGTCGAACGTGACCACCGTGCCGGTGTGGGCGGCCTGGATGATGGTGCTGCTCCCGTAGGGGGTTGGCTGGCCGTCCAGCGTGGGGCCCACGTACATGACGACGTGATCGATACCGGTCCCGTCGAAGTCGTAGAAGAGCAGGTCGCCGGGCTCGAGCGCGCTCGGGCTCACGTGGGGGAAATCGGCGTACTGGTCGGCCGCCGAGTGGTCCATGGATACCCCGGCGTTGGCCCAGGCCAGCATGGTGAGGCCCGGAGCAGTCCACGCCCGCCGGAGCTGGCGCCGCCCCACACGTAGGGAACCCCCAGGTACTGCATGGCGGCGTGCACGGCGGCGAGGCCCGCGGCCGTGGGGCTGCCGCCGTAGCCGAACGTGGCGCCGCCGGCGCTGCCGGCGGCCTGGTTGGCCGCCGAGGCGGCACTGGCCGCGGCCTGGCTGCCGCCGCTGACCGTGCTGGCCACCTGTGCGGCCTCGGAGGCCTGGGCCGCGGCGGCCTGGGCGGCGGCCGCCGACGTGGCCGACGACGCCGCCTTGGCCGCCGCCGCCGCCTGGGCCGCGGCCTGCTCGGCGATCTGCTGGGCCAGGCGTCCCCTGGACCTGGTTCAGGGTCGCCTGGGAGAGGGCACTGGCGGCCGCGGCACTCTGTCGGGCCCTGGTCCTCGACGCCCAGTTGGGCGGTCTCCGCCTTCTGCTCGGAGAGGAGCTTGGACCGGGTGGCCGACAGCTTCTGCTGGCCGGCCTGCACCTCGGGCCACGTCGAGGGCCACGTCCCCCGACCCCACCTTCTCGTAGAGGTCGCGGATCTGGCTCCCGGTGGTGGGGGCGGCGAAGAGCTGGGACACCGCCGTCGAGGAGGTGTCGTTGATGTAGGCCTGCACGGCGTCGTCGCGGAGCTGGGATCGCTCGGTCTCCAGCTTGGACCGTGACGGCGTCGAGGGAGGCCTCGGTGGCCTGCAGGGCCGTCCGGGTGCTGGTCAGGTCGACCACCGACTGGTTGTACTGCTCGTCGGCCCGGTCGAGTGCGTTCTGCTCCTGGGAGATCTGGTTCTCGAGCTTGGCCACCTGGGCCTCGGTGGCGTTGATCTGGGCCTGCGCCGCCGAGGGGGCCTTGGCGGCCGTGCGCGGCGGCGCCGGCCGGCCCTTTGGTGCGTGGGCCTCCCGAGCCGTGAGCGGAGGTGGTCGGGGTGGTCGACGAGGAGGGCGCGGTGGTGCTCGAGGTCCCCGTGGGTGGCCCGGTCGTCGTCAGGCCCCGGCCGCGCCGGCCACACCGGTGGCGGCGGCGGCCATCCCGAGGGCAGCCGTGGCGCACGAGAGCCACCAGGGCGGTCCTGGCGCCGCCGGACCCACGGTGGAAGGGGCTCGCGGCCGTGCCCCCGCTGACGGATCGGGGAGCCGCGGCCATCATGACGGGCTGGCCCATCGTCCGGCCCTGGAAGACGCCCCTCGTGACACGTTCTTCTCCCTGCCCACAGACTCGAAGGGGTGAAAACTGCCGTTCAACCCGATAAGTTGCCAGCACTCATCGGCAGTTCGGCGGCATAACTGGAGGGCACCATCGATGGACGGAGTCGTCGAGGTCCGGGGTGGCCGGATCCGAGGGGTCCAGCGGCACGGCCAGTGGTCGTTCTCGGGAATCCCCTACGCAGCCTCGCCCGCCGGTGGCGGGCGGTGGAGACCTCCGGGCCCGGTCGCCGGGCTGGACGGGCATCAGGGAGTGCGACCGGTTCGGGCCCATCGCCCCCCAGTCCCCGGGGCTGATCGAGATGTCCCTCGGCGGCGAGCCCGACGAGCAGGCGGAGGACTGCCTGACCCTCAATATCTGGACTCCGGCGCCCGACGACGGCCGGCGGCCGGTGATGGTCTGGATCCATGGGGGGTCGTTCGTTTCCGGGTCGGGGGCGGCGGCTCTGTACCGAGGTGGCATGTTGTCACGAGAGGGCGACGTCGTGGTAGTCACCATCAACTACCGTCTCGGGCTCCTCGGGTTCCTGGCCCACCCGGCGCTCGAGGACCCGGGCCAGACCTGGCTCGACGGCCGGGAGTGGTCGGGCTCGGGCAACTGGGGCCTGGCCGATCAGGTTGCCGCCCTCTACTGGGTGCGGGACCACATCGCCGACTTCGGAGGCGACCCGGGCAACGTGACCCTCTTCGGCGAGTCGGCCGGGGGCATGAGCGTGTCCACCCTGCTCGGCACACCCGCGGCGCGACGGGCTCTTCCACCGGGCCATCGTGCAGAGCGGTCCGCCCGTACACCTACGACCGCCGAGAAGGCCTCGGCCCGGACCGAGCAGGTGGCCGCCCACCTGGGTGTACCCGATGACCCGGGCGGCATTGGAGAAGGTGCCGGCCGGCGAGCTGGTGCGGGCCGCCGGAGAGATCGGCGCGGTGGTGGCGGCCAAGGACGATCCGGCGCTGCTGATGATGCCGGTGGTCGACGGCGGGCTGCTCCCCACCGCCCCCGAGGAGGCGGTGGCGGTTCGGATCGGCATCCTGCGTCCCGCTGCTGATCGGCACCACCCGGGACGAGTCGGCCTTCTTCACCGTCGGGGACCCCGCCCTCAGCTCCCTGGACGAAGACGGGTTGCGGCGGTGGACGGGGCGCCTGACCACGGAGGACGGAGCGGGGACCAGCTGATCGCCTCGGTGCGGGCGGCGCGATCCGCCCGGGGCGAGCCGGTGAGCCCCCGGGACCTGTGGGTGGCCATCAGCCACCGAGTACGTGTTCCGACTGCCGACGGTCCGGTTCGCCGACGCCCACGCCGGTGCGGCGGAGCCCGGTGCGGCCACCTACTTCTACCTGTTCACGTGGGAGTCGCCGGCATTCGGGGGGGTGCTCGGCTCGTGCCACGCCCTGGACATCCCGTTCGTGTTCGGGACGGTCCACAACCCGGCGGTGCAGACGTTCTCGGGTGGAGGCGACGACGCATTCGCCCTTTCCGCCGCCGTACGCCGGGCCTGGACCGGGATTCGCCCGCTCCGGTTCCCCGGGGACGTGGCCCTGTGGGACGCAGAGACCCAGCCGACCACGGTGCTCGGGCCCTGGCCCGGCCAGGCGGGGACTGGAGCACCGGGTCGACCGGCCGCGGCACGAGGAGCTCGAGGCCATGGCGGAGCTCGTCGCCGCCCGTTCGGGCATCTGAGCCCGGTAGGGCGCCTGAACCGGCGACCGGCGCGGACCAGCACCTAAGGTTTGCCTCGGGCGTCACCCCGTGGGCCGCGTGGTTGGCACGCGTCGGCGGACTGACGCCACGGCTACGGGGACGTAGCCCAACCGGCAGAGGCAGGGCGCTTAAACCGCCTCCAGTGAGGGTTCGACTCCCTCCGTCCCCACCGGATCGCGGGCAGGGGTCCGCGATACTCTGACGGGCGACGGGTCCCTCACGAAGCGTGCCAGCCGGCTCCGTCGTTTTCCGAGGTGCCCGATCGTGCCCCAACGAAAGCCGGGTGCAGGGAACCCTTCCCGCGGTCGAAGGGCTCGAGGTTCCACACCGGACGGAGTCGTCGTTCACCCCGGGCGAGCATGAGATGCTCGAGGGCTGGCTCGAGTTCCATTGCATCACCTTGTTGATCAAGTGCGAGGGACTCGACGACGGGGCTCGCAAGGCGAGGCCGTACCTCCGAGCTGTCGTTTCATGGCCTGGTCGCCACATGGCCGAGGTGGAGCGGAACTGGTTCCAGAGCGCGTGCTGCTGGAGGACACTGCCGCCGGCCCGATCTGGTTCGACCCGGCCGTCGAGGACAGCGAGCTGGTGCCGCTCGACGACGCCGACTGGGAGGCCGACCTCGGCGCTGTGGCAGGCGGAGTGCGAGGCCAGCCGTGCGGCGGCCGCGGTCCCGGGAGCTGGACGACACCGGGCCTCACGACGGGGGCGACCGTGCTCGCTGCGATGGATTCTACGACCACATGATCGAGGAGTACGCCCGCGCACAACGGCCACGCCGATCTCATCCGCGAGATGATCGACGGCTAGGTCGGCGACTGACGACTCGGGCCTTGCACCGGGACCGGACCGGAGGAGGAAAGCAGATGGCACATGACCCGGTGGTCGCAGAGACCGTCCAGCGTGCGGGACAGCCTCGAGCCCCACTTCGTGCTCGAGGAGCAGGAGGAGCGGGCCGACGCCGCGCTGGCCGGGTTCCGCGGGTCCGACCGGAAGCGGCCCAACTTCCTGATGGTCCTCTTCGACGATGTCGGCTGGGGTGACTTCGGCTGCTACGGCGGCGGGGTGGCCGTCGGGGCCCCGACGCCCAACATCGACCGGCTGGCCCGCCGGGGGACCCTCCTCACCTCGTGCTACTCGGAGCCGTCGTGCACCCCGTCGCGGGCGTCGATCATGACCGGTCGGCTGCCCATGCGCCACGGGCTGCTGCGGCCCGCCGATGTACGGCCAGCCCGGCGGCCTCGACGGCGAGGTGACCCTGGCCCAGCTCCTCTCCGACGCGGGTACGTGACCCAGGCGGTGGGGAAATGGCACATGGGCGAGAACGGCGAGTCGCAGCCCCAGCATGTCGGCTTCGACGACTTCTTCGGATTCCTCTCGGTCTCCGACATGTACACCGAGTGGCGGGACCCCAACTTCTTCCCCGAGATCGTCTACAGCGAGGAACGCACCAGGTGGGTGGAGAACCTGCCCTTCAACAAGTGCTTCGTCCATGCCACCCGGGGCGGTGACGCCGAGAACGTCGAGGAGGTGACGGTCCCCGTGCTCTCCCTGCTGGACGACAAGTGGGCCGGCTACTCGCTCGAGTTCATCCGGCGGATGGCCGAGCCCGAGCCGGCGGACGGCAGCCCGTGGTTCCTCTACCACTGCACCCGGGGCGCCCACTTCGACAACTATCCCCACGAACGGTTCCTCGGCTCGTCCCCGGCCAAGCATCCCTACAAGGACACCATCATCGAGCTCGACGACATCGTGGGCCGGCTGGTGGCCGAGCTCGAGGCCACCGGGCAGATGGACGACACGCTCGATCTTCATCTCCTCGGACAACGGGCCCGAGATGGAGACCTGGCCCGACGCCGCCTACTCGCCGTTCCGGAGCGCCAAGGGCTCGACCTGGGAGGGTGGCCAGCGGGTCCCGGGCATCGTCGCCTGGCCGGGGATGGTCGCCGCCGACCGGGCCACCGACGGGCTGTTCTCGCAGATGGACCTGTTCAACACCTTCCTGCCCCTGGCCGGGGCCTCCGGCATCGGTACCCGAGGACCGCTACATCGACGGGGTCGACCAGACCTCGTTCCTCCTCGACCCCGACGGGGTCGTCGAACCGCAAGTACCTCTACTACTGGCTGACCAACGTGTTCTCCGCCCTGCGGGTGGGGGAGTGGAAGTTCATGGTCGCCTCGACCTCGGACGACGACCGGGACTGCCTCAACCTGGGTGGCTTCACCGGGGTGACCCAGAAGTACTCGCACGGCCGGCTCTACAACCTCTACCTCGACCCCAAGGAGAGCCGGAGCTACATGATCCGCAAGCTGGCCTACATCGACAGCTTCACCGGTGGGATCGCCAGGCACTTCTCGACCTTCGGGAGGTACCCGCCCGAAGCACCCGATCGCGGCGATGAGCTGACCGGAGCGTCGCATGCAGGCAGCGATGGACTGGGAGACTGAACGGCGGAGGCGAGCGTCGGGGCGCGGGCGGCGCCCCCGGCGGCCGGGCCTCGTGCTTCTGCGCGGTGGTCCTGGCCGCCTGTGGCGGGGCGGGAGCAGTGCCCCCGCCACGTCCGCACCGGCGAGCCACGGCGCGACCGGTCCATCGGCCTCCCGTCGCCGGTCGCTCCAGCCGAGCCCCGGGTGCGGGAGCGGGACAGCGCTGCCCCGGGGACGTTCACGCTGACGCCGACCATCGGGGGGAGGGCACGGGTGGCCATCGTCCATCTGCCGTCGGGCTATCGGGCCACCACCCCTGTCCCGCTGGTGCTCAACATGCACGGCAGCCAATCGACGGCCCTCGCCCAGGAGTTCCTCACCGGCATGGACGCCACGTCCGACGCCGACGACTTCATCGTGGCCTACCCCCAGGGCGACATCGCCGCCGGCAGGGGCTTCGAGTGGAACGTCCCCGGACAACCGCTGGTGGGCGGCGCCGCCGTCCCGGCCGATGCACCTGACGACGTGTCGTTCCTCGAGCAGCTGGTGACCCTGTTCGAGCAGAAGTACTGCGTCGCAGAGCACCGCGTCTACGCCACCGGCTTCTCGGGTGGCGCCCGGATGGCCAGCCAGCTCGGCTGCGATGCGTCCACCGTCTTCGCCGCCGTGGCCCCGGTCAGCGGCCTGCGCTTCCCGAGCCCGTGCCCGTCGACGAGGCCCGTGCCGGTGATCTCGTTCCACGGCACCGCCGACCCGGTGGATCCCTTCGCCGGCCACGGCCAGGCCTACTGGACCTACAGCGTGCCGGTGGCCGCGCAGCGGTGGGGCGCCCACAACGGCTGCGCGCCGAAGCCGGCGGTGTCCGACCCGGACCCGGGTGTGACGCTGACCGCCTACGGAAAGTGTGCGGGAGGCTCGGCGGTCGAGCTCTACGCCATCGCCGGGGAGGGCCACGAATGGCCCGGTGGCCCGCACCTCCCAAGTCGATCACCCGGGTGCTCGGGCCCCAGAGCACGGCGATCAGCGCCAACTCCACCATGTGGGCGTTCTTCGTCGCCCACCCACTGCCCTGACCATGGGTCTCCCCGGAGGAGACCGGATCTGGTCCGGAATCATGGCGTCGACGAGCCGTCGGGTCCGCAATACCCCGGGCCGGTGGCCCGTGGTCCTCTCGGACGATCTGCCCAGCTGATGGCAGGAGCGGGCCTCACGAGGATTAGAGTTTGTGGTGGTGCACCTGAGTGCTACCCAATGGTCGTCTACGGAGTCCTGTCGCTCGTGTGGGCGGTGCTGGGCTACCGGCTTTCCGAAAATGACCGCAGGGTCCTGGGCAGGACGCCCTGGGGGCTGCCCTCGGCCCTGTGGGCCTTCTTCTGGTTCCTCTCCCTCCTCGTGGGTCTCATCCTCTATCTCATCGCCCACTCGACCGGTGTGCGCCAGGCCCAGCAACACCCGCCGATGCCAGGTGCCCGCCGCCTGCCGGCTCCGGCCCCGGCATGCTCGAGGGGCTCGGCCAGCGCCTCAGACCTCTTCCCCGCCTACCCTCGGCCGGCGAACTCCCAGCCGACCGCTCCGGGTTCCCGAGCCCGACAGGAGCCGCCGGGGCGCCGGCACCGGTTGCTCCCGGCCCGCCGCGGGCGCAGGCACGAGCTGGCCCCACTCGCCACCGGCATGGCACCCCGATCCCAGCGGGAGATTTCACTACCGGTGGTGGGACGGTCACGAGTGGACGTCGCAGGTCTCGACCGACGGGCACCATCTGATCGACACCAATCCCGATCAGCGCATCGGGCCGTACTGACGACAGGCTCAGTGGGCTGAGGCCCGGGCTGGTCGGATGGCCACGGTGGCGATCAGGTCGCGGTGGTCGCTGCCCAGACCCTCGTCCGTCCTGATCCGAGTCACCGCCGACTCCGGCGTCCGGTGAGGACGTGGTCGATGCGTACGATCGGGGGGATCACGGGCAGGTTCTGCGACCAGGTCATGTCGAAGGCCTTGCCCCTGGCCGCGGCCCCGTCGGTCATGCCGGCATCGAGGATGGCCCGGAAGCCCCTGTTGCCCCAGGTGGCGTTGAAGTCCCCGACGACCAGGAGGCCGGAGGGCCCTCGAGTTTGCAGCATGCTTTGCGATGGCGGCAGCTGACCCTTCCATTGGGAGAATGACGACTGGAGCGGAGCGGTGGTGTGGAGGACCCAGAGCGGCTGGGGACCTGACGGCAGCTCGAGCGTGGTCTGGACGATGAATGGGCGTCCGTACGGAGCCACGGGTGTGGGTGAGCGGGTAGGAGGAAGCGATGAAGAATGCCGCCGGGTCGTAGCGGGTCACCTCGAACCGGTAGGGAAGGCCGGCGAGGGCGCCGGCCCGGGTGAGCTGGCTCACGGCCAGTGGAGTGGCCTCCTCCATCGTCACCAGTTGGGGCCGGACCTGAGCGATCTCCTTGGCGTAGCCGGCCATCGACGGGTTGCTCGTAGATGTTGGCATCGAGGAGTGTGATGGACGGGGCGTGGGCCCAGTCCGGCACGGGCTCCGCCGCGGTCAGCTCGGGAAGAAGGAAGGCGATCTGGGCGGCCACGACCAGGAAGGCGGCACCGGCGAGGGCGAACCGACGGCCGAGGGCGGCCACGACAGACGACGATCCACGCCGGAAGGTAGAGGAATGGTGTCACCGTGTTGAGGACGGCAAAGAGGTCGACGTCGTCCCAGGCGACGAGTCGCAGGATGGCGAGGGCGGAAGCGCCCCGACCACGGCCACAGAAGCACAGCAGGGGAAGGGCAGGCGCGGCGCCTCCTCGCCTCGAGTGGGAAGGGGGCCGGAGTTCGGAGCACGGCCCGGCATCGGCGCAGCGTACGGACGTCGGTTGGTTGGAGTGTCGGCCCTCGAGCCGGGCCGGCTCAGGCGACCCGGCGGTGGCGGCCCGGCTTCCTGGCTCAGCCCGGCGACCCGGAGAGGCTGGGAGGCCAGGCGAAGGTGGAGGAGGTCATCGGTGCACTCGTGGCAGAGTCGCCGGAAGGCCCTCCCCGTCTGGAGGACCTTGCGGTCGTGCCGGCGGACCTTGGCTACAGGTCCGTTCCATCCACACCGATGACATACACCATGGTGGGTACGCCGAACATGTCTGTTTGTCGCCCGTGCTCATCGAATTCACGTCCCCGGCATCTTCGTCCGACAGGCCTTTTATCGGTCGGCTGCCAAAGAACTGTACCCCCGGGCCCCCGTGAATTAGTGGACACCCCGCGTTCGCCCACCAGTGGTGGCCGGGGAGCGGATCCTCGGGAACCGGGAGATCAGCGGGGCCGATGTCGTCGGTCATCGCCGGACCGCATCTGGTACCAGTCTTCCAGACGTCTGAGAGAGTGGACCGATGTTCGTGACCAACCATGTGCTCTCCGGCGTGCTGATCGGCCAGGCGCTGAAGCGCCGCCCGGTGGCGGCCTTCGTCGTCGGGATCGGGTCGCATCTGGTGCTGGACGCCATGCCCCATTGGGGATGCGATGACGAGCCGGACGGGACCGAGCGATTCCTCCAGGTCGCCAAACGGGACGGCGTGCTCGGTCTGGCGGCGATGGCGGCCGCCGCCCTCGCCGTCGACCGGTCGGCCCGGCTGTCCACCCTTGCCGCGATGGCCGGGGCCGCCCTGCTCGACCTGGACAAGCCGATCGAGCACTTCTTCGGAGTCCGTGCTTTCCCCGATGTCGTGATGAGGATCCACAAGGGGATCCAGAACGAGTCCCCGACGGCATGCGCAATGAGTTCGCCTACGGGGCGCCTTCGCTCTGGCTGATGCGGCAGTCATGGCCCTGGGCCGGCGGGCCTAGCCGGCCCGGCCGCGGACGCCGTCGGCGGGTCCGGAACGGCGGCGGGCCGGGCCTCCCCCGGGCGGTGGCCCTTCCCGGCAAAATCTCACTCAGCGGGGCCGCGCCACCACTGAAACACAGCTTGTAATCGGGGGGGACACGTAGCGTAAGGCCGTCGGCGTCGATGGACCTTTGGGCGGCGCCGCCCTTCGGGGTTGTGTCGGCAGATCGCGGAGTCGGGAAGAGTGTCAGTGGGCGGACGGATGAATGGCAGTCGATGTCTTTTCCAACTGGGAATTCCTATGGACGAAGGGCAGGCTCGTATGACGCCTGGTGATGTGGAACGGCGGACCCAGCAGCGCTTGAAGTCCGTCCAGGCGGAGCCCACGGTGAGCGTCGTCATCCCGGCGAAGAACGAGGCCCGAAACCTGCCCCACGTCCTGGCCGAGCTTCCGGACGGGCGCTACGAGGTCATTCTCGTCGACGGCGAATCGACCGATGACACGGTCGATGTCGCCCGCAGCTTCGCCCGGACATCACCGTCATCGGGCAGACCCGGAAGGGAAAAGGGAACGCGCTGGCCTGCGGATTCGCCGTGGCCACCGGCGACTTCATCGTCATGCTCGATGCCGACGGATCGACCGACCCGGCCGAGATCCCACGGTTCGTCGACGCCCTCAAACAGGGCGCCGACTTTGCCAAGGGTTCGCGGTTCATGCCCGGAGCAGGAAGCAGCGACATCAGCCGGCTCCGGCAGGACGGCAACTGCTGGCTGAACAAGATCGTCAACCTGCTCTACGGCACCCGGTACACGGACCTCTGCTACGGCTACAACGCTTTCCGGCGGGACTGTCTCTCGGTCCTCAATCTCGAGCCCGGGGAGTCGACGGTGCGACGAGGGAAACATGCTGTGGGGCGACGGATTCGAGGTCGAGACGCTGATCAATGTGCGGGTGGCCAAGGCCGGCCTGCGGGTCGCCGAGGTTCCCAGCTTCGAGCGGACCCGGTTCCACGGATCGAGCAACCTCAATGCCTTCTCCGACGGCCTCCGCGTGCTCCGGACCATCCATGCGGAGCGAAAGCGGGGTGCACGCAGAGCGGCGCTGTTGTCGGCGAAGTCACCTCGCGAGGTCGGCGCCACGTGGTCGGTGCTGTCCACCCTGACCGAAGAGGCCAGCTAAGACGATCAGGCAATGGCAATTGAACGCAATCGGCCCGGATCGGGGTGTGTTGGCAAAGGCTCCTGTGGTTTCGCAGAGGTGGGTGCGGCGGGCCACCCCTCGCTTGCCGGCTGAACCGTCGGGTCCCACCGAACACCTTCCGTCAGTGACGGTGGTGATCTGTGCGTACACCGAGAGACGCTGGGGAGACCTGACCGCCGCCATCGAGTCGGTCGGTGCTCAGTCGCGGCCGCCCGAGCAATGCGTGCTCGTGGTCGACCACAATCCGGCACTGTTCTCGAGAGCAGTGGCGGCCTTTCCGGGCGTGCAGGTCATCGGCAACCGTCACCGACGCGGCCTGGCCGGTGCCCGCAACACCGGGATCGAGTGTTCCCGGAGCGAGGTGGTGGCCTTCCTCGACGATGACGCCGTGGCCGATCCGAAGTGGCTCGAGGCGCTGGTGGCTCCGTATGCCGATCCGGCGATCAACGGCACCGGGGGAGTGGCTCGGGCCGACTGGGTCGAGGGTCGCCCGGGCTGGTTCCCGGGTGAATTCGACTGGGTCGTGGGGTGCAGCTACCGGGGCCTGCCGGAGACGAGCGCTCCGATCCGAAATCCCATCGGCGCGTCGATGTCCTTCCGGCGTGCCGTGTTTTCGGATGTCGGAGTGTTCGATACCGAGATGGGCCGGGTGGCGGCGGTTCCCCTGGGCTGCGAGGAGACGGTTGTCGGCATCCGGGTGCATCAACACTACGGACCGGGAACCATCCTGCAGGTGCCGACGGCAAGCGTCGACCATCGTGTCGGCCCCGAACGGGCCAATGTCCGCTATCTGGTCCGGCGCTGCTTTGCCGAAGGCATCTCCAAGGCCGCCGTGGCCCGGCTGGTCGGAGTGGCCGATGCGTCGTCGGCCGAGTGGTCCTATGTCACCAGCGTCCTCCCCCGGGGGGTGGCGTCCGGGTTGGCACAGTTCGTCGGCGGTGATCGATCCGGAGCGGCCCGGTCGACGGTGATCGTCCTGGGGCTGTCGGCAACCGTCCTCGGCTACGGCCTGGGCCGACTGGGGCTCGACAGAGTGGTCATCCGGGCCCTGATCGGCGGGCAGACGGCCGGGCGGCGGGGATCGGGCCCGGTCGACCCTTCGACAATGGGACCGGTCACCACTGCGACGAGGAACGATCGTGGAATCTCCGCGGCCCGCTGATCAGAAGCGGTCGACGTCCACCACCAACGTCGCCGTCCGGCCCAGAAGGTCGAGGCCCTCCCGCGCCCACGCCCGGAGCACGCTGGAGAGAACCCACGGTCGCTCGGCCGTTTCGACCGTCGCCGTCGGCCGGGCGTCCCGATCCGGCAGCTGGAGGTCTCCGGGAAAGCTGATCGGCCGCGTCCGCACGGACTCGCTGCTCCGGAACGGCCTCTTCATCATGTT
The DNA here is from genome assembly GCA_963812885.1 of uncultured Acidimicrobiaceae bacterium. Taxonomy (GTDB): domain Bacteria; phylum Actinomycetota; class Acidimicrobiia; order Acidimicrobiales; family RAAP-2; genus Bog-756. Next base: position 546,306 of record CAWEWZ010000002.1, on the reverse strand, counting down.
GACGACGGTCGTTCAGTCGGCCTTCGGCTTCGCATTCTGGCTGGTGGCTGCCCGGCTTTTCCCCGCCCATGTCGTCGGGCTGATCGCCGCCATCATCTCGGCCAGCACGATCATCGTGCTGTTGGCCAGCCTCGGGGTTGGGGGCATGTTGATCCAGTCCCTGCCCACCAAGCGGCTCCTGGCTGCTTGGTCGGTCACCTTCTGGGCGGGAATGGCCACGGCAACTGCCATCTGCATCGCCACCGGATGCGGGGTGCTGATCCTCCTGCCCTTCCTGACCCGGCAATTGTCGGTTCTCCACGACTCGACGTACGCCTTGCTCTTCATCGCCGGGACACTGACCATGGCCGGCGGAGCCGTCCTCGACTACGTGTTCATCGCCCAACGGGCCGCAGGAAACATGCTGCTCCGGAACACGATCGTTGCCGGTGGAAAACTGGTGATGGTCGGACTGTTGCTGGTCGTGGCGGGTGACAGTGCCCTGAACCTGCTGGGGGCGTGGGCGGCGGCGTCGGTCGTCGGGCTCATTCTGGGCATCGGACTCCTGATTCGCCTTCGGAGGCCCGACCGTCCCGCTCCCGTCGGTGTTCTCGCCCGCGAAGCCCGCGAGCTGCTTTCCCGGATGGCCGGCAATCAGCTGATCGGCATGGGCGGCGCCTTGCTCCCCTTCGTGATCCCCGTGCTGGTGACGGCGCGGCTGTCGTCAACGGACAATGCCTACTTCTACACGACGTGGATGATGGGTGGGATCTTCCTGATCATCTCACCAGCAGTGTCCCAATCCCTGTTCGCCGAGGGGGCCCACAACCCCGACGAGGTGTACGCCAAGGCGCGCTCGGCATTGGGTGCGATCGGCATCATGCTGGCGCCCTGCATTGTCGGGGTGTTCGTAATCGGCGGAACCTTGCTGTCGGCCTTCGGTACTGCCTACGAACATCACGCCATCGGGCTGTTGCGGATCGTGCTGATCGCTTCGATACCCGATGCCGTCACCAACGTCTACGTCGCCGTGCTGCGGGTGCAGGGCAGGCTCGTCGCTGCCGCCACCCTCAATGTGGCCATGGGGCTCGGTGTCGTCGGTCTTTCCTGGGTCTTCCTTCCCACGCTTGGGATCAGCGCGGTCGGTTGGGCGTTCCTCGAGATGCAGCTGTGCGGCTGTGTCTTTGTCGTATTCGACCTACTAAGGTTGTCCAGTCCTGGACGCTTGGTCGGAAGACGAAGGCAAGAGGTGGCCTCCTGATGGACCTCGAACTGCGCGGCATGGAGTCGCCGACGACCGGCCGGCACAGCCGACTGTCGCCGGTGGGCCTCAAGGAGGAGTCACCGGCTCCCAACGTCGCCCCGATAGCCGGCCAGGCCCTGGTGTCCCCCGAGCGCGGCCGTCCCTCGAGCGAGGTTCGCCTCCGGGACGAAACCGCCCCCTGTTCCCAGTCTGGATCAGCGTCCCCGTTTCGACCTCCCGTGGATGTCCTTCGTCGTTCTGTGTACCGCGCTGGGCCTCGCCTCGGTCGATTTCGCCGATGTGGCCAGCCGGCGCGGCTATGGGAGCGTGAATGCGTCGGTCCTCTTCTGGTTCGGCCTTCTCCTGATCTTCGTACCGATCGCCGGCCGGGTGTTGATGCAGGGCACCCATCGACGCGAGCGGTTGACGCTGATCCTGCTGCTCGGAACCGCGCTCTACGGCGTGAAGGTCCTCGGCTCGCCCAGTGCCTTCACCTACATCGACGAGTACATCCATGTGCGGAGCACTCAGGACATTCTCCGCACCCAGCACCTCTTCGCGATCAATCCACTCCTTCCGACCGCCGCCTACTACCCGGGGCTGGGCTCGCTCACCGCCGGCCTGGTGGATCTCACCGGACTCAGTGTCTTCGCGGTCCGGGCTGATCATCATCGGCGTGGCCCGGGTGCTCATCACGGCGTGTGTGTTCCTTGTCGCCGAGAAAGTGACGGGTTCGAGCCGCACCGCCGCCGGGGCCAGCCTGGTCTACGCCGCCAATCCGATGTTTCTGTTCTGGAGTGCATCGTTCTCCTACGAAAACCTGGCCCTTCCTCTGGCGGCCTTCGTCGTGTGGTGGATCGGGCGGACCCGCCAGGAGACACTGCGCCCGGCGCTCATTGCCGCGCTCGATCGTCATCGCCGCCGTGTCCGTCACCCATCATGTCGTCGGCTTCGCGCTGGCCGGGCTGCTCATCGTGTGGTGGTTGGCCGAGCTCGTCACCCCCCGATCCCACCCCGCTCGCGGCAGCGTCGGACTGATGGCCATCGTGGCCTCGGCGGCGTCACTGGCCTGGTTCTTTCTGGTCGCCACGCCGGCCCGCTCCTACCTGTTCGCCGACATCTCGGTTGCGTTGCGGCAGACCGGGTCGCTCATCCTCGGGCACACCGCGCCCCGCCACCTCTACGCCAACGGTTCCGCCGCGGCACCCAGCCTGGCAGACGGTCGCCGGCTTCGCCTCCGTCGGGATCATCCTGCTCGCCCTGCCCCCGGCGGTGTACCGGGCTTGGAAGCGGCGGGACCACGTGTCGATCGCCATTGCCATCTTCGTGGCGGTTCTGTTCCCATTGACCTTGATCCGCGGCCTGGCCCCAGAGGGTGTGGCTATCTCGGCGCGGTCATGGGAGTACGTCTTCATCGGGCTCGGGTGTGTGCTGGGGATGCTGGCCAAGGATGCGACCTGGCCCCGACATCGCCGTGAGCTCCAGCGGACCAAACTGAGTGCGCTCGTCGGCTGGCGGAGGACGGCCGTGGCCACCGCCCTGGTGACGCTGGTGTTCGTCGGAGATGTGACCATCGGTACCGCCTACAACCAGCTGCTGCCGGAGTCATCGCATCCACAGGGCTATCCATTGTCGGTGCAGCCGGATGTGGTCACGGCCTCGACCTGGGCCCGCGACCATCTAGGCATCAACCAGCGATTCGGCGCCGATGCCATCGACGCCCTGGCTCTGGCCACGTACGGCGAGCAGGACGCCGTCGGCGAGAAGAGCGTCTGGCCGATCTTCTTCTCGCCGACGATGGGATCGACCGTGACGGACACCATCAGGGACCAGCAGGTCCGGTACCTGCTTGGTGGACTCTCGCATGACGAAGGGCTTTCCGCCGAGCGGCGGTTACTACTTCAGTTCGCAGGAACCCGGTGCCGGGACCTTCAAGAGCGTGTTTTCGGCGGTGGCCTTGAAGAAGTTCTCTTCTGCGCCGTGCACCAAGCTTCTCTACGCCTCCGGACCCATCAAGATCTTCGATGTCTCCCGGATCGAAGACGGGTCGTGCACCCCCGGACCAGACAGTCGTTCCGAGGGCAAGAAGGCGACCACGTGAGACAGCCTCGTCTGATGCTGCTCGGAGGTGCGTGTCTGGTGGCCGTTCTGACGATCGTGACCGCGCAGGCGGACGTTCCTCATGTCACGCGGATCGTGCTCGGGATCCTGATGGTACTGCTCGTGCCCGGGTTTGCCCTCGTCTGCGCCGTCCTCCCTGAGCGGCAGCTGACCCGCGGCGAGCGGCTGCTGGCCAGCGTCGGGATGAGCCTCGCCGTCACCGTCTGTGCATCGGTGGCTCTCGCGGCTGCGCCGGTCGGGCTCTCCCGACAGTCGGTCGCCGTCGCCCTCGGAGTCTTCACCCTGGTCTGTTCCGTCCTCGGGGGCCTACCGCATCCTCTGCCGCCGCCCGCAGTTCGGGGTCGGCTACTATCGCCTGACCTTCCGCGCCCGCGTCGGGCGTGGAATCGTCCCCCGATTGGAGCGTCATTTCCGTGAGAGTGCTCACACGTGCGGGCGGTACCCGGTCGCCGTGGAGTGTGGCAGTGCAGCACCGAAGGTGGGTCTCGTCCCTGCGGCTCCGCAGCGCCGGCTTGAGCGGGCGGGGATGGCACGGTGACCACGCTTGCGCGTGGCCATGGTGACCCCCAAAGTACCTGCCGCATCTCGGCGGGATCGAGTCGCACGTCCACGAGGTAGCTCAACGGATGAGCGCCGCTGGGTCATGACATCACCGTGCTCACCATCGTGCTCGACGACATGCTCCCTACCACCGAACGCCAGGGCGATGTCCTCGGTCCGGCGGTTTCCGGCCGTGCCCGAGCTGGACCGACCTCTCGATCGCTCCGGCCCTGGCCAGGCAGCTCGCGACGAGGAGGCTACGACCTCGTGCATATGCAAGGGCGTGCACACCCTTCTTGCCCCTCATGGCACTGGCCGCCGCCCAGCGGGCAGGTGTCCCGACCGTGCTCACCTTCCACTCCGGAGGGAACTCCAGTCGGCTGCGGACAGCGGTGCGAGAGATGCAGTGGCAGGTGCAACGGCCCATCCTCCGCCGATGCCAGTGCGCTCGTTGCCGTCTGCGAGTACGAGGTCGACCAGTTTGCCCGGCGGCTCGGTATGCGATCGGACGAAGATCCGGCTCATTCGCAACGGCGCCGGACCCCTCGATCGTCGATGAGGACGCGGTGCCCAAGGTTTCCGGCGATCCCCTCGTCTGCTCGGTGGGCCGACTCGAGCGGTTCAAGGGTGCATCAACGGGTGATCGCGGCCATGCCGGCGCTGCTGGAGCTGGCTCCCGGACGCACACTCTGGCCGTCGTCGGTCGGGGCCCGTATGAGAGCCGCCTCCGTGACCTCGTCTACCCGCTTGGGAGTGGGCCGGGCGGTGACGTTCACATCATTCGGCGAACGCGAACGCGGCGAGCTCGGTGCGCTCGTCCGCTCCAGCGACGTCGTCGTCCTCCTGAGCGAGTACGAGGCCAACCCGGTCGCCGTGATGGAGGCGCTCGCTCTCGGCCGAAAGGTCGTCGTCGCCGACACCTCCGGGTTGACCGAGCTGGCGACCAACGGGTACGCCACCGCTGTGCCGCTCTCCGTGCAGCCGGTCTGAGCTGGCCGGAGGTGCTTCGCTCAGTGGTCGACGGTCCGGATCGGCTGCGGCGCCTGATCTTCCGACGCTGGGATCGAGTGCGTCGACGACGCTTCTCGACCTCTATGCCGATGTCGCCGGGGTACGTTCGCGATGAGGCCGGCAAGCGGGCCTGGGGTTAGGCTGAGCGGACAGCACAGACCGCTGCGATGTGAAGTCCGGATGAGGACGGGGAGGAAGTGTGTCGAGGCCCTCGATCGTCACCAGGGGCGTGAGATCGCAGGTGAACCAGACAGTACGGTCGTGGATTCCGCTGCGGCAGAAGCGTCAGCTGCTGTTCCTCCGGAACCACCGGCCGGTGGGGAAATTTCAACAACCCCCGCACCTTCAGCGAGAAGGTCAACTGGCGGATCCTCAACGATCGTCGTCCGGAGTTGGCCTGGACCGGGGACAAGCTCGACATGAAGGAACGGGCCGCCGCGGCCGGCGTCCGGAGCCCGGAGACCTACTGGCAGGGGGAGGACGTCTCCACCCTGGCCGGTGTCACCCTGCCCGATCATTGGGTACTCAAGCCGAACCACCGGTCGTCGCTGGTCCACTTCGGCGGTGGCCGACCCGACATCGACCACCTGCAGTCGCTGACCGTGGGGTGGATGGACGAGACCCAGTCCAAGGTGCTCGGCGAATGGGCCTACTCCCAGGCCCGTCCGCTCCTCCTGGTGGAGGAGCAATTCGAGCCCGGAGGGCACACCGCTCGACTACAAGTTCTTCGTCATGAACGGCACCGCGGTGATCGTCCAGGTCGACGTCGACCGCTTCGGCGACCACCGGCGCAACGTCTATACGCCCGAGTGGGAGCCGGTACACCCAGTACCTCCACCCGCGGGGGGACGACGTCCCGCCGCCGCCGAAGCTGGCTGAGATGGTGGCTGCGGCCGAGCGCATCGCCGGCGATCTCGACTTCCTGCGGGTCGATCTCTACAACACCGACGACGGGATCTATCTCGGAGAGGTGGCGGCCTACCCGGGAAGCGGCCTCGAGCGCAGCAGGCCCTACGCCTATGACGTTGAACTGGGAATGCGATGGCAGCTACCAACAGACGATGGGAAGCGTGGCTCGGCCTAGCGGCGGGACCCTCGCGGTCCGATGACGTCATCGATCGCCTGCTCGATCTGATCGGTCACGACCGACACGGTGAACGGGCGGACGTGCTCTGCAGCCCTGCGTCCCATGTCGGCTCGCATGTCGGGTGAGGCCATCAGGAGATCGATGGCCTGTGCCAGGGCGTCGGGATCCCTCGGGGGACGAGTATCCCGGTGTCGCCGTCGACCACCACGTCCTGTAGTCCTCCGACCCGGCTGGCCACGACCGGCTTCCCGGCGGTTGCGGCCTCGGCCGCTACTTGGCCCCAGGGTTCCTCCACACCGAGGGGACCACGCCGACGGTGCAGTGGGCCCATGCGGCCATGACCTGATCGTGGTCGACGTCCAGGGCCACGGTAACGCCCTGGCCGAAGCGCAGGGGCCTTCCCGCCGCGGTGCCGATCACCACCAGGGGGACCTGGCTCTTCAGGTTCCGGTACGCCTCCAGGAGGACGTCGATGCCCTTGTGGGGTACAAGGGCCGACATAGGAAGGTCATCGCTGTCCGGGCAGAAGTCGGGTCGATCGCGGCTGAAGCCGACCTCGCGGAGCCCGTCGGCCAGGAAGGTCGGTATGACCCGTATCGGCCCGTCGAAGGCAACCTGGGAGACGTCGGACACCGTGTTGGAGATGGCAACGACGAGGTCGATCCTCGAGTTCAGGAGGCGGCGGCTCAACTGCAGGCCGGTGGCGATCACCGCCGACTTTGTCCAGCCGTACTGTCCCTGGCCGCAAGGCACGCACCGGTCGAGCCGGGCACCGGGACACGGTCGCCACCCCCCCGACTCCCGAGCGTTCCGTGGCGTGTAGAGGATGTTCCGCTTGTGGCAGACGGCAAGATAGTCATGGAGGATCCAGATCACCGGTGGATCGTCGGCGTGCTTGATGGCGAGATAGCTGTAGACGATCCAATTGTGGGCCAGAACGACGTCGGGCCTCTGTTCGCTGATCAGCGTGCGAATGAGCCGGGCGTCCCTCGGCTCCGGTGACGGTGCCGATAGGCGTTGTCGGGGGTTCTGGTAGAGGCCCGGAATCCGGGAGAGCCATTGGGACTCGGTCCGATAGATGGCAATCCCGTCCTCGGTCACCTCATGGGCGGGCGCGTCTCTGACGGCGTGCGTGACGACCGAGACCTGATGCCCACGCCTGGTCAGCTCCTCGGCCTGGCGCGCCACGTGGCGCTGGGTCCCCCCGATATCGGGGGGGTACAGCTCCGTCAACTCGAGCACCCTCATCTGGTCACTTCCGTCCCCATCGTGGTCAGGGTACCCCGGATCGTTCGCGACCCCAGGCGGTTCGGTACCATGAGCCAGAACCATGGAGACCGTGACTCAGGTCTGTCGGCGACCGAGGCAGTGGACGAACTAGGGGGAGTCGGTCGATGGCCGGACCAAGATGGCGGAGGGCTGAAAGCTCGGCGATGGCGGCGGACCGTCGCGCTTCCTCGTGTCGAGGCCCTCGATCGTCACCAGGGGCGTGAGATCGCAGGTGAACCAGACAGTACGGTCGTGGATTCCGCTGCGGCAGAAGCGTCAGTTGTTGTTCCTCCGGAACCACCGGCGGTGGGGAAATTTCAACAACCCCCGCACCTTCAGCGAGAAGGTCAACTGGCGGATCCTCAACGATCGTCGTCCGGAGCTGGCCTGGACCGGGGACAAGCTCGACATGAAGGAACGGGCCGCCGCAGCCGGCGTCCGAAGCCCGGAGACCTACTGGCAGGGGGAGGACGTCTCCACCCTGGCCGGTGTCACCCTGCCCGATCATTGGGTACTCAAGCCGAACCACCGGTCGTCGCTGGTCCACTTCGGCGGTGGCCGACCCGACATCGACCACCTGCAGTCACTGACCGTGGGGTGGATGGACGAGACCCAGTCCAAGGTGCTCGGCGAATGGGCCTACTCCCAGGCCCGTCCGCTCCTCCTGGTGGAGGAGCAATTGGAACCCGGGGGGACGCTCTACGAGTACAAGTTCTTCGTCATGAACGGCACCGCGGTGATCGTCCAGGTCGACGTCGACCGCTTCGGCGACCACCGGCGCAACGTCTATACGCCCGAGTGGGAGCCGTTCGACACCCGGTTCCAGTGGCCGATGGGGGACGACGTCCCGCCGCCGCCGAAGCTGGCTGAGATGGTGTCTGCTGCCGAGCACATCGCCGGCGATCTCGACTTCCTGCGGGTGGATCTCTACTACATCGGGGCGGTCATCTACTTTGGTGAAGTGGCGGCCTACCCGGGGAGCGGGCTCGTCCGGCACCATCCGTACTCGTCCAACGTGCGGCTGGGCGACCTCTGGGACCTGCCCGTATTGAGCCCTCAGGATCCGTCCGTGGCCCAGCTGTCGGGCTGACCTCGACCGATCGGCTCAGCCGGTACCGAGCAGCGCCAGGGACGGGTCGCCGGGGAAGATCCCGTAATCGGTTCCGCCGTCGGGAACCACAAACGCGGGCTTGTTGACCCATTCCCACAGCAGCTCACCGATCACGCCGGCTTTGAACTGGGCGGCAAACTTGGCCCGGAACTCGGCGGCCCGTACGCCCAGCTGGGAGGCGCTGTCGGCATAGATACCGGTCTCGCCCACCATGATGGGTTTGTTGTCGGCATGGCACATCGCGATCGCCTTGGCCAGGTTCAGCTGCGAGGTGGTGCCCATCGGCTGATTCGGATAGCCGTAGTCGTGGTAGTCGCACACGTCGTTGCCGGGAGATGCCATCAAGCTCTGGTAGTCACCGTTTGCCGCACCGCACCACTGGGTTCCGTTGCCCGACCCTGCCCATCCCTGCAGCGTGCCCAGGCTGACCAGATGATTGGGATCGAGGCTGTGGACGAGACCCCCGACATCGTTGGAGAAGGCCAGGAGCGCACTGTGGGCGGCCGGTTCGTTGCAGGAGTCGTTGTCGTTGACGGCCTCACCCTCGTTGACCAGCTGCCACATGGCGATCGTGGGATTGTTTGCGTAACGGCTCACGATGGCGGCGACGTACTGTCGGTAGGTGACCAGATCGCCTGGTCCGACCGTGGAATCGTAGCCACTCTGGTACCAGGCCAGGTCCTTTGCCGGTCCGTCACAGAAGTTCCACTGGTTGGCGAGGACCGGGATGACCCGGTCGCCGTGCTGGGCGGCGATGGCGAGCACCTGATCCATGTTCGACCAGTTGAACTTCCCATTGGCCACGAAGAAGGGCTGGAACGCCCAGAACCTGATGACGACGCCACGAGGCATCTTCGACAGGGGGACGCCGACGTTCGGATAGAGCTCACCGCCGCAACTCGACGGGGTACCGCCACTGGCCGCCATGAAGATGTTGATCCCGGTGAATCGGAACGGTGCCCCCTTGGCCGTCAGGGTCGTTCCGTTCCGCTTCACGAAGCCGGAGACCGGCCCCGGCGGCGGCGGAGTGGGACCTGGCCCCGATCCCGACCCCGACCCCGGAGAGGATGAGGGCTTGGCTGAAGTGCCGCTGCCGAACTGATAGTTCGCTCCGTCCTGTCCGATGAGGGCATAGCCGAGACCCCCAGACTTCGGGACCAAACCGATGATGCGGTCACTGGTGGCGCTGCCACTGGCCGATCCGTAGAACCCCGCGTCGCCGCCGTTGAAGACGCCCCCGTCCGAGGCGACCAGCCAGTAGCCGCGTCCGTCGGCCGTGGCCTTGATGCCGACGATGGGTTCGTTGAGGTGGATGTTCCCCAGTGAGCCGTAGAACCCTGCGTCGCCGATATTGAAGACGCCCCCGTCCGAGGCGACCAGCCAGTAGCCGCGTCCGTTTGGGGTGGCCGTCATGCCGACGATGGGTTCGTTGAGGTGGATGTTCCCCATCGATCCATAGAAGTGGGCATCACCGAAGGCGAAGATGCCGCCGTCCGCCGCCACCAACCAGTAGCCGCCTCCGCTACGGGTCCGGGCCATCCCGACGATGGGCTGATTGAGGTGGATGGCCCCCGTCGACCCGAAGAAGCCGGCGTCGCCGAAGGAGAAGACCCCTCCGTCCGAGGCCACCATCCAGTATCCATGCCGGTCGGGGGTGGCTGCCATTCCGACGATCGGCATGTTTGGCTCACTGCTGAGCGAGCCGTATGACGGCGCACCACCGACCGCGGTCACCCCTCCTTGCGCGCTGGACTCCCAGCCGGCACCTGCAGAGTTGAGTGCGAATGCCGCGGCGTCCAGGTTCGTCGGAGCCTGAATTTGCGGCGCCGGCGTGACCGGGCGTGGGCCCGACCGAGCCGCCGGAGTGACGAGGGATTCGACGAGGGCGATGATGACGGCAATGGTCGTGAGGCCGATGACAACTTTGCCAAGGTGCACGCGTCCGCCGGAATCGTGTCCAACCCGGACGCGGCGAACTGATCGCTCGTATGAAGGGTCGTGATTTCCACGACTGGCTCTGCCCCACGCTGAAGACATCGGCATGATGCCCCCTTATCTTGATGAAAAGGTCCCTTCCCGCCGCGCCCTACCGCGGTCTGGACAGCGTCATCGATGGATGGATTGGGTGTTCACGCTGGGTAAACCGACGGCATGCCGTGCCGGCGCGATCGGGGTTCCGGTCCGCCCGGCCTCGATGCCACTTCTCCGCTGTCCCGGCCACCAACTAGCATCCTGCGGGTGATCGCCCGCGACCGAAGAGAGGATCACCGTTGCTGAGGTATGTGGGTGTGTCCTATGCCGCCAAGGCGTTATCAGTATCCCCCGCCACTCGCCGCGCCTACCGGAGGTACGGCAACGAAATCGAGTCATGGCGTCGTGGGCGTCAAGGGCTGCCCGAGAGATATGTGGAACGGGCACGGTTGGTTTCCTCCTGCGTCGACCGGCACGTCGACCTGCAACCGGGCGGCGAAGTCCTCGAAATAGGGACGGGATACGTCCACTGGGTAAGTCTGATCCTGACGCTCATGGCCGACGTCCATTCGACCTTGTTCGACGTCGTGGACAACCGGCTTTTCGACGTGTTCAAGATGTATGCGGCCGAGCTCAGGCCCCAACTGCAGACCCTGGGCTTGCCGCCGGGACGGATCGAACAGGCGGACTCGGTGCTCGCCTCCCTGGCGGGCGTCGAGTCCTTCGACCAGGTCTACGCCGCTCTCCCCTGGAAGTATGTCATCGACGAGACCGGCACCATGAACGATCTACCCGGCGATGGCTTCGATCTCGTCGTGAGTTCCGATGTCCTCGAGCACATCGACCGGGGCATCATCGACACATTCATCGACGAGATGTTCCGAGTGGTGAAGCCGGGCGGGTTCGTGTTCCACGCCATCGACCTGTGTGATCATCTTTCCTATTTCGATCCGAAGGCCCGCGGAAAGTCCTACTGCCGCTTCGACGGAGTGACCTGGGATCGCTGGCTCAACAGCAAGACGCAATACATCAACCGCATCCAGCGGCCCGAGTGGCTGTCCAAGTTCGAACGGGCCGGATTCGAGCGTGTGGCGGAGGAATCGGTCAGTGATCCGGAGTGGTTTCGTCGACCGTTGAACGATCCACTCGGCATCGACGCCGTGCACCCGAGCTATGCCTATCTGACCCGGGTCGATTTGGAGACGACCACGCTGGTGGTGGTGCTCCGCAAGCCGCTCGAGCTGACGGACTGACCGGACTGATTTGCAGTGGCGACCTGCCCGTCGTCTGGTCGGCGGCGGCTTGGTCCGGACGACGGTGACGGCGCGAATCATTCTCTTTGTGAAGGGCTGAGCACTCTCCGTGGCGAAGCAGCCAGGGGCGGTCCCATAATTGGCATTGCCCCTGGACAGGATGCATGCTGGGCGCCAATTACGTGGGGCAAGGCGTTCCCGATCTGTCGGAATTGGGGTAATGATGCGGAGTAGGAGAGCCCGAAGAATCGGGGTCCTGGGCGGCGTGGTCCTGGCGGTCCTGGCGGCGACAGGGCTCATCAGCGGTGCGGCCCCGTCCCAGTCGTCGCACGTCACCTCGCCGGCCGACGGGGCGACCCGCGGTGCCAACAACGACCGGACCGGCTGGTATCCGGACCAGACCAACCTGACTCCGGGCCTGGTCACCGGCGGGACCTTCGGTCAACTGTTCAAGACCGCGGTCAACGGCTCGGTCTACGGCCAGCCGCTCCTCGACGACGGCCAGGTGCTGGTCAACACCGAGAACAACTACTCGTACGGACTCAACCCGGTGACCGGCGCAATCCTGTGGAGCAGGCACTACGGGACACCGGCGCTGGCCAGCGAGCTCGGCTGTGCTGATCTGACCCCGAACATGGGGATCACCTCGACCCCGGCGGTGGATCAGGCCACGGACACCGAGTACCTCGTCGACAACGAGTACATCTCGGGTTCCTCGGGTCCCCAGGCGTACTACATGCATGCCCTCAACCTGAATGCCGACGGGGCCGAAGAGCCCGGGTTCCCCGTGCAGATCAAGGGGACCGCCACCAACGATCCGCAGGAGACCTTCAACGCCACGTACGAGATCCAGAGGCCAGGACTGCTCTTGCTGGGCGGCGTCATCTACGCCGGCTTCGCCGGACACTGCGACTTCCCACCGTACGTGGGCTATGTCGCCGGTGTCTCCGAGGCCGGCAAGTTGACCACCCTGTGGTCGGACGAGACCCGGTCCGTGGTCAGCGGGACCCTGCCCCAAGGTGGCGGGATCTGGCAGTCGGGGGGAGGCCTGGTCTCCGACGGTCCGGGCACCATCCTCATCACCACGGGCAACGGCGGCTGCTTCGGCTGCACCCCCAACGGCACCATCCCCGGCGACACACCGCCGGTGGATCTGGGCGAGACGGTGGTCCGGCTCGTCGTCCAGGCGAACGGGTCGCTCAAACCGGTCGATTTCTTCGCTCCCTACGATGCACCGGCCCTGGACACCAACGATCTGGACTTCGGGTCGGGGAGCCCTGTCGCGCTTCCTGATCAGTACTTCGGTACGAAGTCCACGCCCCACCTGCTGATCGGCGTCGGCAAGGAGGGTTACGTCTACCTGCTCAACCGGGACAATCTGGGAGGGGAAGGCGAAGGCCCGAACGGCACGGACAACATCGTCGGTCGCTTCGGACCCAACGGAGGGGTGTGGTCGAGCCCGGCCGTGTGGCCGGGCAACGGGGGGTGGATCTATATCCCCAGTGCTTCCGGAGGTGCCGCCCAACATGGCTCTGCCGGGGTCATGGACGCCTATCAGTACGGCCTGACCGCCTCCGGTACGCCGACCCTCAATCTGGCCGGTCAGTCATCGGACGCCTTCGGGTTCGGCTCGAGCGCGCCCGTTGTGACCTCGAACGGGACCACATCCGGATCGGCTTTGATGTGGACGGTGTGGTCGCCGGATGGAACCGGGGTGGGAGCCCAACTCCGCGCCTACGACCCCGTACCCGTCGATGGGAAGTTGAAGGAGATTTTCAGCGCCCCAGTGGGGACGGCCTCCAAGTTCAATCCGCCCGGTGTCGGGGGGAACAGGCTCTATGTCGGAACCCGGGACGGCAACGTGATCGGATTCGGTGCCCCGGTTTCCGCCCCGGTGACGGCGGCCTCACCGACCTTCCCCTCCACGGTGGTCGGGAAGACATCGACGGCGACGTTGCGGGTCACCGCCAACGACGACATCACCATCACCAAGCTCTCCGTCCCCAACGGGGTCTTCTCGCTCGGAAGCCCGAGCCCGGCCCTTCCGGCCGACCTGGGTTCCGGCGCCTCGTTGACCGTCCCGGTCACCTTCGCCCCGAAAGTGGGCGGCCTGGCCGGTGGGAGCGTCACCATCACCACCAACAAGGGCACCTCCCAGGTGCCACTCTCGGCCACCGGCGAGGTGAGCGGCCCCAACCTCGACGTGTCCACCAACGGCATCAGCTTCGGCGGCATACCGCCCGGTCAGCAGGCCAGTCAGGGCGTCGGTTTCTTCAATGACGGTTCATCGTCGTTGAAGATTTCCAAGGTCCGCGAGCCCGGTGCTCCGTTCTCGACGTCTGGGGCGCCGGTAGCCGGGGACACCATCGCGCCGAGCGCCGAGGTGTTTGTCAACGTGACCTTCTCGCCCACGAAGGTGGGGCTGTACACCGCCACCCTGGAGGTCGATAGTAACGGCGGTGACCAGGTCGTGACGCTGACCGGCAAGTCAACGCACTCGTCGGTACTGAAGATCACACCGGAGTCGGTCAACTTCGGAAATGTCACCGTCGGACGCTCGGTCACCGAGACTTTCAAGCTGACCGATGTGGGGGGAGCAGTCTCATCTTCAGTAAGTCGAAGCCACCGATCAAGGGCGAATTCACCGCGCTCGACCACCCTCCCCGAGGGAACCACGATGGCCGCGGATCCAGCCGCATCGAAAAGGTGCGATTCACGCCGAAGGGACTCGGTCGGCAGACCGACGAGTGGGTGCTCAACGTCGATGACGGGCAAGGTGTGCGTGCGGTGAGCTTTACGGGCAACGGGGTATCCTCCTCCTTGCCGTTCACGTCCTGCACGGGCCAAGCCGACTTTTTGGCCGTCGGCTCCCCGGCGGTCGGCATCGCCTCTACTCCTCATGGCCAGGGATACTGGATCGCCAAGGCGGACGGGGCCGTCCAGATATTCGGCAACGCCCCCTACTGCGGCTCGATGGCGGGCCAGCCGCTCAACCAACCGATCGATCACATCGTGGCCACCCCGGACGGCACGGGTTACTGGTTGGTGGCGGCCGATGGCGGCACCTTCGCCTTCGGTGACGCCCCCTTCTACGGGTCGATGGGCGGGCAGCCGCTCAACGCCCCGATCGTCGACATCGCCCCCACCCCTGACGGCCAGGGCTACTGGCTGGTGGCCTCCGACGGCGGCATCTTCTCCTTCGGTGACGCCGGCTTCTATGGGTCGACAGGAGCCATCCACCTCAATCAACCGGTCAACGGGATGGCCCCCACCCCTGACGGCCGGGGCTACTGGCTGGTGGCCTCCGACGGCGGCATCTTCTCCTTCGGCGACGCCGGCTTCTATGGATCCCTCGGGAACATCCACCTCAACGAGCCCATCGTCGGGATCGCCGCCACGCCGGACGGGCACGGCTACTGGATGGTGGCCTCGGACGGAGGCATCTTCAACGGGGGCGACGCCGGGTTCTACGGTTCTCTGGTCGGAATTCCGATCAGCGTGCCGATTGTCGGGATAGCTGCCACCCCCGATGGCAAGGGCTACTGGCTGGTCGGCGCGGACGGTGGGGTCTACAACGGGGGTGACGCCGGCTTCTTCGGCTCGGGAACCTACTCGTTGCTGCTCCTCTCGGACCCACTCACCCGGCTCGACTCGTAGGGCAGGGACGCCATCGGGATTCCCATCAGACCCGCTGACCGTGCTTCGGATGTTCTGAGAGCATCCGAACGTCCGTCGGTCATGGGCGCAGTGGTGGTCTTGATGGCGGCATTGGCCGTGATGGCACGTGGGGGTCCGGCGGCCAGTTCGCTGACGGCCACACGGGTTGTACCTGTCACTCCGCAAGCGCTCCCCGGTCGATTCGACGGGACCGCACCTCACGAGAGTGCTGGTGCAGGGACGGGCTATCTGACCGTCTTCCAAGAGGCGACCGCCGTCCCGCTGTCGGTGTCCATCGACGGATCGGCATCGGTCGTTCTGACCAACGACGACTTCAACTATGGGCTGATCTCTTCGGGCAGCCATTCCATCGCGGCGAAGGAGGGGCGCATGACCGTCGCTTCGGGAACCGTCGTCGTGCCTGCCGGGGAGCACGTGACGGCGGTGATCTACCTTTCCTCCGATGGTTCGGTGATCGTGACGGGTTTCAACAACCACCGGTCGATTCCGCCGGTCGACCAATCTCAGCTGGTGCTTCGGAATACCGCCGATGCCCCCCCGGTGGACGTCTACCTCGACGGGACCAAAGTGGCCTCGGGACTCTCGAACGACCCCTCCTCGCCCAAGAGCGCGTCCATCTTGACGACGAAGGGTCCAGCCACGATCGCCGCGACCAGGGTGGGGGCCCCACTGGGCCAGGCGCTCGTACTTCAGCACGTCGAGCTTGGGGCCGGGGAGTTGGTCGACATGTTTCTCGTCGGGAATTCCACCCACCATCCGAGCACCCTCGGATTGATCGCCGACACCATCCCGTTGGGCGTGGGATACCGTCTCTACGCGTCCGACGGAGGGGTCTTCGACTTCGGTGACGCCGACTTCTTCGGATCGACCGGTGGCCTGTCGCTCCACGCGCCGGTGACAGGTGCGGCACCGACATCGTCCGGAGGCGGGTACTGGTTGGTCGGTGCCGACGGTGGCGTGTTCTCGTTCGGTGACGCCGCCTTTTTCGGGTCGGCGGCCAACGTCAGACTGGACAAGCCGATCGTGGGCATGGCGGGCGATCCGGACGATGCCGGGTATTGGCTGGTCGCCGGCGACGGAGGCGTCCTCACCAGCGGAAGCGCACCGTTCTACGGATCGACGGCCGGCCTCCCGTTGAAGAGACCGATCGTGGGCATGGCGGCAACCCCTGACGGCCGGGGCTACTGGCTGGTGGCCTCCGACGGCGGCGTGTTCAGCTTCGGCGACGCCGCCTTCTACGGCTCGACCGGCGCCATCGATCTGAACAAGCCGATCGTGGCCATTATTCCGACGATCGACGGCCGTGGGTACTGGCTGGTGGCCTCCGACGGCGGCGTGTTCAGCTTCGGGGACGCCACCTTCTACGGCTCGACGGGCGGCACCCATCTGGACAAACCGGTCGTGGCGGCCATTCCGACGCCGGACTCCCTCGGGTACTGGCTGGTGGCCTCCGACGGTGGCGTGTTCAGCTTCGGGGACGCCACCTTTTTCGGCTCGACGGGCGGCACCCACCTGAACAGGCCCATTGTCGCGGGCAGCGCCCCTGCACTCGCCGTTCCGAGCTGACCCCGACCAGAGGTGTCATGAACCGGTGAGGTAGGCGGTGATGGCCTGGGCCATGGCCGCTCCCGCCGATTGTTGGAACGCGGCCGACACCAGCATCGCCGCGTCGGTCGGGTTCTGCATGTTGCCGCATTCGATGAGGACTTTGGGGACCGTGGTCAGGTTGAGCCCCGCCAGGTTGTTGCGATGCTGCAGGCCGCCGACGCCGTCATAGGTGCTCACCGGCATACCCGTTCCGGTTTGAAACGCGTTCCGGAGGATGGTGGCGAAGGTGGCCGACGGCTCGATCACGGCGTCATTGGGGCCGTCGGCCACCGGCTCGAGGATGGCAAACCCCCGTCCACCGACTGGGCCGCCGTCGGCGTGGATGTCGACCGCGACATCAGCCTGTGCCGCGTTGATGATTGCCGTCCGGGTAGTGACGCACGGCCCGATCCCTGCGTTGTTCGGACGGGTCATGACCACCCGGGCCCCTTCGGCCTGGAGGTCTGCCTGCAGGTAGGTGGCGACGTTGAAGTTGAACAGTGCTTCCGTGTAGCCGCCTGCCGTCTCGGTTCCAGTGGTGTCGCAGGATTCGATTTCCTGGCCGTTCCACACCGGTTGACCGATGATCTGGGGCACCGTCCCGTTGAGCCCGTTGTGCCCCGGATCGATCCCGACGACTTTTCCGGCCAGCGGGAGCGGAGACCCGATGACCAACCAGTATCCGCCGCCATCGGGAGAGGCGGCCATGCCCACCACCGGCGCGGCCAGTTGGGAACCGCCCTCCGACCCGAAGAACCGGGCACCTCCGAAGCTGAAGATCCCGCCGTCCGAAGCCACCAGCCAGTAGCCCCGGCCGTCCGGGGTGGCGGCCATCCCCACCACCGGCCGGTTGAGGGTGATCGAACCGGTCGATCCGTAGAACCGGGCGTCCCCGAAGCTGAAGATCCCGCCGTCCGAGGCCACCAGCCAGTAGCCCCGGCCGTCCGGGGTGGGGGCCATCCCCACCACCGGCTTGTTGAGGGCGATGTTGCCGGTCGAACCGTCGAACCGGGCGTCGCCATAGCTGAAGATCCCGCCGTCCGAGGCCACCAGCCAGTAGCCCCGGCCGTCCGGGGTGGCGGCCATCCCCACCACCGGCCGGTTGAGGGTGATCGAACCGGTCGATCCGTAGAACCGGGCGTCCCCGAAGCTGAAGATCCCGCCGTCCGAAGCCACCAACCAGTAGCCCCGTCCGTCGGGGGTGGCGGCCATCCCCACCACCGGCCGGTTGAGGGTGATCGAGCCGGTCGATCCGTAGAACCGGGCGTCCCCGAAGCTGAAGACTCCGCCGTCCGATGCCACCACCCAGTAGCCCTTGCCGTCCGGGGTGGGGGCCATCCCCACAGCCGGGTCCACCGGATTGTTCAGCGCCTGTACGCCGAGTGAGGCGGCGCCAAACGGCACCACCGAATTGGGAGGTGGAGCCATGGCCGTTGCGACCATCGTCTGTCGCGTCGCCGGATGCGCCGGGCTCGGAACCGAGGTCCAGGCGATGGCGGCCGCGGTGAGAACGGGAAGCACGGCCAGAGCCACTCGCCTGCGAGTGCGCCCCACACCGAGTCTCGAATCCGGGTTCATCGTCGGTCGATCCGTTCTGGCTGTGCCTGCGCCCCGCTTCCGTTGCCGGGCCCTGCCAATAGTGTCATATTCTCGACCGTTGGCTTCGGCACGTGATTCCGCGAGATCGGCGTTGATTCCCGCCCGATCCGTGGACGCCGGAAGGACGTGATGGAGAGAGCAGTTGTCGCCCGCGATGCGCCCGGTGATGGATGGTCCGAGGACCTGGCCTTCGCCCGTGAACTCGCGGAGACGGCCGCCAGCATCGCCCTCGATCACTTCGGATCGACGGTCAGCCACCTCAAGTCCGACGGCACCCCTGTCGGCGAAGCCGACCTCGCCGTGGACCGGGTGCTCACCGATCTGATCCGGAGGAGACACCCCGAGGATGCGATCCTCAGCGAGGAGTCGGAGCCGAGTGGGCGCTCAAACCGGCGTTGGATACTCGACCCGGTCGACGGAACCGTCCTGTTCCTGGCCGGCGAGGATGGCTGGGGGACCCACATCTCCCTCGAAGTCGACGACGAGGTCGTTGTCGGAGTGGTGACCAGGCCGGTACGGTCCGCCATGTGGTGGGCCGCCAGAGGGTCGGGAAGCTGGCGAGGCCGGCTCCAGGGGGCACCCGACCCCGAGGCGCGCCAATTGCACGTCTCGAGTATCGACCGGCTGGTCGAGAGCCGGGTGACGGCGTGGCCGACCCAAAGGCGTCCCGACCTGGTGGCCATCCTCAGAGAGTCGTCACGGTGGCAGGAGCCGAGCCATCACTGCCTGCTGAGCGTGGCCGAGGGCGATCTCGAGGCGGTCTGCGCCTTTGCCGGGGGTCCGTGGGACCTGGCCCCCGAGGTGGTTCTCGTCGAGGAGGCGGGAGGACGGTTCGTCGACCCGTCGGGCGGCCGGCGGCTGGACCTCCGGGGAGGCCTCTATTCCAACGGTTCGATCGACGGGGCGCTCCGGGCCATCGTCCAGGGCCGGTGACGTCTCCCGATCGACGGTGCCTCCTTATGAGTACCGGGCCGCCCGGGTTCCGGGTGGATGGTGGACGCCGGGGGCCGCATCCGGATTCTCGACGCAGACCTCGCATTCCAGCCCGTCGGGGTCGCGGAAGAAGAGGCTCAGCATGGGGCCGAAATCGGTGACGAAGTCGTCGGCCGCTCCTCGGGCCATCAGGCGATCCCGGATGGTCTCGAATGCACCCAGCGACTCGGCTTGGACGGCGAGATGATCGAGCCGTCCTCGACCGAACATCGGTGTCTGCCGGTCGGCCTCGGTATTACCCTCGATCTGGAACACATTGAGCTCTGCCCATTCGCCGATCTTGATGATCGAGAGGCGGGGCCCCTTTCCCTCGGGTAGCTCCGAGCCATCCCGTACGATCTCGGCATCGAAGACCTCCTCGTAGAACGTGTTCAGCCGGGAGGCGTCGTTGGTCATCACGGCAACATGGTTGAGGCCCTTGAGCAGCACGTTGAATTCCTCCCGAGAGAGTGCCGGCCCAACTGTAGATGGAGATCGGCGAGGACGGGGAGGGGTCGGTAGGGTGAACGGTGATGGGTTCGGGAGACGACCGGGTGCTGGAGTTCCCTGAGGGGTTCTTGTGGGGGGTGGCGGGCTCCGCCCACCAGATCGAGGGCGGCAATACGAACAGCTGAGGATGAGCCGAACGCGTCGTCTACCTCGATGCGACGCTTCGCGGCGTCCACCGGTGCATGAGCGAGGGCATCGACGTCCGGGGATACTTCGTCTGGAGCCCGTTGGACAACTTCGAGTGGAACATGGGATTCGGTCCCAAGCTCGGGCTTCACGCCGTGGATCGGATCGACGTTCGAGCGGACGGCGAAACCCAGTGCCGGCTGGTACTCGGCCGTCGCCCGGACCAACAGGCTGGCCCCCGACCTCCACTGACGGCCCATCGGGTCAAGCGGTGGGGCTCAGGTGGCGCTGGTGTTGACGATCAACAGGCTGCAGGGGCAGTGATGGGCCAGTTTGTTGGGGATGCTCCCGAGCACGAAGCGCGAGACGCCGCTCATGCCCCGGTTGCCCACCACGATGAGATCGGCATCGACAACCTCAGCCGTCCGGAGCAGGGCATCGACGATGTCACTCCCTCCGGGCATGTGGAACTCGATGGAGACACCCTGTCGCTCGGCTTCGTCGGCCAATTTCGACCTGACCCCTTCGACCTCGGACCGAACCCCGTCGATCGCCTGTTGCCAGGCTTCGGAGCTGACCTTCCCCTTCTCGACGGCCGGGTGCACCACGTGCACGGCATGCAGCGTGGCCCTGGCCCCCTTGGCCACCGCCAGCGCCTCACCCACGGCTGCTTCGGCCCGTTCGGAGCCATCGGTGCCGACGACGATCGCCTTGTAGGACATCTACCTCGACGTTCCCGGGATGAATGCCATGATGCGAACGCTAGTTGCGCCCCGCGCCCCGCGGCAACGAAGCGCGATCAGCGCTCCCACGAAGGTGGACGGAGACTGCTGCCGGGCGTCCAGGCCGGCGTGACCGGTAGCGGGGAGATCCGATTGAACTCCGGCGAGACCCGGAGGGACCACCTCTCCCGGAGGTGCTCAGCGATGGCGCCGATCTCCTGAGCGAGGTCCATGGTGTCCGAGTCGACCTCGAGGTCGTATCGCACACCCTGGTGCACCGTCGTCGCCTGCTGCCGGGCGATACCCGGTGGCCGACTCATCCGCTGGGCCTCCCGGGCCGCGGCCACATTCGGTGGGCACCTCACCCCGATCCAGCACACGTCGAGACCGCCGAGCACCGCATCCCATCGTCGTTGGTCGGCTGACCCGTCGAGCATCACGTCGTCGAGGAGCACGCTGACTCCGCCCTCGGCGAGTGCGGCGATGGCCAACCTGAAGGCGGCGTAGAGCAACAGGAAGTCACGGCCGCGGGTGATCACACCGTCCCGGAAGGAGAGGCCATCAGGGTGGTCGACCATCTCCGGTGGGAGTGTCCAGATGAGAAGATCGATTCCGAACAGCAACCACGGATCGGGGAGCGCCGACTGGAGCGCCCGGGCCAGGGTCGTTTTGCCTGCGCACGACCCCCCGTTGAGAACGACGACCCGTCCGGTCCCGCCTTCCGCTCGCTCCATGACGGAACGGTAGCCGCCGTCCGATCGGTTCGGCTCCCCGACGAGGTCGTTCGGCAAGTGTGGCCGGATCGGAGTAGACCTCCAGGCATGAAGCTCAAACTCGATCTTCACGACATCTACAACAAGGGGGGCGATATCGACCGTGCCCTTCGCGCCGTCATCGACGAGGCGGTCGAGAAGCGGGTCCGACTCGTGGAGATCATCCCCGGAAAGGGGAGCGGCCAGTTGAAGAAGCATGTGCTCCGGTTCCTGGACCAGAAGGAGATCAAGGCGCTCTATGACCGGGTCGAGAAGGACTCCCACAACTTCGGTCGGGTGTTCGTCCATTTCCGCCCCAAGTAGCCCGATGAGACCGTGGTCGGGCAGGGCGTCGGATCCATCGCCGGGACGGCTAGTCCGAAGGCGCTGCCGGTGTCAGGAACTGCTCGACGGCCCCGGAGATCCCTCCGGCGATCACATGCTGGTCGGCCGAGTCGGCGGCAATCGATCCCTCGAACGGGTCGGTGAGGTACAGAGGTTCGATCACCGCTCCCGGCATCTCGCTCGGCGTGGTGAAGTACCCGGACATGGCCGGACCGATGAGGAGCAGGTGGTTGTAGTCGGCGGCCTGGGCGGCCAGGCCACCGGCCGACGGGTCACCGACCGAAGAGCCGAAACCGCTGTCGGGCAGGGCGCCGTCGTTCGGGATCTGCCAACCCTGTGCATTCATCGCCGCCAGCACGTTCTTCTGGAGCAGATCGGCCAAGGTCTGGTTTTCCTTCGAGAACAGGCGGTCCGCGTCGTAGAGCGTGACGCTTCCGGCATCTTGGACGCTCCCCCCGGCATCCATGTAGATGCCGACCAGGGCATCGGCTTTGGCCAGGTTGGCGCAGGCATCTCTGGCCACGACGTCGTCATGGGATCCGACCAGCGTGAGTAGGCCGCCGGAGGTGTCGTGGGCTCCCAGTCGGACCACCGTCGAGTCCCGGGTCCGGGAGACGACGACCCGGTAGCCGTGGGCGCGGAGGCTGGCCATCGTGTCGAGCTCGATGGTCAGATTGACGTCGGACTCGTGGATCGCCGTGCCCGACTCGGTCGTCCCGACGCCGCCGGGGTCGATGCCGCCGTGGCCTGCGTCGAGGAAGACGGTCTTCCCGTTGTTGCCGTCGGTCGGTGGGAACGCCTCGCAGGCGCCGGCCGAAAAGGCCGATGGATCGAGGGGGGTGCCATCCGATGACCCTGTGCCCAGGTGGGTGACGTCGGCGGCCAGGTGCCGGATCGTGGGCCCGAAGGCCAGCGCGCCGAGGGCGGCCACCACGGCCACGAACATTGCCGCCACCACGAAGGCGGACCGGCGCAGCAGACGACGCCGATCAGTGGGTCGGCGGGTCACGGTCGGCGCTCTCGGACCGTCCGGCTGGAGTCGTCGCTCGCCCCGATCGGATCACGCCCGGGATGCTATCGACGGCCGGCAGCCAAGAGTCATCGCCCCGAACCGCCGACGGGACACCACGACCGGGCCTCGTCGAGTGGGTGGCACTTCCTGGATTCGAATGGCATCGGTGACCGGGCTCCGGCAGACTGGGCCGGGTGGCGTCCCGTGCCCGGGGTGCCGTACTGAGGCCGGTGAAGTACAGAGGGAGGGAACCCGAATGACGACGGTTGAAACCGCTGGTGTTGTCCGCCATGCCGCAGAGGACGACCTGCCCTGGGTGGACGCCACCGGTGGTATCTGGCTCAAGGTGTTGCGGGTGGACGCCGGCGCCGGAATCTGGGTGGTTCGGAACCGGTTCGAGCCCGGAGCCAGGCTCCAGATCCACCGGCACACCGGCCCGGTGGACGGCTACACCATCTCGGGCCGCTGGCACTATCTCGAGTACGACTTCTACAGCACCGCCGGTTCGTACATCAGGGAGCCGGCTGGCTCGGTCCACACCCTCGACGTACCCACTGACAACGGCGAGGTCACTGATGTGTTGTTCGTCATCGAGGGAGCGCTGCTCGATCTGGCCCCTGACGGCTCGGTCGAGAGTGTGACCGACGGCTCGACCGCCCTGGCCGGTTATCAGGCTCTCGCTGAGGCGCAGGGACTCGCCACGCCGACCGGCGTCATCGTCACCTGAGTCGGGCGACAGCATGACGAGCACCGAGACGGTGGCGGGCAGCGAGGATCTGACCGCCCCGTTGCTCGACCCCGATTTCTACGCCGGCGACCCGTTCCCTCTCTACGCCCGGCTCCGGGCTGAGGCTCCGGTGACCCGGAACCAGTCGCTCGGCTTCTGGGTGGTCAGCCGCCATGCCGACGTCGTGGCCGTCTCCCGCGACCCGGCCACGTTCTGTTCGGCCAAGGGGATCATGGTGTTCGAGATCGGAGCCGAGTATCCGACCCCACCGACCATGATGCATACCGATCCTCCCGACCACACCCGATACCGCACCCTGGTCCAACCCGGATTCCGGCCCTCCTTCGTCCGGAGCCTCGAGGACGGCGTGCGAGCTCGTACGAGGGCCCTGGTCGACCGCATCGAACCCGGGGAGCCGATCGACTTCGTCCCGGAAGTGGCCGTGCCACTCCCGTTGCAGGTGATCAGCGACCTCATGGGAATGCCCGAGGAGGAATGGCCCCAGTTCTTCAAGTGGTCCGAGGCGGTCATCCCCGGGGCCACCGACTGGCCCGAGGAAGAGCGCCAGGCCCTCAGTGCCGAGATGGTGACCTATCTACTGGCCTCAGCGGCTGAGCGTCGGGCCCATCCCGGCGAGGGGATCATCTCCGAACTGGGTTCCGCCGAGATCGACGGCGACCGTCTGACCGATGCCGAGCTGGGCATGTTCCTCGTGCAGCTCCTCGTGGCCGGCAACGAGACCACCAGGAACATGATGTCCGGAGGGTTGGTGGCGTTGGCCGCCGACCCGGGGGCCTGGCCATCGCTCCGGTCACGGGTGTCGGCGTCGGCACCGAGGGCCTTGTCCCTTGCCGTCGAGGAGATGCTCCGATGGACCACGCCGGTGGTGTCGTTCATGCGGACGACGACCCGGCCCACCG
The DNA here is from genome assembly GCA_963812885.1 of uncultured Acidimicrobiaceae bacterium. Lineage (GTDB taxonomy): Bacteria > Actinomycetota > Acidimicrobiia > Acidimicrobiales > RAAP-2 > Bog-756. Next base: position 521,771 of record CAWEWZ010000002.1, on the reverse strand, counting down.
AGCTGGGCGGATGTGAGCTCGGCCCCGATGAGCCGGTGTTGATGTTGTACGCCTCGGCCAACCGGGACGAATCGGTGTTCGGCCCCACCGCCGACGTGTTCGATCCGGCCCGGGACCCCAATCCGCACGTGGCCTTCGGCTTCGGCCCCCATTTCTGCGTGGGCGCCGTCCTGGCCCGGTTGGAGGGCCGGATCCTCCTCGAGGAGCTCCTGTCCCGATTCGGCTCCGTCGAGCTGGCCGGGCCGGTGGTGCGCACTGCCTCCCCGGTCATCGCCGGTGTCCGTTCGGCCCCGCTAATCTTCGGGACCGCCTGACGCGGGAGCGCGCGTCCCGGGTCGAAGGCGGTTCCCCAGGGCAGAGGAGACTGAGCGGTGGTTCATGTATAGCCCACGCGCTCAGTGGTCGGCACGATCGCTCACGCGTAGTGGTGGTGCCAGCATGTGGCGTCGCCCACGTCACTCATCCATCGGCTTCCGTCGGCGGATCGATCGGGTCCGAAGGTGCGACGCGGCGGGGTCGCGAACTCTCGGGATCGAAAGGGGGTCGGTCGAGCTGTTCCCGGATGGGCGTGAATGGCGGTTGCACGGTGTGGCGTCGCTGCCAATTGGCCCCGTCCACCACCAGTGAATGGCCGCTGATGTACGTGGCGTACGGAGAGCAGAGATAGGTGGCGGCCCAGGCCAGCTCCCGGGGGAAGCCGACCCGCCCGGCCGGGACCCGGGAGTCCTGTCCCTCATACTTGCCCGGCACCGCGGCGATGGCTGCCGTCTCGTCCTCGTGGGGCATCAGCCCGGGGACGAGGCCGTTCACCCTGATGCCATAGGGGGCCCATTCCACGGCCAGGGTCTCGGTGAGGTTCTTCACCCCCGCCTTGGCCGCCGCCGAGTGGGCGAATCCTGGCCCCCCTGTCCAGGCGTAAGAGGCGCCCACGTTGACGATGGCCCCATCGCGATCGGCCGGAATCAGACGACGGGCCAGGTCCCGGCAGCAGTAGAAGGTGCCGTTGAGCACGATGTCGACCACGGTGCGCCACGCGTTCGGACTCATGTCCTCGGCCGGCACCGGGAAATTGCCTGCCGCGTTGTTGACCAGGGCGTCGATGGGGCCGAACTCGGACTCGACGGCATCGAGCGCGGCGGCCACCGACTCCGGCTCCCGGATGTCGCACGGGGACGACATCCCCTGACCCCCTGCCTCCCGGACCGCTTCCACTCCGGCGTCCCGGTGGTCCTCGCTGCGGCTGAGGATGGCCACCGAGGCGCCAAGCCGGGCGAACTCGCTGGCGATGGCCTTGCCCAGGCCGGTCCCCCCGCCGGTGACGACCACCACCCGGTTGACGTAGGTTCCGGCCGGAAGCGCGGATGCACCGGTCGGCGGCGGAGGTCGGAGTCCCGGGGGAGCCATGGGTCGAGAGCCTACGCCGCACGATCGGGCCGATCCGGCTGGTAGCCCGCAGGTCCTCGGGTAGCCTCATCGACCGTGGACTTCGACCTGTCACCCGAACTTCTTGCTCTCCAGGAGAGCGTGCGGCGTCTGGCCCAGGACAAGATCAGGCCGCGTGCTCGCGAGATCGACACGACCGGTGACTACCCGTCGGATATCTTCGAGGCGTTCAGGGACGCCGACCTGCTCGGACTCTGCCTTCCGACCGAGCTGGGAGGGTCGGGCGGCGGCATCCTGGGTCTGACCGTGGCCATCGAGGAAGTGGCCAAGTACTCGAATACGGCCGCCTTGATGCTGCTGTTGACCCGGCTCCCGGTGGGGCCGGTCCTCATCGCCGGCAACGAGGACCAGAAACAGCGGTATCTTCCCGGCATCGCCACCGGGGAGGTCAGGGCCGGGTTCGGCCTCTCCGAGGTGCAGGCGGGCAGCGATGTCGCCGGCATGAGAACCAGGGCAGTGCCCGACACCGCATCGGGCCACGACGGGGATTGGATCCTCTCTGGTACGAAATGCTGGATGTCGGGTGTCCGCGAGGCCGATTGGTACACCGTCTTCGCCAAGACGGGAGACCCGGCCTCCAGGGCCCACGACTCGATCACCGCCTTCATCGTGGAGCGGGACTGGGCCGGTGTCTCGCTCGGACGGACCGATCACAAGATGGGGGTGCGCGGCGTCGACACCGGCGAACTGGTCCTGGACGGAGTTCGGGTACCGGCCGAAAACGTGATCGGCGAGGTGGGCGGGTTCCGGTTGGCCATGCTGGGACTCAATGCCATGCGCCCGATCGTGGCCGCCCGGGGGATCGGCCTGGCCGAGGGGGCGCTGATGTACGCCACCGAGTACGTCAAGCAGCGCGAAGCCTTCGGAGGGACCATCGCCGACTTCCAGGGGATCCAGTGGGAGATCGCCAAGACCGCCGTCGATATCGAGGCGGCCCGCCTGCTCACCTATCGTGCAGCCTGGCTCGCCGACCAGGGGAAGTTCACCAAGGAGTTCGTGCCCTTCCTGTCGATGGCCAAGTACTTCGCCACCGAACTGGCCGTGCGGGCCTCTGGCCTCGCCGTACAGCTGCTCGGTGCTGCCGGGTACATGGAGGACCACCCCACCGAGCAGTGGTATCGGGATGCGCGCCAGCTCACCATTGTGGAAGGAACCTCCCAGGTCCAGCTCGGCCTCATCGCCCGGGGCGTCCTCGGTCACGATCTGTGGTGGGACTGACCGTGGCCGACGCCGAAGTGTCCGAATCCTTCCAGTCGCTCGGCGGATGGCCCGGAGTCCTGACCGAGCTCCTGGCCGGCAGGTCGATGACCGCCGAACAGTCCGAGGCGGTGCTCGGCCAGGTGCTCTCGGGTGCCGCCGCCCCGTCGCAAATCGCCGCCCTGGCCGTGGCGCTGCGGGCCAAGGGGGAGTCGGTGGCCGAGATGACCGGCTTCGTCCGGGCCATGGTCGCCCATGCCGTTCCGCTGGATCTGCCCGCGGGCATCGAGGTCGTCGACACCTGCGGAACGGGAGGAGACCGGCTGAGGAGCATCAACGTGTCCACCATCGCCGCCCTGGTGGTGGCGGCAACCGGGGCCAAGGTGTGCAAGCACGGGGGTCGTGCTTCGTCCTCTGCGGTCGGAGCGGCCGACGTCCTCGAGTCGCTCGGTGTGGTCGCCGATCTCGGGCCGGAGGGCGTCGCCCGGTGCATCGACGAGGTGGGCATGGGCTTCTGCTTCGCACCCCGCTTCCACCCGGCGATGCGGTTCGCAGCGCCGGTCCGCAAGGAGTTGGGTATACCGACCGTGTTCAACTACCTCGGACCGCTGGCCAACCCCGGTCGTGCCGGGTACCAGGTGATCGGGGTGAGCAACCCGGCGATGGCCGACAAGATGCTCGGCGTGCTCGCTGCCAACGGCACCCGTCGGGCCATGATCGTCTACGGCGACGACGGTCTGGACGAACTGAGCACCACCGGACCGTCAACCGTGCACGAATTGGTGGTGTCGGTGGACGCCCGCTACGAAACCTCGATGTATCGGGTGGATCCGGCCGAGCTGGGTCTGGCCCCGGCCACCATCGAGGACCTTCGGGGAGGGGACGCCGCCTTCAACGCCGACGCCATACGGCAGGTCATCGGCGGTGAGCCGTCGCCCCACCGGGATATCGCCGTGCTCAATGCGGCGGCCGCCCTCGTGGTCATCGGTCGTGCCGCCGATCTGGGTTCCGGGGTGTCTCTGGCCTGTGAGGTGATCGATGACGGACGCGCCGACGCGGTGCTCGAAGCGCTGATCCGGGTATCGCAGCTGGCATCCGCCGAGGAAGGTACGCCCTGAGGTCACGCAGCTGAATCGGCCCGGCTGAGCTCCAGGAGCTTCGGGATGCGGGCCGCGGGCATGCTTATTCCATCCTGAGATCCGACCTCGAGGACACGGACCCGTTCGGGGTGGGCCGCGAGCCACTGGGCGATGATGATTCGCTCGTCCCGGTGGCCGTCGGGATCCAGCGGAGCAGTTCCGTCCTCGAGCAGCCCGTCGACGAGGACGACGGTACCCTCGCCTTCGACGGCCAAGACCACGCGCCCGGCGGCGCGAAGGGACTCCACCCGCCGATGGCGGGTGGCCAGATGGCGCAACCGCTCGGCTTCGTCTCGGATCGAGGCCGCCTCCTCGTAACGTCGCTGACCGGCGAGGTGGGTGAGCTCGTCGACCATGGGCAACAGGAGCCTGACCGGTTCATCGGCCAGTTGTTCGTCGGTCCAGATCGGTCGACGACCACGTGGGCGGACGCCACGGGGCGTCTTCCGATCCTGACCTCGAGACGTCGTCCCGGCGTTCCTCCTCTTCGCCTTACCCTGTCGGTTGAACGAAGGTGACCATGCCTTGATCAACCGGGCTTCGACCACGGCCGCGGACAACGGTCCGGGAAGGACCCGATGGTTGATGCCACCGAGTTGGCGAAGCAGCCGGCCCACCTGGGGACGGCGGTCGCCGGTGAAGTACGAGCGGACCCGGGCTTGGATGTCGGTTGCCTTCCCCACATAGAGAACAGTGCCGGCACGCGTCGACGAACCAGTAGACGCCGGGTCGATGGGGGAGCCGGGTGGTGAGGCGGAGTTTGGCGGCCTGGGGATGCCCGACCAGCCGGGGGAGGTCGAGCAATTCCTCGAGTCCGAGTATCCCGAACGATCCGGCTCGTTCGAGCAACGTGTGCAGTAGGTCACCGGTGGCCAGGACGTCGGTCAGAGCGCGGTGAGAGGGCTGATGGGGGAGCCTGAGGATCGAGGCCAGGGTGCCCAGCTTGCAGTTCGGTGCCACGTCGCGGACCAGACGCCGGGCGAGCGCCAATGTGTCGACCGCGGCATTGCCGAGTCGGTCCCTTCCGGTGGACACCAAGGCGTGATCGATGAAGGAGAGGTCGAACCGGAGGTTGTGGCCGACCAGCACGGCTCCGCCGATGAACTCGAGGAATGACGGCAGCATCTCGCCGACACGCGGCGCTCCGAACACCATGGCGTCGTTGATGCCGGTCAGCGCCGTGATCAGGGGCGGGATTCCTTCATCGGGCCGGACGAGCGTCTGGTAGGTGCCGAGCATCTCGCCACCCCGGTAGCGGGCGGCGGCGACCTCGGTGAGTGACGACGTCGCCGGGGACCCTCCGGTGGTCTCGACGTCAACTACTACGAAGGTCACCTGGTGGAGAGGAGTATTGAGGTCATCGAATGATCGTTGCCGACCGATCTCCATGGGTTGTCAGCCTAGACGAACATATGTTCGTAGCGGAGGATGTGGCCCGCCGGCTGAGGCGACTACCGTGTGGTCGGTGACGACCGAAGTGCCATCCTTGGGCGGGGCCACCCGCTACCGCTGCTCCGCGTGCGGCAACCTCACGCGGTTCAGCGTGGTCACCACCCGCCGGACCCGGGCCTTCCATCATTTTTCGGTAGGAGGTGACCTCACCGTTGAGGATGTCGAGGTTCTCGATGAATCGGTGGAGGAGGTGTCGTGCCGGTGGTGTGGCAATGGCAACGGAGTCGAAGTGATCGAAGACGGAGCATCGGCGCCGGGATAGAAGGCGAAGCGACTGCGTCTGGATCCCACTCCGATCGACAGCCCGCCGACCCGTTTTCGGACCCTGCGTTCGTGGCCGGGCTCCGACCGATCCCCTCGGGTGCCCGAGCTGCCGACGCTGCGCCTGCTCCGGATTTCACAGGGACTGCCCCGTCGGGTCGCCCTGTCAGGGTCGTCGTCGGGGAGTACACCGAGCCGTTGCTGTTGGCCTTTCTCCACATTGACTGCGACGGTTGCCACGAGTTCTGGCGAGGCCTCCGCGACGACCGTTGCGAGCTGCCTGCATCGGTTTCGGCAGTAGTTGTCACCAAGGGGCCCGAGACCGTGTCCCCAGGCGAGGTCGGTCAGGCAGCACTCGGGATGGGCCGTATCCCGGTGGTCATGAGCGACGACGCTTGGACCGGGTATCGGGTCATGGGCTATCCGTTCTTCGCTCCTGGTCGAGCCTTCGACCCGCACCATTGTTGGCGAAACGGTGGGCTTCGGATGGCCGGACGTCATCTCGATGATCCGTTCATCCCTCGGCTGACGCCCTGGCATCTCGGCCGGCCAACATCGGCGGGAAGGGCCCGACGTCGGCCACGGAAGACTCGGACCCTATGCGACGTCAAATTTTCAATTCGGGCAAATTATCGGCTCCAGGCGATAATTGGCTCGTATGCTTATCGGCTGTAGCCGATAAATTGCCCAAATGAGCAAAAGAAGTGCACGCACCCGGAGGTACTTCGACGCCCGTCTCGACCGGCTTCGGCTCGCCGCCGACGAACCGCCACCGCACGACGGCTGGATCAGGGCGATCAGGGATGCCCTGGGTATGTCGAGCTCGGAGCTCGCATCCCGGATGGGAGTGGGACAGTCGACCATCTCCGGTCTCGAGCATGGCGAGGTCCTGGGCACGATCAAGTTGGGCACGCTGAAGCGGGCGGCGGCGGCACTCGAATGCGATCTCGTGTACTACCTCGCGCCTCGAGGAAGTCTCGAGGATGTGGCGCAAGCCCAGGCGCGGCGCAAGGCGCGTGAGCAACTGGCTGATGATTCGCCATACCGCGATGGCTCGGTCGACGGCGGCAGTCCGAGGATCGACCAGCTGGCGTCGAGTTATCTCGATCAAAAAGGGCTCTGGACCGACTGACAGCGGGTGATTCCTTATCGCCCGCTCCACTGAGCCACAGGTCGGACACAGTCCCAGCGTTCATGCTCCGTGTTGACATCAATCGTCAACCAAGGAGCATGGACATGAGCGAATTAGAAGCAGACAATCTGATGATCGGTCCGGGAACCGACCCGTTCCCGGAGATCAGCCGGCGTCGCAGAAGGGGAGTCACGGTGACAAGTGCCGCCGCCATAGCGCTAGGCCTGGCTCTCAGCGGTGGCGCAGTGGCCGGGGCGACGACGGCATCGCAGCCGTCCGCCGGTTCATCACGGTCAAGCGTCCCGGCAAACCGCCTGCCCTTCGGCGGCCCGAAGCCGACAGCCGTAGGGGTGGTGAAGTCGGTCGCCGGCAACAGTTTCATCCTTACGGCCCAGGACGGAAGCACCGTGACGGTCGCCGTCGGGAGCACGACCAGCTACTTCGATCCGGGGGTCAGCTCACCCACCCTCGCCGACGTGAAGGTCGGTGCGCACGTTGCCGTGTTCGGGACCGAGATGTCGGGCACAGTGACCGCGACCCAGATCGCTATCGGCTCGCCTCCCAACGGCGGCAAAGGCGGGCCCGGTGGAGGCGCCGACGGTCGCCCCGGTGGTCCGCCCGGATCGGCCGGTGGTCCGCCTTCAGCTACCGGAGTAAAGGCACCCTGACCCCGGGCCCCGTCCCGGCACCTTGCCCTCGGGGCCGGGGCGGGGCTTTTGGGTTGTGCGAATCACCGTATTTGCGGCCATTCTGTAGGCATGTTGCATGCATGCACCCTGGCCATGGAATTGCACATCCCCGCCAGCGGCTCGCTCAAGGAGAAACGGTCGGTCGTCAAGCACGTGGTGGAGACCTGCAAGTCGCGATTCGGTGTGGCTGCCGCCGAGGTCGGCTACCTCAGCCAATGGCAGCGTTCCGAACTGGGATTCGCGGCCGTCGCCGGGTCACCCGGGCATGTCGAGAAGGTGCTCGATTCGGTCGAGCGCTTTGTCTGGTCGCAACCGGAGGTCGAGGTGGTAGGCGACACTCGCTGCTGGCTCGAATCCGGGTGACGGTGCCGGCTCCGACTCGATCCCGTGACAGGCCGATGCCGTAATCTCGGGAGATGGCCACCCTCGATGAGCTCCTCGACGACCTCGACGACGAGTACGCTGACGCCCGCCGACTGGTGGCGCAGCTCGGTCCGGGGGATCAGAGGTGGGATGTGGCCACCCCGGCACCGGGTTGGGCGGTACGTGACCAGATCAGCCACCTGGCCTTCTTCGACGAGGCGGGCCGGATGGCCATGGTCGAGCCGGGGCTGTTCAGCCAGGAAGCGGAGCGGGCCATGGCCAGGCCCGGCGACCCGATGCAGGAGCATCTTGACAGGGGACGAGCGATGGACGGCGCCGAGCTCCTCGACTGGTGGGACCGGTCCCACCGGGGAATGACGGAATCGTTCAGCGGTGCCGATCCGTCGTTGCGAGTCCCCTGGTACGGACCGCCGATGAGCGTGCTTTCATTCGTGTCGGCCCGCTTGATGGAAACATGGGCCCACGGCCAGGATGTAGCTGACGCCCTTGGTCAACGACGCGTCCCGACCGATCGTCTGCGGCACGTGGCCCATGTGGGGGTACGGGCTCGGCCGTTTTCGTATCTCATCCGAGGAAAGGATGTGCCCGACGGCCGGATCGATGTGACTCTGGCCGCCCCCTCGGGTGGGGACTGGAGCTGGGAGGTCGGTACCTCGAACGGAGGCGAGATCTCCACCGTCGCCGGTCCAGCGGTCGACTTCTGCCTGGTGGTCACCCAGCGCGCGCAACCTCGCCGACACCGACCTGTCGATCTCGGGTGACCAGGCTGGCGAATGGATGTCCATCGCCCAGGCCTTTGCCGGGCCTCCCGGTCCCGGGCGGCCTGCCCGCACTCGGGACCGATAGCTCAGCGCTCGGCGTCCATCAACTCCGTGACCAGCGCAACCAGGGCGTCGACGTCATCGGTCGTCGTGTCGAACGAGCACATCCAGCGCACGACCCCGGTGGCCTCGTCCCAGACGTAGAACGGAGTGTGCTGCTGGACGGCCTCGGTCACGGCCGCAGGCAGGGCCGCGAACACGCCGTTGGCTTCCACCGGATAGGCAAGAGTGACCCCGGCGATCGCCGGAGATGCCTTCGGCCAGTCTCGTCGCCATGCGATTGGCGTGCAGAGCATTGGCTCGCCAGAGGTCGTTGGAGAGCAGGGCGCTGAATTGGGCCGAGACGAACCGCATCTTCGATGCCAGTTGCATCGACTGCTTTCGGATGTATCGCAGCGATTCCTGGTTCTCCGGCCGGAACGAGACGACCGCCTCTGCTCCCATGGCGCCGTTCTTCGTTCCGCCGAACGAGAGCACGTCGACGCCGGTCGCCGAGCCGAATGCGCCCAGCCCGACCCCGAAGAAGGCCACCGCATTCGAGAGCCGGGCTCCATCCAGGTGAAGCCACATGCCGCGTCGGTGGGCCCACTCGGCGAGGGCGGCCACTTCCTCGACGCGGTAGCACGTTCCCACCTCGGTGGACTGGGTGATCGAGATCACCCTGGGTTGGACGTGGTGCTCGTCGCCCACCCCGCCGGCTACATGTTCGACCAGGTCGGGCGTGAGCTTCCCGTCCGGCGTGGCGACGGCGATGAGCTTGCTGCCCAAGAACCGCTCCGGAGCGCCACATTCGTCGACATTGATGTGGGCGGATTCGGCGCAGATCACCGCCTCGAACGGTCGCACCAGCGATTGGAGTCCCACCACGTTCGCCCCGGTCCCGTTGAAGGCGATGAAGACCTCCGCGTCGTCGCCGAAATGGTCCTTGAACAGCTGGGTGGCCCTGGTGGTCATCGGATCGGCACCGTAGGAGGGAGCATGATCGACGTTGGCCTCCACGATGGCGGCCAGGACTTCCGGATGGACGCCGGACCAATTGTCGCTGGCAAAGCTCCGGTTCGAGCCGGTCATGAGCTGCTTACCCCCTGGCCAACGGCTTGTAGCGGATCCGGTGGGGCTGGTCGGCATCGACCCCCAGCCGCTTCTTCCGATCCGCTTCGTAGTCGCTGAAGTTTCCCTCCCACCATCGAACTTCGGAGTCCCCTTCGAAGGCCAGCACATGGGTGGCGATCCGGTCGAGGAACCACCGGTCGTGGCTGATGACGACCACGCATCCGGGAAACCCGAGCAGGCCCTCCTCGAGGGCCCGGAGCGTGTCGACATCGAGGTCGTTGGTGGGCTCGTCGAGCAGGAGGACGTTCCCACCGCGCTTCAGGACCTTGGCCAGTTGCACCCGGTTTCGCTCGCCGCCGGAAAGCTGCCCGACCTTCTTCTGCTGGTCGCTGCCGGTGAACCCGAAGCTGGCGACGTAGGCCCGTCCGTGCAGTTCGCGATGACCGACGACGATCCGGTCCTCGCCCCCGGTGATCTCGTCGAAGACGGTAGCGTCGGCGGCCAGCTCCTCCCTCGATTGGTCGACGTAGGCCAGCTCGACGGTCGAGCCGATGTCGATCCGGCCATCGTCGGGCTTCTCCTGACCGACGATCATCCTGAAGAGCGTGGTCTTGCCGGCCCCGTTGGGACCGATGACCCCCACGATTCCGCCGGGCGGCAGGAGGAACGACAGACCTTCGATCAGCAGACGGTCGCCGTAGGCCTTGACCAGGTTCTCGGCGTCGACCACCCGGTCGCCGAGCCGGGGCCCGGGTGGGATGGTGATCTCGAGGGTGTCGGCCCGGCGGTCAGCGGACTCGGCCTCGGCCACGAGGTCGTTGTAGGCATTGATCCGGGCCTTCCCCTTGCTCTGGCGGGCCCGGGGCGACATGCGAATCCATTCGAGCTCCCGCTGCAGTGCCCGCTGGCGGGACTGATCGGATTTCTGCTCCCCGGCCAGTCGGGCCTGCTTCTGCTCCAACCACGACGAGTAGTTCCCCTCCCAAGGGATGCCGGCGCCTCGATCCAACTCGAGGATCCAGCCGGCCACGTTGTCGAGGAAGTACCGATCGTGGGTGACGGCGACGACGGTCCCGGGATAATCCTGCAGGGTCCGCTCGAGCCAGGCCACCGATTCGGCGTCGAGGTGGTTGGTGGGTTCGTCGAGAAGGAGGAGGTCCGGCTTGGACAGGAGCAGCCGGCACAGGGCCACCCGGCGCCGCTCCCCGCCGGACAGCGTCGTCACGTCGGCGTCGCCCGGGGGGAGCCGGAGGGCATCCATGGCGATCTCGAAGGTCCGCTCGAGGTCCCACGCCCCGGCGGCGTCGATCTTGTCCTGGAGCTCGGCCTGCTCGGCCAGCAGTTTGTCGAAGTCGGCGTCGGGCGCCCCCATGGCCGCGCAGACATCGTTAAAGCGGTCCACCAGGGCTTTTGCCTCTCCGACCCCGTCGGAGACATTGCCGAGCACGTCCTTGGTGGGATCGAGCTGTGGTTCCTGGGACAGATGGCCGACGGTGAATCCCGCGGTGAGGCGGGCCTCGCCGGAAAAGCCGTCGTCCTCGCCGGCCATGATCTTGAGAAGCGAGGACTTTCCCGAGCCGTTGGACCCGATGACGCCGATCTTGGCCCCGGGATAGAACGAGAGATTGATGCCCTTCAGGACCTCCCGGTCAGGCGGATAGAAGCGACGCAGGTCGCGCATGGTGTAGATGTACTGGGCTGCCATGGGGAACAGTGTGGCTCAGCCGGACGACCCCCGGGGCACGGGCCGGTCCCGCAGCCGGCCTCCGGTTACCGCGTCCCCCGCAAGTAACCTTGAGGGCAATGACCATCGGGGCCCAGCCGTCTTCGGATTCATCGGGACCATCAGGGGAACCTGATTCCGATCAGGAATCCGTTCCCGATGGGCTACGGCCGCTGTCCCGGCGGGCGACCATCGTCCATCAGGTCAAACGGCTGGTCACCGCCATTCGGAACGGCGACGAGGGAATGGTCGAGAACGCCGTGCTCTCCCTCAGCCAGCGGAGCCGGTGGCTGGCCCCGCTCGCCTTCGTGGTCGGCGCCTTCGCCATGCTCTTCCAGGGCTTGAAGCTACTGGTCACCAACTGGCGCCTCACCCTGGTCGAGATTCTGCCGGCCATGTGGATCTGGGCCGCCATGCTGGACCTCAAGATCCATGTGCTCCGGGGCAAGGAATTTCACATCCTCCGGGGCCCGGTGCTGGTCCCGATCCTGATCGCCATCGCCGTCATCACGGCAGCCAGTTTCTACCTCAACGCGGTCTTTGCCTTTGCCATCGCCGACCCCGGAAAGCCGCAGATACGGCTCGGGTTCGACCGGGCCCGTGGCCATATTCGCACCATCCTGTACTGGGGAATTGCCGTCGGGCTGGCGCTCGGCTTCGCGGCGATGATCTCCCAACGATGGGGAAAGTTCTCGTTCGCCCTCAGCCTCAGCATCGTGGTCGGGGTGATGATGCTGGCCTACGTGGCCGTGCCAGCCCGACTGGTCGGTGTCAAATCCGACCGGTCCACGCGGGACAAGGTCTCCGCCACCGCCATCGGTGGGGCCATCGGCGCCCTGGTCTGCTCGCCCCCGTACGCACTCGGCCGGGTGGCCATCATCCTGCTCGGGTCCCACACCTTCAGAGTGCTCGCCGTCATCCTCCTGGTCATCGCGGTGGTCCTCCAGACCGGTGCCACCACAGCGACCAAGGCCATCAAGTTCAGCGCCAAACTGATCACCGGTAAAGGGCCGGCGCCGGCAGAGGCCGACTCCCCCCAACCGGCCACTGCACCCCCGGGTCCTCCCGTCAGCCAGACCGCTCCCTCGAACCCTTCGGCAGCCGTCACCGACAACCTCTGATGCCGCAGGTGTGGATCCTGCGCCAATCCGGCAATTCTCCGTGGTGAAGCCCAACCGCTGACAGCGGCGTCCTCACCGCGGTACGTAGGTGGGTCTACGAAGCCCCAACCGGCCGTATTTCGAGGAGTTCGAAGGAAGACCCGAACGATCGGGGGATTGCGGCGAAGGGCGAAGTCGGTTGGCTCGGTATGCCGCATCGTGATCAGCTCGGCAGATCGGCGGGGTCCCGTGGCCACGGAATGTCGTTCCCGCACAACAGAAATGTGGCCGACGCACGGCGAGGGATCGACCTGATCAACCCGAGACCTAGAGTCCTGCAAGGTCGCCGCCAGGTGGCCGGCAAGGTTGCTCTGTGATCGTCCAAAGGGTGCCCGACCCAGGGGATCTCCGATCCGGACCGAATCGTTCACCGCGTCTCTCCGGGGGCCGGTACACGCAAAGTAGTTGCACCCGCGGTGCAATCATCTTTGCCACTCGTTCATGGCCCACTTATCGTCCGCCGCCTATGTATGTGTCGGTCATTGGTGTGTTCAAAGGGTCGACGTGCAAAACGCCGGCGTTCGCCCTCGTGATCTGCATGACGCTGGTGAGTGCATGCTCGTCGATCGCGAGCCCGGGGCGAGGTGAGATGCCCGACCGGGGGGCGAAAATACGGACGCATTCAGCCGTCGTTTCCGTCACCCGGCAGGGCAATCAAGCCCAGGTGATCGACCAGGTAGCGTCGGGATGGCTGGCGGCGGAAGGGGCATTTGCCGATGCCGCCCGGACTTCTGACCCATTTGCCCCGGAACTGGCGGCCACCACTCTCGCCCCACAACTGGGTTGGACTCGATCCCTGCTGGAAAGGATGAGTGCAGCTGGCCTCGTCGCCAGGGGTCCGGTTCACTACGGGACGGCCCACGTGGCCGGCCTGCGCGGAAACGATGCCACTGTGCGTGCCTGTGCGATGGACGCGGAGATCGTCGTGTCGGAGACGACGGGCCGGCCGGTTCCAGGCCCGTTGGGTCAGGTGGCCTTCGAATTGTTCACGTCGAAGATGCAGTTCACCAAAGGTGGATGGAAGTTGGTATCGCAGTTCGTGGGAGAACGCCGATGCGATCATCTGTGAGAGCTCTTGTCGTGTTGACGGTGGTTGCTGCCGGTGCACTGGCTACCCCGACGGTGGCATTTGCTGCTGCAGCCGGGGGCGATCGACCGGGCGGAACGGTGACCGTCGGAGCCTCGACGGGGGGATCCACCGGTGGAGGACAGGGAGAGGCGAGGGGCAGCAATGGCGGACGCGGAGGGAGCGCCAGTCCGTGGCAGTGCATCTACACCGAACTCCTCTTGAATGACGAGGGCAAAATTGCCCCAGGAGGTCCTACTCCGGGTAGTTGGTATTCGGTGACCTGTACCGATCGAGTGACCGGCGCGAGCACTACCCAGACCGAATGGATACCGGACCGGGCCGTGGGCGCCACGCCGGCCGTCGACCCGTTCGCGCTCGCACTCCAGGCAGAGAAGTCTCTTCGCCTGCCTTCTCCGGTCGCCCACCTCAACCCGCCCGAAGCCTCAATCGTCAATCTTCCGACGTGGATGTGGATCGATGCGGGTCTTTGGCACCCCTATGTCGTTACGGCAGCAGTGGGATCGGTGAGCGCGACTGCAGTGGCGACTCCCGTTGCTGTTATCTGGTCGACCGGTGATGGCGGAATCACCACCTGCACTGGTCCGGGAACTCCCTTCGACCCGGTGATCGCACCGGCCCAATCATCAACCGGCTGCTCACACACCTACACCGTCTCCTCGGCAGGGCAACCTTCGGCAGACCACGATTCAAATGACGGCGCCTTCACCGTGTCAACCACCATTGACTGGTCCGTTTCATGGTCGGCCCGGGGAGCCGTAGGAGGGGGTACATTGCCCGCCCTGACAACGTCCTCATCGAGGAGTGTTCGGGTGGAACAGGTGGAGAGCGTCAACTCTGACTGGTCATCATCGTGACAGCAGTTCTCGAGAGGGGACGGACGGCACCACAAGCCGTGCCCGAGGCGAAAATAGGATCTCGCCTGCCCGTGTCTCCTCGAAGCAGGAGACCCCTGAAGGTACTGGCATCGCTCGTGGTCGTGTTGGCCAGTATCGCGGCCTTCGCCCACATCTACGCGTCAGCCAATCGACAGATGGATGTCCTGACGGTGACGCAGACCATTCAGCAGGGTCAGCAGCTGACAGGGACCGATCTCGGGCAGGCAAGCGTCTCGATCTCGAGCGGCGTGACACCCATACCGCTTTCGGATGCGACACAACTGCAGGGCAAGCGTGCTGCGGTCACGATCCCCGCTGGCTCTCTCCTGACCGTTGGAGACATCACAGCCGCCCAACCCATCGCTGCAGGCTATGCCGTCGTGGGAATGGCACTAAAGGCAGGCCAGCTGCCATCGGCGGGTGTCGCATCGGGTGATCGGGTGATGATTGTTCAGACTTCGAGTCCCGGGTCATCTTTTGGTTCGACCCCGGTTTCCGGATTGTCCCCGGCAGAAGCGGAAGCATCGACGGGTGTCCTCGTATCCCAGGCAAACGTGTTCGATGTCGAGATCCCACCGGCGAGCGCAGGATCGAGCGCCTCGCAGCTGGTATCGGTAGAAGTGTCGACCACCCTGGCTGCCGCGGTGTCCAACGCCGCAGCCGCCGATCAGGTGAGCCTCGTCCTGCTCCCGTCCGGCTCTTCGACGGCGCAACCCGCGGTTCGACATGATGCTTCGACCGCTCATCACAAGACTTCACGGTCGAGCGGTAGGCGCTGATGACGATCGTCACCTTTGCCTCTTTGAAGGGCGCACCCGGCGTGACCACACTCTGCCGTCTTGTCGGCGCCAGCTGGCCGGAAGGGCGCAAGGTGATGCTGTTGGAATGCGATGCGAGTGGTGGCGACCTGGCCGCACGCTTCCAGTTGTCGGCGCGCGATGGTTGGTTGTCGTTCAACGCCGCCGTCCGACGAGGAGGTGCAACCACTGCAATCGAGCCGCACCTGCAAAAACTGCCCGGGGGGCTTGATGTATTGGTCGGTGCCAAGGGGCACGAAGGGGCCGAGGCAACAGAATCGATCGTCGCCGTTCTTTCGGCGATAGCCGGGTCTGCGGGGGGACCGTGGGATGTTCTGGTCGACCTGGGCAGGCTGGTGCCCCGAGAACCGGGGTCTGTCGCTTGGATTGAGCGTTCCGACCATGTGCTCATCTGCACCCGGGGTGACGCGGCTTCGGCTGTCCACGTCCGGGAGAAGGCGCCGGCAATCCGGGATCGCTGCCCGGGCCAGGTCGGGCTGGAAGTTATGGGGAGAGGACCCTATTCCCGGTCCGACCTCGAGGAGTTTACGGGAATTCCGGTGCTTGGCGTCTGTCCATTTGATGAGGTGTCGGCCGCGATGGCCACTGGTGAAAGGCGGACCAGCCGCCGCCTGAGTCGCTCACCTCTCGTTGCCGGCGCACGTCGTCTGGCCTCCCTGCTCGCCTGTGGAACCAACGTGACTCCCGAACGGTCCTCCGGGGGGATTCGGGAGTATTCGATGTTCGGAAAGAACCGGGAGGGGGGCCGCCGTTGACCGCCGCCCTGGCCAAAGCGATCCGAGAGCTGGTTGCCGAGGATCTGGCCACTCCGCAGGCAATCGGCCTGGTGGCCGACGATCGCCGGGAGTTTGCCCGCAGGCAGGTGTTCGCACATCTCGACGATCTGACGTCTGGAACAAATGGCGAATGGCTCTCCGGGGAGATCTCCGGAGATGAACAGCTGATTGCCCAGACGGTCCTCGACGCGTTGTTCGGTATGGGGAAGATGCAAGTCCTCATTGACAATCCAGAAATTGAGAACATCGACATCAACGGATGTGACCGCGTCTGGGTGACGTTTGCCGATGGTTCCAAGCGATTGATGCCTCCGATCGCGGATTCTGACCGGGAGCTTGTCGACCTGATTCGGTCGGCGGCGAGTCGCTTCGGACTCTCCGAGCGTCGTTTCGACCTGGCCCGCCCCGAACTCGATCTGCGCCTGCCGGATGGCAGTCGGCTCTCGGCCTTGATGGCGGTCACCGAGCGCCCAGTCGTGTCGATCCGAAGACACCGCTTCTCCGACCTCTCTCTGAGCGAACTCATCGGCCTCGGTACCATCGATACCGACCTGGCCTCATTTCTACGGGCCGCAGTCAGAGCTCGGAAGAACATCGTGGTATCGGGAGCGATGAACTCGGGAAAGACGACTCTGCTCCGGGCCCTCGCCGCCGAGATTCCGCCCCGAGAGCGCATCGTCACCATCGAGCAGGCCTTCGAGCTCGGTCTCGGTACGGTCCCCGAGAGGCATCCGGACCTGGTTGCACTCGAGGCTCGCCAGGCCAATGTCGAGGGTGTCGGCTTGATATCCGTAGCCGATCTGGTGCGGCGCGCCCTTCGGATGAACGCAGATCGGGTCGTCGTCGGCGAGGTACTCGGTGACGAGGTCCTACCCATGCTCAACGCCATGAGCCAGGGGAGATCCGGGTCCATGTGCACGATCCACGCCGACTCGTCTGCGGGGGTCTTCAAGCGCATCGCCTCCTACGCGGTACAGGCTCAGGAGCGATTGCCCCTTGAGGCGAGCAACCTTCTGATTGCCGGCGCCATCCACTTCGTCGTCCATCTCGACAGCGAAACCCAGGAGGACCTCTGGCTGTCAGATGATCCCGGACCATCAAATTGGTTGACCCCTGATCGCCCCGTTGTTGCCTCGCATCCGTTCCCGGCGCAATCAGCCCGGCAGCGATTCGTCTCGTCGGTCCGTGAGGTGGTGGATGCCGAGGGAGTCCAGGTCATCTCCAATGAGGTGTACCGGCCGGACGGTAACCGGCGAGCCGTTCCCGCATCGCCCTTCCGGTCCGAAACGCTCCGGGAGTTGAAGCGCTTCGGTTATGAGCCCTTCGTCTCGGACTATTCCGTGCCATGAATACCTTCGTGATCGTCGTCAGCGGAATCGGTGTCGGCATCGGGATCATCGGAATTGTTTCCGCCTGGCATACCGAACGTGGGAGCAGAACGATCAGCTCACGGACCAATAGGTGGACGAAGCGTGCGCAGTTTCAGGGTCCGTTGCTGATCCTGTCCGTACTCGTCGGTGTGCTCGCCGGATTGGCCACCGGATGGCCCGCCGCCGTGTTCATCGCGGCGGCCGCCATGTTCGGACTTCCAAAGTTGTTTGGTCAGACATCTGGATCTGTATCGATCAAGAAGATCGAATCCATCGCCAGTTGGACCGAAATGCTGCAGGGAACCCTTGCTGCCTCAGCTGGCCTCAGTCAAGCGATCGTTGCCACGGCTCCGTTGAGCCCTCTGCCGCTGCGTGGGGCGGCCACGCGACTGGCGGGACGGCTGAACGCCGGAATGAACCCCCGCGATGCGTTGCAGCAGTTCGCGGACGAACTGGACGATCCTTGTGCCGACCGCGTTGTCTGCGCGCTGCAGCTGGCCGTCACCTCGAGAGCACAGCGAATGGGCGATCTGTTGGCCGCACTGGCCGACTCGACGAGGGATGAGGTGGCACTGCGGCTTCGGATCGAGACGAGCAGGGCGTCTGTCCGCAGTGGAGTCAGAACGGTGCTCGTGTTTTCGGTTGCCTTTGCTGTCGGTCTCACCGTCCTCGCCCATCCCTATCTGGCGCCATTCGACTCCGGCGTAGGGCAGGTCGTCTTGCTGGCAGTCGGTTTCTTGTACGGATTGGGGCTGACCTTGATGGTCGCCCTGGCCCGTCCCCCGGCGCCCGTACGGCTCCTCGGACATCGGGTGGCGGGACGGTGAGCATCGTGGTCATCCTGGGCGCGACGGCCGCCTTGGGCTGCATCGGGGCAGTCGGTTGCATGCGGGTACCACCCCCAACTCTCGAATCCGTCGCCGCAGCAATGAGCCGCCCGGCGACGACGGGCATCGATCCGGCAGCCGGAGCCGGTGCCGGCAGGACGCATCCGTGGCGTCCCTGGACCGGGGCAAGTCGCGCGCTGGCCTCGTGGGGCGAGTGCACCGCCGCTGCTTCCCACCCGCGTTGGCTTGCACTCCTACCCGCACTTGCCATCACCGGTGAGTCAACAGAGGGATTGGCATCGAAGATCCTTGTTGCCGGAGGGGTCGGCCTCCTGGGACCTCCCCTCGTCTGGGTCGCAGCCGCGTCTGCAGGCCTGACCATGAGCCCTCTGGTGCCGTTTGTGATTGCCGTGGCCGCCGGAATAGGAGCTGCGACCGTACCTGTCGCCTCACTGTTCAGCCGCGCCGCAGATCGTCGTCGTCACTTTCGTATTGTGATCGGATCCTTTGTGGACCTGGTGGTATTGAGTTTGGCCGGGGGCGTCGGAATCGAAGGAGCTCTGTTTGCCGCATCGCAGGTGAGCGATGACTGGGCCGCGGTACGCATGTCCAAGGCTCTGTCCAAGGCTAGGGACGCCGGGCAATCCCCGTGGTCGGGCCTCGGTCAATTGGGCTCCGAGATCGCCGTTCCCGAGCTGGTGGAACTCTCGACGATGGTCGAATTGGCGGGAACGGAGGGTGCCCGAATTCGTCAAGCGCTGAGTTCGAGGGCCGTCTCGCTGCGTCGCCACGAGCAGGCTGACGCCGAGTCCGTCGCCAACGCCATGACCGAGCGGCTGTTCCTACCGGGAGCTTTTCTCCTATTCGGCTTCCTCCTCTTCATCGGCTATCCCGCCTTCAGCCGGATTCTGGGCGGTCTCTGATGCCGGCAGACCAAGAACAACTAGTCGATTGTCAGTGCAGCGTCAACAGATGTAGTCCGCCCACCGCATGTGAAAGGGAGTCTGAGAATGCCAAGTCAGATAGCAGTTGTATGGACCTACCTACGAGCTCGACTCGAGGTGAATGGCGGCTGGGACGACGCGGGCTCTGTCGTCGAAACGGTCATCATCACCGCCATCTTCGCTGCGTTGGCGATCACCGTAGGAGCGATCATCGTGGCCAAGGTGACGGCCAAGACGAACTCGATCAATCTCAACTAGCTGCCGGTGAGAAACGGAGTCTCGACGATCGCGGATCTCTGGTGGTCGAAGCGGTGCTTGTCATCCCGGTGGTCATGGTCATTCTGGTTGTCCTGATCCAATTCGCCCTCTGGGCTCACGCAGCCCAGGTCGCGCAGTTGGCCGCGTCCGAGGGCGACCGAGCGGCACGAGCCTTTGGCGGGGGAGTTGCCGTCGGACAGGCCCGTGCCGACTCGATCCTCGAGGGACCGGGCTCCGCCTTGTCATCCTCCAGTGCGGTTGCCGCCGTGATGCCCGGTGACCTGATCCGCATGACCGTCACGGGTACCGCGATCTCCATCGTGCCCGGCATGGTGCTTCCTGTATCGTCGGTTGATGTTGGACCGGTTCAGGAGTTCCGAGGCTCCGAATGAAATGCAGGGCGCCTCGAGATGAGGCTGGCAGTCTGATGGTCGAGCTGATCGTGATCGCACCCTTGTTGTTCGTGCTGGCTTCATGCATCTTGGCCTTCGGACGCGTCTCCGAAGCCCGGCAGCAGGTTGTCGAGGCATCGAGAGCCGGTGCCCAGGCCGCCTCCGTACTCCCGGACTCCGTCACCGCCGAAGAGGGAGCGGCGGCAAGTGCGGTGGTGGGCATCTTCGATCGCATCCACACCTGTGTTCATGCGCAGATCGATACCGACGTGAGCCACTTCTACCCGGGCGGATACGTCACCGTGACTGTGGCGTGCCAGGTGAGCCTGGCCGATCTGTCGGCTCCGGGACTCCCCGGCGATACCACCGTCCGAGCGTCGGCGACTGTACCGATCGACCCCTATCGGTCAGTCTCCTGAGATGGGTCGGACGCCACCGCTCTCGATCTCCGACGAGGGGTCGATCAGTGCCTTCGTCGTCCTCGTGCTTGTTGCCATATTTGTGTTACTGGGGCTGGTGATGGATGGAGGCTCGGTGCTGAGCGCCCGGCAGTCTGCGACCGACGAAGCGGAACAGGCAGCTCGAGCAGGGGCGGGATCGCTTTCGGTGAGCGCGCTGCGATCGGGAGTCGTTCAGATCGACCGGCAGCGGGCGATCGAGACCGCGGAAGCGTTCACCGTGGCGGCAGGGCACCCCGGCACGGCATCCGTGTCTTCGGGAACGGTGACCGTGCAGATCCACTACCGGATCCGCACGGAGATACTAGGAATCATCGGGGTCAACAGTCTGCCCGTGTCGGCGTCTGCGTCGGCAGTCGACCTCGAAGGGGTGACGGTGGGATCGGGATGACGACGAGGGGTCTACGCCGGCATGCACGCCCAACCGGCCTCACTCGGGCGGCGCTGTGCGCGGCTGTCCTCGGCGTCATTGTCGTCGGTCGTTCCATTTGTGCTCTATGCGCTGGGAGGCCTCCCGCTTGCCCACCTGGGCCTGCTGTCCGCCAAGGAACGGTTGTTGTCGGACCGGTCGTCCAGTCCGATCCTGGTTTCTCATCTGTTGCTGCGCGGGGCGCTCCTCTTGGGGTGGATCTCTTGGGCGTGGATGACCCTGTGTGTAGCAATCGAAGCCAGGTCGGTGCTGACGGGTCGGCCGTCGGCCAGGATCCCTGCCAGTCGGACCGTCCAGTCGGCAGCTGCCTTCCTGATCGGTGCGACTCTGGCGGTCTCCTCGATGAGCCGTCCGTTGGAGAGGCCCGCCCCCAGTGCAGTGAGATCAGCCCACTTCGGGCTCTCCCGCCCGCGCCCACTAGTCGTCGGAGGTCATCCGAGGGCGATGGACCCGTGCGATGTCCCTGCCCGTCATCGACGATCCGGTCGTCGAAGATGCCACCGTCTGGACACCTCCCGCTCGGACCGAGGTAGCTGAGCCGGTCACCCGCGAGTCGCTCCAGCCTGGCACGCCCGTCGACAAGAGCCAGGACCATCTGGTGATGCCACGCGAGACGCTCTGGTCGATCGCCGAAGACAGGCTCGGATCTCCTTTTCGATGGAAGGAGATCGCGGCGCTCAACTACGACGTGCCTCAGGCCGACGGGGGAGCGCTCACACCGGATCACTGGATCCGGCCGGGCTGGTCGCTCGAGCTGCCTCCGCCATTCGGTCATCTGAGAACCACATCGATCGTCCGTCGGGGCCCTGCCGCCGTGGAGTCCGAACGTGACCTCGTGTTCGGTCGAGTGACTGCCGCAGTTCGTACCGGTGGACCGATCGATCCGGGTGCACCTGCGGTGCCCTTGGGCGGTGGGGTCGTGGGAGCAGGTGTCGTCGGCCTGCTCGACCGTATGAGACGGGTGCAGCAACGCCACCGCAGGGAGGGCACCTACATCAGATTGCCCGACCGAGACCAGAGTCGCTTCGAGGGGCGACTCCGGCTAGGAGAGGGACCTGAGATCGTCCGCGACGTGGATAGTGCGCTGCGCCTGTTGGCCGGCGCCTGGATCGGCCTGGAGAGAGATGCCCCGAGCGTGTTGGGCCTCACCGTTCACGCTGACTCGATCCAGTTGACTGTCAACGGGCCCATCGACGACGAGCGCATTCCCTCCGCATTCAGAGCAGAACCCGGTGATCGGACAGTGTCCATACCGAGAGCAGAGCTTCCAACGAGTGATCCGAAGGGTGGTGCACGAAGAGGGGCGATCCAACCGGCGCCCTTGTTGGTCACAGTCGGACAAGGATCCGGCGGTCTCGTCATGGTCAACCTCGAGTCATTGGGAACGCTATCGGTGAACGGAGACGCTGCCGACTGTGAAGGCGTCATCCGTGCGTTGGCCTTGGAGTTGGCCACCTCCTACTGGAGTGGTCGCTTTGACCTCAAGACGGTCGGCTTCGGCGCAGAGCTGGAGCGTTTCGACCGGGTCAGAGCGGTTGATGATGTGTCGCCGCTCCTCGATCAACTTCTGAGCCGTCGGCTCAGAGCAGAAACTCTGTTGGACACCTCAAAGCTACAATCATTCGCCCAAGCGCGAACTGTCGACACGTCCGACCGATGGGACCCCGTGGTCGTCGTATGCGCTCCCTCAGTGACCGATACCGACGTTGCCGAGCTGCTCGAAGTGGCCTCAGATCACCGCCTCGGAATCGCCGTCGTTGCCTCAGGACGAGCGAGAGGTGGCGATCACACCGTGAGCCTGTCGGGCCACGTTCGGACGTCCTCTCTCGAGCTCCTCGGTACGGTCGTCCGCCCGCAGCAGGTCGCAGCTGCAGATCTGGGAGAGATCACTCGCCTGCTGGACACAGCGATGAATCGACAGTCGGTGTTCTTGTCCGAAGAGCCGTATTTGAACCTCCCCGTGCCGATGCCGCTGCCTGAGCTCGAGGCGACGGAGTCTGACCGCATATCCCTCCGAGTGGTCGGTGCCGTCGGTTGGCGGGTCCGATGCGAAACGGACCCGTGGCGGCAGCCGGGTACGCGCCAGTCCACGGGGCGATGTCGGCGTCAATCACGAGATCGAAGTGGCCGTGCTGGGCCCGATCGAGGTTCGGGGTGCGGCCCGCGACTTCACCCGGGCGTGGGCCAAAGAGCTCGTCGTCTACTTGGCCTTGCATCCGAACGGTGCCTCCAATGAGGCCTGGGCGACCGCGCTGTGGCCGGATCGGCTGATGGCGCCGTCGAGCCTTCATTCGACTGCGTCAGTGGCGAGAAGGTCGCTTGGCCGCTCGAGCGACGGTCAAGACCATCTGCCGCGTTCGCACGGCCGATTGATGTTGTCGAACACGGTGGGTACCGATTGGGACAGGTTCGTGTCGCATGCCGATTCGAACGACACCGGGAGATGGCAGGCGGCACTGGAGTTGGTACGGGGGAGGCCGTTGGAAGGGTTGCGTTCGTCGGACTGGCCGATTCTCGAAGGCATCGGTCCGGCCATCGAGGGTGCCATTGTCGATCTGAGCGGTCGCCTGGCTGGGTGGTGCCTGTCGGAGGGAGATTCGCCAACAGCCGAGTGGGCGGCCCGTAAAGGGCTTCTGGCCAGCCCCTATGACGAACGGCTGTACCGGATGTTGATGCGGGCGGCGGACCTGGCAGGCAATCCTGCGGGGGTGGAAGCGGCGATGTCCGAGCTGATCACGCTCGTGGCCGACGACATCGAACCGCTTGATTCCGTTCATCCGAGCACGATGGATCTCTATCGAAGCCTGAGCAGACGGAACAGGACCCGCAGACGGTGATCAAGCGGAGCGGGAGCCGCCGCCCACCTAAAGCATCAACTCGGCCATGGTCTGCAGGGTGTCGGGGCTCCCCGACACCAGCAGTGTGGTGGCGATGGATTCCTTCCACCCCTCGAGGTCGTCCCTGATCTTCTCCTTGGGCCCGATCAGGGCGGTGTCCTCGATGAGCCTGGTGGGGACGGCGGCCGCGGCTTCGTCCTTGCGGCCCTCGAGGTAGAGCTCCTGGATCTTGCTGGCCTCGGCCTCGTAGCCCATCCGGGCGAAGACGTCGAAGTGGAAGTTCATCGACTTCGCCCCCATGCCGCCGATGTAGAGGGCGATGAAGGGCCGGTAGTTGTCGGCGGCCCGCTCGATGTCGTCGTCGATGAGGGTCGGGGCGAAGGCGATGACCTCGAAGTCGTCGGCACTGTGCCGTGCACCCGGTCGGGCGAAGCCCTCGGCCAGCGCCGGCTCGAAGGCCTTGACCGCGTTGGGGGAGAAGAAGATGGGGAACCACCCGTCGGCGATCTCTGCGGCCAGGGCCACGTTCTTCGGTCCTTCGGCCCCCAGGATGATCGGGATCTCCTTGCGCAGCGGATGGACGATGGGCTTGAGCGGCTTCCCCAGCCCGGTGCCGCCCGGATAGGGGAGCGGGTAGGCGGGACCGTCACTGGTGACCGGCGCCTCCCTGGCGATCACCTGGCGCACGATGTCCACGTACTCGACGGTCCGGGCCAACGGCTTCTCGAACGACTGGCCGTACCATCCCTCGACGACCTGGGGCCCGGACACGCCGAGGCCGAGCACGAACCGCCCCCCCGACAGATGGTCGAGGGTGATGGCGGCCATGCCCATGGCCGTCGGGGTGCGGGCCGACATCTGGCACAGGGCGGTGCCGAGGCGGACCCGACGGGTCTGCGAGCCCCACCAGCTGAGCGGGGTGAGCGCATCCGAGCCGTAGGCCTCGGCCGTCCAGATCGAGTCGAAACCCAGCCGCTCGGCCTCGGCCACCAGCTCCGGTGCGTTGGCCGGCGGGCCGGACCCCCAGTAGCCGAGCTGCAATCCGAGCTTCATGTCCTTCATCGGTTCCTCCCTGGTGCCTAGGGCCTTCGACCTTAATGCCGGCTGTCGTGGTCGGCCTGTGGGCCGGGGCCGCCGGCTCAGCCCATGGCTGCGATGATGTGCTCGGCGAACTGCTCGCACATCGCCACCCGGGCCGCATGGATGGACTCGGGGGTGTCGTCCTCGGTGGCCTTGACCCCCATCCACGGCGCACACAGCACATCGGTCACGCCCACGTCCTCGAGGCGGCGGTAGAGGTCGAGGTCGGGGAAGGCCTTGACGGCCAGGTAGATCGAGAACGGCTCGTTGTCCCGTCCGGCCTGCTTGAGCGCGTCCTGGATCCTCCCGACCTCGGCGAAGGCCTCGTCGGGGAGCGCCGCCCCGGTGTTGATCCATCCGTCGCACAGGGTGGAGGCCCGACGCAGGGCGGCATCGGAGTCCCCGCCGCCCAGGATGGGGATGGGCAGCTTCGGCGAGGGGTTCATCTGGCACAGCGGCACGTCGTAGTGGGTCCCGTGGTATTCGACCCAACCGCCCTGCCACAGCGCCCGAAGGGCGGGGATCATGTCGTTCAGGCGCTTGCCCCGGTTGTGGAAGTCCTGGCCGGTCTGGACGAACTCCTCCTCGCACCAGCCCACCCCCACCCCCAGCCTGACCCGGTCGTGGGAGAGCACCGCGGCGGTGCCCACCGACTTGGCCACGGTGATCAGGTCCCGGACCGGGGCGATGTAGATGCCGGTGGTGAAGGTCAGATTGGTGGTCACCGCGGCCAACGCCGAGATCAGGCACATCGGGTCGGGCCACTCGGTCTCCTTCTCCCAGAAGGGAGCGCCGTCAGGGGCCTCGGAGTAGGTGTACCGCGACTTGAGGTCGCGCGGGTTGAACAGGTGATCGGAGAAGTAGACGCCCGAATAGCCCATGGTGTCGCACGCCACCGACAGGGCGATCATCTCGTCGACGGGCAGGAAGGTGACTGCTTGGTGGAACCGCATGGGAGTCCGCTTTCTGGTGGGTCGCCGGCGTGCGGGGCCGGTCGGCTCAGCGTCCGACCGGAGCCGAGGGAGTGAACGCCACCGGGATGTGCTTCACGCCGTTGATGAAGTTGGATCGGAGCCGCTGCACCTGGCCGTCGAGCCGGATGTCGGGGACCCGGTCGAGCAGCCGGTCGAACATCACCCGGATCTCCATACGGGCCAGGTTCGCCCCCAGGCAGAAGTGGGGTCCCCCGCCCCCGAAGGCCATGTGGTTGTTCGGGGCCCGCTCGATGTCGAAGGTGTTGGGATCGGTGAAGACGGATTCGTCGCGGTTGGCCGAGATGTGCCAGAAGATGACCTTGTCACCCTCGGCGATCTTCTGGTCGCCGATCACCGTGTCGGCCGCCGCCGACCGACGGAAGTGCATCACCGGGGTGACGAAGCGGAGCATCTCCTCGACGGCCGAGGGGAGGAGCGAACGGTCGGCCCTCAGTTTCTCCCACTGTTCGGGATGGTCGAAGAAGGCGACCATGGCACCGGAGATGAGGTTGCGGGTGGTCTCGTTGCCGGCCACCGCCAGCAGCAGGAAGAAGAGGTCGAGCTCGAGCTGGGACAGCTGGTCGCCGTCGATGTCGGCCTGGGTGAGCACGCTGAACAGGTCCTCGTGGGGGTCGAGCCGCTTCTTGGCGCACAGCTCGTCGGCATAGGCGAACAGCTCCATCGACGCCTGGGCCGGAGCGTCGGGGCTGATCTGGTACTCGGGGTCGTCGGAGCCGATCATCTTGTTGGACCAGTCGAAGACCAGATGGCGGTCCTCCTGGGGCACGCCCATCAGGTCGGCGATGACCTGCAGCGGCAGCTCGGCGGAGATCTGCTCCACGAAGTCGGCCGATCCCGTCTCGCAGACGCCGTCGATGATCGAGTCGGCGGCCGTCACCACGTTGGCCTCGAGGTCCCGGATCATCCGGGGGGTGAACCCCTTGTTGACCAGGCGCCGGTAGCGGGTGTGCATGGGCGGGTCCATGTTCAGCATCATCATCCGCTGTTGGGCCAGGGCCTCGTCGTCCATGTCGTGGAAGAGGGCCGACCCCCGGTAGGAGGAGAAGTGCTCGTAGTCGCGGTTGACGCCGACGCAGTCGTCGAACCGGGTCACCGACCAGAATCCCTCGGCGAACCCGTCCGGGTCGGGGTGCCACTGGACCGGGGCCTCACGGCGCAGGTAGGCGAACCACTCGAAGGGCACCGCCGTCGACGAAGTTCTGGGGGTCAACCAGATTGATGTCGGTCACTTCCATGGTGTCTCCCCCGTGTTGTCGGCGCCCGCTGGCTTGCGGCGGCGGGTACGCGACCCTCGGTGCCGATGACGTTTCTAGAACGTGTATCAGTTATCATAGGCCAGCGGCACCGGATCCACGACATCGGTGGGGCCGGAGCTGACGAAGAAGGTGTAGCGGTGCAGGGGGTCCGGGCTGGTCGGGCAGCAGTTGCCCGGGGCCACAGTTGGTCTTCCCTGCCGTTGTTGCCGCCAGAGGCATGGCCAACGACGGCAGACCGAGGGACACCTCAATGAAGGAAGACCGACGGACACGGAAGTCCTTGAGTGGAGGGATCACACGGCATGCACCTCGAAGAGACTTCTGAGCAGCTGGCCCTCCGGGCGGAGCTCCGCGCCTATTTCGCCGACCTGATCACCGACGAGGTCCGCCACGCCCTCGACAGCCAGACCGAGGGCGGCGAGATGTTCCGTTCGATCGTCCGGCGCATGGGCAAGGACGGTTGGCTCGGCATCGGCTGGCCGGTGGAGTTCGGCGGCCAGGGTCGCCCTACCTCGGACCAGTTCATCTTCTTCACCGAGGTCCAGCGGGCCCGGGCCCCGTTCCCCTTCGTGACCCTCAACACGGTGGGTCCGATGATCATGAGGTTCGGGACCGACGAGCAGAAGAGCTTCTTCCTGTCGGGCATCCTGGCCGGCGAGATCAACTTCGCCATCGGGTACACCGAGCCGGGGGCCGGCACCGACCTGGCCTCCCTGCGGACCCGGGCCGTGCTGGACGGCGACGAGTGGACCATCAACGGGAACAAGATCTTCACCAGTGGCGCCGATCAGGCCGACTACATCTGGCTGGCCACCCGCACCGACCCCGACGCCCCCAAGCACAAGGGGATCTCCATCTTCCTGGTGCCCACCTCCTCACCCGGGTTCTCCTGTACGCCGCTGGTCACCGTGGGAGGCGTGGCCACCACCGCCTCCTACTACGACAACGTGCGGGTGCCCCGGACGGCCCTGGTCGGCGAGCTCAACGAGGGATGGCGCCTGATCACCGGTCAGCTCAACCACGAGCGGGTGGGACTGGCCGCGGTCAGTGCCCTGGCCCAACGCCTGTGGGTCGAGGCCGCCGAGTGGGTGATCGAGCACGACGTGGCCGACGTCGAATGGGTGCAGGCCGACCTGGCCCGCACCTACGCACTGCTCGAGGCCCAGAAGCTGCTCAACTGGAGGATGACGGCGAAGGTGGCTGACGGCACCCTCGGCCCGGCCGACTCCTCGGCCGTCAAGGTCTTCGGCACCGAGGCGGCGGTCGAGATCTACCGCCGGCTGCTGGGCGTGGTCGGGGCCGGTGGCTACCTCAGCCCCGGCTCTCCCGGGGCCGTGCTCCACGGCGAGCTCGAGCGGGCCGGCCGCCAGGCGCAGATCAACACCTTCGGCGGCGGGGTCAACGAGGTGCAGCGGGAGATCCTGGCCATGGCCGGGTTGGGCATGAAGCGGGCGTCGCGGTGAGCACGCCGACGACAACGCCCGGCACCCGCGGACAAGCGGACGGGGAAGCGAGCCTGGACGATCGGCTGCAGGCCTTCGTCGGGATGGCGACGGGGGTCGCCACCCGGGGCCAGGACCCGGTCAACCTGCCCATGATCCGTCACTGGGTGGAGGCGATGGGCGACCACAACCCGGTCTACGTGGACGAGGACGCGGCGCGCCAGGCCGGGTTCCCCGGGATCATCGCCCCTCCCACCATGCTGCAGGCCTGGATCATGCGGGGGCTGCGGGCATCCCAGGAGGCGGACCGGGCCCGGGCCAGCGGCGAGGTGAGCGCCGACTCGCCCAGCGACAACCTCATGGGCGCTGCTCGACGAAGCCGGGTTCACGTCGGTGGTGGCCACCAACTGCGATCAGCACTACGTGCGGCCCCTGGTCCCGGGGGACCACCTCGAGGCCAGCTCGGTCATCGACGCCGTCTCGTCGGAGAAGGCCACCGGACTGGGCGCCGGCCACTTCATCACCACCCGCCTGGAATTCACCGACCAGAACGGCGAGCCGGTGGCCACCATGCGGTTCCGGATCCTCAAGTTCAAGCCCCGCCCGAAGGCGGCGGCAGGCCCGGCGGGCTCGGGGACGGCTCCGCGCCCGAAGCGGCCACGGCCCGCCCTCACCCAGGACAACCGTTTCTTCTTCGAGGGGGCGAAGCAGCACAAGCTGCTCATCCAGCACTGCACGAACTGCGGTGTCCTCCGCCATCCGCCCCGCCCCTCGTGCGCCAACTGCCGGTCGTTCGAGTGGGACGCGGTCACCGCATCGGGCCGGGGCACCATCTACAGCTTCGTGGTCAACCACTACCCCCAGGTGCCCGCCTTCGACTACCCGTTGGTCGTGGCCCTGGTCGAGCTCGAGGAGGGCACCAGACTGGTGGCCAACGTGAGCGGCATCACCCCCGAGGAGATGGCCATCGGCATGCCGGTGGTCGCCGACTTCGAGGACTTCGACGAAGACCTCACCCTGCCGGTGTTCCGTCCGGCAGCGGACCGACCCGCGGCGGCCGACACAGAGACGAGGAAGCGCTGATGGACTTCACCTTCGACGAAGAGGAGCGGGCCGTCCAGGAGGCAGCCGTCGGCCTGTTCTCCGGGCTGAGCACTCCCGAGCGGGTCCAGGAGGTGGAGGCGGGCGAGGACCGGTTCGACCGCCGACTGTGGGCCGAGCTGGCCAAGGCCGACCTCCTCGGGCTCACCGTCCCCGAGGCCTACGGGGGAGGTGGATTGGGCATGGTGGCCGCGGCCCTGCTCCTCGAGGCCCAGGGCCGCACCGTGGCACCGGTCCCACTGTGGGCGACGATGGTGCTCGGTGCCATGCCCGTCGCCGAGTTCGGGAGCGAGGCGCTCAAGGGCTCTCTCCTCCCCGGTGTGGTGGCCGGCGACAAGGTCCTCACCGCGGCGCTGACCGACGTGGCCGGCGACATCGCCCTCGGGGGCACCGGCCGCCCGTCGGTCACCGGAAAATCCGGAGCCGATGGCGTGGTCCTGTCGGGAACCGCCTTTGCCGTCCCCGCCGCCCACGTGGCCGACCGGGTGTTGATCCCGGCGACCCTCGACGGCGGCGTGGTGGTGGCCGTGGTCGATCCCACCGCCGCCGGGCGTGCGCATGGAGCGGGCCGTCACCACCAACCGCGAGGTCCATCCCCACCTGCACCTGGAGGGAGTGACGGTTGCTCCCGAGGATCTGCTGGCCGGCGGGGATCCCGAGCGGGGTGGCGAGGTGTTGACGTGGATCCTGAACCGGGCCTGGACCGGGTTGTGTGCCATCCAGGTGGGGGTGACCGAGGCCGCGGTGGCCCAGACGGCGGCCTACCTCAACACCAGGGAGCAGTTCGGGCGTCCGCTGTCGACCTTCCAGGGCACCATGCTGCGGGCGGCGGACGCGGCCATCGACACCGAGTCGGTCCGGGTGACCATGTGGCAGGCGGCGTGGCGGCTGGACAACGGGCTGGATCCCGAGTTGGCGGTGAGCGTGGCCTCCTGGTTCGCCGCCGAGGCCGGCCAGCGGGCGGTGTTCGCCACCCAGCACCTCCACGGCGGCATGGGGGCCGACATCTCGTACCCGATCCACCGCTACTTCCTCTGGGGGAAGCAGATCGAGTTGCAGCTCGGGCCCCCGAGCGCCCAACTGTCCCGCTTGGGGAAGCAGTTGATCGGCGAGCTGCAGTCGGGCCGGTCGGTGGCGGTATGAGCGCGAAGACAGAAGTCGCCGGGGCCGCCTACGCCGACCACCCTGCGGTTCGAGGACGTCGCGGTGGGCGACGTCCTGCCCGAGTTGGCCCTGCCCCTGACCCGCACGCTGATCGTCTCCACCGCCATCGCCTCCCGCGACTACCAGGACGTCCACCACGACTCGGTGCTGGCCGTCGAGCGGGGCTCCCAGGAGATCTTCATGAACATCCTGTCCACCAACGGCATCGTCGGCCGTTTCGTGACCGACTGGTCGGGCCCGGGCGCGGTGATCACCGACGTCAGGATCCGGCTGGGTGCCCCCAACTACCCCGACGACACCATGACCCTGACCGGGTCGGTGACGGCCAAGGACGAGGCGGTCGAGGCCGACGGCCGGGGCGGGGTCGAGGTCACCGTCCGCGGCGCCAACAGCCTCGGTGACCATGTCACCGGCACGGTCCGGCTGCTCCTCCCGTCGGGTACGGTCCCGATGAGCGGCGAGCGGCATTCGTTCACCGGCAACACCGCGGTGGTCGGTATCGGGGCCACCGAGTTCTCCAAGGAATCGGGCCGCAGCGAGCTCCGGCTGGCGGTCGAGGCCGTCGACCTGGCCCTGCGCGACGCCGGCATCGAGCCGGCCGAGGTCGACGGGATGGTGACCTTCAGCTCCGACACCAATCCCGAGATCGAGATCGCCCGGAGCCTGGGCATCGGCGAGCTCTCCTTCTTCAGCCGGATCCACTACGGGGGCGGCGCCGGGTGCGGCACCATCCAACAGGCGGCCATGGCCGTGCGTTCGGGCGTGGCCGACGTGGTGGTCTGCTACCGGGCCTTCAACGAGCGCTCGGGCAACCGGTTCGGGGCCGGAGTGCAGGACCGGCCACCCGTCCCCAACGCCGAGACCGCCAACTTCGCCTGGTATGCGCCGGTGGGCCTGCTGACCCCGGCCCAGTGGGTGGCCATGGCCGCCCAGCGTTACCTCCACATGACCGGCGCCACGTCGGAGGACCTGGGTCGGGTGGCGGTGGCCGACCGGAAGCACGCGGCCACCAATCCCAGGGCCTGGTTCTACGAGAAGCCGATCACCCTCGAGGAGCACCAGGCCTCGCGATGGATCGTCGAACCGCTCCACCTGCTCGACTGCTGCCAGGAGACCGACGGGGGCCAGGCCCTGGTGGTCACCTCCCTGGAGCGGGCCAGGGACCTGCCGGGCCCCCCGGTGGTCATCGAGGCCGCCGCCCAGGGCGCCGGCCCCGGCCAGGAGATGATGACCTCGTACTACTACGACGACCTGTGCGGGTTGGGCGAGATGGCCTCGGTGGCCCGCCAGCTGTGGCAGACGTCGGGCCTGTCCCCGGCCGACATCCAGACGGCCGTGCTCTACGACCACTTCACCCCGTACGTCCTCTACCAGCTCGAGGAGCTCGGCTTCTGTGGCAAGGGTGAGGCCAAGGACTTCGTCCGCGACGGCAACATCGAGCTCGGTGGCGGGCTGCCCATCAACACCCACGGCGGCCAGCTCGGCGAGGCCTACCTCCACGGGATGAACGGCATCGCCGAGGGTGTCCGCCAGGTCCGGGGGACCTCGGTCAACCAGGTGCCCGACGTCGACCACGTGCTGGTCACCGCCGGGACCGGCGTGCCCACCAGTGGGCTCATCCTCGGCGTGGACCGCTGACCGGTCGAAGGCTCAACGCTCGGCGATGGCCAGATCCAGCGCATCGGCATCGGCGGGGAGTAGCCGCCGGTACGGCGCCCCCTTCTCCGGACGCCACCACACCGGGTCCTGGCACCGCCAGCCCTCGGCCCGCAGGACCCGCTTGAGGACCTTGGTGGTGGCCGTCACCGGGAGCTGATCGCTGACCCGCACGTAGCGGGGCGCCCACTTGGTCCCCATGTCCTGCTCGCCGGCCAGGAAGTCGGCGAAACCCTCGGGGTCGAACTCCCGGCCCTCCCCGAGGAGGAGCGCCGCCATGACCTGGTCGCCGACCACGGTGTCGGGTACGGCGTAGACGGAGGCCAGCACCACGTCGGGGTGGCGCTGGAGCACCTCCTCGACCGGGGCGGCGGAGAAATTCTCCCCGTCGACCCGCAGCCAGTCGAAGTCCCGGCCGCCGAAGTAGAAGAAGTCGTTCTCGTCCCGGTAGGCCAGGTCCCCGGTCCAGTACCACCCGTTGCGCACCCGGGCCGCCTCTGCCTCGGCGTTGCGCCAGTACCCCTCGAACCCGGCCCCCCCGGTGGGGTTGACCATCTCGCCGATGGCCTCCTCGGCGTTGAGCAGCCGGCCCTCGGCGTCGAACACGGCTCGCGGGCACTCCTCCCCGGTGTCGGGGTCGACGACCATGGTCCCGGGCAGGGCGCGGCCGAGCGCCCCGCGAGGGGTGTCCGGCGTGCGTTGCACCGAGGCGCCTCCTTCGGTGGAGCCGTAGGCGTCCTGAACGGCGCAGCCGAACCGGTCGGCGAACCGGGCCACGTCGGCTTCGGCCGCCTCGTTCCCGAACACCCGCCGCAGCGGGTTGTCGGCATCGTCGGGGAGCTCCGGGGTGTCCAGGATGTACGAGAGCGGCTTGCCCACGTAGTTGAAGTAGGTGGCCCCGTACCTGCGGATGTCGGTGAGGAACCCGGAGGCGCTGAACCGCTCCCGGAGGGCGAGAGCGGCCCCGGCGGACAGCGCCGGGGCCCACGAGGTCATCAGCGCGTTGGAGTGGAAGAGCGGCATGGACGAATAGCAGACGTCGTCGGGGGTGAGCTCGAACATCTGGGCCACGGTCGATCCGATCCGGGCCATCCGGCCCTGGCTGCAGAGGCAGGCCTTGGGTGCTCCCGAGGTGCCCGACGTGAACAGCAGGTAGCCGAGCGAGTCCTCGGTGATCGCGGTCCGGGCCCGGTCGGG
The DNA here is from genome assembly GCA_963812885.1 of uncultured Acidimicrobiaceae bacterium. Lineage (GTDB taxonomy): Bacteria > Actinomycetota > Acidimicrobiia > Acidimicrobiales > RAAP-2 > Bog-756. The sequence goes on along the minus strand of CAWEWZ010000002.1, from coordinate 488,351 downwards.
GAGCGGACGCGCCCTGGGCCCCGGCCACCAGCTCGGCGTAGGGGGACGCCTCGCCCTGACCGAGGTCGCCGGTCGGGTCGTCGATGACCAGGATCCTCTCGGGCGGGAGGGCCGGCCCGAGGTCGTGGCCTTCGACCAGCGGGCGGTAGGCGGAATCGGTGACCAGCAGCTGGCACTCGGTGTGGGAGAGGTCGCGGGCCAGCTCGTCGCCCCGGTGGGTGGGATTGCCCCCGACCATCACCGCTCCGGCCAGGGCCGCCGCCCCCATCCAGAAGACGAACTCGGGGACGTTGTCGAGCATGAGGGCCACGTGGAACGGTCCCGGCCGGCGCAGGGCGGCCAGGACGGCGGCCCGCTCGGCCTGGGCCGTCACCACCTGGTCGTGGGTCCAGGTCCGCTCGCCGAAGGCCAGTCCCGCGCCGTGGTCGCCCGCCCGCCGTCGGATCAGCTCGTCGATGGTCTGCATGGCTTCCCCCTGGCTGTGCCGTTGGTGCCTGGCCGTGCGGCCGACAGTAGGTGGTGCGGCCCGTCCGGGGAAGGGTCAGGCACAAATCTGGAACGCGTTGCAATTTATCAAATCGCCGTGTACCGTGAAACCGCGCCAGTGCGGAGCGAGAGGAGCACCACCGCGATGGAGTTCGGAGTCTTTCTCAACGGCTACTTGCCTGGCCAGGCCGCTCACGACCCGACGTGCGAGCACGAGATGCTCAAGCGTGAGATGGCCTACGTCATCGAGGCGGACAAGTACAACTGGAAGTACGCCTGGCTGGGCGAGCACCACTCGCTGACCGAGTACAGCCACATGTCGGCGCCCGAGGTGGTCATGGGGTATCTGGCCCACGCCACCGACCGGATCCACATCGGGACCGGCATCATGAACATCTCGCCCGCGGGTCAACCACCCGGTCCGCTGCGCCGAGCGGGTGACCATGCTCGACCACCTCATCGAGGGCCGGTTCGAGTGGGGGACCGGGCGGGGTGCGGGCAGCCACGAGATCGCCGCCTTCAACATCCTCGACAAGAACTCGACCAAGGCCGAGTGGAACGAGGTCATCCGCCAGATCCCCCGCATGTGGGAGGAGAAGGACTACATGTACGAGGGCGAGAGCTTCACCGTCCCGTTCCCGCACAACATCCTGCCCAAGCCGTACCAGGGCCAGGGCCACCCGCCCATCTGGGTGGGGTGCGGCAATCCCGGCACCTTCACCCAGGCCGGCGAGCTCGGCATCGGTGCCATCGCCTTCAACTTCGAGCCCATCTACAACCTGAAGGGCCGCATCGACGCCTACAAGGAGGGCATCGCCAACTGCACCGAGCCCCTCGGCCAGTTCAAGAACGACAACGTGATGATGACCAACGCGGTCATCTGCCTCAGCGACAGGAAGAAGGCCCGCCAGGTCGCCCTGCGCCGGGGCCGGGGCTACCTCTACTCCCTGGTCTGCAACTACCACGACACCATCCCCCATCAGGACGATGTGCCCGTGTGGCCCGAGAGGCCCCACACCATCACCGACGAGAGCATGCTCGACTACCTCATCGAGGGCGGCTGGCTGCTGTGCGGCGAACCCGACGAGGTGGCCGAGCAGGTGGCCAAGTACCAGACGGTCGGCTGCGACCAGCTGGTCTTCGGGCTGCCCTCGGACTCGTTCATGGAGGACGAGGTGCACGAGATGCTCGAGGTCTTCGGGTCGAAGGTGATCCCGCAGTTCGACCCCGACCCGATCCACTCCACCACCCGGTACCGTCAGACGGCCCAGCGGAAGTACAAGGACTTCAACTTCCCGGTCCCCGACATCACCGTGGAGGAGCTGCCCACCAACGCCATGATCCAGCTCGACGGGACCCGGACCCTCTAGGCCCTAGCCGGCGCCCCAGGCCTCGAGCAGGGCGTCCACAGTGGTCAGCGTCGAGATGAGCGGGAAGGTGTTGTCGAGCACGGCATCGGCATAGTCCTGGGGCAGTCCCGGCCACGGCGTCGCGGACCACCACCACCTGGTACCCGAGGTTGACCGCCTCGATGGCCAGCCCGAGCACGCCCAGATTGACCGACACCCCGGTGGCCACCACGGTCCGGACCCCGAGGTTGCGCAGCCAGCTGTCCAGTGAGGTGCCCGAAAACGGGGACACCCCGTGGAGCCGGGACGACACCAGGTCGGTGGGCTCGGGGCCGAGCGGGGCCATGAGCTCGGTCGCCGCCGTACCGGCCAGGAGATGGTCCGGGTTGCGCAGGACGGCGGCCACCAGCTGACAGTTGACGGTCGTGCCGGCCCGGTCGGCCCGGAACTCGGCCGTACAGTGCACGACGGGGATGCGGAGCGACCGGGCCGCAGCCAGCAGCCGGGCCGTGTTGGGCACGACACCGGCCCGCTCGGCCGCCTCGGCCAGTTGCGGGAACGAGCTGAGGTCGCCCACCACGCCGCGCTGGATCTCCATGGTCAGCACGGCACAGGCGGCCGGCGCGGCCAGCTCACTCAGATCGACAGGCACCCGCCGTCCCCCTTCGACCCGTCGTCCGGCCGCTCAGTGCCCCGAGGCGGTCCGCTGGCCCCCGCTGTCGGTCTCCTCGGGCACCTCGGCCACGATGGTCGCCGCCCACCGGTAGTCCGGCTTGCCGCTGGGCGACCGCACGATGGACTCCACCACGTGCAGCTGGCGGGGCACCTTGTAGCCGGCGATGGCCTCACGGCAGTGGACCTGGATGTCCTCGAGGGTCGGGTGCTTGTCCGCCCGGGGCTGGATGATGGCCGCCACCCGCTGGCCCCATCGATCGTCCGGGGCCCCCACCACGATGGCGTCGAACACCTCGGGATGGGACCGGACGGCCGACTCGACCTCCTCGGGGAAGATCTTCTCTCCACCCGAATTGATGGACACCGAGCCGCGGCCGAGGAGGGTGATCGAGCCGTCGGCCTCCACCGTGGCGAAGTCGCCGGGCATCACGAACCTGGTCCCGTCGACGTTGATGAACACCTCCGCCGTCTTCACCGGGTCGTTGTAGTAGCCCACCGGGATGTCGCCGGACCGGGCGATCTTCCCGACCACCCCCGACCCGGGCTCCACCGGCTTCAGGTCCTCGTCGAAGACCACCGTGTTGCCGAGCACGGTGACGGTGGGACCGCTCTTCATGGCCGTGTCGCCCTTGCCCATGGTGGCCATGCCGTTGTTGCCGGACTCCGAGGACCCGACGGCGTCGACGATGACCAGGTTCGGGAAGTGCTCGAAGAACGCATCCTTGACCGGCGCCGAGAACAGGGCGGCCGACGAGGTCACGGCCAGCAGGGACGAGAGGTCGTAGGAGACGTCGGGATCGTCGAGGGCCTCGATCAGCGGCTTCCCCATGGCGTCGCCGGTGATCATCACCGAGTTGGCCTTCTCGCTCTCGACCAGGCGCCACACGGTGTGCGGATCGAACTTGGGGACCAGGATGGTCCGGTTGCCGACAAAGCTCTGGCCCATCACCGACCACTGGGTGGCCCCGTGCATCAACGGGGCGATGGGCAGGAGGGTGAGCTGGCCGCCGCGGCCCTTCTCGACCATCTCCTCGGGACGCTGGACCCGGGTGTTGGTGGACGGGTCGACGCCACCTCCCAGCGCGTAGAAGACGTCCTCGTGCCGCCACACCACCCCCTTGGGCATGCCGGTCGTCCCCCCGGTGTAGAGGATGTAGTGGTCGTCGCTCGACCGGGGGGCGAAGTCGCGCTCGGGCCGACCCGCGGCCATGGCCTCCTCGTACGGCACCGCTCCTTCGGGCAGGGGTTCACCGGAGCCGTCGTCGATGGTGATCAGCACGCGGAGATCGGGGAGCTCGGGGAGCAGTTCGGCTACGCGGGGGCTGAATTCGGCCTGATGGACCAGGGCCACCAGATCGGCGTTGGTGAACAGGTAGCGGAGCTCCTCTTTGACGTAGCGGTAGTTGATGTTGATCCATACCGCCCGGAGCTTGAACACCGCCCAGGCCGTCTCGACCCATTCCACGCTGTTGAGCGAGTAGATCCCGACGTGGTCGCCGGGTCCGATCCCGTGGTCGGCCAGGTAGTGGGCGAGCCGGTTGGCCCGCTCCTCCATCTCGGCGTAGGTGCGACGGTGTCCCGCGGCCACCAGGTACTCCCGGTCACCGAAGGCGTCAACGGCGGCCTCGAACATGTCAGCGAGGTTGAACGTCATCGGCCAGTCAGTAGAACACGTTTCGATTCGGGCGGCAACACCCCCCATCGTGCCCGCGGGCACCGGCGGGGGTTCAGTCGAGGGCGTCGTTGCTGATCGCCCTGGCCGACATGGGAGGCGCCGGATCGACCGGCGCAGTGGCGTGGCGCTCCTCGTCGACGGCCGCCAAGGCGGTGCGGGCGGCGCGGGCCAGCCCGGGACCGTCGAGCCCGAGCTCGGCGAGGATGCGGTCCGGCCGGCCCTGGGCGATGAACGTGCGGGGCGTTCCCAGCGAGGTGATCGGGGGGGCGGAACCGCCGCTCGCCGACCGTCGCAGCGCGTCGGCCACGAACATGCCGGCCCCTCCCTGGCGGATGCCGTCCTCTGCGGTGATCACGGCCCGGTGGAGGAGCGCATCGTCCACCATGGCCGGATCGGGGTCGGAGACCACCCGGACGTCCCACACCGTTGCCGCGATCCCCTCGGCACTGAGCTCCTCGGCCGCCGACTCGGCCGCGGTGAGCATCTTCCCGACGGCCAGGATGCACACCGAGCCGTCGCCGCTGCGGGTCCGCCGGGCCTGGAGACCCGAGCCCACCGCTCCCGCGCCGACCCGGGGAGCCGGCGTCTTGGGGAACCGGATGACCGAGGGGCCGTCCAGCTTGAGGGCCTCGTCGAGCATGACCTCGACCTCGGGGGCCGACGACGGCGCGAAGACGGTCATGCCGGGGATCGACAGGGCCAGGGCCATGTCGAGGACACCGTGGTGGCTGGGCCCGTCGTCACCGGTGATGCCGGCCCGGTCGAGGACCATGACCACCGGCAGCCGGTGGAGGCCGACGTCGAGGTTGGCCTGGTCGAAGGCCCGGCTGAAGAACGTCGAATACACGGCCACCACCGGGCGCATCCCGGCCATGGCCATGCCGGCGGCGGCGGTCACCGCGTGCTGCTCGGCGATGCCCACGTCGATGAACCGGTCGGGGAAGCGGGCCTCGAAGGGGAGGAGCCCGGTGGGGCCGGCCATGGCTGCGGTGATGGCGATGATCCGTGGATCGGACTCGGCGTTCCGGAGCAGTGCCCGTGTGAAGGCGTCGGTGAAGGTGGTCACGGGCAGATCGGCACCGGCGGTGACGGAGGGTACTGCCGCCACCTTGAAATCGTGGAGGCGCTGGATGTCGTCCTCCTCGGCCGGGGCGTAGCCCCGGCCCTTTTTGGTGAGGACGTGGACCACGATGGGGCCGGGCCACTCCGACGCGTGGGCCAGGGCCTGCTCCATCCCCCCGATGTCGTGCCCGTCGATGGGGCCGGCGTAGCGGATGCCCAGCGCCTCGAAGAAGGTGTGGGGCGTGACCACCTCGCGCAGTGCGCTGGTGAGGCCGTGGACTCCGGAGTAGGCCAGATCGCCCACGCCGGGCAGTTCGCGGATGAGGTGGCGGATGCGCTGGCGGGCCTGGATGTAGGCCGGATTGAGCCGGAGGTGGGTGAGGCTCAAAGACAGGCGCGAGACGGTGGGGGAGTAGGAGCGGCCGTTGTCGTTGAGGACGATCAGCACGCGCTTACCCGAGTGGCCCAGGTTGTTGAGGGCCTCGTAGGCCATGCCCCCGGTGAGGGCGCCGTCCCCGACCACGGCCACCACCCGGCGGTCGTCGCCCTGGAGCTCGAATGCCCCGGCCAGGCCGTGTGCGTAGCTGAGGATGGTCGACGCGTGGCTGTTCTCGACCCAGTCGTGCTCGGACTCGGTGCGATTGGGGTAGCCGGACAGTCCGCCGGCCTGGCGGAGCTGGGTGAACGCCGAGCGCCGGCCGGTCACCAGCTTGTGTACATAGGCCTGGTGGCCGGTGTCCCACAGCAGGACGTCCTTTGGGGAATCGAAGGTCCGGTGGAGGGCGAGCGTCAACTCCACCACCCCCAGGTTGGATCCGAGATGGCCACCGGTGGCCGTGACCGCTTCGACGATGAAGTCGCGGATTTCGGCTGACAGGGTGGTCAGCTCCGCCGGCGTGAGGTCTCGGAGATCGGCGGGACTGTCTATCTGTTCGAGGATCATGGGCGGCATCGGTACCTTCGGCTCAGGCTACCAGCGGGCCACCCCGCCGAGCTTCACGCCTCGGCCCTCTTCAGGCTGGCGGGGATCCCGAATCGACCCCCCGACTCCGGGCAAGATGGGGTCGAACCAGCGAGCCAGGCTCCCAGGCTCCGAGGCGAGGAGGAGATCCCATGCAGGCCGAAGTCAAAGGCACCACCATGCCGCTCCTGGAGATGATCCTCGAGGCCGGTGAATCGATCGTGTCCACCCACGGCGAGCTCTCGTGGATGTCGGCCAACGTGCAGATGACCCAGACGACATCCACCGGGGGCCAGAAGGGCCTGATGAGCGGCTTGAAGCGGGCCGTGGGCGGTGGAGGCCTGTTCCTCACCCGGTACGAGGCCCAGGGGGGCCAGGGCATGGTGGCGTTCGGAGCCAAGCTCCCGGGACGGATCTTCCCGGTGACCATCGCTGGCCGGGCAGGGCTATCTCGTCCACCGCCACGGATGGGTGTGCGGGACCGACGGCATCGTCCCCACTGTCGGCATGCAGCAGACGTTCCGGGGCGGTATCTACGGCGGGGATGGCTTCGTCCTCCAGCGGCTGGAGGGGGAGGGCCAGGCCTGGATCGAGCTCTCCGGCGAGATCATCTCCTACGAGCTGGCCGCCGGGCCAGACCATGCTGGCCCACCCCGGTCACGTCGGGCTGTTCGAGGACCGGGTGAGCTTCACCATCAGCCGGGTGCCGGGCATCAAGAACAAGGTCTTCGGGGACGACGGGTTCCACCTGGTGGCCCTCACCGGGCCGGGCAACATCTGGCTGCAGAGCATGCCCGTCCCGGTCCTGGCCACCGCCCTCGAGCCCTACCTGCCCCACGACGACGACCACCCGGCGGCCGATGCCGGGATCGGCGGTGTGCTGGGCGGGATGATCGGCAAGAACCTGTGAGCGGCCGACGGGGCGGTCAGCGCACGTTGGACAGGAAGGCGGCCCGGTCGACGATGACCCGGATCAGCTTGCCTGCGGCGACCAGCCCGGCGCTCTCCGACACCGAGAGGGTGAACACCAGGCGCCGGCCCTCGATGCGGTCCAGCGTGGCCTCGGCCCAGACGATGCCACCGATCCCGACCGGCACCAGGTGGTCGAATTGGAGGCGTTTGGCCACCGAGGTGCAGTTGTCGGGCAGGTGACCCTCGATGGCCAGGCAGCTGGCCTCCTCGCACAGGGCCAGGAGGCGCGGGCGTGGCCAGCACGGGAACCGAGCCCGAGCGGAACGTCTCGGCGGTGTCGGCTTCGGTCACGCCCAGTTCGATTCGGGCTGACAGACCGGTGTGAGGCGCCACGCCGGTACGATACGTGACAAAGCAGACGTCGGCCACCTAGCGCCTGGCGGTGCAGCGAGGAGGCCGATGTGATCGATTCCCCAGTTCTGGAGCGGGTGCTGTCCGAGGCCCTCCGGCACGGCGGCGAGTTCGCCGAGGTGTTCGCCGAGGACAAGTCGACGTCCTCGGCCATGCTCGACGACGGGCGGGTCGAGGAGCTGTCGTCCGGTCGGGAGCGAGGGGCCGGCATCCGGGTGATCTCGGGCGAGACCACCGGATTCGCCCACACCGCCGATCTCAGCGAGGCTGGGCTGCTGCGGGCGGCCGAAGCCGCCTCGGCAGTGGCCAGGGGCGGGTCCGGCGGCTCGGCGGCGGTGGCTGTGGGGCCACTGGCATCGGATCGCCCCGGTCCCGGCGAAGCCGGCCCGACGGGTTCGACCCGGGGGTCGAAAGCGGACACCCTCGAGTTGCTGCGCCGGGCCGACGAGGCCGCCCGGGGGTCCGGGGGGGCGATCTCGCAGGTCCAGGCCGGGTGTGGCGCCTCCCGCCGCCGGGTCCTGATCGCCAACTCCGACGGCCTGCTGACCGGGGACGAGCAGGCCCGGTCGCGGTTCAGCGTGTCCTGCGTGGCCACCGCCGACACCGGCCTCCAGACCGGGTTCGAGTCGGCGGCCCGCACGCTCGGGTTCGAGATGTTCGACGAGGTGTCGGTGGCCGAGCTGGCCGAGCTGGCCGCCAATCGGGCGCTGTCCAAGCTGACCGCCCGCCCCGCCCCCTCAGGGGAGCTGCCGGTGGTGCTGGCCGGGGGCAGCGGCGGCATCCTGTTCCACGAGGCCTGCGGTCACGGGCTGGAGGCCGACCACATCGTGAAGGACGCCTCGGTCTATACGGGCATGGTCGGCCAGCTGGTGGCCAGCCCGCTGGTCACCCTGGTCGACGACGGGACCGTCGGATCGGAGTGGGGGACGTTCGCGGTGGACGACGAGGGGAGGCCGGCCCAGCGGAACGTGCTCATCGACCACGGGGTGCTGACCGACTACCTGTGGGACTACCTGCGGGCCCGCAAGGAGGGACGGGTGTCGTCGGGCAACGGGAGGCGCCAGACCTACCAGCACCTGCCCATGGTGAGGATGACCAATACCTTCCTCCTGCCCGGCGAGGAGGACCCCGACGAGATCGTGGCCCAGACGCCGCGGGGGGTGTACGTGGCCAAGCTGGGAGGCGGCCAGGTCAACACGACCACCGGCGACTTCGTGTTCGGGACCACCGAGGCCTATCTGATCGAAGGGGGCCGGATCACCGAGCCGCTGCGGGACGCCAACCTGATCGGCAACGGACCGGAGATCCTCAAGCGCATCGATGCGGTGGCCACCGACTTCGGCATGACCCCCGGCACCTGCGGCAAGGACGGCCAGAGCGTCCCGGTCGGGTGCGGCCAGGCCACACTCCGGTTGACCGGTGTCACCATCGGGGGTACCGCGGAGTGAGCACCATGGTCGATGTGAACGGTTCGAGGTCCGGGTCGGGGGGCGACCCCGACGAGCTGATGGCGGTGGCCGAGCGGGTGGCCGGCTGGGCCCGGACCGGCGAAGAGGTCGAGGTCTACGTGGCCCGGGGCGATGAGACCGAGGTGCGCGCCTTCGACGGAGGGGTCGAGTCGCTGACGTCGGCCACCTCGGCCGGCATCGGCATCCGGGTGGTGGAGGACCACCGGCTGGGCTTCGCCTGGGCCGGCTCGCTGGAGGAGTCGGTCTTCGAGGAGACCCTGGCCGAGGCCAGGGACAACGCCAAATTCGCCACCCCCGACGAGCACGTCCGGCTGGCCGTGCCCGACGGGGTTGCTCCCGTGGTCGTCGATCTCTGGGACGAATCGCTGGCCTCGGTGCCCACCACCGCCAAGGTGGAGATGGCGCTGGCCCTCGAGGCCCAGGCCCGGGGGGCGGACCCACGGATCCGCCAGGTCGATGCGGCCGACTACGGCGACGGATCGGTGGAGATGGCGCTGGTGTCGACCACCGGCATCCGGGCCTCCAGCCGGAAGACGTCGGCCCACATCTCGGTGCGGGTCATCGCCGGCGACGGGGAGGCCAGCCAGACCGCCGGCGGCTTCAGCGTGGGGCGCGGCTTCGCCGAACTCGACCCGGACAAGGCCAACGACGACGCGGTGAGCCGGGCGGTCCGATTGCTCGGGGCCACCAAGGGGACGTCGGGCCGGTCGACGGTGGTGTTCGATCGCCGGGTGGCCTCGACGGTGCTCTCGGTCGTGTCCAGCGCGCTGTCCGGTGAGGCGGTGGCCAAGGGCCGGTCCTTCTTCGCCGGCAGGATCGGTGAGCTGGTGGGTGTCCCCACGCTCACCCTGGTCGACGATCCCACCGACCCGAGGGCCTACGGGGCCGCGGCCTACGACGCCGAGGGCCTGGCCTGCCGGAGGAACGCCCTGATCGACTCGGGCATCCTGCGCGGGTTCCTCTATGACACCGTCTCCGGTTCACGTTCGGGGGTGCCCTCCACCGGCTCGGCGGTGCGGGGCGGCTTCGCCGGCACCCCCGGTCCCGGCTGTCGGGCACTGACCCTGGCCCCGGGGCCCGAGGGGTACGACGAGGACGGTGTCCTGGCCGCGGTGGGGGAGGGGCTGTTCGTGCAGTCGATGACCGGGGTCCATTCGGGTGTGAACCCGATCAGCGGGGACTTCTCGGTGGGGGCCGAGGGGTTGATGATCCGTGACGGCCGGCTGGCCGAACCGGTCCGGGAGATCACCGTGGCCTCCACCCTGCAGCGGATGCTGCTGTCACTGGTGGCGGTCGGGGCCGATGTGGAATGGCTCCCCGGCATCGCCGCCGGTCAGACCCTGGCTGTCGGCGACATGCAGATCAGCGGGGTCTGACCGGGAGGGTCAGTCGTCGGTCAGTGGACCGACGTCTTGGCCTTGGTGCAAGCGGCCAGGGCGTTCGGCGTGGAGGTGTAGTAGATCGAGCCCTTGATGGACAGGCTGTAGGGTCCTGCCGTCGGTGAGGTCGGGGTTCCGCCGACCCACAGTGGCGAGCCGGACGACGCGGGCTGCGCCCGAGACTCGAACCTGCGCGCCGAGCTGCCGCCCCGGTCCCGAGGCAAGAGTGAAGTTCTGGATCACGAACAGTCGGGGGAAGTTGTCCAGCCCGTTGATGAACGAGGTCATCTTGGCGTAGTCGCCGGTGACGGTGAGCGTGGTGGGCACGGCGACCACGCTGCTCGGCGAGGCCGTCGTCGATGTTCCGGTGGTCGGGGGTGCGGCAGCCGAAGCCGTCAGGTCGGGAGCGAATCCGCTGAACTGGGTCAGGGTCACGCCGGAGGTCTCGGCCAGGCCATTGAACTGACTCTCGAACGACGACTCCTCTGCGTCCACATCGGTGGGGCTCTGCACGCTGGGGATCTGCGTGGCGATCTTCACCAGGTCGGCGCAGCTCTTCGTCAGGTTCTGCTTCTCCGTCTTCAGCGCGGCCAGCTTGGCCTGACAGCTGCGGTCTGCTGTGTCTGGAGCTGGGTCTCCTGGTTCTGCAGGCTCGAGAGCTTCGAGCTCTGAGGCGCCACCAGGACGGCGTAGACGATGAGTGCTACCACCAACGCCGCCGGCTCCGACCAGCAGGGGCATGCGGTATTCACGGGCAGTGTTCATTTCAGGCTCGCATTCTTGTCGAGGCTGGCATTTGGCGTGATCGAGATGGCGAAGGGGAACGAGATGGTGGTGTCCGAGTTCACCGTGGTGGCCCCTTGGAGCGGGTTGGCGAAGTACGGCGATCCGGCGATGGCATTGATCCATGCCTCCGAGATGGACAGGCTCGGCCCGGGACCGGTCACGCCGGTCTGGATGGTCCCGATGGCGGCCGACGTGGTCGAGCTGGCACCACCCGGTGGTGCTCCCCGTGGTGGTCGCGGTCGCCGTGGCTGGGGCTCCCGCCGCGGTCGGCAGCATTCGACGCTCCGTCGAAGGACTGGACCTCGGCGTTGGCCGGTGTGATCGTGATGAGCTCGTTGAGGGCCAGGGGCCAGTCCACGGCCGAACTGAGAACCGAGGCCCGCCGGGCGACGCCGGCCGAGTAGGCATTGTTGGCCGCCACCACCAGGTCGTACTTCGGAACCTGGGCGTTCAACGCGGCGATGTCCGCCTTCATTCGCGTTGACGTTGTTCTGCGCGTTGTGGACCTGGTAGAACTTCCATGCACCGAGCAGGACCAGGGCGACGATGACTGCGGCCCCCACCAGCATGGTCCGCTGCTGGATCGTCTTCATCCTCATCCGCTTGGCCACCTCGGGCGGGAGAAGATTGAACTTCTTGACGGCCTTGTCCGGTTCGGGCAGGGCCAAGCCGATCGGCGTGGCCAGGACGGATCCGACCTCGCTGCGCCTGCTCGTCGCTGAGGTCCAACTTCGAGGTGTCGAGTCGAGCCAGGGGTGAAACGGTGAGAACCGGCAGGCGGACCTGGTCCTCGAGCATCGACTGGAGCCCGGCGAGCTCTGATCCGCCACCGGTCACGAGAACCCGCGACACCGGCAACCGCCCGGGGAGCGAAGCGAAGTACTGGATCGAGTTCCGGATCTCTCCGACCAGCTCGTTCATGGTGGCCTGAGCGGCCCGTTCGGCTGCCTGCATCTGGGCGATCGGCTCACCGATGCGGCGCTTGACCCCCTCGGCATCGGAGATAGGAAGATCGAGCGCGGCGGACACCGCCGCGGTGGTGGCATTCCCACCCGATCCGATGGTCCGGACGAACTGGGGGCGTCCCTGCTGGTGGACGACGACGACGGTCAAGCCGGCCCCGACGGAGACGATGGCCTCGGGCTGTTCCGATGCATCCTGGCCGCCGACGGCTCTGACCAGAGCTGACGAGATCAGATCGACGCCTTCGACGGTGAGCCCGGCCTTCTCCACCGCCTCGATCACGCCGTTGACGAGATCGACGTGGGCCGCGGCCACGAGGACTCGGCGCATCTTGTCGCCCTCGGGCGAGGTGTAGTCGGCCAGGACCTGCGAGGAGAGGATGGTCTGGTCCGGAGGGAAGGGGATGACTTCCTCGGACTGGAAACGCACCGCGCTGTCGATTTCGGCATCGGGGACGAAGGGAAGATCGATCTCTCGGGTGATGGCCCGCAGTCCGGCGATGCCGACGATCACCCGCGAGCTGGAGAACTGGCCGTTCTTCCAGAGTTTCTTGATGGCTGCACTGACCGAGGAGACGTCGCGAATCTCGCCGTCGACGAGTGAACCGGGGGGCAGCCCGACCTGACCGTACGTTTGCAGCACGGGACGTGAGTGGCTGACATCGAGCTCGGCGGCGCGTACGGCGCTCGTCCCAATGTCAAGACCGACGGTCAGCTGTGCCATGTGAACACTCCTCCGACGTGCGTGCAGTCGACGACTGGAGATGCTGTCGCCCCGGTCGACCCGCGGCGTCGTTCACTCCGGGCGAGACCCGGGTGCCAGCTGCGTGATCCTCCAGGTGAATGTTGAACATCTCTGGTCCGTCTGATCGTTAGGTATGGAAATGGATGTGATGCCTGCCGGTCTGATAGTGCACCAGACTGTACGAAGCTCTATCGGACGGAAAAGGCACCACCTTGAGGCTCTCTCTCCCTCGCATCGCGCCACGACAGGCGTGGGAGAATCAGACGGGATCGTCGACTGCGAATGGGCGCGCCGACCAGGGAGTTCCGTGAATCTCGGACATGCAGACCGCTTCGATGCGCCCGGGTAGGGCTAGGTCAGGTCAGGTCAGGACAGATTGGCTGTCGCAAACCGCCCGGTCTGCATGATGCCCTTGCGCTCGAGCATCACCTTCAGGTCGTGCGGATTCGAGGCGGTGCTCATCGCCTCGGCCAGGTCGATGGTCCCGTCGGCGATCAGGTTGACCAACGACTGGTCGAAGGTCATCATCCCGTAGTACTCGCCGTCGGCGACGATGCCCTCGATGTCGCCGGTGATCAACGGGTCGATGATCGCCTGCTGGATGCGGCCATTGACCACCAGCAACTCGAGCACCGGCACCCGGCTCTTCCCGTCGGCAGTCGGTATCAACCGCTGGCAGATGATTCCTTTCAGTGAACCGGCCAGACTCACCCGCACCTGGGTCTGCTGGTGGGGCGGGAAGAAATCGACGATCCGGTTGATGGTCTCGGTGGCGTTGATCGTGTGAAGGGTCGAGAACACCAGGTGGCCGGTCTCCGCCGCGGTCAGTGCCGCGGAGACCGTCTCCATGTCTCGCATCTCGCCGACCAGGATCACGTCGGGGTCCTGCCGGAGCACGACCCGCATGGCCGTGGTGAAGGTATCGGTGTCGAACCCCACCTCACGCTGGTCGATGGCGGCCAGATCGTCGGTGTGCAGGTACTCGACCGGATCTTCGATGGTCACCACATGGCACGATCGGGTGTGGTTGATGTGGTCGACCATGGCCGCCAGTGTGGTCGTCTTTCCCGAGCCGGTGGGACCGGTGACCAGAACCAGGCCTCGCATCTCCTCGGCCAAGCGGGTGACCACCTCGGGAAGCCCGAGTTCGCTCACGGTGGTGGCGCCTGAGCGCACACGACGCATGGCCAGAGCGACGGACGACCGCTGGTAGTAGGCGTTGACCCGGAAGCGTCCCGTACCGGCGAGGCTGTAGGCGAAGTCGACTTCGTGGCATTTGGTGAACGTGTCGAGGATGGCCGGTCCCATGATCGACTCGGCGATGGCTTGGGTCTCTTCGGCTGTGAACGACGGCTCGTCGTCCAGTGTGCGCAGCGCGCCGGCCACCCGCATGCGCGGTGGCGCGCCGGCCTTGATATGAAGGTCCGAACCATCGAGTTCGGCCAGGGTGATCAGAAATCGGTCGAGGTCGCCTTTGTCCACGGGACCCATTGTACGGGCACCATTCGCGTTTTAGCGAGCATTTCGCTCAACGAGTCCGATCCTCGTGGGAACATCCACCCACCTTCCCGGGGGCGGGGGCCAGATCCTCGGCTGGCGATGCCTGCCTACGACGACGAAGCCTTGCCGGCTTTCTCCGTGGTGGCGCCACCCGACTTCGAGTCAGCCTTCGAGGGTGCCGGAGGCGTCGGCGCCTTGGCCGGCGATGTGTCTGGCTTGGTGGTTTCCTTGCTGCCGCCGTCCGACGTAGCGCCATCCGATCCCGACGCCGGGACAGGCGTCGATTCGGTCTCGCTCTTCTTGGCCGAGCCACCGTTGCGACTGTCAGTCTTGTAGAAGCCGCTTCCCTTGAAGACGATCCCGACGTTGCCGAAGACCTTGCGCACGGGTGAGCCACAGGTAGGACATGCGGTCAGCGGGTCGTCATGGAAGGACTGGACGGCGTCGAAGTTCCGGTCGCAGCTGTCGCAGCGGTATTCGTAGGTGGGCAAACCAGCATTCCTCTCGGTCTGTGACGGGCGTCGATTAGCAGTCTAGTTGAGAGAGTGCCAGTCCCGTCCTGGGCCATCGCTCTCCCGTAGACTGTGGCCCGTGACGACCGGGACCGCCCTATGACCGACAGAAGTCTGAGCCATCTTGACCCCTTCAGTGGCACCCGTATGGTGGACGTTTCCCCGAAGGAGGCCACCCATCGGAGAGCCCTGGCCCGCTGCAAGGTGGCGATGAAGCCGGAGACCACGGCAAAGGTGGCGAACAATGCCATCACCAAGGGAGATGTCCTGGCCGCGGCACGTGTGGCCGGCATTCAGGCGGCCAAGAGGACTGCTGAGCTGGTGCCCATGTGCCATCCCCTCCTGGTCGGTGCGGTGCATGTCGACTTCACCATCGGCGACGACTTTGTCGAGGTGGAGGCCAAGGTCGAAGCGGTGGATCGGACCGGCGTGGAGATGGAGGCGATGACCGCGTGTGCGATCGCTGCCCTCACTGTCTATGACATGTGCAAGACGACCGACCGCACGATGAGCATCGGCCAGCTCATGCTGTGGGAGAAGACCGGCGGCAGTTCGGGCGTCTGGAAGCGGGATCCGCTCGACCTGACCGGCGGCGTCTGGCAGCTATTTGGAACGTCGAAATCGCTTCTTCGGTCGCGCTGACGTGTAGAAGTCCGGGGCCATGGGAGCGTCCGATCCCTCCGGCGCCGGGTCAGGATCCGAGGGCCCTTCTCGACCGTCTGCGGCCGCCCGCTCGTGGGGATCCTCGGGTTGGTCAGGTGGGCCGGCGGGGCCGGCGGCCATGATGTCCTTGACCATCGCTGCCGAGGTGGCGAAGTCGGGTCTCGAGCTGGCCTTCAATCGGGCGATCGCCTCTGGCGACGGTGGCGGTGGTGGCTCCTCGGCGTTGTCGAGGAGTTCGTCCGGCGCCGATCCATGGTTCTTCTCGGTGCCGGAGCCGTCTGAAGTGGATGGTGGATCCTGATTCATCGGTAAGGTTAACGTTCGACACGGGACGTCGGCCCACGCCGGCGCATCGTTCGTCGGGGGCACCAACAACGCCACGCTACCGGAGGCGGCCCCCCGTATTCGGTCGCAAGGTGGAAGGGGGTCGACTCAGCCTCGGACCGGCTCAGCCCCGGACGGCGGAGCGGAGGTCCCGCAACGAGAGCTCGGAGGTGGCCTCCCCGCCGCATTGGGAGCAATGCTCGACGTGGCGCCAGCTGCGGAGCAGTCGGGTGCCCTCGGGATTGAGCAGGACGACAAACGACTCGGAGAGGGGATCGATCTCGACTCCGTAGCAGGGCTGCCACTCGGTCGAGGCTGGGCTGGAACGGTGATCGGAACCCTTCACCACACGGCGAAATCGCGAGTTCTCCATGTCGATGATCCACGTGCTGTGGCACGACTCGATGACGATTTGTTCCACGCCGTCAGTATCCCATGAATTGATGAGATGCAAACATCTATTTCGTTTCGGTTAAGTGACAGTTGCCCGCTTGCTGAATTGGGTCATACGGCGGTTCTCGGGGAAATATCCGTCGTCGCGGCGGTCTGAGGAAGCAAATCCATGGCCGAGGGCTTATTTTTGATCAAGAATCGTTGCCGGTACCCATACGTCCACCGTGGTCCCACGGCCGATCCTCGAGTGGATGACCAGGTGAGAGCCGATGAGGTTGGCCCGTTCTGTCATGCCCGCCAGCCCGAGTGAATCGCTGCTGGTAGCTCCCGAGGCCTCGCTGCACATCGAATCCGACGCCGTCATCCTTGACCAGGAGTCGCAGTCCGAGCTGCTCGAAGTTGAGGCCGATCGCCACACGATTCGCAGCCGCATGTCGCTCGATGTTCGATATCGCTTCTTGGGCGATGCGGAACAGCGCCAGTTCGACGGTGGGCTTGAGCCGCCGCTCCGGCCCGGTGACTCCAAACGAAGTCTCGAACCGGTGACGCCCCCCGGCCTCGGTGAGGATCTGGCCGATGGAGGCGACCAGTCCCAGATCGTCGAGGATCGAGGGCCGCAGTCCCTTGGTGATGGAGCGCAACTCCACAATGGTGTCCTCGGCAATTTTCCGGAGGTCCCCCAGAGGCAATGTCTCCATCTTTGCCGGAATCAATCTGGTATTCCACCGCGTCGATCTGCCGGCAAAGATGGATGAGCGTCTGAACCGGACCGTCGTGGAGCTCCTGTGCCAGATGTCGACGCTCCTCCTCCTGGCCCGAAACGACGCGAGCCGCATAGGCCTCCATCAGATCATGCCTGCGAGTTTCAGCGGTCACGTCCTCGAATACGATCTGCATCCGGGTCCCGCCCTCGGACCGCCCCAACATGGTCGCCGTCGGCCGGTACAGGATGGGATGCCCTGTGCTCTCGATGGCGATCGGTTCCACTCGCTCGGAGTCCGAACCGAAGTCCCATTCCGTCCCTCGTTGGGGGCAACTGCTCCGAGAGGAGCGTGGTCAGTAGGTGACCAGATGCAACCGGTCCGACCATGTCGACCAGTCGGATCGGCGCGTCCGCCGATGGTACCGGCGCGTCCTCTGAGCGGGTTTCGGAACTGGTTCCGGTGAATGCCCGACGTGCCGATGCGTTGGCCTCGACGACGTTGCCATTTCCGTCGACGATGAGGATTGGTGAATGGTTGGAGTCGAATAGATCGCGATAGAGGGCTTCGGCACTTCGATGCGCCTCCTGGGCCGACTCGGCGATCCGGCGGGCATCTCGTTCGGCGGTGACGCGCTGACCCACGAGGAAGGCCAGGGAATCGAGTAGGACGACTTGGGCGAGCTCGGCCCACGCGGCCATGTCGTTGCGATCCGAGACCGCGGACAGGAATCGGGGAACGGCCAGAAGCGTGACCCAACCGGCGGTGAACATCGCTCCCGTGAATTCCGTAGTTCAAGGCGGCGTAGACCACCGGGACCAGGAAGAGCGCGAGGGTAGAGAGCTCGACGACCAGCGAGCGGGAGTCGAGATGGAACGCCACCGAGGCCGCCAGTCGGATCAGGTAGAGGGCCAAGATGATGAGCTGAAGCAGCCAAAACCGTGAGTTCGCCCAGGGTTTGTCAACAGCGGAACGGGCGGAGGTCCTGCCGTGAGTCGTGACCGACCTCCGCCGTTCGGCTCGGATCAGCGTCTTCTCATGGCCGTCCCGAGGTCGATCGGATCCGAAAGGTCGCTTGTGCCCCGAGCGGTCTCCTGGCTCATGGGTCCGGCTCCGCGTCCCCGGGCAGCTCGTCATGCTCGGGCTGCCGGTTTCGGAACAGGCGACTGGCGAGGGCGTAGTGCACGAGCTCGGTGCGTGACGTCGTGTCGAGCTTTTGGAAGACGTGGTTGAGATGGCCCTCGACGGTCCGCGGGCTGATGCCGAGCTGTCGGGCGATTGCCTTGTTGGACATTCCCCGGGCCACCAAACGCACAACCTCCTCCTCTCGCACCGTCAGGCGCGGCATGAGGACATCGCGAGGGGCTGCTCGGCTCTGTCCCCCCGACCGCTCGGTCCTGTACCTAGCGACGGTCGCTCCGTCGCAGGCGGTTCTGATGGCGCCCACCAGCTCGTCGCTGGGCATGGTCTTGAGCAAGTATCCGGCCACCCCGGCTGAAAGTGGCGGCCCGCACGTAGTTCTCATCGTCGTAGGCACTCAGGATCAGTACGACCGTCCTTGGATAGTCAGCGGCCAGCCGACGGGCGAGATCGATTCCGTTGATAGTCGGGAGCCTGATGTCCACGAGGACGACGTCGGGCCTGGTGTCGGCAATGACCTCGAGGGCAGTTTCACCGTCTCCCGCCTCGCCGACCACGGAAAGCCCTGCCGAGTCCTCGAGAATGCGCCGGGTCCCTGCCCGCAGGAGTTCATGATCGTCCACGACGACGACCCGGCGGGTCCCGACGACGTCGTCAGGTCCGCCGAATTCGAACTCCTGCGCCGGTAGGCCATGACCATCAGGGTCGACGCGACTCATGTATCCATCTTCGGTTCGTCATCCCTTCGCGATGAGGGAGGCAGCGAGGGCGACAGCGACGGCGGACACCAGCGGAGTGGCCACGACGGGGTGAAGGCGGTAAGTGGCACTGGATCCGCTCCCGGCGGCGACCTGTCGGCCTGGCAACTGACCAGGCGCCCATCATGCAGACCGAGTACGTCGCGATCCAGACACCGGCTCCGACGGCAGTTGGCCAGAGACCCAGCCCGCCGACCCAGCATCCGGCAACCAACAGAACTGAACGACCGTGGCCGCGTGGATCACGGCATTCCGGGTCGACCGATCGGAGTACCGCGTACGCAATCACCGCAATTGAAGTACCGACGAGTGATCCATCGACGATTCGCCATTTCCCCTGGACCCCGGCCCCGATCACGATGATCACCTGTGCGGTCACCGTTCCCAGCGCAGCCACGGACAAGGGGGAGCGTTTTCCGCCGTATTCGATCAGCCCGACGGCGATCATCGTGGCGGCAAGACAGCAATAGGCGGCAGACACGATAGTGCCGCGCCAAGCCCAGGTGACCAGGGCGAACATGACCCCGGTGGACAGCTCGACCAATGGATATCGGAGGGAGATCGGAACCTGGCAGGTCCGGCATCTTCCCCTGAGGGCCAGCCAGGAGACAATCGGGATGTTCTCCCACCATTTCAGCTGGCGGCGGCATGTAGGACAGAACGATCGGGGGGAAGAGACCGACAGTCCGAGGGGGCTCGATAGACGACGACGTTGAGGAAGGATCCGACAAAGATCCCCGACGAGGCCGGCAAAGAAAATTGTCGCCGCCAGTAGCGGAAACTCCTCAGAACTCATATCCTGTATTCAACAACGTTGGAATGCGCGGGCGTTGGGATAGGTGGCCATGGTCGGTGGACCGGCTACCACTGAAAGGGGCAAACCATCGGTTAGCGGTACATGGACTTGGCAACGGCGCGGCGACGGGAAATCCCTGTTGGGAAGCACGATAGGGGTTCTTGGTGTCCACGTTTGGCGCCACGGTACTGAGTATCGACAACTGAATCGACAACTGAATCGAAGGGTTCGGCCGGTTGGATCCGGCGAGCCATAGCACCTCCCACGGGGCAAACAGGAAGGGGGGCTGGTGCGAGCATTATCGGAACGGGCCCTCCGCTCTTGGGTCAAACAATTGGATTCGGGTTCAATCTCGGCCGCCAGTCTGCCGATGAGGCTGATATGAGCGACGTCGACTCCATTCGCTGGATGGCCAGCGAACACGACCTCGAATTCGTCGACCTCGACACCTATGGAGTCGATCCGGCGGCGGGCGAGATCCTCCCCGCGGCATTGGCGCGCCACCACCACGTTGTAGCCGTCAAGCGGAAATTCGGAACGCCGGTGATCGCGACAGCCGATCCCGACGACATCGCCGCTCAGGACACGGTTCAGGGCGACCATCGGGCGCGACTTCATTTCTGTTGTCGCCTCAAGGGATCAGATCGGCGACTACCTCGATCGGCTGTTTGGGCCGGAGACTTCGGAGACAACGGAGACGCCATCTGCCCTGGTCAACGACGAGGTAGACCCCGAAGATCTCATCGCCCACGAGGCCGAAGAGGTCATTACTCAGGAGGCCGAAGAGATCATTGCTGCCGAGGCCGAACAGGTCCAGAGCGTCGAGGTCGAAGGCCTCCAGAACGAACTTGGACACTGATCCGACCACGGAGTTGCAGGCTCCGGACGACGTCGGTCCTTCTCGGAGGCCCCTCCGTCCGAAGCGCAAGACACAGAAAAGCATCGAGGTCGTCAGGAGAACACAAGACCGAAGCACCGGAAGTCCCGTGCGAACAGCACCGACACGACCGTTGACCGCTCCGGACGGGCAGGGCGTTCCGGCCGTGCCTCAGGCCGTCGGGGCAGGGCAGGCAGAAGAGCCGGGCCCGTCGACCGGCTCGATCCTGGCCGATGACGGTGCTCGGGCATCGATCGACGAGATGGTCGGGGCGGAGGCGCCGGTCGCCGCAGTCGCCGGACTTGTTCGACGACGTCGGGGAACCCGTCGGAATTCGAGGAAGTCGTCGAACCCGGCGCCGGTCGAGGACGCGACGCTCTCGACGAACCCGGCACGATCGACGAAGCGGCACGATCGAAGAGCATCGCGCCTCGGACCTCCTTAACGAAGTCGTCGCGCTCGAAACGGTCAACGAAATCGCATCGATCGACGGGCAACCCCGACGTCGTCGATGTACTCGAGCCGGCCACCAGCCTGCTCCCCACGTTCGGATCGAGCTCGCCCGACCAGGTCGTCCTCCCGCCGGTCGATCTGAACACCGGCACCGATGAGCTGGCCGAACTGGCCCTCTCGGTGCGGGACGAGGAGCAACCTCCGAGCCCCGATTCGACCGCTCTGGCGGCCGATCTGGTCGCCGAGGCCGTCGCCACCTTCCAGGAACAGCACAGTGAAGATGAGCGGTACGAGCCGACCGGAGAGGGCGAGTCAACCGGAACGGCGATGTTCCCCCCGTTGGCCAAAGCCCTCGTCGAAGGGGAGAGAGTCTCGCTCGAGGACATGGAGATCGGTGCTCGAGGAGCACTACCTCACCGGGCAGAGCATCGCCCGCATCCTGACGACTCAGAAGCTGGTCACCGAGGCCGACCTCATGTGGGGCATGGCCCAGGAGATGGGGCTCGAGTTCGTGGACCTCGACACCGTCGGCGTCGACTTGCCGAGGCGGGCTGCATTCCCGAGACGACGGCCCGTCACCACAACGTCATCGTCATCGCCAAGGACAACGGCGTTCCCGTGGTGGCCGCGTCGAATCCCACCGACGTGTTCGCCATGGACGACCTGCGGACGATCATCGGCCGCAACTTCATCGTGGTCGTGGCCACCCGGACCCAGATCAGCGCCTACATCGGCCGGGTGTTCAACAGCGGCGGTGATGCGGCCGACATGGCCATGGAGGCGTCGCTCGGCATGGACGGGACGCGCGCCGACAACAGCGTCGACGACATCCAGGCCGCCACCGAGGAAGCGCCGATCGTCCGCTACGTCAACCTGCTCATCCTCCAGGCGCTGAACGAGCGGGCCTCGGACATCCACGTCGAGCCCACCGCCACCGACCTGCGCATCCGCTACCGGATCGACGGCGTGCTCCACGACGTGTCGACCGCTCCGAGGGCCATCGCCGCGGCCGTCACCACCCGCCTGAAGGTCATGGCCGACATGAACATCGCCGAGCACCGGATCCCCCAGGACGGTCGCATCTCGCTCAACGTGGGCAGCAAGGGCATCGACCTCCGGATGGCCACGCTCCCGACCATCTACGGCGAGAAGATCGTCATGCGGGTGCTCGACAAGTCGAGCGTGGTGCTCGGGTTCGCCGATCTCGGCTTCGACGAGGACCTGCTCAAGACCTACGAGAGCCTCTACACCAAGCCCTACGGGACCATCCTGGTCAGCGGCCCGACCGGCTCGGGCAAGTCGACCACCCTCTACACGACGCTGACCGCGCTCAACTCGCCCGAGAAGAACATCATCACCGTCGAGGACCCGGTCGAGGTGCCGCTGAAGGGCGTCAACCAGGTCCAGCTCAACGTCAAGGCCGGCCTGACCTTCGCCTCCGCCCTCGAAGTCGATCCTGCGATCCGACCCCGACATCGTCCTGGTCGGCGAGATCCGGGACAAGGAGACCGCCGTCATCGCCATCGAGGCGGCCCTCACCGGCCACATGGTGCTCGCCACGCTCCACACCAACAGTGCCGCGGCCACGCCGATGCGCCTGATCGAGATGGGCATCGAGCCCTTTCTGGTGACCTCGTCGCTGTCCGGAGTGCTGGCCCAGCGGCTGGCCCGGCGCCTGTGCATGCACTGCAAGGAGCCGTACGAGCCCACCGAGGCGGACATCGCCGCCGCCGGCTGGACCCTCGACGAGGTCGAGGCAGTCGGAGGCATGTCCAAGGTGTACCGCTCCGTCGGCTGCTCCGCCTGCGCCAACACGGGCTACCGGGGTCGCAAGGCTCTGGCCGAACTGATGCCTATGACCGAGGAGATCGAACGAATGATTATTGAAGGAGGATCGGTGGAAGACATCCACAAGCTCGCCGTCACCCAGGGCATGGTCACCCTGCGTCAGAGCGGAATCCGCAAGGCCATCGAGGGTGAGACCACGCTCGAGGAAGTGCTCCGGGTGGTCGCATGAGCCCGGTCACGGCGAGACGCGCATCGAGTGGTCCACCCGTCTGGCCCAGGCACTGGTCGAGGGCGGCTACGAGACGAGCCAACCTGGCGCCCTGGTGGCGGAGGCCGAGGCCACCGGCCAGTCGCTGGCCGAGCTGCTGGTCAGCAGGAAGCTGGCCCTCCCGGGAGTCGTGGTCGGGGCGCTGGCCCATCTGGCCCAGATGCCGGCGATCGACCTGGCGGCCATGACCCCGAGCCCGGACGCCGCCGCGGCCCTGCCGCGAGGCCTGGCCCGGAGTTCGGCGCCGTGGCGCTGCAGTTCGACGGCAGCGTTCTGGCCGTGGCGTTCGCCGAGCCGCCGACCAGCCGCCGACGTCGATGCTCTGTCCGCACGGGTCGGGCACCGCATCAATCCGGTACTGGCCGATCCGGTCGTGATCGCGCAGATGCTGGGGAACGGCTCCGTCGCTGCCGCCACCGCCGGCGCCCGAGTCGCCTTTGGTCGACAACACGGTCGATCCCGAGGATTCAGGCGACGACGGACCCGCGCTTCCGAGCATCGACTCGCTTCTGGAGCAGGGCATCCCGGCCGCGGCGACAGACGGCGCCATGCCGCTCCACATCGACGACCTCCTCCGCTACGCGGTGTCGGTCGGCGCCTCCGACCTCCACCTGACCGCGCAGATGCCCGGGTCGATCCGGCTGCACGGCGCCATCCGCCCCATCGAAGGCTGCCCCATCTCGACAACGAGATGATCCGCGACATGGTCTTCGGCATCCTTCCGGCCTCGCAGCGGGAGCGGTTCGAGGAGGAGAACGAGCTCGACACCTCCCACTCCATCGCCGGCGTGGGCCGATTCCGTGTGAACGTCTCCATGCAGCGGGGAACGGTCGCCGCCGCCCTCCGTCCGATCCCGCACGAGATGCCGGATGTTCGACACCCTGGGGCTGCCGGACTCGATCAAGTCGTTCACCGACCTGCGGCGTGGACTGGTGCTCGTCACCGGTCCGACCGGTTCGGGGAAGTCGACGACGCTGGCTTCCCTGGTCGACATCATCAACCGGACCAAGCCGCTGCACATCGTGACCGTCGAGGACCCGATCGAGTTCCTCCACGACCACAAGCGGTCGATCATCACCCAGCGGGAGGTCGGCGAGGACACCGACTCCTTCTCCGAGGCCCTCCGACGGGTTCTCCGTCAGGATCCCGACGTCATCCTGGTCGGCGAGCTTCGTGACCTCGAGACCATCTCGATGGCGCTGACCGCGGCCGAGACCGGCCACCTGGTCTTCGGCACACTCCACACCCAGGACTGTCCGCAGACCATCGACCGAATGATCGATGTGTTCCCCACCAATCAGCAGGAGCAGATCCGGGTCATGCTGGCCGCGACGCTCGAAGGCGTGGTGACCCAGCAGCTCATCGTCAACTGCCGACGGAACGGGTCGTATCCCGTGCTCCGAGGTGCTGGTCTGCACCTCGGCCATCCGCAACCTGATCCGCCAGTCGAAGACCCATCAGATCTACTCCCTGATGCAGGTCGGCGGCTCGTTCGGGATGCAGACCATGGACCAGGGCCTGGCCAAGCTGGTGAAGGACGGGCTGATCTCCGAGAGCATCGCCTACGACCGCTCCTCCAACGAGGAAGACCTTCGCAATCACCTGAACACCTAATCCAATCATCCAATATTCGTTGACGAAACGGGGCACTGTGGCACTGACATTTGACTACAAGGTCCGAGACCGGTCCGGCAGTCTGGTCGAGGGACAGCTCGACGGCGACAGCATGGCCCTCGTCGTCCGGCGCCTGCGCGAGATGGGATACATGCCCATCTCCGTGACGCCCAAGTCGGCCGTCAACCTCAAGACCGAGATCAAGATCCCCGGCATCTCCGATCGGGTCAAGCTGCAGGAAGTCGCCGTGATCACCCGACAGCTGTCGACCATGGTCGATTCCGGCCTCTCGGTCGTGCGGTCGCTCGGCATTCTGGCCGCCCAGGTGGAGAACCCGACGCTGGCCCGGGTCCTCAACGAGGTCCGACTCGATCTCGAGCATGGATCGTCGCTGTCGGCGGCGTGCGCCAAGCACCCGAAGGTCTTCTCCAATCTCTTCTGCACCCTGGTCCAGGCCGGTGAAGCCGGCGGTAATCTCGACGAGGTCCTGAAGAGCCTGGCCAACACCATCGAGAAGCAGGCGCAGCTCAATCGCGACGATCCGGTCGGCCATGACCTACCCGGCAGTGGTCTTCAGCGTGATGCTCGTGATCTTCACGGCCATGCTCGTCTTCATCGTGCCGGTGTTCCAGAACCTGTTCAAGACCCTGGGAGGCAAGCTTCCCTTCCCGACCCAGGTTCTGATCGAGGTCTCCTCGATCATGACAAGTGCCTGGGCCCTGGTGGTCATCGCCGTGATCGTCGGCACGGTCATCGGCGTGAAGAAGTGGATCACAACCGACGAAGGTCGTCGGAAGTGGGACCGGTTGATGCTCAAGCCGCCGATCTTCGGGCCCCTGTTCCACAAGGTGGCGCTGGCCCGGATGACCGGTACTCTGGCATCGCTGATCGGCTCCGGCGTGCCGATTCTCGAGTCGCTGGACATCTGCGCGGACACGTCGGGCAACCGCACGGTCGGCGATGTTCTCATCGAGGCGAAGAACGGCGTCCGCGAGGGTCGACCGCTGGCCGATCCCCTTCGCGAGCACGAAGATGTCATCCCCACCCTGGTCGTGCAGATGATCGAGGTCGGAGAGCAGACCGGTGCCCTCGACGAGATGCTCAAGAAGGTCGGCGAGTTCTACGACCAGGAGGTCGAGGTGACCGTGAACAACCTCACCGCGCTGCTCGAGCCCCTCCTGACCGTCATGATGGGGTGCATGGTCGGTGCCATGGTCATCTGCCTGTACCTGCCGATGTTCGACTACATCAAGCTGGTGCCGAACGCCCAGTGAGGCATCGACGCGGATCTCGCACCGGCGTCGATACGAACATCTGGAAGCTCGGCCAGTCGAGGACTTCGGGCTGAGGCGCTGGGCCGAATCGCGAATCGACACGTGGTACCCGATTCGGATTTCGGACAGTCGCGAGTGCCAATTCTGCATTCAAGTCCTAGTACGAAATCGGTCGATCAAATTGCACATGAATACTCATTCTGCTCACCAAGACGCCTTGCTTGATTCGGCTGATTGACTCGAACGCAATCTGACGGACTCGGCTGCACGCGGTCCGAAGCTCTACGCCGTAGTACGACCGATTGTCTCATCGGTCCCTCGCCAGTTGGCCGGTCCATGTGACCGGCGTCCATGCCGGTGCTGATGCCGGTTTCACCCTCATCGAGCTCATGGTTGTGCTGTTGATCCTGGCCATTCTGCTCGCCATCGCCATCCCGACGTTCCTCGGTGTGACGAAGTCGGCGAACGACCGGGCTGCGCAGTCCAACCTGAACACGGCCCTGTTGAATGCCAAGGCTCAGTATCAGCAGAACAGCCAGGCCTATCCGGCGACGGCCACCCTGGTCACTGCATTGCAGTTCGGCTGAGCCGTCGCTCACGTTCCAAACGACTGCTTCTACAAATCAGAACCAGATCTCGGTGTTCGTCACTCGGAGACAGCTCGGCTCTGGTCCTGGCAGCCTATTCGGCGCAGACCAAGAACTGCTGGATCGTTGTCGACACGCCGACGGCAACGACTACCAGCTGCCGGTGCGCCGTTCGTCGGCTGCGGCGTCAGACTCCGACTGTGGCTCCCGACACCGACCCTCGGCACCGGTGGCTGCAGCCACCGCGCATTGCGTTCGCGGACAACCACCTCGGGCCTACATACGCTGAGATCAAGACGGTTCAGTGCGGGCAGGAAGTCGCCACTGGCAGTTGCCAGTGCCAGTGCGCCATCAACATCGACGCCGGCACGAGCTACCGGTACTCCTTCACGCCCTTCCCGGCCATCTGATCGGGTGCGTGAAGTTCGGATAGCCGGCAAGTCCGGCCTTCCGAAATCAACTGACGAGAGTGCCCGGAGGTACTCTCCATGGTCCAGTACCGAGGATCTCTCACGTTGACCCGGCGCCACGGTCGGATTGTTCAGACAAAGAGCTCTTGCCCAATGCGTACTGTCGTTGGTACGTTCATATGTGGAGTTTCGGTAGCCATAGATTGATGGCATGAGATGACGAGGGGCCTCGTATATGTCTCGTAGCGTTGGCGGTACGCGCTCGAATATCGGAGCCGCATAGCGCCGTAGTATGCGCCTGCCCCTCCGCAGTTGTTGCCCGCTCGCTGGCGGCGGGCATCGGGTCGCATCGTCGATGCGAACCAATGAGACAGCCGGCATGCAGGATCGTCCAGTGGCGATCGACCCGAGGAAAGCAGTAAATATTTCCTAAAGTCAGCGCGCCATTGGGACGATAGAAACACCGGATGCCCATTCGTGGTATCCGTCCATTGATGCATCAATAACTACGAGGAGGCAGTAAATGTTTTCATCCGCTATTCAGCGCCTGAACGACAGGCGCGACGCAAAGGGAGATGCCGGTGCTGATGCCGGTTTCACCCTTATCGAGCTCATGGTTGTGCTGTTGATCCTGGCCATTCTGCTCGCCATCGCCATCCCGACGTTCCTCGGTGTGACGAAGTCGGCGAACGACCGGGCTGCGCAGTCCAACCTGAACACGGCCCTGTTGAATGCCAAGGCTCAGTACCAGCAGAACAGCCAGGCGTATCCGGCTGCGGCCACCCTGGCCACCGCATTGCAGTCGGCTGAGCCGTCGCTCTCGTTCCAGACGACCGCTTCCACAGATCAGAACCACGTTTCGGTGTTCGTCACCGGAGACAGCTGCGGCTCTGGTCCTGGCTACCTATTCGGCGCAGACCAAGAACTGCTGGATCGTTGTCGACACGCCGACGGCCAGCTGACCACCGGCCGGTCGCCGTTCGCTGGCTGCACGCAGTCACCGACGGCTGTCGACACCGACGCCGCGACCACCGGTGGCTGCAGCGCACCGCGGCATTGCGTTCGCGGACAGCCATCTCGGGCCTACATACGCTGAGATCAAGACCGTAGCTGGTGCGACGGAAGTCGCACCGGCCGTTGTCTGCCAGTGCGCCCATCGCATCGCCGGCACGACCTACCGGTACTCCTTCACGGCCTTCCCGGCCATCTGATCGGGAGCCTGAAGTTCGGATAGCCGGAAGTCCGGCCTTCCGAGATCAACTGACGAGAGTGCCCCCTCCTCCGGGAGGGGGCACTCTCCATGTCCGGCCCAGTCGAGCGCTCCCGGTGGACGTTCAGTGCTCAAGGCGCGGACCCTGTCGTCACGATGGTATGAGGGTGAACGTTCCCGACCCGGCGGTCAGCTTTGGACTGGAGGTTGCCGCTCATGCACCGAACCATGGAGAGCGTTCGATCATGGTGCCGTCGGGTACTCGGATGTCGAAGTGACGATGGCCGCTCATCGACCGTCAAGTCGACGGGATCCGGGACCAAGTTCACGACGGATCGCCGGACCACGCAGCGACCGGGTGAGTCGAGCCGCCTGGATGGTCGAGCATCTCAATCGACGGCGCTGGCCGTTGGCTGATGATGCTGACCTTCGTGATCGTGTCCATGGCCTATTCGCTGTGGTGGAACCCGGTCGTCCACCATTCCCAGGTGTGGGTGATCCCCGGGGACATCTGGTCCACATTCCGCGCCGCGCATTGGGTCGGTTGGGGCAACATCGGCGGCATCTACGGAGACAACACCCAACTGGTGACGCTTCCCGGGATCGCGGTCCTCCTGGCGCCTGTGGCCATGGTCAGCGGGGCACTCGGACTGGGGGAGTCCATCGCCCCCATCTTCATCAGCCAGCCCATCGTCGTGGTTGCTGCTCGGACCGGCCATTCTGTTGTTGGGTTCGACCTGCCTGATGGCCTTCGACGCCATGGCCGAGGAGCTCGGGGTGAACGGGCCCCGTCGGGTCGTGCTCACCCTGATGGAGACGGTCGTCATCTTCCAGGTCGTGACCCTGTGGGGTCACCCGGAGGACTTGTTGGCTCTGACCTTCTCGCTGTACGCACTCCTGGCCGTGTTCCGCGGCCGGTGGTCTCTGTCGGGATGGCTGTGGGGTGCGGCCATCGTCATCCAACCGCTGGCCATCCTGATGTTCCCCTTGGCCTTCGTCCGAACACCCAGGCCCCAGCGCCTCCGCCTGTGTCTCTACGGAGCCCTCCCTTCGGTCGTGCTCCTCAGTGCCCCGCTGCTGACGCAATGGCACCAGACATCAGCGGTCCTCTTCCATCAGGCGAACGCCAGGTTCCTCGATCACGCGACACCCTGGATCGCCCTGTCGCCCACCTTGTCACGGACCGACGTCGGCGCCGGACCCGGGCGGATGATTGCGGTCCTCGTGGCCGTCCTGATCGGCTACATGGCCTATCGGAGGCCGCCGTCGAAGGTCGGCCTGCTCTGGTTGTGTGCCTTGGCCCTCAGCTTCCGGTGCTTCTTCGAATCAGTCATGGTCGTCTTCTACCTGGGACCTCCGCTGGCGATGATCGTCTTGACAGCCGCCACGTGTGCAACCCCGAGGCGGCTGGTCGGGGCGTGGGCGACCGCCATCGTCGCCACCGTGTACTGCTTCCACCGCTCTTCGGAGTGGGGATACTGGCTCCCGATGGTGGTCTTCTTGGCCATCGGATTGGCCTGCGCGTGGCCCGGCCGCGCCGAAGTCGGCATCTTCGGCGAAGGCTCGACGATCGATCCGGCCCCGATCGATAGCTGAGCGGGCCGGAGGCCTACCTGCCGGTTACAGCGGCCCCACCGTGTGCTTGCGTCCGGGCAGGAGCTCCCGTGACGTCTCCAGGGTCCGCAACGCGTCGGCCACCACGGCACGGGTGTCGTCGGGGTCGATCACCGCATCGACGAACCCCCGCTCCGCCGCCTGCCACGGGGTGAGGAACCGTTCGGCGTACTCGTCCCGGAGCGCCTCCTGCTCGTCGGGACCGGCCCGTCCGGTGCAGGATCTGGACCGCCCCTTCGGCGCCCATCACCGCGATCTCGGCGCCGGGCCAGGCGAAGCACAGGTCGTTCCCCAGCCCCTTCGAGTCCATGACGATGTAGGCCCCCCCGAACGCCTTGCGCAGGATCACGCACACCCGGGGCACGGTGGCCTCGGCGTAGGCGAAGGCGAGCTCGGCCCCGTGGCGGATCATCCCCCGCCATTCGAGGTCCTTGCCCGGGAGGAAGCCCGGAGTGTCCACCAGGGTCACCAGCGGCAGGTTGAAGGAGTCGCAGAACCGGACGAAGCGGGCGCCCTTCTGCGACGCGGCGATGTCCAGGGTCCCGGCCAGAGCCTGGGGTTGGTTGGCCACGAAGCCCACCGTGCGTCCGCCGATCCTCCCCAGTGCCGTCACCAGCTGGGGAGACCACCGGGTCCACAGCTCGGTCACGTCCTGGTCGTCGGCCAGGGCCGCGGCCACCCGGCGGACGTCGTAGGAGCTGGTGGCCCGGGTCGGGATGATGTCCCGGAGCACGGCCGGCTCCTGGACCGGTTCGAAGGACGATCTCCCGGCCGGCCCGAGAGGAGGCAGCTCGTCGGCATGGCCGGGCAGCAGGCTCAACAGGTGCTCCACGTGGGCCATGGCCTCCTCCTCGGTGGCCGACTCGATGGCACACAGCCCGCTGGAGCGGGCGTGCATGGCCGTCCCCCCGAGCTGGTGGATACCGATCCGCACCCCGGTGAACTCCTCGACCATGGCCGGACCCGAGACGAAGGCGAAGGCATCGGCCGTCATCACCACCAGATCGGCGAGCCCGAGGAGCAGGGCCGGACCCGACAGAGCGGGGCCGGTCACCACCACGACCACCGGCACCATGCCCGAGCACATGGTGATGGCCTGTGCCGCCTGACCCCAGGCGTGCAGCGAGGCCACCCCTTCGGACACGTCGGCGCCGCTCGACGCCAGCACCATCACGAACGGGATCCGGAACGTGAGCGCCGATGCCGCCGCCACCCGGATGGTCTCGCCGTCCTCGACCGACAGCGCCCCACGCCGGAGGGTGGACACCGAGCGCACCACCATGGCCGGCCGCTCACCGAGGATCTCGACCCCGGCCTGGACCGACCCGGTGACGAGCCTGCGGAACATGGGGGCGGCGGGAGCCTCGAGGGTCACCCGCCCATGCTACGGAACCCCCCGAGCCCCGGCCGCGCATGGTCGGATCGGCTCCGTCGCCGCCGGGCTCACCGTCCCGATGGCTTGCCGTCCGGTGGGTCGGCTCGGTCGTGCCCCGGCGGGAGATCACCGTCGGGGGTGGGCTCGGGACCCGAGCTCGACGTCCCATCCGGTCCGGTGGCCGGCCGCGTTCGGGCTGCCGGCACCGCCGGTTCCTTCGACCCTTGCCGGTCGACCCGCTCGAACTGGCGCTCGACGTCGGCCCACACCAGCGTGTCGGAGGTGTCGAGCTCGTCCTCGGACCTCGGCGCCCGGGCCAGGACCACGGCCCCGATGGTCAGCAGTACGAACAACATGGTCAACTTGGACACGAACCCGGCGATCTGCTGGTCGGTGAGGGGTCGCAGGCCGACGGCGGCATGCGACCGTGCGAACTCGGGATAGAGCGGTCGCCGGGAGAAGATGTAGATGAACGAGAGGAAGGCCGGCACCACCGCCTGGGCCACCAGGTAGCCGAACCGGACCACCGGCTTGGGCCGGGTGATACCGGGTATCCGCCCGAGCACCGGCAGCCACAGCACCAGGCCGGCCGTCACGATGGCCAGGTCGAGCGCGCCGCGGGCCAGCGACGAGGACGACTGGGCCCTGACCATCACCGGCGTCATCGAGCCGACGACCACCACGGTGACCGTGGCCGAGCGCGACCAGGGGCCGCTGCAGGCGGAGGAGCACCGCATCCACCGGCGCCGGACGGGTGAGCCACCGGATCACGTCGTAGGGCAGTCCGAGGAGGAGCATCGGAGCCACCGCCATCACCAAGGTCAACCGTTGGACGACCAGGGCGATGAGCGACCAGTGGGCGGCGAGGTCGGCCAGGGGCCAGGTGAGGGCCACCACCGATGCCGCGCACGGCCCCCGCGAACAGTCCCATCTGCCGGCGGGTCCACGGGATCGGCGGCCGATCGGTGCGCACCAGGCGGCGGTGGCCGCCGACGACACCGATGACGCCCACCACCAGCACGACCCACACCGCCAGGTGGGGCTCCCAGGCGTAGGGTCCGGCGGTGGCCACGATCAGGACCGGGCCCGTCGCGCCCTAGATTGACCTCGGTGCAACGCCTCGACCGACTCGAACGGGTCACCGACCTGCTGCTGGTACTCCTCGACGCGCCGCGCCCACTCAGCCTGCGCGAGATCGCCGACCGGGTGCCCGGCTACCCCGACACCCACGGTGCCCGGCGCCAGGCCTTCGAGCGGGACAAGCGGCTCCTGCGTGACGAAGGGGTACCCGTGCTGGTCGTCCCGATCGGCGGGGAGGACCAGTTGGGGTACCGGGTCGATCCCGACTCGTACTACCTCCCCGACCTCGGGCTGGAGCCAGAGGAGCAGGCCGCCCTGAACCTGGCCGTCGCCGGAGTCCACCTGGGCGAGCCTATCGGCCGCAATGCCCTGTTGAAGCTGGGCGCGGGCGGCGAGTCGCTCCTCCGCCAGGACGCCACCCCGCTGGTGGACCTGCGGTCGGTCGACGGGCTTCCCGGCCCTGCCGGTCGTGTTCGAGGCCATCCGCCAGAGCGCGGCGGTGCGATTCGACTACCGGGGGGAGCGGCGGCACGTCGATGTCGCCGGCCTCCGCTTCCGCAACGGCCGGTGGTACGTGATCGGTTTCGACCGCGACCGGGGCGAGGCCCGGACCTTCCGGGTCGACCGGATCGCCGGTCTGCCCGAGCTCGACGAGCCCATGTCGGCCCAGGTCCCGCCCGGCTTCGACGTCGAGCTGGCCTTCGCCCGCGATCCATGGCAGTTCGGCGACGGCGAGGCGGTCGAGGTCGACGTGTTGATCGACGGGGCCGAATCGGCCCGGGTGGTCGCCGAACTGGGCGAGGAGGCGGTGGTCGAGCACCGGGACGGCGGCACCGTGGTGGTCCGCCTCCCGGTCACCGATCAGGAGGCACTGATCCTCTGGGTTCTCGACCTGCTCGACCACGCCGAGGTGTTGGCCCCAGAACCCGTCCGCACCGCGGTGGTCGATCGGCTGGAGGCCATCGCCGGCACCGGTGAAGGTGCAGGTCGGTAGCGATGGTCGACACCGGGGACCGGCTGCGACGCCTCCTGGCCATCCTGGCCTGGTTGGCCCAGGTCGGTGAGGCGCCCATCGACGAGGTGGCCGCCCGCTTCGATCTCTCGCCCCAGGCCCTGGTCACCGAGCTCGAGATGGCCGCCTGTTGCGGCGTTCCTCCCTACACGCCGGACCAGCTCATGGAGATCGTGGTCACCGAGACGACCGTGTCCACCCGGGTGGGAACGGCCCTGGCCCGCCCCCGGCGCCTCAGTCCCTCCGAAGGGTTCGCCCTGGCCGCCTCGGCCCGCGCCCTGCTGGCGGTGCCGGGGAGTGATGAGGACGGTGCGCTGTCCCGGGCACTGGCCAAGCTCGACCGTGCCCTGGGCGGGGAGGAGGTGGCCGTCGAGCTGGACACGCCCGCCCACCTCGCCCTGGTCAAGGAGGCGCTCGACTCGAAGCGGCACCTGGCCATCTCCTACTACTCGGCATCCACGGACAGGGTGACCGACCGGGAGATCCTCCCCCTCCGGCTGTTCGGCTCCGAGGGTCACTGGTACGTCGACGCCTGGTGCGAGAGCGCCGGGGGTGTGCGACGGTTCCGGATCGACCGCATCGGCTCCGCTCAGCTGGTCGACCGTGGTCCGGTCACGGACATGCCCGGTTCCGGTACGGCTGGGGACGAGGATGACCGGACCGGAAGCCCCGGGTTCGAGCCGTTCGTGCCCGGCCCCGACGCCCGCAAGGTGCGCTTGTCGGTCGAGCCGTCCACAGCCTGGCTGATCGACTCGATCCCGTCGGCGGGACCGACCGAGCTGGTCGACGACCGGGTGGAGGTCGAGATCTATGTGGGTGGCGACGCCTGGCTCGAGCGGCTGCTCCTCCGGCTCGGCCCCGACGCCCGGGTGGTCGATCCCTCCGGCGACCAGCGCCTGGCCGCCGATGCCGCCCGACGGATCCTGCGGCGCTATTCGGCACCGGGCCCCGCCTGATCCCTCCGGTTTCTCGAGCGAGCGTCGGGGTACCCCCGCCCGACTCAGAGAACTCCTGGTCAGGGAGCACTGAGTCCCTTTTTGGGGTCGGTCAGAGATTTTCCAAAAGAATTTCTCAAGTTCCGGGCGAAGCCGGCCGATACCTCAATGCTGGGTCTGTCGAGCAGGGAACCTGCAGCCCCCCAACAGCAAGTTGTCAACCTGCTCCGGACCCGGCCCTTTCGCGCCCGGCCTTCCGCTGGGCAAGCTGGATCCGCGCTCCCCGGCAAGGTCCCCGGCCAGGCCGGCAGCGCACCGTCGGACGTGCTCACGATCCACGTGGTCCGGCCCGGCGGCCACCACTACTACGTCGACGACCTGGTCCCTGGCCGGGCCGAGGGGACCGGGGTGGCCGGTGAGTCCCCCGGCACCTGGCTCGGTGCCGGCCTCTCCGACCTGGGCGTGGGCGGCACGGTGGTTTCGCCGGTCTTCGCCGAGGTGCTCGGGGGCCGCGACCCCCGGTCGGGACGCTCGTTGCGCACACCGATGGGGGCCAGGGGTGTGTCCGGCTTCGACCTCACCTTCTGCGCACCGAAGTCGGTGAGCCTCCTCCACCTGCTCGCCCCGGGCGAGATCGCCACCGAGGTCGGCCACGGCCACCTCGCCGCCGTGGCCGAGGCCGCGGGCTACCTCCAACGGGCCGGGCTCGGAGTCCGCCGCACCCGGGCCGGACAGGTCACCCAGCTGCCGACCACCGGACTGGTGGCCGGCGAGTTCGTGCACCGGACCAGCCGGGCCCTCGATCCGCATCTCCACACCCATCTGGTCGTGGCCAACGTGGCCCGCGGCGTGGACGGCCGGTGGTCGACCTTGGACGGGAGGAGGATGTTCTCCCACGCCCATGCGACCCAGGCCGTCTATCACGCCCGCCTCCGCATGGAGCTGCGCGACCGCCTCGGTGCCGCGTGGGACGTGCCCCGCTCCGGGATGGGGGACGTGGTCGGTGTCGACCCGACACTGCGCCGACTCTTCTCGCAACGGTCGGCGGCCATGGACGAATACCTGGCCGGACGCGTCGCCCACCGGAACGGACCGGGGCGGACTCGAGGAGCCTTCCATGCCACCCGCCCGGACAAGGACCGTACCTGCACCGTGGATTCGTTGATGGGCGAGTGGAAGCAGCGGGCCGCCGACTTACGGGTTCGACCTGGGCGACCTGACCCGGGTGGTCGGCCGGGGGCCGATCCGTCGAGCCGGCTGGTATCGACCCCGACCGCGTCCGCTCCGGCCTCGAGGAGCTGTCCGGACGGCGCCGCACGCTCGCCCATCGGGATGTGGTCGCCGTCCTCGCCGCGGCATCGCCGCAAGGGACCCGCTCCGAGGTCATCGAGTCGGCCGCCACCAACGTGGTGGAGGCCGCCGGTGCCCCGCTGTCCCGATCGGCGTCCGCCGCAGTACCGGTGGGCCGCCGATCGGGGACGTTCGAGCCGCGCTGGGCCACCCTCGACGTGGTCCGGGTGGCGGGGACGAGCTTCCGTGGAGCTGGTGGACCCGGTCATCGACCGGGGACGGCCCGGGCCGGACCGCGACACGGCCGGGTTACGCCCGCCCGACCTGGTCCGCGGTCCGATCGACGTGCAGCTGGGCCGTTGACGGCGACGGCACCGCTCAGCGTTCGATGCCCGATCGGTCATCGCCGATCTGTCGACCGGGGGTGGGCTCCGGCAGGGCGTCGCCCCGGTCCGGCCCGGCGAGGCTGCGCTCGGTCCGGCACAGGGTGGGCCACGGTTCGCGTGCGTAGCACGGGGCCAGCGGTATCCACGCCGGCCGGTTTCGCTCGTCGAAGGCCAACGCGTGACCTGGTGATCCGCGGGTGATGACGTCGGCGGGCAGGAGCCGACGCCACTGGGTGGACACGCTCTCACCGCGCTGGGCCCGGCCCCCGGCGACCAGATCGGCGAACGGGTGACCTGTCGACATCCGCCCGGCCGAAACCGTGCGGGTGGGGATCTCGACGTCGCCGGCCAGCGTGGACAGCGCTTCGAGCGTCCTGACGTCCCCGATGCCCGGTAAGACCACCGTGGTCCCGAACAGCGAGGGGAAGCCGTCGGCATGATCCGGCCACCGGCTGCGAGCCTGCGAGAGATCCTGCAGGCACGCCAACGTCACCAGTCCTTGGCCACCGCCTTCGCTGATCATGGACGGGAAGTCGGGGATGGGCGCGATGTTGGCCACCTCGTCGAGGGCCAGGACCACCGGTGGCCGTGAACGCCGAGCGACGGTGTCGTCGGCGCTGCGTGCGTAGGTGGCGTGCCGGATGTCGTCGATCAGACCGACCACCATCGGGGCCACCATGGCCTGACGGTGGGCCGGAGCGGCCACATAGACCGTGTCCGCCGACCGGACGAACCCTGCGGGGTCGAAATCGGGGTCGGCGGTGGCGGCCAGCGACTGGTGGGAGCGGAATCCGCTCAGTGATCCGGAGGCGGTGGACCAGATGCCGCTCAGCTCGCGCTCGTCGGTGGCGACGATGCCGTCGAGCAGGTTCCGGGCCAGTTCGCTCGAGGGCCCGGGTTGGGCGGCCAGGATCCGCTGCGCCGGGAGCGCCTGACGCCTGTCCACCCAGGTCAAGAGGGTGCGCATGTCGGCGCCGTCGATGGCTGCGGCGTGGAGCAACGGCGCCATCAGGGCCTGGGCCCGTTCGGTCCAGTGGGACCCGTCGCCGTGGGCCGGGCCCCGCCCCTGGGAACCTGACCCCACCTCCACCAGTGACCTGGCCATCGTCAGGGCCGGAAGCCATTCCGTGCACGACTGGAGTGGCGACCAGCGCAATGGGCGGAGCCGGGCTGATCGCGCCACTGATTCGGTCGGATCGAACAGGAAGCACTCGCCGACCCGGGACCGGGCGTCGACGGTGGCATCGAGGACGTCCGGTTTGGTGGACGTGGAGACCACCGAACCGTTGCTCGACACCACGTTGGGGATGATCAACGACGATGTCTTCCCCGAGCGCGGTGGACCGAGGATCATCACCGACTGCTCGGGTCGGACGAAGCACCAACCGTGCTCGCTGTGCCCCAGATACACTCCGTGCCCGGCGTCGGCGGACGCGTCCAGTACGTTGCGAAATTCCGGAGAAACGGGTTGTTGGGGCGTTGTCGGGAAAAATTCTTTCGTCATGCCGAACGTCTCGCAATCTGCTCGTGCGACGCCTACGAGGGAAGGCGGACGATCTCTTCCGCGATTGCAGCGACTCGGTCACCGTGTCGAATAATCCTTGCAAACAAACGGTTTTCTGTCCACCACTGTTGCCGATGGGAACGAGACGCACGCCAGAAGGGGCCACCGATTGCCAACGGTGACGACGCGCGATGTAGCCGCGCTCCGGCGTCCGATGCGCGATGGTGCTTGACCTGGAGGTAAAAAGCCATTTTGCTAGTACTGGTTGCGTATCGCTGAGGAGGTGATCGTGAACAAGTCACAACTCGTCAAAACTGTGAGTCAGTCGACATCATCGTCTCGGCAAACAGTTGAAGATGTGGTTGATGTGTTGTTCGACACGATCGTCACCGAGGTTCGGTCCGGACGGAAGGTCACAGTGATCGGTTTCGGGACATTCAACCCGACCGCTCGTGGTCCTCGTGTGGGTCGAAATCCGCGGACTGGTGCAGTGGTACCGATCCCGGCGTCGAAGGGTGTCCGGTTCGCCACCGGTTCGACGTTCAAATCGGCGTTGAACCCTAAGGAGGGAGTATCAATGGCAGTAAAGAAGGCAGCCGCCAAGAGGGCGGTCCGTAAGGCTCCGGCCAAAAAGACAGCAGCTCGCAAGGCGACCGCCAAAAAGGCGGTGAAGAAGGCACCGGCTCGCAAGACCGCAGCTCGGAAGAGTGCAGCCAAGCGTACGGCCAAGAAGGCTCCGGCCCGCAAGACCGCAGCCCGGAAGACCGCAGCCAAGCGTACGGCCAAGAAGGCTCCGGCCCGCAAGACCGCAGCCAAGAAGACCGCAGCCAAGCGTACGGCCAAGAAGGCTCCGGCCCGCCGGAAGGCTGCAGCCCGCAAGACGGCGGCCAGGCGTACGGTCAAGCGGACGGTCAAGAAGGCTTCGGCCCGCAAGGCTCCGGCTCGCAAGACCGCAGCTCGGAAGAGTGCGGCCAAGCGTACGGCCAAGAAGGCTCCGGCCCGCAAGGCGGCCAAGCGTACGGTCAAGAAGCGCCGGTAGTACCAGGACGGCAGGGTTTGATGCCGTCGCCGATTTGCTCAGCAGGGGCCCTCGGGCCCCTGCTGACGCGTGACCGGGTGGTCACACCTCGTCGGTGATCAGTCGGAACGCCTCGGCCGCATCGAGTCCGGCCAGTGAGCCGTGCGCGGCCAGCTGCGTCCCGACCTGGGCGGCAAAGATCTCCTGTCGCCGGATCGTGGAGGTGGCGGTGGGTGCATCCGGGCCACCGATCGCGTCGATGTGCATGGTCGACTCCCATTGGCTCCGGTGGCAGAGCAGGGCCTCGACTTTGGTGTCTTCGAACCCACCGGCGTCCTCGACATGGTTGGGTTCGTCGGCTTCGAACAGGAACAGTCCCTCCGGTCGGTGGGGAGCCACCCCGAGCTCGGGGAAGAAATGCGGATCCCGTGCGGCCACCACTGCGTCGACGGTGACGAACCCGGCGGCGCGGTGGTCCGGATGCAGGCGGTATCGGCGCCAGGGGTCGTGGCCCAGCACGACGGCCGGCTGCAGTGTCCGGATGATGCGGGCGACCTCCCGACGCTCGTCGACGCCGTTCTCCAGCTCGCCGTCCACCCGGCCGAGGAACAGCACCCGGTCGTGGCGTTGGGAACCCGTGCCCCGTCGCCCGTCGATGACATCGGCGGCGGCTCGGCACTCCTGTGCGCGCTCGGCCACCAGCGCAGCGAGATCGGCGCCCGGGTCCCAGCTGCCTTTCGAGCCGTCGGTGAGCACCAGATGGTGCAACCGGCAGCCCCTCGATGCCCATTTGGCCAGGGTGGCACCACAGCCGAACTCGATGTCGTCGGGATGGGCGCCGACGGCCAACGCGATGGCCGGAACCGGAATGTCCGCCGTCGCCGGCCCCGAGGTGAGGAGATCTCCCACCGGCAGCCCGCTCCTTCCCGGGCGACCCGGGGCCTGACCGTCGGGGGCCGTCACCCGGGCGGGAACCCGGAGACGGCGACGGGCACGACGTCACCGGGTTCATCGATGTCCCAGGCCAGATCGGGCCGGTCGAGGATCCGGTAGGGGATCCCGGTCCGCTCGGCTTCGCTGCGGTGGCGGGCGAAGGAGCCGGGTCCGTAGGAGAACCGGAATCCTGCGTCACCGGGGACGACGATCACATTGGTGCCGTTGCCGTAGCGATCGGGGACCAGCGTGATACCGGCGGCGTCGCCGACCAGGGCCAGATCGGCGGCCCGGGGCAGGTCGGCGTGGGCCACGGTGACCTGGGTGACGCCGAGGGCCACGAGATGGTTGACGCCGGCCTCCACCGCACCGTTGAGCCCGCGTCCCGGTTCCCACACCACCAGGGCGCCTCGGGCGCGGGCCCAGTCGGCCACGTCGGTGTCGTCGCAGACCACGGCCACCGGCAGCGGATGGGCGGCACCGAGCACCCGGTCGGCCATCGCCCGGGCCAGCTCGGATCGCTCCGGATCGCTCATGGCCAGGTGCAGCCGTCGCTTGGCCTGATCGAACGCCTTGACCGGGATCAACACGGCCCGCAGCCCGATGGGGACCGGATCTCCCGGTCGTGACGACCGATGGGCGGTGGCTGCCACCGGGCCAGTGTAGGGGGACGTCCTCGGCACCCGCGGTGGGGCGCGGCAGTCGGGCGCCGTTATGGTGTGATCGTGCCCGACGATGAGGCCAAGGACGGCCGCCGTCGCACTGAGGCCCTGGCTCGCGTGCGTTCGCTCCTGCTGGACCTCGGGTGTACCGATGCGGAGATCGACCGGGCCGTGGCCGACGACGTCGTCGATCTCCTGGTCGCCGACCGCATGCTGGTGCCTACCGGCAACCGCCTGACCCAGGTCGAGGTGGCCGAGACCACCGACATCCCGATCGAGGTGGCCCGGCGGTTCTGGAGGGCGCTCGGGTTCCTGGACGTCGGCGATGACGAGGCCGTGTTCACCGAGATGGACATCGAAGCCGTCCGGCTCTTCCAGTCGATGGTGGCCATGGGCCTGGTCGACGTGGACACGGCGGTGCAGATGGCGAGGGTGATCGGGACGTCGATGGCCCGGATCGCCGAAGCCGAGACGCCTCGCGGCTCCGCGCCCATCCTCATCTCCTCCGGCGACAGCATCATCGACGCCGACGAGTTCGCACGCCGGGCGGGTACGTCGATCCCGGCCATGAGCCGACTCCTGGAGTATGTCTGGCGCCGCCATCTCCAGGCCGCCACCCGGCGGGCCATGCTGGCCCGCATCCGCGGCATAGACGGGGGTATCAGCCCGACCATGGCCGTGGGCTTCGCCGACATGGTCGGGTTCACGCTGCTCAGCCAGCATCTGAGCCAAGAGGAATTGGCCGCCGTGGTGTCCCGGTTCGAGGAGGTGGCCCACGACACGGTGGTGGCTCTGGGCGGACGCGTGGTCAAGATGATCGGCGACGAGGCGATGTTCGTGGTGCAGACCGCCACCATGGCCGCGGAGATCGGACTGAGCCTGTCCGAGGCCTACGCCGGCGACGAAGTGCTGTCCGATGTCCGGGTGGGCTTGGCCATCGGCCCGGTGCTGGTCCAGGACGGGGACTACTACGGCCCGGTCGTCAATCTGGCCAGTCGGCTGGTCGGGGTGGCCAACCCCGGCACCGTTCTCGTATCCGGTGAGTTCCGGGCGGCCCTCGGCGCTGACGAAGACCACGGGTTCGAGACCATGGCGCTCAGGCCCCGGACGCTCAAGGACATGGGCCTGATCCAGCCCTGGAAGCTGTCACGGGCCGGGAGCGAACCGGGAGCCGACCGGCGCAGGAGCGTCCGCTGGGAGCGCCTCGGCGAGATCCTCCACGAACTCGAGGAGCTCCGGGACCGCGGGGAGCAGGTCGTGCGCGGGGCGTCGCCTCCGGTGGGGCGGCGTCCGGAGGCCTCAGACCCCGTCGAGCCGGACGGTGGCGATGCCGTGGCCCCGGAGGTCGAACTGTCCTTCGAAGGGGGCGAGGGATCGTCCCCGTAGATCGACCAGCCAGCCCGACCGGCCGGGGAACTCGACCGAGGCGGCGTCCGTCCGCGGGTTGAACACCCGCACCTCGATCCGGCCGGCCTCCCGTCGCACGGCCGACACCTCCGCCCCGCGGACGACCAGCTCGGTGCCCCGTGCCGGCCTCTCACCCCCTCCGAACGACCCGGTGGCGACCAGGGGGACCAGGACGTCGTCGGCCAGCCGGTACGGATCGACATCGCCGATGGCGATGGCATAGTGGACAGCCACCGGACCGAGCAACTGCGGGCCTTCCAGCGGGATCATCGGCCCGGCCGTCATCGGGCGGGTGGTCATGCCCATCCGCGACAGCATGCCCGTCGCCCGCAACAGGGTGAGGGCCAGCGCCGTGGCTCGGAGCCCGTCCGGTCCGTCGGAAGAATGCTCGAGATCGACCAGCTCGTACTCGAGGAGCCCCTCGTGGACGACGGTCAGGCCGCCGCTCGACACGAACCGGCGGGCGGGGAAGGTCGGGGTTCCGAATTCCTCGGGCCGGCCCTCGGCCACCAGGCCGCGCTCGACGACGGTGAAGGCACACTCGGCCTGCGACGTGGACGAAGGCTCGGGCAGGGGGAGCCGGACCCGCACCCGGTGGTCGCGAGACGGATTGTCGAAGCGGGTGGAGACCCGGACCACCGATTCGTCGGCCCGGATCTCGAGGGTGGTCTCGACGGCCACCTGATGGGCTCCGACCCTCGATTTGGTGGCCTCATCGACACGATCGGGCCAGGTGTACATCGAGGTGATGGTGGCCGTGGCCCGCACCGGTCCGCGCTCGCCCACGGCGATGTCGACCGAGTCGGGTGCATCGACCACCGTGTCCACGGCCGGCGGCGAGTAGTTGTAGGTGTCCCCGTAGTCGCCGCTGTCGACCAGGCGACCGAAGCCGGGGATGCCGTTGACCGCGAAGGTGCCGTCCGATCCGTCGATGGTCAGCGCCACCAGTCCGTTGTCCAGCGTGACGGCTGGGCCGGATGGTTCGACCCGTACCGGGCGGGTGAGGGGCGCGGGATCGAACCGGGCCCACCCGAATCCCTCCACTGCGTCCTGTCGGGCCAGCATGCGACGGAAGGGCGGCTGGTCGAGGGTCACCCGGACCTGGGTGTCCGGTCGGGCGGTGAGGGTGGTGAAGAGCTCCCGCTTGATCTCTTCGACGGGAACCCCGGCCCTCTCCTCCGTGCCGATGACGATGGTGATGTCCAGCCCGGTCTCGTCCTCGGCCATGGAGACATCGGTGATGTAGGTGTCGTTGTCGATGCGGGCCCCCTGGATGAGCCCGAGCATGCTCCGCACCGTCGCACCGTCGAGGGTGATCGTTCCGGGGAGCCCGGCCCGCTCGGAGAGCACCTGGACGTCGGGACCCGGCTCGCCGGCCGCGGTCACCACCACCTCGACCATGCCGCTCCGCGTGGCGGCGCACGGATTGACCACCACCGGCCCGGGGGCGGCCATGGACGACGCCAGCGCGGCCACGGCCTCGTCGGCCAGACCCTGACCGATGTGGCGGGCCTCGGCGTAGCGGTACAGGACGGCGTCCACCACGTCGTCGACCGAGCAGGCACAGATCGAGTCGTGGGCGGCGTTGCGGATCATCCGGGTCCAGGCCACCCCCAAAAACGGAGCCGGCCAGGCGTCCGGCGGCAGGAACAGGGCCGACAGGGGTTCGGCCATCCGTTCGATCGCCCACTCCGCCCGGGCGGCCGCCTGCTTGACGTCCACCCGGTTGGAGGCCACACCCATCAACAGGTTCGAACGGGCTCCCGAGCGCAGCTCGCCGTGCCAGTCGGGCAGGCCGGTGTCAGGGGCGCCGGCGAGGTAGTCGGGCAGCGACGAAATGGTCAGCTCGAATTCGGACTGGATCTGGTTGGCTTCGGCCACCACCCGTCCCAACCAGGGCTGGGGCCGTTGGTGATCGGTCCCGTTCATCAGCAACAAGGGGTCGTCGGGCTCCAGGAACGGTGCGAACTCCTCGTCGAGGGATCCGAGCCTTCGCACCAGCGCCTTGGCGTCCTCGGGGAGCGCGGCTCCGTTCCCGTACCCGGCTACCAGGTACTCGGCCCGGACGCTCGATCCGTCGGGAGCATGCCAGCGGAACGCGGTCCGGTCGACAGCCGAGGGCACCCCCCGCCAGACCACGGCGTGCCCGAATCCGGCCAAGGAGAGGAGCTGGGGCATCTGGGCCACATGCCCGAACATGTCGGGGAGATAGCCCACCTCCATCACCCCGCCGAATGCGCTGCCGCGGCGGATCCCCTCCTGGAGGTTCCGGACGATGGTCTCCCCCGACACCAGGAACTCGTCCATGAGGATGTACCAGGGCCCGAGGGTGATCCTGCCCGCCGCGGCCAGGTCTTCCAGCCGGCCTCGGTTCTCGGGTCGGATCTCGAGATAGTCGTCGATGACGGCCAGCTGCCCGTCGAGGAGGAAGTGGGTGTACGAGCTGTCCCGCTCCATCTGGTCGAGCAGTCCGTCGATGAGGCGGACCAGCTTCAGCCGGAACGTCTGGAAGGGGTCGTACCATTCGCGGTCCCAGTGGGTGTGGGGAACCACCGCGATCCGTCGGGGAGTGGCCTTGTCCGTCAGTCCCATCGCTGCTTCCTTCCGTGCCAGAACCGGTGAGGACCACACCCCGGCGCGGGGTCGGCTCCTGCCCAACCGTCCCCACCGGTGTAGCAGAGTTGGCTC
The DNA here is from genome assembly GCA_963812885.1 of uncultured Acidimicrobiaceae bacterium. Classification (GTDB taxonomy): domain Bacteria; phylum Actinomycetota; class Acidimicrobiia; order Acidimicrobiales; family RAAP-2; genus Bog-756. Next base: position 444,307 of record CAWEWZ010000002.1, on the reverse strand, counting down.
CGGGCGTGTGTCACCTGGCCACCGGCCCTGCGGCCCGGTGGCCGCCGACGGCGGGTCATGGATTAAGACTGTGGAATGAGCGAGGGAGGCCGACCTGCGGGACTGGCGTGATCATCTACCCGCGGGGTCGGACCTCGGGCCGGACGGCCTGACCTCGTCGGGGACCCTGTTGCGGGCCTGGTCGGAGCGGTGGGAAGCGGCACCCGGCGCCCCCCTGTGGCTCGACCGCCGAGAGGCCGGGCCCGACACGGGCCGCGGCCGCCCCGGTCGGTCGGGTGGCTGGCGGACGGCGGGGGAGTTCGACGCCGCCACCCGGCGGGTGGCCGGCCGTCTCCGGGGGGCGGGACTCGGTCCCGGGGGACCGGGTGGTGTGGTCGGTGCCGGCCTCGGTGGTGGCCCTCGCCGCTCACGTGGGTGCGCTCCGGGCCGGACTGGTGGTGGTCCCGGCCAACCCGGCGTACTCGGAGCGCGAGCTGATGCACATCGTGACCGACGTCCGGGCGGCGGCGGCCATCGTCGGCCGAGCCGACCAGGCCGCCTGGGTGGGGGCGGGATCGGCCGGGACACTCGTCCTGGGCCCCGGGATCGACCTCCCCGACTCCGATCCCGGTCCGCTGGACGAGGTCGGTGCCGACGCGCCGGCCCTCATCTGCTACACGTCGGGGACCACCGGCGCGCCCAAGGGAGCGGTGCTGAGCCACCGGAACCTGTTGGCCGCCACCGAGGCGGTGAGGATCGCTTGGCGCTGGACCCCGGAGGACCGGCTGGTCCACTGCCTCCCGGTCTTCCACGCCCACGGCCTGTGCGTCGGTGTGTACGGGACGCTGTTGGCCGGAGCGTCTGCCCTCCTGCTCCCCGCCTTCGACCCCACCGCGGTGGCCGACGCGGCCCGGTCGCCGGGGGCGTCGATGTTCTTCGGTGTCCCCACCATGTACCGCCGCCTGGTGGCGTCCGGGCGCGCCTCCGACCTCGGGGCGCTCCGCCTGTGCGTGTCCGGGTCGGCGCCGCTGCCGGCCGAGCTCCACGCCGAGGCCAGCGCGGCGGTGGGCTCGGCCGTGCTCGAACGGTACGGCATGACCGAGACGCTGATGAATGTCTCCAATCCCTACGTGGGGGAACGACGCCCGGGCACGGTGGGATTTCCCCTGCCCGGGGTGGAGGTGCAGCTCGGCGCCGGCGACGAGATCGTGCTCCGGGGACCCAATGTCTTCGGCGGCTACTGGGAACGACCGGCGGCCACGGCCGACGCCTTCGCACCGTCGTCCGACGACGGGCCGGCCTGGTTCCGCACCGGCGACCTCGGTGCCGACGACCACGGCTACCTGGTCATCCGCGGGCGCTCGAAGGAACTGATCATCTCCGGCGGCATGAACGTCTACCCGGCCGAGGTGGAGGACGTGCTGGCCGCCCATCCCCGGGTGGCCGAGGTGGCCGTGACCGGAACGCCGTCCGAGGAGTGGGGTGAGGTGGTCACCGCCTGGGTGGTGGCCGATGGGCGCCCCCCTACGCTCGACGATCTGGTGGATTTCTGCGCCGCCACCCTGGCCCCCTACAAGCGACCCCGGGTGATCCACCTGGTGGAGGGTCTGCCCCGGAACTCGCTCGGGAAGGTGCTCAGGAACCAGCTCGGCGCGTGATCAGGCGCTAGGTTCGCGGCGGTGGGACGGGTGCTCGATTGAAGCGGAACCGCACGGGCCGGGCCAGCGCGTCCACCAGGAAGGCTCCGGCCCGGCAGCGACGACCCAACGACCGCTTCGAGCGGTCCCTGTGCGGCGAGGGGTTCGAGCTGGTGGCCGGCCTCGACGAGGTCGGCCGGGGCGCCTGGGCCGGGCCGGTGTCGGTCGGGGTGGTGGTGGTACCGATCGGCGTGACCGCCCCCCGGGGGATCCGCGATTCGAAGATGCTCACCGAGGAGCGTCGAGAGGAGCTCTTCCCCGCCATCACCAGCTGGTGTACCGCCTGGTCGGTGGGGCACGCCGAGCCCGTCGAATGCGATCGGCTGGGGATGACCGCCGCCCTGCGCCTGGCCGCCCGACGGGCCCTCGACGGCGTGGCCCCGCTGCCCCATGTGGTGGCCATGGACGGATCGTTCGACTACGTGAGCGACCCGGTCGACCAGCACCGAGGCGGAGACGCCGGCCATCCCGCGGCCACAGGTTCGGACCGTGGTCAAAGGGGACGTCACCTGTGTCTCGATCGCCGCCGCCTCCATCGTGGCCAAGGTCACCAGGGACCGGATGATGCGCTCGATGTCAGCCAGCTTCCCCGGCTTCGACTTCGACCGCAACAAGGGCTATCCATCGCCGGTGCACCGCACCGCCCTGGCCGGCTTCGGCCTCACCTCGCTGCACCGGCGCTCGTGGTCCTTCGTCGAGGAGATGGCCTTCCGCTGACCCGGTTTCAGCTCGGGGCGGGGTCCTTGGGCAGGCCGAGCACCCGTTCGCCGACGATGTTGTGCAGGACCTCGTCGGTGCCCCCGGCCACCCGCATACCCGGCACCCCGAGGAGGAACTCGGACCACGCGTAGGTGCCCCATGCACCGGTGTCGGCGATCAGCGCGGGACCGAGCAGCGTCGAGACCAGCTCGTAGGTGCGCACCATGTTGGCGGTGAGCGACAGCTTGGACATCGACATCTCCGGACCCGGGCAGCTGGCCGACGGCGATCTTGGCCATGGCCCGGAGGCTGGTGTAGCGGGCCAGGCGCTCGTTGATGATGATGGCGGCCAGCTGCTGGCGGACCAGGGGATCGTCGGCCCGGCCGGTGACCCGGGCCATCTCGATCAGTCGGTGGCTGGCCGGAAGGCCGACGCCGCCGCCCCCTCCGCCGATGGCGGCCCGCTCGTTCATGAGGGTGGTCAGGGCCACCGTCCAGCCCCCGTTGACCTCACCCAGCCGGTGGGAGTCGGGAATCCGCACGTCGGTGAAGAACACCTCGTTGAACGACGACCCACCGGTCATCTGGCGCAGGGGGCGCACCTCCACCCCCGGGGCGTGCATGTCCACCACGAAGCCGGTCAGCCCCCGGTGCTTGGGCAGGTCGGGGTCGGTGCGGCAGATGATCTCGCCGATGTCCGACAGCTGGGCCCCCGAGGTCCACACCTTCTGGCCGTTGACCACCCACTCGTCACCGTCGCGTGACCGCCCGGGTCTGGAGCGAGGCGAGGTCCGACCCCGACGACGGTTCGCTGAACAGCTGGCAGCCGACGATGTCGCCGCGGTGCATCCGCCGCAGATAGGCCTCCTTCACCTCGTCGGTGGCGTGGGCCAGGATGGTGGGGGCGACCATGCCGAGGCCGATCCCGTAGGCGGCCATCGACGGCGTCCGGTAGTCGGCCGCCACCGTGGCGTAGATCCGCTGGTACTCGCGGCCCAGCCCGCGGCCGCCGTACCGGGGCGGTCCGGTGATCCACCCGAAGCCGGCGTCGAAGACGGTCTGGGCCCAGGCCCGGGCGGCAGCCAGGTCGGCGGCGTCCTGTTCGGGTGTCCGTTCGGGGAACAGGCCCACGCTGTCGGAACCCTGGCCCCACACGAAGGTCTCCTGGGGGCGCTTGGCGGCGTGCCCGTCCAGGAAGGCGCGGGCATCGAGCTCGAACTGCTCCGGGGTGATCGGGTCGGGTCGATCGGAGGCAACCGAGCCGTCCTGGCTCGCAACGGCGGCGTCGGTCATGGTCAGGCTTCCCTTCGTTGTCCCGTGCCCGTCCCCTGCGGGCGTGGCCAGCGTAACCCCGGCCCCACCACCCCGCCGTCCCGGGCACCGGAGGGCCCGATCCTCGGGCCGTGCGCTCGGCGGGCCCGGTCAGCCGGCCGCCGAGAGCACGGCACCGACCGCTTCGTCGATGCCGGTGTGGGCGAAGACGAATCCCCTCGTCGACAGCACGGCCGGGAGGACCCGCTGGCCGCCGAGGAGGAGCTCGTCGGCCATCTCGGTACCGAGGAGGAGGCGGAGCGCGCCGGCCGGCACGGCCAGGGCCGTCGGCCGGTGGAGCGCGGCCCCGAGGGCCCCGGCCAGTTGGCGGTCGGTGGCCGGCGAGGGTGCGGTGGCATTGACCGGCCCGCTGAGCCCGTTGTCCCCGAGGCAGTGCATGATGACGCCCACCTCGTCGTCCAAGGTGATCCAGCTCCGGTACTGCGAGCCGGAGCCGACGCGGCCGCCGAGACCCAGCCGGAACAGCGGGAGTTGCTTGCCCAGGGCCCCGCCGCGTTTGCTGAGCACGATTCCGGTACGGAGCAGCACGGTGCGGATGCCGGCATCGGCCGCCGGTCGGGCCGCGGCCTCCCACGACCGGCACAGCGAGGCCAGGAATCCGGCCCCTGACACCGAGTCCTCGGTCAGCTCCTCGTCCCCCCGGTCACCGTAGAAGCCGACCGCGGAGGCGCTGACCAGGACGCCCGGTGGCGAGGGCAGCTCGAGCAACGAGTCGACCAGCAGCGAGGTGGCCGAGATGCGGCTGTCCAGGACGAGCCGCTTGCGGGCCGGCGACCACCGTCGGTCGCCGATGCCGGCGCCGGCCAGGTTGACCACCCCGTCGAAGGGACCCGCCCGGCGCAGGCCTTCGGCATCCAGGGTCCGGCCGGCCGGATCCCACCCCACCTGGGTGGCGCGTCGACCGACGGTCGGGACCGCTGATCCCCGCACCAACCGGGTGACCCGGTGATCGTTCGCCACCAGGTGCTCGACCACCGCGGTACCGATCAGCCCGGAGGAGCCGGTGACGAGGACGTTCATGTCGTGGTGCGGGCCCGCGGCCCGCTGCGGGCCAGTGTCTGACGCACGAAGGCGGCAAAGGCGTCGGGATGGGTCAGGTGGGCCCCGTGGGCGGCCCCGGGAAACTCGACGAGCTCGGCGCCGGGCATGTGCTCGACCAGCCAGGCCACCGACTGGCGGTGCCTGGTGGCCGAGCGCTCTCCCCGGGCGCACAGCGTGGGCACGGTCATGGCGCCGACGTCGAACGGCGGCTCGGAGATGCGGATGGCGTCGAGCTCGGCCGACAGGGCGGCCCCGTCGGCCCGCCTGGCCGCCTTGTCCTTGTCCGGGAGCCGGTCCCAGGCCCCGTCTCCGACCATCCGGCGGAAGAACCGCTCCGCGGCCCGGGCGTCGCGGTCGGCGGGATCGGACGGCTCTTGGTCGCCGCCATCCGCGCCGCCGCTCGGACGGGTAGGCCACAGATCCAGCCACGGCATCGGCGGCTCGTAGACGCCGAGGCTGCGTATGGGTCCGTCGGTCCCGCGCCGGAGCGCGGCTCCGAGGGCCACGGTGCCCCCGTAGCTGTGGCCGACCACCACGGCGGCGGCGCGTCCGTCGATGACGCCGAGGAGGTCGTCGACGTGCCCGTCGAGCGTGGTGTTGAGGGGGAGCGCTCCTCGCGAGCCGTGGTACCCGCGGCGGTCGTAGACCACGGTGTGCAGGTCACCGAGACGACGGAGGACCCGGCCGAAACTGGAGGAGCGGTCGAGCGACCCGTGGACGAGGACGACGATCGGGACGGCGGGCGATGGGCCCTCGGGCACGTGCTCGGTGACGGCGAGTTGGGCCAGCGAGGACATTTCCTTCTCAGATTGTCAGTTACCCCGGATCGGCGCCATACGGGGCGCTGAAGTGGATGAACGTACGGGGCCGGCGCTCCGGATGTTCCGGCCGAGGCGTCGAAAAGCCCAGATTCGGGGCGTTTCGGCCAAGGATGCACGCATCGACCCTTCAGATCGTGCATTGTTGTGGCTTCCATAGACGAAGGAGAGACAGTGCCCCTTACCAAAACCGATCTCATCGCGGCCGTTGCCGGTCACACCGGTTCGAGCTCCAAAGAGGTGTCCACCGTGCTGGCCGGCCTCGAGGATGTGGTTGTCGCCAACGTGGCCAAAGGCGAGAAGGTGGTCATCACCGGCTTCCTGACCTTCGACCGGGCCCAGCGCGCCGCACGGAAGGGCCGGAACCCCCAGACCGGCGAGACCATCAACATCAAGGCCTCGAAGAGCCCGAAGGTCTCCGCCGGAGCATCGTTCAAGAAGGTCGTGAACGGTCAGGCACCGGCCCCGAAGATCACCAAGGCCAAGTAGTTCTCGTTCGAGCCGTGGCCCGCGTCGACGCGGGCCACGGCTCGAGCTTTGTGCCGGACCGTCACCTCGGCTCGATCCTCGGGTCAGAGCTGGCCGATGGCCTTGTGGGTCTGGGGGACGACCCGGACCCGGGGGTAGCGGCGCAGCGCCCGCTCCTGCAGTTCGAGCACCTGGTCCGGCGTGGGGGCGGCGTCGACCGTCCCGAACGGCGTCACCGGCTGCAGGAAGACCTCCGGCCGGTGATCGGCCCCCCCGGACACCGACCGCCTCGCGGTGGCGAGCACCTCGGCCACCTCGGCCACCATCCGCACCGCAGCGTCGAACTCGTCCGGATCGGTCGAGGCGCCGATGACGATCTTCACCCAGACGGTGGTCCCGGCTTCGATGGCGGCGCCGAGGAAGTTCCGCTGCACATCGGCGGCCACCTGTTCGCCGTCGACGCTCGGGAGCTTCATGTCCATGCTCACGTAGGAGATCCACGGGAGCACGCGCCGCAGCGCCGGGACCAGGGTCCCGTTGGTCTCGAGCATCACCGGCCGTCCGGCCTCGGCCAGCCGCCGAGCCAGCTCGGTCACCCGGCGGGTCTGCATGCAGCGGCTCGCCACCGGTGAGGCTCACCGAGTGGTGGGGGAGGTGCCCAGAGGCGGTCGACCGCGTCGGCCAGCGAGCAGGATGGGGAGCGGGCTGGCCACCACCTGCCAGTCCCGGCGGCCCGGGGTGCGCTCGATCCGGCACGGGCCGGACCGCAGCTCGAGGGCCTCGGGCTGGTCGCAGTAGGCGCAGCGGATGTTGCAGCCGGTCAGCCGGACGAACACCTGGCGCTCGCCGACCAGGGCCGCCTCGCCCTGGATGGCCGAGAACACCTCCGTGGCCAGGATGTCGGTCCGGCGGTTCGGTGGTCACTCATTGCCGTGCGGGATCGTCGATGCCCGCCTCGGCGAACCCGCGGGCCCGCAGGACGCAGGCGTCGCAGGTGCCGCAGGGCGCGTCGCCGCCCCGGTAGCACGACCACGTCATGCCCAGGGGGGCGTCGAGTGCCAGACCGGTGCGGACGATCTCCGCCTTGGTCGATTCGATCAGCGGCGTGCGGATGCCGATCGGGCCGGCCTTCGACGCCCCGCTTCTGGCCGGTGGCGGCCACCCCCCGGAACGCCTCGATGAACTCGGGGCGGCAGTCGGGGTAGCCCGGAGTAGTCGATGGCGTTGACCCCGATCCACACGGCGTCGAGTCCACGGGCTTCGGCCACGCCGAGGGCCACGGCCAGGAAGATGCTGTTGCGGGCGGGGACGTAGGTGACCGGGATCCCGTCGCCGCCGCCGGCGGTCGGGACGTCGATCGAGGGATCGGTCAGTGCCGAGCCACCCCACGCGGACGTGTCGAGCGTGACCACGAGGTGCTCGGAGCGGAAGTGGCCGGCCACCCCGGCCGCCCGGTCCAGTTCGGCGCGGTGGCGCTGCCCGTAGTCGAAGGTGAGGGCCAGCGGCGGCCGATTCCGCCTGGCGGCGGGCCAGGGCCATGCACACCGTCGAGTCGAGACCCCCCGACAGGAGGACCAGGTCACCGCTCATGGTCAGGCGTCCGGTCCGAGGCGGTCAGCTCCACCCACGAGGTCGTCGGTCTCCCACAGGCGGAGGGCGGCAGCGTCACCCCGGCGTCGGTGAGGAGCTCCCACGCCCGGTGGGCCAGCAGCTCGGCGGTGGGGTTGTCGAGGACCTCGTTGAGGTCCCGGTGGTCCCATTGGCCGACCACCTCGCGGTCGACGATCTCGTGCAACCGTGTCGAAGTCGATCACCACCCCGTTGCCGTCGAGCGGGCCGCCCACGGTGACGTCGAGGCGGTACGAGTGGCCGTGCAGGTTCCGGCACTTCCCCGGATGCCAGGCCAGCGGTGGGCGGCCTCGAACGTGAAGCTGCATGTCACGCTGGTCAGCGGATCGGCCACGCGATGACGCTAACGCAGCCGTGACCGCCCCGGTTCCGACGCCCGTCTTCGGGGCATCCCGGTAGGCTCGACGGTGATGGAGGCCAGCGGGCACGGAGAGGAACCAGGAGACCCGTCAGGGCACGCCGCCGGGCGGCGCACAGACGCCGGTGCACTGGGCACCGGGGCGTTCGGACCCAACGCCTGGCTGGTCGAGGACATGTACGACCGCTACCTGGCCGATCCCACCTCGGTGTCCGAGTCGTGGCGCGAGTTCTTCGCCGACTACCGGCCGGCCGGTTCGTCACCGGCGGCCGCCGTCGGTGGGGCACCGCCCGTTCCGGCGCCCCCGGCCGCACCCGCACCACCGGCGCCGGTCACCGGCGCCGGTGCCAGCCCCGATGCGTCGGGGACGAAGGAAGCGGAGAAGGCGGTGCCCCTGCGGGGTGCCGCCGGCCGCATCGTGGCCAACATGGAGGCGTCGCTGGGCGTCCCCACCGCCACCAGCGTGCGGGTGGTGCCGGCCAAGTTGCTCGAGGTCAACCGCACCATCGTCAACAACCAGCTGTTCCGGACCACCGGCGGCAAGGTGAGCTTCACCCACCTGATCGGCTACGCCGTGGTCAAGGGGCTCATCGCCGTCCCGGCCATGAACGCCGCCTTCGTCGAGGACGCCGACGGCAAGGGGACCCCGGGGGTCATCCGGCACGACCACGTGGGGCTGGGTCTGGCCGTCGACGTCGAGAAGTCCGATGGCAGTCGCACCCTGCTGGTGCCGTGCATCACCGAGGCCGACCGCCAGGACTTCCGGGGCTTCGTGAGCGCCTACGAGGAGCTGGTGCGCAAGATCCACACCAACAAGATCGCTCCCGACGACTTCGCCGGCACCACGGTGACCCTGACCAATCCGGGGACGCTCGGCACCGTCCAGTCGGTGCCCCGGCTGATGCCCGGCCAGGGTCGTCATCGTCGGCGTCGGTGCCCTCGGCGTCCCGCCCGGTTTCGAGGCCGCCGACCCCCGCACCCTGGCCGAACTGGGCGTCGGCAAGACGGTGACCCTCACCTCCACCTACGACCACCGGATCATCCAGGGGGCCGAGTCGGGCCTCTTCCTGGCCTACGTCTCCGAGTGCCTGATGGGCGGCCACGGCTTCTACGACGAGGTCTTCGAGTCGCTCGAGATCCCCTACGAGCCGGTCCGCTGGGAACGCGACGTCAACGCCCCGGACGACGAAGGGGCGGGCGCCCACCTCCGCCTGATCAAGCAGGTCCACGTCCAGACGCTCATCAACATGTACCGGGTCCGCGGCCACCTCATCGCCCACCTCGATCCGCTCGACGCCGAGCCTCCCGAGCTCCACCCCGAGCTCGACCCGCTCCACTACGGGCTGACCATCTGGGACCTGCCCCGGCAGTTCGTGGCCGACGGGCTGGCCGGCAAGGACATGGCCACCCTGGACGAGATCCTCCACATCCTCCGCGACGCCTACTGCCGGACGCTCGGTATCGAGTACATGCACATCCAGGACCCCGAGCAGAAGCGGTGGATCCAGCAGCACGTCGAAGGCGTCCCGTCCCAGCTCACGCCCGACGAGCAGCGCCACATCCTCGGGAGGCTCAACGCCGCCGAGGTCTTCGAGCGGTTCCTCCACTCGCGCTACGTGGGTCAGAAGCGGTTCGGGCTCGAGGGAGCCGAGTCGGCCATCGTGCTCCTCGACACCATCCTCGACCAGGCGGTCGACGAGGGCCTCCACGAGGCGGTCATGGGCATGTCCCACCGCGGCCGCCTCAACGTGCTGGCCAACATCGTGGGCAAGTCCTACGGCGAGATCTTCGAGGAGTTCGAGGGAAACCTCGATCCCGAGTCGGTCCAGGGCTCGGGCGACGTGAAGTACCACAAGGGTGCGGTCGGGACCTTCGTGGCCCGCAGCGGGGGCTCGATCCCGGTGACCATGGCCTCCAACCCGTCGCACCTCGAGGCGGTCGACCCGGTGGTGGTGGGCATGGCCCGGGCCAAGCAGGACGCCCTGGGCGGCGAGCAGGGGAGCGGTCCCCGTTTCGAGGACGGGTCCGGGGATCCCTTCCCGGTGCTGCCCATCCTGCTCCACGGCGACGCCGCCTTCGCCGGCCAGGGTGTGGTGGCCGAGACCCTCAACCTGTCCGGTCTGGCCGGCTACCGCACCGGCGGCACCGTCCACATCGTCATCAACAACCAGCTCGGCTTCACCACCGCACCGGAGGCCGCCCGCACCTCGGTGTACCCGACCGACGTGGCCAAGATGGTGCAGGCTCCGATCTTCCACGTGAACGGCGACGATCCCGAGGCCTGTGCCCGGGCCGCCCGCCTGGCCTTCGGGTTCCGCCAGGCCTTCCACAAGGACGTCGTCATCGACATGGTCTGCTACCGGCGCCACGGCCACAACGAGGGCGACGACCCGAGCTACACCCAGCCGCTCATGTACGCCCTCATCGAGGCCAAGCGCTCGGTGCGCAAGCTCTACACCGAGTCGCTGGTGCGGCGGGGCGACATCTCGCTGGAGGAGGCCGAAAAGGCCCTCGACGACTTCTCGGCCCGGCTCCAGGCCGCCCTCGACGAGACCCGCGCCGAGGCCGAGGCCGAGGGGGTGCCGGGGACGCAGCCCGGTGCTGCCGGAGTACGTCGTGCCCGACCTGTGGATCCCGCCGGTCGAGACCGGGGTACCCGCCCCGGTGCTCTCCCGCCTGGCCGAGGTGGTCCGCACCGTCCCCGACGGGTTCGTCATCCACCCCAAGCTGGCCCGCCAGTTCGAGCAGCGCGACAAGGTGGTGGCCGACGGGGAGATCGACTGGGCGCTCGGCGAGTCGCTGGCCATCGGCTCGCTGCTGCTGGAGGGGACCAACGTCCGCCTCACCGGCCAGGACACCCGGCGGGGTACGTTCTCCCACGCCACGCCGTCCTGGTGGACCACACCACCGGGGCCGAGTACGTGCCCCTGGCCGGCCTGGAGGGCGGCCGGTTCACCGTCCGCGACTCGCTGCTGTCCGAATACGCCTGCGTGGGTTTCGAGTACGGGTACTCGGTCGAGGCCATCGACGACCTGGTGGCGTGGGAGGCCCAGTTCGGCGACTTCTGGAACGGCGCCGAGATCATCGTGGACAACTTCCTGGTGGCCGCCGAGGACAAGTGGGGCCAGAGGTCGGGCTTGGTCCTGCTCCTGCCCCACGGCTACGAGGGACAGGGACCCGAGCACTCGTCAGCCCGGATCGAGCGGTTCCTCACCCTCAGCGCCCGCGGCAACATGCGGGTCACCGAGCCGACCACCGCGGCGCAGTACTTCCATCTGCTGCGGTCCCAGGTGAAGGGCGACGGCCGACGGCCGCTCATCGTGTTCACCCCCAAGTCGCTCCTCCGGGCCCGCCAGGCCCGGTCGCCCATCGGGGCGTTCACCTCGGGCTCGTTCGCCGAGGTGCTCGACGACCCGGCGACCGCCGACGAGGGGTTCGACGCCGGCGCCGTGGAACGGGTGGTCCTCTGCTCGGGCAAGGTGGCCTACGACGCCCTGGCCCGGCGCGACGAGCTCGGCGAGGCCGGACGGGGCGTGGTCGTGGTCCGGGTCGAGCAGCTCTACCCGTGGCCGAAGGCGACCATCAAGGACCTCCTCGACCGCTATGCCAACGCCGGGGAGGTGGTCTGGCTGCAGGAGGAGCCCGAGAACATGGGGGCGTGGAATTTCGTGCACGGTCGGCTGCACCGGCTCCTGCGCGACACCCACACGCTCCGGCACGTGAGCAGGGCGGAGTCGGCCAGCCCGGCCTCGGGAAGCGCAGCCCTGCACCGCCTGGAGCAGGACGACCTGCTCAACCGCGCCGTCGGCTGACCAGCCCGATCAGCCCACGAAGTCGTGGGCCAGGGCGATCCACATCTCGGTGGAAAGATGCAGTGACTCGACATCGACCCGCTCGTCGATGCCGTGGAACATGGCCCCGTACTGCTCGAATCCGATGGCCTGGCTGTGGAGGCCGAAGCCGTAGGCCACGCTGCCGAGGGCCCGGTGGAAGCGGGCGTCGGTGGCCCCGACCGTCAGGAAGGGCACGGTGCGCGCTCCCGGATAGAACAGCCGGCTGACCCGCTCCAGCGCGTCCCATAGCGGGGTATCGATCGCTGAGCTGGTCGACGGCTCCTCGGATTCGAACCGGATGTCCACGTCGTCGGCCAGATCGCCGACCACCTCCTCCAGCATGGCCCGCACATCGGTGGTGTCCCATCCGGGGAGCGATCGGATGTCCAGCTCGAGCTCGACCCGGTCGGGGATCACGTTGATCTTGGTCCCGGTACGCAGGATGGTCGGTGCCATCGTGGTGTGGGTGCAGGCGTGGGCCTGACGGGCCAGGCCGACCAGGGGGAGCTCGTCGCAGAACCCATCGATGCGATCGGGGTCGAGCAGGGGCTCGGCCAGGTCCGGCGGGAAGCCGATCCCCTCGATGAACCGCACCCATGCCTCGTGCAGCTGGGCCTGGGGCCGGTACTCGTCGACCCGTCGGACCACCTCGGCCGCCTTGACCAGGGCGTTGTCGGTCCGCAGGGGTTGGCTGGCGTGGCCCGGGGTGCCCTTCACGGTCAGGATGCACCAGTAGACGCCCTTCTCCCCGACGATCACCGGCAGCCGGGTGGTCCCGTCCGCCCCTCCCATGGGGAACCCGCCCGACTCGGTGATCACGTAGTCCGAGTTGACCTCGTCGGCGGCGTGGTCGCACAGCCACTTGGCCCCGTGGGTTCCGAGCGCCTCCTCGTCGGCGACGGCCACGTAGGTGAGGTCCCCGGCGGGACGGAATCCGTCCTGGGCCAGGGTGCGGATGCCGGTGGCCATGGTGGCCGTGAGGTTGAGCATGTCGATGGCCCCCCGCCCCCACACCACTCCGTCGATCAGCTCGCCGCCGAAGGGGTCGTGGGTCCAGTCGTCGGGGTTGGCCGGCACCACGTCGGTGTGCCCGAGCAGGGTGAGGGACGGTGCGGTGGGATCGGACCCCTGGATCTTGGCCACCAGCGAGGTCCGGCCCGGCTCGGGCTCGAAGGTCTCCATGTCCACCCCGGACCCCTCGAGATAGGAGCGCAGGAGGTCGGCGCTCCGCTGCTCCTGGCCGGAGCCGACCGAGCCGTCGTTGACGCACCCGTTTCGGATCATGTGCTGCAACAGGTCGGTCGCCTCGGCGGTACGACTGGTCTCGGAGGTCACCGGCTCATCCTACGGGTGTGGGTCCCGGGGTGTCCGATGGGCGCCGATGGCCCGGTGGAACCGGGCATGGTCGGAATGGGCCTGGTCAGATGGTTGACTGGAGTCCGTTATGGAACAAGATCTCCCCGAACGACGGCGGATCGTCGTGGACGGGTCCAACATCGCCACCGAGGGCCGGACCATGCCCAGCCTGGCCCAGCTCGACGAGGCCATCCGGGCCTTCCTGGAGGAGTACCGCGGCTTCACCACCTCGGATGTCACCGTGGTCGTCGATGCGTCCTTCGGCCACCGGATCGACCCGTCCGAGGTGGCCGCCTTCGATCAGGCGGTCGAGCACGGCGAGATGATCACCCCGCCGGCCGGCGCCATCGGCCGCGGTGACGGGTTCATCCTGCGCATCGCCGAGAAGTCGGGTGCGCTCGTCCTGTCCAACGACTCGTTCCAGGAATTCCATGCCGAACGACCCTGGCTCTTCGAACCCGGTCGGCTCATCGGGGGCAAGCCGGTGCCCGGCGTGGGCTGGATCTTCACCCCCCGCACGCCGGTCCGCGGGGCCAGGAGCCGATCGGTGACCTCGAAGTCGAAGCGGGGGGAGAAGGCGGCCGACGCCGGACGGGACCTGTCGAGCGACGGGCTGGCGGACGGACCCGAGCCGGACTCGGCCCGGGCTCGGACACCGAGGGGCTCGCGGGGAAGGTCGGCCAAGGCGGCCAAGGCCGCCGACAGGGCGACGGAATCGATCGAGGCGGGAGCGGGGGAGCCGACCGAGCCGGCGCCCAAGGCAACGAAAGCCACCAAGGCCGCCAAGGCGGCCAAGTCGGCCAAGCGGCCAAGCGGCCAAGTCGGCCAAGGCGACCAAGTCGGCCAAGGCGACCAAGGCCGGCAAAGCGGCCGGTGGCGCCAAAGCCACCAAAGCCGGCCAAAGCCGGCAAAGCGGCCGAGGGGGCCAAGAAGTCGGCCGGGGCGGAGCCGGCCGGCACCGCCGAACCGGCCCGAGCAGCCAAGGCGACCAAGCTGGCCAAGGCGACCAAGAAGGCGACCACCAAGACCACCAAGACCACCAAGGCCACCGGTCCGGTGAAGGAGGCCAAGACTCCCGGACCCACCAAGGCGGCCAAGGCTCAGAAGGGCTCCCGCACACCGACCGTGGCCGCCGCGGCCCCGACCACCGACAACGGGCGGAGCCGGCCCGGCGCGGCCCCGGAAGCACTCAACGAGCCGATGACGTTCCTCACCTTCGTGGCCGAGCACCCGGTGGGGAGCACGTTCGACGGGACGGTGGTCTCGTTCACGTCCCATGGCGCCCATGTCGATGTCGGCGGCATGCTCTGCCACATACCGCTGCGGGGTCTGGCCGTTCCACCACCCAAGAAGGCCCGCCAGGTGCTGGCCAAAGGTGAGACCCGTCAGTTCCAGCTGGTCTCCCTGGATGCCGCCCGCCGGCGGGCCGAGCTGGCGTTGCCCGGCGTCGGCCGAGTAGCCGGCGGCCATCCGCAGCTGTTCGGGGGAGCGATAACCTCGGCGGTCGTGCGAGCCGACGAATTCCTGCCCCATCGCGACCCCTTCCTCTTCATCACCGAGCTCCTGTCGGTCGAACCGGGCCAGTCGGCCACCGGCAATTGGCTGCTGACCGGAGACGAGGCCTTCTTCGCCGGCCACTTCCCGGGCCGGCCCACGTTGCCCGGGGTGCTGATGGTCGAGTCGCTGGCTCAGTTGGGGGGAGTGGCGGTACTCGCCGACCCGGCCAGGGCCGGAAAGCTCCCACTGTTCGGCGGCATCGAGCGGGCCCGGTTCCGCCGCCAGGTGGTCCCCGGTGACCTGCTCGATCTCGAGGTCACCCTGGGCCGGATGTCGGCCCGGGCCGGCCGGGGGACCGGTCGGGCCTCGGTCGGCGGCGAGTTGGCCTGCGAGGCAGAGCTCCTGTTCGTCCTGGTGGACTCGGCCCCGGCCGACCCGGGCTGATCGGTCGCAGTCCGTGCGCATCGCCACCTGGAACGTCAATTCGCTCACCGCCCGGCTCCCCCGGGTCGAGGAGTGGATCGCCTACGCCCGGCCCGACATCCTCTGTCTCCAGGAGACCAAGCAGGCCGATGCCGCGTTCCCGCACGGTGCCTTTGCCACACTCGGTTACGAGACCGCCCATCACGGCGACGGACGGTGGAACGGGGTGGCCATCGTCAGCAGGGTGGGGCTGTCCGAGATCTCGGCCGGACTGGGGTCGACCGACGACACCCAGGGCACCCGCCTGATCGCCGCCGACTGCGGCGGGGTGAGGGTGATCTCGGTGTACGTCCCCAACGGGCGCAGCCTGGACAGCGAGCACTTCACGGCCAAGTTGGAGTGGCTCGCCCGATTGCGGGTGCTGCTGGAGGAGACGGGCTCACCCGATCGGCCGCTGGTCGTGTGCGGTGACTTCAACGTGGCGCCCGAGGACCGGGACGTGTGGGACCCGGCCCAGTTCGTCGGCGCCACCCACGTGAGCCAAGCCGAACGTGATGCCCTGGCCCATTTGCAGTCGTGGGGTCTCGTCGACGTGTTCCGGCGGCTCTACGACGACGGCGGGCTGTTCAGCTGGTGGGACTACCGGGCCGGAGCGTTCCACAAACACCAGGGAATGCGGATCGACCTCATCCTGGCCACCGAGGTCCTCGCCAGCCGCACCACCTACGGGTTGATCGACCGCAACGCCCGCAAGGGCGAGAAGCCGTCCGACCACACCCCGGTGTTCATCGACACCTCGCTCCCGTAGCCGGTTCAGTTGCCCAGTCCGGCCCGGATCTCGGCGATGCGGCGGCCGGCATCGCGTGGCGTCGTCCGGCCCAGGCCGGTCCTCGATACCCGTGCCACCGCCGCCAACCACGGCGACGGCTGCCGCTCCACGGCCTGGCCGCGGCCCATCGCCCGGGTCCGTGACCACGAGCAGTGCAGGTCCCGGGAGGCACGGGTCAGGGCGACATAGAGGAGGCGTCGCTCTTCGTCCCGCGCCGTGTCCGATTCGGCGTAGATGATGGGCACGAACCCGTCCTCCAGTCCCACCACGCACACCGAGGTCCATTCGAGGCCCTTGGCCCGGTGGAAGGTGGCCAGCTCGACGGCGTCGACTCCGGTCTCCGATCCGCTTTCGGCCGGTGCCGCCTCGGGGCCGGGTGCCATCCGGTGGGGGATGCCGGCCCGGGCCAGGGCCTGGCGTACCACCGACAGTTGCTCGTGGGTCCGGGCCAGCACGGCCTGGGCGGCCCAGTGCACCCCTTCGGCCGACCGGTCGGCCAGCAGGGCGGCCACGCCCTCGGCCTCGGCCACGTCGCTGTCGTAGGCGGTCACCACCGGCATGGGACCGGCGGGGGCCATCGATCGGGGCGGTGGGGCGACCGACGGCCCCAGCGCCGCGGTGGCCGCCGCCACCACCTGGGGGCTCGACCGGTGGTTGTGGCCGAGCCGGACCACTTCGAGGCCGGCGATCCGCTCGGGCAGGCGGTCGAGCAGCCGTGGATCGGCCCCGTTCCACCCGTAGATGGCCTGGTTCGGGTCACCGACCGCACACAGGTCGAGCCTGGTCCCGGCGAGGGCCAGGATGAGGCTGAACTGCGCCGGGTTCACGTCCTGGAATTCGTCGACCGAGAGGTGCCGGTACCGCCACTGCATGCGCTGGGCGAAGCCGGGGTCGTCGTCGAGGAGGTCGGCGGCGCGGAGGAGCATGTCGTCGAGGTCGAGCATGCGCCGACGTCGGAGCGAGGCCTCATAGGCGTCGAAGCCGTCCACGACCTGGTCGATCGAGATGACCGCCGGCCGGCCCGCGGCCCGGGCGGCGTCCGCGTAGGAGGCCGCCGTGAGGCAGTTGGCCTTGGCCCATCCGATCTCCGCGTCGACCGCCGAGGCCACGGCCGGGTCCCCGACCAGGTCGCGGACCGTCCGGTACCGATGGTCGGCCACCACCGGGGGCGGACGACCGGCGTCGAGGGCGTGGAGCCGGAGCAGGTGGAGCGCGAGCTGGTGCAGCGTCCCGGCCCGGACCCCCGGGCTCGGGGCTCCGCCGGCCGGGGCCGGGGTGGACACGGCCACGCCGTAGAGGGCGAGCCGGTGGCGGAGCTCGCGGGCGGCTCTGCGGGTGAACGTGCAGATCAGGGAGTGGTCGGCGTCGGCGCTGCCGTCCCTGATCCGCCGGGCGGTGCGCAGGGTCAACACCCGGGTCTTTCCGGAACCGGCTCCGGCGATGATGCAGAGCGCTTCGGAGGGTGAGTCCACCGCCTGGCGCTGGGATCCGGTGAGAGCGGCCAGGGCCCGGTCGAAGGTGTCGCCGCGGGCCCGCGGTTGACGGGTCGACCCGGCCCCCGTGGGCTCCAATGGTTCCACGGGAGGCGAGGCTATCGGTAGGGTGTGCCGGTGCTGAAGTCGTTCGCCGGCGGTCGCCTGTTCGGCGGGACTTGGGGGTCGGGGGTACCGACCGTTCTCGCCCTCCATGGCTGGCGACGGACCCACGACGACTTCTCGGCTGTCTTCGGCACCGACGACCCGGCCGATGCGGTCAGCGCCGTCGGCCTCGACCTGTTCGGCTTCGGCGCCACCCCGGCGCCACCCGAGCCGTGGGGGACCGAGGAGTATGCCCGCCACCTCCTGCCGCTGTTCGAGGAGCCGGGGGCTCTGGCCGACCGGGTGGTGGTGGTCGGGCACTCGTTCGGAGGCCGGGTCGCCGTCCGGCTCGGTGCCCTGGCCCCCGATCGGATCGAGCGGATGGTGCTGACCGGGGTGCCCCTCGTCGATCGCCAGGGCCGGCGGACTCGGCCCGCCTTCGCCTTCCGGATGGCCCGACGACTCCACTCCCTGGGGTTGGTGGGTGACCAACGGATGGAGGAGATGAGAGGCAGGTACGGGTCCGCCGACTATCGGGCGGCCACCGGGGTGATGCGCGACGTCCTGGTGCGCCTGCTGTCCGAGCAGTACGCCGAGTCGATGTCGGCCATCCGGTGCCCGGTCGATCTGGTGTGGGGAGAGCGGGACGACGAGGTGCCCCCCGAGGTCGCGGCCCGGGCCCGGCCGATGTTCTCCTCGGCCACGCTGCGGACACTGCCCGGCGTCGGCCACCTGGTCCCGACCGAGGCCCCCCGGGAGCTGCGCCAGGTCATTCTCGGGCAGGATGTCGACAGCTCGGCGCCGCAGCCTGCGGTCGTCGACGACGATCCGATGGCCGGTCCTCGTTGAGCGCTGACGGTCGCACACCGATGGCGGCCGTGGACCTGTCCCGGTTCCACCACGGTGCCGCCTGGGTCACCGTCGCCTGTTGCGTGGCCGCCTGTGGACCGGCCGGCATCCGTTGGCTCCGGGTGGCCCAGCGCGAGCACTATCTGGCCGGGTCGGTCTCCCGCTTCGCCGGGCGCTGGTGGGTGTCGACGCCCGCCACCCTCTCGCTCGCCGTCGTCGCCCTGGCCGCCGCGGCGGCATCGGTCCCGTGGCCCGTTCGCCGGAGTCGTGGTCGCCGCCGTGGTGGCCGCCGGACCGCTCGGTCTGTCGCTGCGGGGGCGGACCTCGCCGCTGGCCTGGACCCGGCGCCTCCGGGTGCTGGCCGCCGTGTGGGCGGTGCTCGAAGTGGTCATCGTGGCCGTCGGGGTGGTCAGTGGGCTGGCCGCACCCCTCGCCGTGGTCGCCGCGGTGGCCGTTCCGCTGCTGGTCGACCTGGCCTGTCTGATCACGTCCCCGCTCGAGTACCGCTTGTCGGCCCACTTCGTCGACGAGGCGGCAGCCAGACTGCGCCGTGTGGCACCGACGGTGGTGGGCATCACCGGGTCCTACGGGAAGACGTCGACCAAGGGGCACGTCGCCGCTCTGGTCCGCCCCAGCCGCACCGTGGTGGCCACCCCGGCCAGCTTCAACAACCGGGCCGGTCTGGCCCGGGCCGTCAACGAGCAGTTGGCCGACGGCACCGAGGTGTTCGTAGCCGAGATGGGCACCTACGGCCCGGGGGAGATCGCCGACCTATGCCGTTGGTGCCCACCGGGCATCGCCGTGATCACCGCCATCGGCCCGGTCCATCTCGAGCGGTTCGGGTCGGAGGACCGCGTCCTCGAGGCCAAGGCCGAGATCATCCGGACGGCCGATGTCGTGGTCCTGCCGGTGGACGACCCGCGCCTGGCGGCGTTGGCCGACCGGGCCCAGGCGCAGGGAAAGCGGGTGATCAGGTGCTCGGGAGCCGATCCGTCGGCCGACGTCTGCGTGCTCCGAACCGGTTCTGGCCCGCGGATGTCGGCCTTCGTCCACGGGACCGTGCTGGCCGAGGAGGTCGAGATCCCGGTCGGCGTGCAGCCGGGCAACCTGGCCTGCGCCATCGGCGTGGCTCTGGCCCTCGAGCATCGACCCCACGTCCATCGACTCCCGCTTGGGAGAGCTCCCGCCGGTCGACCACCGCTTGCAGGCCGTCCGTTCGGCAACGGGGGCGGCGATCCTCGACGACACCTACAACTCGAACCCGGCCGGCTCCGCTGCTGCCTTGCAGGCTCTGGCGTCCGTGGTCGCCGACGCCGCCTCCGACCGCTGCTTCAGGATCCCATCGGGCGGTGGTCGTCACCCCGGGCATGGTCGAGCTCGGGGCGCGGCAGTTCGACGAGAATCGGGCGTTCGGTGCCGCCGTGGCCGCGTCGGCCACCGATCTCCTGGTCGTGGGCCGGACCAACCGGCGGGCCCTGCTCGCCGGGGCCGGCTCGGTCGACGGTTCGGCGGTCCGGACCCAAGTGGTCGCCCACCGCCAGCAGGCGGTCGACTGGGTGCGCGAACACCTCGGTCCAGGGTGATGTCGTCCTGTACGAGAACGATCTGCCCGATCACTATCCCTAGTGGGGACGGTTCGGGCGATCGGGGCTACTGTGGTCCCTATGTCCGGCAAGGGATCGACGCCGTCCCCCAGGTCCCGTTCGAGCGAAGAGCGGTCGGCTGTCAACGCATGGCAGGTGCTCGCCGACAATCGCCCGGAGCCGACCACGGGGGTCCTGAGCCTGTCGGAACTCGAGGCCGCCCGGAAAGCGCTCAGGCACCGCCGGAGAGGCAGGACGTCGGGGCCTGCTGCGGAGAAGAGCCGAATCAGTGCTTCGTACCTGTTGGCTCCCGCGTCGCCTTCGGTTTCGAAGCGGGTCACCGGTCGATAGGGCCATTCGGTCGGTCACCGGGCCGGCGATCTGGCGTCGGTGAGGGTGGTCGAGGGCCGGCAGTGGCCGGGGACCGGTCCCCGAGTTCGGGCCCCGAGCATGCAAAGATGACCACTGCCTCAGTACGGACGCGGAACGGGGGAGGCGGTGGCTGAAGGGAGAGCATCTGCGGGTTGGTGCCCTGACCTTCAGATTCCGAGCATCCTGCGTTGGTGGGACGGGTCTCGTTGGACAACCGTGGGAGCGTCGGGCAGCGGCCCCGGCATCTCGTCCCTCATCTCGCCCCAGGCGCCGCCTCGAGTGGCGCCGCGACCGGCCCCGGTGCCGGAGCTGGTTCCGTGTCCTGAGTGCGCATCCCCTCGAGTGAGGGGGAGGACGTTGGTGGGTGGGCGACAGCACGGTTCGGGTGGCTGCGGACCCGAGGGGAGCGGGTGACGGCGGCGAGGGTGCTGACCGGAGCGAGATCCGAGCGGAAGCGGTGCATCTCAAGAGCCAGATACCGAATCTGAGACATCAGCGAGACGTCATCCGGGTGGAACTCGTCGGTCTCATGAATGAAGTGTCGACGTTGAGGCGCGAGCGGAATGAACTGGCCGAGACGACGACACAGCTCGGCAACCGGGTTCGAGACCTTCGGCAGAACCGGCAGGAGCTGGAAGGCCTGCGATCGGAGATCCAGGTCCTCCGACGGGAGAAGTCCCGGCTCGACAAGGAGTTGCTTGCCGTCCTGCGCCAACAGACGGCGGAGGACTCGGCGTCGACCCCGACGACCTATCAGAGATTTCACGACTCCTGAGTCGATGCTGCCGCTCGGGCATATTGGGTGGCCCTTCCGATGAACTGGTCGATGCATCAAAAGGGGGCTTCGCACTCGCCGCGGAGCCTGACCCACGACTTCGATGATCGGAGCCCGGCACGTGGGGTTGGTCAACATTTCCGCCCCCGGCAACTACGAGCAGAACATGCCCGAGATGAGCCCATGGCTCAGGCGCAATGGTCCGCGCCGAACGGACGCCGGCGACAATTCACCTCGGAGCTGCTGACCGATCGGTGGCGATGCCGACGATGGGACCGGTCAGCGAGCTTCCCGCCATCGAGCCTTCGAACGGGGCAGAACCGAACGAGAAGACTCCTCCGTCGGCCGCTGCCAACCAGTAGCCCTTTCCGTCCGGTGCCCGTGCCATCCCCACCACCGGGGCATCGAGACGCTGACCCCCCATGGAGCCGAAGAAGGATGCGTCCCCGAACGTGAAGACACCTCCATCCGCGGCCACGAGCCAGTAGCCCTTCCCGTCAGGGGTGGCGGCCATCCCGACCACAGGTTCTTTGAGAGCCGTCCCTCCCATCGACCCGTAGAAACCGGCCTCGCCGAACGAGAAGACGCCCCCGTCGGCGGCCACGAGCCAGTAGCCCTTCCCATCAGGAGTCCCCGCCATCCCCACCACCGGAGCCGTGAGCGCCGTCGATGTCAACCCGCCGTAGGGAGCCTGAGCGTCGCCACACCCCACGACGCCGCCGTTGGAGCTGACCAGCCAGAAGCCGGCCCCGGAGGTCGAAGATGTCATTCCCACCCACCGACCGGTCGCCCCGTTGAGCGACGTGCAACTGCTCTGTTCCGGATTGCCGGCCTTTCCGTAGGGGTTCACCCACCGATAGGCGTTCAGCAACCAGTACCCGTCCCCACTCGGGGTTGCCGCGATAGTCGAGCAGCCAAGGGCGGAGTTGACCGGACTGGGGGCCTGGGGGCTGAACGTGCACGCCCCGGGAGCGGTGCCCGAGCCGACCCCCGATCCGAAGAAGGGTGCGCCGAAGGCGAAGACTCCTCCGTCGGCGCCGGCCAGCCAGTAGCCGGAAGCGAGGGGCGGGACCTTCGCCCCGGCACCGGCCGGAGCCGGTGCCATGAGCATGGCCGACAACAGGACCGGTACGACGATCATCAAGGTCCGACGAAATGCCCGCATCTCGACCTCCTGTTGGTTCGCTCACGGCAACCTACCGGGTCGTTGGCCCCGGTGCAGGAGCGTCACCGACACCTCGGGCGGTCCCCCGCGCCACTGCGTCGAGCGACCTGCTCGTCCCATCGGCACACGAATGGCGGTCGGCCAGTGGGGATGAGCCGCCGACGGGGTGAGCCGATCGCCCGCAGGCTACGCCATCCCTGACCGAATGACGACGGTTCCGGGAAGATCAGCCACGGCGAGCCAAGCTCGCCACACGAGCGGCGGCTGGGTGCATGACAAGCTGGCGGCAGCACTTGATCAGGCGGGAATATCACTTGACTGACTGGTCAGGCTGGTCTCCACCGCAGCACTCAGGCGGTGGCCACCTCGTCGAGCGCCCCGGCAACCCGTTGGGGCTCCGTGATCATCAGGTCGTGTCCGGTGTCGATCTCCCAGAGTCGGCCTTCGGCACGCGCTCTTGCCATCAGGTCGGGGTCCCGGGTGGCCACCGTCGACGTGCACACGATGTGGTACTGCGGGATGGCCCACAGGGCTGGTTCGTTGGTGAGTTGGAGTCGCTGCTCGAAGCACGTCCACGGGTGGCCGGTCAACCGGTCGGCCATCCAAGCCAGGTCGTCGGCATCGGTGACTCCGTAGAACATGCCCGCTTCGGGCGACGGAAGGAGCACCAACTCCACCCCGTCGACCACTGCACCGTCCGGGCGGACGGCCTCGATGATCGGACCGGCCACGTCGACCAGCGACTGGCCGTTGACCGGGGTGGCCGCATCCAGGTAGACGAGGCGGCCGACCCGCTCGGCGGCCTGGTCGGCCACTCCGGTGATCACCATACCGCCGTAGCTGTGACCGACGAGGATCACGTCGTGCAGATCTTCGAATTGGAGCACGGCCACGATGTCCTCGATGTGCCGATTCAGGTCCACCTTGCCGTCGAGCAGGTGGGCCCGTTCCCCGAGGCCGGTCATGGTGGGGGCGTAGACCTCGTGCCCTCGCGATCGGAGGATCCGAGCCACAGGCTGGTAGCACCATCCGCCGTGGCCGCCTCCGTGCACGAGTACGTATGTCGCCATGGGCACCTCCTCGCCCGCCGAGCCGCACTGTTCGGAGCGACAGGGTAACAGGGTGGTGACGGTCATCTCCTCCAATCCGGCACCTCGTCGCCGGACTGCGGTCGCCGATGCCGAACTGGAATCAGAAGTCCTTGACGGACCCGGCGCAGTGGGGGTGCGACCGACCCTGCCCAGTCAGCGGAGGTGGACCGAGCCGTCTTCGGCGAGGCGCCATCCAGGGTTGTGGGCCACCTCCCACGGGTGCCCGTCGGGATCGACGAAGATACCGGAATAGCCGCCCCAGAAGGTGGTCGCACCCTCACGCCCGATCGACGCTCCCGCTCGTCGGGCGGTCTCGAGGACGGCATCGACCTCGGCCGGCGAGGATGCGTTGTAGGCCAGGGTCACCCCGCCCCACCCGCCACCGTCGGTCACGGCACTGTCCTCGGCCAGCTGCTGGCGACCCCAGAGGGCGACGATCATGCCCCCGGCCTGGAAGAAGACCACGTCGCCGTCGGGCGATTCCCCTGCCCACCCCAGCGCTTCGTAGAAAGCGCGAGACGCGCCGGTGTCGGCCACCCCGAGCGTGACGACCGAGAGGCGTTGGTCCATGCCATCGAGTATCGCAGCTGCTGCCGTGGCTCGGTGGCCGGAGGAGCGGGGGACCGGGATCACGCGAGGTGCCGGCCCAGAAACTGCAGGGAGGGTGGTTCCTGGGAGGCGAAGAACGAACCGGTGTGACACCCAGAGGAGATCTCGACCGTGGCCCCGGCGGGCAGGGCCTCGGCCAGGGACTGGACGCCGGGGTGAAATGGATCGTCGCTCCCCGATGCCACACGAACGGTGCTTCCGTCGAGCGAATGGGCGTGGGTCACGGCGTCCGTCGGCCCTGAACGACTCGGCTGAGGCATAGGCCCCGGGGTTGGCCGACTGGGCCTCCGCATAGCTCGTCCAGATGGCGGGACTGATGGCGGCCACGGCCGAGATGAGCGCCGGATACTTCTCGGCCAGCAGCAGGGCGCCGTAACCGCCCATCGAGATGCCCATGGTCCCGATCCGGTGTGGGGGGCGTCCGAGATTGCCGGCGCGGCAGAGCGGAATGAGTTCGTCGACCACCATGGCCTGGGGATCATCCCCGGGATGGGGGTTCCAGTACCCGCCGCCTCCGTCCACCGTCACCATGGCCATGGGCGCCAACGGGTGCCCGTCCACCCGGAGGGCGACGGCCTGGGCCGGCGACATGTCGGCCAGGGCGGTCCGGTGGTTCCCACCGAACCCGTGGAGCATCACGATCAGGGGCAGGGCGGCCCCGGGGGCGTGCCCGGGGGGATAGGCCAGCGTGTAGCCCACCGATCTGTTCCGGGCCTTGGAGAAGAACGATCCCGACAGCGAAGGGCCCAGGGGGGCGAACGTGAACGGTGGATGCGACACCGAACAGGCGCCGTCGAGTTCGTCGAGTCTCTGCTTTCCGGGGAGGACCCCGTGGGACACCAGTTCGAAGCCGGTCGAGCCGGCCACCACGACCACCGCCGCTCCGCCGAGCCCGACCCGGAGGAATCGCCGCCGGCTCCACGCCGTGCCCGTCGGGTCGTGGGTCACCCGCCATGGCCAGAGCATCTCATGGGAAGCGCAGCCCCCCGGTGATCACCGGTTCGGACCGGCTGCGGCCGAGTGGGTGCGCAGGGCCGCCGGATACCATGCACCAATGAATTTGATCGACTGGACCTACGGGCGGTGCAACCAGCCGAGCCCCGAGTATCTGGATCTGCTCGACCGTATCTACCAGCATCTCCTTCCCCGCACCTACGTCGAGATCGGTGTATCGACAGGGCGTTCGATGACCCGCGCCCTCCCGGGCACCGATTGCATCGGCATCGATCCCGAACCGAAGCCGCGCTTCCCGATGGGGAGGCAGACCCGCATCTTCAGCCTCACCAGCGACGACTTCTTCGCCACCCACGATCTCGGCGCCCTGTTCGGCGGTCTGCCCCTCGATCTGGCCTTCATCGACGGCATGCACCACTTCGAATTCGCCCTCCGCGATTTCATCAACCTCGAGCGGGCATCCAACGGACTGACCACCGTCCTCGTCCATGACTGCCTGCCCATCGACGAGGCGAGCGCGTCGCGGGAACGGATCACCAACCTCTGGACCGGTGACATCTGGCGGCTGATCCTCGCCCTTCGCCACTGGCGTCCCGATCTCGAGGTGGCGGTGGCCGACTCGGGACCGAGCGGACTGGGCATCATCGGCAACCTCGACCCGTCGTCGACCGTCCTCCCCGACCGGTACGACGAGATCGTCGGACAGTACCTGGCCATGCCCTATGAGCGATCTCGACAACGGATCGATGGCCGAGCAGTTGCACCGCGTCCCCGGGGACTGGCCGACCGTGCGGGGACTGCTCCCCCCGAAGCCGTTCCGGGCGGAGAACCTCGAGAAGCTGAAGACGGAACGCCTTCTCCACGCCCTGGCGCCGGCCGGCAGCCGCAAGCTGCGCCAGGCGGAGCGGCGGGTCCGCGCCGCGCTGGGCCGCTGAGGCCACCCGTCGCACGGCGTCGGCCGGATCCGACCGGCGTGAACTGGGAGTATCGCCCACGTCGCCGGGTGCGCCATGGTGCTTGAGTACCCTTGACACGTTGCCCGCCGAGCCGGACCGCCCCATCGACGGCCCGGGTCCCACCAGTTGCCCGATCGGAGGAACCAACCCACCGTGCCCGACGTAGCCGTGATCTTCGGAGGTCCATCGCCCGAGCACGATGTCAGCGTGCTGACCGGACTGCAGGCCGGGCGCGGACTGGCCGACGGTCCCCGGGCCGCGGGCATGACCATCCGGTCCCTCCTCTGGTCCAAGACCGGCGACTGGTACGAGGTCGACCCCGGCCTGGAGGCGGAAGCGTTTCTCGAGGGCGTGCCCCGTGGTGCGAAGAAACTGCAGCTGACCGCGGCCCCCGGCGGCGGGTTCTCCGAGTCCGGAGGCCGCCTCGGCCGGTCCCGGGTCCTCGAGCTGGAGGCCGCACTGGTGTGCTGTCACGGAGGACCGGGTGAGGACGGGACGCTGCAGGCGGCGCTCGATCTCGCCGGGGTGCCCTACTCTGGACCCAGCGTGTCCGGTGCCGCCCTGGGCATGGACAAGCTGGCGTTCGGAGCGGTGGTGGCCGCCGACGGGCTGCCCACCCTTCCCCGAGTCCTGCTGACCGCCCAGTCCGATCCGCCCCCGTTCGCCGGGCCGTACATCGTGAAGCCGCGCTTCGGTGGCTCCTCCATCGGGATCGAGGTGGTCGAGGATTTCGCCACCGCCCTGGCCCGTCTGTCGGTCAACGCCCACCTCCGCTTCGGTGCCGTGCTCGAGCCCTACCGGCCCGAGATGACCGATCTCCAAGTGGCGCGTCCGCACCTGGCCGGCCTTGGAGCTGTCGGCGGTCGAGCGCCCCATCCGCAGCCCGGGCTCGTCCGACATCCTCGACTACCGCGACAAGTACGTGGCCGGCGAGGGGATGGCCGGCGCCAACCGCGAGCTCCCGGCGGTGATCCCGTCGGAGTTGGAGAAGGCCCTCCGCCAGGCCTCGGAGCGGATCGCCGCGCTGGCTCAGGTCCGCGGCATCGCCCGGATCGACTTCCTCTCGGACGGGGAGCAGTTCGTCGTCAACGAGATCAACACCGTGCCCGGATCGTTGGCCCGCTATCTGTGGGTGGCACCGGCGGTCCCCTTCACCACCCTGCTCACCGATCTCCTCGACGAGGCCAGGCAGCGTCCCACCCATGCCTACTCGGCGGCGGGTGCGGACGGTTCGGTCCTGCGTTCGGCCGGATCCATCGCCGCCAAGCTGGGCTGAGGCTTTTGGCCGACCACCGGCTCCAGCTCCTGCCGGGAGAGAAGGTCCTGTTCGACATCAGACCTCATTGGTCGTTCTTGTCCGGCCCCCTGGCCGTCTCGATCATCACCATCGCCGTCGGGGTCGCCCTCGACATCGGCATCCCCCACACATCGGTCGCCCTCCACTGGGTCGAGGGACTGGTGGTGGCCGCTCCCTGTGCGTGGCTGGCCGTCCGGGTGGTGCGGTGGAGGACCACCCGTCTGATCCTCACCTCGCGGCGGCTCGTCGAACAGCGCGGCGTGCTGACCCGCCGGCAGGCGGAGACGGCGCTGGCCGACATCATGTCGGTCACGGTGGTCCAGGCCCTGGGCCGCCGCCTGGTGGGTACCGGGCGGCTCGAACTCGAGATCAGGAACGTCGACCACATCCGATGGATCGACGACGTCCGCAAGCCGTTGATCGTGCAGCGGGTGATCCACCGCCGGCTGCAGCCCTATCCGCAACCGGGTACAGCCTTCGGCTGACCCCTCCCAGCCGGCCTGGACCGCGGCTTCAGGGTTGGCGCCCGGCGACCGTCCCGTCACTGGCCTCGACGTTCCAGGCCGGCGTGGCCAGCGACGCCGGGTCGACTGCTCCCGGCCGGCACAGGGCCACCACGCAGCCCCCGAACCCCGCTCCGGTCATCCGGGCCCCGAACACGCCGGGTCGGGCGGCCAGCGTCTCCACCAGTTCGTCGAGGGTGGCGGTCGAGACGTCGAAATCGTCGGCCAGGCTCCGGTGGCTCTCGGTCATCAGCACGCCGGATGCGACGAGATCCTGCGCCCGGAAGGCGGCGGCACATTCGCGCACCCGACGGCACTCGGAGACGACGTGACGGGCTCGTCGACGGAGGAGGGGATCGCGGAGGCCGAGCAGATCGCGGTCGCCGGCCTGCCCCAGCGGACCGATGATGGCCGAGGCCGCCTCGCATTCAGCCACTCTGGCTCCGTACTCGGACGAGCTGAGCGTACGGTGGCGGCCCGAGTGGACGACGACGATTTCGGCATCGGCGGGAAGGGGCACGTGCTCGTGGCCGAGGGTGGAGAAATCGATCAGCATGGCGTGGCCCCGCCGCCCTCCGGCGCACACCAGCGGGTCCATGGCCCCCACCGGCACCCCGGCCCGTCGTTCCGCCTCCTGGCACAGCCGGGCCACGACGGTCGGATCTCCGGTGACACCGAACACCTCGGCCAGGGCCACGCGTGAGCGCGGCACTCGACGACAGGCCCGAACCCATGGGCAGGGTGGCCTCGATGTGCAGGGTGCCACCCGACTCGGGACGGGCCAGAGCCGTCATGGCCCCGATCAGGCGGGCCCAGGGTGGTTCGAGCCCGGCGATGGCCTCCTCCCCGGCCGACAGATCCAACGGCAGGACGGCCTCCTCGTCGAACGCCGCCGACGTGACGACGATCGCCTCATCCTCCGACGGCCGGTACTCGACGGTCACCCCCAGTCCGATGGCCATGGGCAGGGCCAGGCCCAGGTTGTAGTCGGTGTGGTCACCGATCAGGTTGACCCGACCGGGTCCCGTGGCTCGCACCTCGACTCAGCCGGCCGGTTGTTCCCAGCAGTACCTGACCTCGCCGCGGAGGGACGGGTCGAAGCCGTGCAGGCGGTGAACGAGAAAGTTGGGACTGCCCTCGCCGGCCGGTGGGTAGTGGATGCCGAAGGTGGCCGACGCCTCGAATCCGAAACGACCGTAGAAGCCGGGCTCGCCGAGGAGGGCGACCAGCGGCCAGTGCCGGGCCTCGGCCCGGGCCAGCAGTTCGATCATCAGGCCGCTGCCGATGCCGTCGCCCTGGCGTGACGGCGTCACCGAGAGGGGAGCCACGGCGACGATGGATCGCCCGTCCAGATCGGCTCGCGCTCCGAGCACATGGCCCACGACATCCCCGTCCTCGACGGCCACGAGCTCGAGACCGTCGAGGTCGGCCCCGAGCCGCCAGGTGCTCTCGACGATGTCGACTTCCTCCCCGCCGTCGCGCCCGGGGCCGGTGAACGCCTCGTCGACCAGGCCGAGAATGGCGTCGTGGTCCGAAGGCTCGGCGGACCGGATGGACCAACCCATCGCCCCACTATCCCACGGCCGTCGGCCCGTCCCGAGGGCCGGTCGGTCCCGTCGTATTTGACCCCCGGGGCTCGCGGAGGCCACCATCCGCCCATGACCATCCCCGCAAAGTCATCTCCGAGGCCACCGGTCCGGCTCCTCCCGTCCCTCCGCCAGGGGGACCCGCGGTGAGTGGGCCGCTGGACGGGATCCGGATCGTCGAGTTGGCCGGACTGGGCCCGGCCCCGTTCGCCGGGATGATGCTCGCCGATGCCGGTGCCGACATCATCCGCATCGACCGGTGGGAGCGGGCCACCTACCCGCCCCACACCGAGCCCCACGTCGACCTGATGAACCGGGGCCGCCGTTCGGTGGCGGTGGACCTCAAGCATCCCGACGGGGTGGCCCTGGTCCTCCGGCTGGTCGAGCAGGCCGACGGGCTCATGGAGGGGTTCCGTCCCGGTGTGGCCGAACGGCTGGGGTTCGGACCGGAGGTGTGCCTGGCCCGCAACCCGAAGCTGGTGTTCGGGCGGATGACCGGCTGGGGCCAGGACGGGCCCATGGCCCAGAGGGCCGGTCACGACATCGACTACATCGCCCTGGCCGGCGCCCTCGAGCCGGTGGGACGGGCCGGCCAGGCACCGCTTCCGCCCCTCAACCTGGTCGGAGACTTCGGCGGCGGCGGGATGTTGCTGGCCTTCGGCATGCTGGCCGCCATCATCAACGCGCAGCAGCACCGGCGCCGGACAGGTGGTCGACGCGGCCATGGTCGACGGCGCCGCCTCACTGATGACGATGAACTACACGCTGCGCAACGCCGGGATGTCGGCCGGCCCGCGGGGCACCAACCTGTTGGACACCGGCGCCCCGTTCTACGAGGTCTACGAGACGTCGGACGGGGGGTTCATCGGTGTCGGCGCCATCGAGCCCCAGTTCTACGCCGAGCTGATCCGACTGATCGGCCTGGAGGGCGAGGACCTACCCGCACAGATGGATCGGGATGCCTGGCCCGAGATGAAGAAGCGGTTCGCCCACCAGTTGGCGGGCAAGACCCGCGCCGAATGGGAGGCCATCTTCGAAGGCTCCGATGCCTGTGCCGCGCCGGTCCTGTCGCCGGACGAGGCCCCCGAGCATCCGCACAACCGGTTCCGTCAGACGTTCACCGAGGTCGCCGGTGTCGTGCAGCCGTCGCCGTCGCCGCGGTTCCTGGGGACGCCGGGTGCCATCCGCCGGCCGCCGCCCAATCCGGGACAGCATGCCGACGAGGCCCTGGCCGACTGGGGGCTGGCCAAGGACGAGATCGAGGGACTCCGGGCTTCGGGAGCCATCCACTAGCCCGTCAGAGATTGACGACCGGGCAGGTGACCGTGCGGGTGATCCCTTCGATCAATTGGATCCGGCCGACGACCATCTGGCCCAGTTCGTCGACCGTCCCCGCCTCGGCCCGCACGATGACGTCATAGGGGCCGGTCACCCCTTCGGCGGCCACCACCCCGGCCAGTGAGGCCACGGTGCGGGTAACCGACGCCGCCTTCCCGACTTCGGTCTGGATCAGCACGTAGGCGTTGACCGGCATGGGGAACCTCCCGGGACGAAGGAGCGGGTGGACCGGCGCATGTTACCGCCGGGCGTCCGCCGCCTACCATGCCTTGGTGACCGTTCGGGAGCGTGGTGACCAGTTCCGCCGCCTGGCCCGGTCGGCGATCACCGATCTGTTCGACCAGCGCCGGCCGTTCGGTCGGTTGGCCCTGACCCACGTGCTCATGACCGGCGGCGACACCATGTTCGCCGTCTCCCTGGCCGGCTCACTGTTCTTCTCGATCTCCCCGACCGAGGCCAAGGACAAGGTGTTGCTCTACCTCCTCCTGACCGTCGGGCCCTTCGCCGTGGCGGCGCCGGCACTGGGTCCGGTGATCGACCGCAGCCGTGGCGCCCGGAGGGCGATGGTGGTGGCGTCGGCCCTCGGCCGGGCGGCGCTGTGCCCGTTCCTGGCCCGCGACATCCACTCGCTCCTCCTGTTCCCCGAGGCCTTCGCCATGCTGGTGCTGTCCAAGGTCTACGTCGTCACCAAAGGTGCGCTGGTCCCGGAGATGGCTGCGCTCGGGATGCTCGACGAGGTCGGGGTGGGCGATGTCGGCGGGGTCGGCCCGGTGACCGACCGGACCGAGGCCGCTGAGGCCGAAGGGCCCGCCTTCGGACGGTCCGAAGGTGGAACCGCCAGCCGCGGACCGAATCCCACGCCTCCCTACGGGTTGCCGGTGGTCAGGGTCGACGACCCGGGTACCGGCACCGCCAAGGTCGAGCCCGACCTGGCCACGCTCAATGCCCGCCTTGGGTTGCTGGCCTCACTGTCCGGCTTCGCCTTCGCCCTTCCCGCCGTGGCCATCTTCAAGCTGGGAGGGTCGGCGGGCGCCTCCAGCGTGCTGTGGGTGCTGATGGGCGTCTTCGCCGCCGCCGCCGCCGCCGGGGCCCGGCTGCCCGTCCCGTACCGGCGCAGCCGCGACCGCCGGGCCGACGGTCCGGCGCGCCGGTGACGCGCCGCGACCTTGCTCCGGCGCCGCCGGTACAGCTGGCTCCGGACGTGGATCCGATCTGGATCGGGGACGAAGAGGACCTGGCCGCCCTCCGACCCATCGGCGACACCGAGGTGACCCTGGCCCTGATGCCCATGTCGGTCCTGAAGGCCCTGGTCGGGTTCACCACGTTCCTGTTCGCCTTCGGTCTCCGGCGGGACGGCGCCGCCACCTGGTGGTTCGGCCTCGTCCTGGGTGCCTTCACCGCCGGTGCCCTGGTCGGCGTCCTGCTGGTGTCGAGGATCAGGCGGGTGTTGGACGAGCAGCAGATGCTCACCGGTGCCCTGTGGCTGGTCGCCGTGGTCACCGGTGTGGGGGCCATCTACGCCGATCGCTGGTTCTGGGCGGTGGTGGCCCTCGCCGTGGGGGTGGCCAGCGCCGTGGCCAAGCCCTCCTTCGACGCGCTCGTCCAGCGTCACGTGAGCGAGTCCAACCAGGGTCGGGCCTTCGCCCGCAACGAAACGAGATTCCAGCTCATGTGGGTGGCCGGCTCGTTCGTACCGGTGGTGCTGTCCCTGCCCGTGCCGGGCGGGAACCTGGTCATGGCCGTGGCCGCCGCCATCGGGGCCGTGTCCTACATGAGCTCCCGTCGCGCCCTCGGGTCGGTAGGCCGCCTGTTGGCTCACCCGAGCTGTTGTTCGAGCTTGTCGACCTCGTCCCGGAGGCGGGACGGAAGTTTGTCGCCGAAGGTGGCGAAGTGCTCACGGATGCTCGGCACCTCGGATCGCCACTCCTCCGGATCGACGGCCAGCAGCTTGTCCATGTCGGCGGGCGAGACGTCCAGGCCGTCGGTGTCGATGGCGCCGGGGCCGGGCACGAAGCCGATCGGCGTCTCGGTGGCCTCGCCGGTCCCGTTGACCCGTTCGAAGACCCACTCGAGGACACGCGAGTTCTCCCCGTAGCCCGGCCACAGCCAGCGCCCGTCCTCGTCCTTGCGGAACCAGTTGACGTAGAAGATCTTGGGCAGCTTGTCCGGATCGGCCTCGGCGCCGATGCTCAGCCAGTGGGCGAAGTAGTCGGCCATGTTGTAGCCGCAGAACGGCAGCATGGCGAACGGGTCGCGACGGAGGTTGCCCACCGCACCGGCCGCCGCCGCGGTGGTCTCGGAGGCCATGATCGACCCGAGGAAGACGCCGTGTCCCCAGTCCCTCGATTGGAAGACCAGCGGCACCACCGAGGCCCGGCGACCCCCGAACAAGATGGCGTCGATGGGCACTCCAGCGGGGTCTTCCCACTCGGAGGCGATGGCCGGGTCCTGAGCGGCCGGGACGGTGAACCGGGCGTTGGGATGGGCCGCCGGGGTGCCGGCCGCCGGGGTCCAGTCCTCGCCCTTCCACGAGGTCAGGTGGGTCGGAGGATCGTCGGTCATCCCCTCCCACCACACGTCGCCGTCGTCGGTCAGGGCGGTGTTGGTGAAGATGGCGTTGCCGTCCAGGGTCAGCATGGCGTTGGGATTGGTGTGGCTGTTGGTGCCCGGGGCCACCCCGAAGAATCCGGCCTCCGGGTTGATGGCGTAGAGACGGCCGTCGGCGCCGAACTTCATCCAGCAGATGTCGTCCCCGACCGTCTCGACCTTCCAGTCGGGCAGGGTGGGGATGAGCATGGCCAGGTTGGTCTTGCCGCACGCCGAGGGGAACGCACCGGTGACGTACCGCGTCTCGCCGGCCGGCGAGGTCAGCTTGAGGATGAGCATGTGCTCGGCCAGCCAGTTGTCGTCCCGTGCCATCACCGAGGCGATGCGGAGGGCGAAGCACTTCTTGCCCAGCAACGCGTTGCCGCCGTACCCGGAGCCGTAGGACCAGATCTCACGTGTCTCGGGGAAATGGACGATGTACTTGTTGTCGGCGTCGCACGGCCACGGGGAATCGACGTCGCCGTCGGCCAGCGGTGCACCCACCGAGTGGAGGCACGGCACGAAGTCGCCGTCGGCCCCGAGCACCTCGAGGGCCCCCCGGCCCATACGGGTCATGATCCGCATGGAGACAGCCACATAGGCCGAATCGGTGATCTCCACCCCGATGTGGGCGATGGAGGAGCCGAGCGGGCCCATCGAGAACGGGACGACGTACATGGTCCGCCCCCGCATCGATCCCCGGAACAGATCGGTCAGCTTGGCCCGCATCTCCGCCGGGTCCTGCCAGTTGTTGGTCGGACCGGCATCGGACTCGAGGGTCGAACAGATGAAGGTCCGGTCTTCGACCCGGGCCACGTCACCCGGATCGGAATGGGCCCAGTAGCTGTTGGGCCGCTTGGCGTCCGAAAGTTTGGTGAAGGTCCCCGCACTCACCAGAAGCTGGCACAGCCGGTCGTACTCCTCGGCTGAGCCGTCGCACCACTCGACGTTGTCGGGCTCGGTCAGCGCCGCGATCTCGTCCACCCATGCGATCAGCTTCTTGTTTGCGGTGGGGGGCATGGGTTTCTTACTCCTCCTCGGGTTTCCGGCTCGGTCCGAACCCAGGACCGGGGCCGCGTGGGGCCTGTCCACGGGTTATCCACTGATTGTAGTGGGGGACCATTCCTCACAATGGTAGGCAAGGTACGTGGACAGTCCCAATTCCGGGGATCGCCGGCCGGCGCCGATGGGCGGCACCGACGAGTTTGCCGCCATCGACCTGCTGCGGAGCCGATTCGAGTCCGCGGCCCGCTCCGTGCACCCGGAGGGAGAGCTCCCGCCGCCGGGCGAGACATGGATCGGCGACGACGCCGCCGTGCTCGGCCTGGACTCGCCCGATCGGGTCGTCTGGGCTACTGACCTGGTCGTCGAGGGCGTCCACGTCGATCTCGGCCTGAGCGGCCTCGACGACGTCGGTTACAAGGCGCTGATGGTCACCGTGTCCGATCTGGCCGCCATGGGGGCCTGGCCCCGCTTCGCCCTGGTCTCGATCGCCGCCCCCGAAGGGACCGACCTCGACCTGCTGGGGGCCGGGGTGGCCGGTGCGGCCGCCGATTCGGGCTGCGTGGTGGTGGGCGGCGACCTCTCGGGGTCTCCGGCCCTGGTGGTCTCGACGTCGGTGGTGGGCACCCTGCGGGCCGGACCGGATCGGCCACCGTTGCTCCGTTCGGGGGCCCGGCCGGGCCATCGCCTGTTCGTGACCGGACCGCTGGGTGGGTCGGCCGCCGGCCTCCGCCACCTGCGCGCCGGTGACCTCCACCCCACTGATGCGGGCGCCGCCGCCCTGGTCCGGGCCCACCGTCGGCCCCAGGCCAGGCTCGGTGAGGGCGAGGCGGCCCGGCTGTCGGGAGCCTCGGCGGCCATCGACATCTCCGATGGGCTGGTCTCCGACCTCCGGCATCTGGGCCGTCGCCTCGAGGGTGGGGGTCGCCCTGGCCGACCTCCCGGTGGCGGACGGGGCCACCGAGGAAGAGGCGCTCGGAGGCGGCGAGGAGTACGAACTGCTGGTGGCGACGGCCGACCCGGACGCCCTGATCCGGGCGTTCGGCGACGCCGGCCTCCGGCCCCCGGTGGCGGTGGGGTGGTGCACCGACCGCGAGGGGGAGTACACGCTGGCCTCGGACCCGCTGCCCGAGGGTGGTTGGCACCACCGCTTCTGAGCGGGGCCGTCCCGGCGCCCCCGACGAGCCCCTGTCCGCTGCTCCGCCGACCATTCTCAGAAAACCCACAGGTGAAGCGGGTCACCATGGAGGGATGGACCGGTCGATGGCGTTCGAGACGACCCGGTTGGCATCCGGGACGGACGGGGGGCACCGTGGTCACCGCTGAGCACCGGATCCTGGTTGTCGACGACGAGAAGAGCATCACCGACCTGGTCACCATGGCGCTCCACCTGCACGGCGCCACCACCGAGGTGGCCCATACGGGAACCGATGCCCTGCGGCTGGTCCGGACCTTCCACCCTCACCTGGTCGTCCTCGACGTGATGCTCCCCGACCTGGACGGGTTCGCCGTGCTCGAGCGGCTCGGGC
Source organism: uncultured Acidimicrobiaceae bacterium (assembly GCA_963812885.1). Lineage (GTDB taxonomy): Bacteria > Actinomycetota > Acidimicrobiia > Acidimicrobiales > RAAP-2 > Bog-756. Next base: position 408,576 of record CAWEWZ010000002.1, on the reverse strand, counting down.
GGGACCGGCGCCCGGTGGACACCCCGGTTCTCTTCCTCACCGCCCGCGGCGATCTGGACGACAAGCTCCGGGGCCTGTCGCTCGGCGGCGACGACTACATGACCAAACCGTTCAGCGTGGAGGAGATGCTGCTGCGGATCGACGCCATCCTCCGACGGGCCGAGGGCTACGAGGAGCCCGGCCCCCGCCTCGTCGTCGGCGACCTCGAACTGGACGAGGAGAGCCACGAGGTGTGGCGGGCCACCATCCCGGTCGATCTCACCCCCACCGAGTTCCGGCTGCTGCACTATCTGATGGTCAATGCCGGCCAGGTCGTCTCCAAGGCCCAGATCCGCGACCGGGTGTGGGACTACAGCTTCGACGGCAAGGTCAACATGGTCGAGGTGTACGTCAGCTACCTGCGCAAGAAGATCGACATCCACGGGCCGCCGATGATCAGGACGGTACGGGGCATCGGCTACTGCCTGCGCGTGCCGTCGGGCCGTCCCGGTCCCCCGGCGTCAGAGCCGGCCCGATGACCCTGCGTCTCCGCCTCCTGCTGCTGTCGGTCGGGATCGTGGCCGCCGGTCTGGTCATCTCCGACGTGGTCACCTACAACGCCCTCCGCTCGTTCCTGGTGACCCGGGTGGACCAGCAGCTCGACGGCGCTGCCTTCCCGGTCGGCCGGGCGCTGTTCTCGACGTCGGGTCTGGGTCCCCAGGTCCCCGCCGCGCCCCGGTCGGGATTCCCCCACAACCCCCATACCGGCGCCGGGCCCTCGAGGGGCGGGTTCCGCAACGGCGGCGGTTTCTTCGGGCAGCCGGACAACGCCGCTCGCGGCGTGCTCGTCCCTCCCGGGACCTACGGCGTGCTCAGGAGCACCTCCGGCAAGGTCGAGGCCCACCTGTTCTTCGACTACGGCGGGAAGGCCCCGAGTCCGCCGCACCTCCCGGCGTCGCTCCCCGGGTCGGGCCGGCCGGCGGGGACCGATCTCTACTTCAGCACCTCGAGCACCGGCCCGGGGTCGGTGGCCTACCGCGCCTTGGCCAAACCCCTCACCGGCGCCAACGGCGTGATCATCATCGCCGTGCCCCTGACCGATCTGGAGAGCACCCTCCGGCAGCTCCTGTACATCGAACTGGTCGTGTCGGTCGTGCTGCTCCTCGGGCTCGGCCTCGTGTCCTGGGTCATGGTGCGCCGTGACCTGCGACCCCTGGTCGAGATCACCGAGACCGCGGGCGCCATCGCCGAGGGCGACCTGTCCCAGCGGGTGTCCCCGGTGGCCGAGGGCACCGAGGTCGGCCAGCTGGGCAAGGCCTTCAACACGATGATCGACGAGATCGAGGGGGCGTTCGCCGAGCGGGCCGCCTCCGAGGATCGCCTCCGCCGTTTCCTGGCCGACGCCTCCCACGAGTTGCGCACGCCGTTGACCTCGATCCTCGGATACGCCGAGCTCTTCGACCTCGGGGTGAGGGATCGGCCCGACGAGCTGGCTCGGTCGCTCCATCACATCAAGGACGAGGCGTCACGGATGGGCACCCTGGTCGACGATCTCTTCCTGCTGGCCCAGCTCGACCGCGAGCGACCCCTCCGGAGCGAGCCGGTCGACCTCACCGAGGTGGTGCGGCGCTCGGTGGCCGGATTCGCGATGTCGGCCCCCGACCGCCCGGTGGCGGTCGACGTCCCCCGGCGGGTGGTGGTCCGCGGCGACGAGGACCGCATCCGTCAGGTGGTGGACAACCTCCTCGGCAACGCCCTCATCCACACACCCGCCGGCGCCGCCGTCGGGATCACGGTGACCGACGAGGACGGTTGGGCCGTGCTCACCGTCCACGACGAAGGACCGGGCATCGACCCGGCCGACCTTCCCAGGATCTTCGAGCCGTTCTTCCGGGCCGACCCCTCCCGGGCCCGGTCGTCGGGAGGAGCGGGCCTCGGGTTGGCCATCGTGGCCGCCATCGTGGCCGGCCACGGGGGCACGGTCCGGGCAGTCGGCGGTCGGGGCGCCACCTTCGAGGTCCGACTGCCCGAGCAGGCATGGACGACGGGCAACGGCCGCCCTCCCGAGGGCGACCAGGGGTCCGAGGCGGCCCGAGGGGTGACGGCCGTGGCCGAGGGGTGATGGCCGGGTCCTCGTGGCCGACGCCCTCAGGCGCCTCGGCGGATGCTCAGGCCGGGATGTCCCGGACCGGTCGCTTGACGACCTTGCCCGAGCGGATGCACGAGGTGCAGACGTTGATCCGCCGGGGCGAGCCGTCCACCAGGGCCCGCACCTTCTGGATGTTCGGATTCCAGCGCCGCTTGGTCCGGCGGTGGGAGTGGCTGATGTTCATGCCGAACGACGGCTTTTTCCCACAGACCTCGCACACCGCTGCCATGACGTTCCGACTTCCTTCTCGATCCTCAGGGTAAGCCGCAAAGGTTAGCATCCTGGCCATGGTGGTCCTCGACGCGCTCGGAGCAACGGAGCTGGGCCAGGTGATCGCCACCTTCCGTGACGGGCTCCGCTCCCACCAGGATGCTGATCAACCGCCTCAACGTCTACCCGGTGCCCGACGGCGACACCGGCACCAACATGGCGCTGACCCTCGAGTCGGTCACCGAAGAGCTCGACGGCCCTGCAGTCGCCGGACCTGGACGCCACCTGCCGGGCCATCGCCCACGGCTCGCTTGATGGGTGCCCGCGGCAATTCCGGGGTCATCCTGTCCCAGCTGCTCAGGGGCATCTCCGAGGGCCTGAACTGCTCCACGTCCCGGCCCGGTCCCCGCGAGCTCTCACAGGCCCTGATCATCGCCGACAAGCTGGCCCGGGAGGCGGTGATGCGCCCGGTGGAGGGCACCATCCTCACGGTGGCCAGAGGGGCCGCGGACGAGGCCAAGGCGGCCGCCGACGCCGGAAAATCGCTGGTCGACGTGGCCGAGGCCTCGAGGTCCGGGGCGGCCGAGGCCCTCGCCCGCACCCCCTCGCTCCTGCCCGTCCTCGAGCAGGCCGGGGTGGTCGACGCCGGGGGGACCGGCCTTCTGCTGCTGTTCGACGCCCTCTTGTCCGTGCTGGACGGCCGGCCGATGCCCCTGCCGCCGGACATGCCCGAGGTCACCTTCGGCCCGGTCAACCCCGATGCCCCCGGAGCGGCGGCGGCGGCGGGCGACGATGCCGATGCCGGCCTGGCCGGGCTCCGCTACGAGGTCATGTACCTGCTCGAGGCCGCGGACGAGACGATCCCCTCCTTCAAGGAGGTGTGGGCCGGCCTCGGGGACTCGATCGTCGTGGTCGGCGGGGACGGACTGTGGAACTGTCATATCCACACCGATGACATCGGGCGCGGCCATCGAGGCTTCGCTCGATGCCGGCCGGCCCCGCACCATCCGGGTGACCGACCTCATCGAGCAGGTGGAAGAGGAGCGCTGGGTCCGCGAGGCGGCGGACACCGTGGGCAGCGGCCCGGCCGCCACACCACCGGGTCCGGCGCCGACCACCGGGGTGGTGGCCGTGGCCACCGGGGACGGGGTCGGGCGTATCTTCCGGTCCCTCGGCGTCCAGGGTCTGCTCTCCGGCGGGCAGTCCATGAACCCGTCGACCGCCGAGCTGGTGGAGGCGGTGGAGTCGGTCCGGTCCGACGAGGTGGTCATCCTCCCCAACAACGGCAACATCCGGCCGGTGGCCGAGCGGGTCGACGATCTCACCGCCAAGACGGTGTGGATCGTCCCCACCGAGACGGTGGTCGAGGGCTTTGCCGCGCTGCTGGCCTACGACCCCGAGGCCCACGGCGAGGTCAACGCCCGGACCATGGCCGCCTCGGCCCTCAAGGTGGTCCCGGGCGAGGTGACCCGGGCGGTGCGCGACTCGGACAGCCGCGCCGGCCCCATCGCCGCCGGCGACTGGCTCGGCCTGTCGCGACAGGGGATCGAGGTGGTCGACGACTCGTTGGCCGCGGCGGCGTGCTCCTTGCTCGAGATACTGGTCACCGAGAGCCACGACCTGGTGACCATCATCGAGGGCGAGGGATCGGGAGCCGCCGACACCCGCCGGATCACCGAGTGGATCAAGGATCTCCGGCCCAATGTCGAGATCGAGGTCCACCACGGCGGACAGCCCCACTATCCGTACCTGTTCTCCATCGAGTGAGCGGGTCGGTCCTCCGTCCGGTGGGTGGTCCGCCCCTGGCCGAGGGGGAGGCGACGACGGGTGCGGGGCGGAAGCTGCGCCAGCTCTCGGAACTGCCGGTGTCGGTGCTCAAGGGGGTGGGGGAGGCGGCCCGGCGCGAACTGGCCGAGCTCGAGATCGAATCGGTCCTCGATCTGGTGACCCACTACCCGCGCCGCTACATCGACGGGACCAAGCTGGTGCCGATCGCCGATCTGGCCGAAGGGGACAAGGCCTCGGTGCTGGCCCGGGTGATCAGGGTGAGCCGGCCGCCTTCGGGCTACGGTCGGGGCCGACGGCGCTCGCCGTCACGGGTCGTGGTCGGCATCGCCGATGACAGCGGCCGCCTCGAGGTGGTGTTCTTCAACCAGGCGTGGCGGGCCCAGCAGCTGGCCGTGGGCACGGTGGCCATGTTCTACGGCACGATCGGCTCCTACCGGGGCGTCCTCCAGCTGAACAGCCCCACCGCCGAGGTCCTCCGCGCCGCCGGTGACGACACCGAGGCCGACGACGAAGGAGAGCCGGGGGAGCGGACCGGGCGGGTGTACCCGGTGTACCCGCTCACCGACAAGGCGGCCAAGCTCACCTCGGCCCGGTTGGGCCGCTACGTGGGGGAGGCCCTCGACCGCGCCGGAGCCTTCGCCGACCCGGTGGCCGGCCGGGTGGCGGGAGCGGTTCGACCTGGTCGACCGCACCACCGCGTTCAACCGCATCCACCGGCCGGCACGGATGTCCGAACGCGAGCCGGCCCGCCAGCGGTTGGCCTTCGACGAGTTGTTCCGGCTGCAGCTGGCCCTCGTCCTCCGCCAGGACCGGCTGCAGCGTGACGCCCGCGGCATCCGTCACGTCGTCGCCCGTGACGATGGATCCCCCACCCTGGAGGACCGGTTCGTCGACCGCCTCCCCTTCACGCCCACCGAAGCCCAGCGCCGGGCCATGGCCGACATCCGCGACGATCTGGCCGGCCCCCTCCCCATGCACCGTCTCCTGCAGGGTGATGTCGGGTCGGGCAAGACGGTGGTGGCGGTGGCGGCCATGCTGGTGGCGGTGGAGGGCGGTCACCAGGCCGCGCTGATGGCACCGACCGAGGTGCTGGCCGAACAGCACGCCTCCGAGGTCGCCACGCTGGTCGACGGCCTGTCGGTGCCGGACCCGGCGACGCTCGAGGGCCGGCGCCCGCTCCGGGTCGCCCTCCTCACCAACAAGACGGGCGCCGCCGACCGGACCGCGCTCCATGCCGGCTTGGCCGACGGCACCGTCGACCTCCTCATCGGGACGCACGCCCTGCTGACCGACCAGGTCGGGTTCCGGTCGCTCGGCGTGGTGGTCATCGACGAGCAGCACCGGTTCGGCGTCGAGCAGCGGGCCGCGCTCCGGGCCAAGGGCCGCGGCGCCGACGGCCGCGGCCGTGACCCCGACCTGTTGGTGATGACGGCCACCCCGATCCCGCGCACCGCGGCCATGGTCGTCTTCGGCGATCTGGACATGACCATCATCGACGAGCTCCCGCCGGGCCGTCTCCCGGTGACCACCACCTGGCTGAAGGGACCAGGCCGGTTCGGACGAGGCCGACGAGGCGTGGACGCGGGTCCGCTCCGAGGTGGCCTCGGGCCGCCGCGCCTTCGTGGTGTGCCCGCTGGTCGAGGGATCCGACCGGGTCCAGGCCACCTCGGTGGTGGCCGAGGCCGAGCGCCTGGCCGGCGCCGAGCTGTCCGGGCTGCGAGTCGGACTCCTCCACGGCCAGCTCCCCCCGGCGGAGAAGGAGCGGGTCATGGCCGAGTTCCGGACCGGTCGCCTCGACGTCCTGGTGGCCACGACCGTGATCGAGGTCGGAGTCGACGTGCCCGAGGCCACGGTCATGGTCATCGAGGACGCCGACCGGTTCGGGATCGCCCAGCTGCACCAGCTGCGGGGCCGGGTGGGGCGGGGGAGCGACCCGTCGTGGTGCTACCTGCTTGTCGGCCAACGACACGCCCGAGGCCGCGGCCCGGCTGTCGGCCATGGAGCGGACCACCGACGGGTTCGAGCTGGCCGAGGTCGACCTCGAGCTCCGGGGGGAGGGCACCATCCTCGGAGAGCGCCAGAAGGGACGCAGCGACCTCAAACTGGCCCGGCTGCTCTCGGACCAGCCACTGGTGGTCGATGCCCGGACCATGGCCGAGGAGCTGGTGGCCGAGGACCCCGAGCTGACCGGCCACCCGCTCCTCGTCGACGAACTGCGCATCTTCATCGACGACGACGAGGCCGAGTTCCTGTTCAAGAGCTGAGTCGGGCCCACCCCCGGCGCCCGAACGACCATGGAAAAACGGGCCGTGGCCGGTAGGCTGGAGCGGTGCGCGTGATCGGTGGTGAGTTCCGGGGCCGGCGCCTGTCGGCTCCCGCCGTGCCCACCGTGCGGCCGACGTCGGACCGGGTCCGCGAGGCGATCTTCGACATCCTGTTCAGCCTGGGCGGGGTGGAGGGCCTCCTGGTCGCCGACCTGTTCGCCGGCTCCGGGGCGCTGGGGATCGAGGCCCTCTCCCGTGGTGCCGCCTCGGTGACCTTCGTCGACCGGAGTCCGGAGGCACTGGCCGCGGTCCGGGCCAACCTGGCCTCGGTGGGCCTGGCCGATGCCGAGGGTGACGGTGACGCCACCGTGGTCCGGGCCGACGTCGCCTCCTGGGCCTCGACCACCGCGTCGCGCTACGACCTGATCCTGTGTGATCCCCCCTACGACTACGACGGATGGGAATCGCTGGTGGCGACGCTGCCGGCCGATCTGGCCATCCTCGAATCGGGCGGCGAGATCCCCGCACCCGCCGGGGTGGGGGATCATCAAAACCAAGCGGTATGGGGGTACGATCGTGACCGTGGCCCGTCCGGAGCTGGTCACGGAGAAAGGTCTCTCGTGAGGATTGCGCTCATACCCGGGTCGTTCGATCCCGTCCACAACGGACACCTCGAGGTCATCGAGCGTGCCACCCGCCTGTTCGACGAGGTGGTGGTGGCCACCCTGCGCAATCCGCAGAAGGACGGGGCCCTCTTCGACCTCCACGAGCGCCAGGAGATGCTGGAGGAGTCGCTGCACCACCTGGCCAACGTGCGCATCGTGTCCCTCTCCACCCTGGTGGTCAACGTGGCCAACGACGTCGGGGCCAGCGTGATCGTGAAGGGCCTGCGGGCCGTGTCCGACTTCGAGAACGAGATGCAGATGGCCCAGATGAACAAGCAGCTCTCCGGGGTCGAGACCCTGTTCATCCCGACCAGCTCGACCCACTCGTTCATCGCCTCCAAGCTGCTGCGGGAGGTGGCCCGCTTCGGTGGCGACGTGACCTCGTTCGTCCCCGAGGTGGTGGCCCTGCGCCTCAAGGAGAAGTTCGCCGGTGAGTGATCTCTTCGAGGACCTCGACCAGCAGCGGGCCGCCGGCGAGGAGCACGATGCCGAGGCGCTGATCCGCAGCGCTCTCGACCTGGTGCAGACGGCCAAGGCCATGCCACTGTCGGCATCGGTGCTGGTGTCGCGCGAGGAGCTCGCCGAGTTGCTGCAGGCGGCACTCGACCGGATGCCCGACGAGCTCCGCCAGGCCCGGTGGCTGCTCAAGGAGCGCGACGAGTTCCTGGCCGAGAAGGGCAGGGAAGCCGACAACCTCCTCGAGGAGGTCCGGGTGCAGGCCGAGCGGATGGTGCAACGGACCGAAATCGTCCGGCAGGCCAACCACGTGGCCCAGCGCATCCTCGACGATGCCAACGAGGAGGCCCGCCGGCTGCGGCACGAGGCCGAGGACTACGCCGACCAGAAGCTGGCCAGCTTCGAGATCGTTCTCGACCGGACGATGAAGACGGTCCAGGCCGGCCGGGAGAAGCTCCAGGTGAGTCCCGTTGCCCAAGGTCGAGATCGGTGAGGGCGGGGACACCTCGCTGGCCTCGGTGGGGCCGGCGGGCGAGAGCCAGGGCGTCGACGATCCCGACGGCTTCTTCGACCAGGACCTCGACTGAACCGAGCGGGGCGGTGAGCACCCATGTGGACAGGAGCCCGGTGGCCGAGGAGCAGGCCCCTGACGCTCGCCGTCGGGCCCGTCGCCCCTTCATCGTGCAGGTGGCGGCCCTGCGCAAGACCGCGGGCACCGTCCGTCACGAGGCCCGGGAGGGATCGATCGAGGGGATGGCCGCCGTCGGGGTCTCGGTGCCCGACCGGGCGCCGGTGGTCTGCGACCTCACCCTCTCCTCCTACCCGGGCGGGATCATGGTCACCGGCACGGTGGCGGCCCCCTGGGTGGGCGAGTGCCGTCGGTGCGGCGGACCGGTTTCGGGGACGGTGGAGGCCGAGGTGCGCGAGCGGTACGTGCCCGGGCCGGACCGGTTCGACGAGGACGCCTATCTGCTCGACGGGGACGAACTGGACCTCGAGCCCCTGGCCCGTGACGCGGTGATGCTCGAGCTGCCTCTCGCCCCGCTGTGCTCGTCGGACTGCCTCGGCCTCTGCCCCCGGTGCGGCCAGAACTGGAACCTGGCCGCCTGCGCCTGCCCGCCCATCGGCGACCCCCGATGGAGCGGCGCTCGATGCCCTGCGTGGCCCGGAGGACGACAATTTGGCCTAGGATGCCCTCCTTATGGCCGTTCCGAAGAAGAAGACCTCCAAGTCGAAGAGCCGCAGCCGCCGGGCATCCAACTGGGTGCTGAAGGCGCCGGCACGTTCCACGTGCCCCCAGTGCACCGCGGCCAAGACACCCCACGTGGTGTGCCCGAACTGCGGTTGGTACAAAGGCCGTCAGGCCATCGAAGTCGAGTAGTGGCGCGAGGCGGCGCACGGCCGGAGGGTGAGGCGTTCGCCGCCCTCCCGGTGGTGGTGGATGCCATGGGCGGGGACCGGGCACCAGGGGAGATCGTGGCCGGGGCCCGTGAGGTGGCCGAGCGGACCGACATCAAGGTGTCCCTGGTGGGCCGGCCCGGCGAGATGGGAGACGTCGGCGACCTGCCGTGCCTGCCGGCCAGCGAGGTCATCGGCATGGACGACGACCCCGGCAACAGCGTCCGCCGCAAGAAGGACTCGTCGTTGGTGCGGGCGGCCGAGGCGGTCCGGGACGGCAAGGCCATGGCCATGGTGTCGGCCGGCAACACCGGGGCGGCCATGGCCTCGGCCCTGTTGCGGATGGGTCGGCTGCCCAGCGTGATCCGGCCGGCCATCGCCACGCCGATCCCCTATCCCGGGGGACCTTGGCCGACGGTCCTCCTCGACTCGGGGGCCAACGCCGAGTGCACGCCACAGATGCTGGTGCAGTTCGCCCAGATGGGGGCGGCCTTCGCCGGCCAGCGCTACGGGATCGACAAGCCCCGGGTGGCGCTGCTGTCGATCGGGGAGGAGAAGTCGAAGGGCACGCCGTTGGTGAAGGAGGCCTACGCCCTGCTGGCCGACGGCGGCGGAGGCCCGGCCTTCGACTTCGTGGGCAATGTCGAGGGGCGCGACTTCTTCACCGGGATGACCGACGTCATCGTGACCGACGGGTTCACCGGTAACGTCGCCCTCAAGACGCTGGAGGGCTCGATGCGGTTCCTGATGAGCCAACTGGTGGACATCCTCGGGCGTCCCGACGTCAAGCAGACCGCCGACGCCCTCTACCCCCATCTGCTGCCGCTGGCCGCCGCGCTCGACCCCGAGAACACCGGCGGCGCCATGCTGCTCGGCGTCGACGGGGTCTGCGTGATCAGCCACGGCTCCTCGTCGTCGGTGGCCATCGTCAACGCCATCACCGTGGCCCACGACCTGGCCGTCGGCGGTCTGGTCGGGGCGGTCGCCGCCTCGGTGACCCCACCGGCCAAGGACGACTGACCAGGTCGGGCTCCGGCCACCGGCCGCTTCAGCCCCAGAAGGTGGACAGGACCCCGACGTCGGCCGATGCCTGGCGTGCGCCCATGGCCAGCGCCCGCGGGATGCTGGTCGGTGCCATCAGTTCGAGGAGGTCCACCTCGGAGGGGGTCCGGAGGACGACCTCGGTCCCCGACGCCACCAGGTCGTCGAACTCCTGACGGCCTGAACCGGGATGCGACGTCATCATCCCCTCGGTCATGTCACTGCCGTCGGTCAGGGCCAGGATGAGCACCCGTCGGGCTCCGGCCAGCAGGTCGAGATGGGTCCCGGTGCCGCTCACTCCGCCGTCCATGCACCGCCGGTCGCCGATGAGCTGGGCGGCGAAGATCCCGGGGACCGCGCTGCTGGCCGCCGCCGCCCGGGCCATGGTCGTGTTGGCCTCACGGGTCACCACGCATCGCTCGCCGGTGTAGGCATCCACGCAGGTGATGTGCAGTGCGTCGGAGGTCCAGCGGCTGGTCCCGAGCACGAGGGCCAGGTTGCGCCGGGTGGTGGCGGCGCTGGGGGTCTGGGCGGCCAGGGCGGCGTGGCCGATCTCCTGGACCGTGCCGGGCTCGCCGTCGGTGGCCTTGATGAAGAGATCGAGGGCCCGTTGCTGGCTGGGGTGCAGTTGGGAGGCGGGGGCCAGGGCCGAGACGATCGCCGGCAGCTTGGACACGACGGCGATCTCGGAGTGGAGACGGTTCAGCTTTCCCGAAGCCAGGGCCGACGCCACCATCGACCCGGCCGAGGTGCCTACGATGCGCTCGGAGTTGTCGAACCGGATCCCGTGGGTGGCCAGGGTGCGGAGATAGGCCGCCTGCCAGGCGACGAAGAACAACCCGCCCCCGCCGAGGCAGAGCCCCCGGTCGATGCCCTTGCCGTACTGGGCGTCGAAGGTCTTGGGGACGGCCAGCTCCACGGCCGGGGCGGAGGGGGAGGGGCGACCTCGCGGCATGGACGAACACTACCGGGGCCGGTCCGGCACCGGTCCGGCACCGTTCGACCCGGGATCAGGCGTCCGGCGCGCCCAGGTGGGGGACAGCTGTCCGTCAGGCACGGAACCGCCGCCGTGGCTACCGGGAGCAGACGCGCCACCGGCCCGTCCGGTCGCCGCCGGAGCTGCGGGCCGGGGCCGGGCTCAGCGGCCGGGCTCAGCGGCTGAGCAGGTCCTTGGCGATGTGGGTGACCTGGATCTCGTCGGTGCCCGCGTAGATCTGGAAGACCTTGGCATCGCGGGCCAACTGCTCGACCCGGAATTCGGCCATGTACCCGTTCCCGCCGAAGAGCTGCACGGCCTCCATGGCCACCTCGGAGGCGGCCTGGGCCGAGTAGAGCTTCATCGCCGACGCCTCGGCCAGCGAGAGGCTCTTGCCGGCGGCCGAGAGCTCGATGTGCCGGAAGACCAAGTTCTGCACGTTGAGCCTGGCCACCTCCATCTTGGCCAACTTGAGTTGGATCAACTGCCGGTCCCCGATGGGCTGTCCCCACAACATCCGGTTCTTGGCGTACTCGACCGACAGCTTGAGGCATTCCTCGATGAGCCCCAGCGACATGGCGGCCAATCCGGCCCGCTCGGTCACGAAGTTCCCCTTGGCCGACTCGCGTCCGCCGCCGCCGCTCTCGTCCTCGGTCTCGCCCAGGAGATGGTCGCGACCCACCCGGACGTCGGTCAGGAACAGCTCACCGGTGGGCGAGGAGTGGAGTCCCATCTTGCGGAAGGGCTTGGACTGCTCGAGGCCGGGCATCCCCTTCTCGAGGACGAAGGTCAGGACCTGGCGGTCGCGGACCGGCGTGTCCGAGCCGTCGTCGAGCTTGGCGTAGAACACGATGGTGTCGGCGTACGGGCCGTTGGTGATGAACGTCTTGTTCCCGTTGAGGATGTACTCGTCGCCGTCACGGCGGGCCATGGACTGCATCCCCCCCAGGGCGTCGGACCCCGAGTTGGGCTCGGTGATGGCCCAGGCCCCGACCTTCTCGGCGGTGAGGAGGTCCAGCCCCCAGCGCTCCATCTGGGCCGGCGTGCCCTGCTTCATGATGGTGCCGCCGGCCAGGCCCAGGCTGACCCCCATGGCCGTCACGATGCCCGGGCAGTAGTGGCAGAGCTCGATGATGGGGATGAGGGTCATCGCCGCCGAGCCCCCGTCACCACGGCGCCCCGGCTGTTCCGTCGCCGGGGCGGTGTTCCTGGCTCCGGCCGACTTGCGCTCGAGCTGCACCTTGAACCGGTCCCGCGCCAACTGGTCCATGCCGAAGGTGGCGTAGAGCTTCCGGATGATCTCGTAGGGCGGCATGTCGCCGAACTCCAGCGCCTCGATGTTGGGCACCACCTCCGCCTCCACGAAACGACGGACGGCGTCCCGGACCATCAGCTGCTCTTCGGACCATTCGAACACGGCGGACCCCCTGTCGACCGACGACGCCCCCGGATCGGACCGGGCACTGATCCGAGGCTAACCGAGGTCGGCCTACAGTCGGTACGTGTTGCCTATGAGACGGGAGCCGGAACAGACGGCGTTCGAGCGCTGGGGCGGTGAGCCGTTCTTCACCACGCTCGTCGAGCGGTTCTACGAGGGGGTCGCCGCCGATCCGCTGCTCCGGCCCCTGTACCCCGAGGACCTCACCGATCCCAAGGCCCATCTGGCGCTGTTCCTGATGCAGTACTGGGGCGGCCCGCGCCTCTACAGCGAAGAGCGGGGTCATCCGCGCCTCAGGATGCGCCACGTCCCGTTCACCATCGGTCCCGCCCAGGCCGACGCCTGGTTGCGTCACATGACCGACGCCGTGCACCGTGCCGGCCTGGACGCCGACGACCAGCAGGAGCTGCTCGACTACCTGACCATGGCGGCCCGCAGCCTCATCAACTCGCCCGCCTGAGCAACCGGCGCATCCCCCTCACCAGGTCACGCCGAGCTGCCGTCGCATCGCCGACTCGAAGGCGGTGTCGTCGAGCTGCGCCCGGGCTGACAGGACGGCGACTGCGTCGTCACCGACAGGAACCCGCAACGGTGTGGACGGGTCCTCGATGGCGCGGCGGATGGCCGACGCCACCAATTCGGGCCCCGGCCGGCCCTTCGGCCCGGTGACCTTCACGTCGGTCCCCTCCCACTGTTGCCACAGCTCGCGGTAGTCGTGGCTGCCGATGACGTCGTCGGCCCGCTTCATCCCGGGAGCGATGTAGCCCGGGCTGGATGATCACCATCCGGATGCCGAAGTGGCCGAGTTCGTAGTGCAGCGACTCCGAGATGGCCTCGAGGGCGTGCTTGGTGCTGGAGTAGGGACCCTCGAGCGGCGTGACGACACCCGCCCCTGGACCGAGCTCACGTTGACCACCACGCCGCTTCCCCGGCTTCTCCACTGGGGCAGGACCTGCTGCACGATGCGGAGGGGCCCGAAGGTGTTGGTCTCGAACATGTCCCGCAGGCGCCCGATCGGGAAGTCCTCCATGGGCCCTTTGCCCGAGACGGCGGCGTTGTTGACGATGGCGTCGAGCTCGCCGGCCTGGTCCAAGGCGGCGGCGACCGATGCCTCGTCGGTGACGTCGAGTGGAAGGCGCAGGGCCACGTCGAGCCCATCGAGCAGCGAGACGTCCCGCGCCGTGGCGATGACCTCGTGCCCGGCCCCCGACAGCTCGGCCGCGGTGGCCGCGCCGATGGCCCGGGCCGAGCCGGTGATCAGGATGCGCACGGAGGCGAGCGTAGTCAGTCCCGCCCGGCGGGATCACTGTCGTCAGTTGGCGCCTTCGGCCCCCGGAGTTCTGGTGACATCCACCGAGACGTCGAGGAGATGGGAGTCACCGCCACCGAACACGATCCCCTTGAGCGGCGACACATCCGAGTAGTCGCGACCCCATGCCGTGGTCACATAGGTGGAGCCCACGATCTTGTCGTTGGTGGGATCGACGTCCAACCACCCCCACCCGGGCACGAACACCGACGGCCAGGCGTGCGACGCATCCGCTCCGACCTGTCGTTCGCCCCCCTCGGGGGGGGCGGTCTCGAGGTAGCCGCTCACGTAGCGCGCCGACAGTCCCATCGATCGGAAGCACCCGATAGCCAGGTGGGCAAAGTCCTGGCACACACCTCGTCGGAAGGCGAGGACCTCCTCGAGCGGCGTCGTCACCGTGCTGAACCCGGGGTCGTAGACGAAGTCGCTGAAGATCCTGTCGGTGAGCTCGGCGATGGCTTCGACCACCGGCCGCCCCGCCGGGAAGGAGGGCTCGGCATAGCTGTGGACCTTGTCCGAGACGGGTACCAGCGGCGATTCGAAACAGAACTCCCGCGCCGACAGCATCTCGGCACTCAGATCGGTGGCCAACAACTCTCGGACCTGCTCCCATGCCGATCCGGTGGGGGGGAGCGGCTGCCCACTCGAAACCGATACCACGCTCGTGGACGTCACCGTCAGCTCGTCGAAGGGCCCGTCCACCACGAAGGAGAAGACGGGGTTGCCGAAGAAGTCGGTGCGCTCGGACCAGCTGGTGGGGGTGGGTTCGACCATGAGGTCACTGGACAGGCAGTGCTGGCGGGGGGTGTCCCGCGGCCGCAGGTGGCCTTCGTTGCGGCAACGCGACACCGGTGCGTTGTAGCGGTAGTTGGTGCGATGGATGATCCGGTACGTCACTGGGACCTCCCGGCGGCATCGGCTCGAGAGCCAGCCAGTACCGAGAGCCGCTCGTGGACGAAGAATGTCTGACGCAGGCTGTGCCGAAGATCGTCCAGCAGGCCGTCCACCCGGCTCAGGACCGTGTCGAGTTCGGGACGGCGACCGACATCGGAGTCGACGGCGGCCAACCGGTCGGCGTCGGTCAACCGCAACATGGTGGTGGCCTGCAGGACCAGCCGCTGCTCGGCGTCCAGTCGCTGGCCCGATGACCTGGACGGAAGGTCCGAGAGATGGTGGAACAGGCGATCGAGTTGGTAGATGACGCTGCGCGGGTTGGCCGCGTCGTAGACGACCAGGTCCACCGCGGCGGCGACCTGCATGATCGACCCGGAACGCCGTCGGAAGGTGATCAGGCTGTCCGAGGTCTTCAGCAGCGACTCCACCAGGAGATCCTCGACCACCCCGGCCCTCCGGCTGACCAGCACGGCGCGGACCAGCCTGACCAGGGACTGGGCCCGTTCGAGTCGACGGCCGGCGTCGAGGAAGAGCCAGGCCGGGTCCCGCTCCATGTTCTCGGCCGAGAGCCCGGACAGGGCCAGAAGGGCCTGCAAGAGGCGCTGGAGGCTGGACTGCACACCGACGAGCTGGGTCGGAGGGCGGTTGCGGAGCCGGGCCAGCTCCTCCTCGACGTCGCCGACCAGCTGCCAGGTGTCGCTCGAGAGCTGCTCGCGCACCGAGTAGGCCGCATCGACCAGGAGGCCGAGGGACGAAACGAGGCTCCCGTCCACTCCGGCGTCGAGGACCAGGGCCAGGGCCCGCCGGTCGGTCGGGAGATCGGGGGCCGGGTCCCTTGACGTCCCGTCGGTCGCCACGCCGTGCCGCCGGCATGCGGACTTCGCCTGACCAGCCCGACTCGGCCCACCCGTCCGACCGGACACCTCGTCCTCGTCCTCGGAGACCGGATCGAAACCCGACACCGTCCCCAGGGCGGAGAGGAGGACCTGGAGCGATTCGGCGCCCCCGTCCGCCCCCGATCCGAGCGGCTGGTCGAGCCGGGTCAGCACCGTTCTGATGAGTCGGATCACCAGCTCGGCGTGCTCGGCGGTCCGTCCCAGAACGAACAGCTGGGCCGCCACCCGGCCGGGAAGGAGGGTGTCGACGTCCGACGCCGCCGGGGCACCCACCCTGGTCCAGGCGGTTCGGAGCCAGGCACTCTGCTGGAGTGCCGGCTTCGCCGACGCCACCCAGGTGTCCTTGCTGCTCCCTTTGCGGCGGCTGGAGATCGTGAGCGTCGTCGGGTCCGCCCCGACCCTGGTCAACCCTCCGGGCATGACGCTGTACCCGTGGCTCCGTTCTCCGTTGTTGCCCTGGTCGTTCACCGCGAACGTCCGCAGGACCGTGGGCCTGGGCTCGAGCGTCCCGGTGCCGGTGACCGTGGGCGCAGTGGAGGGCTCGATGATCTCCTGCCCCACCCACTGATCGGGCCGGGCCCGGATCCGGGAGCGGAGCTCGTCGAGAGCCGCCCGCCGACAGGGTCGACGCCACCAGCGGACGGTCGGCGAGCCCGGCGCACACGGGCAGGACGATCATCTGCTCGAGGTGGGCCAGTACGTGGCTGAGCCCGGACTCCCGTCCACACCACCAGGTCTCGGGGCCCCGGAGGGCGAGGTCCTCGCCGAGCAGGGTGGGGGCCAATGCGTCGAGGAGGCTGGTCAGCGCCGGATCCTCGATGACCCCGCTCCCCAGCGGATTGACCACTGTCACCCGGCCGCGTCGGGCCACCTCCAGGAGTCCGGGCACACCGAGGAGGGAATCGGCCCGGAGCTCGACCGGGTCGCACCACTGGTCGTCGACCCGCCGGATGACCACGTCGACCGGGTCGAGGCCGCCGAGCGAGCGGAGCCACACGCGGTTGTTGGCCACGACCAGGTCGCGCCCCTCGACGAGTGAGTAGCCGAGATAGGAGGCGAGATAGGCATGCTCGAAGTAGGTCTCGCTCAGCGGCCCGGGGGTCAGGATGACCACCCGGGGCTCGTCGGCGCCGTCCGGCGCCGCCCGGGCCACCCCGCTCCGGATGGATCGGAAGAAGCCGGCCAGGCGTTCGGCTCCGAGCTCGCGGTGCAGTCCCGGCAGCACCCTCGAGAGGATGGTTCGGTTGACCAGGGCGTAGCCCAGACCGGAGGGGGCCTGGATCCGGTCGCCGAGGGCTCGAAACTCGCCGCGCCCGTCGCGGGCCACATCCACCGCAGTGAGGAACAGGCGAGGGCCGGCGCCGCTCATTCCCACACAGGCCCTGAGGAAGCCGGGATGACCGAGGACCAGCTCGGCGGGGATGAGCCCGTGGGCCAGCAGCCGACGTTCCCCGTAGATGTCGGCGAACACGAGCTCGAGGAGGGCGGCCCGCTGGGCCACGGCCGCTTCGAGATCGGACCATTCGGCCTCGTCGATGACCAGTGGACACGGGTCGAGCCGCCAGGGCCGCCGCCGGCTCTGGTTGTCCAGGGTCACGTTGTAGGTGGCGCCTTCGTTGCGGAGTAGCCGGGACACCTCGGCCCGTCGGGCCGACCAGGCCGCTCGGTCCGAGTCCGGCCATGTCCGCGGCCAGGTGTTTCCATCGGCTCCTGATGGTGCCGTCGGGCCCGAGGAGCTCGTCGGCCCTCCCCGGGACCGGGACGTAGCCGGGCCAGGTCTGGCCGTTCCTCTCCGGGGTGTCCCCGTCCTCGAACGGCTCCGCGGCCGTGGCCGTGGTCACGACGCCACGGAGGAAGGCTGCCATCCGGTGAATGACGGCCGGAAGTAGGTCCGGTCGATCTTGTCGTGGATGTCCGACAGCGCCACCTGGACCTCGTCGAGGAATTCGCTCAGGCCCGCCGAGGGTGAGGCGGGGCACCGCGGCCGCCGCCACCAGCATCGCCGCGTCGGTGCACGCGTCGAGGGTGTCCTCGGACCGGGCCAAGCCCTTCAGCTGGCTGCGGGTCTCGGTGAGGCAGGCACTGACCGCTCGAGGGAACCGGTCGTCCTGGAGGAGGAACCGGAGGGTCGATCCGCCCTGTGGACGGGCCGGCATGGCCCGGCGGAAGGGCTGGTAGGCCGCCAGCGAGCGCAGGACGGCCATCCAGTGGACCACGTCATAGGGGTCGTCGCCCCGCCTCGGATGCAGATTCTCCGAACGGACGTCGAGTACCCGGGTGGTGAGATCGGCCCGTTCGAGATTCTGGCCGATGGTGAAGAACGACATGGCCTCGTCGCGGCTCATCGTCCCGAGCATGATGCCGTTGATCCTCTGGGCACCGGCGATGACCCGGCGCAGCCATTGGACCCGACCTTTGCGCGAACTCGTCTCGTCGAGATAGTCCAAGCTGGTCAGCCAGAGGTCGTTGGCCGGCCTCCCACGCCTCGCGGGGTACGACGGGGCGGGCGGTCCGCAGGTTTTCCCGGGCGGACGAGAGGGCACCGAGGATGGACGACGGGTTCTTGTCGCTGTGGAGCAGAAATTCGATGACGTCGTCCTCCGCCGCCCGGTCGCCGCCGGGCTCGGACACCACCGCGTAGTGCTCGTCGAACTCCCCGTCGACGCCGGCAATGGCGAGGAGCGGCTCCCATCCGACGTCCTCACCCACCGGCATGTCGACGTGGGCGTCGGTATGGACCTGCACGATCCGCGCCGTGCACTCGGCCCGTTCGAGATAGCGCCCGCCCCAGTAGACGGCTTCAGCCATTCGTGCCAGCAGCATCGTGGCCTCCTCGGTTCGGCTCGGCGGGTCCTCGGGCCCGGCTGGATCGGTCGTGTCTCGGGTCATGGTCGTCGGCGGTCGCCTGAACGGCGTCCCGACCGGCGCGTGGGGCCGAGGGCTGTGTCGAGAACCGGGGGGACCGGGCCCGGCCGTCCGAGTCTCGTCCGGGCCGCCGGGATCGTCCGGGCCACCCGGTTCGGTCGGGCTGACCGGTGCCACCCGGGCTGACCGTGTCGACCACCCAGGTGTCCTTGCTTCCACCCCCCTGGGACGAGTTGACGACGAGCGAACCGGCCTTCCGGGCCACCCGGGTGAGTCCACCACGGGTGACGTAGGCGCCTTCGGGACCGAAGAGGGTGAAGGGGCGGAGATCCACATGTCGCGGCGCGATTTCCCCGTCGCACAGGGTCGGGGCCGTCGAGAGGGGGATCACCGGCTGGGCCACCCACCGGGTCGGCGCGGCCTCGATCTGCTCGGCCACATCGTCCAGCTCGGCCACCGTGGCCTGCGTTCCCACCAGCACGCCGTTGCCACCGGACTCGTTGGCCGGTTTCACCACCAGCCTGGCCAGGTTCCCGAGGACGAAGTGGCGCGAGTCCTCGTCGGCGCACCGGAGGGTGGCCACGGTGGCCAGGATCGGCTCCTCGTCGAGGAAGAAGCGGATGATGTCGGGAACGTAGGAGTAGACCTTCTTGTCGTCGGCGATGCCGGCACCCGGCGCGTTGACCAGGGCGACCCGGCCGGACCGCCAGGCCCGCATGAGCCCGGGCACTCCGAGCATCGAGTCGGGCCGGAACACCTCGGGATCGAGGAAGAGGTCGTCGACCCGTCGGTAGATGACGTCGACCTGCTGGAGCCCGTCGATGGTGCGGGCGTAGACGCAGTCATCGTCCAGCACGACGAGATCGCTGCCCTCGACCAGTTCCACCCCCAGCTGCTGAGCCAGGAAGGCGTGCTCGAAGTACGCCGAATTGTAGATTCCCGGTGTCAGCACCACGATGGTCGGATCGCCGGTGGACGGGGACACCGAGGCCAGCAGGCCGGCCAGCCTCCCGATATAGGGATCGACGGGCTCGATGCTGTAGTGCCGGAACAGTTCCGGGAAGACGTGCTTGGCCATCATCCGGTTCTCGAGGAGGTAGGACACGCCCGAAGGGACGCGCAGGTTGTCCTCGAGTACGTAGACGGTCCCGTCGGCGTCCCGGATGAGGTCGCTCCCGCAGATGTGGGCCCAGACGCCGCCGGGGGGCTCGACGCCGACGCACTCACGGCGGAAGTTCGGGGAGCCGGCGACCAGTTCGGAGGGCACCACTCCGCTGCTCACCGAGCGTTGGTCGTGGTACACGTCGTCGATGAACAGGTTGAGGGCGCTCAGCCTCTGGACCAGGCCGGCTTCGATCAGATGCCACTGATCGGACGGCATCACCCTCGGGATGACGTCGAAGGGCCACGGCCGGTCGGTCGTCCCCGCGGACTCCTCGTAGACGGTGAAGGTCACCCCGATGGCCCGCATCTCCCGGTCGGCCGCGTCCTGGCGCTCGGCCAGCCCGTCGGCTCCGAGTTCGGTGAAGTGGTCGAACAGGGCGAGCGCCGCCGGCCGGGGTGCGCCATCCGGCGCCACCAGCTCGTCGTAGAAGGCGCCGGGGTCGTAGGGCGGCCACCGAACCTGGCCCGATGCCTCTCCGGGCCTCACTCCAACTCCGTCCGCGGTCCCGGCGCCGGGCGCGTCGGTCGGATCGGTGGATTCCACACTCCAAGTGCTACGACGCCGATGGGTCCGATGGGTTGCCAGAGTGTTTCGACTCCGTGAATGTCACCTTCCGGTAACATCTGGCCAGCCAAAGGTCCCGGCCAGGGTGGATACCGCAGCCCATGGGATGCGCGCCCGAACGGCCGTGTTCTTGGAGATCGTGCCGCCGGGGGGTCGTGAGCGTCCGAGGCGTCAAGCCCCTGACCTGCGAATTCAGGTGCCGACCTCGAAGAGATGACCACGAGACACAGGAGAAGCCGTGCCCGCAGAGACCCACATGGAAAAGGGTCCCCTCGACCGCCAACAGGTCCTCGACCTCATCCGGGACCTCCTCGCCGACATTCTCGAGATCGAGCCCTCCGCCATCACCGAGTCGTCGTCGTTCGCCGAGGACCTCGACGCCGACTCACTGGCCCTGATCGAGCTGGTCGAGGGTCTCGAAGAGGAGTTGGGCGAGCGCTCGGTCGGATTCCGCATCGATGACGAGGACCTCGAAGAGCTCCGTACCGTGCGGGACTCCGTCGACTACGTCTACGCCAAACTCGGAGGGGCCTGAGGCGCGTCCCATGGCGCCTGCAGACGGCTCGGGGTCGCCCGGGGGGAGGCACGTGCTGGCCGACCGGATCGGCTACCGGTTCAAGGACCCGGCTCTACTCGACGAGGCCATGGCCCACCGCTCGTGGTGTGCCGAGCAGGCGGGCAGAACCTCCAACGAGCGCCTGGAGTTCCTCGGTGACGCCGTGCTCGGCCTGGTGGTGGCCGAATTCACCTATCGGGCCTACCCGGAGCTGTCCGACGGGGCCATGTCCAAGGTCCGGGCCTCGGTGGTCAACACCCGGGTCCTCGGCCAGGTGGGTCTGGACCTCGGTATCGACGGGAGCCTGCGCCTCGGGCGGGGCGAGGATCTCTCCGGTGGCCGGGCCAAGGAGTCGATCCTGGCTGACGCCACCGAAGCGGTGATCGGGGCGGTCTACCTCGACGGCGGGCTCGCCGAGGCCGGGCGGCTGGTCCTGTCCCTGCTCAGGGACCGGATTGCCGTCGCTGCCGGCGGGCCCGGCGAGTCCGACCACAAGAGCCGTCTCCAGGAGGAAACCGTGCGTCTCGGCCGGGGTGTCCCCCGCTACGAATTGGAGAGTTTCGGCCCTGACCACGCACGGAGGTACCTGGCCACGGTGTACGTTGCTGGCCAGCGCCTCGGCACCGGGGAGGGGCGCTCCAAAAAAGACGCCGAGCAGGTCGCTGCCCAGGTCGCCTGCGAATCATTGGACGTCGAGAGAGGCGGGGGGGATGCCTGAGCTTCCCGAAGTCGAGACCATCCGGCGCGACCTCCAGAGCGAGGTTGTGGGCCGGAAGATCAAGTCGGTCGAAGTGCGCAACGGGCGCACGGTCCGCCGTCATCCGAGCGCCAAGCACTTTCGCGCCCGCCTGGAGGGCCACACCATCAAATCGATCGACCGGGCCGGAAAGTACCTGCTCCTGGGTCTCGATGACGGGCAGACCCTGGTCGTCCACCTGGGGATGAGCGGACAGCTCCAGCGGGCCAAGAGCGCCAAGGAGCCCAAGGCACCCCACACCCACGCGGTGATCACCTTCACCCAGGGAGGGCAGCTGCGCTTCGTGGACCCGCGCACGTTCGGCGAGATGTTCGTCTCGGCCGCCCCCGAGGACGGCGAGCCGCCCCTTCCCGAGCTGGCCCACCTCGGCTTCGACCCCCTCGAGGACGTCATGAGCTGGGAGAAGTTCTGGGTGCTCCTCTCCTCGCACAAGAGCGGTCTGAAGGCCCTCCTCATGGATCAGGAATTCGTGGCCGGGATCGGCAACATGTACGCCGACGAGATCCTCTTCGCCGCCGGGCTGCGCTACGACCGCCTCTCCAACTCGCTCTCGTCCCAGGAAGTCCGCCGTCTGTACCGGGCCATGGTCGAGACCCTGGCCGAAGCGGTCAAGCGCCGGGGGTCGTCACTGGCCGACGAGCAGTACCGCGACCTGTTCGGCGAGGTCGGGGACTATCAGGACCAGCACCAGGCGTACGACCGCGAGGGCCAGGCCTGCCGGCGCTGCCGGGCCACCATCGTCAAGGTCAAGTCGGGCGGGCGGTCGACCTACTTCTGCGATCACTGTCAGGTCTGATCGGGCGCTCGGCGAGCGGTCCGGCCGGGGGTCCGGCGAGCGGTCGGGCTCCGCGCCCTCTCCTCACTACCGCGGCGTGACCGGGGGCGTGGGGGGAGGGTGCGGGGCGTCAACCGCCGACCGGCCCCGGTCGGAGGCGGCCACCATCGTCCACGCGGTGGGCGTTGACCGATAGGGTGAGCGCGCGGTGTTCCTGAAGTCACTCACCCTCAAGGGATTCAAGTCCTTCGCCGACCCGGCAGTGCTCGAATTCGAGCCCGGTATCACCGTGGTCGTCGGTCCCAACGGCAGCGGCAAGTCGAACGTGGTGGACGCCGTGGCCTGGGTGTTGGGGGCCCAGGGGCCGAGGACGGTGCGCTCGGCGAAGATGGAGGACGTCATCTTCATGGGCACGGCCAACCGCCCCGCCCTCGGACGGGCCGAGGTGGCCCTCACCATCGACAACAGCTCCGGCCAACTGGGCACCGACCTGGCCGAGATCACCATCACCCGGACCCTGTTCCGGTCGGGGGACAGCGAGTACTCGATCAACGGCGCACCCTGCCGGCTCCTGGACATCCAGGAATTGCTCTCGGATACCGGCGTGGGCCGCCAACAGCACGTCATCATCAGCCAGGGCCACCTCGACGCCATCTTGGAGGCCCGCCCCGAGGACCGGCGGGCGGTCATCGAAGAGGCGGCCGGGGTGCTCAAGTACCGCCGGCGTCGTGAGCGTTCCGAGCGCCGCCTGGCCTCCACCGAGGAGAACCTGGAACGGCTCTTCGACCTGGTCCGGGAGGTCAAGCGTCAGATCCGGCCCCTCGAGCGCCAGGCCGCCGCCGCCCGCTCGTATGCCGGCCTGTCCGACGCCTTGCGCGCCCTCCGGCTGTTTGCGGCCGGATCGGAGCTCAAGGCCCTCGACTTCCGTCACGACGAGGGGACCAAGGCCCGGAACGAGCAGCGCGAGGCCGAGGACAAGATCCGGGGTGCCCTCAGCCAGCTGGACGCCGACACCGAGCGGACGGCCGACGAGATGTCCGCCCAACGCGAGTCCGACCTGGCCTCCGCCCTCGGACGGGCCGAGGGGATGGTCGAGCGGGCCCGCGGCCTGACCGGGGTGCTCCGGGAGCGGCAGCGCTCCCTGGCCCAGGCCCTCGACGCCGCGGCCGACGCCGACGTGGTCTCGACCCTCGAGGCCGAAGGGGCCCGGCTGACCGAGGAGCTGGAGACCACCGAGGCCGAGGCGGCGGCCTTGGCCCCGCAGCAGGCGGCCCTCATCGCCGTCGAGGAGCAGATGGCCGGCGAGCTCGAATCCCACCTGCAGGCGTGGGGGGACGGAGCCGAGCTCCGCAGCGCCGACGAGGCGGTCACCGTGGCCCGCGGCCAGCTCGGATCCCTCGAGCACGCGCTCGAGCGCGACCGGCGCTCGTCGGATCAGCTGTCCGTCCGGTTGGCCTCTACCGAGCGCCGGGCCGCCGTCCTCGAGGGGGAGGACCACGAGCTGGGGGAGCGGCTGGCCGAGACGGAGCAGGCCCGCCATCAACTGCAGTCCGCGGTGGCCGAGACCGAGGCCGCCCACGGGCGGGCCACCGCCCGGCTCGAATCGGCCGAGGGGGCCCTCCGCCAGGCCGAACTGGAGCACCACCGGTCGGTGGCCCGGGCCGACGCCCTCGAGCGGGCCCTCGACGAGGCCCGGGGGGCGGCCGGCGCCGAGCTGCTCTCGGGCGTCGACGGGGTGGTCGGGATCCTTCTCGACCTGGTGGAGGTCGACGAGGGCTGGGAGGATGCCTTCGAAGCGGCCGCCGGGGCCTCGGTGGCGGCCGTGGTCGTCTCCGGGAGCGTGCCGGCCAAGTCGGCCCTGGCCCGGCTCCGTGAGGGAGGGGCCACCGGCGCCGTCCTCGCCCTCACCGACTCGACTGCCCACGCCGGCATGCCGGCGCCGGCGGAGCGGTGACGCCATTCCGCCCGGAACCGAGTCGATCCGTCCCCACGTCCGCCCCCGACCCGGGGGCCCGTCTCTCCCGGGGCTGGAGGCGGCGCTCGACACCCTGCTCTCGGGTTCCCACTGCGCCCTGGGCGGGTGGTCCGAGGCCATCGATCTGGCCCTGGCCCGGCCCGACCTGGTCGTGGTCACCCGCGACGGGGACCGCTTCTCGTCGGCCGGGTGGCGGGTTCGGGCCGGTGGCGGCGTGGTCACCGCCGCGGTGGTCGACGAGGCGAGGGCCCGGGCGACGACGGCGGCGGCGGCCGCGGCCGAGTCCGCCGACGAGCGGACCATGGCTCGCTCGGCCGTCGAGTCCACCCGGACGGCTGCACTGGAGGCCGTTCGGTCCGACGACCGGAACGAGGTCGAGCATCAAACGGCGCGAGCCGCCCGCCAGCGGGTGGCCGAGGACCGGTTGGCGCTGGCCTCCGAGCTCGAGGAGATGCGCCGGACGGCGGCCGAGCTCGACGACCGGATCGCCCGGGACACGGCGCGCGCCGTCGAGCTCCGCGAGCAACTGCCGATCCTGGAGGCGGCGCGGACCGAGGCCGCCGGGAGGGCTGCCGCCGCCCGCGAAGAGCGCAAGCGGATCGACGAGCGCATCGCCGAGGCGGCCTCGGTCCGGAGCGAATGGGAGGTCCGCTCGGCCGGCCTGGTCGAACGGCGCCGGGTCCTGAGTGAACGGCTGGCCGAGGTCGATCGGAGGCTGACCGGGCACGCCGACGAGCGCCGTCAGGCGGCCGAGCGCCGGACACGGCTCGAAGCCGACGCCACCGCCGTGGACCGCCTCCTGGCCGTCGTGGGATCGGCCCAGTCGCAGCTGGACTCGGCCCTGGCCGAGCTCCGCGAGCGCTACCGGCTCCAGATCGAGGCCGTCCGGGCCGGCGGGGCCCGGCTCGAGGAGCTCCGCCGTCAGCGCTCGGCCCACGAGCACGAGCTGGCTGCGGTCAGGGGCCGCCTCCAGAAGGTCGAACTGGACCTGGTGGAGGCGACCATCCGGCGGGAGTCGGTGATCGAGTCCCTCCGCCGGGAGCTGGCCTGCGGTCCCGACGAGGCCCTGTCCGCTCCGGAGCCCGAGCTCCCCGAAGGCTCCGACCCCTCGACCCGGATCGTCGAGCTCGAAGCGGAGCTGGCCGCCCTCGGCCCGGTGAACCCTCTCGCCCTCGAAGAGCTCTCCGAACTGGGCGAACGCCATCAGTTTCTCGAGTCCCAGGTCGAAGACGTCCGTTCCGCCCGTCGCGAGCTCCACCACGTGATCCGGACCCTGGACGAGGAGATCATGCACGTGTTCGACTCGGCCTTCGCCGACGTCAACGAGCACTTCTCGACCTTGGTCACCTCGCTGTTCCCGGGGGGGACGGGTCGGCTCTCGCTCACCGACCCGGAGAACCTGCTGGATACCGGGGTCGAGGTCGAGGTCCGGCCGGCCGGCCGCAACGTCCGCCGGCTGTCACTGCTCTCGGGGGGCGAACGCTCGCTGGTCGCCCTGGCCTTCCTGTTCGCCGTGTTCCGGAGCCGGCCGTCGCCCTTCTACCTGATGGACGAGGTCGAGGCGGCCCTCGACGACGTCAACCTGCAACGGTTTCTCGGACTGGTCCACGAGTTCCGCGAAGGCGCCCAGCTGATCATCGTGAGCCACCAGAAGCGCACCATGGAGGCTGCCGACGCCCTGTACGGGGTCACCATGGCGCCCGGCGGCTCCTCGAAGGTGGTGAGCCAGAAGGTCCCGCGCCACCGCAGCGACGGTCTGGAGTGGTCGGACGGTGAAACGGGCATGATGGCGCCGCCACCGGCTCCGGTGGGGGCCCCGGCCCCGGCTCCAATTCCTCCGCCTCCGGAGGAGACGAGCCGGGACGGCCACACGTTGGCCGAGGCCGAGAACCAGGGAGCGGGGCCGGGCCCAAGCCCGTGCCCAAGCCCGTGCCCGAGTCCGAGTCCGTATCCGAGTCGATACCCGAGTCAGTACCCGTATCCGAGTCAGTACCCGTATCCGACTCGGAGCCCAGATCCGAGTCACGGCCCGAGCCCGAGCCGGACTCACGGTCCGAACCCAGGTCCGAGGTCCGACCCGGGGCCGGGCCGGTGCTGTCGGTGTCGGTCTCCTCCTCGGACGGGGGCGTCCCCCAACACGGCAGTGCCCAACAGCACGGCAGTGCCCAACAGCCCGGCAGTGCCCAACAGCCCGGCCGCGGCCCACAGCCCGGCCGCGGCCCACAGCCCGGTTCCGCACCGCCCGGCGCCTCCCAGTCCGAGGATGGCGAAGGGTTTGACCGGGTGCCCCCCGACGAGCACCTCGACGAAGGTCCGGTGGCCGAGGGAGGGATCGCCAGGAGACGCTTCGAAGCGGAGCACGTGGGGGGCACCGACCAGTAATGGGTCCCGATCTGCTCGTCGCCACCTCCGATGTGGCGGTCGGCCTGTTCGTCGCCATACCCGTCGTGGTGGTGGCCGGAGGGGTGGCCGTCGGCCTGCGCCTGCGAGGTCGGGGCCCCAAAGAGCATGTGCCGGCCGGCGAGGTGGCCAGCGATGCTCCCACTGACGTCGAACTGGACCGGAGTGCCGATGCCACCCGGCTGGCCACCCTCGAAGAGGCCCCGCCGTCGACCGACCGGCCGGGGCTGGCGCCGACGCCGGTCGAGCCCGCACCGGTCGAGACGGCACCACCCGAACCGGTCGAGGAGGAGCCGGCCGAACCGCCCACCTACCGGAGTCGTCTGGGCAAGGCCCGCGGCCTGCTGTCCGGCTACCTGGGAGCGGTCCGGTCCAAGGGAAAGATCGACGCCGCCACCTGGGACGACCTGGAGGAGGCCCTCATCCGGGCCGATGTGGGCGTGGGTGCCACCGATGCCCTCCTCGACGGGCTGAGGGCCAGGGTCAAGAGTGGTGAGATCGTCGGCCCGGACGCGTTGGTCGATGCGCTGAAGGCCGAGCTGGTGTCGATGTTGACGTCGGTGGACGGGTCGCTGGCCGCGCCCGGTTCCGCCGGCGTCGGAAACAGCGGCAACCGGGACGGACGCCGGCGATGCCTCCGCCGGACAGAGCGGAGGCGGCGAACCATCCGTCGACGTCTGGCTGTTCGTCGGCGTCAACGGCGTGGGCAAGACCACAACCGTGGGCAAGGTGGCCAACCGGATGTCGGCGGCCGGAGCCAAAGTGTTGTTGGCGGCCGGCGACACCTTCCGGGCCGCCGCCGGTGAGCAGCTCTCGATGTGGGCGTCACGGGCCGACGCCGACATCGTCCGGGGATCCGAAGGGGGCGACCCGAGCTCGGTGGTGTTCGACGCCGTGCAGCGGGCGGCGTCGCGGGGGCATGCGGTGGTGCTCGCCGATACCGCCGGTCGCCTCCACAACAAGGTCAACCTCATCGAGGAATTGAAGAAGATCCGGCGAGTCGCCGACCGGCCGCCCGGTCATGTGGTCGAGGTGCTGCTGGTGCTCGACGCCACCACCGGCCAGAACGGACTGGCCCAGGCCAAGGTGTTCCTCGACGCCGTCGACGTGTCGGGCGTGGTGCTGACCAAGCTCGACGGGACGGCCAAGGGAGGGATCGTGGTGGCCATCCAGCGGGAGCTCGGGCTCCCGGTCAAACTGGTCGGCCTGGGTGAGGGTGTGGAGGACCTCATCGATTTCGATGCGGCTGCCTTCGTGGACGCGCTCTTCTGATCGGTTCCACGACTCCGATCGATGCCGTCCCGACCTCCCGGGCCTCGACCCGCGACCGTCGCGCCGACCGCCGTCCTATAGCCTGAGGACCCCATGTTCGAGAGCCTGACCGACCGATTCGAAGGCATCTTCTCCAGACTCCGCAGCCGCGGGCGCCTGAGCGATGCCGATGTCGACGAGGTCCTCCGCGAGATCCGCACCGCCCTGCTCGAGGCCGACGTCGAGATCGGGGTCGTACGGAAGTTCACTGACGCCGTCCGCGAGCGGTGCGTCGGCCTCGAACTGGTCCAGAACCTCAGCCCCGGCCAACAGGTCATCAAGGTGGTCAACGAGGAGCTGGTCGGCATCCTCGGCGGCGAGACGCTGCGGATCACCTACGCGGGCAGACCACCGACCGTGGTCCTGCTGGCGGGGCTCCAAGGATCCGGGAAGACCACGACCTCGGCCAAGCTGGCCCGCTGGTTCAAGCAGCAGGGCCGCAACCCGCTGCTCGTCGGGGCCGACCTGCAGCGGCCGGCCGCCGTCGAACAGCTCCGTGTGCTCGGCCAACAGGCCGGGATCACCGTCTTCAGCGAGCCCACCGACCCGGTGGCGGTCGCCACCGCCGGACTCGAAGAGGCCAGGCGACTGGGCCGGGACGTCCTCATCGTCGACACGGCCGGACGACTGGCCATCGACGAAGACCTGATGGACGAGATCCGGCATATCGCCGGCGCGGTGGACCCGCACTACACGTTCCTGGTCATCGATGCCATGACCGGCCAGGACGCGGTGTCGACGGCGGCGGCGTTCCATGACGCCCTGTCGCTCGACGGGGTCATCCTGACCAAGCTGGACGGCGATGCCCGGGGCGGAGCCGCGCTGTCGGTGAAGGAGGTGGTGGGCCGGCCCATCGCCTTCGCCTCCACCGGTGAGAAGCTCGACGACTTCGACCAATTCCACCCTGACCGGATGGCCGACCGCATCCTCGGGATGGGTGACGTGCTCAGCCTCATCGAGCAGGCCGACCGCACCATGGACAAGGAGGTCACCACCAAGGGTGCGGCCGCCATGATCGAGGGTCGGTTCACGCTCGAGGACTTCCTGGAGCAGCTCCAGCAGGTCAAGAAGATGGGTTCGGTCTCGGGGATGCTGTCCCTCCTGCCCGGAGTGCCGAAGGACCTCAAGCAGGCCTCGTCGGCCATCGACGACCGCCAGATCGGGCAGATCGAGGCGATCATCCGGTCGATGACCCCGACCGAGCGAGTCGATCCGTCCATCATCGACGGTGGCCGACGGGTCAGGATCGCCAACGGCAGCGGCACGGCCACCTCGGACGTCAACGCGCTCCTCAAGCAGTTCAAGGAGATGCAGAAGATGATGAAGGGCCTCGGAAAGGGCGGCATGGGCGGGGCCATGGGCGGTCTCGGTGGACTGTTCGGCCGTGGCCCCAAGATGTCCCCCCAGGCCATGGCCGAGATGGCCGAGATGGCCGAGATGAACGCCGGCGGCGGCGATCTGTCGGCCATGGCCGCCATGGGTCGGGAGCCCGGCGCCCTCGGGGCCGGTCCGATGTCCTCAGGAGGGGGTTTGGGGGCGGTACCCAGGGGATCCTCCAAGTCGAAGGGCAAGGGCGGGAAGAAGGGCAAGGGCGGCGGAAGGGTGACGCCCAAGGCTCGGTGAGCGCTTCTGGTCGCCGGGACCGGGTGGCGGGCCGGCCTGGCCCGACCCGGGCCGGACCGATTTTGGGGCTTTGATATTCAGCATCTGGTGGCCGGGGACCGATTGCGCGTCGGCCCCGGCATTGGTGGGAGACTGTAGGGCGCTATCAAGAGAATGCAGAGGAGTTCACAGTGGCCGTAAAGCTCCGCCTCGTGCGGATCGGGAAGAAGAAGCAGCCGACCTACCGGTTGGTGGCGGCGGACAGCCGTTCGCCGCGCAACGGTCGGTTCATCGAGATCGTGGGGACCTACGCCCCCCGGGGCAAGTCGTTGGCCGAGCCTGACGCCGTCGTGGAGATCGACAACGCCAAGGCCGTCAAGTGGCTGTCCCAGGGTGCGACGCCCACCGAGCGCGTCGAGAAGCTGCTCAAGAAGTCGGGTGCGCTCGACGAGTTCGAGCTGACCAAGGCGGCCAAGTGAGCGACGAACTCGCTCTCGACTCACCCGATGACGTCAACACGATCGACGACCTCGGCGGCCACGAGGACGATGACGCCGGCAACCGGGTCTCGGGGGGCACGCCCCTGGCGGTCGTGACCTATCTGGTCAACTCGATCACATCGGACCCGGCGGCCGTGGTCATCAACACCGAGGAGCGGGGGGACACGGTCCGGTTCCGGATCCACGTGGCCCCCGACGACATGGGCCGGGTCATCGGACGTCGAGGTCGGGTGGCCCAGGCCATCCGCACGGTGGTGGCCGCCGCCGGCGCCCGCGATGGGGTGCAGACCAGCGTCGACATCGTCGACGACTGACGTCACCGGTCGGTGAACGGTCGCACCCCCAGGGTCGACGCTGGGACGGGACGGGTCGATGGCGGGACCGGAAGGGCTGACGGCGATACCGACCACCGGCTGGCCCCACCGACACCGGCTGGCCCCACCGACACGGCTGGCCCCACCGACACCAGCGACCACGACGGCACCAGCGACCACGACGGCAAGGTCGACCGTTGGCCCGGCTGACCAAGCTCCCATGCTCGAGGTCGGACGGATCGTGAAGCCGCATGGGCTGCGGGGCGACGTGATCGTCTCGCTGGCCACCAACCGACCCGAGCGGGTGGCCCCGGGTTCGGTGCTCAGCACCGAGGACGGCCGACCGATGACCGTCCTGCGCTCCGCACCCCACCAGGGTCGGTTCATCGTGACCTTCGAGGGCCTGTCCGGCATCGACGAGGCCGACAGGGCCAGGGGCACCCAGCTGTTCGCCCCCCCGCTCGACGACCCCGATGCCTTGTGGATTCACGAGCTGATCGGGTCATCGGTCGAGGACGCCTCGGGGAGGGTGCTCGGGACCGTGGACAGCGTGGAGGCCAATCCGGCCAGCGACCTCCTGGTCCTCGACGGAGGGGCGTTGATCCCGCTCCGGTTCGTCGTCGGGAACGAACCCGGGGTGCGGATCATCGTGGAGGTCCCCGATGGTCTCCTCGACCTTTCCTGATCCGGGCACCTCCGTGCGCACCCTCCGCATCGACGTCTTCACCCTCTTCCCGGACGTCATCGACCACTACGCCGATGCCTCGATACTCGGACGGGCCCGGGGACGCGGCCAGCTGGACCTGCGCACCCACGACGTCCGGGAGGCGGCCACCGATCCCCACCGGTCGGTGGACGACGCTCCCTTCGGGGGTGGCGCCGGCATGGTCATCGGCCCCGAGCCGGTGTTCGGCGCCGTCGAGCGGGTCGCCGCATCCCCCGATGGTCTGCCCCGGCCCCTGGTCCTGCTCTCGCCCTCGGGCCGGCGCTTCGACCAACGGGTGGCCGAGGAGTACGCCGCTCAGGCCGATGGATTCTCCCTGCTCTGCGGCCGCTACGAGGGCGTCGACCAGCGCATCGCCGATCATCTGGTCGACGAGGAGCTCTCGGTGGGGGACTTCGTCCTGGCCGGCGGGGAGCTGGCCGCCCTGGTCGTGGTGGAGGCGGTCGTGCGCCTGCTGCCCGGAGTGCTCGGAAACGACGATTCCGTGGGCGACGAGAGCTTCTCCGCCGGGCTCCTCGAGTACCCCCAGTACACCCGCCCGGCCGAGTTCCGGGGCTGGCCGGTGCCGGACACGCTGCTCTCCGGCGATCACGCCCGGATCGACCGCTGGCGCCGGGTCCAGGCCCTGGTCCGGACCATGGAGCGCCGTCCCGACCTGATCGCCGATCGGGGGGGTCTCACCGATGAGGAGGTCCAGATCCTGGTCGACCACGGTGAGGTGCGCCTCCTGCGCGAACACGGCTACGATTGGTGAGCCCCGTAGTCGCCGGCTGGGCCGGTACTCGCGCTGTAGGCCCGGATCGTTCAGAACGTCTCGAGGAGCTGGAGCTCCTGGAAGGATCTGGCCCGAAAAGTGCCAATCGGGGGAGAGTCCGAACGATTCGTGGAAAGACGCGCCCAATGAACCCGACCGACATCATCGACCGTGACAGCCTGCGGGACGACATTCCCGACTTCCGGCCCGGGGACACCGTGAAGGTCCACGTCCGGGTGGTCGAGGGCACCCGCGAGCGGGTCCAGGTGTTCCAGGGGGCGGTGGTCAAGCGGCAGGGAACCGGGGTGCGCGAGACGTTCACGGTCCGCAAGGTGAGCTTCGGCGTGGGCGTCGAGCGCACCTTCCCGGTCCATTCCCCGGTGATCGCCATGACCGAGGTGGTCTCCCTGGGCGACGTCCGCCGGGCCAAGCTCTACTACCTGAGGGACCGCCACGGTAAGGCGGCCAAGATCAAGGAGCGGCGGTCTGCCCGCCCCTGACCGGTCAGGCCGGACGTTGGCTCCGACAGGTGCTCCTAACAGGCGGTGGGAGGATGTCGCCGGGTCGACCGGTGATCCGGCGGACCGGTCGGACGCTCGAGGTGGATCGGGCCGACGGTGTATCGGACAGGGCCGGGCCGGCCGGTCCTCCCGGAGCCGAGCCCGGTGGGGCCGATCCGGCATCCCGGCCACGCCTGCGATGAGCGAAGAGGATCTCGAGCGGTACGAGTCTGAGATCGAACTGGCCCTGGTGCAGGAGTATCGGGCCGTCCTGCCGCTCTTCGCCTACGTGGTGGAGACCGAGCGGCGCTTCTACCTGGCCAACAGCGTCGACGTGACCGTGCGGTCGGACACCTCGCCGGCCTGCGTCGAGGTCACCCTCAATGATGCGTGGGTCTGGGACATGTACCGACCGGCCCGGTTCGTGCCGTCGGTTCGCATCCTCACCTTCCGGGACGTCAACATCGAGCGGCTCCCCGAGAAGGATCTGTGAACCCGGGCGCCGGGGAGCGCCCAGCGGGGAACGATCCCGCCCCACGGGGGCGGGGGGAAGTGCCCGAGCCGAAGCCCGCCGGTCCCTCGGCGGCCAAGGAGAGGCCCTGGCGGCCAAGCGGTACGAGGACGACGGCTACGAGATCCTCGACCGGAACTGGCGCCGCCGAGAGGGTGAGATCGACCTCATCGTTCGTCAGGGCAAGACGGTGGTGTTCTGCGAGGTCAAGACCAGGTCGAGCGACCGGTTCGGATCGGGAGCCGAGTCGGTGCTCGAAGCCAAGCAGCGCCGCATCCGGCGCCTGGCCGCGAGATGGCTGTCGGAGCTGACCCCGGCATCGGGCCGGAGCCGGGTCGAGGTTCGTTTCGATGTCGTCTCCATCACCGCCGGCCGGGTCGAGGTCATCGAGAACGCGTTCTGAGTGAGGTGCCTTCGACGCGAGCGTGGCCGTCGACCGGGGGCGGCGCTGTCGACGGGGTTCTCATAGGCTGCGGTGATGTCCAACCAGCTCAAGACCCTGATCGTCGAGCGCGATGCGGGCGTGATGACGGTCACCATGAACCGGCCGGCCCGCAAGAACGCGGCCAACGGCACCATGTGGCGCGAGCTCCTGGCCACGTTCGACGACGTGGCCACCGACCGCGAGGTCCGGGTGATGATCCTGACCGGGGCCGGCGACGCGTTCTGTTCGGGGGCCGACCTCGGCGACCCGTCGGATGTGGCCGGGCGACCGGGTGATCCCTACCTGGTGCAGCTGCGCGCTCTGGGGGACGTGGCCCTCCGGCTGCACCGGATCCCCAAGCCCACCATCGCCAAAGTGGGAGGCGTGGCCGCCGGTGCCGGCATGAGCATGGCGCTGGGATGCGATCTGGTGGTGGCGTCGGACACGGCCCGCTTCTCCCAGATCTTCTCGAAACGGGGGCTCTCGGTGGACTTCGGGGCGTCGTGGCTCCTTCCCCGGTTGATCGGCCTTCACCGGGCCAAGGAGCTCGCCTTTTTCGCCGACATCATCGACGCCGGCCAGGCTCTGGAATTCGGCCTGGTCAACCGGATCGTCCCTGCCGACCAGTTGGACGCGTTCGTTTCGGACTGGGCGACACGGCTGGCCGCCGGCCCCCCGTTGGCCCTGTCCATGACCAAGACCATGTTGAACAACTCCCTCAACATCTCGATGGATCAGGCCCTCGAGGAGGAGTCCCGTTCCCAGGCGGTCAATTTCGCCAGCGCGGACACCCTGGAGGCACTCCGGGCGTTCAGCCGAGAAACGCGAGCCACGGTTCGAGGGTCGCTGAGTTCGGGGTCGGCTGTTACGGTCGCTGGGTTCGGGGGGCGCTGGGTTCGGGGGCGCTGCCGTTCGGGTCGCTGGGTTCGGGGGTCGGCCGGGGTGCGGGCCCTGCGGGCGGGACGGTGAGCCGACGCTGGCCGGGCCTGTTGGCGCCGGTGCTCCGGAGGGTGTGACACCGGTGATTTAGGGTGCCGTCGGTGCTTCGAGCGGCCGCATGCACCGTGCGTGAGCGGCGCTCCAACTCTCAGCGTTCGTCGCCACCGGGTCCCCGTGGGTCCCTGGAGGCGCCGAACCATCTCGATCGGAGGCGCCATGATCGCCGCCATTCCGTCCGCGGTCCTCATCGGGGTCGACGGCCACCAGGTATCGGTTGAGGTTCACGTCTCGAACGGGTTGCCGGGCTTCACCGTCGTGGGGTTGCCCGACGCGGCGGTCCGGGAGTCCCGCGACCGGGTGCGAGCCGCTCTGCTTTCGAGCGGGCTCCCGTGGCCGATGCGCCGGGTCACCGTCAACCTGGCGCCGTCCGGGATGAGGAAGAACGGCGCCGGACTCGACCTCCCGATCGCCATCGGTGTGTTGGTGGCGTCGGGGGAGCTGGAGCCGGAGGCGGTGGCATCGACGGCATTCGTCGGCGAACTTGGCCTCGATGGATCGCTCCGGGGGGTGCCGGGGACCGTGGTGCTGGCCGAGTCGCTTCGTGGCATTCCGACTGGTGGTGGCCGACGAAAGTGCCCGAGAGGCAAGTCTCGTCGGGGGATGCGAAGTCCGGACGTCGCCGACGCTCTGCGGCCTTGTCGATCGCCTGTCAGGCCGCAGCGCCTGGAGGGCGGTGCCGGAGCCATCGCCGGACGCAGACGACGGAGGTCCTCGATCCGGGCTTCCACCACCGACAGGGCCCGACCGGCGGGTGCCCGTCGATCGATCTGTCCGATGTCCGGGGGCAACACCTGGCCCGGCGTGCCCTGGAGGTTGCCGCCGCGGGAGGGCACCATCTGTTGATGGTCGGACCACCCGGCTCGGGGAAGACCATGTTGGCCACCCGGCTCCCTGGCCTCCTTCCCCCTCTCGATCGGTCCACGGCGCTCGAGACCACCCGTGTCCATTCGGTGGCCGGACTCCCGTTGCCACCCACCGGCTTGGTCTCGCGTCCTCCGTTTCGCTCACCCCACCACGGAACGTCGCCGGTGGCGATGATCGGTGGTGGAACCGCCCTCATGCGACCGGGCGAGATCAGTATGTCGCACGGCGGCGTACTGTTCCTCGACGAGTTGGGAGAGTTCTCCACCGTGGTTCTCGACGCCCTCCGCCAACCGCTCGAGGACGGCCAGGTCAGAGTCAGTCGAGCCCGCGGATCGACGATATTTCCCGCCCGGTTCATCCTGGTGGCTTCGATGAATCCCTGTCCGTGCGGCGAAGGGGGAGCATGTGGCAGCTGCCGCTGCAGCGACTCCGCCCGTGAGCGGTATGCCCGACGTCTGTCCGGGCCGCTGTTGGACAGGTTCGACATCGCCATCTGGGTCGATCGGCCGCAGGTCGACGAACTGATCAGCGGCCGACCGGACGAGACGACGGCGACCGTTGCCGCCAGGGTGGCCAGCGCCCGCCGGCGGGCCGCCGACCGGGGTTTTGCAGTCAACGCCGAGCTCCCGGGATCGTCACTCGACGCGGTGGCCCCGATGACTGCCGCGGCCGGCCGCCATCCTCGAACGCAAGGTCCGGTCCGGATCACTCAGTGCCCGTGGACTCCACCGGGTTCGTCGATTGGCCAGGACCGTGGCCGATCTCGACGGCTCCGGGCGACCTGGTCGATGAACCCCACGTCCACGAGGCACTGATGCTTCGCAGCCGGCGCGGTCTGCTGCTCGGAGGTGAGGATCTGTGAGTGCCGCCCAGGAGCAGGACCCGGGTGGTACGCCCTCGGGCAGTGCCACCTCGGGCAGTGCCACCTCGGGCAGTGCCACCTCGGGCAGTGCCACCTCAGGCAGTGCCACCTCAGGCAGTACGCCCTCGGGCAGTGCGACCGATGGGCATGTGGCCCCCGGAGACGCGGCAGGGTACCCACCGGCCGCCTGCGAACCAGCCTCGACCAGTGCCGATGCGACCCGGCGGAGCGCCGCCATCGCCAAGCCCGATGTCTCCATCTCGGAGCGGAGGGGGTCCCGACCGGAAAAGCTTGTCCGATCGGCAGGTCCACGCGGCTGGACTGGCCGGACTTCCCGGGATGACGCCGGTGCGTCTGGCGAAGCTGCTGGACGGCTTTGAGCCGATCCTGGCCTGGGCAGCCGTCCGGGCCGGCACGCATCCTGCGGATCCGGAGCGAAGGTTCCTGGCGGCGGCGCGGGTCACCGATCTGTCCGACGTCGAGACGCGACATCTTCGGGACGGAGTCAGCGTTCTGCTGCCGGACATGACCGAGTACCCGTCGATGTTGGTGGGGGATGCAGGTGCACCGGCCGTACTGTTCGCCCTCGGGGATCCGACGATTCTCGAACACAGGCCAACGGTGGCCATCGTCGGGACGCGGTCGGCCACCCACTACGGACGCCAAGTGGCTTCCGAGTTGGCCCGCGACCTTGCCGCCGAGGGCGTGATGGTGGTTTCGGGTCTGGCGCGGGGCATCGACGGAGCGGCGCATGCCGGAGCGCTCCGGGCAAGCTGCCACGACCCCGCTCCGCCGGTGGCGGTTGTCGGCACCGGGCTCGATGTGGTCTATCCCTCCTCAAATCGGGAGCTCTGGGAGGACGTCGCCGATCGGGGGGCCATCCTTTCCGAATCGGCACTCGGGACGAAGCCCCATCCGGGTGTGTTCCCGGCCCGCAATCGGATCATCGCCGCCCTCTCCGACGTGGTGGTGGTGGTCGAGAGCCACCACAACGGGGGGTCCATGTACACGGCCGAAGCGGCTGCCCGGCGGTCGATCCCGGTGTGTGCAGTACCTGGTTCGGTGAAGAGTCGCGCCTCGGACGGAACGAACGCGCTGCTGGTGGATGGCTGCGCTCCCGTGCGCGATGTCGATGACGTGTTGGTGGCCGTCTCGCTGGCCCGGACCGGGATGGAGGACCGCCACCACGAGGCTCGCGCTGTTCGTGCCGGCGCGGATCTCCCTCGATCCCGGAAGGCTGACAGCGACCATCGGCCTCGGGTCGATTTGGCGCGCCCCCCGAATGTCACCCGGGGGCCGCGATCCGGTGGCGGGGCGGAATCCCGGGCCGGTCAGGCCATGACCGCTGGTCAACGCGCCGTTCTCGAGGCGGTCGACGACACACCGACATTCCTGGAGACGATCTTGATCCGGACGGATCTTTCGATTGCTTCGGCGGCGGCCGCCTGCGATCGGCTTGCAGAGATGGGTGAGCTCATCTGCGGATCCGGTTGGTGGTCGCGGAACCGGACTTGAGGTTCCGCTCCTTCAACAATCCGGTGCACTCAGGCTCCAGGGAACGAACCCTGTTGCCAGCCGATGGTGGCGGATGTGACAACTCCGGCCGGTGGGGCCGAGGCGAGGGGTGGTGCGGTGCAACTGGCCTGTTTGGTCTGGGCTCCATACCAGGTGCCGCCCGCTGACCTCCAGATCAGCCAACATGTGCCATCCGTCGATCGGTCGGCGAGCGTGATGGCCCCACCGTCACCGGATCCGGCCTGACCCGACGCCGCCACCTCCGCCACCCCCGCCCGCCGAGGCGGCTCCCGTGGCCGCCGCGATACTCCCGGCGTATCCGCCGATGCCGCTTGTTGATCCGCCCGTTGCCCCGCTTGCCGGGGCGCCGCCTCCAGCATCGCCCGCGACGTCGCTGACCACGGCCATGCTCACGGTGGAGGAATTTGTCGAAGGGCCGGTCACAAAGGTGATCGACGGATTCGATGCCGTCAGCGTCGAGGGCTGGAGGGATCCGTATCCGCCGGCGTTGGCGGCGGCCGTGTCAGCGGCGGTCAACCCGGTCGAAAGGGTCTGCTGGGCCTGAAGGGCGGTGGCCTCGGCAACGCCCGGCGCATTCGAGATGCTTCCATTTGAGGTGCCACTTGTGTTCAGCATGGTTCCGAGAAGGATGGCCGTGAGGACGGCCGTGGCCAAGAGACTCAGAACCGTGGCGATCATCGAGAACCCGCCATCGCCCGACGGCGGTCGATCGGCGGTCCGATTCCCTCGGCGCATCGAAGTTCCGCCCCGCATCGTCTCCCCTCGAGCTCGTTCAGCTGCAGTACTTGCTTGAGATCAATCAGGTCGTCATGGCGGCCGTCCCGATCCGCTGGACTAGGCGTCAGGCGAACCGCATTCCAACTCAGCGTCCCATCGGCAGATGACGCCCTTCACTTGAGTCGATTCAGCGAGGAGTTACGCGGCCGGCGAAGGGCCGCCTCGGAGGGTGTTAGGAACCCCAGTCATCCTCGAGGCCTCCTCGTATCGATCGAGTCGAGCCGGCAAGGGTCGAGCACAGGCTCCGCCCCGGGTGCAGCTCGGTCGATCATTACTCCGACCGAGCTCGTGGACCGATCAGGAGCCGTCCTGTGCCTGCATCACGACGTGGTCTGCGTGCACCTTGTACTTGACCCGAACCTCACCGGGCTGACGCATCGGATACGTGTCGACGCCCAGGTACTTCTTCGCCAAGCGGTCAATATGTGCGTCGGCGCCTTCTTCGGTTGGTTCGACTGATCCGCGCACGACGACCACGTTGTATTGATCGTCAGGATCCACGATCGAAACTGCGACGTTCGGGTTCTTGCGGAGGTTCGCATACTTGGCTCGTCCCTTCGCCGTGTTGAACACCAGCTCGTCACCCTCCAAATCGATCCACACCGGCGTCAGCTGAGGCCGACCTTCCGAATCGACTGTTGCCACGTTGGCCAGGACTGGTCGCTCGATGAGGGCGCGAGCCTTACTGCTGAGCGTTGTTGTTGCCATTCTGCGGCTCCTTCTCATGCCGGAAGGTGAGGATCAGACGCAACCTGTCGGGTCCGGACTCA
Source organism: uncultured Acidimicrobiaceae bacterium (assembly GCA_963812885.1). Classification (GTDB taxonomy): domain Bacteria; phylum Actinomycetota; class Acidimicrobiia; order Acidimicrobiales; family RAAP-2; genus Bog-756. Next base: position 369,608 of record CAWEWZ010000002.1, on the reverse strand, counting down.
CCAAGTTCGTTGTTCGGCACCGAGGTTACCGACCGCGGTGTCTCGTCCGGTCGGGTTCAGCAGGTGGAGCCCGGATTCAGCTGTGAGCTCGGATCAGGTGGACTGGATGGGGAATCGCCGTTATTCGATGTGCCCATGTCTTCGCCCCTTCCGGCCATCCGGACTGTCCAGGCCGAGGCCGGGCTCCTGGCCGAACGGCGGGAGGGGTTCGAATCGCCATCGTGGGGGTCCGCCCGAGTGCCCGGTATGCCGTTTCCGGCCCGGGGGGTGCTCGGGGGGCGGATCGATCCGCTCCAGGGTCCACCCTTCGAACGTCTTCAAGAAGTGGTGGTGATGGCAGAGCAGGGCCAGATTGTCGAGGGTGGTGGGTCCGCCCTCGGCGAAGGGGATGATGTGGTCGATCTCGAGCCCCGAGGAGGTCCCGCACCCGGGCACCACACAGGTGGTGTCCCGGTGGACGAGGGCCGTCCGCAGGGTCCGGTTGATGGTCCGACCCAGGTGGGAGACGGCCCGGATGTCGCCGGCCCGGTGGAAGACCAGGCGCAGGAACGAGTCGTTGGCCAGGTCCCGGGCCATCGGCACCGGGATGGGCCCGAGGTTGTCGATCTCGCAGCACTCGTCGCCCTCGGCCTGGCCCCGCAAGAGGGCGTCGAGATCCACCCGGACCACCACCGAGCAGGTCGGGGGCCCGTCGATGAGCGAGGATGCGTCGGTCCCCGGAGCCGGGTCGTCCCCGGTGGTGGCACCGCCGGTACTCTGGACGATCGGCAGAATCTGGACGATCTGGGGGATCCGGTGTCGGCCCGGGGTCCCCGGCCGACCCCACCCCGGGGTCCTCGCCGGGCCGGCTTCGGCCGTCCCCGGTGGCCGGTGGCCTGGGGGTGGTCCGAAGCGGTGAGCCGGTGTCGGGGTGCCGCCCGGTGACCAGGGCATAGAAGGCGTCGGCCCGGACCGCCCGCTCGGGGGCCCCGGCCTCGTCTACCGGCGGACCGGGAGGCCCGCCGCAGACGGGTGGCCACCTGGCCGAGGTGGGCGAGGATCTGGGCCCCCCGGTCCGGGGTGTCCCGGCCCTGGTAGCAGAAGGCCCCCTCGGGGTCGGTCCACGACGAGAAGTGCCGGGCCGCCCGGATGCGCCTGACCCGGGCCGAGGGGTCGTCCGGCCCCGAGGTGGCCCGGGACCGCTGGCACCGCTCCCGCACGGCCTGGAGGGGCGCCTCGGCCGCCCCCTCGAGCAGGGCCGTCTCCCGCTCGGGGGCGAGGACCCCGGCCCCGGTCAGCTCGGTGACCTTGGGCCCCGACAGCGTCCCCGTGCGCAGGGCGGCCTCGGTGCCCGGGCAGCTGCTCGAGGCGCTGCCCGTTGACCAAGGTGTGCTGGGCCTGGCCCACCCCGATCCCCTCGAGCGCGGCCAGCATCACCGGGGCGTTGCGGTGGCCCCGCTCCCGCCAGATCCCCGAGGCCTCGATCCGGGGGGCGAGCAAGGTCTTGCCGGCGTTGGTCAGCCGTTCGAGACCGACCAGGGACCCGTAGAGCTCGGTGGCGTCGGCCCCGGTCAACCGGGACGGGTCGAGCTCGGCCACCACCGATTCGAGGACCCCGACGGCCGCCTCCAGCCGGGCCCCGAGGCCCGGCTCCGAACCAGAACCGGAACCCGATCGACCACCTGGGCTCGCCCCACCCGACGACACCGGCTTCGAACCACCACCCGACGCACCCGACGACACCGGCTTCCGAACCACCACCCGACGCACCCGACGAACCGACTTCGAACCACCACCCGACGGCACCGGCGTACCGGCACGGCGGGCGGTCCCGCCCGTGGTTGCATCGGTTACCGTCGTCATGGCCCCATGCTTCCAGGGGGGTGTGACGCGGTCCGGGGCGATCAGCGGACAAGCCGTACGGGCGTGGAAGGGCGCGAAGACTCAGCACGCGGACCGAGACCCGATTTCGCGCTGCTACGGTTCCCGCATGCGCTTCGGTGCCCACGTAAGAGCAGGTAAGGGACTCGTTCCCGCACTGCAGCACGGGGCCGACATCGGGGCCGAGGTCGTCCAGATCTTCACGCAGAGCCCGCGGATGTGGAAGCCGTCCCAGTACGGCCCCGAGGTGTTGACCGCCTACCGGGAGGCCCAGTCGGAGCAGTCGGCGGTGACTGCCACGTTCTGCCATGCGACCTACCTGATCAATCTGGCATCTCCCGACGCCGAGCTGGCCTCGAAGTCGCGGGCTTGCCTCAACGCCAACCTGGCGACCGCTGAAGGGATCGGTGCCGACGGGTTGGTCCTCCACATCGGCAGTCACAGGGGACAGGGATTCGAGGCCTCTGTTCCGGCCGTGGTCGACGCGCTCTTCGAGGCGCTCGATTCCGTCACCGCTCCCGGGACTCGGCCCGGCGACGGGACGAAGACAAAGAACACATCCCGAACCAAGCCCACGACCAAATCCACGACCAAAGCCACGACCAAAGCCACGACCAAAACCGGGACCAAAACCGGGACAAAACCCCGAGCGAAAGCCCCGACCGCCAACTCGTCGGAACCCACTCCGCCGCCGTGCCCCATCCTGCTCGAGAACGCAGCCGGAGCGGGCGACACGGTTGGCCGTTCTTTCGAGGAGCTGGCCAAGGTCATCGAGGCGGCGGACAGCGACGATCGGCTGGGAGTCTGCCTCGATACCCAGCACCTGTGGGCGTCGGGGATCCCGTTCGCGACCACCGAGGACGCTGACGCCCTGGTGAAGCTGGTGGACAGTACGGTCGGGCTCGAGCGGCTGCGCTGTTTGCACCTCAACGACTCGAAGGTGGAATTCGGCGCCAACCGGGACCGCCACGAGAACATCGGCGAGGGAACCATCGGAGAGGAGGGGCTGTCTGCTCTTCTGGGTCATCCCGCACTCCAGGGCATGGCCGCCATCCTGGAGGTGCCGGGGGTCGGCGACGGGCCCCGGGCGGAGGACCTGGCCAAGGCCCGTGCGGTGTGGGAGCGGGGTCTTGTCCTCCGTTCCTGATCCCCGGCTTCCGCCGGGGCGGGGAAGCATCGAACGTACACGATCCGTCGAGCGGGATCACGGTAGGGTCGCCCCGCGCCGTTGAGGGATCTTGAAGATCTGAACCGAAAGGAACCGACGATGACCATCGAGACTCGCGTGGAGTCCGACAGCATGGGGACGATCGAGGTCCCGGCCGACCGGTATTGGGGTGCTCAGACCGCCCGTTCGCTGCACCACTTTCCGATCGGCGACGATCGGATGCCCGAACCGCTCATCCGCGCCATGGGGATCTTGAAGGAGGCGTCGGCCCAGGTCAACGCCGATCTGGGCAAGCTACCGCCGGACAAGGCGTCGTTGATCATCGCCGCCTCCCGTGAGGTCTCCGAGGGGAAGCTCGACGATCAGTTCCCGTTGAGCGTTTGGCAGACCGGGAGCGGCACCCAGAGCAACATGAACGCCAACGAGGTGATCTCCAACCGGGCCATCGAGATGGCCGGAGGAGTGATGGGTTCCAAGGTCCCCGTCCACCCCAACGACGACGTCAACATGTCCCAGTCGTCGAATGACACGTTTCCCACGGCCATGCACATCGCCGCCGTGGAGGAGATCACCCACAGTCTGCTGCCGTCGATCCGGCATCTCCGGGATGCTCTCGACGCCAAGGCGGCCGCCTATGCGGGTATCACGAAGATCGGGCGCACCCACCTGATGGACGCCGTCCCCCTGACACTCGGTCAGGAGTTCTCCGGTTATGTGGCGCAGCTCGACGCCGACCTCCGTCGGATCGAGTTCACGCTCGACGACCTCTACGAGTTGGCCGCCGGCGGGACGGCGGTCGGAACCGGGCTCAACGCCCATCCGGAGTTCGGGACCCGGGTGGCCTCGGCGATCGCCGAGCTCACCGGACTCCCCTTCGTCTCGGCACCCAACAAGTTCGCCGCGCTGGCCGCCCACGACGCCATGGTCATGTTCAGTGGCGCCCTGCGCACGCTTGCTGCCTCACTGATCAAGATTGCCGACGACATCCGTTGGCTCGGTTCGGGTCCTCGATGCGGACTCGGCGAGCTCAACCTCCCGGAGAACGAACCGGGGTCCTCGATCATGCCGGGCAAGGTCAATCCGACCCAGTGCGAGGCCATGATCATGGTGTGCATCCAGGTGTACGGGAACGACGCCGCCGTGGCCATGGCCGGGGCGCGGGGCAACCTGGAGCTGAATGTCTGCAAGCCGGTGATCATCCACAACGTGCTCCACTCGGTGCGGCTGATCAGCGAAGCGTCGGCCACCTTCACCCGCTTCTGCATCGAAGGCCTCGAGCCCAACGAAACCCGCATCCATCAGCACCTCGACAACTCCCTGATGCTGGTGACCGCGCTCAATCCGAAGATCGGGTACGACAAGGCCGCCGAGGTGGCCAAGAAGGCCCACAAGGAGGGCAGCACCCTCCGCGAGGCGGCCATCGCCCTCGGGTACCTGACCGGCCAGCAGTTCGACGAGTTGGTCCGGCCCGAGTCGATGACCCACCCCTGACCTCCCTACCGGCCACCCCACCCTGCACCACCCACACCGCCACCACCCCCACCACCCCCACCACCCCCACCACCTTGCTCATGCCGACGCCCCAGACACCCGCCACCCCAGGAGGGACCGGGTGAACCTCGACGAGGTCGATCTCACCGATCTCGATCTGTTCGCCTCGGGCTTCCCCGACGAGGTGTTCACCACCCTGCGTCACGACGCCCCGGTCTGGTGGCATGCGCCGACGGAGCACACCCCGGACGGGGTTGGCTTCTGGGTGCTCAGTGCCCATGCCGACGTCCTGGCCGCGGCCGCCGATGCCGCTCTGTTCTCGTCGGAGCGGTCGCCGGGGGCCGAGGGTGGCGGGACCATCATCCAGGACCTTCCCTACGGATTCGCCCCCGGAGTCCTCCTCAACATGATGGACGACCCGCTGCACCACCGGATCCGTCGGCTGGTCACTCCTTCGGTGGCGCCGAGAGCGCTGGCGCTCATGGAGACCGAGCTGCGCGAACGGGCACGACGGATCGTCGACGGCGTCGCCGAACGGGGGTGCTGCGATTTCCTCAGCGACGTGGCCGTCGAGCTCCCACTCCAGGCGGTGGCGGCGCTGATGGGCGTGCCGCACGCCGACCGGCACGACCTGCTGGCGTGGTCCAATACGACGCTTGACTTCGAGGGGCGCGAGCTGGGGGAGAGCAGCGAGCGGGTGGCCGAGGCGGCGGCGTCGATGGCTGCCTACGGCACGGCGTTGATCGCCGAGAAGAAGCAGCGACCCGGTGACGACATCATCTCGGTCGTCGCCCACGCCGGCATCGAGGACGGCGGAGGTGATCACCGCCCGCTGTCCGACCTCGAACTGCTGATGTTCTTCAATCTGCTGGTGGTGGCCGGGAGCGAGACCACCCGCAATTCGATCGCCCTGGGCATGGTGGCCCTGATCGAGCACCCCGATCAGCTCGAGGCGCTGCGCTCGGATCGCTCGTTGATGGCCACCGCCGTCGAGGAGATCCTGCGGTGGACCAGCGCAACGCTGTACAACCGGCGGACGGCCACACGGGCCACGGAGCTCGGGGGTCACGCCATCGCCGCCGGCGACAAGGTGACACTGTGGTGGCCATCGGCCAACCGGGACGAGTCGGTGTTCGAGGATCCGTTCCGGTTCGACATCCGCCGGGACCCCAACCCACACGTGACCTTCGGGCATCGGACCCACTTCTGCCTGGGCGCCAACCTTGCCCGTCTGGAGATCCGGGTCATCCTCGACGAGGTCCTCGATCGGCTCGACAACTTCGAACTGACCGGGCCCGTGGAGCGGGTGCGGACCAACAAGCATGCCGGGGTCTGGCACGTGCCCATGCAGTTCACGGCGCGTCGAGATCCGACCACGTGACCTCGAGACACGAGCGGCGTCGGCGTCGCACCTCGCCGCCGAATCGACCCGGCCATATACTCCGGGGACACTTCCGAGGAGCACCATGACCACCCCACCCGACCACCTCAACATCGGCCTGACCGACGGCACGTTCTATGGGGGCGACCCCTTTCCGGCGTTCGCCTGGATGCGGGAGAATGCCCCGGCCTACTACGACGAATCCTCAGGGATCTGGGGCATCACCCGGTATGCGGACATCAAGGAGATCTCCAAGGACCCGGACACGTTCTCCAACGCCGGCGGTATCCGACCCGACAGCGACGCCTTACCGATGATGATCGACTTCGATGCCCCCGAGCACTTCCGCCGCCGGCGGCTGGTCAGCGAGGGCTTCACGCCGAGACGGATCCGTGAGAGCGAGGAAGGGATCCGAACCGTCTGCGACGCCATCATCGATCGGGTATGCGAGGCCGGATCCGCCGACTTCGTCCGGGATATTGCCGCCCCCCTCCCGATGATCGTGATCGGCAACATGCTGGGCGTGGCCCCCGAGGACCGGGACGACCTCCTCCGGTGGTCCGACGACATGCTGAAGGCGCTGGGCTCTCCCGACCCGGGGGCCATGGACCAGGCTGCGCAGGCGGCCGTCGAGTACGCGGTCGTACATCACCGCGGTGGCTGAGCAACGCAAGCGCGACAACCAGTCCGGTGACCTGATCGGGACCCTGGTCCATGCCGAGATCGACGGGGACAGGCTCGACGAGAGCTCGATCATCTACGAGTCGCTCCTGATCCTCATCGGCGGCGACGAGACCACCCGCCATGTGATCAGCGGCGGGATGTACGAGCTGCTTCGTCATCCCGACCAACTCCGGAAGCTGGCCGCCGATCGGTCGCTGATGCAGTCGGCGGTGGAGGAGATGCTCCGGTGGGTCACCCCGATCAAGAACATGGCCCGGCGGATGACCCGGGATGTCGAGTTCGGCGGCGAGACCTTGCGCGAGGGCCAGAAGCTCCTGTTGCTCTACCCCTCGGCCAACCGTGACGAGCGGGTGTTCGACAGGCCCGACGAGTTCGACATCACCCGGTCCCCCAACGACCACATGGCGTTCGGCTTCGGGTCGCACTTCTGCCTGGGGAACCGCCTGGCCCGGATGGAGCTCAGCGTGATGTTCGATCGGCTCCTCGACCGCCTTCCGGACTCGCCCTGGTGGAGGACGGCGAGCCACCGAAACGGGCCGCCAATTTCGTGTCCGGCTATGAGTCGATGCCCGTGGTCTTCACTCCATCGGCTCCGGTGGGAGCATCGGCCTAGGACGGCAGCCTTGGACAGCGGTGTAGGACGACGGCGTAGGACGACGACAGAGGGTGGTGGCACGAGGCGATGAAACAGCCGGTGCTGAGCGAGGACGATCTCCAGGCGGCTCTGTCGGCGGCGGACGGGCCCGAGTGGGAGCTGATGGGGGGCAAGCTGGTCAAGATCGGTGACCTGCAGGGATTTCGTGGAGGCGCTGTCATTCGTCGCCGAAGTCGGTCGAGCTGGCCGAAGAGGCGAATCACCATCCCGACATCGATATTCGCTACAACCGGGTGACCCTGGCTCTGGTCACGCATGACTCCGGCGGGATCACCCAGCTCGACATCGATCTGGCCCGGGCCATCGACGATCTCTCGGCCGGCCGGTCCGGACCCACTCTGACCGGCCGGCGGTCAGCCGACAGGTAGGTCCCAGAGGGGGAACCACCGGTCGAGGTCGGGCTCGACGACCAGGTCGTCGGTCACCAGGCTCTTCAACTTCAGTTCCTGCTGGGTGTTGCGCTGCTCGTGACCACTGGGGACGAAGGGATAGAAGGTCCCCCGTTTGAACAGATAGACCAGGTAGGCCGTGGAGGGCAGCACGTGCCCGGGTCCGACCGTCGGTTCGGGCATGGCATCCGGCACCCGAACCGGCATCGCGCACCCGAACCGGCATCGGCACCCGGACCCGGGACCGCATCACTGGGGCCCGAGCCCGAACCCGACCTCCGATGCCGAACCCGAAGCGGGAAGTTCGGCGATGCCGAACACGGAACACAGCAGCTGTGGGCCCCAGCCCGAGTCCGACAGCGAGGAGTTCACCATGTGGATCTGGGTGACCAGTGCCTCGATATCCGGGTCCGCGACCACCAGCCAGTGGTAACCGTAGGCATCCTCGGCCTTGGGAGCCCGTCGGCACCGTCCATCTGGAGCAGCTTGACCACCTCGGCCTGCATCTCCTCGAACCCCTGTCCGGACGGAGGCTTGAAGCAGACACCGGCATGTCCCGAACAGGACAGGCCGGCGGCACTCTGGAGGGTGATGGAGGCCGAGGGGAGTGCGAACAGCGCGTCGAGGTCCGATTGGACCGGTTTGGTCCGCCCGAGGATGGTGTTGAGCAGTCCCATCAGCGCACGCCGCCGCATCAACGGATGCGGCTCACCGGCCATGAGCCCGAACCGGCGGGATCACGAAGGCTTGCCCAACTCGGCCTCGATCTTGGCCAGCTGGGCCAGGCGCTGGTCCAAGGAGGGGTGGGTCGAGAAGATGGTGGACAGGCTGACCCCGCTCTTGGCGATGGCCGGGGTGAAGTAGAAGGCGTTGAAGCTCTCCGAGGACCGGAGGTCCCGGGTCGGGATGCGGGACATCTCGCCGGTCACCTTGACCAGCGCCGAGGCGAGCGCAGAGGGCCGCCCGGTGAGCAGGGCCCCGGACCGGTCGGCGGCCAGCTCGCGGTAGCGGGAGAGGGCCATGGTCAGCAGGAAGCTGATGGCGTAGACGACGACCGAGACGGCCAGCACGGCCAGCTCGACCAGGGCTGCGTTGTCATTCCCGCCCTGGTTGTTGCCTCGATTCCCGCCACCGAAGCCGCCCATCAGGCCGGTCCACAGCATGATCCGGGTGATCATCCCGGCCACCATGCCCAAGAAGCTGGCGATGGTCATCACCGCGACGTCCCGGTGGGCCACGTGGGACAGTTCGTGGGACAGCACGGCTTCGAGCTCGGACTCGTCGAGCCGCCGCATCAGCCCGCTGGTGGCACAGACCACCGCGTTGTTGGGGCTCCGGCCGGTGGCGAAGGCGTTGGGGACATCGGTGTCGGCGATCGCCACCCGCGGCTTCTTCATGTCGGCCAGGGCGCACAGCCGGTCGATGACGCCGTGGAGCTGGGGCGCCTGCTCGGGAGTGACGATGTGCCCACCCATGCCGAACAGGGCGATCTTGTCCGAGAACCAGTACTGGACGAAGAGGAGGATGGCCGCGAAGACCAGCACCACGGCGTAGGAGATGCCGAAGGCGATCAGGAGCCCGATGACGGCGCCGTAGAGGATCACCAGCATCAGGCCGGTGGTGAACATCCGGAGGGTCAGTCCGCGGTCGGAGGGGATGTTGCGGGCGGTGCTCATCGAACCCTCAGCGGTCTTCGGCTCGTGAGCCGTCCGCCGAATCCGTCGAGCAGCCCCTTGGTCTCGGCCAGCGTGGCGTCCGGGAAGGGGACGACCAGTCGGAGGGGGCGAAGTCGTCGTCGGCCAGCGGCTCGCCCAGCCGGCGAACCTCGGCGGTCAGCGCGGCAAGGGCGAGATCGAACGCCGTCTCGTCCCCGCTGTCGACGGCGTCGGCAACCTTCGAGTCCAGCGCTTCGAGAGACGCCTCGCTGGTCGTCGGGGATCTGGTACTGCCCCTCGCCAAGGATCCTGGACGATCACGACGGGGTGCCCTCGGCTTCCGCCGATCCGAGTTCGGCCGGAGGTGGTGCGCCGGTGCCCGACCTCGGCCTTGAGGGCCGCCAGCTCGGCGTCGACCGTCGAGTTGGTCGACGCCTTGTTCAGTTGGGCCTGGATGTCGTCGACCGGGTTGGACAGATCGGTCAGGGCCCCGGAGGCGAGCAGTTCGTCCATGGCTCCGGCCCGGGCCTGCATGCCGTCGATCTTGTCCTGGGCCCGCTGCATCGACATCCCGGCGTCGCTCATCGACTCGGAGATGCCCGAGACGGCCTCGCCGATCTTGGTCTGGGCCTCGGCCGCCGTGTAGGTGGCCTTCATGGTCTCCTTCTTGGTGCGGAAGGAGTCCACCTGCGTCTGCAGCTTCTGGGCCGTGGCGATGAGCTTCGCCTCCTGGGCGGCGACCTGCTCGTGCTGGGACTGGAGGTCGGTGAGCTGCTCGCCCAGGGCGGCCCGCCGGGCCAGAGCCTCCCTGGCCAGGTCCTCGTTGCCCTGGGTCAGGGCCGCCTTGGCCTGCTGCTGGAGCTTGTCGCCCTGCTGCTGCAGCTGGGTGGCCTGCAGCTCGATCCGCTTCTTGGCCGTGGTGACGTCGGCCACGCTCCGACGGACCTTCTGGAGGCTCTCCAGCTGCTTCTGGTACGAGAGGTCGAGGGACTCGCGTGGATCCTCGGCCTTGTCCGAGCAATTTGTTGGTCTTGGCCTGGACAATTCCCGACAGGCGCTTCATCACGCTCATGCTGATGGGTCCTTCCTCGCTCTTGGCAATTGAAGCTTAGGGCCTCACTGCCCGGTAGCGTGTGCGCCGTGCCTGAGTCGCTCTGCCTGCTTACCGTCCATGCCCACCCCGATGACGAGGCGTCCAAGGGGGCTGGGACCGTTGCCCTCTACCACGCCGAGGGGGTCCACACCGTGCTGGTCTGCTGCACCGGGGGGGAGGAGGGGGAGGTCCTCAACCCGGCCATGGACACACCCGAGGTCCACGCCCGGATCTCCGAGCTGCGTGAGGAGGAGCTCGCCCGGGCCGCCGAGGTCATCGGCTACGACGAGGTCGTCATGCTGGGCTACCGCGGACTCGGGGATGGCCGGATCGCCGTCCAACGCAGAATCCCGCTGTGCTTCGCCCAGGCGCCTCTCGACGAGGCCGTCGAGCGCCTGGTGGCGGTCATCCGGCGGGCCAGGCCCCAGGTCATGGTGATCTACGGCGACGACCAGTCGGGATACCCCCACCCGGACCATCTGCGAGTCCATGAGGTCGGCCTGGCCGCCTTCTCGGCGGCCGGCGACCCGGAGCGCTATCCGGGCGCGGGCTCGCCCTGGCAACCGGCCAAGCTCTACTACACGGTGTTCTCCGCGGCCCGCTTCAGGGAGATCCACGAGAAATTCGAGGAGCTGGGGCTCGAATCGCCTTTCGACGAGCAGTGGCGGAAGCGCTGGGAGGACATCCCCGCCGAGATCGACCACCACATCCGTCGACATCTCGGACTTCGGCGACGTCCGCCGTCAGGCCCTCCTGGCCCATGCCACCCAGGTCGACCCCAAGTCACCGTTCTGGTTCGGGCTGCCGCCCGAGGTGATGCGGTCCATCCATCCGTTCGACGACTACCGGCTGGCCCGGACCGCATCGCCGGCAGGGGGCTCGGGAGGGACCCAGACCATCGACCCGTCCCCTGCGCTCGACGGTGAGTCCGACGGTGATCTCTTCGTCGGGGTGCGGGCTGCACCCAGGGTGTCGGGCTGAAGGGGTTGACCCATCGAATGGCGTCCGGGAGTGCCGTGCACGCCGGAGGGGTCCCGTGACCAAGTGGCTGACCCCGGAGTGGTTCGACGAGACCAGGGCGATGGGGGCCGACCTCGCCGTCTCGCCCCGGACTGTCCGCCCGGATCCAGGTCGAGGTCACCGGAGGACCCGACGGCGATGTCCCTACCACTGGTGCTGGAGGACGGCCGCGTGGTCTCGAGCGTCGCCGGGTGCCGTCGATGGACCGGACGTGACCTTGACGACGGTGTGGCAGGACGCCGTGGCCATGCAGCGGGGAGAGCTCGATCCCAACGTGGCCTTCATGCAGGGCAGGTTGAAGGTGGCAGGTTCGATGGGCGTGATGATGGCGCTGCTCCCGGCCACCCATACACCCGAGTACCAGGATCTGCGCCGGCGGGTCGCCTCGGTCACCCAGTTCTGAGTCGCGCCCGACCGATCGCCCGGGACCCGACCCCGCCCGAGATAGGGCAGGTGGATGGCACCTGCGCTCTGCAGGAGGATGATGGTCACCGCGGTGGCCAGGAAGACGATCAGGGCCACCACCAAGAAGGGCTGGACCTTCGCCCACGAGAAGTCCCGCTTCGGTGGGACGCGCCACGCGGCGCCGCTCTGCATCCTGGCCCCACCGCACGACCCTGGTCACCGAGGACGCACCGGTCGGCCCCTGGAACCTGACGGCGAAGGCGGCCACCTGGCGGGAGATCTCCCGGGCATCGCCTCCCGGGAAGCAGGAAGCGGTAGGTCTGGGTGGGCGTCTGGATCCCGATCAGCGCGCCCGGCTCGCGGTCGGCCCGGGGCCGGTTGGTGGCACCGGGATCGGTGACCGAGTCGACCGGATTGACCGAGGCCCGCCGCCGGTTGAGCTCGGGGTCGACCCACCATTCGGGGATCACACCGCCGCTCCACGGTTCGACGACGTGGGTGATCACCGATGACCAGGGGAGCACCCGCGGCTGTTCTCCGTGCGCTTGACGACGCCGATTCCGTTGTCGCTGAAGGTCAGCGTCTCGATGGCCACGGCCTCGTTGTCGTCGGAATCGAGAAGCAGCAGGTCCTTCGAGCGTGAACGCCTGCGGATGGGCGGCCGGTGGCCCGGAGACCCCGTCGGCCGGGAGCGGTGGCTCGGCGCCAGAGGGCAGGGACGCGCCGCCGGCGGGAAGTGGCACGCCGACACGCGTCCGTGACGGGGTCGCCACCGCCGGACTCGGCGCCGGCATCCGGGCTGCGTGACCGGCGCGTGAGCCGGTGGCCCGGCGCCGAGGCCCGCGCCGGATCCGGCTGTTCGCCCTCGGCGGCGGCTACTCCCATCACTGGGCATCAGGTTACCGGCGCCGCATGGGCGGCTGGGGACCTTCCCCTGGACCTGAGCGGCGACCCCTCCTCCTGTGGATCCCATCCGGACGCCCCATCCGGAACCGGGCCGTGCACGGGGACAGGGTCCCAACGGGCGTCAAGGCCGCGGCTCAGGGCTTCCGCATGGCATCGCGGAGCGGCCGGTAGCCGATGAGGGTGACGCCCGCCTCGGCGATGATCTGGCCGAGGCCGCGGTCGGCCACCAGCAGCACATGGTCGGCCACCCTGGCCTGCCAGTCGGTGGTGATGGCCCGCAGCTCGGGGGTGTCGATAGCCGGGTGCAGGGTCACCTCGGTGACGCCCGGCTCCAGCGCGGTCGACCAGGTCGAGAAAGGCCTGGCGGGCACCCACCGCCGGCAGGGTGGCGAATCGGTCGGCGAACAGCACGCCCTCGTCGGCGGCCAGTTGCCGGACGGGGAACCCGACATTGGGCTCGGCGTCGGCCCCGAGCAGGCGAAGGGGAAGGCCGAAGTCCACCGCCAGCTCGAGGTAGACGTCGAAGAACTCCGGCCGCAGGAGCAGGGCGTCGAGATGGGCGTCGAGATGGCTGATGTCGAAGCCCCACAGGACGGCCCGCTCGATCTGGGCCCGGCACTCCCGGCGGACCTCGTCGATGTCGGCGTGATCCCAGACGTCGGTGACGGTCCGCGGGAATCCGCCGTCCCCGTCGAGCAGCGACGGGGCCTGGGTGATCGGTCGCCCAGCGGTAGAGGTCGTGCTCGGCGTTGAGGGTGAGTCGGACCCCGACGTCGTCACCACGGAACCGGGACGCCGACTCCCGTGCCCACGGAGCCGGGACGATGAGCGATGCGCTGGTGCCGATTCCCTCACGCAGCGCGTCGTAGACGCCCACCGTGGCCGCGTGACACAGACCGAGGTCGGCGCAGTTGAGGATGAGCAGTCTGGCGTCGGGTGGGTAGTCGAGACGTTCGGCAACCGTCGGCATCCACCTGACCGTAGCGCCGTCGGCGCTCAGGCGGCGCGGCCAGGCCTTCCTCCGATCCCTCGTCGGCTCCCTCGCCGGCGTGCCGAGCGGCGGTCGTGTCCCCGAGCAGGGCCCGTGCCGCGGCCACGCCCTTGGCGCCCGATGCGACGGGTCTGCTCGTCGAGCCGCCAGTCCACCTGCTGGCGTGGGGCCGTCCTCGGCCCGGCGGAGGTGGGGAGGGGGAGCTCGAAGCTGGAGCTGGGTGGCGGGGAGCGGCGCCTGCGATCGGTGGTCATGGGTAGAGCATGCCTGGAGGGTGTATTACGGGGGTCATGGCTGAGCGAGAGACGGAAGCGACCGGGCCGGATGCGCTATGGGATCACGGTTCCCTTCGACGGGGTGACGCTGGAGGATCACCGCAGGTGGTACGCGGAATTGGTCGCAGCTTGGGCTACACCGATGTGTGGTCGGCCGAGACCGACGGAGTGGACGGGTTCACCCCGTTGGCGCTGGCCGCGGCGTGGTCGCCCTCCCTGCAGCTGGGCGTGGCCATCATCCCTGCCTACACCCGGGGACCGGCGCTGCTGGCCCAGAGCGTGGCCGGCATGGCCGAGGCTGCTCCGGGTCGCTTCACCCTCGGGTTGGGAACCTCGTCCGACGTCATCGTCAGCCGCTGGAACGGCATCGAGTTCGCCGAGCCCTACAAGCGGGTGCGGGACACCATTCGCTTCCTGAGGTCGGCGCTGGCCGGGGAGAAGGTCGACCACGAGTACGAGACCTTCACCGTGCGAGGCTTCCGTCTGGCCCGCCCCGTCGAACATCCGCCGCCGATCTTCCTGGCCGCACTGAGGCCGGGGATGCTGAGGCTGGCGGGCCGGGAGGCCGACGGCGTCATCCTGAACTGGCTCTCCGCCGAGGACGTGGCCACGGTGAAGCCGGAAATCGGAGCAGCCGTGCCGGTTGCCGCCCGGATCTTCGTCTGCCCGACCGAGGACGCCGGGCTGGCTCGGGCGGTCGGCCGGCGGATGATCGCCGCCTACCTCAACGTCGGGGTGTACGCCGCCTTCCACCGGTGGCTCGGCCGCGGACCTGAGCTCGAACCGATGTGGAACGCCTGGCAGTCAGGTGACCGGAAGGCGGCTCTGGCCGCCATCACCGACGATGTGGTCGACGCGCTCGTCGTCCATGGGTCGTTCGACGAATGCCGGGCCCACGTCGGCCGCTACGTGGCCCACGGGATCGACATCCCGGTGATGGCCGTCATTCCGCTGGATCAGCCCCTCGAGGCTGTTCTGAAGGGCCTGGCCCCTCCTTGGAAGGCCGGGTGAAGCGCACCAGCGCCCACGCTGACGCCGCCAGCCGCCGCTCCCGACCGCCGGCCGCTCCCGGCCCCGGCTCAGCCCACCCGGTAGCGGGCGACGATCTCGGCGTCCTGATCTCGGACCTGATCGGCCAGATCCTGGCCGAACCTGTCGAGCTCCGTGGCGAGACGGGCGTCGCTCAGGGCCAGAATCCGGACGGCCAACAGGGCGGCGTTCCGGGCCCCGTTGACGGCCACAGTGGCGACGGGAATGCCCTTGGGCATCTGGACCATGGCCAGCAGCGAGTCGAGGCCGCCCAGATTGGCCAGCGCCACGGGCACGCCGATCACCGGGAGGGGAGTAGCTGCCGCGGCCACTCCGGCCAGATGGGCGGCACCGCCGGCCGCGGCGATGATCACCTTGATCCCGGCGTCGGCCGCTCCTCGGCAGAAGGCGATGGTGTCATCCGGTGTCCGGTGGGCGGACAGGACCCGAACCTCCACCGGGATGGAGAATGACCTGAGGGTCTGGACGGCATCGTCCATGATCGATGCGTCGGACCCGCTTCCCATGATGATGGCAACAGACATGTGCGCATTCTGCCCGACCGGTGCCCATCGGTCATATCCGTGCCTGCGCTCACCGGGCCGAGGCCCAGGAAGCCGGGGCCCGGAGCCAGCCCAGGGAGCGGCCGGGGGTCACCGACGTCAGAGGGCCGAAGGCACGAGGGCCAGCTCCCGGCCAGCACGGGGCAGGACAACAGGGCAGAGGCGCAGGGATCCGACCTGTACGGTTGGTCCGATCCGTCCACCATTGATCCGTCAGCCCCGGTCCGATCTCGGCACGAGCCCGGACCGGGGCCGGACTCGGCCACCCAGGAGGAACCACTGTGCGCATCGGCGTGATGTTCGAGACGGAGAAGCCGTTCGACGACGTCGTCGGGCAGGTCGTCTCGCTGAAGGAGGCCGGCATCGAAACGGCCTGGGCCTCCCAGATATTCGGCTACGACGCGCTCACCGCACTGGCCGCCATCGGGCGGGAGGTGCCGGACATCGAGCTGGGCACCGCGGTGGTCCCGGTGTATCCGCGCCATCCGGTGATGCTCGCCGGGCAGGCGCTGACCGTGCAGGCGGCCACCGCCGGCCGCCTGGTCCTCGGCGTGGGGCTGTCCCACCAGATGGTCATCGAGAACGTCTTCGGTCAGTCCTTCGAGAAGCCGGCCCGCTACATGCGGGAGTACCTGTCCATCCTCATGCCCCTCCTCGAGGGTGAGGCCGCCTCCTTCACCGGCGAGGTCCTCAGTGCGTCGACCTTCGGCCCGCTCCAGATCACCGCCCCGCCACCCTCGGTACTCGTGGCCGCGCTGGGCACCGTGATGCTGCGGATCGCCGGGCGGATGACCTCGGGGACGGTGACCTGGATGACCGGGCCCCAGACCCTCGAATCGCACGTGATCCCCACCATCAACGAGGCGGCCGCCGAGGCCGGCCGGCCGGTTCCCCGCATCGGCGTGGGCCTTCCGGTGTGCGTCACCGACGATGTGGCCGCAGCCCGGGAGAAGGCGGCGGAGGTCTTCTCCATCTACGGCCACCTTCCGTCCTATCGGGCGATGCTCGACCGGGAGGGGGCGGAGGGTCCTGCCGACGTGGCCATTGTCGGATCCGAGGCTGAGGTCAAGGATCGGGTCCGTCAGCTGGCCGACATCGGCACCACCGACTTCTGCGGCGCACCGTTCGGCACCGCCGAGCAGATCAAGGCGTCGATCGGGGCGTTGGCCTCACTCGCCGGGGGCTGAGGCCCCGGCACACGACCTCACCTGCTGAGGCGGGTGTGCTTGAACTCGTTCAGGTCGGGGTGCTGGTGGATCAGGTCCAGGACCCCGTCGATCGTCCGGCGGGCCAGCGTCCCGTCACCCTGGGGCCGGGACATGAGCCTCACGAAGACGGCGCTCCCGTCGGCCATGAACGTGGGTACCCCGAAGACGTCGAGCTCTCCGACCACCCTCTCGTGCTCGTCCCGCACGACTTTGGCCGGCCACCCGTCCTCCACCTCGGCCATGACGGCGTCGGCGTCGGCGCCGGCCCGGGTCAGCGCTTCACGTACCACGGCGACATCCCGCAGATCGCCGCCTTCATCGTGGCGGGCGGTGAACAGGGAGCGGTGCACGGCCGAGGAAGTGCTCCTCGAACCGGTCCCGGACGGCGACGCCGGCGGCCAGGGCGATGAGGTCGGCCTGCTGGGCCGGGTCGTCCCAGGCGGGAATGCCGCCCTCGGGCACGTGTGACTGGTTGAGGAAGAAGGGGACGAACGTCACGTCCCACGGCGCCCCGGCCTCCAGTCCGTCGAGAATGTGCTCGTGCCCGTTTCGGGCGAATGGGCACCGGTAGTCCCAGGTCACGGCAAAAGTCTGGCCAGCAGTCATGCCTGTCCAACCCCCGGGGCCGGTGATCCATTCCGGTCAGGCATGGCAGGTGGTCCGATCGGGCGCTTACAGCAGGCGTCGGCCGATGAGACCGAGGGCGGATCCGATGGCTGCTCCTCCGAGCACATCGGAGGCGTGATGGGCCCGGAGATGGAGTCGGCTGAGCCCCACCAGTGCGGCACCGGTGAACAGCAGCGCGTTGCCGGCCCGATCGTCCCGCTGACTCATGACGGTGGCGGCGCAGAAGGCGGCCAACGTGTGGCCGCTGGGAAAGCTGGCCGACGTCGGCTCTCGTACCGGAATGCCACCATCGGCCAGCCGGACGTCACTGCGATCCGGTCGCGACCGCCCGATGACCCGCTTGAGGGCGGAGTTCACGATGGTCGATTCGACTCCGGCAATGGTGAGCGCCCGAACGGCCCGGGCCCGCTCCGGCCCGGTGTGCCTGGCCCGCCACACCGTGGTGACCGCCCACATCAGGCCGCGATCTCCGAGCCCGGTGATCACCTTGGCCGCACCGTCCAGGCTCGGATTCCCGCGCCAGGGCTCGAACCAGCCGTCGACCCGGGCATCGAACTCGTGCACCAGGTCGGTGAAGGTCCTGTCGTCGGCCCGCCGAGCCGATCCGTCGGGCCGGCCAGGATCCTCCCGAGGCCCGGCGCAAGAGTCGGGATCTGCCTTCGTCGACGGGATCGGCGGCCCGGGGGAGGGTCATGCCGCTCCTCCCATGGCCCCTCCGAGGACCACGGCCGCTTGCTCGGGCCGGCCGCCATAGGCCGGACAGAACTCCCGGAAGCGGCAGTAGTTGCAGAGAGGCGAGGTCCGGGGCCGGAAGTCCTCGTTCTGGCACGCCCGTTCGATGGCCGACCAGACGGCCACAGCCTTCATCTTCTGCCCGCGAATGGCCTGTTCCGAAGGTTCGGCCGTGATGGTCATCGGTTCTTTGAGATGGAGCAACCTGACCTGCACCGGCCGTCGTCCGAGGACCTCCTCGCACAAGAGGGCGTAGATGTGGACCCCGGCCAGCTTCGACTGCTCGAATGCCACCCCGGGCGCCCGCCCGGTCTTGTAGTCGATGACCACCAATTCCCCGTCGGCGGTCAGATCCAGTCGGTCGATGATCCCTCGCAAGCGCATGTCGCCGACCCGTGCCTCCAGGGTCAGCTCGACTCCGACCGGATTGACCTCGTTCGGGTCCTCGAGGGCGAAGTAGTTCTTGACCAGTACCTCGGCGTCGGCTCGCAGCTCCTCGGCCTCCGCCGCGGTAAGGGCCAGCTCCACGAAGTCCGGATCGGTCTGCAGCTCGCCCCACGCCGTGACCAGCTCGGCATCGGCCGATTCCGGCGATCGGTCGCCTCGCTCGTGGAGCCAGAAGAGGCGCTCCAGTACCCGGTGGACCAGGGTTCCCTTGACCGTCCAGATCGTGGGCTGGTCGGGAAGGTGTTCGATGGAGTTGAACCTGAACGCCAGCGCGCAGTCGCGGAACGAGGAGAACTTCGACGGGGAGAGCGAGCGGGGAGGGTCGAAGGACACGGGAACAGACTACGTCCGGGGTGTGACGTGATCGGTGCTCAGCGCCCGGTGCACCGACGAGGCCACCACGCCCGGCTGCTGGAGCGGGCCGAAGTGGCCCACGCCGGGGGTCACTTCGACGGTCGACCGTCGCAACTGGCCGGCGTCGGCCTCGAGGAGGGAGACGCCGAAGGCGTCGGTGTCCTCGCCGCAACACAGAGTGACATGGCAGCCGATCTCGTTCAGATGGGCAAAAGCGCCGTGGGAGGCACCGTGGGCATAGATCTCCGCTTCGTCGTCACGACGGCATCGCAGTCGTATGGCTTGACCGTCACCTCCCTCGTCCTCGGGGATCAGCTCGAACCCGGCTTCGACGTAGAGCTCGAGCACTTCAGGATCGAGGTCGGAGAACGGCGGCTTCGAGGAGAAGTTGACGAAGGCGTCCTCGGCGTTCGGGAATGTCTCCCGTCTGCGCCGGGCCCCCACCGAGAGTGGATTCCGTTCGAACCTGGCCGGGCTGATCGGTTCGGGCAGGACGACCGGCTCGAAGCAGTAGAGCGACCTGAACGTCCCGGGCCTGGCCTGCTCGGCCAGCAGGACGGCCGCACCACCGCACGAATGGCCGAAACCCAGGGGGTGCTTGAGTCCGAGGTGGTCGATGACGGTCAGCACGTCGGTGGCGAACCCGGTCCACCGGAAATCGCCGTCGACCGGCCGGTCCGATCGTCCGTGGGCCCGGAGGTCGAGCCCCCAGCAGCGGTAGTGGTCGGCCAGGTCCCGGGCCAGCGGCCCGAGGACCTCGGCGCAGAAGCCGGTGGCGTGGACCAGCAGCAGGTCTTCTCCCGAGCCACCGAAGTCATACAGGGCGATGCCGAGCCCGTCGGCCGTGGTGCAATGATCCCGGCTGGGCCCCTGATCGTCTCGGTCCGTGGTCACCGACGTGACGGTAGCCCAGCGGGGTCGGACCGGGCGGGCAAAGCCCCACGAGGTGGACGCTGACCGAGTAGACATTGTTGGCTTATGGAGCATTTTCTCGAAACCTGGGGCTACGTCGCCGTCTTCGCCCTGAGCTTCATCTCGTCGATGGGCCTGCCTGTGGGAGCCGAGGTGGCGATCATCTACGGAGGGGTGCTGGCCAGCGGTCAGATCCCCAACGAGCCCCACCATCTGAATCTGGTGGTCGTCATCGTGGTGGCCACGCTGGCCGAGGTGCTGGGCTCACTGGCCGGCTATCTGATCGGCTACTTCGGGGGCCGGGCCCTGGTCGACCGGGTGGGCAAGTACGTCCTGCTGACCCATAAGGACCTCGACCGTGCCGAGGCCTGGTTCGCCCGGCGGGGCGAGCCCTTCGTCCTCTTCGGTCGGTTCATCCCCCTGCTCCGGTCGTTCGTCTCGTTCGCGGCGGGTCTCGGCGAGATGGCGCTGGCGAAGTTCCTCGTGTTCACCGTCATCGGCTGCGCCATCTGGTGCACCGCGCTGACCAGCTTGGGCTATGCCCTCGGGAGCAGCTACAGCCGGGTGCTGAAGGCCTTCAGCTACGCCGGTTATGTGGCCGCTGTCGTGGTCGTCATCGCCGTCGCCGTCCTCTTCTGGCACCGCCTCCGGATCGTGCGTGAGGAACGGCATGACCGCTAGGCCGCGGTCGCGGGCCCGCCGCGCCGCCCTCGAAGCCTCGGAGCACCTCGAGCGCACCGAGACGTGGAGCGGGCTGCGTCCCGGAGATCCGGTGATTGTCTCGGGACTTCGCATCCGAGGAGCCGAGTGGGAGTTCCGCGCCCACGTCCTCAACCGCCACAACGGCACCGAATCGGTGGAGGTGATCGGCGGGCGGCCGGGTGACCGCAGGATCCGCTCGTTCGACCCCGGCCGGATCTTCGCCGTCTCCGCCCGGAAGCGCCGCGGAGTGGATGCCGAACGGTCCATCGCCGGCCAGCTGTCACTGGCCGAGGCCCCCCAACTTCCGCTGGAGTGACCGCCGCAGGATCCGGTCGGTTCGATGCCGCCGACACCGCTAGGGTGCCGGACATGGCCACGATTGTCTTCTTCCACGCTCACCCTGACGATGAGGCCATCGCCACCGCCGGAACCATGGCGGCCCTGTCCGACGCCGGCCACCGGGTGGTTCTGGTGACGGCCACCCGCGGTGAGCTCGGGGAGATCCCCGAGGGCCTGTTGGCGGAGGGCGAAACGCTGGCCGACCGCCGCCGGGCGGAACTGACCGAGGCCTGCCGGGTCCTCGGTGTCGCCCGCCAGACCTACCTCGACTACCTCGACTCGGGGATGGCCGGTGAGGCCACCAACGACCGCCCCGGCAGTTTCGCCGCCGCCGACGTCGACGAGGCGGCCGCGGCCCTGGCCGGGATACTCACCGAGGAGAGGGCCGATGTGCTGGTCACCTACGACGAGCACGGAGGGTACGGGCATCCGGATCACGTGCAGGTGCATCGGGTGGGCATGCGGGCCGCAGCCCTGGCGAGCACTCCGGTGGTCTACATGTGGACGATGAATCGCGACTTCATGCGGAGTCTCGCCGAGCAGGTCGAGTCGTCGGAGTGGGAGCCGCCCGAGGGCAGCACCGACGGGATGGACACCATGGGGGAACCGGCCGAGCGGCTGACCACGGAAGTCGATGTGACCCGATGGATCGATCGCAAACGCCAGGCCATGACGGCTCATGTGAGCCAGATCAGTGAGACCAGTTTCTTCCTGGCCATGCCTCCCGACGTGTTCTCGACGGTCTGGGGACGCGAGTGGTACATCCGGGTCCGCCCCTCGTGGGACCAGCCCCAGGGAAGCCCGTGGGAGACCGGCCTCCTGCTCGAGGGACCGGACGTGGTAGACGCCGAGTCCACCGGCGGCGAGGCCGGGGCGCGCCGGTGACGGGGACCCACCGGGTGCTCCGGGTGCACGGAGGTCGTTTGGTGGTGGCCGAACGCAGGCTCGAATTGGAGGCCGAGCTCGATGCCGCGTCGGCCCAGGGCTATGACATCGTCAATTCGTTCGCCGTCGACGACAACGTCTACCTGGTCCTCCGGCGACCGGATTGATGCCCGGGGGCGGGCTCAGAACTCGGTGAAGGCCTGAATGGAGACGACCCGGTTCCGGCCGGTCTCCTTGGCCCGGTAGAGCGCCTGGTCGGCCCGCTCGATGAACGACGTCGTGGTCTCGAAACCGTCCCAGCTGGTCAGACCGGCCGACAGGGTCACGCCGAAGTCGGTGGTGGCCTCGCGACCTCCTGCCCGGAGCTTGTCGAGCAGGTAGTGGGCACCGACCAGGTCGGTGTCGGGCATGACCAGGCAGAACTCCTCGCCTCCGTACCGGGCGACCAGGTCCTGGCCGCGGATGTTGGAAACCATCAACGCGGCGATCGATCGCAGCACGGTGTCTCCGGCAACGTGGCCGTACCGGTCGTTGTAGTCCTTGAAGTGGTCGAGATCGATCATGGCCACGCTCAGCGGAGACTCCGAGCGGAGGGCGTGGGCCATCTCGATCTCGATCCGCTCGTAGAGGGTGCGTCGGTTGGCCAGGCCGGTGAGGGGGTCGGTGCGGCTCTCGGTATGCAACCGGTTCACGAAATTCACCCGGCTGTTCACCCTGAGGAAGGCCGCCGCCAGGAGCTCGGCCGCTTCACGTGATTGCGGATCGATCCTGCGATCGTCGTCCGAGCGCCGGACCACCATGACCAACTCCCCGTCGACGCAGTAGCCGACCGGGATGGTACAGAACGACTCGTCGAGCACCACCGAGTCGGAGTGGAGCGCCTGGTCGAGTTGGCGGAGCTCGACCAGATCGGCGACGTCTTCGCCCTGGCCGGGCCAGGTCACCAGCGGGACAAACCGACCGAGCTTCTCGTTGCGGGTGAGAACCACGATCTGATCGGCGGGCAGGACGTCGGCCACCAAGGGGAGTCCGCGGTGGAAGATCGACCCGATGGTATCGGTGGCCGAGTCGGCAGTGCTCGGACCCGACATCCTCGAACGTCTCGTGCAGTGCGTCGATCGACTGCCGGAAGTTGAGGTGGCCGGTCAGCGATCCGACGTCCCGGGAGATGATCCAGGTGATGGCCACGATGGTCGAGGAATAGACGAGGAACACGGCCACGAGCTCGGATCCCCGGAGACCTCCGGCCCAGCTGGTCATCGCCACCAGTGCGATGGCGAAGAGGTCGATGCCGATCCGCATCCGTCTGTCGCCGATGATCGAAACGAGGGTGACTCCGACCAGAACCGCCGGTGTGTAGGTCCCGAACTTGTTGTCAGAGCCCAATTCGATGAAAGCCAAGGCGGTGAGGGCCAGGCAGACGATCACGAACCCCGTCGTGGCCTGAGTGGCCAGATCGGCTTTTCCCTTGGTGATGACGACGAAGAGCGCGACGTAGACGACCGATGCCAGGATGCAGCCGATGGCACCGAGGATGTACCACCACTTGACCGGGTCCCGATCGACGAAGATCACGGTGAGGAGGATGGGGATGGCGATGGACTCGGCGATGACCCCGGAGATGAGACCGTCGCGGACCTGACGCTGGGTGGGATGGGCGAGGTCGAACTTCACCGTAGGGTTATCGGCCCTGGTCGGGTGGTCCTTTACCCTGCGTGCCGACAGCCGGCCCGGATCGGCGGAAAAGAGCAGATCAGAGTCGGTGTCTCCGTCGAGCGCACGCAGGGTCCGGCCGTGCCGGCCCGGCACCTGGATCAGGCGCTGAACGACTTGGAGCTGGGATGGAGGCTGCGGAAGAGGCGGGCGCTGTATCCAGTGAGCTGCACGTCGGTGAGAGCACGGGCAGAGGCGGCCCGGGGCAGGTTGAACAGGGGCCCGAGCTCGCCGAAGTAGCTGCCCTGCTTGACGATGGTCAGGTGCTCTTCGGTTCCGTCCTCACGGGTGCGGTAGATCTCCACCTCACCTGACTCGACGATGTAGACGAGGTCGCTGTCGTCCCCCTGACTGAACAGGACCTGGCCAGCCGTCAACGTGACGGGCTGCGGCTCCCGGGCCGAGTCGGGCAGGTGGGGGACCAGCTCCACCACCCGGTCGGCGAGCTGGGTGATCCGTTCATCGTGGGTGGCCACGATGACCAGCCGACCCGGTCCGGCCAGTTCCCGCAACAGCCGGAGGATGCCTTCGACCTGGATGTAGTCGAGGTGCGCGGTGGGTTCGTCGGCCAGCACCAGAGGCGGGTCCTGGACCAGGGCCCTGGCGATGGCCACCCGCTGCTGCTGCCCGCCGGACATCTGGTCGGGCCGGTGGTGCCCCCGCTCGTCGAGACCGACCTGCTCCAACAGGACGTCTGCCCGTTCACGGGCGACCTTGCCGCTGACCCCGGCGAGACGGAGGGGGACCATGACGTTCGAGCGGGCGTTGAGACTCGGTATCAGATTGAACGCCTGGAAGACGACCCCGACGGTGTGGCGGCGGTACTCGGACAGCGCCGCGCCGCTCAGCCCGGAGACGACCTGGTCGTCGAGGCTGATCGTGCCGGCCGTGGGAGTGAGCAGGCCGGCCAGGCACGAGAGGAGGGTGGTCTTGCCGCATCCCGACGGTCCCAGCAGGACGACCAACTCACCGTCGTCAGCGGTGAAGCTGAAGTCGTGGAGGGGGCGGACCCGGTAACCACCGGAAGAGAACTCCATGGTCAGGTCTTTGGCGGTGAGGGAAGCCATGGCTCAGCCGAACGCCGCCGCCGGATCGGCTCCCGTTGCCTGGCGCAGGGCAACGAGGCTGGAGATGAGTCCCACCACAATGGCGATGATCGGCAAGGTGATGAAGGCGCTGTCCGGTATCGCCACGGGTTGCTGGAAGATGCCTCCCATGAAGTTGGAGATGATGGCGGCGAACGCTGCGGCCAGCAGGGCCACGATGACGGCCTGCAAGGCCAGACTGCCGAGCAGCGTCGCGGTCGAGGAACCCAAAGCCTTGAGCACGGCGAAATCCCGTACCCGCTGCAGTGCCGAGACGTACAGGAGGGCGGCGATGATGATGCCGGCGATGACCCACATGAGGATCTTGGTGTTGTTGATCGACGACACGGCCGAAGCCAGGGCGGCGAGGGTCTGCTGCTCGGCCGACTTCGTGGTGAGCACCTGCAGGCCGGCCGGAACCGTCTTGGGTACGCCCGTCGTCACCACGGCCGTGACGTAAGGGCGGCCTCCCAGACCCAGGGCCTGCGCATTGCTCAGCGGCACGTAGACGACGTAGGTGCCACCGAGGAGCGAACGGTTCGGGATCTGGCCCACCACCCGGAAGGGCGTGGTCCCGATGGTCATCACACTTCCTACGGCGGCACCGGTCTTCGAGTCGACGACGACCTGTCCGGGTCCAGAGATCGGCCGGCCCGCGGTGACCTGCTGCGGGTCGCCCAGCCCTCCGATCTTCGCGCCGATCACGTTGACCGACACCGACTTGGTGCCCTCGTGGGCGATCTGCTGGGGCAGGATGACCAAGGGGTCGGCATGCGTCACTCCGGGAGCGTGGGCGATGATCGCGGTTGCTGCTTGCGGGAACACGCTGACTGCCGCGACACGGCCACCGGAGCCGTTGGTGAGCACCCATGCATCGGCCCCAACACCGCCGATGGTCGAATTGGTCTCCGCTCCGAAGCCGCCGACCAGACCGGCCATGAGGAGCGCCATGGCCATGACGACACCCGCGCCGACCACGGCAATCAGGAATTGACGATATCGATACGCCAGATCCGCCAGGGTCACCGTCACCATCAAAAGGGATTATTACACGCGACCGAGGAGCGATGCTTGGGAGTTTTGGTCCGACCGGTGGGCAGCCTCGTGATCGAGAAGCCACGTCTTGCGATCGAGTCCGCCGCCATAGCCGGTGAGTTGACCGTTCGAACCGATGACCCGATGGCAGGGGACGATGACGGCGATCGGATTTCGTCCGTTGGCCAACCCCACGGCGCGCGACGCATTGGGATTGCCCACCCGCCGGGCGAGCTCGCCGTAACTGATGGTCTCGCCGTAGGGAATGTCCCGAAGGTGCGACCAGACGTCGCACTGGAACGCGGTTCCGTCGAGCCTGAGCGGCACGTCAAAATTGAGGAGATCACCCTGAAAGTACGCGGTGAGTTGGCTGGTGATGTCGGAGAACCAGGCGTCATCCCTGCGCTGATCGCTGGGTCCCGCCGGCGCATGGCGCTGCCCGTGCATGTACAGCCCGACAAGGACGCCGTCGGTTGCCGAGAGCGTCAACGGTCCGAGAGGGCTGTCGATGGTGGTGGTGACGGTGGTGGTGTTCATGGTTCTCCTTCTGAGCGGGGGAGCGTGGTTGTCGGATCGGGGTGTCGTTGGTCACGCCGCCGGCGGCCACTGGTTGATGCGGTGATCGGTCACCGACCACAAGTACTGCACGGCATAGGCCCGCCACGGTCGCCACGAGTCGGCGTACCGGTCGAGGGCGGCCATCGTCGAAGGGATACCGAGCAAGCCGGCACCGCGTCGCACGCCGAGGTCGGAGGCCGGGAAGGCGTCGGGATCGCCCAGTGCGCGCATGGCGATCACATTGGTGGTCCAGGGCCCGATACCCGGCAGGTCGGCGAGAGCGGCGAGCGCCTCGGTCCGGTCACAGCCCGGGCCGAGGTCGAGACGGCCCCGTCTGAGCGCGTCGATCAACGCCGACAGGGTGTGGCGTCGGGACTCGGGTAGGGCGGCATCCACGTGATGGAGTGCCTCTGGCGTCGGAAACAGGTGGGTCAGCCCGCCGCGCCCATCGGTCACCGGCTCCCCGTGGGCGACCACCATCCGGTGGGTATGGGTGCGGGCGGCTTCGGTCGACACCTGTTGGCCGAGGACGGCCCGGATGGCGAGCTCCCCGCCGTCGACGCATCGCGGCACCCGTCGGCCCGGAGCCTTGTCGATCACAGGGCGGAGGGAGGGGTCGGCGGCCAGGTGGGCGTCGACGGCGACAGGGTCGGCGTCGAGGTCGAGGAGCCATCGGCAACGGGCAATGGTCGTCGTCAGGTCGCGCATGTCGGACAGGGTGGCGCGGCAGTGGATGTGGTCGGGAGTGGGAGTGAGCTCGACGATGCCCGGCCCATGGTCGAGGCGCAGGGTCCGCCGGTAGGTGAGACCACGGACCTCCTCCACGCCGGCGACAGCGGTTGCCGCCAAGTGTCCCATGAGATTGTCGGGGCACAGGGGTTGACGGAACGGAAGACGGAGGTCGAGAGCCGCCGAGCCGTCTCCCGTCGACCGTGCCGCCTCGCCGACACGTGACCGGAGGTCGGTCGGTGAACTGGCGAATACCGTCCTGATCGTGTCGTTGAACTGACGGACGCTGGAGAACCCTGCGGCAAAGGCCACGTCGGCCATGGACAACGGTGTGGTCTCGATGAGTACCCGCGCCGTCTGGGCGCGCTGTGCCCGGGCGATGGCGATGGGTCCGGCGCCGACCTCGGCCGAGAGAAGTCGTTCCAACTGCCGGACGCTGTACCCCAATCGGGCGGCCAGTGCGGCAACGCCCTCCCGGTCGACCAGACCGTCGGCGATGAGCCGCATGGCCCGGGCGACCACATCGGCTCGGGTGTCCCATTCGGGCGAGCCGGGGGTGGCGTTGGGACGGCAACGCTTGCAGGCGCGGAATCCGGCGCGTTGGGCGGCGGCGGCTGACGGATAGAAGCGGACGTTCGACCGCATCGGGGTCATCGCCGGGCAGGATGGCCGGCAGTAGATCCCGGTCGATGTGACCGCGGTGAAGAACCATCCGTCGAAGCGCGGGTCGCGGGATTGGACGGCGATGTAGCAACGTTCGAAATCTTCGATCACCGCACCAGCATGGCGCAGTTCGGCGCCATTATCTGGCGGAATTGCGACATGACTGTCTGCGGCAACCGGGCGGGGGAGCGGATCGGCCCGGGCCGGCAGGCCGGCCGTCGTCAGTCGCGCACGGGGAGCTCGAGGGCCTCCTTCCCGGTCAGCCAGGGCCGACCGGCGGCCGCCAGGCCCTCCCATTTCTGCAGATCGTCGCCGGTTTGACCCAGCTCCTCAGGGGTCGGTCCGAACTGGTCGGCCAAGGGTTGGAGGGCCTCGGTGTCGAAGTGGTAGCACTCGGCGGCGTTGAAGCCGAGGATCTGCTGGGTCTCGTCCACTGGAATGTCGCAAAATGCCTTGCCGAGCCACTCCCTGGTGTGCGGCCAGGTCCCTTCGGGATGGGGGAAATCGTTGCCCCACATGATGTTTCCGACGCCGATCTCGTAGCGCCTGGCCAACTCCCGCCGCCTGGTGTTCGAGGCACCGATGAAGCAGTTCCGGTCGAAGTACTCGCTGGGCCTCATGGAGAGATGATCGGTCAGCTGCTTTCCGAGTTTCTTTGCCGCGTGCTCCCGGTCGTAGGCGATGTCCGACGTCCACAGCAGATCGGGGGCCCAGAAGGCCCCACACTCGGTGGTGACGAAGGTGAGGGATGGAAACCGCTCGAATGTTCCCGCCCACAGGAGAAACCAGAGGGGCCGGGTCGACCACCAGCGGACCTCGGCGATGTAGATCCCGACGTGCTCGCCGTAGGAGCCACGGTCGGCGGCTCCGGAATGGACGTGGACCGGCATTTCGAGCTCCGAACAGACTGCCCACACCGGGTCGTACTTGGCGTCATGGTAGGGCTCGTAGGGCTGCCACATCGAAGGAATGAGGATCCCTCCTCGGAGCCCGGATTCCCTCGCCCGGCGGATTTCGGCCACCGCGGCGTCGACGTCGAAGATGGGCACGATGGCCACTCCGGCCCGGCGATGGGGACTCTCGGCGCAGAGCTCGGCCAGCCACCGGTTGTGGGCTTTTGCCCCTGCCATCAGGAGATCGATGGGCACGTCAGCCGTGGCGCCCAGTCCGGCGCCGAAGGGTGCAGATGCCCCACCTGTCACTGCATCGGCGTCGGGGAAGATGACCTCACCGACGACGCCGTCGGCGTTGAGCTCCTCGTCACGCCGACGGGCGTCCCAGCCACCCCGGAGCCCCTCGGCATTCTCGCTCTCCCACTCCTCGGCGAATTCCTCGTTGCGGAGGCCCCGTTCGGCCAGTTCCGACTCCATGGCGGCCCGTGCCGCCAGGTGCTGGTCGAAGGTGTCGCGAAATGCGGGATCGAGCCACTCGCGGTATTCCTGGTTGGGCAACCCGGCATGACAGTCCGCCGAGATCACCGTGTAGTTCTTCACCGATGTCTCTCCTCGCGTGATCGGGCGGTCATCCGGGGACTTCCCGCAGGTAGGTGGGGTTCGTGCGTTTGAGCATGGATCGGGACCGGGCCTCGATCTGGGCGTCGATCGAATCGCTTGGCGCCATGATCCAGAAATCCCCGGACCGTACGGCGTGCACCACCTGGTCGGCGACCTCGGCCGGCTCGGTGTAGTGGACCTCGATGCCGGCCGCCGCCATTTGACCCTCGATGTCCTCGATGGTCGGGTAGGGGGTCTGCCTCGGGCGCTCCTTGGCCAACGCAGCCGGCCGCACCCGCCACGAGCTGAAGATTCCGGTACGGAGCATGTTCGGTCCGGGAAAGAGAACCGACGCCCCGACGACCGAGCCGGCATCCTGCAATTGGGCGTAGAGGCACTCGGTCAGGGTGACCACCGCCGCCTTGGTCACCGCGTATTGAGGTGTGCCGCGCAGGGGCGATACCCCTCCGTTACCCGATGAGGTGTTGACCACATGTCCTTGGGCTCCGGACGCGATCATCGTCGGGACGAAGGCGTTGATCCCGTGGATGACCCCGTACACGTTGACGTTGAACGCCCAACGCCAGTCGTTGAGCTCGTGCTCCCACAGCGCACCCTCGGCCCCGGCACCGATACCGGCGTTGTTGCAGAGGAGATGGACGGCACCAAAGTGCTTCAAGGTCGTGTCGCGCAGCTGTTCGACCGAGCCGAAGTCCGAGACGTCGCAGTTGGCTCCGATGACTTCGAGACCCTCGGCCCGAAGCTTGTCCACGGTCTCGCCGAGCGGATCGTCGTCCACGTCGGCCAGGACCACGCGCATCCCCTCGCGGGCGAAACGCTCGCCCATGGCCCGTCCGATGCCCCCGGCCCCACCGGTGACGACAGCAACGTGCCCGGCGAGATCCTCGATCATTCGGAGCCCACCGGCGACAGGTCGTCATAGCGCTGATGCACGTACGGGCGGATCCATTCACCGGGAACGGTCCCGTGGATCTCGCCCCGCTGAATACTGCTTCGGTCGGCCAGATGGATTCCTACCAGTTCACGGACCGGGAGGTCGGCCACCGGGTCGAATCGGGAATCGCGGAGGAGCACCTCGCCGGAGACTTCTTCGAGTTTGCGGGTCTGCTCGGTCCGATGGCAGTAGACGAGGGCGGGATCGCTGTCGAAACCCTTGCCGTCGGGGGACGGGAGGAACTTGAAGTAGAAGTCGGTCCGAGTCTCGGTGTCGGGCAGCTCGAGCTCACGGGTCACCTGTCCGCTGACCTTGACGATCTCGGTGCCCATCCGGGCGAAGGTTCCGGTCACCCGGTCACCCTGACGGTCGAGATCCACCGTCCCGAGTTTCTTGGGCTCTCCGAAGGTCTCCCGGCCGCCGATCACCGACTGCTCGGTGGTCATGGGCATGAGGAGGGCGTAGTACCCATCGGTTCCCTCGTGGCGGGCCCGCACCGAGAAACTGCCGGCGCCGAACGTCGGATAGCCGGGGATGTCGACGGTGGCCACGGTCACCTTCACCAGTGGTTCGGCACCGGGTTCGATCGGGGGCGGGAGGACAGCGGCGATGACCTCAGGATCGGTGAGGTAGGTGGCGACGAGTGTGGTGGCCCAGACGTCGACCGAGGTCGCTTCGACCTCGCGGTTCCGCAGTTGCTCTTCGGATCGTGCTCCGTAACGGATGGTTCCCATGAGGCTCCTTCGTCGTTGGTTGCTCCAGTGTGCTCTCGCGATGTCAGGTGACGCCGGCGAAGGCCGGGCATCGCCCGGCCTCGCTCGGAATCTCCGAAGGACGCAGTGGTCGGTTGATCTCGTCGTGGGTCGGACCCACCCGTTGGGCGACATCTCTGAGGCTCTTCCAGGTCGAATCCGAAGAGGTCGGCGGCGTTGCCCCCGAGCATCTGTTGGACTTCGACGGGATCGATGCCGGCGAATGACAGCCGGAGGGCCTCGTGGCTGAACGGATAGCTCGACTCCCGATGGGGGTAGTCACTGCCCCACATGATCTTGTCGACGCCGACGGCGTGTCGCATCGCCGCTTCGGCCGGGCGCATGAAACTGGACCCGACGTGGCACTGGCGGGCCCAGTACTCGCTCGGCCGCATCGAGAGCTGTGAGACGACCGCTCCTCCCCACTCGAGCTCCTGGCTCCCGGTCGCACTGCCCATTCTCGAGAAGAAGAAGTCGAGCGTTCCGAGAGTCTCGGGTATCCAGGCGGTTCCCTGCTCGGTGAAGACGAACTGAAGGTCCGGATGGCGCTCGAGGACACCGGCGAAGATGAGATGCCAGAGGGACCGGTGCGCCCACCAGGTGACCTCGAGCATGAACATGACCTTCTCGATGTCGGCGTCACCCAGGGCCGGGACCGCGCTGCCGCTGTGGTGGTTGATGGGAAGACCGGCCACCTCGCAGGCCCGCCAGAGCGGGTCGTAGACCCGCGAATAGAGCGGCTCGAGGCCCGACCCCGGAGGCGCACCGGGCAGGAGGATCCCGGCGGTCATGCCCGCTTCGGCCGCCCATTCCACTTCGGCGACCGCCGCCGGGACGTCGTGGAGCATGATCTGGACGATGCCCAGTCGGCGTCCCGGCGCCGCGGCACAGAAGTCGGCCAGCCACCGGTTGTGGGCCCGCAGCCCGGCCCAACGAAGCGCGAGGTCGCCCTCGGTCGCCCCTGGCACCTGGGCCTTCAAGGACGGCTCGGGATAGAAGGGGGGGATCGTGTTGGGAAAGACCACTTCGGCGACGATCCCGTCCGCCTCGAGCTCGGCCTGGCGCCGGTGGTGGTCCCAGTTCCGGCTGGCGTCCTCGCCCATGAGATCGTCGAACGGCACCCGGTACTCGCGGGCCCAGGCGTCGAACTGGGGATGGAGCTTGCTCGGGAGGTAGTCCCGATAGTGGAGGAGGTCGGCCCCACCGTGGCAGTCCGCCGAGATGATGACATAGCGGGCATCACCGGACATCGACTTCGCCTCCCCCTTCTGTCGCTCGATCGCGGTCCCGTGCCGCTGGTGCCTGCGCCACCGGGTCCAGGACCTGTAACATCGTTACATGGCGACGGAGCGAGGTCAAGCAGCGGCGGCCCGGCATCCGGCCGGGGGGCTCTCTCGGAGCCATGTGATCGACGCGGCCATGCAGATCGTGGAGCGAGACGGGGTCGACGGCCTGACCATCCGTGGGCTGGCGGCCAAGCTGGGCGTGGCCCCCACGGCGATCTACTGGCACGTCGGCGACAAGCAGGCCTTGCTCGATGGCGTCGCCGATCTGGTCATCGCCCAGCTCGGAGATGTGTCGGTCCGGGGCGGCGATCCGACGTCCCGCATCGTCTCGATTGCCAGCTCCCTGCGGGCCACGCTGCTCGAGCGCCCCGATCTCGTCGCGTTGGTCCATCGGCAGGGACGTACCGCGGCGCTGTTCCAACCGGCCCGTCGGGTCCTGGTCAACGAGCTCAGAATGGCCGGAGTCGAGGGGGCCGGAGTCGCCCTCGGGGTGCAGGCGGTTCTCAACCTGGTGATCGGATCGGTTCTGTTGGACCGCCAGCTCGAACGGCAACCGGCCCAGCGCCAGAGCCCTGAAGAGCTGTGGTCGCCGGACGACGCCCCCGGCGCTCCGGACCTGCTCGACCATCTTTCACAGCCCTTCGATGAGGGAGAGTTGTTCGACTACACGCTCGCTGCCGTGGTGGGGGCCGTCGTGCAGGGGTGATGAACCCAGGGATTGGGAGCGAGATCGTGTGCTCCGACCGTCAAGGTGGGCTGCGAATCGGTCGATGATCCCCAGGTGAACTCCCCGGGGCGCCCCTTCAGCGACGAGGTCAGGTTGGCCTGCTTCGACCAGGTCAATCGTTCGACGCGGCGCGGAGCTCTGGCCGGCCCGGTGGCGGCCGTCATGCTGGTGGTCATCTTCGGTCGAGCGGTTTCGATCACCGGGATGGTCGAGTGGGCGGTCGTGGTGACGCTGACCACCGGAATCACCCTGTGGTCGTCGGAGCTGTACCTGAGGAAGCGCCGTCGGGGCGAGGCGGTGGGCCGGTGGATCGCCGGACCGGTGACGGCGGGCTTGAGCGGATTTTCGTGGGCGTCCCTGCCACTCTTCGTCTTCCCGTCCGCCAGCCACTACGACCTGCGGGCCATCTACCTCATCTTCCTGTGTGCCATCTCCGCCGTCAACGCGGTCGGTACGGCCGCCTGCCGGTCGTATTTCTTCCCCTTCCAGATCGCCCTCCTGCTTCCCATCGACATCGTCTGCCTGACCGCCGATGACCGGCCGACCCAACTGCTGGGGCTGGTGATCCCACTCTTCTTCGCGGTGATGGTGGTGGTCCACCAGGAAGTCCACACGGTCGTCCTCAGCGAGCTCCATCTCCGTGAACGCAATGGCGAGGCCAATCAACAGCTCCGCACACTGAACTCGCAGCTCGGGGAGATCGCACTTCGGGACGACCTCACCCGATCGGCGAACAGGGTCGCCTTTGTCGATGCCCTGGCCAACGCGGCTGCCGAGATCGGTCGGGGTGACGGCATCGTCGGTGTCGTGTTCCTCGATCTCGATCGTTTCAAGGTGGTCAACGATTCTCTGGGACACCAGGCCGGAGACGAGCTCCTCGTCCAGGTGGCCGAGCGCATTCGTGGGATCCTGCGCGAGGGTGACGTGCTGGCTCGCCTGGGAGGGGATGAATTCACCGTTCTCCTTCGCGGTCTGGCTGACGCCGAAGAGGCGCGTCGAGGCGGCACGCCGGATACTGCGGACCTTCGAGTCCCCCTTCGTGGTCGCCGGGCGGCATGTCGTGGTCACCGCCAGCGTCGGTGTCACCGCCACCGATCGCGCCGAGGTCGGTCCCCAGGATCTTCTGTACCAGGCGGATCGCGCTCAGTATCAGGCGAAGGAAAACGGACGGAACCGGGTCGAGCGGTTCGTCCCCGCCCTGCACCCGATGTCGCGTCGCCGTCTCGACCATGAAGAAGCGCTCCGTCGAGGCCCTCTCGGACGGCCAGATCGTCGCCTACCTGCAACCGCAGGTCGACCTCCAGACCGGTCGCATTGTCGGAGCCGAAGCACTGGCCCGATGGAACCATCCCGATCGCGGTGTCCTCATTGCCGCTGACTTCGTGCCGCTTGCCGAGGAGTCGGATCTCATCCTGGACGTGGATGCCGCCGTCCGCCGGAGTGCGATCGAGGCACGGGTTGCCCTGAGGCACGCGGGGTGCAGTCCCGAGTTCCGGGTCTGGTGCAACGTCTCCGCTCACCAGTTGACGACGACCGACCCGGTCGACGATCTCCTCGACGACCTGCACAGGGCCGGCTGTGATCCGAAGGGCATCGGGGTCGAACTGACCGAGACTGCGGTCATGGCCCACCTGGCGGCGGCCGCACTCCACATCGATGACGTCCGCAGCATGGCTGTGCGGGTCGCCCTCGATGATTTCGGGACCGGTCACTCCTCGCTCGCCCTCCTGCGCTCGATGACGGTCGACGAACTGAAGGTCGACAGGAGTTTCGTATCGGACATGACCA
This sequence comes from uncultured Acidimicrobiaceae bacterium, assembly GCA_963812885.1. Lineage (GTDB taxonomy): Bacteria > Actinomycetota > Acidimicrobiia > Acidimicrobiales > RAAP-2 > Bog-756. Next base: position 335,053 of record CAWEWZ010000002.1, on the reverse strand, counting down.
CGGATGAGCGGGACATGGCCATCGTGCGGGCCATGACACTGCTGGGCAAGGATCTCGGACTGCTGGTGGTGGCCGAAGGGGTGGAGACCTTGGCTCAGGCCACGGTGCTGGCCGACCTCCGATGCGACCGTGCGCAGGGGTTCCTGTGGTCGGCGGCGGTCCCGCTCGGGCAATTTCTCCCCTTGGTCCGGACCACCTTCCCCGTCCGCTCCGCCGGGGCCGGTTCCCTGTCGGACCTGGAGGCGGAGATGCGTGAGATCTCGACTGTCCCCTGAACCCCGGTTGAGCCGCCTCCGGGTCAGCGGAAGTGGCGCCGGCGCAGCCTCGGGTTGGACAGCACGGATGGCGACCATCCGGCGTCTTCGGGGTTGACGTTGGTGCCCGGGGCGACGATCTCGTCGATCCGGTCGAGGACGGCGGCCTCCAGCCGGATGTCGGGTGCGGTCAGCTGGGACTCGAGTTGCTCCATGGTCCGCGGCCCGATGATGGCAGCACTGACTGCGGGGTGCTCGAGCACGAAGGCGAGGGCCAGCTCGATCATCGTCAGTCCCGCCTCATCGGCCAGTTGGGCCAGCTCGGTGACGATGGCGAGCTTCTGTTGATTGGCCGGCAGGTTCATGTCGTAGCGACCCGGCACCCGTGAGGCCCGCCGGCTCGTGTTCTCCTTGCCCTGCCCGAACTGTCCCGAGAGCCACCCGCCGGCCAACGGGCTCCACGGGATGATGCCCATCCCGTAGGACTGGGCAACGGGGAGGACGTCCCGCTCGATGCCTCGCACGAGGACGGAATAGGGCGGCTGCTCGGTCACGAACCGCTCTCGTCCCCGGCGCTCGGCCACCCATTGGGCCTCGACGATCTGCTCGGCGGGAAACGTCGAGCTGCCAAAGGCGCGGATCTTGCCCGCATGCACCAGGTCGGTGAGCGCGCCCAAGGTCTGGTCCACCTCGACGGTCTCGTCGGGACGGTGGACCTGGTACAGGTCGAGGTAGTCCGTGCCCAGACGGCGCAGGCTGTTCTCGCACTCCGCCATGATCCACCGACGCGAGTTGCCCTGGGCGTTGGGGTCGTCGCCCATCGGGGCGCGGACCTTGGTGGCCAGGACGACCCGACTGCGGTCCACCTTGGCCAAGGCTTCGCCCACGATGACCTCGGACTCGCCCTCCGAGTACACGTCGGCGGTGTCGATGAAGTTGATTCCCGCGTCGAGAGCCCGGTGGATGATGCGGACCGAATCGTCGTGATCGGGATTGCCCCATGCGCCGAACATCATGGCCCCGAGACAGAGAGGGCTGACGCTGATACCGGTCCGGCCGAGAGTTCGGTTCTTCATGGGGGCAACTCTACGGGCCCACCCGGGGGACCGGAGCGGGTAGGCGAAGGTAAAGGTCGCTTGACACCGGCAACCGTGTCAAGTTACCTTTACCTCGTGAAGAACCGCGTACGGGAGAGGCGCTCCGACCAGCGATTGTCGCAGGCTGAACTCGCTGCCGCCCTCGGTGTCTCACGTCAAACGGTGATCTCGATTGAAAGCGGTCGCTACTCTCCTTCGCTTCCGCTGGCATTTCAGATTGCCCGGTTCTTCGATTCCACCGTTGACGAGATGTTCGACGCATCCCAGGAGGTGCATGCATGATGCGAACCGGGAACCCTCGGCTCATGGTGCCAGCGCGTGCGGACCGCCACCTAGCCCTTCACGCTCTCGGTTCCGTCCATATGATTCTCCCGTCTCACGCAAGCTTGTCCTGGAAGGTGTGACGACACCACCGACCCGAATTCATCGCCGACCTTCGGGAGGCAGCCCGAATTATTCTGATCGAGAAGAGCATTTCTCGGGCAGACTCTGGTGGTGGACGACAACGACAGAAACCTCATGGCGCGTCTGGAGCCGTTCGTCGGCCGCTGGACGATGGAGGCCCAATTTCCGGGGGCCGAGCCCAGCGGGCCTGCAGGAACCAGCACCTTCGACTGGATGCTCGGGGGACAGTTCTTGGTCCAGAAAACGGAGTTCTCGGTAGCCGGTCCGCCCGAGGGAGTGTCGATCGTCGGTCCCGATGGTCGGTACGCGCAGTTCACCCAGCACTATTTCGACTCGAGGGGTGTGACCCGGCTCTATTCGATGACTCTCGAAGAGGGGATCTGGACGCTCCAGCGGGACACCCCGGATATCACCCCGCTCGAGTTCCGACAGCGGTTCGTAGGAGCCTTCCGCGACGAGGGCGCGAGTATCGAGGGCCGGTGGGAGCGCTCCGACGACGGATCGACCTGGGAACACGACTTCGAGCTGCGATACACGAGAATCACGTGACCGTCACCGCTGGCCGACCGATCGTGTCGGTGGCCGACGGGTTGAAGGTGCCACCGACTGCGGGCCCAACGGAATTGTCTCCGCCGACAGTCATTTCATGAGTCGAGATACACCTGGACCCAAGCGGTGGCTCTTTCCGCGGGCCGGGGTTCGAGTGGCGGTCGCAGCCGCACTGGGAATCGTGGCCGGCGGCGTGGTCTCCCTGTTCATGTTCTGGCAAGCGGCAACGCTCATCGGTTGGGACGTTGGCGCGTTCTTCCTCGGAGCCTGGATCTGGTTGGCCGTCGGAAGACTGAGCCCGGAGGAAACGCGGTCGCATGCGACGCGGGAGGACACCAGCATCGAACTGACCGAGCTGATTGTCCTCGCCGCCGGCGTCGCGGTCCTGGCCGCTGTCGGACTAGCGCTGATCCGTGCTGGTAATGCCAGCGGGGGAACGAAGGCGTACCTGATCACACTCGGAGTCGTGAGCGTCGCCCTTTCATGGGGTCTGGTCCATACGGTGTTCACGCTGCGCTACGCACGGACCTACTACTCCCAGCCGGTCGGCGGGATCGACTTCAACGAGGACGATCCGCCGGACTATCTGGACTTCGCCTACTTGGCGTTGACCATCGGAATGACGTTCCAGGTATCGGATACCAATCTGACGACGAAGGCCATTCGGAGAGTCGCGCTGGCCCATGCTCTGCTCTCGTACCTTTTCGGTGCCGTCATCATCGCCCTTGTCATCAACGTGGTGTCCAGTCTCCTTCACTAGAGCGATCATCGATGAGGGGACCAAACTCGCACTGAGAGCCAACCTGACAGCCCTCGGTTCGGAGGCCTCGAGAGCGGCTGAAGGGGATCGAACCCTCGTCATCAGTTTGGAAAACTGAGGCTCTACCATTGAGCTACAGCCGCGTGGTTCGGAGTGGAGAGCATAACGCGGCAGCATTCTTGCCATCGAGCGAAGCTCGTGCCGGCGAGGTGCAGAGCTCGAGCAATCGACGACGACCTGTTCCGGCGCCCGCCGCATGACCCAGCGGCCATCCGGCCCGGGATCCGATCAGGCCGTGGTGCTGAGGAGCCGTCTTCTCGGCGGAGCCGGAGGGGAAGATGAACTTGTGGTAGACGACGAATTTTGCGAACCAGAAGAAGACGTTGACCACGAGGAAGGCAACACCGATCAGCACGAGATGGAACCGTTGCCCGACCGGGATGAGTTTGGCGAGGGCTCCCGTGGCCAGGCTTGTCAGGATGATGCTCGCCGCCGAAGTGGCCCAGTACAGGACCACCTGACGACCGACCCGGGATCGTTCGGCGTCCTTCCAGATCCAGTAGCGGCTCATCAGATAGGACGGAATCGTCGTGGCCACGTTGGCGATGAGCGCGCCGACCGTCGCTCCGGTGGTACCCGTACCGCATAGGATGAGCAGGATCGCCTCGCTCAGCCCAAAGGCGATCACCGACGTCGCGGTATAGCGCCACAGTCGAGCGATCTGCTGGCGCCGTCCGAACAGCGCGGCCCGGCCCCGGGTGACGGCTCGTTCGATGGGACCGTAGCGACTGGGTGGATAGGACGACGAAGACGGGTCGGAGCGAGGCTCGTCCCGGTCGGCGTATCTCACCCCGGTCTCGACAAACGGAGCCGGCCCGCTCAGAGCCGCTTCTTCGTCCGCGTCCACGCGGCCGCTCAGGAATGCGTCCCCCTCGCTCATTGCCGGTGCAGCCCCACTTTCTCGTCGGCGGTTGGGTGGAGCACCGCGAGACCCACGCGGATAGCTCGTCCTGTCCTTGAGATGCCAAAGGGTACCAGCTTCGTCTGAGCGACATCAAAAGTTTTTGTCCGTTCCGAACCCGGCCGGTTGCGACTTTCCGTTGCATGACACGACCGGACTGTCGACTCGTCGGCGGGCGGACCGATCGGCAGCTCAGGGAGTGGTGGTGATTTCCTGTCCGCTCGGTGACAGGACGTACCAGAGCCCGCCGAGATTGTTGATCCCCTGACCAGTGGCCTGGCCGGGTTGGGAGTCGCCCACCCAGAGGTAGAGGGGCCATTTGTTGTAAGTCACCTGAGTGGTACCGTCACTACGGTGCGTGGTGCCCAGGAGCGACGATTGCGCTCCCGGGCCGGCGAGCGGGGAGGTCACCCCCGCGGGCAGGAGGAGCGGGGGCCAGGCCTGGGCACATGCGCCGTAGCAGGTGGACGTGGCCAATTGCTTGTCCGGCACGAAGAGGTAGAGCGTCATACCCTTCCCGTCGACCAGCACCGATCCGAGCCCCTTCACCGTCCCGGTCCGCACCTGGTACACCGGTCCAGCCGCCGCCGTCGTCGTGGTGCTCGCATTGCCGCCCGAGGTCGTGGTGGACGCGCTCGTCGTCGTGGTGGAGGTGCTGGCGCTCGGAGACGAACTGCAGCTGGCGAGGAGAATCGAAGTGATTCCCGCTCCGACTAGCAGGGCGAGGTGCCACCGACCGGTCCGGATCGATGACCGGCGCCGCCCATACCCCGAACCAACGTCTCCCGTCCCCGACACCAGGAAGCCCTAGACCGGATAGTTGGCGTTGGGAAGGGTGACCGCCGTCTCCGTCAGGCCGAGGCACATCTCGTCGGACGATCCGTCACCCCAGGTGACGAAATGGGGCGGGAGCTTGCGGAGCGTGGGCAGTTCCTGGGCCAACGTGGGGTCATAGGTGCAGGTCACCTGGATCTTGTCGCCGGGCATCACCTTCACCGGCGTCTTCAGGTTGTAGGCGCGTTGGTAGTGGAAGTTGTAGTTGGGAACGTTGAGGATGGTCTTCGCTTCGGGCGTGCCCGGGTTGAGGACCATCTTGAAGGTGGATCCCAGAAGATGCATGTGGGCACCGACCCTGACGATGTAGCCGCTGCTGTAGACCGGCCAGCTGCAGGAGGTCGAATCGCCCTCGGGGGGATCTGCCGGATTGCGGCCGCACACCGATTCGATGGTGTTCACGAACCCGATGGCGCTCTGGCCGAAGCGCTGGCCGAGATTGGTCAGTGAGGCGGTCCGGTTGCACAGGGGACCGGTCACGCCTGACGGGCAGGGGACGTCCGGTGGCGCAGGCAGCAGGTCGAGCTTCAGGGGCAGCAGTGGCGTCGACGCCGGTACCGTGTTGAGCACCAGCGAGTTCTTCACCGGCTTGTCTCCCACCAACAGGTTGTAGTGGACCTGCATGACCACGAGACTTCCGGCCGGGAGATAGATCCCTGTCCCCTTGGGCAGGTTGTCCAACCCGTGGCCTGGGGCCCAGGCGCTGAGCCACGGTGTGTTGGAGATCTGGTTCAGGCCCGTGTCGGGAATGGGTGTCTCGCCGAAGCACGACCAGCCCTGCCCGTTGACGTTGTCGGCCTCGGCCTTGGCGGCCAGGTCCGGCGGCACCAGGAACAGAATGGCGTGGTGGTCTTCGCCGCTGCCGGGGAAGAATTGGCTGGAGATGATGTACGAATTCCGCTTGACGTGCGGATTCATGACGGTGCAGTGGTAGTCGTCGGTCGCCCCGGGCGGTGCTTTGGGTGTGTACGCAGCCGCCTGCTTGATCGAGATGGTGGTGATCGGGTGGGCCGAAGCCTGTGCCTTGGTGCCCCCGGAGAAGGCAGCGGTCAGCCCGGCCGCAAGCAGGACGAGGGCACCGATGACAAGCGCAATTCGGGAGGGACGCACGGGTCAAGAGTAGCCCGGTGGCCGAACCGATGCCCCGATCCGGAATCCGGTCCTGCTCGGGCGGCTACCCCGCCGGCCAGAGTGGGGTGTCGACGACGAATCCGACCGGTGAGCCCCATCGATTGCGGTAGGACACCTCGTGGACCGGTCTGCGGGGCGCCACTCCCCACCTTCCGGTCGGATACCCGAAGCTCACGCAGCAGGACATGACCCAATGCTGGTCACGGGGGACACCGAGGATCTCGAAGACTTCGTCGGGGTGGAAGACCCCGAGGACCACGGTGAGCGAGCTCCCCACGCCGTGTCCACGCGCCGCCAACTGGGCGCTCCACACGGCCGGGAAGATGGAGCCACCGGTCGGATCGGCGAGGACGAAGCCGAACAGGTACAACGGCACCTCCTCGAAGTGATCGGCCAACCACTGCGCCGACCGTTGCACCTTGACCATCTCGATGCTCTCGTCCGCTTCGGGGTTCTCGGCTGCCGCGGCCAGACGATCGGCATAGATGGTCGTCCACAGCTGCTCGATGGAATCGCGGTAGAGGGGCCCGATACGCCCGATCACCTCGGGGTCGTCGACCAGGAGAAATTTCCAGTTCTGGGCGTTTCCACCCGTCGGGGCCCTGATGGCTGCGTCGAGGATCTTCTCCTGCACGTCGAGTGGCACCGGATCGGGTCGCACCCGTCGCATCGCTCTGGTCGTGTACAGCGCTTCCTCGATGTCCACGTTCCCTCCCTCTTCGGCGCGGTCCGGCGTGCCGGCACCCTCATCGGCGGCGGCGCTGCCGTCGTGTCGCTTCACCGTATCCCCGAGCGACCTGCTATGACCGGGAGATGGTGATGGAGCTCGTGACCGGAGCCATCGCCGCCGGTGGGGGGTGCGTGGCCCGGGCGGAGGACGGGCGGGTGGTCTTTGTCCGCCACGCCCTCCCGGGCGAGCGGGTCGTGGCCGAAGTGACCGACGAATCGCCGTCGTTCCTGCGAGCCGACGCGGTGCAGGTGCTCGAGCCGTCCGGAGACCGGGTCGAACCGGCATGTCCCCACGCCGGGCCGGGGCGGTGTGGGGGGTGCGACTGGCAGCACGTCTCGCTGGCGGCCCAGCGGGACCTCAAGGCGACGCTGGTGTCCGAACAGCTGCGGCGGGTGGCCGGGATCGATCGGGAGGTGGCGGTAGAGGCGGTCGATGGTGCGTCCGACGGGCTGGGATGGAGGACCCGGGTCAGGTTCGCCGTCGATCCCGCCGGTCGGGTCGGATTCCACCGGCATCGGTCCCACGACATCGAACCGGTCGACCAGTGCCCGATCGCATCGGCGGCCGTGAACCGGGTCGGGGTCGGGTCGTCCCGGTGGAGGGGGGCGCATCACGTCGAGGTGACGGCCACGCCCGACGGCGGCCCCCCGGTCGTCTCGGTCGAGACGGGGCGCAAGAGACTCGATGCCGAGCCGGACACCGACGGGGGCCTCGTCGTCAACGGACGTTCGGTGCGGGGACCACGGCGGTCGAGGTTCGAGGTGCTCGGTCATGGATTCGAGGTCAGCGCCGGTGTTTTCTGGCAGGTCCATCCCGGAGCAGCCGCCCACCTCACCCGATGCGTGCTCGAAGGTCTCGAGCCGAGGGAGGGGGAGCGGGCCGTCGATCTGTTCTCGGGTGCCGGCCTGTTCTCGGTCCCCTTGGCCAGGGCGGTCGGACCCGCCGGAGCGGTGCTGGCCCTCGAGCGCAGCCGTCGGGCGTGCGTCGACGCAACCCGGAACACCATGGGCTTTCCCCAGGTCAGGATCGTGCGATCGGAGGTGAGTGCCGAGTCGGTGGCCCGAACGGTGGGGTCGCCCGATGTGGTCGTCCTCGACCCCGCCCGCGAGGGTGCCGGGAGGCCGGTGATGCAGGCGTTGGCATCGCTGGACCCCCCACCCCGTCGCATCGCCTACGTGTCCTGCGACCCGGCCACCTTCTCGCGGGATCTCCGCGTGATGCTTCATGCCCGGTGGACGATCCGATCGTTGCGCGGGTATGACCTGTTCCCGATGACCGAGCACGTCGAACTCGTCTGCGTCCTCGAACCACCCGGACGGGCGGGGCCACCGGGATCGCCCGACTCACCGATCCGATGCAGCTGACCTGGGGAAATCGATCGAGACTGGTACCCTCAAGTCGTGCGCAGTCGGGTACTCGTGATCGCGGTCATCGCCATGCTGGGTGCCGGATGCTCGACGGCGACCACCGGTTCCAACGCGACCCCGACCACCAAGGCACCCCTGCCCGCCGGAGCGCATCCGTCGGAGATCGCCAAAATGGTGTGCGAGAGGGAGGCGCAACACGAACTGGCCTCCGCGCTGGGGGAGACAGCGACGGTATCCACACCGACCTGGGCCGATCATCTCTACGTCTGCCGATATACGTATCCGAGCGGATCGATGACCCTGTCGATCAAGGAGCTGTCCAGTTGGAGCCAGACGCTCGCCTACTTCAACGGGCTGGCCACCCGGATGGGCAAGAAACGGAATCTGCAGGGACTCGGTCAGGGCGCGTTCCAGACCACCGACGGCTCGATCGTTGTGCGCAAGGACTGGAAGGTGTTGTTGGTCGCCATCTCCGGTCTGCCGCCCCAATTCGGCGTGCCGGCAACCAGCTCCGGCGATGTGGCCGTCACCGTAGGCGATGTCATCCTGGGGTGCTGGTCCGGAGATTGACGGGGTCGCCCCATGGAGTCGCCCCCGCTGAACCGGTGGAGTGGTGTCGGCCTCAGGAAACGGAGCGGCTCACCGTGAACGAGAACGGCCTCCCGCCGAAGGTGCCTGTCACGTGGAAGCGCCACCGGCCGCGGGAGGTGACCACGAAGTCGGTGTAGTGGCCAGGGCTGACCTTCAGCTGCCGGAGGACCTGAGCGGTCGCCCCGTCGAGGCTGGCGGTGACGTGCGGGAGGACCGAGGCCCGTTCTGACGCTGAACCGCTGAAGATGACATGGAACTGATTCACGCCCACCCCACCCGGGTCGAGATAGCTCTCCACCGACCCCCCGCCGGGCACACCGGTCGTCGTGATCGAGGGGAGGGTCGGCAACAGCGATTGGCCGCGGGCGGGGGATACCGCCTGGCTGACCAGGATCAAGCCGGCGAACAGGACGACCGGGAGCGCCACCGAGACAATCAGACCCCGTCGGCCATGGACCGAGCGCGCCGTGCCCACGTGGGACAGGCCGGTCCGGCCGAGCCTGGTCAGCCGCAGGCTGTTGAGCACCACGATCAGGCTGGACAGTCCCATGGCCACCGCCGCCACCAGGGGATCGAGGAGCCCGAAGGCAGCCAGGGGAAGCGCGGCGACGTTGTAGCCCATGGCCCAACCGAAGTTCTGCCTGATGACGGAGTAGGTCGACACGGCCACGCCGATCGCCGCGGGGACCCCCTGGAGGTCGTTGCCCAGGAGGGCGAGGTCACTGTTGGCCAGGGCGGCCTCTGATCCGCTTCCAATGGCGCAGCCGACGTCAGCCGCGGCCAGCGCCGGCGCATCGTTGACCCCGTCACCGACCATCACCACCTGCTGCGAATCTCTGCGCATGGCGGCCAGGGCCTCGACCTTGCCGGCCGGGCTCAGGCCACTCTCGGCCTCGGCGATGCCCAGTTCGGCGGCCACGGTACGGACAGCAGGCTCACTGTCGCCGCTGAGCACGGCCGACGGGAGACCCATCGAACGGAGATGGGCGACGGCCGGCTTGGCCTCGCTCCTGAGGGGCGTGTTGAGAGCGATCACTCCGATGGTCTGGTCGTCTCGCTCCACCATGACGACCGTCTCGCCCCGCTCGAATCGTTCGGCGGCGGTATCCCGGAGCGAGACCGGCAATCGGGCCGGGACCAACCGGGAGACTTCGATCCTGCGGCCTCCGACGACCCCGACCACGCCCGACCCCGGGACAGACCGAACATCGGTGGCCGGGGAACCGGCGGGGGCTGCCGCCAAGATGGCCACCGCAATCGGGTGCTCATTCTCCGCCTCCACCGACGCCGCCAACGACAGCACCTCGTCCTTGGACGTGCCGGTGGCTCCGGCCACCAGGGTCACCTCGGCGTGACGTTCGGTGAGGGTTCCCGTCTTGTCGAAGACCACCCGGGTCACCTTGGCCAGGCGCTCGAGCACGTCGCCGCTGCGGACGAAGATGCCCATTGCCGCAGCCCGGCCGCAGCCGACCATCATGGCCACCGGCGCGGCCAGCCCCATGGCGCAGGGGCAGGCCACCAGGAGCACCGCCAGTCCACTGAGGACAGCTCGCCCCAGGTTCCCGATGACCAGCCACCAGATCAGGAAGGTGACCGCGGAACCGACGAGGACCGCGGGCACGAAGACGCCGCTGATGCGGTCGGCGATGCGCTGCAGGGGCGCCTTGTCCCGCTGGGCATCGTCGACCAGGCGCTGGAGCCGGGCCAGGACCGATTCGGCGGCCACTGCCCCGACGCGGATCACCAGCACACCCCCGCCGCTGCGGGTCCCTCCGGTCACCGGGTCCCCGATCCCCCGGTCCACAGGAAGAGGTTCACCGGTGAGCATCGATTCGTCGACCGGTGACCAGCCCGACACCACCGTCCCGTCGAGGGGAATGGCCTCGCCCGGCCTCACCCGCACCAGCGCGCCGACCGGGACACTCTCTGGAGCAACCAGCTCCCCGGCGTCGTCATCCTCCCGGGCCACGACCCGTGCCGTCGGCGGCCGTAGCGAGAGGAGCGAGTGCATGGCCCGAGCCGCTCGAGCACGAGCTTTGGACTCGACGGCCCGCCCGGTCACCAGGATGGCGATGATGAGGGGCGCCATGACTCCGTGCAGCCGGGCGGCGAATGCCCCGCTCCCTCCGAGGTGGAGGTGGCGGCCGCCCAGGGCGATCGCTTCGACGGCGCTGACGGCCAATGCGGCCAGGGTGCCCAGCGCGATGAGGGTGTCCATGCTGGTGGCACCGTGCCGGAGCAACCGCGCACTGTCGCGGAGGAAGGGCCAACCACCGGCGATCTCGACGATGATCCCGAGAGCCAGGACGGTCCAGCCGGCGAACGCTGTCTCCGGGGCGGCCAAGGCCACGACCAGTGCGGCGATGGCCAGCGGCCAGGAGATCGCCGCCCGTCTTCCCCAGTGGTCGGAGTCCTCATCGCGGCCGTCGGTTGCCGGGTCGACCGGCGAGGCCGAATAGCCCACCGCGGACACCGCCCGGCACAGATCGTCCTGGTCCAGCCGTCCCGGATCGTAGGAGATGAAGGCGCGAGTCGTGGCCAGGTTGACCGACGCACTGGCGACGGCCGGAAGGCGATCCAGGGATCGTTGGATGCGGGCGGCGCAGGCGCCGCAGTGCATGCCGCCCAACTCGAGCTCGGCGGTGACCAGTGGCGGATCCTCCCCGTCGACGGAGAGCGGTGGCTCGGTGGGTGCGGTGAGCATCGGTGCCGGCGCTGCTCCTAGCCGACCGGCGTGGCCGGGTACCCGGCCTCTTCGATGGTGGCCCGCAGCTCGTCGACTCCGAGCCGCGAGGGGTCGTAGTCGACGGTTGCCCGACCCGATTCGAGATCGACGGCCGCCGACCGAACCCCGGCCCGGTCAGCGAGCACCTCTTCGATGAGGAGCACGCAGGCCCCGCAGTGCATGCCCGCCACCCCGAACTCGGCCGTCGCCGTCGGCTCCGGTGCCGGCCCGGGCTCCGACACGGTGCGCCCCGGGCCCGGGAAGGCCGGATCCGGGGCTGGAGCCGGGGTGTCAGGGGGCGAGGCCACCCATCCAGCGTAATTCCTCGTTGCCGTCCGGGGCGCCGCGGGTCGATCGGAACCCGCTGTCGCCGGTCGTTATCCGTCCACCAGGCGCTGGAAATCCTCGTCGGCGATACCGGCGGCCTGTTTGTCGGCCAACTGCTCGAGCCATTGCTGGGCCGGCTCACTGTCCATTGCCTCGACCATCTGCTTGGGGAGCGCCCGCATCACGTAGTCCTCCGGCATGACCGGATCACTGTGCACCCGCCGGGCCAGGGCCTGCTCCACGATGGGTTCCCATTTGGCCGCTTTCTTCCTGCTGGCCATCTCGTCCCGTTCGATGAACTCGGGGAGTACCTCGTTGCCGAACAGTTCGATCGACTCCATGATGTGCTCGTGTCGGTTGTGCCCGGCCTGCATGACGAAGATGAGTTGGTCCACGCCGGCCTCCTCGTACCGCCGGAGGAATTCACGCAGCTGCTCCGGGGTGCCGATGGCGCCCCGGAGGCCGGTCTGGTCCCCGGCGGCCACCTTGGCCCCCAGCACCTGCTGCTCTGTGGCCAGCCCGGCCTCGGGGGAGTACCCCATCTTGCCGCGGCGTTCGAGGAATTCCTCCCACACATCGGTCCGGGCCGGGACATGGTCTCCGAAGACGTAGAAGTGGGCGAGCGAATACCCGAAGAAGTTGGCCCCCTCCAACCCACGGGCCAGGGCATCCTCTTCCTTCCGGCGCACACATCATGGACGTGACGCACGCCACCTGGGGATTGACCGAGAGCCCGACGGGGACGCAGCGGTCGCGGAGCACGCCTTCGTAGTCGTCCACCCACTGCCGGGCGTCTTCGGGTTCGATGAAGGCGAAGCTCAGTGCCCCGATCCCCTTCTCGGCGGCGAGCAGGATGGTGTCCCGTCGGCTGCACGCCACCCACAGCGGCGGATGGGGCTTCTGCACGGGCTTGGGGATGACGTTGCGGGGCGGCATGGTCACGAAACGCCCGGCAACTCCGCCGAACGGGGTCTCCGTCATGCACCGGATGGCGACCTCCAGGCCCTCCAGCCAGGCGTCCCGCTTGGTCTCCCGGTCGACGCCGAAGCCGGCCAACTCCGCCTCGGACGACGATTCCCCGGTACCGAACTCGACTCTGCCGTTCGAGACCAGGTCCAACATGGCGATCCGCTCGGCGATGCGGGCCGGATGGTTGTAGCCGGGGGCGGTCTGGACCACGCCGTGGCCGATGCGCATTCGCTGGGTCCGCTGGCTGGCTGCGGCCAGGAAGACCTCGGGGGCGCTCGAGTGGGAGTACTCCTCCAAGAAGTGATGCTCCACCTCCCACAGGTACTGCACTCCCAGCCGGTCGGCCAGCTCGATCTGATCAAGGGCATCCGAGATGAGCTGCTGCTCGCTGGTCTCGGTCCAGGGACGGGGCAGCTGGTGCTCGTAGAAGATCCCGAATTTCACTGACGTCCCTCCCGACGGGCGACCGGGGACGTCAGTGCCCGGGATCACCGGGAGGGCCTGTCGTAGGGGAAGTGGGTAGGTCGGTGGCGGGCCGGAACGCCAGGAGTCGGGTCACCATCCGAAGCTACCATCGGGCGATTTCCGGGGCGGCCGACGTCTGATCGATCGACACCGATCGATCGACACCATCCGATCGAAACCACCCGGTCGATCACCACCCGCCTCCAGTCGCCGCCCGAGGTCAGTCGGTGGTGTCAGGCCGATCGGCGAACGTGCCGTCATCCAGCCGGATCACCGACCCCAGGGAGAGCATCTCGTCGACGATGTCACCGCGGTTGGAGCGTCCAGCCAATGTGTGCTCGACCTCGACCATGAAGAAGTTGATGTTCTCCCGACGACGGAGCACGATCGAGTCACTCATGGCCCGCTTCCACAAACGATCGATCATCTCGGTTCCGGGATAGGTCCGGCCTCCAGTCCCCATCCACGTCCGGTCGCGCATCTCGGAGATGGCGGTCCGGAGCCACGCCACGTGAGGAGACTCGTCTGACCGGATGTAGGAGATGAGATCCGCCGCCTCCCCGTCGCCGGCCACGAGGTCGCGGTCGGCCAACACCGCCTCGGCCCACCGGAATCCGTGAAAGGCGGAGACCTCGATGAGCAGGAGGCCGATCATCCGGTCGACGACGGTTTCGAGGGTGTACTCGATGTCGTCGGGCAGGACCCGGTTGCTCATCGCCGCCCGCTGGGCCTGTTCGACCTGTGCCGCGGTTTTGGGTTTCGGGTCGATGCCCATTCGCTCGAGCATCCGCGCCGTCAGGTCGTCGGTGGCCGGGTGATCGAAGGCGATGTCCCGGGCCACGAACCACATCCGGTTGTGCCCGGCCAGATCTCCGTAGCCGGCCTCGTCGCGGGCGTGCGCCTCGAAGAGGCCGTGGTCGATGTGGGCGATGGCCGTCCCGTTGATGTCCTCTTCGAAGCAGCGGGAGAAATCCGGCGTCGGGAGGATCCTCAACATGGCCCCGAATCCCTCGACGGTGCCGATACGGGTCAACGCGGTGATGATCGGTTCAGGTGCACCCTGGCGGATGAGGAACTTCGACTGCTCGACGTTGGGGAAGTTCTCCGGCCAGGTGTCGAGAGGGACGTCGACGATCGGTGTCGAGAACTGCTCGACCCGCTGCTCCTCCCACGCCTCGATGGCCGGCACCCGGAACTTCGTCCGCGGCGAAACATAATTGCCCTGTTCGTCGAATCCGCCATGGCAGCGCACGCCCTGGGCGATCAGCGGTTCGACGATTTCGTGATCGGCAAGAAGCTCCGACTCGCTGAACTCGGTCTGGAAGGTAGTCATCGATGCTCCCCCTGGGAAGAACTGGCATGGGGGCCAGGACCACCCAGTCTACGTGGACGGGCCGGCAACGTCTGGTTTCCCCGGTCAACTGACGGAGGCACTGATCGTCAACTCGTTGATGAGCGATTCTGCCGCGTCGATGTCCAGAGGCCGGGCCATCAGGAACCCCTGGCCCTGGAGGCAGCCGAGGTCGACGAGTCGATGGAGTTGGCTCTCGTGTTCGATGCCCTCGGCGATGACGTCGAGCCCGAGGCTCTGGGCCAGGCCGATGATGGCGGTCACCAGCGCCGAACTGCCTGAATCCACCCCGACCAGCGGGTCGATGAACGACTTGTCGATCTTGAGAATGTCCACCGGAAAGCGCTGGAGATGGCTCAGCGAGGAGTAGCCGGTGCCGAAATCGTCCACCGCGATGCGGATCCCCATATCCCGGAGCTCGGCCAGGGCCAGGGAGGCCCGGTCGGGATCCTCCATGAGGACGCTCTCGGTGATCTCGAGGATCAGTTGGTGGGGATCGATGCCGCTGAGGGCCAGGGCAGTCCGTACCTCGTCGGACAGATGAGGTGAGACGAGCTGGCGCCTCGAGAGGTTGACCGAGAGGCTGAGCTTCTCGCGGCTGGCAGCATTCCAGGCCGCCATTTGCTCGCAGGCCTCGACCAGCACCCAGCGGCCGAGGGGAACGATGAAGCCGGTCTCCTCGGCGATCGGGATGAACCGGAGCGGTTCGACTTCACCGAGTCCGGGGTGGCTCCACCGGACCAACGCCTCGAAGCCCTGCAGCCGGTTGTCCGAGAGATTGACGATGGGCTGGTACTGCAGGAAGAACTCCGATCGTCCCAGTGCCCATCGGAAGCCGTTGGTCAGGTCGAGCCGCTCGAGCATGCGTGCCCGCATCGACGTCCGGAACACCTCGACGCAATTCTTGCCCTTCTCCTTCGCCTCGTACATGGCCGAGTCCGCTTCGCTGAGGAGCTGCTCGGTGGTCTTGTCGGCTCCGGCGTAGGCCACGCCGACGCTGATCGACAGCCCGACCTGATGACCCTCGAAGTCCGGGGCGTCGCGCAGCACCGAGACGATGCGATGGGCAAAGTCCACCGCCGCCTGGGGATCCTCCACGTCGACCATTAGGACGGCGAATTCGTCGCCGCCCAGCCGGGCCACGGTGTCGCCGGGTCGCACGATGGACGAGAGCAGCCTGCTGGCCCGGACCAGCACGTTGTCGCCCACATTGTGGCCGAGGGTGTCGTTGACCGTCTTGAACCCGTCGAGGTCCCCGAAGCAGAGGGCGACCGACCGGCCCGAGCGGGGCATGGAGGCGAGCGCGTGCTCCACCCGGTCGTGGAGCAGAGCCCTGTTGGCCAGTCCGGTGAGCTCGTCGTGGAAGGCCAGGTGGCGGAGATCCTCCTCCAAAGCATCGCGTTGCCGATGCGATGCCTCGAGGGCATGGGCGTGTACTTCGATCTCACTGGTCTGGGTGGTGATCCGCTCGATGAGCCACATCATCCGCAGGTAGATGAGGGCGAAGACGGCGATGCAGAGCGCGGACATGACCGGCACGTTGACCGAAAGACCGAGGCTGCTCATGATCAGAAGAATGGTCGGGGGGACGAACCCGGCGAAGGCCACGACGGGGATACGACCCCGACCGTTGGTCTCGCGCCGGTAGATGCTCGGCGTCTGCTTGGGCGGCTCGGGGATCTCCTCTCCGACTGAAGGATGCAGGGCCGCCGCGGCGAGGAGTACGTAGGCGACCAGAAGGCCGGCGTCCACCAGGTTGGCCGCCGAGCCTCCGGCGTGGAGCACGAGCACGGCATGGGCGAAGTCGGTCAGCACGATGACCATCAGGCCGCCGGCGATGAGCTTGTGGAACGGGCGGCCGACGGCTCGGAACAAGAGGGAGTGAAAGACGATGAAGATGAGGGCGAGGTCCATGGCCGGATAGGCGAGGACCACCAGTGTCCCGAACGAGGTCAGCGAGGCGTCGTAGACGTACGAGTTGATCAGGAAGTGCCAGGCAATGGCCAGGGTTCCCAGCGTGATGATGGCGGCGTCGGCATAGCCCTCCCGCCGGCCCGACCGGTTGGAATTCCGACTGAGCCTGATGGCTGCGGCGATCGTGAACAGGTAGCCGGCCAGGTAGAAGGCCGTGGCCGCGGTCGGATGGGGGTCGACCAACTCGATGGGAGGCCGTGGATGCTCTCGAAACAATCGCCGCCGACGAAGCCGACCACCCCCAAGGCCAGGAGGTACCAACCGGTCCGGTCGCTCGGACGCTGGAGGCGGATACCGACCAGGATGCAGAGCACGGCGGCCATACCCACGGCCTCGGTGATGGCATCGTGGGCGGCGACGCCCGACAGCGCGAAGTACCCACCCACGGCGCACGCCCCGATCACGAGGGCGAACTTCCACGCGTGCGTTCTCAATCCCATTGCCCACCTCGGCCGCTCACCTGGTGTTTATCGGTCTCTTTGCCCCATTGGTTGAGCCTTGGATACGGGGAACGGCATTTCGACGGTGCGGATCCCGGATCCGGACACCGGGCGGACACCTGCACTACCCTGGGAAAACGATGCCGACACTCGTCGACAAGACCAAGACCGTCGACCTGCTGCGTCACGAATTCCAGTCACTGGCCAGTGTCGGTTCCTCGGTGTCCGAGGACCAGTGGGACGTGGCCACCTGCCTGCCCGGATGGTCGGTCCGGGACGTCTTCAGCCACGTCATCGGCACCGAGTCCATGCTGGCCGGCGAACCGCCTCCGGTCGGTCGAGGTGCCTCCTCTCGACCATATGAAGAATGCCGTGGCCGAAGGCAATGAGGTCTGGGTCGAGTCGATGCGGTCCCTCCGTGGCCCCGAAGTACTCGATCGGTTGGCGGAGATCACCAGCCGGCGGCTGGCCGCGCTCGATCGGATGACCCAGGCGGATTTTGATGCTCCGTCCTGGACGCCGGTCGGCCGCGACGAGACCTACGGGCGTTTCATGAGAATCCGCCACTACGACTGCTTCATGCACGAGCACGACATCCGCGATGCTCTCGGGATGCCATCGAGACCCGAGGTCAACGATGTTGACTCCGCCCTCGACGAGGTGTCCACCGGCCTCGGGTACATCGTCGGCCGTCGGGCATCGATGCCCGAGGGATCACGGGTGCGGATCGATCTGACCGGGCCCGTCGACCGTGTCTACCTGGTGTCGGTCGACGGCCGGGCCACCCTGGTCGAATCGTTCGATGGACCCCCGACGGTGGGCATCGAGCTGCCGGTCATGCACTTCCTGAGGCTGACCGGTGGGCGTGTCGACCTCGGGCCGTCGACGGGGGAGGGGATCCGGTTCACCGGGGACCGTCAACTGGGTGAGCAGCTGGTCGCCAACCTGGCCTTCACCATCTGAGCGATCCGAACTGAGTGATCCGAACGGAGGTCATGGCTTCCATCGGGATGCCAGGACCACCTGTGGTCACCGTGTTCGAATCGATTGACGCACCCGGAACTTTCTAGGGGTCTCACAGTCTCGGGCACCCAAGCGCGGCAGCCCGCGAACGAAGGTCCACAGGATGCGTCGGCCGTGTACGGGGTGACCCCAACGCCAAGGTCGGTGATTCACTCGGCCCTCGAACGTAGGATCTGTGCGTGGGCGATCAGAAGCCGCCGAGGTTGGCAGGAGGCGGACGAGAAACGATTCTGGCCCTGCTGCAGTACCAGCGCGATTGGTTCGTGAAGAAGGTCGACGGAGTGAGCGAGGAAGCTGCTCGGCAGTCGCAGGTCGCGAGCGGGACGAACCTCCTGTGGCTCATGAAGCACATGGCTCGAGCAGAGTCGCTCCGGCTACTTCGTCATTTCGCCGGCCTTGACGGCGTCATCGAGGATGACCAGCTCGGGCCAGAAACAACGTGCAGTCCGCCATCGCCGTCTATCAGCAGACTTGGGTGCGCACTGATGCAGTCGTGGCAGCCGCACAGAGCCTCAGTGAGCATTGCCGGAATGTAAGCGACGAAGCACCGGTGAGCTTCGTTGGGTCCGGATGCATCTTCTTGAGGAAACCGCCCGTCACGCCGGGCACGCTGATGTCTGCGCGTCGTTTCCCGATCCTTGCCCCAATCACCCGCGTTCTCAGCCGGGCCCGCACTTATGTTTGGAGTTGAGGCATGGTTGCCGAACGGGCCTGCCATACGATTGGTCCGAGCATGCCCGAGTCCGTCCATCAAGACATCCCGATCACCACCATCGTCCGTGAGTGGGGACGCATCGGAGCCATCGGGTTCGGAGGCCCGCCCGCCCACATCGCCCTCTTCCGGAAGCTATGCGTCGACGAACGGGAGTGGCTCACGGCCCACGAGTTTGAGGACGGCATCGCTGCCACCAATCTGCTCCCGGGCCCTGCCTCGACCCAGTTGGCGATCTACTGTGCCTGGCGCCTCCGGGGTCGCTTCGGGGCGATCATCGGTGGGATCTGTTTCATCCTCCCGGGCCTGACCATCGTCCTGGCCCTTTCGGCGCTCTTTCTCTCCGCCAGTCCGCCGCTGTGGGTCCTCGGTGCAGCCGCAGGGGCTGGTGCCGCCGTACCGGCGGTGGCGCTTAACGCCGCTCTTGGCTTGCTCCCAGCCAGCTGGCACCGGGCCGGGACCCAGCGAGCCGTCAAGACCCGCTGGATCGCCTACTTCCTGGCTGGGGCAATCTCGGCCGCCGCCATCGGGCCCTTCCTGGTCCTGGTGCTCATCGTCTGCGGCGCAGTGGAAATCGCCGTTCGGACTCGTCGGACCCGCCGGCCGCGACGGGTGCCCGGGCTCTTCCCCGTGACTGCACTACCCATCGTCACCGGCGGTGTGGCGGCACTGTGCTGGGTCGCTTTCAAGGTCGGTGCCCTCTCCTACGGCGGCGGCTTCGTGATCATCCCGCTGATGCAGCGCGACGCAGTGGTGACGTACCACTGGATGACCGGCGCCCAGTTCCTCAGTGCCGTGGCCCTGGGTCAGGTCACCCCTGGGCCGGTGGTCCAGACGGTGGCCGTCGTGGGCTATGCCGCCAGTGGCCTGTGGGGCGGGGTCCTGGCCGCCGCAGTTGCCTTCGCTCCTTCATTCGTCTTCGTCATCGTGGGAGCCAGGCACTTTGACCGGCTGCGAGCCGATCCCCGGATCCAGGCGTTCTTCGTGGGCGCAGGATCGGCTGTCATCGGCGCCATCGCCGGATCGGCGGTCCCCCTCGGACTGGAGCTGTCACATCTGTGGCAGCTCGGGGTTCTGGCGCTGACAGCCGTCTGGTTACTGGCGCTGCGCCGCAGTGTCGTTCTCGCTCTGATCGGAGCCGGGGCTATCGGCGTGATCGCTGTCCTCGCTGGCGCCCCCTCCTGACGTGGGTGTCCCGATCAACGGGATGTGCTGCAATACGCAGGTGGGTGACGCTTCATCGGAACTGCGCATCGAGAGTACTCGGGACGCAACCCTCATCGCGAACGTCCACTTCCGCACGGTCCTGATTGCCGACAAGAGTTTCTTTCCACCCGAGTCCCCGGCACCCACGATCCAGGAGTTGTCCTCCGTGTGGAAGGAGCGGCTGGCGGATCCGGGCACCAGGGGTTTCGCAGCTTCACTGGATGGTCACACCGTGGGGATGGTTGTCGTTCGCAGAGATCCCGATTTCGATCCAGAGGGGCAGCTACTGGGACTCCACGTGCTTCCCGATGTCTGGGGACGGGGGATCGGCAGTGCGCTTCATGATAAAGCGGTGGAGACTCTGAGGGACCAGCTGTATGACCGTGCGGGCTTTTGGACGATCGCAGCGAACAAGAGGGCACGTCAAATGTACGAGAGACGAGGTTGGGTGACTGTTTCTGGAATCGAGCTGCATCACGATGGGGCAATCGAGGTTCGCTACACGAGATCACTCTGAATGAGGGTGGCCTTTCCCACAACAATGATTCGGCATCGCCTGTCGACCATGGCCCACCGGCACCATAGAAATGGCACCCGCCGGATCTCCGATCCTGGGTCACGGCGCGTACCCACGATCCCCGGGCATGGGTCGCACCCGTCGGGACCATCGGCAGTCCGCATACGTAGCTCACCGGGACGAGTCGTTACCGCTCATTCCCCCCGATCGTCAGCGGAGCCCAGCACGGCCAGGGCGTCACCGGACAGTCGGTAGCCGGTCCACTCATCCATGGGTACTGCCCCGAGCGACCGGTAGAACCGGAGGGCCGACTCGTTCCAGTCGAGGACCGACCAGTCGACCCGGGCATAGCCGGAGCGGCGGGCGATGGTGGCCAATTCGCCGACGAGAGCCCGACCGATCCCTCGTCCTCGCCCCTCCGGGCGTACGTAGAGATCCTCCAGATAGATGCCGTTCCGACCGGTCCAGGTGGAGAAGTTGCGGAACCAGATGGCCATCCCGAGCAGACGTTCGCCCTCGTCGGCCACGTGGGCGAAAACGGTGGGCGACGGGTCGAACAGGGCGGCCCGCAGGTGATCGGGCTGGATCTCCACCGAGCCAGGCGAACGTTCGAACTCGGCGAGATCGTGGATCAGCTCGACGATCTCTTCGACATCGCCCTCGGTGGCAGGTCGGATCATCGGCCCAGGCTAGCGAGCACAAGTACCGCCGAGTTACCGGGTCAGGGGATGAGCAGCACCCGACCGAAGGCCTGCCTGCTCTCGATGTAGGCGTGGGCCTCACCTGCCTCTTCGAGCGTGAACCGTCGATCGATGACGACCTTGAGTCCGCCCGAAGCGATGTCGTCCAGCAGCCTGGCGATCATGGCGTGCGCCCTGGGTCCGAGGAAGAGCTCGGCACCCAGGAAATACCCGACCAGTGTCTGGTTGTTGGCCCGCATCGTCGAAATGTCCAGCTTGCTCGACTGCTCCCTTCCCGCATCGCCGAAGCTGATGCACCGACCCCGGTAGGCCAGGCAGAGGAGGCTCTTCTGCAGCGTGGGTCCACCGATCGAGTCCACGATGACGTCGGCGCCCATGCCGTCGGTCAATCGGCGGACCTCGGTCACGAAATCGGTCGAGGTGTAGTTGATGCCGTGATCGAGCCCGAGGTCGACCAGGCGGCCGAGTCGGCCGTCGCTCGACGCCGTGGCCAACACCGTGGCCCCGGCCCGCTTGGCCAGCTGGATGGCGGCGATCCCGACGCCGCTGGCACCGGCGTGGATCAACGCCGTCTCTCCGGGCTGGAGGCGGCCGAATTCGAACAGGCAGTCCTCGGCGGTGCCGAAGGGGACGGGAACGCAGGCCGCTTCCTCGGTGTCCACGCCATCGGGGATGAGCCAGCAGAAGGGTTCGGCCACCGCCCGGAGGGCGGCGTGGGATCCGTCCAGTCCCACGGTGACCACCCGGTCCCCCGGTGAGAACCGGCTGACACCATCTCCGGCGGCCACCACGGTTCCGGCACACTGGTAGCCGACGATGTGCGGTGCGTGAGCGATGGCACCCCCGAGGCGGTTCAAGGTGTCGCCGCCCTCGATGCTGATGGCTTCGACCCGGACCATCACCTCACCGGGACCGACCGTCGGGTCGGGGACATCCTCGTAGCGGAAGACCTCGGGTCCTCCGGTCTCGTAGTACACCGCTGCCTTCACCAGGTTCTCCTCCGCGTCGTCGGACCCGCCCACCTTAGGCAGCCGATCGAGAGGCCGAGCTGGGCCGGGCCCGGCGCCCGGACCGGGGATGGACCCGCAGTCCGGAAATGGGCATCCCTGCTGTCATTTGTGGGCAACGGAGCTCTCACCAGGGATTTGTGGGCTCGGGAGGCCGGTTTCGTCCTGAAGTGACCCGATGCCCTTGCCGATAGCGAAGTGTGGGAATCGAACGCTCAGGTGGCGCGGCTCGAAACGGGTGGGTCCACTCTGCCGAGGTGTCCTCGGCCGGGATCATGGGCAGTGTCCACGACGACGGGGCGGATCCGCCGAAGAGCCTGTCGCCGCTGGTCCTGGGCTATGTGGTCGCACCACTGGCGCTGGTCGTGCTCCTCATCCTCCGGCACTTCGGACTGATCGCCCAACTTCCCTTGTGGGCCTACGTGGTGGCCATCGGCGCCCCGGCCGTCATGTCGGTCATCGTCGAGCCCTGGCATGCCGCGCCGCCGGGTTCGTTGAAGCGTCAGGTTCGCCTGGCCGTGCACGTGCTGGCGGTCACCGCGGTCATCTACATGACGGGATGGGGACCCGCCCTGAGCATGGCCTACGCCTTCGTGGCCCTGCAGGAGCTCGAGCTCTGGGGTTCCAATCTCTGGCAGCCGGTGCTGTGGTGGACGCTGCTCAACATCGCCGTGGCCCAGTACCTCATCTGGTTCGGCCTGCTGCCCTCGTTCCTCACCCGGGGCCAGGCCGAAGCCGTCGGTATCCTCGGAGCTCTGGTGGTGGCTCTGGTGGTCCGCATGGCCGGCGCCACCGGCAAGAAGAAGGAACAGGCCGAATCCCTCCTGGCCTACCAGGCTCTTCACGACATGCTCACCGGCCTACCCAACCGGGCGCTCTTCTACGACAGGACCGAGCAGGCCATGAACCGGGGGGCCGCCGACGGTTCGATCTGCGCGGTCATGCTCTTCGATCTGGACCGATTCAAAGAGATCAACGACACCATGGGGCACAAATACGGTGACCGGTCCTCGTCGAGGTCGGTCCCCGGGTGAATGAGGTGCTGCGGGGCGGCGACACCGTCGCCCGGTTGGGCGGCGACGAGTTCTGTGTGCTTCTCCCCAAGGTCTCTGGATCCGCCATCGCGGTCAGGTGGCCGAACGGATCATTGGCGTCCTGGAGGAGCCCTTCGAGATGGACGGGCAAGCTCGGGATCGAAGCCAGTTGTGGCATCGCCATCGCCCCCCCCGACGGAGACACCGCCGACATCCTGCTCCAACGGGCCGATGTGGCCATGTACGTGGCCAAGGACTCCCAGTCAACGTGGTGGCCTACAGCGACGAGCTCAACGTGAACACCCCGGCCCGGTTGACCCTCCTGGCCGACCTCCGGACGCGGTGGTCGGCAACGAGTTCGTCCTGCACTACCAGCCCAAGGCCGCCTGGGCACGCGCCAGGTCGAAGGGGCCGAGGCCCTGGTCCGCTGGCAACATCCGACCCTCGGACTGCTCCACCCCGGACCCTTCATCCCGGAGGCCGAACACACGGGCCTCATCGAGCCGATGACCGTCTGGGTCCTGGACGAGCCCTCCGTCAGTGCCGACAGTGGCTCGACGACGCGGACCGACGGGTCCGGACGAGTTGTCGATGGCCATCAACCTCTCGACCCGCAGCCTTCTCGACGCCGACCTTCCCCGATGGTCAAAGCGGCCCTCGACGGTGGGATGTTCCGCCCACCTCCTCGACTTGGAGGTCACCGAGAGCGCCATCATGACCGATCCCATGCGGGCCCGTCGGCTCCTGATCCAGTTGTCCGACCTGGGTGTCAGGATCTCCATCGACGACTTCGGAACCGGCTATTCGTCGTTGGCCTACCTGAAAGACCTTCCGGTCGTCAGCTGAAGATCGACCGACGTTCGTCCAGAACATGCACGACGACGAATACGCCATCATCGTCCGTTCCGTCGTCGACCTGGGTCACAACCTCGGCCTCGAGACGGTGGCCGAAGGCGTCGAGGACGAATACCTGGGCGCTGCTGGCCGAGCTGGGTTGCGGCGGCGCCCAGGGCTACTTGCTGGCCCGGCCCATGGCCGTGGACGCCTTCTGGAGCTGGCTGCACGAGTACAGCCAGGAATCGGCGGGAGCAGGGAGAGGCGAACAGGGACCCGCCATGGTCGATGGCGGCCTGACCGCCGTACGGCGATGACCGACCAGCTGCCGGCGGATGTCCGGGTTCCGGAGACGGAGGTGGATGACGAACGGATCGCGCTCGGTAACGCCCTCATGGCCCGGGCCGATGAGGTCGGCCGGTTCGTCGACCGCCGCTTCGCCGAGCTCGGTGGGCAGGCATTGGCCACCGCCGGGTTGGGCACCTTGCTGATCGGTCGCTGGCTGGCCACCGGCGAGGCCGCCTCCACCGATGACGAGGCGCGCCTCGACGGGCAGGGCGAACAGGCCATCCTCGCGAACACCCGCCTGGACAGCGTGGCCAAGGCGTACCTGGCCTGGCGGGACTGCACCATCGCCGTCCTCGGCGAGGAGGCGACGCGCCTCGAGATCGGGGAGGACGTACTGAAGCTGGCCTGTGATGTCGTCCGGTTCAGCTGCGACGGCAGCCTGGTCCGGGTCATCCGCCAGTTCGATGCCACCCGCCGGATGCTCCAGCGCCGTCTCGACGAGGAGCAGGCCTCGCTGGCCCACCAGGCCCTGCACGACCAACTGACCGGATTGCCCAACCGTGCCCTGCTGGTCGACCGTCTGGAGCACGCCGCCGCCTCGCTGGAGCGCCGGCACACCGGCGCCATGCTGCTCTACCTCGACCTGGACAACTTCAAGGCGGTCAACGACCGGTTCGGACATGCGGCTGGGGACTGCCTCCTCGTCGCCGTGGCCTCCCGGCTGCAGGAGCTGGTGCGCACGTCGGACACCGTGGCCCGTCTGGGGGGTGATGAGTTCGTCGTGCTGGCCGAGGGGCTCGACGATGCTCCGGCTGCGGCCCGCACCCTGGCCGAGCGCATCCACGTGGCCATGCGTCCGCCGGTGGCCATGGGGGATCGGCACCTCTACACGTCGGTGAGCATCGGGATCGCCGAGGTCGTGGGGGACGTCAACCCCGAGGTGAACCTGGCTCACGCTGACGCGGCCATGTACCAGGCCAAGCGGCGTGGACCGGCCCGCTACGAGCTCTACGACGCCGTGATCGGCTCGGACAGCCTGCGCCAGAGTCAACTGGCCCACGACCTGCGGGTGGCCCACCAGTGCCGGCAGCTCTCGGTTCATTACCAGCCGTTGTTCAGGCTGGGCGGGGACATGGTGGGGATGGAGGCATTGTTACGGTGGAACCACCCCGAGTTGGGCGCCGTCTCACCGGTCGAGTTCGTGCCGCTGCTCGAACGGAGCCGGGAGATCATCCCGGTCGGCCGGTGGGTGCTCCACGAGGCCGCCGGCCAGTGTCGTCAGTGGCAGGAGCAGGGCCACCCCGACCTGACCGTGTCGGTCAATGTCTCGGCCTGCCAGTTGCAGGACCCCGACTTCTTCAGTGACGTGGAGGGTGCCCTGTCGCGTTCGATGCTCGATCCCCGATCGTTGGTCCTCGAGGTGACCGAGTCCGTTCTGGTCGTGGACATCGATCGGGTCGGCGCCGTCATGCGGAGGATCAGGGAGCTCGGCGTCCACATCGCCCTCGACGATTTCGGCACCGGCTACTCGTCGCTGTTGTACCTGCAGGGACTGCCCATCGACCGCCTCAAGGTCGATCGGAGCTTCGTGGCCGGCCTCGGTTCTCCGGATCAGGATCCGACCATCGTTGCCGCCGTGGTCGACCTGGCCCACAAGCTCGGGTTGCGGGTGGTGGCCGAGGGTGTCGAGACCGAAGCCGAGCTGGCCGCCGTCGGAGTCATGGGGTGCGACGAGGCACAGGGATTCCTGTTGGCCCGGCCGGGACCGGCCCATTCCTTTGTCGTCGGACAATCGGTGCTCACCGGCACCGGGACGCCTCCGACGCTCACCGTCGCCGATTGAGTCGCCTGAACATGCCCTTCTGGGCGCGGTAGAGGGCGGGGAATTCGGCGAACAGCCGGTCGTACCGCTCACGCCACGCCGGATCGGGGTGGTGGATGGCCGTCACCGGCACCAGCGACCGGAGCTCCTCCGGTGTCACTGCGCCCAGGGCCAGGGCGGCCAGCAGGGCGCTGCCCCGGAGATTGGCGTGCATCGGATCGCCGACCTGCTCGATGGGCCGGTCGAGGACGTCGGCGAAGATCGAGCACCAGAGGGGCGAGGTGGCCCCGCCCCCGATGGCCCGGATCGAATCGAACCGGCGACCGGTGAACCGCTCGACCGCCTCGGACAGCCAGCGGGAGTTGAAGGCGACTCCCTCCAGCACGGCGCGGACCATCTCCGCCCGGGTCGTCTGCAGCGACAGGTTGTGGAACCCGGCCCGCGCCCGCGGTCGTCGATCGGGGACCGTTCACCGGCCAGCCACGGCGTGAAGAGCACTCCGCCGCTGCCCGGCTGGGCCCGAGCGGCGAGTCCGGTCAACTGGTCGAACGACCACGGTTCGGTCCCCGCGCCCAGGCAGTCGCGCAACCACTGGAGGGCACCGCCGCCCGACTCCTGGTTGTTGGCCACCAGGTTGAGGCCGGGCAGAAATCCGGGCACGGTGGCCATCTGACGGATCGGATCGGTCTTCTTCTTCGCGTAGGGACAGCTCACCCAACTGGTGGTCGAGATGGCCAGGTGGGCCTGGTGGCCGAGGACGGCGCCGGCGCCGGCCGCCGCCGAGTGCAGATCGGGGGTGCCCGCCACCACCACCACTCCGGGCTCGAGCCCGAGGTCCTCGGCCACGTGGGGCTGGACGGTTCCCAGGACGCTGCAGGTCGGGACCAACGGGGGCAGCTTCTGCCCGGGGACGCCCGACGTCTTCACCAGGACCGGGTCGTAGGAGAGGCGGTCGGGACGCCTGTTGTCGGTGAGCCAGGCCCCGGCCATCGAAGCCGGCGAGGCCGCGGCCACCCCCGAGAAGCGCATGGAGAGGTAGTCGACCGGTTCGAGGTACCAACGGGCGGCCTCCGCCACCTCGGGTTGTCCGTGCTCGAGGAACAGCATGTGACCGATGGGGTCGGCACCCGACGTGGAGGGGGCGCCGCCACTGTGCCGGATCCAACGGGCCAGGGCCAGGGGGGCATAGCCACCGATCGGTCCCCCCACCGCCTTCCGGACCAGGTCGGCGCCCCGGGTGTCGAGCCACATGAGGCAGGGTCCGACCGACCGCCCATCCGGGCCCACGGGTACGGTGCTCGACCACTGCCCGGTGCAGGAGACGGCCACGATGCTCCCCACCGCTACTGCGCCGGAGCGGACGGCCCGTCGGGCCGCCGAGGAGACCAGGCGCCACCACACCTCGGCATCCTGGGTGACCCCGCCGTCGTCGCCGTGGTCGGTCGGGACGGGCTGGTGCTCCGACCAGGCGATCACGCCGGTGAGCGAGACCAGCCCCACCTTGGGTCCGCCCGTGCCCAAATCGACGGCGAGGACGAAGCGGTCTTCGGGGGAGGTGCCCGGTGCCATCAGGCGGGGTGCCGGGACGGGGGAGCCGTTGGCCCGATCAGGCGTCGGCCGGGATGGCCTGCTGGCCGTCCATCATGTCGGCCATCACCGCCTTGATGAACTCGTCGGCCTCGTCGGTCATCCCCCCGATGACGCCCCCGTAGACGGCCCCCGACTTCGGCGCCTCGTCGGCGTGCTGGTGAGCGTAGGCCACGGCCTCGGCCAGGTCGGCGTCGAAGGCGTCGGCCACCCCGGGTTGGGTCTGGGGCCGGGTCACCGCCATGTGCAGGGCGTTGGGGTACTGCTGGCCGTTGAACCGCCAACCGCGCGTTCGCATGAAGTCGTTCACGTGGTAGATGTCGAATTCGTCGGAGGTGAAGCTGAACAGGAAGGTCGGATTGCCCAGGATGCGCAGTTCGGGATGGGTCCGCACCGATGCCTGCATGGCCGCCGCGGTCTCGAAAATGGCCCGTGCGTAGCGGCGGTAGCCCGCGCGGCCGAGCTGGACCATGGCCGCCCAGGTGGCGGCGATGAGACCGCCGGAGCGGGACCCCTCCATGCCCGGGGAACAGTACTTCCCGCCGGTCCAGTCGGTGAGGAAGAAATACTGGGCGTTGCGGAGCGCCTTGTCGCGGAAGGTGAGCACGGATGTGCCCTTGAACGCATACCCGTACTTGTGGGTGTCGGCCGACATCGAGGTCACACCGGGGATGCGATAGTCGAACACGGGGATGTCGTAGCCCAACTCCTGTCCGAACGGGAGGATGAAGCCACCGAGGCAGCTGTCCACGTGGAGCCCGACCCCGTGCCGCAGCGCGATGTCGGAGAGAGTCCCGATCGGATCGATGGTCCCGTAGCCGTAGTTGCAGGCCGACCCGATGATGGCCACGGTGCCGGCGTCGATGTTCCGGTCGACCCACTCGGGGTCGACCTGGGTACTGACCGGATCGGTCGGAGCCAACTTCAGCTCGATCCCGAAGAGATGACAGGCTTTGTCGAAGGCGGGATGGGCGGTCTCCGGCTTGATCACGTTGGGTCGGCTGATCCCACGGACCTGGGCGCCGTGCTCGCGGTAGGCCAGCATGGCGTGGCAGATGCTCCCGGTCCCGCCGGTGGCCACCAGTCCCGCCGGGTCGCCGTCGGTGACGGCTTCGGCGTGCAGGAGGTCGAGGGTCATGGCGATGATCTCGGCTTCGAACTTGGTGGCGCTCGGACAGATGTCCCTCTGGAGGACGTTGACGTGGGCGAACATACCGAAGGCCTCGTTCATGAAGGCGTAGTGCTCGTGGTCCCCGCAGTACATGGTGCCCGAGCACTTTCCCGATTCCCAGGAGGCGTCCTCTTCGGTGGCCATGGTTCGGAGCGAGTCGAGGATCTCGGAGCGGGGAGTTCCCTCCTCGGGAAGGTGACGGTGCACGGCGAAGCGGCCGTCGTAGGGGAAGGTGCTCATGGTGCTCACTCCTTGGCTGGGGTCACGCTCCTCTCGGGCGCATGTTGGCTGCACGGTACACGGCATCGATGATGGCCATGTTGGCCACCGCCTCCTGGGGCGTGGTCAGTGCGGGCTGACCTCGGAGAACTGCGTCACAGAATGCGTCCAGTTGGTAGGCGTAGGTGGGCCGTCGGGCCGGGATCTCGAAACGCCGGGCGCCACCCGAGCGGACGGTCAACCAGCTGGCGTACTGGGGCGCGATCGGGTTGAACACCCGCAGTTCCCCGCGGTCGCCCACGGCCCGGGCGGCCAGATGGAGAAAGGACGACGACCACATCGAACAGTGCACCGACGCGGTGTGCCCGCTCGGGAATTGCAGCTCTGCCGACATGGCGCGATCGACGTCGGGCCCGTGGTGCTTGGCCGTGGCCGAGATCACCGCCGGTTCCTCCCGGCCGAGCATCCGGGCCATGTGGACCACATAGGAACCCATGTCCATCATCGCCCCGCCGCCCAGGTCGAACTGGTATCTGATGTCCGACCTGTTGGCGATCGGGGCGCACAACCATGTCTCGATGTGGTGCATGTGCCCGAGCTCGCCCGATTCGACGATCTCGAGCATTCGGTGGGCGAGCGGATGGTAGCGGTAGTGGAACGCCTCGAGGACAACGAGGCCGGATCCGACTGCCGCTCGGGCGGCGGCACCGGCAACCACGGCCGCCTCGTCGGCATTGGAAGTGAACGGCTTCTCGCACAGGACGTGCTTCCCGGCGGCCAGCGCGGCCATGGTCCACTCGGCGTGCAGGCTGTTGGGGAGGGGGACATAGACGGCATCGATATCGGGATCGGTGATGATCGCCTCGTAGCTGTCGGCGACACGGGGGATCCGGTGCTTGGTGGCGTATCCGGCGGCCCGGACCGGGTCACGGGCGGCCACGGCCTCGACGGTGACCTCCGGATTCGAGGTTGCCGGCCGGATCAGGGCCGCCGGCGCGATCCGCGCCGCGCCGAGAATCCCGAATCTCACGGTGGTCGACGTCATGGAGCTCAGCTTTCCTGGGATGCAGGTCGGGAGTGCGCCCTGTCGCCCAGAGTCTGCCCGGGCCGGTCACCGGGTTGTCAAGCGCAGCGCCACGTGCCCGTTCGCCTCCGCCGGCGAGGGCCGGGGACCGATCCGGGAGCGACGGCGACAGGCCGGGTGATCGACTACCAGTTCACGCTGTCGGTCAGGGTCTCGAGTGGACCCTGATCTACGGGGATCTCAGGGCCGCCGGCCGACGGGCATCAGGTCATCGGAGCCCCACTGGTTGAGCACATTCAGCTGGACGTGATTGCCGGTGGCTTCGACGATTCGGTTTCCGCCCACGACGAGGGCGGTGTGGTACACGCTGGTCCAGTCGTCGGCCCGGTAGCCCCAGAAGACAAGGTCGCCGGCTCGCAGGTCGCCCATCGAGACGGCGGAGCCGGCCGTGTGGTACTGGTCATCGGCCACCCGGGCGAAGCCGATGCCGGCGCCATGGACCCACGAGGCCAGGGCGAGTCCGGAGCAGTCGTAGCCCACTGGGCCGTTGCCACCCCAGATGTACGGCTTTCCCAGCTGCTGGAAGGCGAAGAGCACGGCCCGGTCACCCGGTGTCGTGGGCCTGAACAGGAGGGCGGTGGCCGGCAGCGTCCGCGACAGGGCATCGCCGAAGGCGGTGGCGCTTCCGTTCTGCTGCACGATCCAGTATCCATGCCCCGTCGGAGTGGTGATCAGACGCTCGACCGGGTCCCCTGGGCTGCCGGCCGTGGAGCCGTAGAAGGCGGCGTCGCCGAAGGCGAAGACCCCGCCGTCCGATGCCACCAGCCAGTACCCCCTGCCGTCGGGGGTCGGGTCCATGGCCACGATCGGCTGGTCCAGCCTCAGGTCGCCGGTCGACCCGTAGAAGGCGGCGTCGCCGAAGGCGAAGACCCCGCCGTCCGATGCCACCAGCCAGTACCCCTTGTCGTCCGGGGTCGCCGACATGGCCACGATCGGCTTGTTGAGGGTGAGGGCGCCGGTCGAGCCGTAGAAGTTGGCGTTGCCGTAGGAGAAGATCCCGCCGTCGGAGGCGACCATCCAGTAGCCACTCTGGTTGTTGGTGGGGCTGAGACCGACGATGGGCTTGTTGAGGGTGAGGGCGCCGGTCGAGCCGAAGAAGCGGGTGTCCCCGTAGGAGAAGATCCCGCCGTCGGAGGCGACCATCCAGTAGCCGTGCCGGTCCCTGGAGGGGACCAGGTCCACGATGGGCCGGTTGAGCGGGGCTCCGCCGGGATCCCCGTAGGACTCGACCCCGAATGTGTACAAGTCACCGGTGGCCGTGGCCAGCCAGAAGTTATTGGTCGACTGGGCGGGCGCCGCGCTGGCGGCGGCAGGTACATCGCGCACCAGCGGTTGGGCCAGGGCCATCGTGGCCAACGTCATCAGTCCCGCGGCGCACAGACACACTGTTCGCGTCGATCGCTGCCCCATGCAACACCCCTCTGCCCTTTGTGTTCGTCATGCTTCGGGCGAACTTCCACCCAGACTGGGTATCGGCAGTTTGGGGCCCGAAGTTGAGGTGAGCGGGTCGAACGACCTGGTCAGCGCAGTTCCGACCCTCCTGAACGGTCCGCCCTGGAGCCGGATGTGCCAATGTGGGGCCCGATCGATGAGCACCGGAGGGAACCCATGACTGGAAGGCCGATGACCGCATGAGCCACGCCGGAATCGAGACGGTCAGCGCGCTTCTGGCCGAATCCGGGCTGTCGGCGGCCACCATCGCCGAGCAGCGGGAGGCGCTCGACGCCATGGCCGCCACATCGCTGCCTCCCGACGGGGTGTCGGTGGAGCCGGTCGCGTTGGCCGGCCGATCCGGCGAGTGGCTCGCCCCCGAGGCCGTCACCGCCGACGGGGTGGTGCTGTACCTGCATGGGGGCGGCTACTGCATCGGCTCGCTCGGCAGTCACCGCGGCCTGGGAAGTCGGCTGGCCATGGCCACCGGGTGCCCGGTGGTCACGCTCGACTACCGGCTCGCTCCCGAGCACCCGTTCCCGGCGGCGGTCGACGACGCCACGGGCGCCTACCGCGACCTGCTGGCCATCGGTGCCGCCCCCGAGCAGATCGCCATCGCCGGCGACTCGGCCGGTGGCGGGCTCACCGTGGCCACCCTGCTCGCCCTGCGGGCCGCGGGGGTACCCCTTCCGGCGGCCGCCGTGTGCCTGTCGCCGTGGGCCGACCTGACCCAATCATCGCCCGCCTACCCCCGGATCGGGGGCCGGGATCCGATGGTGTCCAAATCGGGTCTCGACCTGATGGCCGAGGCCTACCTGGCCGGGACGGACCCGCGGAGCGAGCTCGTGTCTCCGCTCTTCGCCGAGAATCTCGGGGGACTCCCCCCGATGCGGATCGAGGTGGGCGAGAGCGAGGTGCTGATCGACGACTCCGTGCGACTGACCGACCGGCTGCGGGAGGCCGGGGTGAATGTCTCGCTCACCGTGTGGCCCGAGATGATCCACGTCTTCCAGGCGTTCCCGGGGTCGGTGATCCCGGAAGCAGACCAGAGCATCGCCGCCATGGGCTCGTTCCTGGCCGGTGTGTTCGGTGCGGCGGACCTGCGGTCACCGGCCACCTAACCCCGACCGCCCACGACCACCCACTCCACCGATCGCCACCGAGAGGATCTTCGAGATGCAGGAATTCCGAGGGAAGACAGCCGTGGTGACCGGGGCGGGCAGCGGCATCGGTCGGGCGCTGGCTCTCGGATTGGCGGCCGAGGGGATGCGGGTGGCCATGGTCGACATCGACGGCGACGACGTCGAGGCGTCGGCCGAGCTGGCCCGAGCCCGATTCCCGTCGTGTGAGGTCATGGCCCAGGTCAGTGACGTGAGCAGGGCTGAATCTGTGGACCAGCTGGCCGACTCCGTCTTCGATCGCTGGGGCCAGGTCGACGTGTTGTGCAACAACGCCGGTGTGTTCGTCGGCGGCTTCATTTGGGACCGGCCGGCCGCCGACTTCGAATTCGTCTTCGGCGTCAACCTGTGGGGGATCCTCAACGGCATACGCGCCTTCGTCCCCCGGATGATCGCCCAGGGGACCGAAGGCCATGTCGTCAACACGGCATCGGTGGCCGGACTGCTCGGCGCCCCGTTCGAGGCTCCCTACGCCATCTCGAAGTTCGCCGCCTTTGCCGCCACCGAGTCGCTGGCCCACGATCTGGAGGCGGTCGGGTCGAGCATCAAGGCGTCGGTGCTCTGCCCGGGCATGATCACCACCAACATCGTCGACTCCGACCGGCACCGGCCCGCGCCTCTGGCCACCGTGGTCACCGAGGACCAGAAATTCGTGTCCGACTATCTGGCCCAAGCGGTGGCTGGAGGGATGGACCCGGCCGAGGTGGCCCGCATGGTCATCGCCGGCATCCGGGCCGAAATGTTCTTGATCCTGACTCACGACGCCTATCCTGCCCAGCTGCGCGAACGACTCCAGAGCCTTCTGGCCGGCCGCCTGCCCCCGGTGCCCGACTTCGCGTGATATCTCTGCTGAGATCCGGACCCGGGACCGCGCCGGGTGGGCCCGGGTCGACGCTGAAAGGGGAGTGAGGACCGTGAAGGGCTACGTACTGTCGGTCGAACGGGTGATCCGGGCCGAGCCGGCGGCCATCTTCGGCGTGCTGTCCGACGCATCCAAGCATCAGCTCATCGACGGCTCGGGCATGCTCCAGGGCACACCGGATGGGGCCCCGGAGCCGCTGGCCCTCGGGGTCACTTTCGGCATGGGGATGAAGATGGTGATGCGGTACTCGACCGTCAACCGGGTGATCGAATTCGAGCAGGATCGTCGTATCGCCTGGCAGACCGGCCCGGACGGGGCCTGGGGGCGCGTCCTGGCCGGAAGGATCTGGCGCTACCAGCTCGATCCGGTCGACGGCGGGACCCGGGTGGCGGAGACCTGGGACATCACGCCCGACCACCAGCGGGTGCTCCTGAAGCTGGGCGACATCTATTCGGGAAAGACCCGTCGCGACATGGAGCGCACCTTGTCCCGCCTCGACGACCTGGTGACCGGCTGACGGGTGCACGGCGTTCCGCCGGTGCGCTGGCGCCGGAGGGGTCGTGGTCCTCGGGCTTCACGCCGTGGTGGCGATCCCTCCGTCGACAGGGATGATCGCGCCGGTGAGATAGGCCCCGGCCCGGGATGCGAGGAAGATGGTCACACCAGCCATGTCGTCCGGCCGGCCGATGCGTTTGAGCGGGGCGGCCTGGGCGATCTGCTCACCGAACGCCTCGAGGGTGGCCGCCATCATCTTCGACTCGAAGGGCCCGGGGGCCACTGCGTTGACGGTGACGGTCGGGGCCAGGCGTTTGGCCAGGTGCCGGGTCAGTTGGTGGACCGCGGCCTTGGACGCCGAGTACGAATACGACTCGAGCACCGGCACATGGATGCCGTCGATGGATCCGATGTTGATCACTCGGGACGGCTCCTCCGGGGTGGCACGGGCCTGGAGCAGGGGCAAGAAGAACTTGGTGGTGTGGAAGATCCCCTGCACGTTGAGGTTGAGTACCCGGTCCCACGAGGCGGTGTCGTGTTCGGTGAGCGGCGCCCCCCACGTCGCGCCGGCGTTGTTGATCAGCACGTCGACTTGTCGATGGTCGGCGGTCACCTGATCGGCCAACTCCCGGGCTCCGGCCTCGTCCGACAGATCGGCCGGATACCCGGAGCACTCCCCGTAGCGGGACAGGTCGGCGACGGCGGCCGCGACGGCATCGGCCTTGCGGGAAGCGATGACGACCGTGGCTCCCGCGGCCACGAACCCTCCGGCGATCATTAATCCGATACCGCGGGTACCACCGGTCACCACCACGGTCTTCCCGGCTACGGAGAACAGTTCGGCCGGGGGAGTGGGTGCGGGCGGGTCGCTCATATCGTGTGACGGTAGTGCAAATCGATTGTTATCGTGCTGGCCGGGAGGGTACGCATCCGATGCATCTGGCACTGACCGCAGAACAGAGCGAGCTCAAGGACGAGTTGCGCTCCTACTTCGTCCGGTTGGTCGACGAAGTGGAAGGGGCCGGTTCGGACGAGCCGACCTACACCCACTACGTCCGTCGGATGGGCGAGGACCGATGGCTGGGCCTCGGATGGCCGAAGGAGTACGGGGGACAGGCGCGTGGGCCGATCGACCAGATGATCTTCGTCGAGGAGTCCCATTGGGCCGGCGTCCCCCTTCCCCTGCTCACCCTCAACAGCGTGGGACCGACCCTCATGTCGCTCGGAACCCCGGAGCAGAAACAACGCATCCTGCCCGGGATCCTGCGTGGCGAGGTCCACTTCTCGATCGGCTACACCGAACCGACGGCCGGGACCGACCTGGCCTCACTGCAGACCCGGGCCGTCCGGGACGGTGATGAGTACGTGATCACCGGCGAGAAGCTCTATACCAGCGCCATCCAGTACGCCGACTTCGTGTGGCTGGCGGCGAGGACCGACCCCGAGGTCCCCAAGCACAAGGGGCTCTCCGTATTCATCGTCCCCACCAATGCCCCGGGGTTCCACTGGACGCCCCTGCGGACGATGGCCGGCGAGTTCACGAGTTCGACGTTCTACGAGGAGGTCCGGGTGCCGGCCGACAACCTCGTGGGGAAGGAGAACGAGGGTTGGAAGCTCATCACCAACCAGCTCAACCATGAACGGGTCGCCCTCTGCCCGGTGTCTGGCTCCTCCGCAGCCTCACGGAGGTGGGACTGGGCCCAGACCACGTCGGTGTACGGACGGCGGGTCATCGACCAGGAGTGGGTTCGGATCCACCTCGCCAGGTTGGAGGCCAAGGCCGAGTTCCTGGCGCTCCTCAACGGGAAGGTGGCGTGGGCGGCCGCAAGGGGTTGAACCCTGCCGATGCCTCGGCCACCAAGGTGTACGGCACCGAATTCGCCCTCGAGGCGTGCCGCCTGCTCCTCGAGGTGGTGGGGCAGGCCGGCTACCTGACGGCGGGGTCAGCCGGTGCCGTGTTGCGGGGTCGGCGGACGCAACGCCCGGAGTCAGACCATCTTCACGTTCGGCGGCGGGACCAACGAGATCCAGCGGGACATCATCGCCATGGTCGGCCTCGGGATGCCGAGAGCCCCACGGTGAGTAGGGCCCTGACCACGCCCCTAACCTGAGTCCGGAACCGGTAGGACGTCTCCCGGCGCACCAAAGGAGCCAACTGTGGACGATCACGAGATCATCACCCAGATCGGCAGCCTGGCCGATGAGGAGCAGCGCCTCGAGGACATGCATGTCGGCGACGCTTTTTCCCCGGACGAGAGAAGCGCCTCAAGGCCATCGAAGTGACCCTGGATCGCCTCTGGGACCTTTTGCGCCAGCGCCGAGCCCTCCGCAGCGCCGGGCGGAGTCCTGACGACGCTTCCATCCGACCCGAAGGCACCGTTGAGGGGTACCGCCGTAGCCCGTGCCGGGTGGAGGCTGGATGGGCTACTTGGCCCGGATTGGGCGCAGCCACGGGCAGGGAGACGTGGATTTGGGAGAAGTCGATGCTCCCCCCAGCCGCGGCGTCCTGTAGGCCACGGTGGTCGCCACCAGCTGCAATTCGACGGCGGCATGCGGTTGGCCGGTGTAGGCGACCATCTCCAGGGGGACCGTGGCGGTGTGGCTATGACCGTCGAGGGTGACGTCGATGGGAGTGATCTGGTTCCCCAGCACCAGTCCGGTGGATTCGTTGACCAATTGGGCGAACACGGGGGGGGTCGGACCCCCGGGCGCGGTGCCGTGATAGGTCAGCTGTAGCCGAGGTGCACCCACCACGACCTGTGGCTGGTTGCCGAAGGTGACGGTAACGTTCACCGCGTTGGCGGCCTTGGCCGGCGTTATCGGCCGACCAGGCCGGCCAGGGCCTGGGTGCCACCCGGGGCGATCCGGTCCGGAACCGCCGGTGCTGACCAGGCCCAGCGTGCCGTGTCCCTCTGCCGTGACCGGGGTTCCGGTGGGGACCGGGAAGTCGCTCGCCGTGTACGAGCTGCCGTTCTGATCGACGAATTTGAAGCCTGGCCCCGTGTTGACCGACGAGTCTCCCTTCAGGTAGCGGTTCAGCCAGGTGATGGTGGCGGTGACCGGAAGCTGTTGATCGCCCGGGGGGGTGAGGCACACCCCGTGACCCCCGCAGAACCACACCATCGAGGTGGGCACCCCGTGCTTGTGAGGACCTCGTAGTTGTCCACCCCCTCTTGCAGGGTGAACAGGGTGTCGACGGTGCCCTGGACGAAGAGGGTGGGGATGGTGATGCGGGCCACCAGCGGTCCTGGGCCCCGTGATGCAAACCAGTTGCGTTGGGACGGGCTGATCACACCGGTGGACGCCCCGGATCGCTGCGCCTGTTGCACCTCGGGATCTACATGGTCGGATGCGCTCAGATTGGAGAGGATGCCGGACCATCCCGATTTGACCGTATCCGCCTTGTCCAGGCTGGTCACCAACGAGTGCCAGGCGATGGTGGGCACGATGGCGTCGACGCGGCAGTCGGCGGCCGCAGTGACCAACTGGATCCCACCGCCGTAGGAGCCTCCGACCATGCCCACGTGGGGATCACCGGGTGCATCGAGCTGGACGCCGGGACGGGTGGCCACCCATTCGATGATGGAGCTCACATCCCGTGCCTCGTAGGCAGGGCTGTCCACTTCTGCCTGGCCGCCGGACTGGCCGAACCCCCGTGGATCCCACGTGAGGACGTTGTACCCGGCAGCCCACAGGCTCTTGATCGGGATGTCGCCCAACACTCCCGTCCCGGTGGTATCGGTGTCTCCGGACAGGCTCCAGCCCGGACCCATCAGGACGGTCGGAGCCGTGTCGCTGTGCTCGAGATAGGGTTCACGGGGAACCAGTGGACCCGGACCTTTGGTGGGGCCGTCGAACGATGACGTTCCAGTCGCTGGGGACGCCGGGGACCGGGGTGGCTTGCACGGGCCGGGCCGGAGAGCGGCCGGTGGCAGCTGGTCACGGCGGCGTCGGCGGCCTTGGCCGGGGTGGTCCCCGGGGTACTCGACGATGAGCAACCGGCGAGCAGCAAGGCGATCAGGGTTCCGGAGGCGAGGACGGAACCGCAACGATGGACGGTGCCCCTGATCGTCTTCGGTTCCCCCCGCTTCACCCCAGGAGTGTGGCACCCCCCCACCGCCCGATCAATCACCCCCGATTGCGGACGTGGAGGAGGTCGGCCGGAACTACGCCTGACGGCCGACGAAGTACAGGAACTCTGTCTGGGTGTCGGCGCCGGCCGGAGGTTCCAGCTTCGGCCCGAAGAAGCCGGGCTGACGGATCTGCTCGTCCATGGGCTTCAACGTCCGGTATGCCTGGGTGACGCTGCCCTCGTCCAGTTGCTCGTCTCCGCCCACCGCGCGGGCGAGGTCCCAGGTATGGACGAGCACGTCCATGCAGACGAATCTGGCCACCATCTGCTCGAAGGGCATCTTTCCCGCCGGGCCCTCCACGAGCTCGTCCATGGCCACCGGGTCCTCGGCGAGCGCCAGGATCCCCGCATAGGCGTCACGCCATGCTTCAGCCGGGTCCTCGTCGACGGCCATCGGCCGGGGCTCGCCACCCCGGACGGTCGTGGCCAGCCACCGGTGGTTGCCGACGACATGACCCACCACGTCGCGGGCGGTCCACTCCGGGCACGGGGAGGCTGCATCCCAGCGGTCTGCGGGTACCGCTGCGACCCTGGCATCGAATCCGTCGCCGATCAGGCGATAGCGCTGAGATGTGTCGCTCATGGCCCGGTTGCTCCGTCCTCGTCGGGATGGGATACGAACGTCGGAGCGGGCGGCGGGAGCCGAACCCGCGTTCCGAGCCTGGGAGGCTCGTCAGGCAGGATATCAGGGGGGCTGACCCCACTCCCGAGCCGTGGCGGTGCACCCTTCCAGGGGTCAATGATCGGCATACGGCTCGAACGCGCCAACTGTGGGTATCGCGGCTGCGCCGAACTGAGCCCCGGCCGGGTTGGCGGCCACGGCAATGGACGAAGAGCCCGATCTGGCTGGTCGGGACCGACCTGAGTGGTGTGGGAGAGCATTAGGTCTCGGGTACCCCGAACGAGGGTTTAGACTTGAGCCGTCGGGTCAGCAGTGGGAGGGGGGTTCTGCTCAACTGACCCGACCGAGGGGCGGGGTTGCGTCCTGAGCACCGAGGACCGGCCATCGACATACGAATCCTCGAGCGGAGGCTTGAACCCATGCCGCTTACCGAGTCGGCAGCCGATTCCAAAATTTCTAGGCTCATTCTGTTCGGCGGGCGGCCTTTGCTCGAACTCCGCTTGCATCAGGATGGCTCAGACCAAGTGCACGAAATGCGAGCTCCGCTACTGCTACGAGCACTCGAAGCACCCCGAGCATCGCTAGGTCGTGCAGGAGTAACGGATGCTCGTGGGGCACTCCGTCAAGATGGCCTTCGTAGGTCGACTCACGCTGTCCCCCGTCGGCGTCGGCTCCAGCTGAGGGAAAAGATGCCAGCAGATCTGCCTCAGGAACGGGATCAGGAGTTCTGGGGTGAACTCTGGATCCGGTCCATCGAGTTCTGGGGGCAACGGCGTGCCCATCTGCTTGGCTGCGTCAATGACCCCGGGTCCGATGGCCTTGCCGAGTGTGCTGAGCGCCCCACCGGCGGCGGCAATGTCCAGTTCCCATGGGGGGACGTGTTGGGCCTCGACGGTGACCCAGGTTTCCGGAGTACGGGGGCATCGAGGGTGAACACTCGGTCGAAGGTCCGGCGGAGGCGTCACGTTGGGTGAACGCTTCTCCTAGATCCCAGACCTTGCGCAACGTGGCGATGAGGGAGGTGTGGCGGTACTCCTCGTTGTACACCGATCCGGGTACAACCCATGGAGACACCATGATCGCCGGGACCCGGTAGCCGGAGCGGTCAAAGGTGAAGCCGAACTCGCCCGCTGGCGCTGCAGCATCAGGTGGTGGGACCGGTCCCGGTGGCACATGGTCGTAGGTGCCACCGGGTGATCCCACCCGATCAGCAGGGCGGTGTTCCAGACGTTGGTGCCCGAGAGTGAGGTCATCGCCCGGTAGGCGTCGTAGACTCGCTGTAGCCGCTTCGCCTCCGAGCAGTGAAGACGGAGGGTCGAACCCGAAGTCGAGGTTGTCGCCGATCATGGAGCGGCTCAAGGCGGGGTGGTAGTCGTTGTGTCCCGATGCCATGTCCGGCTCTATCAACGAGAAGTCGGGCAAGGTACCGGCGGCGGCGTCCCTCTCGAATTCGCTGAAAGGAACGCATGGGTGGCCAAACGTTGCTGCAACCGGGGAAATGGATCACGCCGGTGAAGGAGAGGGGCATCGGCTCGCACACATAGACCTTCCAGGATCTTCCGTGGGCTTCCATGCGTTCGAAGAGGGTCTCGGCGACGTTCTTGGTCGTCCATTTCGTCACCGGACTGTTGACCACCAGCCCGAGGAGGAGGCTGCAGTCCAGAACGATCGGTTCATGAAGGTCTGGGAGGGGACCTCTGAGAACCAGTGGTCGAACACGCCGAAGTCACGGGCAAGGCCGCTCAGCACCGGTAGCTGCTCGGGGGTGTAGCCGGACATGATCTGGGCGTACTCGTCGTAGGTGGGCTGGCGACCTACTTCGCTGGTGAAGGTCGAGATGTAGTCGGCCACAAAACCGTCCATGGTCGGCGTTGTACCCGGCGGCGGTGTGTTCCATGGTTCGCTGACGCCCTCGCCGATCTTGAACCGGTTGTGGTCGTCGAGGGTATTGAAGAGTTGGGTGTTGGTGTGAAAGTACTCTTCACCCGAGTCGGGATTGGGCGAATCCATGTCGGTTGCGATGCCGTAGGGAACCACCTTTCGGTCGACACCGTGCTCAGCCCACTCGGGGATCGGATTGCTTAGGGCTTTGTCGATCACGCCATGAAGGTCTTGTTGTCGTGAGGTCCGTAGAGGCGGCCCAGCACGTTGTCGAGCGATCGGTTCTCGAACAGCACCACCACTACATGGTCCATTGCGTGGGACCGCGTGGGTGTTTCGGCCACTGCCATGTCTCCTGATTGACCGGAGTCCGACTGACCCCTCCGGCCACCCGAGAATCAGCTCCGTTTATGTGTCTGGCGCCGACCCGAGCCGAGCGCTCAGCATCGCCTGCAGAAGGCTTTGGGGAGCGGCAGGACGACAGCCCAGGGCGGTCCTCGATCCACCCCCGCGGCGAGGGGAAAGGCCGGTCTTGCTCCCACCGGCGTCTGACCTGCAGGTCCTGAGAGCGGGCGACGGAGAGCGGGCGACGGGAATCGAACCCCTGTTCCGAGCTTGGGGAAGCTCGACAAGGGGGATGTCAGCGAACCAAGCTGACGAAGACGGCAGGTAAGCGGATCGGAAGGTGTATGGCGAACATCACCGAATGGCGGCGACCGCGGGATATTCGCGGGATGGCTCACATCCTCACCGTGGCACACCCCCCGGGGGAGGGTTGCGCGGGATCGGTCGGTGTCCATGAGAGGAGGCCATTCATTTCCCACAGACTCCGCGCGAGGACGGCGGTATCTGCGTGCGGAAGAGCGGACAGATCGACCGAGGGCTCCCTACCCAACCCGTACCCGTTCGGGGCCACCCGGACGAACTGGTGGGTGGGCGCTGTCAGGCCGAACCGGACGGGGTGCATAACCGAAGCTAGGAGACACCCCAGCACCACTGGGCTACTCCGTCAACAGATCGAGCGCTAGCAATGACTACGGACGAAATCGTCGGAGTGTCATCCTTTCGGGGCAATGCCGACGACTGGCCAATTCAGTTGATGGCCGCCCATCGAACCCTTGAATGGCGCACCGCCAAAGGAGAAGACACCACCGTCAGCGGCAACGGTCCAGTATCCGGCCCCGTCGGGGTTGGCTGCGATGCCGACCATGGGCGCATTGAGGTATTTGCCACCCATCGAACCAGAGAACGCTGCGTCACCGAAAGCGAACACCCCGCCGTCGGAGGCGACCAGCCAATAGCCGTTGCCGTCAGGAGTAGCGGCCATACCCACAATCTGCTGGTTGAGGGGTCGACCGCCCATCGAGCCATAAAACTGAGCGTCGCCGAAGGAGAAGACCCCACCGTCGGATGCGACAACCCAATACCCATGGCCATCGGGTGTAGCCGAGATCCCGACCCTTCCCGGATCCGAAAGGCCCCGGACGGAATCGCCATAGAAAGCAGCATCGCCACACGTGGCAACGGATCCCTGATAGCCGACGAGCCAGAACCCATGTCCCGAAGGAGTCGAAGCGATGCTCCTCCACGCATCTGCGATCATCACATCGGGGCCACTTGTCGCCTCACTTGGGTGGACGACACACGAAGCAGCTCCAGAGGCGTCCCCGAACTGAGGGGAAGTGGTTGGCGTCCCAATCACACCGTACGAATCGGGGTTGACAATGGTGTAGCCCCCACCGTCGGGGGTGGAACCTATGGCAGTCGAACAAACGTAGGGGGCGAGGGTTGGAGGCGTCGGGGCACAGTTATCCGAGCTGCTGCCATAAAACGGAGCGTGGAACGAGAAGACACCGCCGTCACCTCCGACCAGCCAGTAGCCGACCCGATCGGGCGGTTCAGCGATTGTGAACAGCGTGTCTGGGACGAGTCCGGCGATGCCGAAACTAGATGTCAGGCACACGTCAAACGTCACGGTGTCGCCAATGAATCGCTTTGTCGAAGGGCCAACGCTGGTAGCAACAGATCCCACCCAGTCAAACTCGCGAGTTTGGGGGATTGTGCACCGAGACGGCTTTCGAAATCCAGATGGAGGTTGGCCGCAGGCAACAGTGCATTGGAGACTGAGTTTCTTCCCCGATGACCAAAGAATCGGATACGGCCCGGAGCCCACAAGGAGCATCGTTCCCGATCCGCCCGTAAGGTACGAGCGATTGCAGCCAGCCAGTTTCGCTGGCGCACCAATACTATTCGACTCGGATTGCATCGACCGGCAGTTGATTTGAGGCACCGGCGCGGCCGCGGCCGACGAAACCGCCGGTGGACCCGTGGTCTGGACCGTCAAACCAACCGCAGCAACCGCACAGCCAATAAGAGGCTTGAGGAGTCTCATGCTTCCTCCTACTAACAACACAACGTGCCGTTCCGGTGGCAACGCTAGCCGGTCTCGGGTTCGCACGAATGTGCCGGTCGTGGAGAGTTCGCGGACATCGGGCACCAATCGATTGAGGTGCCAATCAGCTACCGGCGAATTGCCGCCGCCAAGCCGGTGATCGGGGTCAGACTTCGTTACGGGGACCGATCGGTGCGCATGCCAAAAAGGAATCCGCATTTCTTGATGAACTGCGAATGGGCCGCTGCCTGACGCTCAGCTAGTAGGGCCGGTAAATCTGATGGAGCGTAGGGTCCAAATGGGGGACAGATGACGTCCAGACTTCGGTGAACAAGCATTCGATCCGTGTGCTCGCCGACGAGTTGGTCGAGCCTTACGATCTGGTCGACGTCGGCTCGCCACTGCAAGAAGTACAAACCGACTGGGAAACCCGAAGCTTGGGGGTTTCGGATAGCTCTTGAGTCACTTAGGAAGGAGCGCGAACGCTGGTTCCCATGCATCAGGCGTGCCGTACGCTGACAGTCGGGATTGTTCTAGCAATCCCGACCAATCACCCAACCACAGAGACGGGGCGTGCCGCTGTCAATGTGCCGCTGGAAGAGCTCGGCCGACGACGCCCGAGGGCGTCTCATGACCACAAGTCAGGCCAAATCTCCCAGTGCTCCCGAAGCTATTGAGAACCAGCTGCGAAGCGGTGGATCCTGAAGGCCATTGTCATTGTGAGGGGATACCGCATAGGTCACGCCCCTGTGAAGACTCCGGTCACGGTAGTCCGGCGACCAGAAGACCATGTGGTGGAGCAGCCCTAGTTCATGTAGTTCGACCAAGTGATGGCGACGTGGGCAATGCCAAAGATTGCGCAAGGAATGAGTGCCAGATAGTTCTTCATCCAACTCGCCACGAAGAAGAAGTAGACAGGCGGCATGGCGGCGATTCCGAGCACGAGCAGCCACCCTGAGACGTTGCCTTGGTAGTAGAGAACCCAGGCCAGGTAATACGCCGCAAGAAATCCGGCGGCGCAGACCAACAACCAGGAGCCGTTGCGGCCCTGTGTACCGACCCGACTGACCACGATGATCAGCAGTGCGACGGTGACGAAGCCGAAGGTCTGTTCGACCACGTTGAGCGCTGCGTGCGGCGAACTGTTGTGCTTGAGGACGTCATTCGCGGGTGGCATGGCCAACCAGACGATGTTGGGTAGCAACTGCAGGACGTAAAGGATGAGGCCCGTGAGGGAGAATGCGACCGCATAGCCCCCGACGCTGGCGAACCTCCACGTCATCGGTGAACCGGCACGGCCACTTCGTCATCCGGTCGCCTCATCACACGTGACGCGGGACGGCCTTGGTCATGGTGCACACCACACGCATCACCTTGTGACCAGGGTCTGCGGTGGGGTCGAACATGCACGGACAACCTCCGGCGATGACGGTCATTCCATGCTGGCGACCGAACTCCGCACCCTCCTCCGACACACTCCCGGACCCGAAGGCGCGATGCATCCATGCACGATTGATGCCGAGCTCCACGCATTCGTGCACGGTCATCTCCGATGTCTCCGGCCGCGTGCCGA
This sequence comes from uncultured Acidimicrobiaceae bacterium, assembly GCA_963812885.1. Taxonomy (GTDB): domain Bacteria; phylum Actinomycetota; class Acidimicrobiia; order Acidimicrobiales; family RAAP-2; genus Bog-756. The sequence goes on along the minus strand of CAWEWZ010000002.1, from coordinate 290,352 downwards.
TAACGACCCAGTCCACGCCTCCGGGAATGGATTTCAGGTCGCTGAAGCAGGCATCTCCCTCGACCTCTCCGGCATTGGGATTGACGGCAAACACCTGGTAGCCCCGTTCGCGAAGGCGTTTGTACACCACGTTGCTTCCGTGGTCTTTCGGGCTTCTCGACACGCCGGTCACAGCAACTCGCTTGTCGGCCAAGAACTCCTGGGCCGCATCCTTGATCGTGTTCATATGACCTGCCTTTTCTTTGTCTGGGAACGCTGACCCCCGGCGCCCCTCAGGCCCTGCAAGATGAAGCAGGTTCGAACTCCCTCGAATAGCGAGTACCGTGACCGTCCCTCCGACGGCCCCGAACACGACCTGGAGTGGCTGGAAGCCGATCCACACCAGTTCGGCGAGCTCGAAGACGATCAGTCCAGCTCCGGCAACGATGGCCAACTCTCGGTCATGTGCCCACTGACGGCGCTGACACTCTGCGGCGATCATGAATCCACCACCGACCAAGGCAGCGAGCAGTAAGCCGGGCACGCGCCAGTCGTCGAAAGGGCTTGCGGCCAGCGCCGAGGGTTTGGCCTGTAACAGCGCCCCGTCCGGCCTCGACACAAGGAGTAGTCCTCCGACGATCGCGGTTGCACCCGTGAAGTATTCGAGATCGAGGCGAACTCGATCGCCGATGCCCATGCGGGTCATGACGCGATTCCGGTCAAGTTCGGAGCATTCTTCGATCCCCGCCTACCGACCGTGACCCCGGCGTCCCAACCCGGCGCCCTTCCATGATGTGGTGGCTGACCAGCACGATCGACCAGGCCGACCTGGGTCAGGACCCAGGCGACCACCGAGTTAGAGTTCCACATTTCGCCGGCACGAAGCTCATCGCGCCCCAGGTCACCGCGGGGACGAACGGCACGGCGGCGAGCGCTCGATGGACCAGGGCAGTGTCAGAGGTCAGGCGGATGGGACTTCCGATCGCGCCCGCAAGGTCGGGAATCGTCCCTCCCTTCCATCGCCGAATCTCGTATCGGAAGACCCGGAATCGACCAGCCGGCCTGCAACCGACCGATGCTTCGACCACAACACCCCGGTCGCTCGAACCATGGAAGCCGGGAACTGGGGTCATCTCGATCACAGTCGGTATGCCGTCAACAAGGGCTACCAGTGCCGAGTGGTACAGCTCCTGTGGTGGACGGTGCTGCATGAGCGCCGTGAGGCGTTCGTACGCCCTGCCGCTCGCACGGACAACGTGCGCACCCGCGGCCGAGGGGAATCCAGTACAGATCGAGTTGGGACTGACCCTCAGCACCGGGTTGCCGCTCGCTCCGATGGATGCTCGACATGACACCATTGTGAGAAGCCCAGCAACAGGTGGTTAGGGTCCTAAGTCCCGAATCTTGCTTAGCCTCTACCGACTGCTTGAGTCGCCCCAATCTGCCTGGTCAGTGGCAGTTAGCGGACCGCGAGCACCAGGGGCTGGCACCGGTCCGTCATCATTTGACGGAGCAGGAGGAGCCGAGCCCCTCCCCTAAAGGGCGAAGGCCACGGACGACACCAGAGATCTTGGAGCGGGTGTCCAGGAACCTCCCGGCGCAGGGGGCTCGGAATGGCCAGAAGGTTGTCCTCGGAACTGGAGAGATCCTCCTCGGCCCCGGATCTGCGGTCCGGGAGCAGTCCTGTCTATAACCGGTGACCCCGGGAAGTGCCAGGTGGCCGAGAGGAAGTCGGAGGGGGCCGTAGTAGTGATGATGGACAGGACAACACAACCTGTCCGGAGCGAAGGGCCCCTACTTCACCGGTGCACGACGGCGATGTGGAGGAACCCTGATGAGTGCCGAGTCTTCGGCTAGAGCCATCAGCGAAACCGAGAAGGTGGACAAGGTCCGAGCCCTTCAACGCGTGCTCTATCGCAGTGCCAAGCAGGATCCCACTCGACGCTTCCACGCCCTCTACGACAAGGTCGCCCGCAGCGACATCCTGTGGAGGGCATGGGTCGAGGTGGCAAGAAACCAGGGTGTGAACCGGCCTGGGTCTTCCGGAGACTCAGTTGTTTGGGTTTCTCATGCCACGTCGGGCTGAGACTTGTGACGGTAGTCGCCTTCTGCTTCGGCTGGCGTCCGGTCGCCGAGTTCGGAGTGCAGCCGCTCCTCGTTGAACCACGACACCCACGCACAGGTGGCGATCTCGAGGTCGTCGAGTCCCTCTCCAGGGTCCGCCGTTGGCGGCAAGGGCGGCGGGGTTGCGGTGGAGCTCCGTCTTGAAGATGCCCATGACCGATTCGGCCATGGCGTTGTCGAACGAATCGCCGACGGTGCCGATGGATGGAGCAGCCCCCACCTCGTCGATCCGGTCGGTGTAGAGCACAGACGTATATTGCGATCCGGCATCCGTGTGGCAAATGAGCCCGTCGAGGGTGGTGTGGCGTCGGGTCCACGCCGCCATGTTGAGGGCGTCGACGACCAGGGCGGCGGTCATCGACCGGGCCGCCTTCCAGCCGACCAGCCGTCGGGAGAAGACGTCGATGATGAAGGCGACGTAGACGATGCCCGACCAGGTCGAGCAGTACGTGAAGTCCGCCACCCACAACGCATCGGGACGGGGGCGGTGAAGTTGCGGTTGACGAGGTCCGGGGCCCGGACGTGCCCAGGGTCGGACTTGGTGGTGAACCGCTTCTTCGCCCGGCTGGCGCCGCGGATGCCCAGCTCTCGCATGAGCCGGGCCACCTGGTCCCGCCCGAGGTCCATGCCCGGCGTCGGGCGGCCTTCCAGAGCTTGCGGCGTCCATAGACCGAGTAGTTCTTCTTCCACAGCGCCAGCAGCGCGGGCCGGCGACGGCGTCCCGTGCCGGCCCGGCCGACGGCGGCCGGGACTTGGCGGCGTAGTAGGTGGAGGGGGCGATCTGCAGCTCTGCGCAGATCGGCTCGACCCCCCATCGATGCCCATCGGTCGTCCTGTCCCGATGGGCATCGATGAAGGCGACTACTTCTTGCCTCGGCGGTCGAGCTCCGCCCCGAAGAAAGTCGCTGCCGACTGCAGGATGTCGTTGGCGCGTCGAAGCTCGAAGTTCTCCTTGCGGAGCCGCTTCAGCTCGGCCTGCTCCTCGGTCGTGAGCCCGGGCGTTTGCCGGCGTCCACCTCGGCCTGCTTCACCCAGGTGCGGAGCGACTCGTCGCCGACGCCCAGCTGGCGGGCCACCCGGGAGATGACCGTCTTGTCGGGGGGATCCGGGCTCGGAGGTCCTGGACCATCCTCACGGCCCGCTCCTTCAGCTCAGGCGGGTACCGCTTTGATGTGGGGCGCTTCTGTTCCATGACTCCATCCTGTTCCAAGGTATGGAGTCTCCGGGGATCCCAGGCCGGTTCATCCCCACGGTGGCCGACCGGGTAGTCATGTCGGCGGCCAAGATCGTCCTCGAGCCCATATTCGAGGCCGATTTCTCTCCGGTGAGCTTCGGGTTCCGCCCGAAGCGCTCCGCCCACCAGGCGCTCGAAGCGATCCGGGTGGCGGCCAACCGGGGAGCCAACTGGGTGCTCGACGCCGACATCAAAGCGTGCTTCGACGAGATCGACCACGACGCCCTCATGGGCCAGGTCGAACGCCGGGTGGTCGACCGGCAGATGTTGAAGCTGCTGCGCAGTTGGCTGCGGGCCGGGGTGTTCGAGGGCGGATTGGTCGCCGACACCGAGTCGGGGACCCCGCAGGGTTCACCCATCTCCCCGTTGCTGGCCAACATCGCCCTCCACGTCATCGACGAGGCTTGGGCGAAGACGGCCACCCTGGGGACGTTGGTCAGGTATGCGGATGACTTCGTGGTCCTCACCACCAGCCGGAGCCGAGCCGAAGAGGCCAAGCGCCGGATCGGAGAGGTGTTGGTCGGCCTCGGGTTGCGGTTGCATCCCGACAAGACCCGCATCGTCAACCTCCAAGGTGGCAAGGACGGCTTCGACTTTCTGGGCTTCCATCACCGGATGACCCCGTCGAGGTTCGGAACTCGCCGCTACCTGTCGAAGTGGCCGTCTCCTCGGGCCATGGCCTCGATCAGGGCCAAGGTCCGGGAACGCACCAGCCCCGAGTCGGGTCGGATGGGACCTGGGGGACTGTCGTGGATGACCTGAACCCTGTGCTCAGGGGTTGGGGCACCTACTTCCGTCAGGGCAACTCGAACGGGAAAGTTCGGCGCACATCGACCGTTACGTACCGCGAGCGGATGGCCAGGCTGGCCAGCAGGAAGCACGGGCTCCGAGGGAGATCAACTGGACAGACCGCTTCACCTGGGTCTGGCTGGGCGACCTCGGGATCTACCGCCTCACCGGAACGGTTCAGCGCTCGACCCGACTGCGCATGCGCTGACGATGAACGATGTCGGAAAGCCGTGTGCGGAGTGTGTCCTGAAAGGGGAGTGAGGGCGATGTAGAAGATCGCCAGCACGAACCGTGCTGTGCCAGTGATGGAGGTAGGCCCTCCGGGTTCGCCGTGCAGGCGGAGATCCCAAACCGCCGCAGTGTCATGCCGGTCAAGAGCCGGGGTGGGAAGCGACTGCGGAAAAGGCCCGCCATCAGCGGGTCAGGTGAGCGACGAGAAGACGAACGTGTGTGAACCACTGCTGACGCATCGAAAGCTTATCGACGGCATCGAAACCGGGGAGGATCCTGCCCCGGGACAAAGGCACGCGCCGGTGTGCCCTCAGCCAGGGAGCGGCCTGCGCGTGGCCCTGGCGGTGCCCGGTGTATAGGTGGCGTGAGCTCGTCGCAGGCGCTGGCATGGAACAGGAGAACCTGTCGTCCCGATACCGACGGCCAGTCGAAATGGGTGAAGTCCGCCCCCTGGTCGCAAGAGGGAGAACCCCAAGCGGCGACCACCGCGAGGGGCAGAGTACCGATGCGGGGCACAGGGGCGGACCGGCCCGCAGTAGTGATGAAGGCCCTGTAATGGGGCTGGAGCGAAGGGGCCGGGCAGGTCAGGTCATCCGGAGGTCAACCCTTTGGGGGAGGAGCCGACGGAGAGACCACAGCAGAAGGTGAAGTCGTTTGACATTTCAAAGCGCCTCGTCTTCGAGGCGTGGGAGAAGGTCCGGGCGAACGGCGGCGCACCGGGCGTGGACGCCGTCAGCATCGACCGGTTCGCAGAGCGAGGAGAGGGACAACCTCTACAAGCTGTGGAACCGGATGTCCTCGGGGAGCTACTTCCCCGGGCCGGTGCGGGCGGTGGAGATACCGAAGGATCATGGGGCGGGGGTCAGGACCCTCGGTGTGCCGAACACGGCCGACCGGGTGGCCCAGACCGCAGCAGCGATGCTGCTGGAAGAGAAGCTGGAGCCGATCTTCCACCCTGACAGCTACGGCTACCGTCCTGGGCGAAGTGCCCATGACGCCCTGGCCGTGGCTCGCAAGCGCTGCTGGGAGCAGGACTGGGTGTTGGATCTCGACGTCCGGGCCTTTTTCGACAGCGTTCCCCATGATCTGTTACTCAAAGCGGTCGCTCACCACACCGACGAGCGCTGGGTCCTGCTCTACATCGAACGGTGGCTCACAGCCCCCATGCAGATGCCGGATGGGACCCTTGTCGCACGGGAGAAAGGGACCCCGCAAGGGTCTCCGATCTCGCCGCTGCTCGCCAATTTGTTCATGCACTATGCGTTCGACCAATGGATGGGCCGGGAGTTCCCGGGCTGTCCATTGGAGCGCTATGCCGATGACATTGTGGTCCACTGCGGCACCGAGGAACAGGCCCGAGACCTTCGGGCCGCCATCGCCACCCGGCTCGGGGCCTTCGGTCTCGAGCTGCACCCCAACAAGACGAAGGTCGTCTATTGCAAAGATGGCCGCCGCCGAAGGGACTTCGAGCACACCAGCTTCGATTTCCTCGGCTATACCTTTCGGGCCCGCCGGGCCAGTGGTCGACGAGGGCTCTTTGTGGGCTTCTAACCGGCCATGAGCCGGACGGCGAGGAAGGCGGTCGGCCAAAGATCAGGGCCTGGCACCTCAACCGACGCAGTGGCACGGACCTGTGCCGACTACGACTTCGATGCACAGCCCGGTGTCGACCGCAAGACCGTCGAAGATCTTGCAACGCTGCGCTTTCTCGAAGACGCAACCAACGTCATGTTCATCGGGCCTCCAGGAGTCGGCAAGACCATGCTTGCTGTCGCTCTTGGCCAAGCAGCTATCGAGGCTGGGTATCGCACGTATTACACAACCGCTGCCGATCTTGCTGCACGTTGTCACAAGGCGGCCATCGAAGGACGTTGGGGCACGGTCGTGCGCGCATGCGCCGGACCACGGTTATTGATAATTGATGAAGTTGGCTATCTGCCGTTGCCTGCAGAGAGCAGCTGCTGCGTTGTTTCAGGTTGTGACCCAGAGATACCTCAAAGGGTCGATTGTGCTCACGACGAACCTCGGCATAGCAAGCTGGGGCAAGGTATTCGACGACCCCATGGTCGCTGCAGCAATGCTCGACCGGCTCTTGCATCGATCAGTCGTTTTCAACATCGAAGGCGAGAGTTACCGCATGCGGCGGCCTGTCCGGCATCGCCCAGGGGATCAACCCCCAGGTGCGAGGTTGGATCAACTATTACGGGGCCTTCTACCGCTCCGAGTTGTACGCCCTGGCAATGCGCATCAACGAGCATCTCGTTCGATGGGCCATGCAGAAGTTCAAGCGACTGCGGGGCCAACCAGCAAAGGCTTGGGCCTGGCTTGATGCTGTCCGACAGCACCGGCCAGGACTCTTTGCCCACTGGCATATGCTGCCGCGCACCAACAGTCGACCTGTGGGGGCCGGATGACGGGAGACTGTCACGTCCGGTCCTGCGAGAGCGGGAGGGTGAGATTCCCTCCCGCTACTCACCAGAACCGCATGCACGGTTTGATAGGGGGCCGCTGGGGAAGCTGACTCACCCTGCGGGGGCTGCTGGTCCCGGGCCGGTGCGCTGAGAAACGCCACCACGATGGCCTGGTCGGGACCTCAACCGCAGACGTGATCCGCCGAACCACCGGCCTACCTCACCACGCTCTGTGTGAGACTGACCAGCGTGTCGTCGCAGACGAGATCCAAGGCGGCGAGCGGCGGTCCCCGAACCTTTGGCGACCGTCAATGAGCCAGCTAAGCCCTCGTGCAGACTCGGTTCCGCCGTGGACGCTGGCGATCGGAGCGATGCTCTCGGTCCAGCTTGGGTCGGCGCTGTCGGTGCACTTGATCTCAAAGGTGGGGCCCGGTGGCACCGCATGGCTGAGGCTGACGGCGGGGGCTGTCATCTTCCTGGTCATCGCCCGACCACCGCTGCGTACGCTCCGCGGGAAAGACGCACCGATACTCCTCGGCCTGGGAGTCACCACGGGCCTCCAGACCGTGGCCTTCCTTGCAGCGATCGAGCGCATCCCTTTGGGGACCTCGGTCGCAATCGAGTTCCTGGGCCCGATGACCGTCGCCGCCGTGCACAGCCGCAGCCACAGGGCGCTGATCTGGGTGGGTGCCGCGGCCGTCGGCGTCGTGCTCGTCACCCAACCCTGGCGTGGCAACATCAGCTGGTTGGGTGTCGGGTACGCCGGCCTTGCCGCAGTCGGCTGGGGGGCGTACATCGTCCTCACCCAGCGAGTCGGTGACCGATTCTCCGGCCTCAGCGGTCTAGCCTTCACGGTTCCGGTCGCAGCATGCACCGCAGCAATCCTCGGCATCCCACAGGCCGCAGGCCACCTCACCGTCCAGGTAGTTGCTACGGGGGTCGGATTGGCCATCTTGCTTCCCGTGCTGCCCTATTCGTTCGAGCTGCTCGCCCTCCGACGGATGACCCCCACGGCCTTCGGCACCCTCATGGCTCTCGAACCGGCCATTGGTGTGGTTCTCGGCCTGATCGTGCTCCACCAGAAGCTGTCAATGATCCAGGTCATTGGCATTCTGCTCGTTGTTCTTGCCGGGGCGGCAGCGCAACGCGACGATCAGAACCGACCTTCCGCTGGTAACGACGCCGATGCTCAACCCAGCACAGGTCCGGTGCCATTCTGAAGTGACGGGTCGTTATGGGTCGATGCCCACCTTCTCCACACCGCGCGACGCAGGTGCTGCATTGCGTCACCGAGCCGGTGATCAAGGGCACCTCGATCGATACCCGGTGCCGAAGCTTTCTGGGCCGACCTCAGTCTTCGAGGACGGGTACTGCGGCACAGGCCAACGCGACGGCAATCAACGGAATCATGATTATCCAGGCCATCTCAGTCCAAGCAATTGTGGGCAGTCTGCTTGCCTCCTCCACCAAGACTAGGGAATGCACCTGAAGGATGAGTTAAGGAACATGCAGAGCACACGGAAAGTCTCGAGGCTTCCATCAGTATGTAACCAACGGGCGGGCGATAGCCGCCGCTTACCCGGTGATCTGGGTCACCCTCTGACCGTCTCGATCAACCTTGCGAAGAGATCCGCTGGATCCACCAAGGGAATACAGCCGTCGAGGACGACCTGAGCCGTGCCTGGATCGAGGGGATCCGTTGATGCCCATGACGGCCCCGCGAAGCCAAACTCGACATCCAGGCCCGATGGGAGTCGAACTCGACGCTCAGTGATCGGTCCCCACTCCTGAGTCCTGACGATCTTTGCTTCCTGGGAGACTGCCTTCACGACCCAGTCTTCTCCGGTGACGAAGCGATCTTTGCCGAGGGTCAGCACCACAACGTCGATGTCGGAATCCGTTCGTGCTTGAGAACGTGCCCACGATCCGACGATGGCGACGCCGACAATGTCTGCCTGCTGTCGTGCCCAGTCCCCGACGGACCTTTTGACCTCGACATACTCGGTCAGTCGACCCTCAGTCACCATGGGCAAGTGTCACACTGACCCGGTGTCGTGGGACGCGGTGACTTTGTTAGCGGGCGCTCGGTTGAGGCGGCGTTCGGGGTGGACCACGATGGCTTGAGCCGCTCGAACTCGAATAGACGATCCGTTGCACCCTGTTGCAGCTCGGACACACAATCGCTAACGGGACCCCGGCCATTGGGTCATTCCGCAACTCGGGCAGTTCACGCAGGTGGTCACGCTCGGAGATATTGAATGCATGACCACAATGGTCACACCAAAACATGTAGCCATCCTGCTCCCATCGCAAGACTTTCGCAACCGTCCAGGGTGGTTCAAACCCGATTTTGTGGGACCACGTCTCATCCGATCCCTGGAAAAGATGCCGAGGCGAAGGCGGGCGAGGTTCCGGACAGGCATCTCAGCCGCGGTCCGAACCTCACCCGCCCTCAGCCATTCAAAGACCGAACAATCAGTCAGGGAAGGGTGATGTACGACCCAGGCACGACGCTGAACGCCGGGTAGGACCACCCTGCGCTGCAGGTCTTCTTGACGTTGGTATCCAGTACGACGACTGGGGCAACCGCAGGGGCGAACGACCCCGTGGTGACCTTGGTGGTGCCAGCCGGACCCGGCAGCTTGATCTTGTCGAACAAGCTCGTGGCAATGATCGGTGAGACGATCGAAGCGGTCCCACCCGTGAAGGTCACCGTTGTCGGCGCAATGGCGGGGACGGATGTCCAGGCGTACTTCACCGTGATCACGCCGATCTTGTCACTTGATTGGAAGTTCGAGCACTTGTTGCCGAAGCCCGCGCCCGCCTTCTTGAAGTAGCCGGTTCCGGTGATGGTAACGCTGGAGACGGTCACGGGGCCGAGGGCACCTGCCGAATTGGGGGCCTTGACATTCCCACTGCATCCACCCTTGGCCTTGAAGTAGATCTTCACTCCATTCGAGCTTCCCGCCATGGTCAATGTCGGAGAGAACGTGCCTGCTCCTGTGATCTTGCATCCGATGGTCCCCGTCGCTGCCGGGCTCGCGGCACCAGCTACCCCTGTATTCGCTACGCCGAATATCGTCGCTGACAGCACCGCGACCGCGGACACAGCGAGCAGTTTGCGTTTCATGGTCCTCCCCTTCGACCGCACGGAGCAACCCAGAAAAGAGGACCGCCCGTCCGGCCAGAGCTACGGCGCCAACCGCCCGCCGTTGGAACGGATGTCGTCCCAGCCGGCACTGTAACGCTTTGCGGTCTCGGGTGCTCTGATCCGGGGGCGTTAGAGGGCAGGGTCTGTTGTACGGAGGCATCTCGCTGGCGCAATCAATACCGGTTGACGGTGGTAACAGGTGGACCTAGGTTGCTTGGAGCCACTCCTAGGCGGACCCCAGGGATGGACCTTCTGGCGCCGCTCGATACCCGAAAGCAGGTCACGATGATTCGTAGAACGTTGCTATTCGCTGCAGTGCTCACAACCATGGTCGGCGGACTGTTCGTCGCCACCCAAGAGGCAGCGGTTGCGGCCCCGATCGCGACCGGGACGGCCAGCTGTCCGGTCATCGCCGGGTCAGGCACCGTCAGCCCGGGGCTCTCCGGGGGCGGTAGCCCTGGCGGCGTCAAGATTAACTACAAGGCGACCATCGGTCACCCAGGGACAACGATTCTGTGTGGCGGAACGGTCACCTCCCCCACCGGCGTCCGCGTTGTTGGTGGCACCGTCACCGGATCGGGCTACTACACCTCCTCCGCACCCCACGGCAGCTCCTGTGTGAACTTTCACGGTCCGGCTGACAAGGTTGGTGTGATTAAGGAGACCATTGTTTGGGCAACCATCGGTGGACCGATCGCGAACACCAATGTCACCTACACGGGCGACGTTGGATCGACTACCGGTCCCCTCAACGGATTCGACACACTTACCCTCAAAGCTCCGTACGGCGTCAAAGGTGGCGGATCATCGTTCCACGCACCTGCGCTACCGATCATGAGCAAATTCGTGACCACACTTCCAGCGCCCGGAACACATTGCGTAGGAACGACCACTGCCTTCAAGATCACAGGCGGAGGGGTGGCCATGTAGCAAGGGTCGTCGTTGACTCACGATTGCCTTCACCCATCCTTTTGGCAGGATGGTGAGAAAGAGCCAGGCCCGTCGAGCGGGTTCCGCCACCTCGCTCCGGGCCTGGCTCTTTCGTGTCAGGACGCCGTCGGCGGTTGTCCGGCATGACCACGCCAGTGCCGGGGCGAGCGACCCGAAAATGCATGCCGCGCAACTCGCGGACCAGCCTCTAGCTACTTCGACCTGAAAAACTCGCCTCAGGCATAGACGCCCTCCCGGCATGGGTGCCGGCGGGGGCCCGCGAGAGGCCCCGCCCCAACCTCTTCGGTCGTTTTCGTCCCCATTTTCCGGCCGTTTTCGGCCTCGGGGGCGCGACGGGAGAGGGAGGAACGAGGTCAGGCGACGCGGCTCTTGTTGGTCGGCGGGGGTCGACCGGGTGGTCCCGTGGCGGTTGGTCGTCGGATCTGTCTGGCGCCAGCCGAGGATTGGGATGTTTCCCGTTCTTCGATCAGCACGGAGATCTTGGTGGCGTTGTGCGCGAGCACACCCCAGCCGCACCACGTACTCGCACCGTCGACGCCATCCAGCATCGTCCGTTCCCATCCCCACGAGTGCTTGAGATGGGAGATCCGACCCTCGGACCCGGTGCGCCACTTGACCAGCTTTCGAAAGCGGCGTGAGGACTCGACTGCCTGTCGCTGTGCACCGGGACGTCCCTTCCTCGGGATGGCGACATGCTTCACCCCGAGAGACTCGAGTTCGGCCTCCACTTTCGCTTCGCCATAACCACGGTCGGCCGTCACCGCCTTCGGCACCTTGTTGAACCGTGCCGCCACCCGGGCGACGGCTGGCACCAGCATGGGGGCGTCAGGCGAGTTGCCCTTCTCGACCCGATGGTCGACGACGATGCCGTCGACGTTGTCGGTGACCTGTGCCTTGTAGCCGAACTCGACCGGCTTGCCGAGCCGACCCTTGGCGATGGGCCGGGCATCGGTGTCGTGGAGGGACACGATGCGGGTCGCCCCGGCAGGGACCTCACCGGCGAGACGGGTTCGGGTCTGGACCACGACCTGGTCCAGCACGCCGATGGTGCGCTCGAGATCGGTGACGAGGGCTGCTGCCCGGCCCGAGGCCCCCTCACCCGCACGGCGAAGGCTCCGGCGGGCGTTTGCGGCCACCACCTGGGCGTCTTTGATGGCGGCCTCGGTGATGGTGGCCAGCTCGCCGGTCAGTCCGAGCACCTCGTCTTTGGCATCGCCGCTGCGCCGGCGCAGCCAGGCGGCGATCTGATGGGCACGACGGCGCACCGACCGGGTGCGGTCCCGGAAGCCGGTCCGCCTGGCCAACCCGAGGACGTGCAACGCGGCCACGGTCTTCGTCAGCTTGGCCACTCCTTTGGCCAGGAGCCCCGAGTCGGTCGGGTAGGCGACGTTGGCCGGGACGACCGTGGTGTCGGCGCGGACCTGGTCGAGCTTCACCACGTGGGCGGCCATGGCCTTGTTGAGCAACGCCTCGTTCAGCTGGTCGGCGGCCTGGTCCCCGCAGCGGGTGGTGATCTTCATGAGCGTGGTGGGGTGGGGCACGGGATCGGTGATCCCGATGCGACAGAAGCGCCGCCAGGCGATGGAATCAGTGACCTCGGCACACAGCGTCTCGAAGCCGAGCCGATACCGGAAGCGGAGGAACATCATCCGCAGGTAGGTCTCCATCGGGATCGACGGCCGACCGATCTTCGGATCGAAGAACGGTGTGAACGGCTCGAAGAACACCGGATCGTCGAGCAGACGATCAACCTGCTCGAGCCCAGGTGGAAGGCGGCTGAACTGGGGCGGGAGGAGTGCCTCCCACAGGGTCTGCTGATCGTCTACCTTGGTCCGCAACACGATGGCTCCGTTCTCTCCGGCAAGAGGGATGGAGCCATCGTTGCGTCATTGGGGCCTGAACGCGAGCACCCTCGGAACATGAACGCGCTGGTCAGGGCGTTCTTTCATATCTACTTTTTCAGGGCGAAGTAGCTAGGGGCATGGTGTTGTGGGCTACTCCCACTCCTTCAACCAGCCTTGCCACCGAAGGCGGAGTGGAAACGCAGATAGAAGGCGGCGAAGAGCAGAACAATGCCAACATTTGCCAGGAGCCGAGCCCAGCCGTTGTGCCTGAAGAACAGGATGTCGACACCGACCACGACGCCCACAAGCCCAAGGACGTAGATCACAACAGCTAGCTGTCTGTCCACGTTCCCATTCTAAAGCGCCTGGCAAGCTTGCCCTTGCCGATAACCGCCGCCGAGCCGGTGATCGGGGGGTGCGTCCAGCAGCTTGGACGCCATGACAACAAGGAGGTCCGAGTTGTGATGACGTAACCAAGCGATAACTGGGGACAGCCAGCCGGTGCGAGTCCGGTCCGGGGAGACGCCAAGGTCCCCGGTAGTGAAGCCCCCGTGCGTGGTCGAGAGGCCGGGTGCGAAGCGGGGTGGAGCAAATGACCAGTCCGTAACATCACGTGAAGCCTGCAGCGTCGTTACACCGGTCCGTCGTCACGGCGGATCAGGAGGAGTCGAGCCTTTCCCCTAAGGGCGAAGACCATGGACGACACCAGAGATCTTGGAGCGGGTGTCCAGGAACCTCCCGGCGCAGGGGGCTCGGAATGGCCAGAAGGTTGTCCTCGGAACTGGAGAGATCCGTCTCGACGCCGGCAAGCACAAGGCCACAGGTTGCCAACCTGCGGTGCCCGGCAGCCACGACGTCGATAACCAGTGGCCCTGGGAAACGGCGAAGTGTCGAGCGGAAGTCGGAGGAGGCAGTAGTAGTGATGACGACCGGGACAACAGAACCCGGTTCGAGCGAAGGGCCTCTAGCCAGGTGTGCGAAGCGACCAGCGACGACTGTGGGATTGCCCAACGGCTATCCACCCACTCGCCCCTCGGGGCAGGTCAACGGACTGGGAGTGATGCTCGGGCCGCCCACCAACGCTCGTGGCACAGCGGAATGTGGACGGTCGACTGCCTGGGGGAAAGCCGTGTGCGGGAGAACCGCATGCACGGTTTGGGAAGGGGGGACTGGGGAGGTCGACGCCCAGGCAAGATGGAATACGCACCCGGAGGGAAACCAACGGGACTGAGCCCATTTGCCGCACCGGTCGTACCGAACCAGTTCCCTACTTCACCAGGCTCCAAGCTCAGAAAGTACGATTCGTGGGTGATTGTGTGGCTCAATGGAGCATTCGGCGTCGGGAAGACCACGACTGCTTTGTCGATTCAGGAGCACGCACCGGCATGGCGGCTGTTCGATCCCGAGCAGGTAGGGCAGCTGCTCGCGACGAGCCTTTCCGGTGTTGAGTTCAACGACTTCCAAGACCTACCGCCGTGGCGCTCACTGGTTCCGTTGATCGCTTCCGAAGTATCGGAGTTCACCGGCGATGACCTGCTCATCGTCCAGACGGTCCTGGTCCAGACCTACTGGGAAGAGATGCAGGCACGACTCGCCGCGCGACAAGAAGAGGTCGTCCACGTTCTGCTCGACGCCCCGGCGGGAGTGCTGGAGACAAGGATCAGAGAGGATCGGATCGAACGAAGTGCTGAAAGGTGGCGGCTCGACCATGTCAGCTCTTACGAATCGGCCAAAAGCTGGGTCCTGTCTTCCGCAGATCTTGTGGTGGACTGTGACCGCCTCAACGCTGCTGACGTCGCCTCCTGCATCCTTCAATCCGTGGGGTAGCGGCCTCTTTGTGGAGTCTCCTTCACATCCGCATCTCCCGGTCAGCCACGGCAAACATGCGACCCGGTCCCGGTGGTATGGGCAACCTAGGTTCGCAGACAAGCCGGGACCCGCTGTCCCGTGCGACAATGACCCTGTATGGAAATGCGTTGCGCAGAATGCGGGTGCCTCGTTGACCAGGGAGAGGTCGTCGAGCGTTGCCGCGAGCCCGACTGCTGCTGCACCCACCTCCCCGACAAGCAAACGTGACACAGACCGACCCTGACGCGGCGGCTGCGCTGGTCCATGCCATTCATGGTGGCGACATCGAATCCGTCCGCCGCCTTATCGCCGCTTCCGCAGAGCTTGTCAATGGACCCCTCGGCGGACCGTTAGAGACCGGCAGCGCTTTGCACACTGTCACTGACTGGCCTGGCTACTTCCCCAACGGCCCCGAGATCGCCCGGATGCTCCTGGCAGCTGGAGCGGACCCAAACTACCGAGATCCCGGGCCAGGTTCCGAGACCCCGCTTCATTGGGCGGCGAGCAGCGACGACGCGGATGTTGCGAGCGCGCTCATCGACGGAGGGGCAGACATTGAGATTCCTGATGGATCCATAGGGAGTCCGCTGGACAACGCCATCGGCTACGCGTGCTGGAATGTCGCCCGCCTGCTCGTGACCCGCGGGGTCAAGATCGACAAGCTCTGGCACGCCGCTGCACTCGGGTTGTTGACCCGCTTGACGGAGCTGGCGGAGATGGAGCCTGAGAGCGCAGAACTCTCGAAGGCGTTCTGGCACGCTTGCGCTGGTGGCCAACGACGGGCAGCTGAGTGCCTCCTCCTCCGGGGGGCCGACCTCAACTGGGTTCCCGACTACGCAGAGGGGACTCCGCTTGACGCGGCGAACGGACTGGGGGCTCGTCAGGAGAATGTCATCACGTGGCTCCGCGAAAAAGGTGCCCGCTCGGCCGAATCGGGATAGACACCCACCTTCGAGACGGTGTCCCAGGTGTCCAAGCTCCCAACGCCACGCACTATCCCAGTCGTTCCGATCACAGGCCGTTCGCGGACCGCGAGCATCGATCGATGCCTTTACCTCAATTAACGCGACCCACGGACGGTGTTCGGGGCCAGGTTGTCTGCCGACCGAGCAGGTGGCCAGCGTCGGTGGCACCATTTGGTGCTGTCATCCGGGCACATCCACTCACCGTGAATGCCGTCTGAATGTCGGCCAAAAGGCGGACCCCCATGCTTGGTTCTGAGTCGACCCGTTGGCCCTTCAGGACCGTCGCCGCCTCACGGCTCCGCCGGGGCCAGTCTCCTCCGGCCACGTCAGCGACGGCGAGCAGGGGCTCCCATGCATCGGCCGGGCGGTCTTCGATGCCAACGGGCATCGTCGGCCGGGCATCAGTCAATCTGTCCCAGACCTCGGCCGACCACGTCGCGAGCCGGTCGCGGATTGGCTCACTCTCCGCGACTGCATTTCTGTGGCGCATGTGTTTGACAATCTCCCCTGCGGCGCTGACGTCCGCTACCGGGGCCTTGACGGCAAGGAGCGGTGGCGTACTTTTCGCACGCGCAAGGAAGCCGAGAAGCATGAACGCGAACAACGGACGGCTCTGGATCGTGGCGGATGGATCGACCCACGCCACGCCACCGTCACTTTCGGCGATTATTCCGAAACGTGGCTCTCTCAGCGTCGGGGCCTCGCCCGAGCACAGTAAAGCTCTATGAATCGCTACGCCGGTTGCATATGGATTACGTCCCCGAGTTCGGTCAGCTCCCACTGGGCAGAATCTCACCAGGGCATGTTCGGAGTTGGAATTCTTCCCTCACTCGGCGTCATGCGGTGGTTGCGGGAAAGGCCTATCGACTATTCCGACAGATCATGGCAACCGCGGTGGCAGATGAAGTGATCGCAAATAATCCGCCGCCTGGTGAAGGGAGCCGGGCAAGAACGGTCACCGGAGCGCCCTGTGGCCTCTGTCCCGAGGTAGGCGCGATTGCAATGGCGATGCCGGTCGACCTGCGGATCGCCGTGCTCCTGGCCTCCTGGTGTCAACTCAGGCGGGCCGAGATCATCGGCTTGGAAGCGTCCTCTGACCTGGAGTGTCCTTGGAGCGGGCGACGGGAATCGAACCCGCGTTCCGAGCTTGGGAAGCTCGTGTTCTGCCTCTGAACTACGCCCGCATCAGCGGCCATGGTATCCGAAGGCCGGTCGTCGCTGCTCCGGTCAGGGTCACCGGTGCCACGGCCGAATCGTTGGGCCATCCGGTCGTCGGTCAGGTTCAGCGAAGCTGGTCGACGTGGTGCACGCGCCCCTCGTCCCGTGCGAAGAGGACGTCGTTGTAGCCCTCTCCGGGGCCGACCATGTCGAAGGTGATAGGCGGAACGAAGGTCAGGTAGAGCGCCCGTCGCCCGCTGGCCGACCGATCGGTTGGAGGTGGGGCGGCGTGCAACGTGTGACCGAAGTGCACGGTCACGTCCCCCGGCTCCGTCGACAGCGGGGCCACTGGGAGGCCGGAGGCCTCCCTTGGGAGTGGGAGCCGGGACGTTCCCCGGTGCGAGCCGGCGATCATCAGCAACTGGCCGGCGGCGGCTGTGGCCGGGTCGAGCTGGATCCCCACGTTGAGCATCGGACACTTGACCGGGTGCCCCCCCATCCCGCAGTCGCGATGCCAGGGAAGATCGACCAGGCCCTCGGTGGCTCCGGGCACCTTGATGACGACGCTGTTGCCGTCGAGGCGGTCATGGGCATCGCGGAGCCCGGGGCCGCCCAGGGCGGCGATGGCGGTGAACCGCTGGTCACTCCCGAGGGCCTCGATGTACTCCGAGCCCTCGTTCAGATAGTTGACCCGGTTGCACACCTCCTTCCCGTCGACCGTCGTCCACCACGACCGCCGGTCGTGCGGACTGGCGGCGTCGACGGCGTGGTCCACTTGGGTCCGCAACAGCGCCACCTCGTCGTCGTCCATGACCCCCCGGAGATGGACGAAGCCGGCCCGATCGAGGAATTCGGCAATCTCGCCGTGATCATCGTCGAGCGTGAACGCCTGGGTGAGGTCGAGGGGCCGTCCCTCCCCGTCCACCACCGGTGGTGGATCGTCGAGGTCGTAGACGACCTGGCCGTCGAAGGCCACCCGTAGCGAAGGCTCCCACCGGACCAACTGCCCGAAGGTGCCGCGGAGGATGGAGATCCCGTCGGCGTAGAACATGGCGAAGCAGGTGCGGAGCTCCCAGACGAAGGCGCACCACTCGTCGTCTTCCAGCTCCACGACGGTGTCCGCCCGGTCGGTCCCGGCCTCGACGGTAAACGAGCCATCCGCCGGGATGTAGGTGTAGGCGCGTCCGTCGGGGAGCTGGAAGGCGAGGGGCCGGACCAGCCGGAGGTCGGCGGCGGTGAACACCGGCCCCCGGGCCTGGAGGAGGGTGGGCAGCTCCTGTCGGTGGAACCGGTCGAAATCGATCGGCCCGAAGCGGTCGGTCTTCACGGGTTCAACGTAGCCTCGGCACCCGGGAGGTGCACGGGAGGAGGGCAGGCCGGGGTACCGGAAAGGTCAGCGGTGGCCGAAGATCTGATCGAAGATCCCGTCGACCCCTGAGCCGTGCAAGGTCAGGCCCCCGTCCACCACGATGTTCTGGCCGGTGATGAACCGGGCCATGTCCGAGCACAGGAAGACGACGACGTCGGCGATGTCGCCGGGCTCACCGATACGACCGACCGGGGTGGTGCGCTCGTAGCGCTCGCGTTCGTGGGGGAGGAACTGCAGGAGCGGCTGGGTGAGCGCAGTGAGGATCATCCCCGGCGACACCGCATTGACCCGGATGTCGGGACCGTACTCGAGGGCTGCTGACGCGGTGATGGCGGCAACGCCGGCCTTGGCGGCTGCGTAGGGTGCCTCTCCCGCCGCCGGACGGGTGCCGCTGATCGAGGCCGTCGACACGATCGTCCCGCCGCCCGATGCCCGGATGTGGGGTATGGCGGCGCGGAATCCGAGATAGACGCCGGTCAGGTTGACGGCCAACAGCCGGTTCCATTCTTCGACGGGCCACTCGTGCAAGGGGGACTGGTTGCCGATGCCGGCGTTGTTGAACAGGGTGGTGAGCCCGCCCATGGCCCGAGCTGCACCATCCATGGCCGCGGACAGGGCGTCGGGGTCGGTGACGTCGGCGGGGAAGGCGTGGCCACCGATCTCCCCGGCGACCTGGTCGGCCGCGTCCCCGTTGATGTCGATCACCGCCACGACGGCGCCCTCCTCGGCCATGCGCCGCGCCGTGGCCCGCCCGATGCCCGAAGCGCCCCCGGTCACCACGGCGCGCTGACCCTCCAGTAGTCCCATCCGTGCCTCCTTGTCGTAGGGCCACGACGCTACGTCACCCGTTTGCCGGCGGCACCGGTCGAACCGTGACCCGGGCCGTCGGCAGTATGGGTACCATCGGACCCGGACTGCGGAGTGACAGGGTGGCCCACACCTCGCCCCCCGCCCTCGAGAGAAGGAGGGAACCACTCGTGGAGATCAGAGGAAGTGCCCTGGTCACCGGAGCCAGCCGGGGGATCGGTCGGTCGGTGGCCATCGAATTGGCCAACCGAGGGTTCGACACGGTGGCGACCATGCGGAACCCCGGCGACGGGGAGGATCTGCCCTCGGCCACCTACGGCCGGCTCACGGTGGCCCGCCTCGACGTCACCGATCCGGGTACCTACCACCTTCCCGACGACCTCCGGGTAGTGGTGAACAACGCCGGCGTCGACTCGGACTACCTTCCCGTCGAACACAGCAGCCTGGACGACTGGCGTGCCCTCTTCGAGACCAACGTGCTCGGCGTGGTGGGGATCATCACGGCCGCCATCCCCGTGCTGCGGGCCAACCGGCCCGGGGTGATCTGCAACATCTCGTCGTCGTCGATCCTCGCCTCCGTGCCCTTCTACTCGGCGTACCGGGCCACCAAGGCTGCTGTGTCGGCTCTGGGTGACAGTCTGCGGGTGGAGCTGGCGCCATCGGGCATCCGGGTGGTCGAGATCCTCCCCGGCCCCATCGACACCGATATGTTCCAGCTCAGCACCGGCGAGCAGGCCGCCACCAGGTTCGACCGCTATCGGACGATGGCCGATCAGGCGGCCGTCCTCCGCCGCGAGCATGCCGATCCAATGGTCTCCATCGAGCGCCGACGCCGCCGCACTCGTCGTCGACGCCATCCTCGATGACGATGGTCCCATGCGGTACGGATGTGACCCGCTCTCCATCGGATTGCTCGACCTGTGGCGGCAGTCCGATGACGAGACCATGTTCGAGCTCACCGGGCGTTCGCTGCTCGATCTGGTCGAGCCAGCCGACCCGTGAAGGCCCCGGGCCAGCCGGACCGTCAGCCGCCGGCCGGCTCGAGCAGCAGGGTGACGATCTCGAACGGGGAGATGTCGAAGGAAACCGTGTAGTCGTCGATGGGCAGCTCGCTCAGCTCGCGCTCCAGGAGGTCGGTGCGGACGGCCCGACGGAGCTTCCAGGGCGCCTGGAGCGTGACCGGTCCACGCCGTCCCCAGGCGTCGTAAAGCCGTACTACCAGCCCGCCGGGTCTTTCGTCGGCATGTTTGACGGCCTCCACGACCACGTGGGGCGCATCGACCGAGAGAAGGGAACCGTCGGGTTCCAAGGGGCCCGGGTGCGGAGTGGTGGCGACGGTCCGAATGGGTACGTTGAGGTCGTAGCCCGCATCGATGACCCCGGCCTGGCGGAGGTCCCCGGCGTGGGGGAACAGGCGATACACGAAGTGGTGGTGTCCGCGGTCGGCTTCGGGGTCGGGCCAGGTCGTGGCCCGCAGCAGCGAGAGCCGGATGACGTTGCCGGCGATGTCGTAGCCGTACTTGGAGTCGTTGAGCAGGGCCACCCCGTACCCGGGCTCGGACAGGTCGGCCCATTTGTGGGCGCAGACCTCGAAGCGGGCGATGTCCCAACTGGTGTTGGCATGGGTCGGGCGTTCCACATGGCCGTACTGGATCTCGTAGGTGGCCCTGAGGCTGCGGATGTCGACGGGGAATGCCACCTTGAGGAGCCGGTTCGTCTCGTGCCATTCGACGTCGGTGTCGAACTCGACCGAGCGCGATCCGGCCTCGAGCCGGATGACCTGGGTGAGGATGGAGCTGCCGAACGAGCGGGTGACCCGGATGCCGGCCCGCAGAGGCCCGGATTCGACCACCTCGACCGAGTCGACGTCGTCGAGGTCGACCGACCTGTCCAGTGCGAATCGGTCGATGTCCCAGGCGTCGTAGAAGTTGGGGTAGTCGGGATGGAGCTGGAAGCGGTTGCCCCGGGCCCCGGGAGCCAGGACCTGGCGCGCCGCTGTCTTGTCGTAGAGGGACGACAGGAGGCCCCGGTCGTCGAGCTCGAGGCAGAGGTGGTCGTTCTCGAGCGACGACGGCGTGGCCGTCACCCGGGGGCCGCTCGGGGCCGGGTCCGACGACACGAGGCCGTAGACCTGGTACCCGCAAGGCGGTACCGAGGCCCGGAAGAGGATCCGACCGTTTGCGCCGCGCTGGACCGGACGGGTCTCCCCGGACGGGTCGACGACCGCGGTCGTGGCCGCGGGGGCCTCGACGGCGATCAATTCATCCCGAGCGTGAGAGAGCGAATTGAAGGCGACGAACGGATTGGGGAACCCGGTCGTGTCGATCGCATCGATCAGGAGGTCGAGCGCGCCGGCCGTCATGCGGCCCGTCTCCTCCAGGATGTGCGCGTGATCCCGTGCCGTGTCCTGGTAGACCCAGTGAATCCCCGATCCGGGGATGATGTCGTGGAACTGGTGGACGAGGAGGAGCCTCCAGAGGTCGTCGATGGCGTCGCCCGGGTCGTCGGGCACTGCGGCCAGCGCTGTCCACAGCTCGCAGTCACGAAGTGCGAACTCGGCGCGGCGGTTCCCGAGCTTGGTGGCCGCCTGGCTGGTGTACGTTCCCCGGTGGTACTCGAGATAGAGCTCGCCCGCCCACACGGGGGGATCGGTCATCTCGGCTTCCGCCTCGGTGAAGAAGGACCGTGCGCTACCCATGGTCAGCCTGGGCATCCCGTCGATGTCGGCCAGCCGCTTGGCCGATTCGAGCATCTCGGAGGTCGGGCCACCGCCACCGTCGCCCCAGCCGAAGAGATAGAGGGACCGGGTGGCGCGGTCGTGATCCTTGAAATTCTCGACGCTGAACCGGAGCTCGCGGGGGCTGACGTTCCCGTTGTAGGTGTCGGCGGGAGGGAAGTGGGTGAACACGCGTGAGCCGTCGATCCCCTCCCACAGGAAACTGTGGTGGGGGAGGATGTTGTACTGGTTCCAGGAGAGCTTCTGGGTGAGGAACCAGCGGATACCGCTCTTGTTCATGATCTGGGGAAGAGCAGCCGAGTACCCGAAGACGTCGGGGAGCCACACGTCCTCGGTCTCGATCCCGAACTCGCGCCGGTGGAACTGTTTGCCGTAGAAGATCTGGCGGACGAGAGACTCTCCTGAGGGGAGGTTGCAGTCGGATTCGACCCACATGCTTCCGGTCGGCTCCAGCCTCCCCTCGGCGATCCGCACCTTCATCCGCTCCCAGAGGTCCGGATAGCGGTCGCGCATCCAGGCCAGGTGCTGGGCCTGGGAGACCACGAACCGGTAGTCGGGGTACCGGTCCATCAGTTCGAGGACGGTGCTGAACGTGCGTGCACACTTCCGGATCGTCTCGCGCAGGGGCCACAGCCACGCCGTGTCCAGATGGGCGTGCCCGACCATGGTCACCCGATGGGCACCGGGTGCGGCTTTCTCGGCCAGCAGCTCGACGAGTACTGCTTGAGCTTCGGGCCAAGTGTCCGAGATGTCGGGCAGGTCGAGTAGGTTGCACGCCCGGTCGAGCCCGGCGCACAGGCGGGCGAAGTGCGGTCCGTCGTCGGGCAGCTCCGTCAGCAGCTCGACCAGGACCCGGAAGTTGTGCCAGAACTCGTCGAACTCGGGGTCGCGGACGTGCAGGTCGGCCCGTTGCAGGGTGAACAGGGGCGCTCCGTCGGGCTCGGGGAGGAGGAGCGGCCACGGATTGGTGCCGAACGGGGAAGGAGGGTTGGCTGCGGCCTCCACGAAGAGCTCCACGTCCTCGCCGCCCGCGGCCGACGGGGTCACCAGGTACTCGCGGTGGTTGGGTGACAGACCCTGCACCGGGCGTCCCTGGCGCCACACCAGGGCCTCGGCGCCGAACCCGGTGCTTCCGGCGTTCCCGATGGTGAAACCCAGTGCCACCTCCCGCCCCTCCCATTCGGTGGGGACGACGCCTCGGATGCGGAACCAGGTGGTGTCCCAGGCCGGTCCCCACGGACTGCCGACGGGAAACGGTCCGAAGTCGGCCGCCAACGCTTCGGCCGCCGGAATCGGTTCGCCGTGCACGTGGTGTGCGGACACATCCACCGGAACCGACGGACCGCGGCGCCGGGGACGGACGAACTCGCTCATCACCCGGACGATTCGACCGTAGCGGATCGAGTCCTCCGGTCGCACGGTGGCCGAGTATACAGAAGGAGCCGGTCGGGAAACCGGGGTGGCAACGGTCGGGCGGGACCGCGGTGATCAGGCCAGGATCTTGGCCCAGCCCTCCTCGACCGGTCGCCATGAACAGCGTGGTGAGCTTCATCGACCGGTACAGCCAGGCACCATCGGTCCGGACGTACTCGTCGTCCTCGTACCCGCACATCCAGAAGGACCGGCCGTTGCCGTCACGGCACGGACAGAGCAGGTCCCACCGGGCCGTTGCCCGATCCCCGTCCAGGTCGATCCTGCGGTTTGACGAAGAGATGGCGTGAGAAGGTGAGGGTCGGCGTGCGGAGCCGGTCGGCGATGGCTGGACGTCCGACGGCCTTGCCGAGCCCCGGCCCTCCGTCCCATTCCCCGTCGACGGTGAACAGCTCGGACACCTCGTCGGCCAGCTGGGCCAATCGGGTGTTGTCGACGACCCCGCCGCCCGAGTACCGCCGGTCCACCAGTTCCCCGTAACGGGCCTTGAGGGCCTGCAGCTCGAGGACGCCCTCGGTTGCATCGATCCGGCGGCGCAGCGCCGCCACTTCGGCTGCCAGCTCCTCGATGGTCGGCATAGGTCATATCTCCTTCGTTCAGCGGGTGACCGTTCCAGTATGGGTGACCGTCGACCGAGCCATCTACGCGAGCATGGGACCATGCCCTCGGCCGACGGAGGTGGCCTGTCCCCGGTCAGCGCCGTCGCCAGGCGGACGGCGGAGCTGACCGGTGCGCTCCAGGCCCTGGACGAGGACGAGCTCGTGGCCACGACCGCCTTGGAGGGCTGGAGCCGGCTGACCATCGCCTGCCACCTCCGCTACGGAGCCGAGGCGCTTCGCCGGATGACCGTCCAGGCCCTGGCCGGCCGCTCGACGTCCTACTACCCCGGAGGCCGGGATGAAGACCGGCCCGACACCCTGCGACCGGCATGGGGGGAGGCACCGGCCGATGTCGTGGCTTCGCTGGTCGCCCAGAGCCGCGCCTTGCAGCAGACCTGGGAGTCACTCACCCAGCGGGACTGGGAGGTGATGGTCAACGAACCCGAGGGCAATCCCGATCTGGGACCACTCGGGCTGGGGCGGCTACCCCTCCTGAGGCTGACCGAGGTCGAGGTGCACGGGACCGACCTCGACATGGGCCTCGGGGATTGGAGCGAGTGCTTCGTGCGCGAGGCGCTTCCCTTCCGCATGGACAGGCTCAACCAGCGCCGGGCCGGCCGGCTGCCGGGCCGGCGTGTCGATGGATCGTGGCTTCTGGTGGCCACCGACGGACCTGTTCACCTGGTGACGGTGCGGGGTGAGTCGGTCAGTTCCGTTCCAGCGGCCTGGGACGCCGCCGCCAGCGCGGTGATCGAGGGGACCGGCCGGGACATCCTGTCCCTGCTCCTCGGCCGTCCGACCGTCGTGCCGTTGTCCATCACGGGGGACGAGGAGTTCGGCCGTGCTTTCACCGAGGTGCTCCCCGGGCCCTGACCAGGCCGCTGCCGTGCCCCGAATCAGGCTTCGGCCGCGACACCGAGGAGGTCGGATCGGCCTAGGGGGACCTCGGGCAAGGCGGCGATGCCCAGCTGATCACTGAGTTCGGCAATCTGCGAATGCCATGCCGCGGCCGCTGTCCGGTCACCGGTCAATTCGGCCAGCTTGACCAGGGCGACCAGTGTGAGGACGAGCTCGTAGTCGGCCTTCAGCTCCAGCGCGCTCGTCCCTGCTGGCCTCGAACGCGGCCCGGGCCCCGGCCAGGTCACCCCCCTGGAGCAACGCGTAGCCACGGACCCGCTGCACGAGCGCCACCCCCCGGGGCGAGCCCTGCTCCTCCATGCCGTCGACCAGGCGACCGGCCAGCTCGAGTGCCTCCTGGCTCCGCCCTTCCAGCACCAGGCACTCGGCCACCATCGAGTCCACTTCGGAGGCATCGAAGTGGAGGCCGATGTCGTTGAACTCCGAACGGGCCGTGACGAAATGCTCGTGGGCCTCCTCGAACGAGCCCGTCCGGGCGTCGAGCCGGCCCAGCAACATGGTGGCGTAGGCGATGCCGTATCGATAGCTGGCCGCCCGCAGCACGCGGAGGGCGTCGATGAGCTGGTGCCGACCCTCTTCGTAGCGGCCCTGGTCGGCGAGGATCTCTCCGATGTTGATGGTCCCGATGGCCGCATCGACTTCGTTGCCGGTGGCCAACCGGGCGTCGCGCCCCTCGGCGTAGAGGAAGGCGGCCTCGTCCCACGCCCCGCGGAAGTACTCGAAGGCGCCGAGGTTGTTGAGCACGACGGCTTTGCCGCCGAGGTCGCCGACCTCGTCATAGATGGCCAGGGCCTCGTGGGAGTGGGTGGCCAGATCGGTGCGGCCGAGCCACACCCACGCGCTGTCCAGCGTGAACAGGGCGTGGGCCTCCGCGTCACGGTCGCCGGAAGCGCGCGCTTCGGCGATCGCCTTCTCGCACCAGATGACGGCTTCGCGGCTCTGCCCCTGAGCCTGGCGCACGGCCGCATACCAGGTCATCAGTTGGGCCCGGAGTCGGCCGGCCTGCTCTCCGGCGGCGTCCTCCAGCATGCGCAGTCCCCGGCGGATCCACCTGACCGCCTCGGAGTACCGCCCCACCCGCTCGGGCATCCATGCCTCCTTCAGGCACAATTCGGCCTGGGCGACGACGTCGGTGGCCAGAAGTTTTCGCGCCCGTCGGTACGCCAGTGACGCGCCCCGGTAGTCACCGGCCCGTTCGCGGACATCGCCCAGGCTCTCCCACGCCGACGCCACCTGGTGGGGTTCGACGTCAGGGAGCCGACCGACGGCGGCCAGGGCCCGTTGGTAGAGGGTGGCCGCTTCGATGTTGGCGTACTTCTGGCCGGCCCGGTTGCCGGCCACCAGCGAGTAGCGCCACGCCTCCTCGTAGTGCTGGGCGTGGAAGAAGTGGAGGGAGAGGAGCTCGGCCTCGCTGTCGTCCCCGGTCCTGGCCAGCAGGGCGTCTGCGGCCCGTCCGTGAAGCTCCCTCCGGCGCCTGAACGGCAGCCCTTCGTAGGCGCAGTCGCGGACGATCCCCGAGCGGAACCGGATGAGACCGGATCGCTCGATGTTGAGGAACTCCTCCAGCGCCCGCGGGAGTCGGTCGGGACGGGACTCCGCCCCCTCGAGCTCGGGCTGGAGGAGGTCGATCAGCTCACGACCGGTGAAGGTCGTGCCGAGAACGGCAGCGTACCGGAGGATCTGCCGGTCGGTGGCCGAGAGATGGTCGATCTGGGCGGTCACGGCCGAGTCGACCGAGTCGGGGAGCGCATCGAGGGGGGCACCGGCCCGATGGGCGCGCCACAATTCTTCGAGGAACATCGGACTACCCATCGACCGCTCGGCCAGGACCCGGATCTCGCGGGGCAGCATCGGGGAGTCGTCCGAAGCGGCCAGCAGGGCCTCGGCGGCCTGGTCCACGGTCAGGCCGCTCAGCCGGAGGGTCCGGACGTGGTCGGCGGGATCGAAGCTGAGGCCCGAATCCACCGGGCGACGGGTGATGCACAGCAGACCCGGCCGTCCGGTCAGCTCGGCCGCCAGGTCCCGCATGATCCCCTGGGACGCCTCGTCCATGTGGTGGGCGTCCTCCACCATCAGGACGAAGGGGCGGTCGAGCGTGGCGCCCAGGAATCGGGCGGTGGCCCGGGCCACCGCCTGGCGCCGGAACTCGGGCTTCAGGGCCGCTGTCTCCGGGGTGTCCGGCAGCTCGAGATCGAGGGCCGTGCCGATGAGGGGCAGCAGCGGGAGGAGGTCGGGGGCCTCGGCCTCGATCCTTTGGCGCAGATGCCGGGCGACCGTGTCCTTGTCCGCTCCCATCTGGAGCCCGAGGAGGGCGCGGCCGAGGTACCAGATGGAGGCGTATGGGGTCGTGGTCTCGTAGCTCTCGCAGATGATGGTCATCGTCCGGACGGACCCCGCCCGCCCGACCATCTCCTCGACGAGGCGCGACTTCCCCGTTCCGTGGTCTCCGACGATCTCGACCACCCGCCCGGCACCGCCGATGACGTCGTCCAGGTCGGAGCCGAGAGCCTCCAGTTCCTGGGTGACGCCGGTCAGGGGGAGCCGATCGACGTGGTGATCCCGCGCCCGGTAGGCGGCGCCGACGACGTAGGCGGTCACCGGCCGCCGCTTGCCCTTCACCATGAAGGGGGGCAGCGGAGTGGTCTCGAACCGGATCGACGAGCGATCGAGCACCTCGGCGGTGGCCAGTACCTGGCCGGGCTCGGCCTTGGCCATCAGGCGGGCGGCCAGATTCACTGTGTCCCCCATCACGGTGAAGGTCCGCCGGAAGGCCGTACCCACGTCGCCGGCGAACACCGGGCCGGTGTTGACGCCGATGCGCAGGCCCAAGGGAAGCTCCTCGGCGGTGATCTGACGCAGGGCGAGCAACATCCTCTGCTCGTCCTCGCCGGCACGTCGGGGCACGCCTGACACCAGGATGATCTTGCCGCCGTCGTGGTCGATGTCGGTCCCGAGGAAGGACACCCCGTTCTCCTCGGCGGCCTCCTGCACCCGACGGACGACGACGTGGAGCCGTTCGGCGAGGTCCTCGGGCCCGTTCTCCTCGACGATGGCATCGGTGCCATCGAAGTGGAGGAACGCGACCGTGGCGATGCGGTGCTCGGCCTCACGTCCCCCTTCGAGCAGATGCTTCCGGATCGCAGTGGGCACGTGACGGGCCAGATCGACGCCGTCGAGTTCGGGCGGCGTGATGGGGAGCTCCGGCGCCGGGCCGGCGGGCGACCGCAGGAGATAGGCCTGTCCTCGGGCCGGCCCCCGGCTCCTCTCGGTGAGGGATCCCGCCATGGTCGGGCTCATCACGATCTCTCCCGCGGTGGCCGTCCCCTCGGCCGCAACCGTGTTGGTGGCGGCAGGCCCGGCGACGATGAGCTCGCGGTGGGTGGCGCCCGCCATGAACATGTGGAACGTACCCCGATGGACGCCGATCGAGATCCGTAGGACCACCCGTCCCGCCGACGTGTCCAGCCGTCCAGCCGTCCTCAGCCTGGCCCGCATCCCCACTGCGGCATGAGCGGCACGGATGGCGTGGTCCTCTCCGGTGAACAGCAGGAGAAGGGCATCCCCCCCGAACTTGAGCAGATTGCCGCCGCAGCGATAGGCCACATCGAGCAATTGCTCGAAGCAGGTGTTGATGGCGTCGGCCACCTCTTCGGCGCCGACCTTCCCGTGGCGGGCCAGCCGCTCGGACATCTTGGTGAACCCGGACACGTCCCCGAACACCATGCTGCCCTCGACCTCCCGCCAGAACGGTGCGTCGACGTCTGCCCGATGGCGTCGGGCCCAGTCGATGGCCGGCCGGGTGATGTACGGCAGCAGGACGGACGTCGCCGGGGATTGATCCGTCTGAGGCGACCCTGTCGCTTGGTCAATCGTGGGGGATTCCAAGCAGCCTTCTCCGCCCCGAACCTGCGGATTCGCCTTGGGACATCGGGTACCCCCCATGTGATGTGATGCCGCAGTCGCCGATGGCGGAGGACCCGGTGGGCCCTCACTCTTTGCTCAGGATAATCAATTGGCGCTGTCAGCGCCATCAGGTGGTCCCTGGTGGCGTCACCTCCGGCCGCCCGGAGCCAGCCGGACCCGAGGTTGGTACGTTTGGCCCACCGACCGAGGACGGAGTGACGCATGACGGGAAAGCGGCAAGGTGGGGGCGAATGGGGGAGGGGGCTCACCCGGCGGCAATTCCTGGCCGCCGGTGCAGCCTCGGGCGTCGGTGTGCTGGCCGCCAGCTGTGGATCAGGACCGGCGTCCACCGTGGCCAAGTCGACAGCGGTGCCGCCGGCCGGGTCGGACCTGGGTGCGGTCGAACACGTCATCTTCCTGATGATGGAGAACCGGTCGTTCGACCACTACTACGGCACCTATCCCGGCGCCCGGGGCTTCGATGACCATCCTGCCGGCGACCTGGGCCCGTTCTCCCAGGCCTGCCCCTCCAACACCAGCGCCTCGCCGGTGGGTCGGCTCCTACCCTTCCGACTCGACACCGTGAGCACCGACCTGGCCGACTGCACGTTCGACCTCACCCATAACTGGAAGCCCCAGCACCTGTGCCGGAACGAGGGGAAGATGGATTCGTTCGCGCGGGTCCACACCGAGTCCGAGTACGAGGGTCCCTCGCAGGGCACGCTGACCATGGGCTATTACACGAGAGCCGACCTGCCCTACTACTACGCGCTGGCCGATGCCTTCACCCTCTGCGACGGGTACCACTGCTCGGTCATGGGCCCGACCCATCCGAACCGCCTGATGCAGATGTCGGGCACGCTCGACCCCGCCGGCAAGGCGGGGGGGCCGGTTGTCGTCACCAACGGAAAGCCTTCGGCCATCTTCAGCGTGCACTGGGACACCATGCCCGAGGTGCTCGAGGACGCCGGGGTGAGCTGGAAGTACTACAACCCCGGTGGATCGCTCTACAGCATCGAGACCATGGGCAAGATCGGACTCACCACCGACAGCGTGCTTCCGTACTTCTCCCAGTATTCGAACCCCGCCTCGGCGCTGTACAAGAAGGCGTTCCTGCAGACCTTCCCCGGGGACTTCGCCGCCGACGTGCGGGCGGGAACGCTGCCCAAGGTCAGCTGGATCAGCACTCCGGTCGGCTACGACGAGCACCCGCCGGCTCCCTCGTTCCTCGGCGAGTGGTTCACCGATCAGGTCCTTCGGACGCTGGTCTCGAACCCCGACGTCTGGTCGAAGACGGTTCTCTTCCACATGTACGACGAGAACGACGGGTTCTTCGATCATGTCGACCCTCCGGTCGCCCCCCCGGGTACAGAGGGGGAGTACCTCTCGGTGGACCCGCTCCCTTCCGAGGCCCAGGGGATCGCCGGTCCGATCGGGCTCGGCTTTCGGGTACCGCTGCTCGTGCTGTCGCCGTTCAGCCGCGGTGGCGGCATCTGCTCGCAGACCTTCGATCACACCTCCCAGTTGCGCTTCATCGAGGAGCGCTTCGGGGTCACCGCTCCGAACCTCTCGTCGTGGCGTCGGTCGACGGTGGGCGACCTTACGGCCACGCTGCGGATGGACCGGCGGACCACTACCCTGCCGGCGCTTCCACCGACCCGCAACGACCCTGCCTACCTGGCGGCCAAGGGATGCAAGGAGACGGATCTCCTCGAGGTCGCCACGGACCAGCCTCCCTATCCGGTGCCCACCAACCAGGTCATGCCGACCCAGGAGAAGGCCTCGGCCACGACGGCCTGACCACCGGCCCGGTCACGAGACCCGGTCGGCGGCTCGCGCCCGGCCGAGGGCGATGCCCAGCAACCGCCAACCGATCATCGTGGCCCCGAGGAAGCCGAAGGCCACCAGGACGAAGGCGAACGCGGTGCCCTGGCCGGCGACGACCCGGAGGGCCATTCCGACCGCCACCGTCGATGCCGTGACCACGACACCGCTTGAGACGGCGCCCCCCGGGGATCGCCGGATCCCGAGCCAGCACCATCCGGCAGCCAGGCCGGTCACAAACGGCCACGCCGTCGAAGCCAGACCGCCGAAGCTCGAGCCATGGGCATGGGCCGAACGGCCGATAGCGACGAACACCAGCACACAGACGAGGTCGATCACCCAGAGAGCTCGACGCATGAGCACCAAACGTAGTGAGTTCCGACTGGGTGCATGACGCGGGCACCTCCGCCACCGGACCGAGGATCCCCGGATGTCGGCAGGGGTCATGGGATCATGAAACGGCCCGCACCCCTCGACCAG
Source organism: uncultured Acidimicrobiaceae bacterium (assembly GCA_963812885.1). Taxonomy (GTDB): domain Bacteria; phylum Actinomycetota; class Acidimicrobiia; order Acidimicrobiales; family RAAP-2; genus Bog-756. The sequence goes on along the minus strand of CAWEWZ010000002.1, from coordinate 259,599 downwards.
AGGTCTCTCCATGAGCGTGACCGATGTCCGATTGCCGTGTCCCGAGTGCCGCGACCCGGCCAAGGCCAAGAAGATCCCCCTCGTGGTCGAGGCAACGACGATTTTGATCAGCCGCATCCCGCCTGAGAGCGTGGCCTGCTCCAACCCCGACTGCTGGCGATGGAGCCCCGGGTCCTGGCCGGCCTCCGGCGCCTGACCTGTCGGACCACTGGTGGCCTGAGGAGGGTGGATGTCTTCATGCGTTTGTGGGACTCCTTCAACGGGACGCCCACTCGCCTGACATTACCGAGGAGCTCCGGGGCGAGGTCATAGCGAACTTGGGGTTATCGGGTCGAAGTCCTCGAGTAGCCGATCGGCGTGAGATGCGTCGAGTTCCTTGGAGATTCCGCCTGGTGAGAGGTTGAGCAGCGCAGCGTGGAGGAGGGACACGGCGTGTTGGGCGTGTGATTGATCCCCTAAGGGTGATTCAGGCAGATGTCCGGGTCGGAACCGGCGGCCGGTGCCGAGGTCGCGACAAGGGAATCTGTTGAATGTCCAGTGACAAATGTTACGGTCAATGAGACGTCTTCATCTCTCTCAATCGTTGATACGGCTAAGGAGATCCCATGCGCGTTTCGCCAGTCTGGCCCCCGAGGTTCCTCGTCACCGGGTTTGCGCACCTCGAGTCCCTGCCGTTGCTTGGCCACTGTCGAATTGCTCGGCGGAATGGCTATCGAGTGTCAAAGTGAACCCCAGCCTGAGCCGGGCTCGGACCGAGGCCCACGATCTGCTGGGCGTCGCCCGCGAGAGCATCAACTTCCCAAAGGACCGCTATCTCGAACGGAGGCGGCTCCGGACCGAGTCGCACCGATTCGCAGAGGCGTGGGCCAAGGCGTCGTTCATCGGCGGATGGCTTGGACGGCCAGGAGCCGAGTTGCTTTTCGAGCTTGCCGGCGCCGTCTCCCGCGAGCAGGACATCGTCGAGCTGGGATCGTACCTCGGGCGGTCAACTGCGTTCCTCGCCATGGGTGCGGGCTCAGGAACCACCGTCCACGCAGTCGATCCGCATGACCAAGAGTTGACCCGCGTCACTACCGGCGCATCACTTACCAACACTGCGACCCTGTTCCGGATACACATGGAGGAGGTAGGTGTGGCCGACCACGTCGAAGCGCACGAGGAGGTGTCGCTCGAGGCATCCCAGTCCTATCGAGGGAAAACCCGTCGGACTGCTCTTCGTCGACGCCACCCACACCGAGGAGGCGGTTATCGAGGACGGTCGGGCGTGGTCGGCTCACACGGCACCTGGGTGCCTGGTGTCATTCGACGACATCAACACGCCTGCCGTGAGGAAGGGGGTGACACGGCTGGTGGATGACGGCGTGATCCCGCGCATTGCCGGCCGCGTGGGCAAGATCGGTCTCTGTGGTCCGCCTGACCATTGGCCGGAACGGGTGCGCTCGATCGCCATTCGGGTCTGAGCCGACGGGCGCTGTTGCCACGCGGTCAGGACGCTCGACGACCTGATGACGTTTTCGCATGCCCGCCTTCCGAGAGAAATACCGCCACGCTGGTGGGATGGGGACACCAGCGTGGCGGCACTCCTGCCCGAAGGTTTGGGAGGGTGCGTGGCGCGACACGCTCCGGAACCACTGCCGTTCTAACATTTGGCACGTCACGAGAACGTCAATGGAAGCTTAAGTCCCGGTGAACGTTTGGTGTCCGGCTGGTGCCTGGAACGGCGGTCGGCCGAGTCGGGCGCCTGGGGGGTGCCCGCTGGATACCCTGGTCGAATGTCCTGCTCCAGGCTCGGGCACGTGGATCCAGCGTCGTGACCGACCAGCCCTGCATCGTGCTTTCGGGATACGTGGCGGCCAACGGAACCCCCGATCAGTGCCGCCTCCTGGTGCCTCTCGATAGCGTGGCCGACGACCCCTGCCGATCGAGCCGGGCGAAGCTGCCGTGACAGCGGCAGTAGTGGTCGTCACCTACGCGTTGCCGGCGAGTGAGCGGCGCACCGCGGATCCGGGGGGATAGTGGACACGGTCAGACCGGATGTTTCACCGATGCCCCCCGTCGCCGTTTCGGTCAGGCTGCCTTGGGATGCTTCGGCCGAAGACCCGGTGGCGGCGGTGGGCGATGCCCGGCGCAGGCTGGGGGACACGTTCATCGTCGACAGCGGAGATGACCGGTACCTGTTCACGTTTTCCCCCATCGGGGTGACCAGCCTCTACGGGCTTCCCGAGGATCGGGCCAGCAAGGGTGTTGCCGACTGGCGCATGCTGCGACGCAAGCTTCCCGACGAGCTGTTTGTGGGGAGGCGGACACTTCCCCATCAGCTGTTCGGCCGCGACGATGTGGCTGCCTACATCCGCAATGTCGAGTGGGCCGTCGACGCCACCGTCGGCGAGTTGGGGCCGGCCGGGGAGTTCGACGTATTCACCCTGACCAGGCGGTTGGGTCATCGCATCGGGCTGGCGTCATGGGGCGGCCCGGGCTCGGCCTCCGGTCCGCGGTTCGAACGGCTGGTCGAGGCGTTCGACACCCTCGACGGTGCCGAGTCGTTCGTCCACCCTGAGGCGATGGCCGCGGTAGCAGCCAGCGGTAAGGCGGCGGAGCACGCGGCACTGGGGGTCATCGTCGGATCACTGACCGAGGCGCTGGAGCAACTGCCCGGGTCCGAGGCGGACCATCGCCTTTTCACCCGTCTGGCCGAGAAATGGAGGGATCAGCCGAAGGAGTCAGCGGCGGTCGGTCTCGGCTCTGACGTTGCCCTCATCCACGTGGCCTCCATCTCCAATCTGTTTGCCGCGCTGGGCTGGTACCTGGTCGATCTCATCGACCATCCCACCGCAGGTGAGGAGATCCGTGCCGGCAACCTGAGATTCGCCGAGACGTGCGCACTCGAATCCATTCGGATGGCCCAGCGGTCGATCGTGTCCCGCTTCGTCGTCGAGCCGGTGGCACTTGACGTCGGGGCCACCGTCCACCGGGTGTCGAAGGGGGTTACCATCGCCACCCTTCTGCCCCTGACCAACAAGAGTGCTGCACCCGGCCTGGACGTCTGGGATCCGGACCATTGGAACCGGAGGCGGCTGGCCGGCGACGTCGGCCTTCCCGCCGTCGAGTTGGTGACCGCCTTCGGCCACGGTCGCCATACCTGTCCGGCGCAGCCCTTCTCCCTGTCGGCCATGACACTCACCGCATCCAGGGTGCTCGACACGTACGAACTGGTGCCGGGTTGGCGCGAACCACCGAGCCCCGTTCCGACCCAGGTGGGCGCCATCGCCCGGTCGTCACAGCCCTGCCCGGTCCGGTACCGCAGCCGCCGTGTGGGCGACCGGACGCCGCCCGGATGATGGGCCCGCCGGACGATGGTCCCGGGGCCAAGCGAGCCTGGTCCACCCGATCCCAGGTGAATCGTGTCCTGGTGGCGGTATCCCTCTGCATCCTGTTGCCGCGGGTCGCCTTGGTCGAGCGCGTCCGGAGCGGGAGAGGCGGGCCGACCGCCCGTCGCGCCGTGGAGACTGTGGCGCGGCTCTGTGGCGTCACCTTCGAGATGCGATCACGATCGGTGGAAGCACCGGGCCCGGCCCTCTACACGCCGAACCATTCGAGTCCGATTGACATTGCGGCCATTCTGATGGCCCTCCCCGAAGCCAGGTTCCTGGCCGCCGCCGACCTGTTCCGCATCCCGTTGCTGGCCGGGGCCATGCGAGCCCTCGGGACCGTGCCCATCAACCGGCGGGACTCTGCGGCTGCCCGCCGGCAGATGGATGCTCTGATCCAACGGTTCCAGATGGGGGACGGTTTCGATCTGGTGATCTTTCCCGAAGGGGGCATCGCCCCATCCGGCCGGCTCCTGCCGTTCAAAACCGGAGCGTTCGTCCTGGCCATCCAGACGGGCACTCCCGTCGTACCGGTCGCCCTGCATCACGCACAGGATGTCCTGCCGGCCCATGGACGCCTGGCCGTCAGACCGGGGACCGTGATCGTCGAATTGCTCGAGCCGGTGGACACGACCGCTCTCACCTTCGACGATCGGGGGGCTCTTCGCGATGGCGTGCGCTCGGCCGTCGCTGAAGCCCTCGATGATGGACCGCCATGACCCGTCCTAGACGTGCGAGAGTGTCGGTTCCCAGGACTCGAGCCGGGCGATGAATTCCCGCACCGCCTGATGGGCGCCCCGTTGGCTGATCAGTCCCTCCTTGGCACTGGCGTGGACGTCGACCGAGGTGATCCCGGCGCCACCGTCGGTGCACCGGACACGGATGACCGCGGGATTCATCCGCAGGAACCCGGTTTTGACGACGGCCAGCGTCTCCTCACCCGAGTCCAAGACCGTCCCTACCTGAGTCATGACCTTCTCGACGGCCGCGGTCACGGCGGCCACTGTCGCAGCCACGGTCAGGACCTGCGAGAAGTCGTCGGTCTTCAGCCGCCGGGTCACTGCCGGGCAGACGCCCATCCTGCTGAAGCGTGCGGTGAGTATCTGGTCATTGGTGGAGTCAGCCACGGCCTTATCATCGGCACGCACTTCGGAAAACCTGAGCCGGACGGCCCATCGCTCACGCCGTCGCCGACCTCGCCGTCCGGAGAGTCCACCGCGAAGGCGCCAGGAGCCCGTACCCTCGAGTCGTGACCCCGGAGACGCGCTGACGTCGTGATCGACCAGCCGGAATGGATGGTTGAGACCTTGCCTGATCGAATCGACCGACGCTCGTTCTTGGCCCGGGGGGCGGCCACCGGAGTCGGCATCGCCGCCATCGGCGCCGCCGGCGGCATCCTCGACGCGTGCAGTTCGGGATCAGGTTCGAGTTCGACGACCGGCACCGGCGGCCATCCCGACGGCATCACCACGGCCACCCCCAAGAAGGGTGGCCAGCTCATCTTCGGCACCGAGGCGGAGGAGAAGGGGTTCAGCACCACCCTGGGCACCTTCGACACCACCGGCATCCTGTACGCCCGCACCGTCTTCGACCCGCTGGCCATCATCGACATCAACGGCAACGTCCAGCCCTACCTGGCCCAGTCGATCACCCCCAACACCGACTACACGGTGTGGACCATCACCATGCGACCCAACCTGGTCTTCCACAACGGCGCCCCGTGCGACGGCGCCGCCGTGGCCGAGAACTTCGCCCTGCAGCAGGCTTCGGCCCTGACCGGCCCGGCCTTCACCACCATCGCCAACGTCTCGGTGCCCAGCTCGCTGGTGGTCACCGTGACCATGAAGTCGCCCTGGGTGCCGTTCGACTACTACCTGGCCGGCGGCATCGGCGGCCAGATCGCCTTCATCGCCGAGCCCACCTGGCTCAAGTCGGGCAGCCAGACCAACCCGATCGGCACCGGCCCCTTCGTCTTCCAGGCCTGGGAACCGAACAGCCACTTCACCGCCACCGCCAACCCGCACTACTGGCGGCCCGGTCTGCCCCACCTCGGCAGCGTCACCTACAAGCCGATTCCCGACACGGAGCAGTTGCTGGCCACCCTCACGTCGGGCGGGGTGGACATCATCCACAACTCGACGGCCACGGTGACCAGCCAACTCCGGGCCGACAGCTCGCTCGGCTACACCGACGACTCCCAGCACGTGGCCGGGGAGCCGGACATGAACTTCCTTCTCCTCAACCTGTCCAAGCCCCCCTTCAACAATCTCAAGGTCCGCCAGGCGGCGGCCATGGCGGTGAGCTCGGCCGAGTACGCCAAGGTCATCGACCAGGGCATCTGCCCGCCGTCCAACGGTCCCTTCGCGAGCGGCTCGCCGTATTTCGCCCCCACCGGCTACCCCGAGCCCGATCCGGCCAAGGCCAAGCAGCTGGTCGGCGAGGTCCATCAGGAGACCGGGCAGCCGGTGGTGGTGACCATCGCCCATGTGCCCGATCCGGCCACCGCCAGGATCGCCGAGTATCTCCAGCAACAGTTCGAGAACGCGGGCATGCAGGTCAGTCTGGCCACCATTCAGCAAGCCCAGGCCATCGGCACCGCTCTGGCCGGATCGTTCGAGAGCATCGTGTGGCAGCAGTTCGGAGCGGTCAATCCCGACCTCAACTACATCTTCTGGAGCCCGACCAACGCGGTACAGACGCTTCGCCGGCAACATGGCCCGGAACACGGACCCGAGGATGGAGGCGGCCCTGCTCAAGGGCCGGCAGTCACCAGCCCCTGCTGATCGGGCAGCCGCCTACCAGGAGGTGGGCCGGTTGATGGGTTCGGACATCCCCTATATCTGGACCGACCGCACCGTCTGGTCGCATCGGGGCCCAGCCCAAGGTGCAGAACTGGAACAACCCGACCACACCGGCGGGCAAGCCGGCGTTCGGCATGATCACCGGGGCCGTCTGGCCCACCCAGATCTGGCTGAACCCCTGAGCCGTGCGACCGGCTCCCGCCGAGGGTCTTCCGATCAGCTGGCTCCGGTCACTGGCAAGGGTCGGGCCGAAGTCGGGGTGACAGGGCTGACGCGATGGCATCGTCGCCGTCCACCATGGAGTAGATCCCGGCCTGTTCCGATTGGGCGGTGTCCCACGTCCAGGTGATCCATCCCGTGAACCGCAGCCCACCGATGTCACAGGTCTGCTGTTGCCAAGCGGTGAGTGCGGCAGCGGCGGCGGCCGGCGTCGGGGCCTCGGACGTGTATTCGCCGAACTCCCCGAGAATGAGCGGCTTGGTGATGCTCGAAGGAGGGACGCCCAGGCTGTCGACCTGATTGAGGATGGGTCCGAAGATGGGGTACATGTGAATATCGACGAAGTTGACATTGCTCTCGGAGGAGAATGATGACTGCGGGCGGGATATTCTCGGCGTCTGCGGATATTCGACGAGGGCATACGGAGTGAAGAATCCCACCGAGACCAGGGTGCGAGGGAGTTGGGCATGGACGGCCGCAGTCAGCTGGTTCTCCCAATTGAGCGTGTTCTGATCGATCAGATCGTTGCGTGACGACGGATCGCTCATGTCATACGGCTGAGCTCGACCGTCGGTCTGTATGAGCCCGCTGGTCACGTTGAGGGGCCACAGGCTCTGCTTGAAGACCACCTCACCGATCAACTCGAAGGAGAAGATGTCGCTCAGATTGGCGTTGGCCGCGGTCAATCCCGTGATCAGGTCGGAGATGTAGCGCTTCTGGGCGGCGAGGTAGTTGGCGTCGACGTAGTACAGATTGAGATTGTGGTATTTCGGCGAACCCTTGGTGGTATAGGCCGCTTGCGTCGGCAGGTATCCGCCGTGGAATGGCAACGGCATCAACGCGATCAGCACCCGGATGTCGTAGGTCCTGGCGATGTTGATGAAGCTGGCCAGGTTGGCCACATACGTGGGATTGAGCCCCGCCCCGGAGGTGTTCCCTATCTCATTGGAATTCAACCCGACGTAGACCACGTTGTAACCGTAGGAACTCATCTGGGACAGGGCCTGCGCGGCGCGATGGGGGTTGTAGGCATCGAGACCGGTGCCGACATCGAAGTCGGAGCTCATGCAGATGACGTAGTTCTTCGCCAATCGCACGGTGGCCCGTCGAACGTAATGCGCTCCACGGGGTACGAACGGTTGGTTGGTCACGCTATCGACAAACGAACCTCCACCCGCGGCCGACACCGTGGCGATGGGATCGACGGGAGCCGGATTGATGGCCGGGACGGGGAAGGTATAGCTCCCCGTCGGCTGAGGGGTCTTGGTGCACGGGTTTATGATCGACGCCACCTGGTTGGGTTTGGTGGGTGTGGTGCTGCCCCCGGCGTTGGCCAGCACGGCGGCCACAACCACGGCGAGCACGGCAAACCCGACGAGCGCAGCGACGAGGCGTCTGTTTGTGTGGCTCAGGGGCATTGATCGTTTCCGGGCGATGGCCGATGCTCTTCTCGCTCACCTCGGGGACTGCGGTCGATGGTTCGACCGATCGCTCCCGGGTGCCGCAGATCTGTCTCGAGTGGCGTCATCATAGGGGCCGGCTGTGCGGAACTGGGGTCACTCGGCGACGGGGTCGACCGGGACCGACGATGTCGGGTCGGACCGGGACGACGGGGAGAACGATCCCCCGACTACCGCGACCGGCCGGAACCAAAATCCACGTTGGTCCAGACCGCGGCACCCCGTTCCATGATGGGCGGCCGACCCAGCACGTCGGTCAGATAGCGGACGGCACAATCCGGATTGACCGAATTCGCCTCAGGCACGACAACGGTGCGCACCTGCCAGGTGTCGGAACTCGACACGCGACGCCGGGACCAAGGCCGTGGAAGGGGCGTGTCTGGCTGGATTCAGCCAACAGCTTTCGAACGCCGAGTCGGTGGCCCCTTCGTGCCGGTCGGCCACGATGGCTTCGGCGGACGGGATGCGGTATTGGAACTTGTCGAGCGCCTGCCAGACCATCGGCAAACTATGGTCGGCCTTGGCCAGCGGATAGGTGAGAAGGGTGCTCCCGACGGGGCTCCGGTCGACAGTCGGTCGGACCAGCGACGCCGGCGTGAGGACCGGGCTGATGTTGTAGGGCCAGGCCGGTACGAGGGACACGATGCCGAGGGCGGTGAGGGTGAGGACGAGGGGGAGGGGACCGTGGCGAGCCCGCCGGCGGTGGCTGTGCAGGCTCCGCCGCCCTGGCCGGGCCCGGCGGGAGCGATCGAGAATGACAGCCACGGCGACAGCGATGAAGAACCACATGAAGAGGGTGTATCGGGACGCCACCTCGCTTTGGACGAACGGCAGCTTGGCGATGATGGCGAACGGGAGGGGAATGCCGGCGCGGTGGCCCCACACGTGCAGGTACGACCCCATGGACAGGAGCATCGAGACGCCTGCCATGCATGACCGAGAAGAGAAGGAGCCCTTCCCGGCGGAACCGATAGACGCCGACCGCCAGCAGCAGGACGATCGGGATGCCGATGTAGGAGCCGTTCTCGGCGGGATCCACCGGGCCGGTCGGTCCCAGGCGCAGGAACCCGGTGCCGGTGGAAGACAGTCCGAAGGTGAAGTGTTGGTTCATCGTAGGAACCACGGTGCCGGCGAGGTCCGTCGACAGCGAGGCCAGGCCCACGACGGAGTGGTTCGGTCCGGCAAGATGCTCGGGCCCGGTCCGGCTGACGACACCGAACCATGCCGCGGCGGGAAGAAGGAGCGCCACGGCCAGAGCCGTCGCCTTTGCGGCGTACGGCAGCCGCTGGCGTATGAGCTGATGTCGGGCCAGGCCCAGTACGACGACCCCGATCAGCGCAACGGTCAGGGTGGTGACCAGGACTTCTGCGGACACGAACAACTGGACGATCATGAGGAAGCCGCCGGCGGCTCCGGCGAGCCACCACCGCGCCCGTTGGAGCACGACGATTTCGTCGAGGAGCAGAAAGATGAGCGGGGGGATGGGGACCAGGAGCAGGAAGAGGTGGCCTCTCGCCTGGCCGATCATGTACGGGGAGAACCCGTACAGGAGGCCGCCGACGAACGCGGCGAGAGCCCAGGTGGTGAAGCGACGGAGCACGAAGTAGGCGGCTGCGGCCGAGCTGGCCAGCGAGAGGGAGCACACAACGTTGAATGTGGCCACGGGACCGAACAACAAGGTGATGGGGGTGCCGATGACTCCGGCGAGGGGCATCGAGGTGTTGTCGGCTAGGTCGACCCCCCAGGGGTAGTTGATCCAATTGGTGCGGAGCGGGTCCTGCAGATGGATGACGGCGTGGGCCGCCCAGGCGAGGAACCACACCTCCTGACCTGGGTCGCTGTTGCCGCCGACCTGCATCGTGTGGGTGACCCCGCCGATCCACGATGGGAGGTTGGCGAGGACGCCCAGCCCCAGGTAGACGGCCAGGACGATGGCGACGACGAGCCGGCTTCTCCACGCCCCGGCATCCCGGGCGGCCTCGACCGCGGGTGGCGTTGCCCCGGCGGACGAGGACCAACCGGTTCCGTCGGAATCCGTTTGCCGGCGAACCGCGAGTTCCTCGGTCGACGAACCGGCTGCCCCAGGATGAACGCTTCCCGATGACGCCAGGCTCCGGCCGACATCAACGGGACCGACCTCCATAAGGGTCCCAAGCTTGGCACAAGCGGCTCCGTGCCGTTGACCACCACCCGATGCGTTCACCTGGCCCGAAGACCGGCTCCGGTCAGCCGGTCATCTGTCTTGTTCCAAGCGGCGAACGTACGCAGCGGTGGCTTCGATGTGCTCATCCTTTTTGGCAATCTCCTCTTCGATCCGCGCGTAGGCCGACCGGACTCGCTCGAGCTCGGCGTTGATCAACTGCACATAGGCCGGTACGTATCGATCGAGCACGTTGGCCGGAGCCAGGAGATGGATGAGGGCCGACTCCTCGTCGGCCACGTAGTAGCGATTGAGGCCATCGAACGATGCAAATCGGTATTCTTGTTGGAGGACGATGTCCCTCCCAGGCTTCGTGCGACGGTATCTGTGTGTTGGGGAAAGTCGCTTCGATCAACAGGACACGGGGCCGCCAGACTCGAAGGTCGAGGCCGAGGAGAACCTCCCGCTCGGCTCCTTCGACATCGATCTTCAGGAAATCGATCGTTTCCGGCTTTGCCTGTCCGAGAATGTCGTTCAGGGTCACCACCTCGACCGGCCGTCTCTTGGTGCGAATGCCTTCAGCAGCGATTTCTTCCACCCGCCGGGGGTCGAATGTCGAGAGATCGTGGTCGGTTTCGACCACGTAGAGGCTGGACTGCCCGGGCGACGCCCCGGCCGCAGCCTCGATGGTCCAGTCCCGCGGCCGCTCGCGACGCAGCTCGGCCACGTATTCGGGCAATGGCTCGATGTTGATACCCGACCATCCGAGATCGTAGAAATGGCGCGTCACCGACGCCGTCAACGGTGACGCGGCCCCGACGTCGACGTAGAACCCGGACGGCGCGTGGAGCGCCCGATCAAGTACGACATCCTCGTGGTTCTGCGCGTACGAGATCATGACCTGGTTGTCGGACACGTGGCGGGCACTCCTCTGATTTTGTGGCCCACGTAGGCTAGTGCGGGACGGTGAGGCCGGAGGGTCGTTCGTCGGCGGCACCGTCTCGTCCGACGGGTGGTGGCGCGTCGCCCCGCGGTCCGAATGGGCTGGGCGATCGGCCCCATCGGGAAGTCACACTCCGTTCACTCTGGCTCGAATGCCGTTCCAGACCGAGATGACATGGAAGGGATGGAGGACTCTGACCTGGGTCGATGATCATCTTTCGGATCAACTGCGGCTGGTCCGTCCTGTACAATCCACCGATGGGGAATTTCACCTGCTGCAGCATTGTGGCCCGCAATTATCTGCCCCGGGCCCGGGTGCTGGCGAAGTCCCTCAACCGGCACCATCCCGACGTCACGCTGTGGGTACTGGTGATCGACGACGAATCGATCGAGCCTGGCGATGAGCCGTTTTCGATACTCTCACTCCGTGATGTGGGGCTCGGGAAGGGGCTGGGACGGGAGATGGCCGCCCATTACTCCATCCTGGAGTTCTCGACGGCCGTCAAGCCCTGGCTGCTCTCACATCTCCTGGAGAGAACGGGTCGACCGGTGCTCTACTTCGACCCGGACATCGAGATATTCGGAGGCGTGGGCGAGCTCGCCGACCTCGCCGCCGAGCACGACGTCGTCGTGACCCCGCACCACCTCCGGCCCCTTCCCCGCGACGGGAGGACCCCCACTGAAGCGGACTTCCTGGCCACCGGCATCTACAACCTGGGATTCATAGGGACCGGGATCGGCGCCATCGACAGCGGGTTCCTTGGGTTCTGGAGGTCGCGCCTCGAGCGAGATGCCGTCATCGACTACGCCAACATGATGTTCACCGATCAGCGATGGATCGACTTCATCGACTGCTTTCCGCACTACGTCGTTCGCCATCCGGGCTGCAACGTGGCCTACTGGAACGTCGACCAGCGCTCGATGACAAGGCAGGGGGATCGAATCTTCGTCGAGGGTCGGCCCTTGGTGTTCTTCCATTTCAGCGGGTTGGATCCGGCCAGACCCTACCTGTTGTCCGAGAACCAGGGCGAACGCCCACGCGTCTTTCTCAGCGATCACCCGGTGCTGGCCGGCCTCTGCCACCGCTACCGCGACGAGGTCATCGCCGAGGGCTACTTCGACGACCTCTCCACGCCCTACGGATGGAGCGTGACACCCTCCGGACTGGTCATGACTCCGGTCTACCGTCGCACCTACCGGAACGGATTGATCGAGGCCGATCGGGGGACGGTGGAGCGACCCCCCAACCCCTTCGAGGATCCGCACGGGTTCGAGGCGTGGGTCGACGTCGCCGAAATCGGCAGCACCCGGCTTCCCATCTACCTCTACACGCTCTGGACGCTCCACGGGGACCTGCAGCGGTCCTTCGTCGATCCGCTGATCAATCCTCATCACGCGCTCGACTTCTACAAATGGGTGGTCGACGCCGGTGACCAGAGGGCCGCCGATGTTCCCGATGGCCTCCGAGCTCGCCTCTCGTCGCGGATCGCCGGCCTCGAAGGAACAGCCGTCGGCGTCGACGACGGCTTGCCCCTGCGCCCAGGCCTCAACGTCCTCGGCTACCTGAACACGGAACTGGGGGTCGGTCAAGCGGCCCGGCTCGTCCTGTCGGCCGCGGCTTCGGCAGGCGTCCCGGCCAACGCCATGTCCGTCGATCCGGAGAGTGGATCGCTCGGTTGCCAGCCGGGCAACAGCTGGGGCGCCGACTGGTCGTACGACACCAATGTCTTCTGCATCAATGCGGACATGCTCGGCACGGTCATGGCCGGACTTCCCCGTTCCATGCTGCACGGCCGGAACAGCGCCGGCATCTGGTTCTGGGAGGCGGAACAGGCTCCCGATACGTTCCGGTGGGCATTCGAACTGGTCGACGAGGTCTGGGCCCCGAGCATGTTCATCGCCGGCGCACTCGAGCGGACGGGATTCGGGCGGGTCGTCCCGATGTCGATGCCGGTACCCGTACCGGCCTGGAACACGTCGCTCACCCGCCGGGACCTCGGCCTTCCCGAGGGCTTCGTCGTGTTGTTCACCTTCGACTTCGCCAGCGTGTTCGAGCGCAAGAACCCACTCGGTCTCCTGGACGCGTATTGCCGCGGCATTCGATCCCGATGACGGGGCCCATCTCGTCCTCAAGAGCGTCGGTGGCGACCGGCACTGGCAGGAGATGGAGCTCCTGAGGTCGTCGATCGATCGTCCGGACATTCTCGTGATGGATGGTGCCGTGCCGTCCCACCAGGTGAAGGCCATGATGGAGCTGTGTGACTGCTATGCCTCGCTGCACCGATCCGAGGGATTCGGACTGGGCATGGCCGAGGCCATGGCGCTGGGGAAGCCGGTGGTGGCCACCGCTTGGTCGGCCAACCTCGAATTCATGGACGAGGACACCGACCTTCCTGGTCCCAGCCGAAGCGGTGCCCATTCCCGACGAGATCGCCGTCTACGGCGGACTCGGACGTTGGGCGGAGCCCGACCTCGATGCCGCAGCCGTCTCCCTCCGCCGGGTCCACGACGATCCTGCCGGAGCGTCGGCTCGGGGTGAGCGTGCCCGCGACCACATGGAGCGCACCCGCAATCCCGTGGTCGTGGGGGAGCGGATGGCCGCCCACGCGGAGCGTCTGCGGAGACGTCGGCTCGTGCCGGCATGAGCAGACCGAGCGACCACGTGCCGGGACCGCCGGCGGCGATGCCGTTGCCACCGCCTCCGGGCTCGCCCGATTGCGAGGTCGATGTGGTTGTCACCACCCGCGACGACGGGCCGGGTCTGAGCAGTCTCCTGGGTCGGCTGCCGCGGCAGGGAATCCACGAACTGTTCATCGTCGACCGGGGATCCACCGATATCGGCGCCCTGCGGGTGTTGGACCGGATCGAGGCCGGGGGCTATCACGTCCTCCGTCAGGACAACCGGGGGCTGAGTCGGGCTCGAAATGAGGGTGCCCGCGTTTCACGGGCCCCGTTCATGCTGTACCTCGATGTCGGGATGGTGTTGCTGGACGGGATCCTGGCCGAAGCATCGACCCTGTTGAACGACGACTCGACCCTCGCCGCGGTGCTGGCGGACGGACGATGGCAGGACAGCGGTGAGGCCATCGCGGTGGCCGGGGTCGACCCGGCAGCGATCGTGGCCGAGGTGCGGTTCGAGCCGTTTGCCGTGCTGCGGCGAGCGGCGATCGAGAAGGTCGGGGGCTGGGACGAGCAGCTGGAGACCGGGCAGGATCGTGACCTCTTCCTGTCGCTGGTCGAGACGGGCTGGTCCTTTGCCACACTCCCATCGGTCGGATTTGCCAGGAGTGATGATCCCGGCGGGTTGATTCCGCCTGCGCATCCGGCCATTCGGGACGACAACGTCCGTATCGCCGAGAAGCACCGTGAGCTCTATGCCGCCCATCTCACGGCAATCGTCGGTGGCTATGAATCAGCCATGAGCGAAGCGGTCAGTGCCCGGTCGGCCTCGGATGAAGAGCGCACGGTGCACGACCTGATGGACCAGCTGGCGGCGGTGCGGGCCGACCTGGCCAGATCGGAGGCAGACGGGGTCCGGGCCAGGGACATCATCGCCGACGTCGACGCGGTCCGGCTGGAAGCCGAGCGCCGTTCGGAGGAGGCCCTGACGGTGCTCCGCGAGCGGATCGCCCACCTGGATCGGGAGATCGTCGCCATCCACGCCACGAAGAGCCAACGACTGGTCAGGGCCCTTCGGCACCCCACCACGGTGGTCCGCAACGAGGATCCACCGACGTAGGGACCGTTCGCCTCGGATCAGAACGGGCTCGGTGTCACCGAGGGCGGATCCGTGAATCCACTGCGGCTATCCCTGCCAGATCCCCGAAGCCGGCCCACGAATGAAGGTACGATGGCTCTGTGTTCGCTGCGTCCTCGATGGGCCTGGTATCGGAGGGTCCCCGCAGTATGAACACGCTGTCGATTCTGGGGCAGCTGTGGTGACGACCGGGCCGGCCGGGGGCACGTCGACGTGAGCGAGGACCTCCCTGAGGTCGTCACGCCGGTCGAACGGTCTCTCTTCGAGAGCCACCCGGTGTGCTTCGAGGAAGCCCCGAATCCGGATGTCACGGTGGTCATCCTCGGCTGGCGCTCGGCCCCTCACCTTCTCAGCTGCCTGCGTTCCGTCTCCCGGATCGAGCGCACCGTGAGCTTCGAAGTCATCATCACGCTCAACGAGCCGACCCCTGAATTGCTCAAGGAGCTGAGCGAGAACGTCCGCGGGGCACGAATCATCCAGTCACGCGTGAACCTCGGCTACGGCGGCGCGTGCAACGCCGCCGTCGATCTGGCGTCGGGCCGGTACATCGTGCTCCTGAACGATGACACCATCGTGGACCGCTATTGGCTGGGTGCTCTGGTCGAGACGGTAGAGGCACGTAGCGATATCTCCGCCGTGGGAAGCCTCTTCCTCAATGTCGACGGCACGCCTACAGGAGTCGGGCTCGCTGCTCTTCGCCGATGGCTCCACAACCGCCGTATCGGGTAAGGGAACCGGCGTCGCCCACCGCTATGACTGGGCCCGGAGGGTTGACTATTGCTCGGCAGCCTCATTGCTCGTGCGGAAGTCGACCTGGGATCGGCTCGGGGGTTTCGACGAGGTCTACTACCCGGCCTACTTCGAAGACGTCGACCTCTGTCTGCGCATTCAGGAGATCGGTCACCAGGTGTGGCTCCAACCTCTTTCGAAGGTTCGCCACATCCAGTCCGCCAGTGTCGACGAGACGTACAAGACGTTCCTGACGTTGCGAAACCGCAAGCAGATCGTACGGCGTTGGTCCCATCTGCTCGAACAGCGTCTCGAACGAGTCGGCACCGATGATGAGATCGAGGAGATGTCGACCTGGGTGGGGATGGGGCGACCCAATCGGATCCTCGTCATCGATGACAGGATCCCGGCCTCGTCGCTCGGCTCCGGATTCGGCAGGATGGTCGATGCCCTCTCCGAACTCACCGCATCCGGGGATCATTTTGTGTCGCTCTTCCCGGCGACGACCGGCGAAGGAAGCCGGGGTGAGCTCTGCCGGATCGGCGTACGGATCCTCGAAGGCGACCTCGAAGAGCATCTGCGACGGCCTCACATCGAGTACGACGTGGTCATCATCTCCCGTCCGTACAACTACGAGCGTTTCGGGGAGATGGTACGGAAGCACCAACCTCAGGCCGCCATCGTGTACGACGCCGAAGCGCTGTACTTCCGCAGGACCGAGCGGGAGGCGCTGTTGTCTGACGATCCCCTGGTCAACGAGCGACTGAGGGTCGAAGCCCGGAGCATGCAGGAATCCGAGCAACGGTACTTCTCCGATGCCGACCAGGCGGTGTGCATCAGCGAGGTCGAGGCGGCATTCGCCCGAAAGCTCGAGGGCGCGTCGCCTGTGCACATCATCGAGGCCCGATTGCATGATCCTCAGTGGACGGACCGATCCTTCGATCAGCGATGCGACGTCATCTTCGTCGCCGGTTGGCTGTCCGGGGCCGGATCGCCGAACGCGGACGGACTGACCTGGTTCGTACAAAAGGTCCTCCCTCTGATACGCGCTCGGATCCCGTGGGTCAGGCTGCGGGTCACCGGTCAGAATCCCCCGTCAGAAGTCTTGAAGTACGCGAGCCCGAGCGTCGTGTTCGAGGGCCGTGTCCGGGATCTGGCCATGTTCTACGGCGATGCCAGAGTGGCGATTGCTCCTATCCGGTTCGGTGCGGGCGTGAAGCTGAAGACAATCGAAGCCCTGCAATACGGCGTGCCGACCGTCGCCACACCCGTCGGGGCCGAAGGAATCGATCTCCACCAGACGGGAGCCCTGGCCATTACCGACGATGTGGCTGAGTTCGCGCTCACCGTGGTAGCCCTCCTCGAGGACGCGCAATCGTGGGAGAACCACCGGAAGCGAATCCGCGCCCTCCATGAGGCCTGGGCCGAGCAGCCGGCAGGAACGTCGTGGTCAGCTGTCGTCGAACGGGCGCTCGCTGATAAAGTTGGGCGATCGTCGAGCGATTCGTCGTGGGGATGAAGGATTGAGAACATGAGCGACGGCGGACCCAGATCTCGTGTGGACACGAATGATCCCTCCGGTGAGGCGGCGCTCGTGGAGCATGCTGTTCTCGAGACTCGCATCGCCGAACTCGAGCTCCGACTACGTGAGCGGGTCGAGGAGAATATCGTGCTCGACAACGAGGTCCGTTGCCTCCAGAGAGAACGGCTCGTCACCCAGGAGTACATCAGCTCGTTGCAGCATGATGCGGCACGGCTGCCACAGGTCGAACGGGATCTCTGGAACACCTGCCACGAGCTCGAGGCTTTGGAGTCCGAGCTCGACCGGGTGCGGTCCGAGCTCGAAGCCTTCCGCAATCGCCTCTCTCGCATCCTGGTCGATCGAATGGTCGTCTCTGCCCGGCGGTATCCCGGTGTCTATCGGGTCGGCCGCTACGTCACCCGCAGGGTCGTCGTCACCTTTCGGAGAAGCTAAGACGACCGGCCGCCGGGTCAGCTCGACGGGTCCGAATAGCGCCGTTCCTGGGCTTTGACAGTCGGATAGGGGCCCTCTCGTTACTGTCGGTCCAGCCCCAGTTCCTCTCGGGTCTTGGCGGTGGTGTTGGTGTGCGGAAACGGCTCGTCGGGAACATCGAGGTGAAGGGCAGAACAGATTGGCTCCCAGCCGTCCTCTGGACGCCATTCCAGGAAGCGATCCTTTGGCGCAGTCATTCTGACGTGCTCATTGTGGGCGAGATAGGCCGACTTTGCCGCCGTCTCGTCTCGCCATCCAGGGGAAAAGCTGGTCATCATCCCCCGTCCCATCCGAGTCCAGCCATCGGCTGGCGCGTCGGGCGCGAAGTACGTCGCCAGAGCAGGGAAGATCGTGTTGGAAGCGCTCTTCCACCAGTCGTCAGGATCTCGCACGGACAGAAGGATGAGCCCGTCTGCGAACGTTCTGCTTATCTCTTCCCAAAATGGAGCTGCGGGCCAGTCAACTGTTGCCTGGTATCCCTCGAAGAAGCTCTCCCATACCGGGCGGCGGCCCTCGTAGGCGTCCCCCCAGGCTATCGGCGTCACCAGTTCGAACTTGGACCTCCTGCATGTGGTAGCAGGGCCCACCCAGAAGTTGTTCGAGTGCCTGCTTCAGCGATGTCGTCCCGGTCCTTCCCAGACCGGCGCCGATGACCTGAAGTGCCATTCTCCGCTTCCCTTCTTCCGGATTCGATTCGACGTATCCAAACGTAACTGCTGACTGCTCCGCACCGAGACAGGCCCATCCCGGCCTGTCGTACCCACGGGTGGCCCGTTGCCATAGACCCGACTTCCGTCGCGCCGCTGGACAGAGCAATGCCCTGACCTGCGGGAAAACAGGTCAGGGCATCGTGGAGGTGGCGGGAATCGAACCCGCGTCCTCCGGCTTCTCAGTAGGCCTTCTCCGAGCGCAGCCGGTGTTGGGTTGTCGGGACCGGCGCCGCTACCGGCGGCAGTGCCAATCCGTATCCGACTGAGTTGTCCCTGACCGCCCGTCGGCGCAATCGGTCAGGTGAGCCCCACTAGATGGCGCCCGTTTCCGACCCGTGGGACTGAGGCCGGTCGGACGTCGCAGTTTCTAGGCTGCGAGCGCGAGCTGAGGCTCGGCGTTTATTTTTTGTTCCGGCTCTTTAACGTGGCTCCGGAGACCACGGCTCGCTTCTCCTACCTCGACGACCAGAGTCGAAGCCTGTCACCCCCTGGGTGGTCACACCGCCGGACCAGGTGCCCGGCTGAGACACACCAGCCTACCGTCTCCCGGCCGGACCGCATCGGGGCCTCAGCGGGCTCCGCCCTTGGCCGCGGCCCGAGCCTCCCGCGCCGCCTCCCGGCTGGCGTCCCGGGTGGCGATGGCGTGGCGCTTGTCGTACTGCCGGCGGCCCCGGGCCAGTGCCACCTCGACCTTGGCCCGACCGTCCTTGAAGTAGATCGACAGGGGCACCATGGTCAGGGACTGCTGCTGGGACCGTCCCATCCACTCGTCGATCTGGCGGCGATGCAGCAACAGTTTGCGCCGCCGGTCCGGCTCGTGGGCACCGAACCCGTTGGCCTGGGCATAGGGAGGGACGTGGACCCCGAACAGCCACATCTCGCCGTCGATGATCCGGGCGTAGGAGTCCTGCAGTGCGATCCGGCCCGCCCGCAGCGATTTCACCTCCGAGCCCTGGAGGACGATGCCGCACTCGACGGTGTCGATGATCTCGTAGTCGTGGCGGGCGCGCCGGTTGGAGGCCACCACACGGTTGGCCTCCTGTGCCGGTTTGCCCTTGCCCACCGGTGCCCCGGCCCGGCCGCCGGCCGACCTGTTCTTCTGCTTGGCCGCTGCCCATACCCATCGGACGGTAGTCGCCCGATCCCCGACCCGGTTCCTCTAACGTGAGCGTTCATCATGTTGTCCCTCCCCAAGTCGGCCCACGATCAGATGGTGGCCCACTGCCTCACCGGACTTCCCGATGAGGCCTGCGGCCTCCTGGGAGGAGATCTCGAGACCGGTGAGGTCGTCACCTGCTACCCGGCCCGCAATCTGGCCGCATCGGCCAAGCTGTACACCGTCGATCCGAAGGATCACCTGAAGGCCGACCGCGACGCCGAGGCGTCGGGGAACTCGATCATCGGGGTGTTCCACTCCCACACCCATACCGAGGCCTACCCGTCGCCTACCGATGTGGCCCAGGCCCCCGACCCGGACTGGCACTATGTGCTGGTTTCCCTTCGGGACACCCAACCTGTGGTGCGGAGCTACCGGATCGTCGACGGGGTGATCACCGAGGAACCGGTGCGCTTGCGACCCCGGTAGAATCCCAACCGAAGTAGTCAACTTTCATCGCCGCCATCGCGCAACCAGAGGAGAATCCGTGCCTGTGCAAGTCAACCTGCCGACCATCCTGCGTCCGCACGCCGGAGGGGCCAAGACGGTCGCTGTCGAGGGGTCGACGGTGGGCGAGGTCCTCGAGACCCTGGCCTCAACCTACCCGGGGCTGTCCGGCCAGGTCATCGATGACGACGGGTCGCTTCACAAGTTCGTCAACGTCTATCTCAACGACGACGACGTCAGGTACCTTTCGGCGCTCGACACCCCGGTGAAGGAGTCGGACGAGATCTCGATCCTGCCTGCGGTGGCCGGGGGAGCGGTCGACACCAGGGCAGCCTTCGTCCGATGACAGCCTTCGGCTCCGTGCTGGAGCTGATCGGGAACACCCCGCTGGTCGACATCACCTCGCTGAGCCCCAACCCCGACGTTCGCATCCTGATCAAGCTCGAGGGACAGAACCCGGGCGGTTCGGTCAAGGACAGGATCGCGTTGTCGATGATCGAACAGGCGGAGAAGGACGGCATCCTCGAGCCGGGCCAGACGCTGATCGAGCCGTCGTCGGGGAACACCGGTATCGGCATGGCCATGGTCTGCAAGCTCAAGGGCTACCACCTGACCGTGGTCCTGGCTGACGAACGTCTCCTTGGAGCGCCGCCAGCTCCTCGAGGTGTGGGGTGCCGAGATCATCTCGTCGCCCGGCTCCGAGGGGTCCAACGGGGCCGTGCGCCGGGCCCGCGAACTGGCCGCCGAGCACGCCGAGTGGGCCTTCCTCTACCAGTACGCCAACCCGGCCAACCCCAAGGCCCACTATGAGGGCACCGGCCCCGAGATCTGGCGGGACTGCCCCGAGGTCACCCATTTCGTGGCCGGTCTGGGCACGTCGGGCACACTGCTCGGGGTGGGCCGGTTCCTGAAGGAGCAGAATCCCGACGTCAAGGTCTGGGCCATCGAGCCTCCGGCGGGCGAGCTGGTCGACGGGTTACGCAACCTGGACGACGGCTACATCCCGCCCATCTTCATCGACAACCACGGGAACGAGCTCCTCGACGGGAAGCGGATCGTCCGCCCCCGCGAGTCGATCGAGTGGACCCGGCGGCTGACCGAGGTGGGTATCTTCGCCGGCCTGTCCTCGGGGGCGGCGCTGGCCGGAGCGGCCAAGACGGCGGGGGCGATCGAGGCCGGGACCATCGTCGTGGTCTCCGCTGACGGCGGATGGAAGTATCTCTCCACCGGAGCCTGGACCGGCGACCTCGACGAGGTGGCCGAGCGGGCCCGGCATATCACCTACTTCTGATATTTCGGCCCGCTCGCCCGTCGGCGTCGACGGCCCGGGTCCGGCGCTGGGGTACTCTCGGCACGGGTCCGGACTTCCGCCCGCTGAGCTCGGGCCGAACCTCACCGACGGCTGACGATCGGGCCCACGATGAGCGTGCCCGGGGCCGGTGGCGGCCGACGACGGGCCGGTGGAGCCAGCTGTGACGGAAAGGACGACATGTTGTGAGCGAGGGAACGATTGCCCGACGGACCACCGGGCGGGCCGACGGACGGGGCACCGACGAGCTGCGGCCTGCCTCCTTCGAGCGGGACTTCACCGTCTTCGCCCCCGGATCGGTGCTGGTCTCGATGGGGCGGACCCGGGTCCTGTGCACGGCTTCCATCGAGGAGCGGGTGCCGCCGTGGATGCGGGGCTCGGGCAAGGGTTGGGTCACCGCCGAGTACTCGCTCCTGCCCGGTTCGACCGGCGAACGGGTCACCCGCGAGGCGGCCAAGGGTAAGCAGTCCGGTCGGACCCAGGAGATCCAGCGGCTGATCGGCCGCTCGCTGCGTTCGGTGTGCGACATGGTGGCCCTGGGGGAGCTCCAGGTGACCGTGGACTGCGACGTACTCCAGGCCGACGGGGGTACCCGGACCGCGTCGATCTGTGGTGCCTACGTCGCCCTGCACGATGCACTCACCCGGCTCGTCCAGAAGGGGGCGCTCCGGGCCAACCCGCTCACCGAGGCTGTGGCCGCCGTCTCGGTCGGGGTCGTCGACGGCGTGTGCATGCTCGACCTCCCCTACGAAGAGGACAGCCGGGCCGAGGTCGACATGAACGTGGTGATGACGTCGTCGGGTCGGTTCATCGAGGTCCAGGGAACGGCCGAGGGCATGCCCTTCACCAAGGGCGAGCTCGACGAGATGCTCAGCCTGGCCGAGCACGGGATCGCGCACCTCCTCGATCTGCAGGCAGAAGCGCTCGCAGAGCCCCCGTCGCCCCGGTGACCAGGGAGCGCAAGCTGGTCGTGGCCAGCGCCAATCCCGACAAGGCCGCCGAGATCATGGCCATTCTGTCCGAAGTGCCGGGACTGGTGCTGTTGCCCCGGCCGTCCTCGGTTCCCGATGTCGAAGAGACCGGGGACACCCTGGTCGACAACGCCAGGCTCAAGGCCCGTGCCCTGGTCGACGCCACCGGGATGGCTGCGGTGTCCGACGACACCGGGCTCGAGGTCGACGCCCTCGGGGGAGCTCCGGGGGTCTACTCGGCCCGGTTCGCCGGCGATCATGCGTCCTACGCCGACAACGTGGCCAAGCTGCTCGCCGAGCTGGACAGGGTCGGAGCCGACGATCCCGACCGGAGGCATGCCAAATTCCGCTCCGTGGCCATGGTGGCCTGGCCGGACGGCACTGACGTCTGGGAGGCCGGGGAGGTGTCGGGCACCATCGCACGGGCGGCGGTGGGCGACTCCGGGTTCGGGTACGACCCCGTCTTCATCCCGGACGGCTTCGAGGGGCGCACCTTCGCCCAGATGACCGCCGAGGAGAAGCATCGGATCTCGCACCGCGGGCGCGCCTTCCGCGCTCTGGCGGCACGGCTGGGCCCGGCTGATCCTCCCGACAGTCGAGGGATGAACCGGCTCAGGCCGCCCCGCTGTCGTCCGAGCCGTTGGTCTTGGTGGTGTGCGCCCAGGGGTCGTCGGCGATCGGGGGTGGCATCATCGCTACCTCGGCCAGGCTGCCGTACGTCTTGTCACCGGGGGCGGCCGAGGTGTCCATGGCCAGCGGCGGCGGGGGAACCGTGGGGGTCTCGTCGGTGCCGGAGGACTCCGGTGGCGCCGGCGCCGGGGGAGGCAAGGTGCCGAGTGTCGACCCGTTGCTCGACGAGAAGTCATAGGTGGGGGCCGGGTCGTCGTCGCCCGGCACCACCGGTGTGCGTAGTTCGATGAGACCGGCGGCGTCGAGCTCGCGGAGGGTGCGGAGGCCGGCGATCTGGTCCTCGCCGATCATGTCGAGGACCGATTTCACCGTGAGCCCGCTGCTTCCGACGGTGGTCAGCACGCGCCACTGGTCGCTGCGGATCTGGACGTCCTGGCCCGGGGGGTCAGGGCAGAGGGCGACCACCGCTTCGAGGGGGACCGCCTTCTGGAGCTCGCGCCACTCGTCGACCTGGGGACCGACTTCGGTGAGGACGGTGGCGACCGGCAGCGGTGACTGTCCGCTCGAGGTCGCCGAACCGGAGGTGAAGTAGAACCAACCGTCGGTCACGCAGGCCAGATCGAACACCGCCTGGCCGATGGTGGTTGTCGCCCCGACCTGGGCGTCCGAGAGATCGCCGCGGTCGAGCCAGACCCGTCCGTCCACACTCTCACCCACCACCTGGAGCTCGCCGGTCTGCATGGTGGAGGCGAGCATGGACAGGACGTCAGCCAAAGTGAAGACCGACAGCGATCCGACCAGCGAGGCGGCCGGTGCCTCGTCGGAAGTCTCGAGCCGGCTCAGGCCGGCGCTCCCGCCCGGAGGCGGATTGAACAGGGAAGCCGTGGCCACCCCGGATCCCCCGTCGACTCGAGCATCGCCGGCGTCGCCCGGAGGCTCCGCCAGCTGATCCACGATCTGCTCCACCGTGCCGTGTTGGCTTTCCATTGCCGATCCTCCTGAGGACCCACGTCTCCTGGCCATCTCCATGTCCTTCGGTCGAGACTCCCTTGGGACCACAATAACCGCATTGAGTGTTTATCTCCACACTTTGAGTGGTATTTTGCGCGATTTTTCGGAACCGGTCAGTCGCCGTCCAACCACCGGGGCCGGCCAAGACTCGATCAGAGGCGGCCCGGCAGGCCACGGCTAATCTCGCGCCATGCCGAGCGCCCGATGGAAACCGGCGGCCGATGCCGCCCGGCGGGGCCTCATCGGGGTGGCCAGCCGTCACCCCCGGGGTCGCCGGCTCATGGCCCTCTCGGGGCGTGCGCTCACCGAGGCCGCCGACCGGGGCCTGGCCATCGCCGAGGCCCGGGAGGCGGGCATCGCCGATACCTACGGGGGCAGCTATTTCGGCGAGGGACGCGACGCCTCGGGGGACCGCGCCGGGCGGTCGGGGTACGCCCGCTACGACCGGATCGCCTCCAACGCCGATATCGCCGGATGGCTCCTGTGGCGGAATTTCCGGGTGGGGAACTCGCTGGACGTCGGTTGTGCCACCGGCTTCCTGGTCGAGGTGCTCCGTGAGCGGGGCATCGACGCCGAGGGCTGCGACGTGAGCCAGTACGCAGTTGATCACGCCACCCCCGGGGCGCAGGGCCACATCCGGGTGGGCAACCTGTTTGCCGGCCTCCCGTGGGCGGACGGCGCATTCGAGCTGGTGACCGCGCTCGAGATCCTCGAGCACCTGCCGCCCGACCGGGTGGAAGTGGCCCTGGCCGAGCTCCACCGGGTGTGCGGGTCCTACCTCTATGCCACCATCCCGTCCTTCGGGACCAACGTGTCCGGCCCCGACGGGCACTTCGAGGGAAAGGTCCGCCCTGAGCGGGTGGACCACTACCGACAGCTCGGACCGGAGTTCCTCGGGCCGGTCCCCGAGGCCGACCTGGCTGTGGACGCCGACGGCCAGCTGGTCGAGGGCCACCTGACCATCGCCTCGTTCGGCTGGTGGACCCGGCAGTTCGAGCAGGCCGGGTTCATCCGCTGTCCCCTGGTCGAGGAGCGGCTGTACGCCGACATCGAACCGGCGGACCTGGCCCCCTACTGGAACATCTACGTGTTCAAGACCGAGGGCGCCCCCGACGAGCTGACCGACCCGATCGACCCCGGACGGTCACTGGCCGAACTCGGTCTCCACCATCCGTTGCTCGACGCGATGACCGGACCCGGGCCAGGCCAGTCCTTCGTGTCGTACGAGGACTTCGAGCACCTCCGGTTCGAGCGGCCCAACGCCGGCGTCCTCCTGATCACCATCGACCGACCGGACGTGCTCAACGCAGCCGACGAACGACTGCACCGAGAGCTCTCCGAGGTCTGGTCGGTGGTCGACGCTGACCAGTCGGTCGCCGTGTCGGTCATCACCGGGGCCGGCCGGGCCTTTTCGGCCGGCGGCGACCTGGCCATGGTCGAGCGGATGACCACCGACCACGGTGCCGTCGTCGAGCAGTGGCGCGATGCCAACGCCGTGGTCGACGAGATCCTGGCCTCGGTGAAGCCGATCGTCTCGGCCATCAACGGCGTGGCGGTAGGTGCCGGACTGGCCGTGGCCCTGCTGGCGGACGTGAGCATCATCGCCGAATCGGCCCGCTTGTCGGACGGCCACGCCCGCCTCGGGGTGGCCGCCGGCGATCATGCCGCCCTGATCTGGCCGCTGCTCTGTGGGATGGCCAAGGCCAAGTACTACCTGATGACTGCCGACTTCATCGAAGGGCGCGAGGCCGAGCGCATCGGACTGGTGACCCGATGTGTGGCCGATGACGAGGTTCTGCCCGAGGCCCTGGCCGTCGCCGATCGGCTCGCCGCCGGGAGCCGGACCGCGGTGCAGTGGACCAAGCGGGCCCTCAACCAGTGGCTGAGGTCGGCGTCCCCGGCGTTCGGTGAGTCGCTGGCCCTCGAGATGCTCGGCTTCCTCGGCCCCGACGCCAAAGAGGGGGTCAACGCCATCCGCGACCGACGGCCTCCGCGGTTCCCCTCGGCCGATCCCGGGGAGTGAGGACGCCCGGCCATGACCGTGCGCTGGTGATCAGGCGACGGTGACCAGGGTGCCGATCGGCGTGAGCGGGTAGACCACGGCAGCGTTGGCCGGAGGCATCTCCACGCATCCGTCGCTCTGGGGGAACCCGTAGCTCCCCCGGACGAAGCCGTGGAGTGCGTCCCCGCCGTTGAAGTAGCTCACCCACGGGATCCCCGGATCGGAGTAGTGGGAACCGTCGGGGTTGGTGCCGGTCATGGTGGTGACCTTGAACCGCTCGTACACCGGGAAGGTCCCGTCGGCGGTGGGCGCCGCCGCGACTCCGGTGTTGGCCAGGGTCGAGTACACCTCGCCGCCGTTGCTGTAGACGGTGGTCGTCTCCGGATCCGACTTGGACACGTAGACGTAGTTGTAGGGAGCGGTGTAGATGGTTCCCGCCTGGGCGTCGGCCAGAAGCTGCTGCCAGACCTGCGGGCCGGCCAGACCGTCGGTCGTCATGTTGTGCTGCGACTCGAACGTCATCACCGCGCCGGTGGTGAGCACGTTGGAAGAGCCGACGGTCCACAGACCGGTCAGCGAAGCCGGCTCTGTCCACCGCCAGGCGAATGAGCCCTCCTGAGGTTCGGCGACTTCCTGGGGTGCGACAAGTGGACCTGTCGGCGTGAAGGTGACCGGAAGGTAGCCGAGCTGGGCCAGAAGCTGTTGGAGGCGGAGGGTGCTTCCCTGCGCCACGGTGAAGTGGAAGGTCCCCCCGGTGGTCAGCTTCTTACCGCTGGCGCTGGTCACTCCGGCGCCGCCGGCGGGGACGGTGACCGTCTCCGTCGCTGACGGCACCAGCGGAGCGGTGGCCACGAAGCCGAACGTGTCCGGCGTCACCAACTGCCATGTGCCGGCGACGGCGGGGCTGAGTGACGGCGTGGGTGAGTGGGCGCTGAGCGGCTCGGAGAACTCCACGGAGACCGTTGCGTTGGTGGCCACCTGGGTGCTCCCGTTGGTGGGGGTCAGCGCCACCACGCGAAACGGACCGGTGGAGGTGAGACCGAGCTCATGGGCCGGCGACGTGGTCGGTGACGCGGCGGCACGGCCGGAGTCGCCGCGAACGGCGACCGCGGCAACGCCCACGGCGACCACGGCCACCAGCGTCAGGGTGATGGCGAGCAGCCACCCCCGATGTCCGCCGGAAGCTGTTTTTGGGCGCGATTGCCCGTTTTGCGAGTGCGCTCCAGCCATATCTCTCCTCACCAGGGAATCTACCAGCCGGCGGCGCGAAGCTGCCGCCACCGCTCGTCGGGCCGACGGGGCGACGAGTGCCGGCTCAGCCGGGGGCGTGCGCCGCCACCCGGGCCCCAATGGTGGCTTCGACCTTCTCGATGAGTCCGGCATCGGTGACCTTGTCGCCGTCGGGGCCCCGCACGTAGAAGGCATCCACCACCGCGGAACCGAACGTCGAAACCTTGGCCGACGTCACATCCAGGTCACAGTCGACCAGCGCCTGGGTGATCCGGTGGAGCTGGCCGACCACGTCCTCGGCCCGCACCTCGACCACGGTGGCGGTGGCCGAGGCGTTGTTGTCCACGGTCACCTCGGTCGACACCAGGCTCGGCGTGATGGCCCGGCGCTCGCTCCGGTAGGTGCGGGCCCGCTCGGCGAGCTGGTCCTCGACGGACAGGGTTCCGGCCATGATGGCGGCCAGGTCGTCGGCCAGACGGGCCGCCGAAGGCCACCGTCCCTTCGAGGGCTCGACCGTGAAGATCTCGACGGCGACCCCGTCCTCGCCGGCGACGGTGGCCGACCGCACGTTGAGCCCGTGGAGGGCGAGCGCGCCGGTGACCTCGGCCAGAAGCCCCGACCGGTCGGCGGCCACCACCATCACCGTCGGGTCGTCGATTGACAGCGCCGGGGCACCCTGGGCGCGCACGGTGTCCATGACCATCCTGATCTCGTCGGTGATCCACGGGGTGGGGGGCGCCACCGGCTGGCCGGCCAGCAGACGCCTGGTCCGCTCCACCAGGTCGGCCACCAGCCCCGCCTTCCACGATCCCCAGGCCGATGGACCGGTGGCCAGGCTGTCCGCCTCGACCAGGGCGGCCAGCAGGTCGAGGGTCGCCCGGTCGCCCACTTCGGCCGCCACCCGTTCGGCGGTGGCCGGATCGTCGAGGTCACGTCGGGTGGCGCTGTCGGGCAGCAGCAGATGGAGCCTGACCAGGGTGACCAACGTGTCCACGTCGTCGGGGGGGAAACCCAGGCGGGTGCCGATGTCACGGACCACGGTCATGCCCACCTCGGTGTGGTCGCCGGGGAAGCCCTTGCCGATGTCGTGCAGAAGGGTTCCGATCAGGAGCAGGTCCACCCGGTTGACCCGATGGGCCAGCGTCGCCGCGTTGGCCGTCGCCTCGAGGAGGTGGCGGTCCACGGTGAACCGGTGGTACGGGTTCCGCTGCGGCTTGTTCCGGACCGCGGCCCACTCGGGCAGATACCGCTCGAGGAGCCTCCGCTGGTCCAGGGCCTCGAGGGCGGGGATGGCCGCCGGGCCGGTGGCCAGGACCCTGACCAGGGTGGCCCGCAGATCGTCCGACCAGGGAACAGGGGGGGCCGGCGCCTTGCGCCCCAGCAGGTTGAGGGCGTCCCTGGCGATGGGGAGGTTCTTCTCGGCGCTCACCACGGCCAGCCGGAGGGCAAGGGACGGATCACTGCCGGCATTGGCGTCCTCGGTCAGGACCACCTCGTCGGCGGTCACGCCGATATCGGGAGTGCCGGGGACGACGGTGACGGCGCCGTCTGCACCCGGAGTGGACCCCCGCCGGGATCTCGACCGCCGGAGGCCGCGGGGTGCGTCCTGCTGGCGGGACCACGCACCACGCCGGCGCCAGGCGTCGTCTCCCTCCCAGGCCACCGTCCGCCCGGCGGTGGCCACGGTCAGCATCAGCGCATCCGAGTCGTCCATGGCCAAGGCGCGCGCCACCTGGTCCTGCTCCTGAAGCAGCAACTTGTTCTGTTCCCGTCCCGCCCGGCGGTGCAGCTCGACCCGGATCGACGTCAGGGCGGCACGGGCGTGGTCGATGGCCACCGTGTCGACATAGTCGGCCAGGACGGGGACGGCCAGCATGAGGGCGGTGAGGGCGGCGACGTCCCGCAGGCCACCATGGGCCTCCTTGAGATCGGGCTCGAGGAGGAAGCCGACGTCGCCGTACGACCGATGCCGTTCGGTGACCAGATCGGCCAGGACCCTGAGCCAGGGCGGCTTCTGCTTCGCCCACCGGTCGCGGGCGCCCTCGAGCATCGGTTCGGCCACCTTGGCATCGCCACAGATGACCCGCCCGTCGAGGAGGCCGAGTGCCACCCGGAGGTCCTCGCCCGCCATGTCGAGGGCCTCACTGGGCCGCCGGACGCTGTGGTCGAGCGAGATCCCTTCGTCCCAGACCGGATACCAGATCTTGTCGGCGGTGGCCGAGACGTCACCTTTGCCGCGATGGACGAGGACGACGTCGAGGTCGCTGAACGGACACAGCTCCCCCCGGCCGTAGCCACCCACCGCCACCAGGGCTATCCCTCGGGAGTCGGCGCCGGTGGCCCGGTCGAACAATCCGGTCAGGAACTCGTCGGCCAGGTCCGCGTAGGCGTGGCAGAAGGCATCGCCGTGCAGGTCGTCACGCTCGATGAGCGTTTGGCGCTCCGCACGCAGGGACACGGCCGGACCGTACCACCGCCCACCTGGGGCGGCCGACATCTACAGGGGTCGGCGCGATCAGTTCCTCGGCATTCGGGATTACGCTGCAGACATGGCCAGAGGACAGGACATCGAACATCGGGGCGACGAACACAGCGGGCTGAGCCTGTTCGACGGGCTCCTGATCATCGGTGGCGGCCTGATCGTCCTGTTCGTTGCCTTCGGGGTGCTTCATTTCATCGGTTCGCTGATCTGGTTCCTGGTCAAGCTGGTGGTCGTGGTGGCCTTGATCGCCCTGGTGGTCAAGCTGGTGTTCCGCCGGCGGTCCTGAGTCCGCTGGTCGCAGGCGACGAACGTCAGGCGATCATCGACTCGAAGAGTTCGATGTGCTCGGCCACCATCCGATTGGTCGAGAAGTAGCCCTCCACCGCCAACCTGCAGTCGCTCCGGTCCAATTGGCCGATGCGGCCGATGGCCTCCACCATGGCGTCCTCGTCATCACAGAGGAAGCCGGTGCGCCCGTGGTCGACGACCTCGGGGGCGGCCCCTTCGGGGAAGGCCAGGACCGGCGTGCCGCAGGCCAGGGCCTCGATCATCACCATGCCGAACGGCTCGTTCCACCGGATGGGAAACAGGAGCGCCGAGGCTCCCGACAGCAATTCCAGCTTGCGCTCGTGGGAGACCTCGCCCAGGTAGTGGGCATCGTCCCCGAGGAGGGGTTCGACGTACTCCGAGAAGTAGCGCATCTCCCACGGCTCGCGCATCTTGGCGGCGAGGAAGATCCGGATGCCGGCTCTGCGGGCCACCTCGATGGCCCGGTGGGCCCCCTTGTCGGCGGCCATACGGCCGAGGAACAGGACGTAGGGCCCGTCCTCGTCGCCGGATCCGTCCCCTACCGGGAAGTGGGCCGCGTCGACACCGTGATGGATGACCCGGGAGATGGGGATGTCCGGGGCCGCCCGCCGCTGGGCGTGCGAGATGGCCACGATGGGGACGCGTTCGGCGTTGGCCCGGTAGATGTCGGACAGTTCCTCGTTGAACGGTCCGTGGATGGTGGTGGCCACCGGCAGGCCGGGGTACCGCTCGGAATAGAACGGACCCATCATGGTGTGGTCGTGCACGACGTCGCAGTGCTGGACCGCCTCGTAGGCGTGCATGACGTGGCGGATCTCCGGGACGACCATCCCGATCCGGGTACCTTCGGCGGCCGGAAGGACCCATTGGCGGGGGACCGGGCAGGTCGAATCGCCGGTGGCGAAGAGGAGCACCTCATGGCCGGCATCCTGCAGGCCGCGGGCCAGCTGGTCGACCACTAACTCGATCCCGCCGTAGAGCAACGGGGGGATGGGTGTCCAGGGTGGGGCGATCATTCCAATCCGCATTGTGAGATTCAAGCATCCTGAGGTAGAGGGTAGGATCATCGGGCGCCATGGCGGCGTGGCCGAGTGGTTTAGGCAGGGGCCTGCAAAGCCCCGTACGGCGGTTCGATTCCGCCCGCCGCCTCCAGAATGAATGCAGCTCAACGGCGGTATAGACCATTTGCTTGCCGTGACCCGGTTGCACCGTGCCATAAGCGTGCCAGATGCCAATGGGGTGCCGGCTTCTCCGGCGGCTGATTGAGCCAACGGTCGAATCCTTCTGAGACTCGGCAAGTTTGGCCAATACAGCGGCCAAGAGTTGGTCTCGATCAGTGGTGGCATGCTGGTAAACCAAGGCCGCCTGTGGTGATGCGTGACACATTCGGGCCATTAGCTCCGCAGTGCTAGCCCCAGTGGCCGCGGCCCACGTATTTGCGGTATGCCGAAGGTCATGAGAGTGCAACTTGGGAACTCCTACCTTCTTTCTCGCCTGATCCCAATACTTATGGAAGACGTCGTGGCGCAGTGGCCCGCCCCGCTCCGGTGAATATGCACCTCGACATCGATCCTGTCATCCAGATGGCTCTGTTTTGAACATCCCGAGCATCACTCCGCACCACAGAAAGCAGTCTTCACCGTCACTGGGGACAGATCTGGTGTGGTCGAGGGGTCCTGGAACGGTAATGAACCTCTTCTACAAGGTGCGTCTTACATCAAGGACACCTTGGTACGCTCCAACCCATCAACAATCCGATGCACCGTGACGCATGACCACAATGGTCACACCACAACATGCAAACATTTTGCTCCGTCGCAGGACTCGGGCAACCTTTGTAGGTTGAAATACGGTGAGCTGGACAATCGCCACTTCGGCCTCAGGCTGCCTTCGGACTGTCCCCGGTCAGTCTCGGAGTCGGCGGAACGGAGCACCCATTGCAGGGACCTGCCCCTATGAACCATGGCGGTAGGTCAGGTGAGTCAGACGGAGGATTGGTTGGGAGTAGGACCGGTCGACGGGGTGTTTGGTCGAAATTGAACTCGTTGGCCAGGTTGCCGAGCTTTTTGGCGTTCTCCCGCACGTCAGGGCGAGGATCGGGGCGGCCGTCCGTCTTCGGATTGAGACGACCTCCCCCTAAGAAGTCGTCCTCGATGAATTTCAGATAGGCATCTGAGCTGAGGGTCGCATGATCGATGAAGCCTCTCTTGGCGTAAGGACTGATGGTAATAGCCGGGACCCGCAGGCCATAGCCGTTCTGATCGATGGTCGGCGGAGCCAGGTGGTCATAGAAGCCACCCCAGTCATCCCATGCCAGGAAGATGGCACTGGATTTCCAATCGGGACCTCGCATGACCGAGTTGATGACCGAAGTCACATATGCCTGACCCTGATGCACACTGTCCGGTGGGTGCTCGCTGTCGATGTTGGCGGGCGTGACCCACGACACGGAAGGCAGGGTGCCACTGTCGGCCTGCTTGAGGAAGTTGTCCAACGGTTGGATGTTCTTCTCCTGGTGGTCGGCCTGCACGTCGGCGAAGAGCGGAAGCGGGTTCCAGATACCAGGGGTGTGGTAGCTCTGCGGTATCGACTTACACGTCACAGCCGAGTCATTCTCGCAGTCGGGCTGCTCTCCGGTCTGGACGTAGTAGCCCCACGAAACGTGGTTCTTGAACAGGAGCCAGGTCAGGTCGGTCCAGGCCAAATCGATGGCTGTGGTCCCACCGGCCAGCTCCTTGGCCACGGCGTTGTCGAACTGGTCAACGAAATAGGGGCCACCGATTTGGTTCTTGCAGCTCGACGGCTTCTTGTTCTTGCAGATCGCCGACCATCCCGACACCAAGAACAAGTGATCGGGGAGCGACCAAGACTTCACTGGCTCGAACATGTGGTCGTCGAGGGTGAACTGGCGGGCATAGGTCCAATAGTTGGGGATCTCCGTCGCCGTGTGGTAGCCCATCACATCCGGTAACCCGTTGTTGTCTTTTTGGACGGCTGGGTTGCACGCCGGATCAAGGTTCTCAGTACAGGCTCCGACCGCCTTGTTAAGCTGACCGACGAAGCCGTCCATCTTGCCGTCGTTGACATCGGCAATGGCGTCGGTCAGGCCATGGGGAGCTCCCCCGTTCACGTCGTAGGTGTCATGAAACGGCCTTACGCAGCTATTGGTCTGGGTGTCAGGGACGCACGCAGTCGGAACCCCATGGACCATGGGGATGCCATCAGCACCTGGGTATGTGCCGAAGTAGGAGTCGAAGGACCGGTTCTCCTGCATGACAATGACAACGTGCTTGATCTTGTGGATACCGGGAGGGATCAGGTAGCACCCCGTCGGGCCGCCAGGTACATCGCTCGGCGGACACTGGACGCCTGGTCGTTGGCCATTCGCAACCGTGGCGCTTGGCGACACTGAGGAGCAGCCAACCAAGAGCAATCCAGCAACCAGCATGAGTCCCACGGCGATGGCGTTGCGCTTCATCGATCCCCCATGCCCAACGATGTTCGGCTGACTATAGATCGAGCAGCAACTATAGGTGCTCGCCGACGGCTGGCCTACAGCCTGGTGATCCCGCAGGACCAACTATGGACCTTGTAATGGGGAGTCTCGACTCTTGCGTCTACCGTCAGATGAGCTGACCCCGCTCCTACAGGTGAGGAAAGCTCCCGCTCTGGTAGGCAACCGAACCGGCGCTTGCAGCAAGTACCGCAGAGGCCTTGCAAGTTGGAGCCACCCCACTGGCTGGAAGCTTTGCTTCCCCGAAGAACGTACCAACCCCGAGAACGGAAGCGGGAAGTTTCTTGTACGGGGTGCCGGCTTTCGCCGCTTCAGACGCCCCGTTGACGATGGTGTACCAACAATCCTTCGTGGTATTGGACTGCACCGCCATAATCAGTGAGCTTTGGTCAGTGGCCACGTAGATGCTGATTCGACTGTGATTTGTCGAGGCCGCAGTCTGGAACGTCAGAGCCTTCTCAGTGGCATTGAGGGCTGTGATGAGGGTTGCCACGGGAGGGAAGCTCTGGCCCGATGTGTAGAAGGTCGTCTTGGAGTCCAGGAGAGCCGTATTTGAGTTGACCTGGGCAACACGTCCCGCCGCTGATCGGGTCACCCCAAGGAAGGTGGGGATGGCGATTGCCAGCAGAATGGCGAGAATGAGAAGCGTGACCATGACCTCGATCAGGGTGAACCCACCGTCATAGATTTGCGGGAGGTGCCTTGACTCAACGGTGAGGTTGACCGTGTTCGGCGACAATTCGGCGTTTCGTTGTTTGCTGGGAAGCACAGCACACCTTTCCGGTCCGACAGGTGCTCGGTAACATCTGGACAGATACCCCCGACGGATCGACATATTTCGCCACCGACTGAAGAGGTTTTGACCTCGACATCGGGCCTCAACCTTTGCGCTGACGACCTTGGGTCTTGATCGCTGGTTAGAGAAGGGATAAGAGCAGCTCGGGATGGGCATTTTCCGGCCTTGTCCGGATGCGAGACCCTTGATCGATGACGCCCCACACGGTGGAAGAGGCATCGGTTGCAAACCCAGTGAGCGGCGGAGTTGGTCCTGTGCGACCAGGATGGAACGAATCGCTCGATGCGCCTGCTGCCGGGTGACCGTTTCTGTGGAAAACGATCCGATTTGGGTGGCTACCTGCCATTGCGATTTCTGCCAGAAGCGAACCGGTAGCGTCTTTCAGGTCGGTGCATACTTCGCTCCTGACGAGCGGCTCTTGGTGACGGGCGAGACCAAGGTCTGCAACGGTCTCGCAATTGATGGCATTGGCACTTCGAAGGGCAACGGAGTCAGCTACCACTTCTGCACGACCTGCGGGTCCACCGTCTATTGGATCCTCGAAGGCCCAAGTGCTTTCATTGCGATCGCAGTCGGTAGCTTTGCGGACCCTGAGTTTGCGGCTCCCGTTATCGAGGCCCACACCGCCATGCGCCACCGATGGGTGCCGCCAATCCCGGGCGCTGAGCAGTTCGAAGGATTCCCCTCCTGAGGTTGCACCTCAACCGTATTTGGCTCAAGTCCACCCTCCTGGACATCAATACTGCGACCTTCGCACGATGCCAAGGATTCACTCGACCAGGCGTTAGAAGCGAGCAGCTATGGCATTCGAGCGGTTGCCCTTTCGCTGGCACTCTTGGTGGCGACTGCCGGGATCCAGGCCTCGGTCGTGGTGGCGAGTGGGTCCGTTGCCTTGCTGGGCGACACCTTGCATAACGCAGCCGATGCACTGACCGCCGTGCCGCTCTGGCTGGCGTTTCGAGTCAGCCGCAGGCCGCCAACGACCCGGTTCACCTATGGCTACGACAAAGCCGGGGACCTCGCAGGCTTTGCGGTGATCGCACTCATCGCGGCTTCGGCGGCCTTCGCCGGTTACGAGGCGGTCAATCGACTGCTCCACCCGGAGAAGGTGTCCCACCTGGCCTTTGTGATGGCGGCGGCTCTGATTGGGGCCGTCGGGAATGAAATAGTCGCCCAATATCGGATCGGAGTCGGTCGACGTACCGGTTCTGCTGCGCTGGAGGCCGCCGGTATCCATGCCCGTACTGACGGGGTGACCTCCCTCCTGGTGCTTGTGGGCGTTATTGGCGTGGCCGTCGGAGCGCAGTGAGCAGATCCGGTGGTTGTTGGATTGCTCATTGCTGCTGCCATTGTTGTTGTCGGCTATCGAACAGTCCGCCGTGTCGGCCAACGTCTACTCGATGCCGTGGACCCGGCTATCGTCGACCGAATCGCAGTCGTCGTTGGGGCGGTGGATGGTGTGGTGACTGTGACGGAGGTTCGGGCACGTTGGGCGGGGCACAGTTTGCTGGCCCAGGTGCGGCTCAGCGTCGATGGGAGGCACGTCTGAGGTTTCCAAGCTCTTGGGCCCCGTTCGGTAAATCTTTTTTTTGGAGGTCGGGACCCAGGAACTCCTTGGAGGAATCCAGAATCAGTGGCCGGTGGGGGACCGGATCGCGTCAGGCCCGGATTCCGTCATCGGCCGGGTGGGCCGGCGCGGGAGCGGGGTCCGATCTCCGGTCCGGTGGCGCTCAGGGCGTCGGGGGCTTGGCGTAGTCCCACAGCAGGTTGGGATCCTCGTGGGCGTCGAGGAGCAGGTTGGCGGGGACTTTCTTGTCGATGTGCCCGATGATGCCCCGATAGATCCCATACCCCACCAACTGCTGGAGTCTCGACGGGAAATGACGCACGGTGTCGATGGGGAGGCCCAGTTGCTGGTTCTCCTGTTGACGGATGAAGCCGGCGCAGTAGTTCATGGCGATGCCCACCCGTCGCTCCGATGTCGTGTTGGCCCCTCCGCCGTGCCACAGGCTCCCATGCCACACCAGCACGCTTCCCTTGGCCATCTCGGCCGGAATCGACTCATAGCTCCGCGACAGATCGGGAGAATCGTCCGCGGTGTGCGAGCCCGGGATGAGTCGGGTGGCCCCGTTTGCCTCGGTGAAGTCGGTGAGGGCCCACATCGTGTTGCACACGGTCGGCGGATGTGGTTTTGGAATGGGGATGACCTGGTCGTCGGCGTGGATGGGCTGCGGGCTCTCGTCGGGGCCGATGGCGATCGAGGAGAGTGAGGATACGAGCAGTCCCGGGTCGAGAACTCGCTCGCAGATCGGCAGCACAGCCGGGTGGATCGGGATCTGCTCGAACTCCGGGCCATGGGCCAGGAGGTTGTAGATCCGGGTCGTATGGACCCCTTCGAACTCGTTGTCCGCCGGGACGATCCCCAAGTCGTGCTCGAGCCCGAGCAGCCGGTCGTTGAGCGCATCGATCAGGTCCAGGTCGATAGCATTCTCGACGATCGAGTACCCGACGTCCTCGATGCGACGTAGGTGCCAGTCGGTGTCCGTACCCATCGGTTACTCCTCTGTTGGATGGTCCCAGCCTATTGTGCACACGTGCCCCGGAAGAAAAGACCGGACAGTCGCTACGAGCTGTTCACCTGTGCCTGGTCAGGCCACGTCCTGGTCGGCATCGATGCTGCCCAGATCTCTCCCGACGATTCGGCTGTGGCCCGACAACGGGACGGCATCCGCTGGCATCGCTGCCTGCGTTGCGATGCCTGGCTACCCTTCGCCGTCCCCGAGGATCCGACCACTGAGCGGGTGCCCTCCCGCGACGAGATCGAGCTTCCGGCCCGCGGTCCGCTTCTTCGTGACCGCTACGTGCTCCGCCTCATCGCCGTCGATCGTGCCATCCACGTCATCGTGCTCAGCATTCTGGCTGTCGTCTTGTTCACCTTCGCCGGTCACGACGCCTCGCTCCACAAGGACTACGTCGATGTCATGAACGACCTATCGGGTAGCAATCCCGGCGAGGCTAAGTTGCGGGGGGTGCTCGGCTACCTCCGCAAGGCATTCGAGTACTCACCCCGGCATCTCATCCACTTGGGATTGGCCGTGACCGCCTACGCGGCACTTGAGGCCACCGAGATGGTGGGGCTTTGGTGGGCAAAACGGTGGGCCGAGTATCTGACGCTCATCGCCATTACCGCCCTGATTCCACTGGAGATCTACGAGCTCGTCCTCGGGGTGAGTGTGTTCAAGGTGATCACCTTCGTGATCAACGTGGCCATCGTCGTCTACCTGCTGCTGGCAAAACGGCTGTTCGGCCTACGCGGCGGCTACCGGGCCGAGCTCGAGCGACGCCGCGAGTTCAGCGGCTGGTCGGCGATCGATCGAGCCACCCCCGCGGTGCCCACCGCTTCGCCCTAGGCCGACGGCCGCGTCGGGAGTGCGGCGGCACTCTCGGGCCACAGCGCCGGAGTCCGCTCCCGTCGCCCGATGGGGCGGGTGATAACGTCCACGACCGAGGGCCGTTGGCGCAGTTGGTAGCGCACTTGCATGACACGCAAGGGGTCGTGGGTTCAAGTCCCGCACGGCCCACCCAGAAACCCCAGATGAGGGCCCTCACCGGCTCGAACGCAATAGTAACACCGCGCGCGATGCCGTTTGATGGGAGCCGTCGCCTGCCGGCGTCGAGGCCCTCCTTGGCCAGTGCCTCTAGCAGGTCGCCTGGGTCGTTTTGAAGGTTCCATTGTTTGAGAACCAGCCATTCACTCCGAGGCTCGGCGACTGGCGGTAGAACCACGAGAAGAAGGCCAGCTCTTGGACGTGATAGGTGAAGGTGCCAGTAACGACCGGAAGATCCTTGCCGCTGAGGGGGTCGCCGACCTCGAGGTTGGATTGGCAGCCCGATACCTGTCCGATGTGGCCCCAGGCGCGAGTGAGGTTGTTCCCGTAGGGGTCATTGGCCCATTCGGCAACCTCATGCGAGAGGGAGTCGGTTGTCCGTGTGGTGCCGAACGCCCCGGAGTTCTCGTAGTCCGAGATGCCGTATGTCTGCACGCCCTCAGTCGTCGACTGGGCATTGTGGTAACCGAGGATGCAACACCCACTCAGCGTTGCCCAGCACCACGTTGTGGGTCACAAAGAGCGGAAGGGTAGTCGGGTTAGCACCGTCCTTCTGCGCCAGAGGAACGAGTGTATTGGCGACATAACTCTCCATCCAGGTGGGATCCACTGCCAGTTCACCGCCGTTGCCGCAGCCGATCGAGAATGCGGACGCATCGGCTGCCGGGACCGACACGGTAACGGCTCGGCAGCAACTTCACCGCGAGATTCAACTGGTAGCCGGGGTTCTTCCCCCCGGGAGCCGCGTATTTCCAGAAGTCAGCTCGTTCGTAGGCGTTGATGTACTGGCCGGTACCGACATGGGTCCCACCGAATGTCCACGATCGGTTTACGAAGAGTGGCGAGCTTTCCACGCGGGCGATCGGATTTGCTCCGGTGTCACAGGAGTCCTTTGCGGTCGAATTCCAGTGCAACGAAGTGGTTTTTACTGTGAAGTTCAGGGGCATGATGTCCGCGGCAACCGTCGTCGTGTTGGACGTGCCTTTCACCTCGGGGTTGGTACCAACCATGGTGTAGCTATACGACACTCCGAGGTCCTTCACGGAGGATGTATAGGTTGTGAGGTGCAAGGCAGTGCGCGGTGCGACCACATGCGGTGACGGTTGAGCGACCATATGAGGGTCGGGTAGGACCCGGATATTCCTCAGCTGGGGGAGCTGCGCCGGAGCCGGATTCGCGCCGGCGACGTCAGTAGTCGCCAGCAAGCTGGCCAGGAGCAAAGCAGACCCGGTGCCCACGATGACCAATCGGCAACGCCGCCCACTATTCATGCCGCTCGACGATTCCACCATTGCCCCCCTCAGTTCGCCCTACCGCCGTGTTCAAAAGTACCAGCCCAATCGCGGGTATCGCCAGACCCAATGTCGCCGGGTGGTGAAGCCCACAACTGGATAACAAACCGGAGAACTACAGGGTGGCGGATGAACGCTCGTTTGGATGCGACTCAACTTCGGCCCGAAGCCGATGAAGCAAAGACGCCAACGATTGCCAGGTAGTGACGCTCAAGCGCTGCTTCCAAGCTTCAGGTGTGTTCTCGCCACCCCGGGTCGAGCCGTCATCTGGTCGGCTCCACCACTCGCCCAACAGTGAGGCGAACCCACCGATCCTTGCAGTGACCAATTGAGCCGTCGCGTCACGCCGGTCCGTCTGCCCTCGAAGGGTGGACCCACTCGTCGTCACTCTCTCCGAATCTGTGGCCTGGTCGAACCCGCGCACGCTGTAGATTGCCTTCGTGCCGACGACCAAGGGTCAGGTGATGGGTCTGTTGCGGTGCACCGTGGGTGCGACGTTGGTTCTCGCCCCGGAGAAATTCCTGCGCCTCTCGACTCGGGAGACTCCGACCGGTGCATCGGTCTTGCTCCTGCGGACGATCGGCATCCGGGACCTGGTCCTCGGGGTCGGAACGGTTCGTGCCGCCAGGAGTGGAGATGACGACGACCTCCGACGGTGGACGGCGGTCGGAGCGGCCAGTGACTCACTCGATGTCATCGCCAGCGTGGCCAGCCGGCGTGCGATCGGGAACCTCGAATCCGTGGGTGCCACCTTGGCTGCCGGCGTGTTCGTCCTCGGGGACTTCCTCGCGCTCCGATCGCTCCGGCTCAGAGGCTATTGAGCCCCGGGTCGCCGTCGAGGGCGATGGCCTCGACCAGATCGGGTCGATCGTTGCGGGTGCTGCCGACATCCTTGGCCACCGGGTGGTGAACGAGCGTGCCGGCCACCGTCGGAACCAACAACCGCTGCAACGAGGATCCGCCCTTCGTCTTCGGGTCAAGCCAGAGGTCCCAGTTCTCCCGGTCGAGCACGACGGGTTGACGATTGTGAATGGGCATGTCCGGTCCGGCCTCGGTAGTGATGATCGTGGCGGTATCGTAGTTCGTGGCCCTCGGCATCCCGCCACCACTCCCTCAGTCCGGCGAAGACGATCGGATCCCCGTCCGCCCGTTTGAACGCATAGGGCTGCTTCTGCTTGGGGCCGATCGTCTCCCATTCGTAGAAGGAATCAGCGGGCACGAGGATGCGCCACCGTTCGAATGCCGATCGAAACATCGGTTTGGTGGCGATGGTCTCGGCGCGAGC
The DNA here is from genome assembly GCA_963812885.1 of uncultured Acidimicrobiaceae bacterium. GTDB lineage: Bacteria > Actinomycetota > Acidimicrobiia > Acidimicrobiales > RAAP-2 > Bog-756. The sequence goes on along the minus strand of CAWEWZ010000002.1, from coordinate 219,417 downwards.
GTTGAACGTACCCTTGACCGCGGCCGGATTCTTGGCCCAGCTCGGCACGAGCCCCCACTTGTATGCATCCAGGATCCGTTGACCGTGCCGTTCAGAAACCCCGAGGATCGGTGCGGTAGGTCCGACATTCCAACTCGGGCGCCAGGTGGCCATCAGTTCGGGATCCACTCCGGCATCGAGCAGTCTGGCCAGATGGTCCGGATCGTCGTAGAGAGCAATTCGACCGCACATGAGTCGGAGCCTACGTGCGGTGGGAGATGACCGACTCCCCTCATCGGACGGAGCTCGATATCCCGCCTCGTGGTCTGGCTGTGGCCCGGGCGCCATGGATATATTGAGGATCGGAAGCCCGGAACCGAACAGACCGAAGTGGATGGTGAACGATGGGGCAGGAGTACGCCGAAGGCTTCAGCACGACGTCGGGCCAGTGTTTCCGATTTGTCCACCGAGTCGGGAGTGGCCATCCCCAGTACTGCCAGGCTCCGGTCGAATGGATCGGTCAATTCCGCGATGCACGCGGCTTCCGCTATCGGGTCGAGAGCTGCGTCGAGCATGTGGACGTGCTGATCGATCGGAAGCCCATCCACCGATCCGCGTAGTGCGGGCGGCTTCTAGTGCAACGGCACCAGCTCACTGATCGGTGCCCACGAGGGCTGGCTTTTGGGAGCGAATCGAAACACCGTGAGCGGTCGGGTGATCGCTCACGGTGGCGTCGCCGAGCCTCCTGTGACTGGGATCCACGATGGAGCCTCTCACCGTGTTGACGGGGTTGGCTTTACCTCCTAGGTTCCCCAGTGGGCACGGCTCGCGATGACCGCGACCGACGCATTGGGGCCCTCCTCGATCGGGAGATTCCGGCCGATCGCCGGTCGTCTGTTCCTGAGAGCGTCGAGAAGTACACCGGCACAGGGACCACTGTGGAGAGAGGCACTGAATGGGGCTGACCTCGGAATCTCGAGATTGTCGTGGACCAACCTCCCGAGGCTCCCGACGCGCCCGCCTGCGCCGCGGAAAGATCGCGTTTGCGGCACTGCTCGTGCTGGTGACCCTGTTGGCCAGCACTCCGTCCTGGGCGTCCGGCCCGGCGGCGGCCGGAGGAGGGCCCGGGACGGGCCCCGTCTCGGTCAGCGAAGCGGTGTCGCCCCCGACTCATGCCGCGGTCGTGGCATCGCCGGCGCGGGTGTGGACATCGAATGGCGGGACGGCCAGAGCGCTGGTGGTGGCGACGTTCACCGATTCGCAGGGTCGCGCGGTGAGCGGGGTTCCGGTGTCCTGGAAGGCAAATGCCGGTTCGCTTTCGGCCCGGACAGGGACAACCAACACCAAGGGACAGGCCCACGTCATCCTCACCCAGCCATCGCAGATCTCACCATCCGAGACGACCGCGATCATCGCCACCGACCGGAACAAGACGACCCTTCGGTCCTATGACACTGTCACGTTCCTGGCCAACCGGATCTCGTTCCTTCCGATGGCCAAGGCCTCGGGGCCGTGGGAATGGTACGGGTCGTGCCCGTTCGTCCCGAGCGCCAAGATTCCCCCGAGCGCCGGCAGCGGATGCAAGAACTCGGACCCCACGTTCGGCACGACCGTGGTCAACGGCGACCTCTGGAACCTTGGTGCCGGTGCAAAAGGGGTCTGTGGCCATGGATGTCAACTCGAGCGGGGCCCTGGAGGCTTCGACTTCGTTCAGTTCCGCTCCGCAGCGGTCTCATTCGACGTGGGTGCTCGGCGACCCCAACATCTCCTACGGCATCCAGCCCCAGGCTGCCCACGAGTCTCCGTCACCGTCACCCAGCTCTCCCTCTCCCCATGCAGATCGGTGCCCTACCCAAGGACGTGGTGGCCACGGCGGGCTACACGCTGTCGGGTACCGCGTCGGAGCGATACGACTTCGCCTATGACCTCTGGCTCGAACCCCAGCACGCGGTCGAGACACCCAGATCGGGAACGATCGAGCTGATGGTCTGGACCGCCGACGGTAACAAGGCGCTTCCTCCGGGGCACAGAGGCGAGGTCTCGATGCGCTACGGGATCAACGGTGTCGCCCAGTCGGGGCAATGGGGCCTCTACATCACGAACGGCGACAAGGCGTCCAACACGCAGACCACCGTGTACCTGGTGCTGACCAAGCCGAGAAACAACGCCAAGGTGAGCGTCGACTTCAACAGCGCGATCCAGGCCATGGAAACCGCCCTCAAGAAGTACAACCCCGCCCACTGGTCGTCGTTCTCGAACTACTACCTCGACTGCATCCCGCTGGTCTCCGAGTTCGGGACCATTCAAGGGAAGTCGAGCGTGGGACCGGCCCACTGGTCGCTCGACGACTACTACCTGATGTTGGGAGCGAAGCTGCCGTAGGGTGGGCCTCTCAATGCTGACGATGGCAGGTGTATCGTGCCTGTGCCAGCATGGAATGAGAGTCGTCCAACGTGGACTGGCTTTGGGGGCTAGCCGGGAGACGCAGCAGATGTGCGGCCTGCATCGAACTAAAATCTTTGCCCTGGCCATGGGCGTGGCCTTGGCCACCAGCCTGCTCGTCGTTGTCAGCCCTCCGGGCTCGGATCCGGCGTGGGCGTCAACCACCGGCTGGCAGGTGAGCACGTCCTACCCGGCGGTTCCCGGCACCGGCGCCATCGCCTGCCCCTCGATCTCCAACTGCTTCGCCGTGGGGGGCAACAGCTCAGGGTTCGGGGATATCCTCGCCACCACCGACTTCGGAGTCAAGTGGACCCTGCAGGCGGTTCCCGCCGGTACCGGGGTCCTCAGCGCCGTCGCCTGCACGTCGATCACCAACTGCTACGCCACCGGCGTAGATCCCGCCGGTGCGAACGGCCTGATTCTGGCGACGACCAATGCCGGCAAGACATGGACCACTCGGGCCAGGACACCGGGGCTCACCGGCCTCGATGGGATCCGGTGTCCCACGGCCACCGTCTGCTACTCGTTCGGGGGGAACTCGTTCGAGGGGTCCAGCGATCTTTTCGCCACATCCAACGCCGGCAAGACCTGGAGCACCCAGCCGGTGCCGACGGGAGGGGCATCGATCACCGGGATCAATTGCCCGTCGAAGACCACCTGTTTCGTCGTCGGATCCAACCCGTCGTTCGAGAGCAGCATCATCCTGTCCACGAACGACGGGGGGAAGGTGTGGAGAAGCGACCCGGTGCCGGCAGGGGTCGGGATCCTCAACACGGTCATGTGCCTGTCGCCCACCGCCTGTTTTGCGGGGGGCGAAGGCATCAGGGGAGGCGGAGTGATCCTGGCCACGACGTCCGGGGTGGGTTGGACCACCCAAATCCTGGTCCCGGGTATCGAGGCGGTCAACAGCATGATCTGCCGAACGACTGCCATTTGCTTTGCCGTCGGGGACGACAGTTCAGGGAACGAGGCCATTCTCAACACGGCCAATGCCGGAAGCACATGGAAGGTCCGACTACTCCACTCCTCCTACTTCCTGTCCCAGTCGAGAATCGGCTGTCCGTCCAAGACGATCTGCTACTCGGTGAGCGTGCCGTTCGGTCAGGTGGGGCTGGCCGGATTCGTCGTGGCCACCAATGACTCGGGGGATTCATGGAACGCTGAGGCACTGCCGTCCGGCATGGGAACCTTCTCGTCGATCGCCTGCCCGACGAGCACACGATGTTTCGCCGTCAACCAGAGCGCCATTGGCCGCGGCACCGTATTCGCGACCACCAACTCGGGGATGACATGGGTAGAAGCGAGACTGCCCTCGGGCACCGGGACGCTGAGTGCCATCGCCTGCCCATCGACCACGCACTGCTACGTGGTGGGGGTCACGTTTGCCGGCGGCCACGCCGTGATCATGGCCACCAGCGATGCGGGTGCCACCTGGACCGCACAATCAGCTCCGGGCGGCACCGGATCACTGAGCAACATCGCCTGCCCGTCGACCACCACGTGCTACGCCGGAGGTTCGGGAATCATTGGCACCACCAACTCCGGGAAGACCTGGAGCTCCCAGACGTTGCCCCAGGGAACCGACCAGGTGAGTGGTATCGCCTGTCGCTACCCGACCGCCTGCTATGCCCTCGGCCAGTTGGATGACGGGTCCGGAGACATCCTGTCGACCGTCAATTCCGGACAGAAATGGACGGCCAGGAATCAGCCCGGCGCCACCGCCGGGCTCGACGGGATCGTCTGTCCGTCGGGTACCGTCTGCTATGCGGTCGGTGACAACTTCTCGGGACGCGGTGAGATCCTCGGCACCGAGAATGCGGGCAGCCGGTGGATTGCCCTCAAAGCGCCGTCGGAGCCGGGTGGGGTGTACGGCATTGCCTGTTCTTCCTCTACCGTTTGCGCCGTCTTTGGCGGGAACTTCCCCGACGAAGCCAATTACTTCCTGACGACGACCGATTCGGGAACTACGTGGGCGAGGACCCCGATGCCCGCCGCGGTCAGCATCCTCGGGGGTATGGCCTGCCCGTCGCGTACGAGTTGCTACGCCGCCGGGGCGGGGACCAACGGAGTCGGCGGCCTGGTCATTTCGGGCCCGGCTTGATGCTCGAGGGAACATCGACGCAGTGACATCCTGATCCCCACTCTTCGTGACCGGCACCGGCCGTGCCGCCTTCGTGGTCGAGTCGGCGGTTTCGATCGCCACTGCATGCGTTCGCAGTCGGACGCCTTGCTCACAGGGCGTGAGCGTGACCGTGATCGGTCGTAGTGCCCGCACGGCAGCCCGGTCAGCGCGCGCCAAAAAAACGCCTCCCGCTGCACCAGGATCTTGGGGCCGTCGGCTATCGTCAAGCCGTGATCGCCGGAGAGTCCCGCCTCGACCGTGTTGTTCACGCGCGCCGTTGGCTCCCGGATCTCCTGGGTGTTGCCTGGGTGGTCATAGCCGCCGGAGTGTTGCTGGCCCCGACGCTTGCCCATGGTTGGTCGCTCGGTCCGTTCGATCAATTGGCCAGACTCGGCCTGACCGCCAAAGCAGGCGTTCTCCCGAAGGCACACAACCCCCAGGTCGTCGACCTCATCCGGGAGATCATTCCCTGGACGTCACTCGCCTGGTCGCAGGTCCATCACGGCCACATTCCGCTGTGGAACCCGTACAGTGCGCTGGGCGGCCCTCTGTCCTTCAACTGGCAGTCGGCGACGTTCAGCGTTCCTGCGCTGGTGGGCTACCTGGTCCCGGTCCGTCTCGATTTCACCGTCCAGGTCTTCGTGACGTTCGTGATCGGCGGGACCGGGATGTACGTGCTCGCCCGAACCATGCGGCTGGGTGTCATCGGTGCAGCCATGGCGGCCACGGCGTTCGAGCTCAGTGGCGCCTTCCAGTCGGTCCTCGGCTGGCCCATCGCATCGGTGATGTCGTGGGCCGGTTGGATGTTCGCCTGCGCCATCCTGATTCTGCGGGGGAGGCACCGTCGGCGGGACATCGTCCTGTTCGCCCTGATCTTCGCGGCCTCGATCTATGCCGGCGAGCCGGATGCCCTCGTGGTGCTGGTGGTTGCCCTCATCGTGTTCTTTGCCGTCGTACTCGGGCTCCGTGCCCGACGGTACGGAGGACTGCGGGCGGTTGCCCAGCCCGTGCTCGACGTGGTCATGGGCTCGGTGGCCGGATTGGGACTCGCCGCCCCTCTCGTCCTCCCGGCCGCCCAGCTGACGGCGGGGTCGATTCGAGGCACAGGGCGGATCAAGGCCTTTCCGGCGTACCAGATGGTGCACCTCATCTTCCAGACCTTCGACGGATCGTCTCTCTCGCCTCTGCTCACCTTCAGCAACCGCGGGCCCACGTATGTGCCGCCCGCCGGCTTCATCGGGGTCATCGCCATCGTGCTCGCCGTGCTCGGCATCATCAAGCACGGGCGGCGCCCGGCGGTCCTCGCCTTCGGGTTGGTGGCCGTGGTCATGGGTGCCCTGGTCTATCTCTCGCCCCTGGTCTCGTTCCTCAACCAGCTCCCCGGGCTAGGGGAGGTCCGGTGGGTCCGCGCCCTGCAGGTGCTGGTCTTCGCGCTGGCCATCCTGGCCGGGGTGGGCCTGGATGTCCTGGCCCGCTCCCGCGGCAGCCGGTCGGTGCGAAACTGGCTCGGCGCCGGCTTCGCGGCGATGGGCCTCTTCCTTCTCGGTCTGTGGCTGTTCGGTCGCGGGCAGCTCCCGGCGCTCGAGACGGCCATTCGGGCCAGGAGCTTCCGATGGCCGACGGCCGAGGTGGTGGTGGGGCTCGTCGTCTTCGGCTTCCTGGTGGTGGCCGGACGGCGAACCCGCAGCCCTGAATCGGGACGGCCGTCCCTGTTGGGCGATCCGAGCCGGGGCGCCGCCGTGGTGCTGCTGATCAGCTCGACGGCCTTCCTCGTGGTCCTCGGCGCACCGTGGTGGACCTCGAATACCACCTACCTGGCACCCAACAAGGCCGAAGTGGCGTATCAGAAGGCAGTGGGATCCTCGATCGTGGGATTTGGGACCCTGTCCTGTTGGAATCCCCAGGGCACGCTCGGCATCCAACCCGAGGTCAACATCGTCTACGGGGTCCACGAATTCGATTCCTACGACCCGCTCAGCCCGCAATCGCTCTACAAGTCGTGGCTGCTCTCGACCGGGCAGCGCCCGAAGCCGACGGGGGTGTTCTTCACCGGCCTGCCGTTCTCGTTGTTCTGCCCCATCGTCAAGACGACGGAGGCCGCCAAGCTCTACGGGATCGGGTACGTCCTCGAACCCGGAGGCAGCCCGGGTCCACCGGGCAGCATCTTCGACAAGAAGATCGGCAACGAGGACCTCTACCGAATTCCCGGGGCCTCGGTGGCCACGCTCACCCCCGAGCCGCCGGACGGATCGCTACCGCCGGTGACGGCATCGGGAACGCCCTTGGCCGTGAAGTATCCCGACCCCGCGTCCTGGAAGCTGACCACCCGGGCCTCGAGTCCGCAGATCCTCCGCCTCCGGCTGACCGACGTCCCCGGCTGGCATGCTTCGATCGACGGAAAGCCACTGACGCTGATCCGCTTCGATCGGGTGATGCTCCAAGCCAGGATCCCGGCCGGCAAGCACACCATCGAGTTGCACTATTGGCCCGAGGCCTTCACCGTCGGCATCGTCATCGGCGCCGGTACGGCCATTGCCCTGGTGCTGGTGCTGGCGTTCGGGGGCAGATGGACGCGGCGGCATCCGAGGCCGTCGGCGGCCACCTCGTCGGCAGATCTGTGACCACGACCCACCCGATCAGATCCGAAGCAGAGGGAGCGGACGGGGCGAGTGGTCCGGAGAGCCGCACCCGTCGCTGGCTGCCCGACGCCCTGGGCATCGCCTGGGTCGTGGTCGCCGCCATCGTCGTGATGGTGCCGGCGCTGGCCCACGGATGGTCGCTCGGCCCCTTCGACCAACTGAACCGGCTCGGCCTGTCCCAGCATTTCGGCCTCCGGCACGCCCACCCGCCGGCCCCCCACAGCTCCCCAGACCTCCGATCTGATCCGCGAGATCATCCCCTGGACGACCCTGGCCTGGACCCAGGTGCACCATGGGCTCCTCCCGTTGTGGAACCCGTACAGCGCCCTCGGAGCCCCGCTGGCCTTCAATTGGCAGTCGGCGGCCTTCAGCCTCCCGTCCCTCATCGGGTATCTCGTACCGGTACGCCTCGATTTCACCGTCCAGGTGATCCTCACCCTCCTGATCGGCGGGACCGGGATGTACGTGCTGGCCCGGGTGATGCGGCTCGGCGTGATCGGGGCGGCCATGGCGGCCACCGCGTTCGAGCTCAGCGGCTCGTTCATGGCCGTGCTCGGCTGGCCCATCGCCTCGGTCATGTCGTGGTCGGGTTGGCTGTTCGCGTGCACGATCCTGGTCATCCGGGGCCGACGCCGCCGCCGGAACGTCGCGCTGTTCGCCCTCGTCCTGGCGCTGGCCGTCTACGCCGGCGAACCGGACACGCTCGCCGTCGTCATCGTGGGCCTGATGGTGTTCGTGGTTGTCGTGCTCGGGACCCGCGCCCGCCGCATGGCGGTGAAGGAGGCGGTGTGGCGACCGGTGTTGGACATCGCCGTCGGTTCGGTGGCGGCATTGGGTTTGGCCGCGCCCCTCATCCTCCCCGCCGGCCAGCTGACCGTCGGCTCGATCCGGGGGACGGGGCGTCACCCCGGCTATCCCCCGTACGAGATCCTGCATCTCATCTTCCAGACGTTCAACGGATTGGCACTGGCCAGCAGTGGATTCGTCGGCGCGGTGGCGTCCGGCAACCGGTTCGACGCCCCCGGCCTGGGCTACATCGCCACGGCCGCCTATCTCGGAGTGATCGTCGTCGTGCTCGCGGTCATGGGCGCGGTCGTCCGCCGCCGGCGGCCGGCGGTCCTCGCCTTCGCCGTCGTGGCCGTCCTGATGGGGTGCTTCGTCTACGTCCCCCCGCTCGTCTCGCTGCTCAACGATCTTCCCGGGCTCGGGGAGATCCGCTGGGTCCGCTCCCTCCAGGTCCTCGTGTTCGCCCTGGCCATCCTGGCCGGCGCGGGCCTCGACATCCTCGTGCGGTCGCAGAACAGCCGGACGGTGCGCAAATGGCTGGGTGCCGGATTCGGCACCGTGGCCGTCGTGCTGGTGGTCATCTGGGCCTTCGGCCGTGGGCAGCTCCCGCCGGTGGAGGCCACCATCCGGGCCAAGAGCTTCATCTGGCCGGCCGCGGAGGTGGGTGTCGGTCTGGCCGTGTTCGGCTTCTTGGTGGTGATGGGCCGCCGTCACCGCGACCGGGCCACCGGCAATCCCCTGCTGCGGGATCCGAGCCGGACTGCGGGAGTGGTCCTTCTGATCAGCTCGACGGCATTCCTCGTCGCCCTGGGTGCGCCGTGGTGGTCCTCCGACACGGCCTACCTGGCCCCCACCCCGAAGGAGACGGCTCTGCACAAGGCGGTCGGCTCGTCGATCGTCGGGTTCGGGAATTCGTCCTGCCTGACGCCCCCGACACTTGGCATCCAGCCCGACGTGAACATCGTCTACGGGGTCCACGAGCTGGACACCTACGATCCGCTGACGCCCAAGCACCTGTTCACCGCCTGGGACCGGTCATCCGGAAAGTATCCGAGCGCCATCGGGCCCTCCTACGCCGTTCCGGTGTCGTTGTTCTGCCCGGCGGTCATGACGCTCACCGAGGCCCGCCTGTTCGGGGTCGGGTTCGTCCTCGAGCAGGGCCACCGGAAGGGCCCGCCGGGCAGCATCTTCGTCAAGAAACTGGGCGATGAGTCGTTGTTCCGCATCCCCGGGGCCGCGGTGGCCACACTCACCCCGCTGGGGGCCGGCGGCTCGTTGCCACCGACCAAGTCACCGGGGACGGCGGTACCGGTGACCTACCCGAGTGCCTCGTCCTGGAAGTTGACCACCCGGGCCGGCACGCCCCAGGTGCTCCGCCTGCGGCTGACCGACGTCCCGGGCTGGCACGCATCGATCGATGGGAAGCCGTTGCCGCTCCTCCGGTTCAATGGCGCCATGTTCGAGGCCAAGGTACCTGCCGGCCAGCACACCGTGGAGCTGCACTACTGGCCGGACACGTTCACGCTCGGGATCGTGGTGGCCGTAGGAACGGCAGTCGTCCTCCTCGTCGCCCTCGTGTTCGGGGGTCGCCGGTTCCGGCGAGCCCGGAGACCGACGACGGTGCCGTCCGCTCAGCCGGGGAGCTGATCCCGCCTCGGCCCTCGGCCCGGGGCCGGACCCGAGGCGTCGGGGACCGACCCCACCACGCTGGTGCGTCCCCCCCATCGTCGCCACCAGCGTGCCCCGAAGGCGAGTACGACGATGAGCACGATCACCGTGACCGCGGCGACCACGATGCCCACGGTGAACGTTTCCGGCCAGTAGTGGAGCTCGATGATGTGCTTCCCGGGCGGGATCCTGGCCTGGAGCATCACCCTGTTGAACCGGAGCAGCGGCAACGGCTTCCCATCGATCGATGCGTGCCAGCCGGGGACGTCGGTCAGATGGAGCCTCAGGATCTGGGGGGCGGTGGCATCGGTCGCCACCTTCCACGACGCCGCGTCGGGGTAGGTGACCGGCACCGGCGACCCGTCGGCGTTGTTCGAGCGGCAGGGTGCCATTGGCCCGGAGGGGGGTGAGTGTGGCCAGCGAAGCTCCCGGGATCCGGTACAGGTCCTCGTCACCGACCTTCTTCACGAAGATGCTGCCCGCCGGACCCTTCTTGCCGCCGGGCTCGAGGACGAACCCGACCCCGAACAGCCGGGCGTCCGCGGTGGTCCGGATGACCGGGCAGAACATGGTGGTCTCGGCCAGGGGGATGCCGCTGGCGCCGATGGGCAGGGGATAGGAGCCGGTCGAGTCCCGCCACGCGGTGTAGAGCAGCTGTGGGGTCAGCGGGTCGTAGGTATCGAGCTCGTGGACGCCGTAGACGATGTTCACGTTGGGTTGGATGCCGAGTGTCGGAGGCAGGAGGCAGGACGAGATGCCGAACCCGACGATCGAGTTCCCGACGGCCTTCTGCAAGGCCGTCTCGGCCGGTGTCGGTGCCAGGTAGGTGGTCGTGGAGGACCACCACGACGCACCCAGCGCGACCAGCAGGACGGTCGAGCTGACCAGCAGGACCACGGCCGCGGCCAGGCCCGGATTGGCGAGTGCCCGATTGGGCTTCCTTCCGGGGTCACCACGGCGGCGGCCCATCAGCACCAAGAACCCGAACACGGCCAGGCCGACTGCCACTTCGATGGTCGGCCAGATGAAGCTCCGCGACCGGATGTGGGCCTCCAGCCGGGGGAGGTGGCCGCGTCCGAAGGCCCAGACCACGACGAGGAGGAGGGCGACGGCGCCGAACCCGGCACCGAGCCAGTTGCGAACCTTCCCATTTCCGTGGGCCCGGACCAGGGCATCGAGCCCGGCGCCGGCCAGGATGGCCAGACCGAATCCGAGGATCTGGATGGCCCGTACCCACCGGATCTCGTCCAGGCCCGGGAGCTTGTTGAGGAAGGAGACCAGGGGGGCGAAGTAGACGAGCGCCAGCGTCGCCACGACCACGGCACCGAACGCGATGACGGCAGGACGGCGACGGATGGTGATGACTGCCACCAGGGCCAGGACGACGGCGATGACCCCGATGTAGTCGGCCGTCGAGACCCAGCCGAGTCCGTGGGCGTCGAAGGAACGGCTCCCGGCCAGGGAGGTGCCGTGAAAGGTCTGGAAGATGGCGTGGAGCATGTCGGGGGCGGGGAAGGCGTTGTGCCGTCCCGCGGCTCGGACCGACCCCGCTGACAACTGAGCGGCGGGGAGGAAGAGGGGGGCGGCGAGACCCAAGCCGGCCACGGATCCGACCATGACGTCCACCAGTGGTCGCCCGATGGCCTCGGACCGTTCGAATCGGCGGGTACGGAGCGCCACCATGACGACGAAGAACACGACCAGGGTGGTCAGGAGGACGACCAGGGTATCCGGCTCTCCCGCATAGATCGACAGGGCCAGCACCAAGGCGAACAGGGTGACGTGGCGTCGCCGGTGCCGACCGCGGATGACCAGGATCGTGCACGCGAACAACCAGCCGGACCACGAGATGACCGCGGCGATCGGCCACCCGAGGACCGAGATGAACGCGCCGCTGAGCTCGAAGGCGGTGGCCGCCATGGTCGCGCCCAGCACGCCGATCCGCATGACTCTGGCCAGCACGTACATGCCGGTCCCGGCGATGAGGAGGGTGAGGAGTACCTGCACCGTGTAGTCGAGTCGCACCGGGACCAGATAGCCCACCAGGGCAGGGAGGCTGAAGGTGGCTGATTGCCAGTTGAACGCCAGCGGGGCGCCCAGGGCGCTGTACGGGTTCCACAGGGGGAGGATCCCGTGGTGCACCTGGGTCCACGACAATGTGGTCCAGGGGATGATCTCGCGGATGAGATCGAAGACCTGGGAGTTGTGGGGGAGCGGCTGCGCATGTTGGGTCAGACCGAGCTGGAGAGCTGGTCGAAAGGCCCGAGCGACCATCCGTGCCAGAGTGCCGGCGCCATCACCGCGGCGGCGGCGGCGACCACCCAGGCGATACCCAGGGTGTCGGGCAGCCACCGGCGGGTGGCGGGGGCCTGGTCGCTCATCGAGGGGTGGCCAACACGCAATTCGTCGCGTGGCGAACGGCGCTGGCGCCGCGGTCGGCAACCCCCGCCGTGCACCGGGTGAGCCTGGCCTTGTCGGCGTGGACAGCGCCGGTGTGACCGATATCGGTCCAGACCCAGGCCTTCGACTGATGGACGGGGCGCTGCCCGGTGGCCGCCGTGATGAGGGCAGCCGCCACCGTCACCGATGAGATCTGGTCGTAGGTGGGCAGATCGGTCTGGTCGGGGACGACCACCATGGTCACCCCCCAGGCGTCGAGCGCCTGTCGGACATGGGTCACGGCGCCGGCGGTGAGCGTCGGCGGCACCGCGTTGGGCGCGGACAGCGCGGCGAGGACGGTGGCGCCGTCCGTCTCCTTCCCGGCCTGCAGGAGGATCCCGCCGGGGCCGCCTTCGCCCACCATCGAGAAGCGCATGTGGTCCACCGCCTGCCAGGTCATCGGATTGTCGAACGAGGTGAAGGGGGCGGGAAGGACGAGCAGGACCTGATGGTCGGGGAGCGAGGGTGCCACCGTCTTGAACCACGCAGGGAGGTTGCGCGGGCCCGGCCGTCACCGGGATCGACTGGGCCAGATAGGTCGCCGGCTGGACCAGGGCGATCACCGCCACCGCCGTTGCCGCCATTGCAGCCCCCCAGGGAGGGATGGCTGGCCGCCCGACGGCTCGGGCCGGTCGGGCCGCCTGCCTCCTTGGCCGAGGCGCGCCATCGATTGACGGCCACGTAGACGTGCTCGACGATCAAGCGCCAGCATGACGGCGACGGCGAGGTAGGTGATCAGGACGAAGCGGTAGGGCACGACGTTCTCGAGGATGGGCAGGTTCTGCAAGGACTTCCAGGGCAGCCATTCGCCCGCCCGGCTCCCCAGGGACAGCACGGCAGAGACGGCGGCGACGGCGCCGAACAGCCAGAGCCGACGGTCCCGCCACCACGCCGCGGTGCCACCCACCACGACGACGGCCATCCAGGTCCCGAAGTACTGGTACGACAGGACCGGCCCCTGATAGCCGCCGACGATGCGATCGTGCGCCGTGGCCACGGCACTGTTCAACGGCGACCAACGGAAGAAGAAGTAGTTCGGTACGGTCCGTTGCTTGCGGGCGATGCGGCCGATGAGTCCCGGCCACACCGAGCTCCCGAAGTGGGACGGGCCCGAGAGCGCGTACCACGCGGGAATGACCAGTAGCAGTAGGGCCACGGCCGCGCCGGCCGACAGGCCGGTGGCTGCATACCCCGCGTGGGCCCGGAGCTCGGATGGGCGCCGCCAGGCCGAGTAGGCGACGATCAGGACGACCCCGACCACTCCCATCAGTACCGTGATCACCAGGACCTCGGTGCCGATGAAGAACTGCACGGTCAGCAGGAGGCCGAGGACGACCCCGGTCGGTACCGGCTTGCGCCGTTGCCGGAACAGGAGCTCGTCCAGACAGGCGACCACCAGCGGTGGTACCACGGCCATCCCCAGCATGAGATGGGCGTCGGTGAGGGTGACCAGAATGAACGGGGAGAACCCGTAGAGCAGGCCGCCGACGAAGGCCGCGGGAGCCCAGGTGACCCACCGGCGGAGGAGCACGTACATGGACACCGCCGAGAGCGTCGGGGCCAGGGTGAGGGCCACGTTCAGGCTGGCGATAGGGCCGAAGAGCCAGGTGACGGGGGCGAGCAGGAGGCCGATGGCGACGACACTGGTGTTGGCCAGCAGGTTCACACCGCCCGGATAGTGCATGGCGGTCGAGTAGCAGCGGGTTGAGGCCGTGGGCGATGGCATAGGCCGGCCACTCGAGGAACCAGGTGAACAGCGAGGTGTCGCCGCAGCCACAGGTGGTGGTTGTTGCCGGATGGCGCCACACGTCGGACCAGACGATGATCGACAGGAGAAGGTAGGTGCCCGCACCGAACAGGAGCGACCGCCAGCCATGGGAGCCGCGAGATCCGCCGTCCCCTGGGACTCGGTCGGGCTCGTCGCCCAGGGCCGGATCGCTGACCCCTCCGTCCGGCCGCGTCGACGCGGTCACCTCGCCAGTCGCTGTCACAACACCCCCCTCTGACCGCGTCCTTTCGCCGGGCTTCGTGCCTGAGCCCCGAGGCTGACGATCACCCGGGACCATCTGCCGGGTCGGCACCCTCGCGAAGCGCCATCATCAGACCGGAGATCGTACAATACCGGGCGATTGGACGCTCCTGGGGGCACGAGGAGTGGTGGCCGCCGTCGTGTCCGAGATGCGTCGCCGCCACCGAGCGTCGGGTCGACGCCACGTGGCGACGTCACCGGGAGTGCGGCCCGGCCGCCTGTGACGGACATGACCGCCCCGAGTCTGCCGGAGTGGGTACCGTGGGAGATGACTGACCGGTTCTCGAGACCGACCCGGCGCAGCGACGAACGCCGGACCCATCAGGGATGGCCGGTCCTGACGGCAGGAGGAGCCCATGGCGTCATCGGAGTCCGGATTCGAGCTGCGGGGCATCAACCACCTCGCTCTGGTGTGCAGTGACATGGCCCGAACGGTGGGCTTCTACACCGGCATCCTTGGGATGCCTCTCATCAAGACCATCGATCTGCCTGCCGGCATGGGTCAACACTTCTTCTTCGACTGCGGAAACGGGGACGCCCTCGCCTTCTTCTGGTTCCCCGATGCTCCGGATCCGGCCCCGGGTATCGCCGCCCCGGTCGGCCGGCCCGATCAGGGCAGTCTCAACAGTGCCATCGGCTCGATGAACCACGTGGCGTTCGCGGTGCCGCCCGAACGGATCGAGGAGTACCGGGACCGACTGGTGGCCGCAGGCATCGACTGCACCGAGGTCGCCAATCACGATGACAGCGAGTGGGGCATCGCCGACGACCTCCATCCCGGTGTCTTCGTCCGGTCGGTCTACTTCCAGGACCCGGACGGGATCCTCCTCGAGTTCGCCTGCTGGACCCGCTCGTTGATCGCCGCCGATGTGCGTCACGCGCCGGCGCGTGCAACCGACTCGGCCCGGAGCTGAGGGCCCGGTGCCCGAACTTGGCGCCCATGACGTCGACCGGAGCCGACGAGTACCGGCACACCCCCGACCGCGATCCGCTGTGGAACGAGTCCTACTACCTCGACTTCGTGGCCGATGACGGCGCCCTGGCCGGCTACGCCCGGATCGGTCTGTATCCCAACCTGGGTGTGACCTGGTGGACCACGATGATCGTGGGCGCCGACCGGCCGATGGTCTCGTCGGTGGCCTTCGATCTCCCCGTCGACCGGGGGACCGGCCTGGTCCTCGGAGCCGACGGCTACGACGTGCGCGGGGCAGTGGTCGAACCGCTGCGGGTGATGACCGTGCGGGGGACGGCACCGGGGGCGGTGCACGGCGACGCCGCCGCCCTGTACCGCGGGGACGCCGGCGATCCGGCGTCGGTCTCGCTGGATCTGACCTGGACCACGGACGGCGTTCCGTATCACTATGTGCTCACCACCCGCTACGAGGTGCCCTGCCTGGTGACCGGCGAGATCGCCGTCGACGGGAACCGGATGGTCGTCGACGGGCACGGACAACGGGACCATTCGTGGGGGGTGCGGGATTGGTGGGCATTCGGCTGGTGCTGGGCCGCGGCCCGACTGGACGACGGCACCAGGGTTCATTTCGCCGACATCCGGATGCCCGGCCAGCGGGTGGCGTTCGGGTATGTCCAGCCCCCTGGCGGCCGGGTCCATCCCATCGAGATCCTGGAGATGTCCGAGGTGCTCGGGGACGAGGGGCTGCCTGAGCACGGTCGGGCTCGCATCGAACCCGGCGGCTTCGATCTCGAGATCCACCCCATCGCCTTCGGCCCCCTGTTGCTGACCGCTCCCGACGGACGGACCAGTCGTTTCCCGCGCGCCGCCGCCCGGTTCGTCACCGGCGACGGTCGTCGGGGTACGGGTTGGATCGAATGGAACCAGCCCGATCCTGCGGTCCCGGGACGGTAGCGTCGTGGCGTGCGCCTCTCGCTGAACCCGTCGACCGACCCCGAAGACTACGGGTTCGTGCACCGGATCCGCACCCGCTTCGCCGAGACCGATGCCATGGGGGTGATCCATCACGGTGCCTGTCGTCCCGTACCTCGAGGAGGCCAGAGCCGCGCTCCTGCGCCATGCCGGCCATCCCTATACGCGAGGTGAGGGAGACGGGCGTCGAGTTCGCCGTCCTCGAGCTGTTCGTGCGCTACCGCCGGCCGCTGTACTTCGACGACGTCGTGGACGTCTATGTGGCCGCTGCCGACCTGACCCGCACCACCTTCCAAGTCGGCTATCTGCTCGAGGTCGAAGGTCAGACCCGCGCCACGGCGGTGACCGTGCACGGCGCCGTCGGTGCCGGAGGGAGGCCGGCCCGGATGCCGTCGTGGTTGACCGGCGTGGTGGCCGGCACCGAGGCCCTGAGCGGAGTCGACCCCGGGGATGGGGGCACACCGCGATGAGGTGACCGGGATCCCCGATCCCTATGCTGGCCCCACCGGGCCGGGTGGGTTGTCCCCGTCCGGTGTGTGCTGAGCGATCAACGAGGAGAACGACCATGACCATCGCCGTCGGCGACAGGATTCCCGATACCAAATTGATGAAGCCCGGCCCCGACGGGCCGGTCCCCGTGCAGTCGGGCGAGGCCCTCGGCACCGGCAAAGTGGTGCTGTTCGCCGTGCCCGGCGCCTTCACACCCACCTGTTCGGACTACCACCTCCCGAGCTACCTCATCCGGTATGACGAGCTCAAGGCCAAAGGGGTCGACACCGTGGCCTGTCTCTCGGTCAACGACCCCTTCGTCATGGACGCCTGGGGCAAGGATCAAAAGGTCGGCGATCGGGTGGTCATGCTGGCCGACGGGAACGGCGAGTTCACCCAGGCCGTCGGGCTGGAGATGGATGGAAGCGGGTTCGGACTGGGTACCCGGTCGCAGCGGTACGCCATGGTCGTCGAGGACGGCGTGGTGACCGCGCTCAACGTGGAGCCCGGCCCCGGCCTCAGCGTGAGCGCCGCCGATGCCATCCTCGCGGTGCTCTGACCGAACCGGCGGACGCGGTGCCGAGGTCGGAGGCCAGCGTCCTGGCCACCCCCTCGACCACCGGGGGGTCGGCGGTGACAATGCCGAGCTCCCGGTTGTCATCCAGGCTGGCGCCCGACGCCACGGATGGTGCCGCCGACGGAGGCAGGGGCGAGCGGCAGCCGCTGACGGCCAGCACCAGCGCGGTCAGGATCGGACCGAGGCCTCGAGTTCGCTTCACCGCGGCTGAAGGTACCGGTCGGCTGGTACGGGGCCACCGTTCCGCCACTACCGTCGGGGTCGTGGAACTCATCGAAGCACTCCGCACCACCGGAGCCGTTCGGGATTTCGTCAGCACCGAGGTGGCCGACGACACCGTCTACCGGTTGCTGGACACCGCCCGCTTCGCACCCAACGGCGGGAACCGCCAGGCCTGGCGGGTGATCGTGGTCAAGGACGCCGGTATTCGCCGGGCCCTGCGCGACGCCTACCTTCCCGGGTGGTACCAGTACCTGGCCCAGGTGGGGGCGGGCCTGACCCCGTGGGCGGCGGTCACCGACCTCGAGCGGGAACAACAGGCGCTGGCCGAGGCCCCGGCCATCGCCGAGGCTGCCGCCGGGGGACCGGGTGGCTTTGCCGAGCACTTCGACCAGGTCCCGGTCATGTTGGTGCTGGTGGCCGACCTCGCCAATCTGGCCACCGTCGATCGCGACAGCGGCCACTACACCCTGGTGGGAGGCGCATCGATCTACCCGTTCGCCTGGAGCATCCTCCTGGCCGCCCGCCACGAAGGTCTCGCCGGGGTGATGACCACCATGGTGGTGCGGGAGGAGGGCACGGTTCGTGACCTCCTCGGAGTCCCCGAGTCGGCGATCGTGGCCGGCGTCCTGGCCCTGGGGCGGCCGGTGCACCAACCAACCAGACTGCGCAGGAACCCGGTCGAGACATTCGCCACCGTCGACCGGTTCGACGGACTCCCCTTGGGGCCGCAGTGAGGCCCGCTCCGGCCCGGTCCGACCCCGGGGGTGCCCGGTGAAGGTGCGCATCGGCGTGGGGATGGGCCTCACCCCCGTGGCCGACGCCGCCGAGTTCGGCGGCCTGGTCGACGACATCGACGAGTTGGGCTTCGATTCGATCTGGTTACCCGAGATCCTCACCGCGCCGGCGCTGGATCCACTCGTCGGCCTGGCCTTCGCCGCCGCCCACAACCCCCACCTCAAGTTGGGGACGACCATCCTCCTGCCCGGGCGGAACCTGGTGCGGGTGGCCAAGGAGCTGGCCGGCCTCGACCGACTGTCCGGTGGCCGGCTGCTGGTCACCTTCGTGCCCGGGCTGCCCCGCCGTCCCGAGTCGGCCGCCACCGGCGTGGCCGGCGGCGACAAGGGCGTCCTCATGGACGAGATGCTGCCGGTCCTCCGCAGACTGTGGGCCGGGGAGTCGGTGTCCCATCACGGCGAGGCCGCCGACTTCGACGAGGTGACCGTGTCCCCGCTCCCCGTCCAGCAGCCGCTGGAGTTCTGGACGGGGGGAATGGTGCCGGCCGCGCTCCGCCGCTGCGGGCGGTTCGCCGACGGCTGGCTTCCCTCGTCGTGCACCCCGGAGGAGGTGGCCGCGGCCAGGGTGGTCATCGACGAGGCCGCCGGCGAGGCCGGTCGCACGATCTCCCGCGAGCACTTCGGGGTTTCGATCGCCTATGCCAGAGGTCCTCTGTCTCCTCGGGTGATCCGGGCCGTCACCTCCACCCGCCGCGGTGTCGATCCGGCCGAGGTCGTACCCGTGGGCATCGACGGGCTGCGGGCGTTGCTCGAGCGCTTCCTCGAGGTGGGCTTCTCCAAGTTCGTGGTCCGGCCCATCGAGAGCCCGGAGTCGTGGCGGAGCGAGCTCGCGGCCCTGGCCGACGGCGTGCTCGACCTCCAGACATGACCCGGAGCCGACCCGTCGAGGTCGAGTTCGTGGACCACGACGACGCCGAGCTCCTGGCCCGGATGGCCGAGGTGGTGGCCAAGGGCACCGGCTGGATCAATGTCCAGCCGGTCATCGAGGAGGAGCACGAACCCCCGCCGCCGGGGCCGTTCGCCTTCCTCGGCGGCTCGACCCATCACGTCCCCACCATCACCTGGATGCCGGGCAAGCGGGCCGCCAACGGCACGGTCAAACCTACGACGGTCGGGCTGCAGCACGCCTCCGGGCCGCGGGTGGCCTGGCGGCTCCGCGACCTCGGCTGCGCCCTGCCCGACGGGTGGCGGGTCACCCAGGACCACCCCCGGCGGGGCCTGGTGGCGCAGGTGCCGGCCGGGTCCGACAACGGCGAGGTCATCGACTGGTTGCTGCGTGCCGCCTCCCTGGTGTGCCAGGTTCCGGCGACCGGCCGGTGGACGGCGTCGGTCCACGCCGGCCTCCCCTGACCACCTGAGCGGTCTGCTGCTCACGGCGCCGATCATCGTCCACCGGTAAGGTCCGATCCGACGGTTGTCGAGTGCCGGCGATCCGAAGGAGGAGCTCCCGTGTTGAAGGACTTCAAAGATTTTCTCCTACGTGGCAACCTGATCGACCTGGCCGTGGCCGTGGTCGTCGGGGTCGCATTCACCGCCCTGGTGAATGCATTCGTGAAGGATCTGATCACCCCCTTGGTGGCGGCGATCTTCGGCAAGCAGAACTTCGACAATCTCACCTTCACCGTCAACGGCTCACAGTTCGCCTACGGGAGCTTCCTCAACGCGCTGCTCTCGTTCGTGCTCATCGCCACGGTGATCTTCTTCCTGGTGGTCAAACCGGTGAACTCGCTGATGGACCGGCTGGGCGTCAGCGCCAAGGAGGAGCCGGTCCGCGAGTGCACCGAATGCCTGAGCAAGGTTCCCGCCGCGGCCAGCCGCTGCGCCTACTGCACCTCGCCGCTGACCCCGACCGGCTCCGCGCCCAGTACCTGAGCCACGATCGGGGCCGCGCCGGCGCCGGCGCCGACGTGATCGACCGGGCCGGCCACGGTGGACCGGTGGACACGACCGGGCACCGTCCTCCAGATGGCCGCCACCACCATCAGCGCCACGAACACGATCGAGGCCACGGTGACGAAGGGCAACCACGAGGCGATGGCGAAGGCCGCTCCGGCGGCGGCGGCGGCGACGGCGGTGCACGCGGTCTGGCTGGTGGCGAACATGCCCTGGATCCGTCCCACCTCGGAGGGAGCCGACCCCTCGGTGAGCAGCGACTGGACAGCAGGCATGGCCGCCGCGAACCCGATGGCCTCCAGCGCGCCGAGGAGGACCAGGGCGGGCACGTTGTGGATGAACGGGTACGAGGCGCACAGGACGGTGGAGGCACCGATGCCGGCCAGCACCAGCGCCCGACGGTCCATGTGGTCGGCCAGCCACCCGCTGGGTTTGGCCACCAGCACGAACGGAACTGCGAACAACGTCCACGAGATCCCGATCTCGAGTCCCGAGGCACCACGGGCCAAGAGGAGCAGCGTCCAACAGATGTCGTAGACGCCGCTGCTCAGTCCCAAGGTTGCTCCGCAGATCAACGCGCCGACCATCGGCCTGCTGATCCGCACGCGGCGCAGTGGTGTCATCGTGCCGTCGGATCGTGTCCTGGCCGCCCGCCGTTCGGCATCACCTCCCGGTTCGTGGATGCGGAGGGCGGGGATGCAGGCGCCGAACGAAGCCAGGGCTGAGGCCAGGAACATCGCCCACATGTAGTGGATGCCCACGATGCTCCCCACCAGGGGGCCGACGGCCATGCCGGCCAGTTCGCCACCGTAGATGGCGGCGAAGGCCCGGCCCCGCCGCTCGACGGCCACCGAGCTGGCGATCATGGCCAGGGACGCCACGGTGGCGGCGCCGGCGCCGAGACCCTGCATGGCCCGGAGGACGATGGCCATGGAGGCGGTGATGGGGAGGAGGAACGAGATGCTGGCCACCCCGTAGGTGACCAGGCCGGCCACGAGCACCGGGCGCCGGCCCACCCGGTCGGCCAACCGCCCGATCGGGTACTGGGAGACCACACCGGCGGCGAAGAACGAGGCCATGACCACGCCGGCCAACGCGTCGGAGCCGCCCAGGTGGCGGATGTAGACGGGCAGCATGGGGACGAGGGCGGTGGCCCCCATCCACTGGAGGAAGACGGTGACGGTCAGGGTGCGGATCAGCCGCTGGGACTGGTCGGGACCACTGACGGCCGGGTGCGGTCCGGAGGCGCTCATGACCCGCTCGATGCCAGCCGGTCGAGGGCGACCTCGACGCCGGCCCGGAGGGCGGCCGAGGGCGGAGCCAGACCGAACAGATCGCACAGCCATAGGCCGTCACAGGCCAGGCGCACCACGGTGGCCACGGTCGGGTCGAGCCCGTCCTCCTCGAGGCGCGCCTGCCAACGGTCGGCTGCCACCTGCAGCGGCTCGAGCAAGGCGGGCTCGGCTGCCGCCGCGGCAATGACTGCCGCCCCCAGCCGGTCCTCGCGGTCGGGCCCGGTGGCGCTCGGGGCCATGGTGGCCCGGATGTACGCCCGGCAGAATCGGCCCGGGCTCTCGCCGTTCTCCATGCGGCCTTCGATGTCCCGGTCGAATTCCTCGATGATCTTGCCGACCATGCCGGCCACCAGGGCGTCGCGGGTGGGGAAGTGATAGAGCACGCCGCCCTTGCTGAGTCCGGCCTCGGCGGCGGCGGCATCGAGGGTCAACCGGGCCACGCCGTCGCGGAGGACCACCTCCTCGGCGGCGTCGATGATGCGACGCTTGGTGTCCTCACCCCGGGTGGGGGGATGGTGGGCGACGGCGGCGGCCTGCTTCATTCTCGTAACTATACCGTCTGGACGGTATAGTTACTCGTCCCGAGCATTGCCCAGGTGCCACCCGCCACAGATGCGGCACAGATAGGGATCGAGGTCGGCCCCGGCTTCGAGGCGGAGCTGGAGCGACGACCGGTTGGCCTCGGCCTGGCTGGCATACCTGGTCTTCGGGCCGGCCGTCGGCCCGCCAGTGCTCGCGAGTGCCGGCCGGGCCTTCCGCCGGCCGCGCCGGCCGGCGGCGGCCTCGGCGGGATTTGGCCACGACGCCCCTACTCGGTGTAGACGGCGGGCCGCTTCTCCCGGAAGGCGGCCGAGGCCTCGGTGAGGTTGCCGGTATGGCCGGCCAGCAACTGGGTCCGGTTCTCGAGGTCGACGGCGGCCCGGAGGCTGCCCACCTCGAGGGAGGCCCAGATGGTGTCCTTGGTCAGGCTCAGTCCGAAGGGGCTGAAGGCGCACATCCCCTCGGCCACAGAGACGGCCTCGTCCACCACCCGGTCGTCGTCGACCACCCGGGACACCAGCCCGATCCGCAGCGCCTCGTCGGCATCGACCTTCTTGCCGGTCAGGAGGATCTCGGCCGAGTTGGAGGTGCCGACGGCCCGGGGCAGGAGCCAGCTCACCCCGAGTTCGGTTCCACTCAGCCCGTTGTTGATGCCGGCGTTGCAGAACACCGCCGACCGTCCGGCCAGCCGGATGTCGGCACCGAGGGAGAGGCACATGCCGCCGCCGTAGGCCGGACCCTTGATGGCGGCCACGATGGGTTGGGGGATCGACCGCATGGCCGGGACGATGCCGCCCATGTACTCCATGGCCCGCATGCCCATCCGGTGGCGACCGAGGTCCTCGGTACCCGGGGGCATGCCGGCGTGTTCGAGCTCGAGGCCCGAGCAGAAGGCGCGTCCGGCCCCGGTCAGGACGGCCACCCGGCAGCTGTTGTCGGCGGCAACCTCCTCGAGGGCGCCATAGAGGTCGGTCACCAGGGCGAAGGACATCGAGTTGAGTCGGGCCGGGTGGTCGAGGGTGATGAGCCGGACGTGGGGGTGGACCGAACGGACCGAGACGAGTGCCATGGGTCCAGCCTCACCGACCACCGCCGTTGGCGCCACTCGGCCGACCGGTTGGGCCATCATCAGGAGGTGCCGATCGACCCGTTCAGCGCCTTCGAGCCCTACGGGGGGGCCGTCCCCCCGGAGCTGCTGACCGGGCATCTGCTGGTGGCCTCGCCCCGCCTGGCCGACCCCAACTTCTCGCGCCGGGTGGTCCTGGTCCTCGACCACGGCGACCCCGGCGCCCTCGGGGTGGTGCTCGACCGACCGGGCGGGGTGGCGGTGGGGGAGCTCCTGCCCACCTGGCAGGAGTGGGCCACCGCCCCGGGCGAGCTGTTCACCGGGGGACCGGTGGCCCGCAACGCCCTGATCGGGCTGGTCCGCCTGAGCTCCCGCCACGTGGCCGACGAGGGATCGCCGCTCCGCCCCACGGGGTGGCGGGTGCTGGTCGACGGTGACCGTCCGGTGGGAACCGTGGACCTGGCCGCGGACCCGGGCCCGGCCGGCGAGTCGTTCGTCGGCGCCCGTGTGTTCTCCGGCTATGCCGGCTGGGACTCGGGACAGCTCGAGGCGGAGATCGACGAGGGCTCGTGGTACGTCGTCCCGGCCCGGCCCGCCGACCCCATCTCCGCCGATCCCGAGAGCCTGTGGCGACGGGTCCTGCGCCGCCAGGGGGCGCGCTGGCCCTCGTCTCGGGCTTCCCCGAGGACCCGGCCATGAATTGAGCCGGCACCGGGCATCCAACCCGGACGGCTACCATCGGCGCGTGGATCACGGACCCGGCCGGCCGGCGGTGCGCACTGCGGTGGCCGCCGACGTACCGTCGCTGGCCGCCATGCTGGTGCGGGCCTTCGCCGACGACCCGGTGGCCAACTTCATGTTCGCCGGGGACCGCCGACGCCGGCACGGACTGCATGCCTTCTTCACCTCCCAGCTCCGGCACCAGTACCTGCCCCACGGGCACGTCTATACCACCGAGGCGATGGACGGTGCCGCCCTGTGGGGCCCGCCCGACGCCGTCCGGAACGGGCTCAAGGAGCTGGTCGAACTGCTCCCGGCCGCACCCTTCCTGGTCAGCACCCGCACCCACCGGGCCCTCCGCCTGCTCTTCGAGGTGGACGGGCTCCGCCCCAAGGAGCCGCACTGGTACCTGGCCACCCTGGGGACGGAGCCGTCCCGACAGGGGAAGGGTGTGGGCTCGGCCCTCATGGAATCGATGACCGAACGCATCGACGAGTCCGGCCGTCCGGCCTACCTCGAGTCGTCCAAGGAGCGGAACGTCCCCTTCTACGCCCGGTTCGGCTTCGAGGTGGTCGAGGAGCTCCACTCCAAGGTGGGCAGCCCGCCCATCTGGCGCATGTGGCGCCAGCCGCGGGTGCCCGAAGCGTAGGTCGGACTCGTGGGTCGGTGACCGACCGACCCACCGTGGCCGGGATGGTCTTGACCGTTCAGTCGCCGACGTGGACGCCGTCGGGTCGGTCGTCGGGCACCGCCACCACCGCGTCGAGGAGCTCGCCGAAGGCGCGGGTCGGGGCCGACGGCAGCCCGCGGCTGCGCTGGGCCACGCCGACCCGGCGGCGGGGCAGTCCCTCGATGGAGACCGGGTGGACCTGGGCACGGAGGATCGAGGGGATGGCGGTGGCGGGCAGGATGGCCGGTCCGTAGCCCTCGAAGGCGAGCGAGGCGATGAGCCGGAGCCCGTCGATCTCCGCCGCCGGCAGGAGGGTGATCCCGAGCGGACGGGTGACGGCGTCGAGCTCGTCGCGAAAGGCCGTACCCGGGACCGGCAGGATGAGCTCCATGTCGGCCAGGTCCTCCAGCCCGAGCGGGCGCCCGGGATCGATCATGGCGTGGCCCTGGGGAAGCACCAGCATGAGGTCCTCCTCGAACAGGAGCCGGGTGGCCAGGTCCCGGCCCGAAACGGGCAGGTGGAGGATGGCCAGGTCCAGCTGTCCGCTGGCCAGCTGGGGCTCCAGTCCGGTGGTGTTGCCCTCGACCACCACCAGCCGCAACTTGGGATGACGCTTGCGGGCCATGTCCATCAGCCCGGGGACCAGCCACCGGGCCGTCGTCCCGATCATCCCGACCCGGACGGTGCCGGCCACCTCGTCCTTGCAGGCGGCCACGTCGGAGACCAGGGCGTCGAGCTCGGAGAGGATGCGCCGGGCCCGGGCGACCACGACGGTGCCCTCCTGGGTCAGCCGGCCGTCGGCCCGGTCGAAGAGGGGAGCGCCCAACTCGCGTTCGAGGCGGGCCACGTGGGCCGAGATGTTCGACTGGACGGTGTTGAGGTGCTCGGCGGCGGCGGAGAAGGTGCCGTGGTCGCTGACCGCGGTCAGCGCCTGTAGATGCCGGATTTCCATCGCTTCAGATGATAGCAGATATCAATATTAGCTGCTTGACTGATTGCTCGCGGCCGTTATACGATGGACTGGCAGACCACAGGATGCTTAGGAATCCCCCTCCTATCCTTGTTGAGTCAGTGCGAAGGAGTCGCCTCCCCCCCTGGCGGCTCCTTTGCCGCGTCAGGGGGTCGGTTCCGGTCCTCGGATCCTGTGATCCCCGTCGGCGTCGGCCCGGCGGTAGCGTGAGGGCATGCCCACCCCTGGCGCCGTCTTCGTCGATCTGGACCGCACGCTGATCCGGTCGGCCAGCGGACCGGTCTTCCACCAGGCCCTGGAGGCCGAGGGCGTCCTGTCCCCCGGACGCCATCTCCCGGGCGACAGCCTCATGTACGGGTTCTACAACCGGTTCGGTGAGACCCTGCCCTTCATCGGCTTGGCCCGGGCCGCGGCCGCCGTCATGCGCAACCGGTCGGCCGAGGCCACCCGCCGGGCCGGCAAACAGGCCGTTCCCGCCCTCGTCGACCTGGTCCAGCCCTGGGCCCTGGAGGTCCTGGCCGGCCACAAGGCCGAGGGCCGGCCCCTGGTGCTGGCCACGACGTCGCCGACCGACCTGGTGACGCCCCTGGCCGACGCCCTGGGGTTCGACGCCGTCATCGCCACTCGGTACGCCGAACTCGACGGCCGTTACACCGGAGGGATCGAGGGGCCCTTCGTCTGGGGCATGGGCAAGCGAACCGCCGCCGCCCGCTGGGCCAACGAGAACGGGATCGACCTGGCGGCGTCCCACGTCTACTCGGACAGCCTGTTCGATCTCCCGCTCTTCCTCGCCGTCGGCCATCCCCACCCGGTGAACGCCGATCCCCGGCTCACCGCGGTGGCCCTGGCCCGTCGGTGGGCCCTCGAGAACTGGGACCGGCCCCCGGGGATCCCCTCGGTGGTCGGCTTCGAGCCCTACCACCTGGTGCGGCCCCTCTTCCGGCCCGAGGCCTTTCCCTATGCCCGGTTCGACATCCGGGGCCTGGAGAACATCCCCCGGTCCGGGCCGGTGCTGCTGGCCACCAACCACCGCAGCTACTTCGACGTGGCCGCCATCGGCATCGTGGCCGCCCGCCTGGGCCGACCGGTGCGGTTCATGGCCAAGCGGGAGGTGTTCGACGCACCCATCGTGGGCCACCTGGCCCGAGCCCTGGGCGGTATCCAGGTGGACCGGGGGAGCGGGTCGTCCGACCCGATGCGGCGGGCCTCGGCCGCCCTGCGGGCCGGTGAGGTGGTCATCGTCCTGCCCCAGGGGACGATCCCCCGCGGCGAGGCCTTCTTCGACCCGGTCCTGGTCGGGCATACCGGTGCCGCCCGGCTGGCCGCCGAGACCGGGGCCCCGGTCATCCCGGTCGGCCTGTGGGGGACCGAGCGGGTCTGGCCCCGCTCGTCGAGGGTCCCCAACTTCGGCGCCCTCCCGCACCCACCCCGGGTGAGCGTCACCGTCGGCCCCCCGGTGACGCTGGGCCTCGAGGACGCGGTGGCCGACACCGCCGTGCTCATGGCGGCCATCGCCGACCTGCTGCCCGAGGAGGCCCGTCTCCAGCGGATCCCCACCGAGGAGGATCTGGCCCGCACCCGACCGCCGGCGTGACCGTGTCGGCCCGGCCGGCCGCGGAGGGGTTGTCACCGCGCGCCGCCACCGCGGTCGAGGCGCTCAAGTTGTCCAACCGGCTGTCCCGGGCACTGGGCCGGGGGCGGGGAACGGTGGCCGGGGGCCGGGTCGGCCTGGCCATCCATCCCGGCCTGCTCGCCGACCTGGCCCGGGGCAGGAAGGTGGCGCTGGTCACCGGCACCAACGGCAAGACCACGACGACCCGGATGTTGTCGGCCGCTCTGACCGGGGAGGGGACCGCTCCCGTCGCCACCAACGACACCGGCGCCAACATGCCCGCCGGTCACGTCGCCGCCCTGGCCGGGTCCGCGCCCGGGGCCGACGCCGTGCTCGAGGTCGACGAGGGGTATCTGGGCCGGCTCATCGACGACACGTCACCCCGGGTGGTCGTCCTCCTCAACCTGTCGCGGGATCAGCTGGACCGGATCTCGGAGGTCAGGATGTTGGTCGACCGGTGGCGGGCCGCTCTGGGCGGGCTGCCCGGTGCGACCGGGGACGGGCCGGCCACCGTGGTGGTGGCCAATGCCGATGATCCGATGGTGGCGTGGGCCGCCTCGCCCGCTCCTGACGTGCGGTGGGTCGGGGCCGGCCAGGTGTGGCGCAACGACGCCGTGGGCTGCCCGGCCTGCGGGGGCGGGATCGTCTTCGGCCCCGGGGGGGAGTGGGCGTGCGACCGTTGCGACTTCGCCCGCCCGGACCGCCACGCGTGGCTCGAAGGTCGGGATCTGGTCACGGCCGACGGCGACCGCTGGCCGGTCGAGATCGGTCTGCCGGGCCAGTTCAACCGGGCCAATGCGGCCATGGTGGCCGTCGCCGCCCCGCTGATGGCCGAGGAGGATGGCAGTCGGTCGATTCTGCTCACCGCGCCGGTGGCGCTGGCCCGACTGGCGGCGCTCGACGAGGTGGAGGGCCGCTTCGCCCGGACCCAGCGGTCCGGCCATCCCGGTCCGGCTCCTGCTGGCCAAGAACCCGGCCGGGTGGACGGCCATCTTCGATCTCCTCGACGAGAGCGGGCCGAACCACCTGCCCGTGGTGCTGTCGGTCAACGCCCGGGTGGCCGACGGCCTCGACACCAGTTGGCTGTGGGACGTGCCCTTCGAGCGGCTGGCCGGGCGGCCGGTGGTGGCCACCGGGGACCGTCGACTCGATCTGGCCGTACGCCTCCGGTATGCCGAAGTGCCCTGCACGGTGGTCCCCGATCCGCTGGACGCCCTCGACCGGGCCGTGGGGTGCGTCCCGGCCCCTGCCGGACCGGCGGTGCCGGGGATCGACTTTGTCGGCAACTACACCGCGTTCGCCGAACTCCGGAGCCGGTTGTGAGTCCGGCGCGGGGCGGGTCGCTGGTCATCGCCGTCGTCTACCCCGACCTGCTCGGGACGTACGGCGACGGAGGGAACGGGCTGGTCCTGGCCCGGCGGGCGTCATGGCGGGGGGTCGACACCGAGCTCCTCCAGGCCCAGTCGGGGCGGCCGTTGCCCACGGCCGACATCTACTGCATCGGCGGTGGGGAGGACGGTCCCGAGGTGCGATCGGCCGAGGCCCTGCGCCAGGACGGCACCCTGGTCCGGGCGGTCGGGCAGGGCGCGGTGGTCCTCGGGGTGTGCGCCGGATTCCAACTGCTCGGCACCTCGTTCCCCGACAGCCACGATCGGCCCCACGAGGGCCTCGGCCTGCTCGACGTGTCCACCCGCAAGGGCACCGGCACCCGGGCGGTGGGCGAGGTGGTGGCGGCACCGGCCGCCGCCGGCCCGTTGACCCCTGACGGCAGTCGCCTGCCCCCCCTGACCGGCTTCGAGAACCACGGCGCGGTGACCACCCTGGGCCGAGCGGCACGGCCGGTGGCCGAGGTGGTCCGGGGAGTCGGCAACGGGTCTGGCGACCGGACCGAGGGGGCCTGGTCCGGACGGGTCCTCGGCACCTATCTCCACGGGCCGGTCCTGGCCCGCAACGCCGTCCTGGCCGATCTGCTGTTGGGGTGGGCCCTGTCGACCTCGGACGGGCCCGCCCGCCTGGTCGCCCTCGACGACACCGAGGAGACCGCGCTGCGCGACGAACGGCTCCGTGCCGTCGGAGCCGTCGGGGACCGGCCGGGTCTTCTCGAGGGCGGCCGGGCGCCGCGCCTGAGCTGCGGTCCAGTCGATCAGCGCGTCCGCTTGGGCCACTCGGCCCCGTCGCCGGCGTCGCCTCGACCGGGGGCCGGCGACAGGGCCCACGAACGGCGCCAGGCGGCGACGTCGGGGCCCTGGAGCGGAGGGGTGGCTCCCCGGGCGGCCTGCTGGCGGGCGGTCCACCAGTCGGAGCCGGCCTCGTTGGCCAGGGTGGCCACCGCCGCCTCGATGCGGGCGCCGAAGCGGCGGGCCTTCTCGTCCTCCTCGGGCCACAGGGGCGTGCCGAAGGTGATGGTGGTCCGGGTCCGGCGGAGGCCCTTGCCGCCCTTGGGCAGGATGTGCCGGGTCCCGTCCAGGTGGACCGGCACCACCGCGCATCCGGAGCGCGAGGCGAGGTAGGCGGCACCGCCGGTGAACTCCTGCCCCCAGCCGTCGGGGGAGCGGCCGCCCTCGGGGAAGATGATCAGATTCCAGCCGTCGGCCAACAGCCCGGCGGCCAGGTCGGCGGAACGCCGGTTGACCTTGTTCCGCTCGATGGGGATGGCGGCCAGCAGGAAGGACCAGGCGTCGGCCTTCCAGCGCCGGTCGAAGAAGTAGTCGGCCGCCGCCGCCACCACCGTGCGATGGCGGAACCGCCGCGGGAGGCAGCTCAACAACAGTGGGGTGTCGACATGACTGGAATGGT
Source organism: uncultured Acidimicrobiaceae bacterium (assembly GCA_963812885.1). GTDB lineage: Bacteria > Actinomycetota > Acidimicrobiia > Acidimicrobiales > RAAP-2 > Bog-756. Next base: position 189,784 of record CAWEWZ010000002.1, on the reverse strand, counting down.
TGGCGGCGAAGATCACCGGGCCCTCGAGGGCGGTGAGCCCCTCCTCGCCGCGGATCAGCGGTGAGGCCACGATCCGGGCCAGGGGCCGGGCCACGTTGTCGAGCACCATGGCCCGGGCCAGCCGCACCGGGTACCGCCGCGACCAGTCGGTGTCGTAGTGGACGCCCAGCTCGGGCTCGGGCGGTGGCCGGGGGACCGATTCGGGCCAGCTCGGAGCGGCCAGCGGAAACCGGACCCGTCCGAGGCGGGAGGCCAGGGCCGACGGCGACAGCCGGCCGAGGGGACCGCCGCCGAGGTCGTGGCCGGTGCCGCCCCCGAGGGCCGAGTCGACGGCCACCGCCCGCCCCGGTCGCAGGGAGTTGGAGGATCCCATCTTGGCCGTCACTGCACGTCGGCCATCAGGATGGGCGGTGCGTGGAGGTGGACCAGCGAAGGGGACGGACCGACCACGTCCTGGGCCATCTCCAGCGCATCGGCCAGGGTAGATGCCACCCGGAACCCGAGGCGGTGGACGGCGGCGCGGTCGCCGCCGACCACGATGACACCGCCCAGGTGCTGGAGGGCGTGGGCGCACCAGTACCACATGTAGAAGGGATGGACGCCGTGGTAGGCGTGACCGGTGCGGTAGAGGTGGATGTACCACGGATCGGTGGCGAACGACTCCTCGAACCGGTCGGCCACCTCGATCGGGTCGGTCGTCTCGGTGAGCACCTGCTCGAAGAAGTCGATGTAGCTCGGATGGTGGACCGGGTTGAACTCCCACGGCGTCGGGTGGGTCATGATGAGGACGCCGCCCTCGCGCACCAAGGGCTTCCCCCGGTACAGGTTGAAGAAGTAGCCGAGCCCGAGACATGCCACCAGGATCGGGTTGAGGATCGAGTTCACGTTGTAGGGGCTGATGTAGGGCAGGCCCATGGTCAGGATGTCGGACTGGCCCTCGACGGACACGCCCTGCTGCTCCCAGACCCGTTCGGTGGTCAGGGTGTGGACGGCCTCCACCTCACCGGCGTGCACGGAGGTCATGCGGTGCGGGGCCCGCACCGAGTGGAAGATCTGGCGGGCCACCCGGGCCGGGGTGCGGTCGAGCGCTTTGGACGAAGCCAGATAACCGAGGCGGTCCTTGGCGCCCCATTCCCACTCCCGCTTCTGCAGGAAGCCGAACGGGCCGGGGAAGGTGTCGTTGTTGAGGGTGGTCTCGATCTGGAAGACGGTGACCCCGCGGTCGGCGATCAGGCGGCCCATCCGCCAGTTCGAGGAGTGCAGTTCCGAGCGGTGTTGGTCCATGAACGAACGGCTCTTCTGCATGGTCAGGGGGTTGTGGTGGTGACGCAGGCTCTTGTAGCTGGCCAGGCCGGTGGCCACGCTCTTGTGCCCCCCGTCCATGGCCACCAGGTTGATGTTGACGTAGACCAGCAGGTCGCTCTCGGCCGCCCGCCGGTTGATCTCCACGTCCTCGCCCTGGTCGGTCAGACCCAGGTGGACGAGGGCGTCGGGATCCTCGGCGTCGTGCTGGGTGAGCAGACCGTTGGGGGCGAAGGCGTCGTAGATGCGGTCGCCGATGGCGTGGCGGAGTTCGGCCTCGGTCATCCGCCGGTGGAGGGCCAGGGCCACGATCAGTTCCACATCGTCCACGCCGGCGTCGGCGGCCATGTCGAGGACCTGTTCGATCACCAATTGGCGGATGTCGGGCTGTTCCATGGGCGGCAGGGGCAGGGAGATGTCGTCGAAGGCGATGGTCAGCTTCATCCCGGGCCGCAACAAGGCGGGCAGCGGGTCGCGGTCGCCCACCGGATGGTTGAGGGCCGAGCGGATGGCGGCCGGGGCATCCTTCAACGGGTCGACCGGCTCGGGAGCGTAGATGACCCGGCTGCCCTCGGGCAGCCGCTCGAGGCTGAACCGTTCCCCGTGCCAGAACAGGGTCGGCGGCGTGGAGCGATCGACCTCGAGCACGAATCCGGGCCTGGGGCTCATCGGGTGCTTCCTTTCGGTTTGCGCAGATCGAAGACCACCTTGACCGCGCCGCGTCGGCCGGCGGCGCCGGCGTGGCCGATGGCCTCCTCGTAGCGCTCGAGCGGGTAGGCCGCGCTGACCAGCGAGCCGAGCCCGGCGGAGGCCACGAGGTCGATGGCCAGCTCGAAACTGCGCGGCGTGTCCAGAGTGGACGTGGACGACTCGGCGCCGTAGGCGTAGGCGCCCACCACGGTGAGCTCGCGGTGCCACAGCGGCGCCAGGTCGATCGAGACCCGACCGGGCATGCCCACCAGCACGACCCGGCCGCGGGGACGGACCATGGCCAGGGCATGGGTCAGCGACTCCGACGTGCCGACGCAGTCGAAGACCACGTCGGCCCCGTTGGTGAGGCGACCGGCCAGCACCAGCGATCCCGAGCGTCGCCGCACGGCCCGGGCCAGCTGGTCGGGTGCCACCACGGCGTCGGCGCCCAGCGTCTCGGCCAGGTTCCGCTGGCGGGGATGCTTGGCGCCCACCATCACGGTGCATTCGGTCGCCGGCCGGACCACGTGGGCGAGGGCGGCCACCACGGCCAGGCCGAGGGTGCCGGCCCCGATGACGGCCACCGTGTCGCCGTCGGCCACTCCGCCGGTGAGCACGGCGTGGACGGCACAGGCGGTCGGCTCCACCATCACGCCGTCCTCGTCGGAGAACCCGTCCGGTACGGCGTGGAGCTGGGAGGAGTGCGCCGCCAGCCCGGCGTGGGACCAACCGCCGCCGGTATCGGCGCAGAACCCCGTCTGCAGGCCGGGTTCGATGTCGCCGAAGGCCACGTTCCCGCACAGGCCGGTGTGCCCGGCTGCACACTGCGGACACACGCGGGTGGATGTGCCGGGGGGCGCACCCCAGCACCGGCTCGATGACCGCCCGGGTGCCCGGCGCCAACGGAGTGCCGGCGTGGTCGGTCCCCCCGGACTCGAGCACCCCGACCACTTCGTGGCCGGGCACGAAGGGAAAGCTGACCATGTCCTCGAAGTACCGGGAGCTGCGCCCGTCCAGGGTGGCCAGGTCGGATCCGCAGATGCCCGAGAGCAGCGGGCGGAGATGGAACCAGTCCCCGGCGGGAAGCCCGGGGGGGTCGGCGTCGAGGAGCTGGAGGGGCCCGACGCCGGCGCCCCGGCCCGAACCGAGCAGCGATGCCACCCGGGAGGCGGCGAAGCGGGGCACATTGCGCTCGAGGACGAGGGCCTTCATCGCCGCACGCCCGAGGCTGGACCGCCGGGCCGCCCCGGCCAGCGAGGCCTGGCTGGTGTACCCGCGCCGGTGCGAGTCCCGGCGGTCGACCGGCCCCAGGGGGAGCGGGGGCTGCGACCCGCCGTCGGCCTTCGACCAGTGTTCGACGTGCCAGCCCCGACGGCGGGCGATGGCGGCCAGCTTGGCCTCGGGATTGACCGCCACCGGGAAGCCCACGGCCTCGAGCATGGGCAGGTCGCTGGCCGAGTCGGCGTAGGCCATCGACTCCTCCAGCTGGAGACCCTCGGACTCGGCGTAGTCGCCGAGGACCAGGGCGCGGGCCTCGCCGATGGGCGGGAGCTCCTCGAGACGGCCGGTGAACTTGCCGTCGACCTCGCCCAGACGGGCGCAGACGATGTCGTCGAACAGCGGGCGCAGGGGCTCGACCACCAGGTCGAGGGCACCGGTGATCAGGATGGTGCGGTGGCCGAGGGCCCGGTGCTGGCGGACCCGGGCGATCCCGGCCGGGAACGACTTGGCCAACAGGAGGTGCGAGAAGAGCTCCCAGCCGTCGTCGCGGAGTCGGTCGACGGGGGCGCCCTCGTAGCGCCGGTAGAAGGTCCGCAGGAAGTCGCCCCGGTCACGCCGGTCGAGGACGAGCAGTGACGGTGCCTCACGCACGAGGTCGGCCACGAAGGCGGCTCGCTCGGCCGCGGGGAGGTGCCGCGAGGCCAGCCAGGCGTAGGAGTCGACCACGTTGGAGGCGATGAGGGTGTTCTCGAGGTCGAAGGCGGCCAGATGCCGGTCGGGGGAGAGGATCGCCTTGCGGGCCCGATCGGTACGGCTGGGCTGGGTGGACCGTCCCGGCGACGTGCGGACCCGGGCGTGCTCGATGACCGAGGGCAGGTGGACGTCCCGGACGTAGGAATCCCAGTCGACGGCGGCGGGGTCGAAGCAGAACGTGCTCCGGTCGTCACCGTCCATCCGGTCCCACAGGGCCATCAGCCGGTCGACCCGGTAGCGGGCCTCGGTCTCGGTGTAGGCCCCGTACAGCTCGACGTAGCCGAGGGCGCGGTCGGCCAGGAGGTGCTTCTCCTCGAGGGCGGCCATCCACGCCGCCTGGCGGCCGCGGATGGGGAGCGAACCCACCACCTTCTCGGCCAGGTCCATGGCCTTGCTGGCCCGCGACAGTTGGCGCTGCACCCGGCCGCGACCCGGGAAGGACCACGCCGGCACGACGATGGGCTGGCCGTCGGCGTCGTAGAGGGGGTGCTCGAGGAACCAACCCTGGACCAGGTCGACCAGGCGTCCGTAGCGGAACGGGTTCCGGACCCCGGAGGCGACGTGGTACACGCTCGGGCCCCGGTACTCATCGGGGGGACTGACCACGGCTTCGGCGGCCACGGCGATGATGGCCGCCACCACCAGGTCGACCGGGATCACGTCGGTTACCCCTTCGGGGACGCCGGGGAACTCCCGCAGCAGTCCGCGGGCGTAGGAGACGATGATCGGCTCGGCCATGCGGAAGCCGCGTATCCATCCCGGCCGGGGCTCGGCCAACGCCGATTCGATGATCGACGGGCGGATGATGGTCATCGGGACGGTGTCCCCGAATTGGGAGACCAGCGCCCGCTCGCCCAGGGCCTTGGTGTAGGGGTAGGCGTCGGGCCACCCGAGCGACTGGGCCCGGGCCTGGCCCGAGGAGACCATCTGCTTCTTGACCCAGTCCTCCCGGAGGCGCTCGGCCCGCTCGGCCAGGAGATGCAGCCCGGCGCCGCCGAGGTCCCGGCGTGCCTCCTTGGCGAAGGTGGCCAGGCGGGCCGATCCCCGCGACTGGGCGTCGAAATCGCTGCGTTGGCGCCGGGCGGCGTCTACCTCGGTCCGCCAGTCGACGTCGACGGTGAACGGGTTGCCGTCGAGGAGCTCCTCCCGGGCCTCGCCCTGGTGGGTCCCGGCCACATAGGCCGTCGACACCGGGAGGAAGTGGACCGGGCCCCGGCGTCCCTGGTCGGCGGCCCGTTGGCGGGCCGCGGCCACCGCCGCGGCCACCCGGGACGGGCCGAGCAGATTGACCTCGACGGCGGCGTCGAGGGGCGAGTCGAAGCTGACGGCGGCGGCCGAGTGGACGACCAGGTCGCACTCGGACAGCAGCTGCAGGCCGTCGTCGTCCAGGCCGAGTCCGTCGGTGGCCACATCGCCGGCCACCGACGACACCCGGGCGGCCACCTCGGCGTCGAAGCGGTCGCCGTGCTCCTCGCGCAGCCGGTCGAAGCAGTCGTTCTTGAGGATCTCCCGGGTCGCCCGCTGCTGGGGCGTGGCCCGGCGACCCGGGCGGATGAGCAGGACCACCCGGCTGTCGGGGACGCTGCGGAGCAGCCGCTCGACCAGGGCCGTTCCCAGGAACCCGGTGGCGCCGGTGACGAAGAACTGCTTGCCGCTCAGTGAGTCACGGACGCCGGTCACCGGATCTGTCTACCATATGGTAAGTGACCGAGTCGAGCATCGCCGGAGGCCAGACCCCGGGACGGGAGCGGAGCCGGACCCGACGGCAGCCGGCCGGGGGGCGGCCGGCGACCGAGCGCGGCGAGCACCTCGGAGCGGATCCTCGATGCCGCCCTGGCCTCGTTCGCCACCCGGGGTTACGACGCCTCGTCGCTCGATGCACTGGCCGCCGGGCTCGAGATCCGCAAGCAGACCATCCTCTACTGGTTCCCGTCCAAGGAGGTGCTGCTCGAAGCCGTGATCGACCGGAGTGCGGTCGAGCTGTCGACCGCACTCGAAGCCTCGTTGGCCGGGGCGGGCACCGGGTGGTCACGGGTCGAGGCCGTGGTGCGGTCGGTGTTCCGCCTGGCCGCCCGACGACCGGAGCTGCTCGGGCTGGTGCGTGAGATGGGTCGCCTGGGTACGCCGGCCGCCACCCGCCTGGTGGTGGCGCTCGAACCCCTGGTGACCCGGGCCACCGAGTTCCTGGAGGCGGAGATGGACGCCGGCCATATGCGACGGCATGAGCCCAAGCTGCTGTTGTTGGCCATCTACTCCACCGTGACCGGGATGCTGACCGAGGTCGACGTGCTGCGCGCCTTCGGTGAGGAACCCACCGCCCGTTCGCTGGTGCGCCGGAGGAACGAGATCCTCGAGTTGCTGCGCTCGGCGCTGGTCACCGAGTCGAACTGACCGTCGGCCGGCCGGCGGGGTCAGTCGGCGGCCTCGGTGGCCTTGCGTTCGCGACGGGAGGGCTTCGGTGCCGGCGGCGGGGGACGTTTCGGCGTGTAGCGCTTGTTGGCCTCGGGTCGGGCGGGTCCTTTCTTGCGGGAACCCGCCGACCCGGCCGACGGGCGGGCCGGCCCGGAGCCGGCCCGCTTGGTCGCCGGTCGCGAGGTGGCCTGCGACCGTTCGGCCCGCAGCTTGGCCGCCCCCTCCTTTTGCATCTTGTACGAGCGGTACAGGAGCCAGGCGGCGAGGGCGAGGAAGGGCAACCCGAGGAAGATGGTGGAGGTGCCGAACATCAAGAAGGTGAACAGGGCGACGAAACCGACCGGCGCCCGCCGGCCCAGATAGGTGGCACCGAAGAGCAGCGCGCCGCAGGCGATACCCAGGATGAGCGTCGTCTGCGGGGTGAGCTGACCCTTGGCCAGACGGAAGTTCTTGTTGTCGGTTTCGACGAAGTAGATGGCCACGCCGAACAGCACGGCGGCGATCGAGGCGAGGAGCGAGAAGCGACGCTCGCGGGGGTCGAGCTTGTCGATGGCCCGCTTGGTGGCGCGTGCCTCCCGGCGCAGCTCCCGGGCGCTGTCGTCGGTCTGGTCGGCCACGGCAGTCAGGCTACCGGCCCTGCCCGACCGGTTGGATCCGGCCCGGCCGGCCCTCTTCCGGCGGTCAACCTCGCACCGCCCGGCTCACCCGCCTCGGAGCACCAGCCGCATCCCCTCGTTCTCCTCCGGCGGGATGACCCAGGTGGCGCCGGTGCGCCCCGTCGGCACCGAGGGGCATGCCCTCCGTCGAGGCAGGCCCCGGGGACCTCCCCGGGGTCCTCGATGTCGAATTCGAGATGGTGGATCCGGCCGCTGCGGCCGGCCGAGCCAGTGGACGAGTGGGGACGGCGAACCGCCGGTGGGGCTGACCAGGCGGAGTCCCATCGGCCCACCCCAGGACAGTTCCATCCAGCGGTGGTCGGCGTCGATCCCCTGGGCCGTCACGTCGGCGCCGAGGAGTCCCACGAAGAGGGGAGTGGCCACCTCGAGGTCGGCGACGGCGTGGGTCGCGAATCGCAGAGCACCGGGTCGGGCGGGCCCGGTCCCGTCCGGTCGCTGTCGCTTCTCGGTCGGGAAGCCGTCGGGCGGGGGACCGGTCCACGGGCTGGGCGCCTGGGCCAGCTGGACCACGACTCCGGTGGCCTGCTTCGGGTGGATGAACGCCTCCATCCACTCGGGGGCGCTGAGATCGATGCCGATGGGCTCGTACCCGGCGTGGCGGATCTGCTCGATGGCCAGGACCAGGTCGGGAACCTTGAAGGTCAGGTGATGGGGCCCGGGCCCGTTGTGGGCGAGGAACCGGTGGAGGAAGTCGTTGGCCTCGACGTCGTTGGGCATGAGGAGCTCGAGCCGGGCGCCGTTGGCGAACTCGATCTGGCCGGGTGCAAACCCGGTGGCCAGTCCGCCGGAGCTCCAATCGGCACCGAGGTCGACGGCATACCGGTGCCACACGTCCCGCCACTGGTGCACGGCGTGGGCCACGTGATCGAGCACGACACCGTCGATCGTCGTTCCTGACATGGGCACACATTGCTTCCCGACGCCCCAGGTTGTCGAACCCGCCGTCCAGGGTCCGGTTGTGACCGTCCTCCTTCGCCTGTACGGTCGAGCCATGGACTTTCGTCGCCAGTCGGTGGTCGATTTGGCGCACCAGGTGCGCGGCGGCGAGCTGACTGCAGCCTCGCTGGTCGATCACGCGCTGGATCAGATCAGCAAGCACAATCCGCGGCTGAATGCGTTCGTGGCCGTGGACGAGGAGCGGGCCCGCACGGCTGCCGCCGGCATCGACCGCAAGGTGGCTGCCGGTGTCGACCCCGGCCCGCTGGCCGGTATCCCGCTCGGGGTGAAGGATCTGGAGGACGCCGCCGGCTTCGTCACCACCCACGGCTCCGCCGCCTTCGTCGACGGTTCGGCGGCAGCTGCCGACTCGGCCATGGTGGCCCGGCTGGTGGCGGCCGGGTGCGTGGTGGTGGGGAAGACCAACACACCGGAGCTGGGGTGGAAGTCGGATACCGACAACACCGTGTTCGGCCCGACGCTCAACCCGTGGAACCTCGACCACTCGCCGGGTGGGTCCTCGGGCGGGAGCGCAGCCGCCATCGCCGCCGGGTTGGTGCCGCTGGCCACCGGGTCCGACGGCGGCGGGTCGATCCGGATCCCCTCGTCGTGCTGCGGGCTCTCCGGCGTGAAGCCCTCGCTCGGGCGGGTGCCGAGTGGTGGTGCGGAGCCGCCGGATTGGCAGACACCTCTCGACCCGGGGCCCGATGGCCCGGCGTCTGGCCGACGTGGTGGCCGCGCTGGACGTGGTGGTGGGCCCGGACCCGAGCGACCTGCGGTCCCTGCCCCGGCCGGAGGCGTCGTGGACGGCCACCCTCGATGACGCCAAGCCGCCCCGCAAGGTGGCGTGGTCGCCGACGCTGGGCTACGCCGAGGTCGATGCCGAGGTGCTGGCCATCTGCGAGCGGGCCGTCGAGGTGATGGCGTCGCTCGGGACCGAGGTGGTCGAGGTGGAGACCGTGTTCGACGCCGATCCGGTCGACGAGTGGCTGACCCTGGCCGGCGTCTACAACCTGCGGACCTACGCCGGCGTGCGGGGGACCGCGGTGTGGGACCGGGTCGACCCGGTGCTGGCCACGGTGATCGACAGCGCGGCGTCGACCACTGCGCTGGATCTGGTCCGGGCCGAGGACGCCTGCCACACGCTCAATCTCCGGCTGGTCGACCTGTTCCACGACGTGCGGCTGCTGATCACCCCCACGGTGGCCGCGGCACCGCCGCCCCGTTCGCTGGACGGCTCCGGGATGATCAACGGTACGGCCGACTACAACTGGGTCAAGTTCACCTACCCGTTCAACCTGACCCGGTCGCCGGCGGCGTCGGTCTGCGCCGGGCTGACGTCGTCGGGAATGCCGGTCGGGCTGCAGCTGGTCGGGCCTCAGCATGCCGATCTGGTGGTGCTGCGATCGGCGGCCGCCCTCGAGGCAGGCGATCGGTTTCGATGCGGTGGCGCCCTTCCCTGCCGCATCGGGGGTCTGAGGTGCGATCGGCCGACGTTCGACCCCTGTGAACCGGGCTACCATGTGACGCCTGTTCCGCCGGGGTCCCTTCCGGCGGTGGTCAGGGCCCGGGCGTTTAGCTCAGTTGGTTAGAGCGCAGCCTTCACACGGCTGAGGTCGGAGGTTCGAGTCCTCTAGCGCCCACTCGTTGTGCGGGCCCTCGTCGGCGGCATCGTGGTCGACGGAATCGACCAGATGGACCTCGAGCCACCGCGGATCAGCACGGACGAGCGGGAAGCGATGGCCCGGGCCAAGGCCGAATTGCTCGCCGAATGAGGCGGTCGTGCCGACTCAGTCGGTGGTGGTCGACTGCGCATTCATCACCACGGAAGGAGTCACGATGCAGTCGTCCCGTTGCTCCATTCAGAAGGAGGCACCTCCGTCCGTCGCGTGGACCCGCACCCAGGCTCGGGTCGCCTCATCGAGGGTCATGTCTTCCGCTCAGTGCAGGTCGAGTCGCTCGAACGCGATGACCGCCACCGCTCCGAGCACGATGGCGCAGCCGACAAGGACCGCGATCTCGGTCGGGCTGATGCCCGTCGTCAGCTGCCTGTTTCCGACCGACCAGTAGAAGAGTGAGGCGAATCTCATGGGTCGGATCCAACGGACGACCGGCGCAAGGGAACTCACGAGGTACGAGATGGCACCGAGCGCACTTGAGGCGCCGAGAGCGATTCCGCGACGCCCCGTTGCGGCTCCGACCACCATTGCAACAAGTCCGAGGTCGATGCCAAGCAACAGCACGCCGATGGATGCACCGAGCATGCCGGCGGCGCCGACGGAGATGTCGAACGCGTAGCCGATGGCGATAAATGCGGTGGAGACGGACACGATGACGATGGCCTGCACTGCCATCGCCAGGGATTTCTCCACCGTGATTCGCCGACGGCGGATCGGGAGTGTCGTGACCATGGCCAGTGTGCCGTCTTCGTCTTGGCCGGCCAGCGAGGAAGCGCCGTATCCGATCGTGGCCAGCAGTACCAACAGAGGAAAGAAATTGGCGTACAGATTGACCTCGAGCCACCCGGCCGGTGACGTGATCGATCCGGTGGCCCCGAACAGGGCGGCCATCGTCGGCGAGTTCTTCGTGAGGTTGTCGAGGCCCGTGGAGTGTTCGAATGTGGGATACAGGACCACGATGATCAGTGCATACAGGGACATGCCGAGGGCATAGACGATGAGAAGTCGGCGCCTCATCCCGAGGTCGAGGCGGAAAACCTCAAGGCGCATGATCGTCGCTTCCCGCGTCCCGGTAGAACTCCAAGAACAGCTGGTCAAGGCTCGCTTCATGGGTGGCGAGATCGATCGGATGCAAGGGCGCGGCCGCCTCCACGATGGGGCCGATCGGACCAGTGACCTCGAGGGTGACGAGTGAGCCCGTGGTGGTCATGTTGTGGACACCATCGATGTTGAACACGCTCGGATCCACCGGGTCGTGGAACCACACCTCGACTGTCTTGGGTGCTTTCGCTCGCAAGTTCTCCATGGTGTCTTCACGGATGAGGCGTCCCTCCTTGATCAGGCCGACACGATCTGCCACTCGCTGTACTTCGTCGAGCTCGTGGGACGAGAGAAAGACCGTCCGGCCGGAGACCGCCGTCTCCCGGAGCAACTCTTCGAACTTGTCTTTCATGAGGGGGTCGAGGCCTGAGGTCGGCTCGTCGAGGACGAGAAGCTCGGGCTGGTGCATGAAGGCCAGCAGGATTCCGACCTTCTGGCGGTTCCCTTTGGAGAGGTCCTCGATGCGGCGGTTGAGATCCAGGTCGAACCGGTCAGCAAGATCGTGGGCGAGACCGGTGTCGGGCAGGTTGCGAGCCCTAGCCACCCAGACCAGCTGGTCGCGAACTCTCATGCGTCCGATCAGGGACAGTTCGCCGGGCAGGTAGCCGACGAGGCGATGCACAGCCAGACAGTCGCGGTGGGCGTCGAATCCGAGTAGTCGGGCACTTCCTGCCGTCGGGTGTTGGAGGTCGAGGAGAAGTCGAATGGTCGTGGTCTTGCCGGCGCCGTTCGGGCCGAGGAACCCGAAGATCTCTCCCCTCGCTACCCGCAAGTCGAGATCCCGGACCGCATGGGTCCCCCCGAATGTCTTGGTAAGCCCCGTGGTCTCGATCGCCGGACCCGGCTGCGTCGCTGGTGGTGCGTCGTGCATCCAGCTGTCGATTGTAGTCGTCCTCAGGCATCGCTTTAGGGGGGAAGGCAGCCGCGACTACCTGTTGGGATGAAGGATTCAGAGGTTCAACCCTCCGGTGTCGGCACCTTCCGTTCACGTGCGTGTCAGGCGCCCCCTCGTCTCCCTGAAGACCCGATCATCGCGGAGCGGGTCTGAGCTTGGCGAGCACCGTGGCCATCGGCATCGGGGGGATGGCGGGAGTCGACTATGCCTGAGGACGAGCCACGCTCACGTCGGTGGGTCGCGCATCGACTGTACCCGGTGTGTCAGCGCCGAGCCAGGCGGCGTCCGCTTTCCGTGTCGATCGGCGTGTAGTTCATCTCGAAGTGGTGATAGAGCGTCGATTCGTCCGCTTGGGAGAGTTCCTCACCGTGCATCTCGATATCGGGTGCTGTCCGGACCGCCTCCTTGGTCACCTGCACCTGAAGATCATCGGGACCGATCTGAACGCCGGCAAGAGGTACAAAGGTCAGGTGCCGACCGATGAAGCCCTCTTTGACCGTGCCGAACTGGGGCTCATCAGTTTCGACATCGACGTATACGTCCTGCAGCTTGCCGATCTTTTCGCCGTCGCGATCGATGAGCGTCCTTCCGTGCCATTCGGAGACGTTCCATCTGGCACGCTCGGGTTCCTCGGGCTGACCCTGGTCATAGATCTCGGTCATTTCAACCTCCCAGTCTGAGCGTGCGGATCGCCGGTGGACAGTCTCCCAGCAAACCGGACAAGGGTGCCGATCGACTTCCTCCCGTCCGCCTGGGGCAGGCCTGCTCGGACAATGATCACAAACTTCCCCGAACCCCGGTTCGGCGGAAGCCGCCTACTGCTTGTGGAAGATGTCCTTCACCTTGTCGACGGCCTCGTCGACCTTCTTCTCGACTTTGCCGACCTCCTCCTTGACTTCACCAGCTTGGCGGTCCGCTGTGCCTTCGGTCTTCAAGTCCTTGTTGTCCGTCAGGTCGCCGATGGCTTCTTTTGCCTGACTCTTCAGTTGATCTGCCTTAGACACGCAAAGATCACTACGTCAGCAGATGAAGGGATTAGCGATGAGGCTCAACGGGATAGATGGCACCTCCATTTCGCTGTCGCCCGTCGGCTACGAGTTCCCGGACGCAGACACCTCGACCATCGGCGAGGTGGACTGGCTCGTGGTTGACGGACAAATCGTCAGCGCCAGTGAGCAATGGTCATTCAGGACGACCTCTCTGTCCGCTCTGAATGCAGTGAGCCTCGGAGAATGGCTTCGCCAGGCTGCTCAGGGATCTATTCCTGTTAGTGAGCCAGATGAGCACGGTTGGTGAGAACCGGGCTTGACGTTTGTCGAGCCTGCCCTCGGGTTCAGCGTTCAGTCGGTGGCAGCGGGGAAGCAACGAGAACACCAATGGACTCCTCCGTCAGCACTTGCCGAAGTCGACCGATCTTTCCCAGCGCACCCAACGGGAGCTCGACGCCATCGCTCGATCCCTCAACACCCGTCCTCGACAGACCCTCGGATCGAGAGACCGGCGGCCAGTCCACGGGAGATTTCTTGGCACCTCGTCGCTCAGTGGGTGAGTGCTTCCCGCGCCTCCCGAATGGCGTAGTACAGGAGGACATACCCGGCGAGCGGATCGGCCCACCAGCAGTCCAAGGTGGCATTCAGGATCAGCCCCACCAGCACTGCTGTCGCCAAGACCCCGTCAATCATGGTGATCCGGCCCTCTGTGCTGAGTACCGGATTTCGCAACGCCGTCCCAGTCTTCGACTTACCCACCGCCAGGCAAAACATCACCGCAGCCGTCGACCCCGTCCAGACGATCCCGAGCGGGCTGTGTCGGGGATGGAAACCGAGCACCAGGACGACGGTGCTCTGAATGGCCAGGTAGACCGCCAGTCCCACGAATGCGAACCCGATCAGCCGCATTGCCTGCTGTCGGCGCTCCTGAGCAACGTCGGCGAGTTCCCACAACACGACCGTCGAGGCACCAATCTCGATGAGACTGTCGAGTCCGAATCCTGCCAGTGCAACAGAGCGGGCCTCGAAAGCCGCTATCGCAAGTACGAAGACGCCCACCACGTTCCATCCGAGCGTGGCGGTCTCCAGCAGGCGACCTCGCCGAAGTAGTCGACGGTGTTCAATCTTGGGGGGCGGGCCGGTCATTGGGTAAGTGTGCCAGCCGTGCCGGCCCTGACTGCACACGGGGCCCGGAGGTCATCGAGTGGGCGTCTACGCGATAGATATTGAAGCGTCGAACTGACCGAACGACGGCGATTGCTTTTGCCATTCTGCGGGTAGTTCCTCAATTGACCGGACCGGTCGAGCGTGAAGGTTCCGCCACCTGATCGCTCCCGGTCCGGTTTTCAGAACACAAACTGAGTTCGCGCCGCGATGTTTGGACGGAGCTCGGAGGGGGAACCTTTTCTCAGTATGCGAGAGCGACTGGTGAGTTGCCCGATCTGTTTCAGCGAAGACGACCACCCGTGGCTGTTCAGGGAATTGGACGAAGAAGACCCTCGAGGGACCGTCGGTCGCCGCTGCCGCATCGCGGAAACGCGTGGTGGTTCCAATGGGTTGACCAGGCCGGCTGAGGGCCCGCCCGGCTTCGGGGTCTCGTCCGCAGATGAGAGATTGGCGGATTTAGTTAGCTGCGGCCGTCCTCTTTTCTTCGGATGCTGCCCAACTTGAAGCCCACTCGTGGATCCACCCATCTAGACCCGTGATCTCAAAGACTCGCCTCACATTGGTCTGAGGGCGAGTGAGCACGAGCTCGTCGCCATGTTCGAGGATTCGATTCCTCGCTCCGATGATGGCGGCTACTCCAGAACTGTCCATATACGTCAACTGGTCCAAATCGATGACTACCGTTGAACCGGAAACGCCGATCAAGTATTCCTCCAGCCCCAGGACCGTGGACACGTCCAACTCACCACGCAACGAGACGACATGTACATCGCCCACGTCTGCCCCAGAAAACGAGAATGCTGAATGCACTTGTGTCACCCCCATGCCTCGTGGCCGTACTCCTTTGCGATTCGGCAAGAGAGATTTTAGCCACTTCGGCCCGCGGCCAAAAGTCCCAGCTTGTTGGGTCAAGGGAGGGTCGGCCGGAGGAAAACGACGCGCGCCAATCCCCCGGTGGGAAAGGGATTGGCGGCGTCGTCGAGTCGGATGGCGTAGCCGATTCTCGACGACTTGACATCCACTCTTCCCACGCCGGCGCTCCGGAAACGCTGGATTTCTAGCCCTAATGGGGATCGGATTCGGGGTGCCGAAACACCCAGGTGACGATGAGCACCACGGCAAATGCACCTGCGACGTTCAGCCATTCGTAAAACATGAGGGAGATATACCCCCTGTCGGGGCTGGAACCGGACCTTGGCCGGCGGCGGCGGGTTTGGGATCAGGGTTTGCCTCGAAGGGTCTCGGGTATCTGCGCTGTAGGTGGGGGGCTGTAGGTGCCCAGGTCCCGTGGATCCCCTCCACCGGGGCCTGGCGCCTGCGCTTTCTCAAGAACGGGTCCAGCCCTCGAGAACACTGAGCATGATTAGCACCGACTCGACTGGGGTATGACCCAAACCGGTGCTCCCACCGCCGACGAGGGAAGCAGCCCCCTGGGACCCTCGGCGGTGGTGGTAGAGCTGGAGCCAGACCCGTTTTGAGTGATCCGGGTCTGGCTCGCGTCCGGGAGACGGGTCTCCTCCGATGGCTAGAACCGCCGTGGACTTCAACCCTCGCAGCGTCGGACCGGTCGTGCGGTTCCCCCGACCTGTCATTCCGGTGATTCCGTACACCCAGTCCGGAGTTTTCGGACACTGTGTTCGGAGGCCGCGTAGCGGCCGACGCTCAGAGAGACGTTCCCCTGAGGTCACCTCCTTCGGTGATGATCGGTGCGGACAGGAATCTGGAGTCGGGACGAGGGCTGTCGGCGGAGTGTGACGGGCTCCCATTGTGGCTGACGCTGTCCGTGCGGTCCATGGTGTGGCCGATGATCACGGCTTCTTCTTGTCGTTTGTGGACGGCGTCTGCTTTCTGCGCATGGACTCTCCATCGAGCTCGATGCGGTGGGACTGCTCCAGCAGGCGGTCCAAGATGGCATCGGCGACGGTCGGGTCCCCCAAGGCCTCGTGCCAGAGGGAGACCGGCAGCTGGGAGGTCACGATGGTGGAGCGCTGATGGGCCCGGTCCTCGATGATCTCGAGGAGGTCACCGGCCTGTTCGGGGCTGGGAGCCGGGCAGCAGGTCGTCGATGACCAGGACCCCGACCCGGAGCCAGGCGGCCATGACCCGGGAGATCCGTCCGTCGGCCCGGGCGATGGCCAGGTCGTCGAACAGGCGCGGTGCCCGCAGGTAGAGGGCGGTGTGGCCCCGGCGGATGGCCGAGTGGGCCAGGGCACAGGCCAGGTAGGTCTTGCCCAGGCCGGTCGGGCCCACGATGACCAGGGCGTGGTGGGCCTCCACCCAGTGGGCCTCGGCCAGGCTCATAATCTGGGACCGGTCGAGCCCCCGCCGGCGGCGGAAGTCGATGTCCTCGACCACAGCGGGCATGCGCAGCTTGGCCGCCTTCAAGACTCGCTGCAGCCGCCGGTTCTGGCGCTCGGTCAGCTCTTTGTCGACCAGGAGGCCCAGCCGGTCCTCGAAGCTGAGCCCCTCGTAGTCGGGGTGCTCCCGTTGTTCCTGCAGGCCGGTGACCATGGCCGGGAGCCGGAGGGCCCGGAGTCCCTCGACGGTGGTGTTGGTGAGCATGGGGGTGTCCTCTTTCTCAGTGGTAGTAGTCGGGCCCCCGCACGTTGTGGTGCGGGGGGTGGGCGCGGGGTGGCGACTCTCCGGGCAGGGGCTGGCGGTCGAGGTCGTGCTTCAGGATCGACTCCACACTCCGGTAGGAGAAGGAGCGGACGGCGAGGGCCCGGGTGCAGGCCGCCTCCACCCGGGCCTGGCCGTGGCGGTCACCCAGTCGGATGATGCCGAGAGCGGAGCGGAAGCCCTGTTCGGGATGGGGCCGGGCCGCCATGATCTCGGTGACCAGCTCGGCTGTTCGACGGCCCGGTCTTCTCGGCCCAGGCGATGATCCGTGACGGGCTCCAGGCGGCGTGGCGCCGGTGGGACTCGGGCATGTGGGCGGGGTCGGTCGTGTGGTGCACCGCCGGTAGCTGCGCAGGTCGGGGTCACCCGCTTGCCCGAGAAGAACACCTCGACGGTCCTTGCTGTCATCCCGGCGTCGACCTTCTTCCCCACCAGCTGGTAGGGGACGGAGTAGTAGTGGCAGTCCAGCTCGACGTGGTAGTCGATGTTGACCGTCGGCACTTTCCAGGTGGCGAACTCGTAGCGCTCGGCGGGCAAGGGGCCCATGGCCGGACGGTCGATCTCTTCGAAGAGGCTCTCGTCTCGAACCGTCCATCTTCTTGAAGGGGCGTTCGTTGATCTCGGTCACGCAGGCGGCGATAGCCGCATTGGCCTCGGCCACGCTGGAGAACCGCTGGTGGCGGAGGCGGGCCAGGATCCAGCGTTCGGCCAACAGCACCCCTGCTTCCACCTTGGCCTTGTCCCGGGGCTTGTAGGGCCGGGTGGGCAGGATGGCCACGCCGTAGTGGGTGGCCATCTCCTGGTAGGTGGCGTTGACCTCGGGCTCATAGCGGTGGGCTTTGGTCACCCCCGAGCGCAGGTTGTCCGGGACCACCAGGCGGGGCACGGCCCCGAAGAACTCGAAGGCGTGCACGTGAGCGGCGATCCAGTGGGGCAGCTCCTGGGAGGGAAGGGCTTCGGCGTAGAGGTAGTTGGAGGCCCCGAGCACGGCCACGAACAGCTCGGCGTGGTCGATGACGGCCCGGCGGGCCCGGTCGTAGAGGGGGATCCTCTGGCCGGCGAAGTCGACGAAGCACTTCTCACCGGCCCGGTGCTCCTGGCGCATGACCACGTCCAGGTGGCGCTGGAACTGGCGGTAGTGAAAACAGAACTGGCTGTAGCCGTAGCCGTCGGGGTGGCGCTCTTTGTACTCGAGCCACAACAGCATGAGGGTCACTCCGGGACCCCGGAGCTCCCGATGGACAGCGTGATAATCCGGCTGGGGCCGGACCTTGGCCGGGGCCGGTCCCTTCGGGAAGAGCAACGCCTCGAGGGCGGCATCGTCGAGGTCGTCGGGCAGGGGCCAGGTCGAGCCCAGCCTCGGTAGCCCGACGCAGGTGGTCGGCCACGGTGGTGTGGGGAATGCCCAATGAGGCCCCGACCTGGCGGCGGCTCAGGTCCTCACCCAGGGCCAATCGGAGGATGTCTCGGACCTTGCGCATGGCGAGACGGGGTCTGGGCACGAGTACCTCCTCGGAACGATGTCCGAGGGAGCCTGCTCATGCCTGCTCAGCTGCCGCCAGCCCTACGTGGCCTCCCCGACGGGGTGTACGAAAACTCCGGAATCGCTGTACGGATTCCGCCGGAACGGGTGTACGAAATCAGCCGGAATCAGCACCCGACCGGGCTCCTGGTCCGGCGCTCTCAAGCGCGCCATGGCAATCCTAGCGGACTGGTCCCGCGCTCCCGATCCTCTGAACCTCACTCAGATCCGCCCGATGTTCGTCACAAGCCGTGACGGTGTGCCACTTGCCGGCGTTGTCGTGGAACTTGGCCCCTCCAAACTGTGACGTAAGGGCGGTGCTGGGCGTGACCCGTTCCGTTCTCGTTAGCGATCATCCGGAATCAGTGACCGGAGCGAAGGCTGAAGCACCCGGCGTAGTGGTCCATGGGCCCACGGTAGGGCGGGGGAGTAACAGACGCAGTCCTGAAACGGCTGAGGCCGAGCGTGACACGAGGGTGACACGCGACCTCGGCAAAACGCGGTAAAACACGATCGAAGGGCGGTAGGGCCACAATGGCAGTTCACAAGCCGCAATTGGGGAGCGTGTGACGACGAGCCTGACACAAAGCACTCAACCGATGGCGGTGACATCGACCTGATTTGGTGCCGGGAGACAGATCTGAACCACCAGGTCTACGCTGGGTGGAGCTTCGACATGCGACGGCACGGAGGTATTTCATGACCACTGCGATCTTCGATGCTGACAGCCATCTGATGGAGACCGAGGATTGGCTGGGTTCCTTCGCCGACCCCCAGGTCCGAGACCAACTCCTGCCCTTTACCCTAGGAGGTGCAGGATCAAAGGCGGATCAACTGATGTCGAGCCTTCCCGAATTGTGGGATGCGCACCGTCATCAAGAGATCGGCCCCGATGTACTTTCGGGCCCGAAGGGTTGGATGGCTCCGGGTGCGCTCGACCCCGAAGTGCGCTCTCGGGTACTCGATGCCCTCGGGATCAACGCTCAGTTGGTTTTCCCGACCTTCGCCTTGGTCCAATTCGCCCGGAGTAAGAATCTCGACATTCTCTACGGGGGTACCCGAGCACTCAACCGGGCGATGACGACATTCTGTGCCCCCGATTCACGGCTCATGGCCGTCGGATTCGTGCCCCTCGCCGATCCCGAACGAGCCGTTGGGGCGCTCGAAGAGGCGATCGAACTCGGGGTAGCAGCAGTATGGATACCTTCTGAGGCGCCCGGCGACTTCTCACCGACACACACCGATCTCGATCCAATGTGGGCCCGACTCGCCGAAGCGGGAGTGCCATTCGTTCTCCACGTCGGAGGGGGGAAGCTATTGCCAAAGGCATTTCACAACAATGGCCTTCCTCGTCCCCGCGACTGGTTGGGGGGTGGCGAGAACCTTCGAGCCAAGGACTTTCCGGTCGTTCACCACTCGCCCGAACGCTTCCTCGCCTGTCTGGCTCTCGATGGTGTGTTTGAGCGTCATCCGACGTTACGGGGAGCCGCTATCGAGCTGGGGGCGACGTGGGTGCCAGCACTGCTGCGAAACGTCGACCACGCCCACCGCTCGTTTTCGAAGTTTGAACCGACGTTGAAGGCCCTCCCGCTTCTACCGTCGGAGTATCTGCGCCGACAGGTGCGGTTCACGCCCTTCCCTTTCGAGGACACTGCCTGGTTGCTCGAACAATGCGGACCGGAATTGTTCATGTTCTCGACCGACTATCCCCATCCCGAAGGCGGTCGGCGACCGTTTGAAGTATTTGGTGAGGCCGTGTCTGCATTCGATGAATCCAGTCAAGATCGGTTCTTCTGGCGGAATGGAGCCGAACTGCTCGGATTGCTCTGAACGCCCATGCCTGCAAATGGACAGTCTCGCCGAATGAGCGAGGACCGAACGGTCTCGGCACAGACGCGACAACGCCCCGCTACGTCGAGGCGGGGCGTTGTCGGTCAGTCGATGAAGCTTGTGGGTCAGAGAAGGACTTTTGAACCTTTCAAGATGCTCACGGCTCCGGTTTGGCGAGACAGACTTCGCCGAGAACACATCGCCCTTCTTGGTATACGTCGACGTACCACCGGTGACGGTGCCAGTGGCGACCTCTTTCGTACTGCCCTACGCACACCCCGTACCGCCTGCTTGAGCTTCGGCTTGCTGACGATTGTGGTCTTTCCGCTCGGCGCCCACTTGAGCGTCCCGCCGGTGCGAGCTTCGTTGACGTCCCGCTGACGGTTTTGTTGGTCGTCGACGCTGGTGTGCACTGCCCACGGTAACGCTCCCCTTCTCCGTCCCAGTCAGTGCCGTGCACGTTACATGGGACACCGCGCCTGCCGGAGCGGCAAGCCCACAAGTGCGGCCGATGGGATGGCTAGTGCCGCAGCGGTCAATGCCACGGTTACAAAACGACGCATGAACTACCCCCTGTATTCTTTTGCACCGGACACTCCGGATCCGCTCAGAGCGTACCCTGAAAACGGCGTTCGCACCGGGCAGCCGTCCTACCCCTCCCGTGGTCCCTTCGCTTACCCGGGAGTAACCGAGTGCCTGAAAGCAGTACGGTGACCAGCGCCAACCTCACGTGGACCCCCTTGGTTCGGCATCGGGCCATCGCACCCTTCCCTTTGGACAAGGGCGTGCCCGCGCCGACCAGGGAAGGCGCAGTGCACGAGAGTTGAGCAGGACACATCAGACGCGGGACGAAGGCAAAGCCATCGTGTTCCGGATCCCGCAGAGGACGCCGGAGCGCGGTTTGGTGAGCATGTCAGCCGGGGAATGGGCGCGACGACCCCCGAGAAGAGGCCCAAAGCGGAGGTCGTCGCACACCTGATGACCCCCGGGCTACCCAACATGACCGAGGGGTCATCGAGTTCGGAGCAAGAACTGCGCCTGGTTCCCCAACCGTCCCTGCCCGTCCCCTGAGTCCACCTTGCACCCTCGCCCGATCACTCCGCCATCGTCAATTTTGGTAACGCAATCGGTGTAGTCGGTTTTGTAGCGGGGCCACGGCGAGGTCACCGGGACCCCGGGCACGACCTGGCGTCGCCGTGCTCGGGGGACCCAGCAACTCGAGTACTTCGAAGCCGGGAGGCCTGCCGGATTTCCCCTTTTCGGTCGGCATGTCCCTCGTCCGTCCTCGTCTCACCCCTCCGGCCGCGATCGGGCCGGACCGCTCCTGGTGGCTCGTTCAACGGCGTATGACCTGTTCGACTCCGGCGGTCAGTGCCTGGAGGCACAACCAAACCTGGTGCGCACCCTAGGTCCGAGGGTGACGTGGGTCGGTCGGGAATTCCACCACTCGATCAAACGTTCGTTCTAAAGCTCTGGGACGATGGAGACCGTCGGGTTCGAACGACTTCCCTGCCCGGTGTGCCAGACCCTCGACGGGCTGTCGATCCGGTCGGAGCGAGCGCCGGGAGAGGTGGTGATCGGTGATTCATCGCACCAGAGTGGGGGATTGGCGATGTGCAACACCTGTCAGGCCATCGTGCCGTGGGGCGTAATCAACCACTAGGTGCGCCGGGATGAGATGTCGAGATACCGCGACCGCCCACCGCCCTGTTGCAGCGAGCAAACGGTATGGATACCGGATGCACGGCTGACGTCGCCGATCACGGGGTCGTGAGCCCAGCCCACCCGGTGATACCGATAGGAGGAGTCCTCAATCCCGAGCGGGGTCGCCTTCGTTAGACTGCCCGACCTGAAGAGGAAGGGCCCACCGATGGATCAGAGCAAGACGGGTACTGGGGTCGAAGGACATCGTCGCAGCAGTGGGGCGCCCACTTCGGCGGCGGGTGGACCATGACCGACGGCGGCAGCCCGGTTTCATGGCGAAGACGGTCGTTTGCCATTGTCTCCTTGCTGGCCGTGGCCGCCGTGGTCGTCGAGTTGGTGGATTTCTTCATTCGGAACGCCGGGTACCTGCTCGTCGGCCTGGTCGGCCTGGTGCTGTCGGCCGCAGGTGGATGGTGGTTGGTCACCCGACGGGGGTTCCGCCGCATGCTGGCCGCGGTGGGCCTGTTGGCTGGGGTGGGCATCATGATCACGGTGTTCGTGAGGGCGGCGATGGGCGCAGATCGACCCCTTGTCCAAGTGCTCGTCTTTGCCGTCCTGGTCGCCGTCGGGTTCGGATCGGCTCAACGGGCGCTGGCCACCGACGACCGCTGGCTGGACGATCACCATCGCCGGCCGGTCGGCCCTCCCCGGCATCCTGTGCTCCTCTGCAACCCCTGGTCCGGAGGAGGAAAGGTCGGCCGTTTCGGACTGGTGGACCTGGCCGAGAAGCTCGGAATCGAGACGGTGATGCTGGCCGAGGGATTGGATCTCGAGCAGCTGGCCCGCGACGCGGTGGCCCGCGGTGCCGATTGCTTGGGCATGGCCGGCGGCGATGGCTCCCAGGCGCTGGTCGCCTCGATCGCCGTGGAACACGAACTGCCCTTCGTCTGCGTGACGGCGGGGACCCGGAACCATTTCGCCCTCGATCTCGGGCTCGACCGTGAGGACCCCCGCCACAGCCTCTACGCCTTCACCGATTCCATCGAACGCCGTGTCGACTACGGCACCGTCAACGGCCGTTTCTTCGTCAACAACGTCTCGCTGGGTGTCTATGCCACCATCGTGCAACAGGATCAGTATCGCGACGCCAAAGTGGAGACGTCGACGGCCCTGTTACCCGAGTTGCTGGGCAACACCGACGCGCCGTTCGATCTCCAGTTCACCGATCCGAGTGACGCGGAGGTGGAGGGTTCGTATCTGATCCAGGTCTCCAACAACCCCTACGTCCTGGGCCCGGCGCCCGACCTGTCCCAGCGGCGGAGCATCGACTCCGGTCTCCTCGGGGTCTTCGCCGTCACCGGGGCCAGCGGTGCCGAGGCCGCGGCGATCACCGCGCTGTCGGCGATCGGGCAGCGCCGACGCAGCCCCAACTGGCATGAGTTCACCGTCGAGAACTTCGAGGTGCGCTCACGGTCGGGCAAGGCATTCGCCGGCGTCGACGGGGAGGCGCTCGAACTGGAGACCCCGCTGCGATTCGAGGTCCACCATGACGGACTCCGTCTCCTGGTTCCGGCCGGCAATCTGGCTGTCGCCGAACAGCGCCGGATGCGCCAGGCGCGACTGCGGGACCTGGTCAGCGTGGCCCGGGGCACGGCCCCCCGCATCGGTCGGCACTGACTCAGCGGCCCATCATGAAGGCTGAGAGTCAGCAGCCCAGCGAAAGCCGACGTTGCTGGCCGAGCTGGACGGCTCGCTCCCGTACCGGGCCGAGACCCGGTACCGCCGGCAGTAGGACTCGTGACAGAGGAACGAGCCACCCCGCTGCACCCGGAACGATCCCGTGTCCGGTCCCGGTGGTGAGTGGGTTGATGACGGCTGCCCGTAGTAGTCGAGCTGAAGCCAATCGCTGCACCATTCCCACACGTTTCCGGTCATGTTGCAGAGCCCGTAGCCGTTGGGGGGGTACGCATCGACGGGAGCCGTCCCCCTGAACCCGTCCGCCGCCGTGTCCCGGTAGGGGAAGTCACCTTGGAAGACATTCATCCGGTGCTCACCGCCGGGTTCGAGCTCGGATCCCCAGGGGAAGGGTTGACCGGCCAGGCCACCCCTCGCCGCGTACTCCCATTCGGCTTCGGTCGGAAGCCGTCCTCCCGCCCAGCGGCAGTAGGCCACGGCGTCGTTCCACGAGACATGCACGACCGGGTGATCACCCCGCCCATCGAGGGTGGAGTGAGGACCTTCCGGATGGCTCCAGTCGGCACCGAACACCTGGCGCCACCATTCGGCCCCTTGCACCCCACGGGTGTCGGGGAAGTCGTCGGGAAGCAGGCCGGCAAAGACGAAGGACCACTCGAAACGTTCGGCGTCGGTGCGCCAGCCGGTCGCGGCCACGAACGCGGCGAAGCCCTCGTTGCTGACGGCATGGCGGTCGATTTCGAAGCCGGGGAGCGAGACTTCGTGGACCGGGGCCTCGCCGTCGCCGGGGTAGGCCCAGTCGGATTCGTCACCCATGAGAAACCGACCCGGTCGCACCGCCACGGCCGTCGCCGGTCGTGTGCCCCGGCCCGTCGCCGGCTGGCGCCCGCTCGGTCGGCGGGTCCGGCTCACCGCGACCGGGGGAGCAGCACGGTCCTGCCACTGGGGGTCGCCCTAGTCCCAGACGAGCGGCAGACAGTCGGGCTGGCGTATGCCGGGTGAGAAGTGGATCTCCGCTCCGTCGGCCAGTCGATAGTCGGGGATTCGGCGGTGGAACTCCTCGAGGGCGACACGGAGCTCGAGCCGGGCCAGATGGGCGCCGAGGCACTTGTGATTCCCGCCCCCGAAGGCCAGGTGACGGTTGAGATCACGGGCGTAGTCCACCGCCCCGGGATCGTCGAACACGGTCTCGTCGCCATTGGCAGCACCGATCACCAGCATCGCCGGATCGCCGGGATGGAGCTCGACTCCCGACATGGTGAGCCCGGTCTTGACCACCCGGGGCACCAGCATCACCGGCGTCTCGTGACGGAGCAGCTCCTCGATGGCCACGGGGATGAGCGAGGGGTCGTCGACCAACTGCCGCCGACGCTCCGGGTGCTGGGCCAGGTAGACGATCATGCAGTCGAGCGTGGCGGTGACCGTGTCGAGGCCTCCGAGGAGCATGAGGTGGCAGATCCCCAGAAGCTCGTCGGTGTTGAACGGGCGACCCTCGAAATCGGCGTGGACGAGCTCGCTGATGAGGCCTTCGCCCGGCGCGGCGCGGGCGGTGTCGATGGCAGTCTGGAAGTACGCGCTGATGGCCTTGCCCGCCGATGCCCGGATCTCCGCAGCACCTTCGAAGTCGCCGGGCTCGACCGCCGGTCGGACGGTGTCATCGCGCCAACGGAGGAAGGTGGGGAGGTCGTCCTGGGGCATGCCCATGAGCCGGAGGAAGATGGTCGAAGGGAGTGGGGTGGCGAACTGCTCGTGGAAGTCACAGGCCCCTGCGTCGACGAATCCATCGAGCAGCCCGGCGACGAGTGTCCGCACATCGGGTTCGAGCTCGGCCATCCGTCTGGGGGTGAAGGAGCGGTTGAGCAGCCGTCGATAGCCGGTGTGCTCGGGTGGGTCGACCTGGACGGGGATCAGGGGCTGTTCCTGACCGATGGACAGCACCTCGCCCTCGGAGGAGAACACCTCCGGATGCCGCAGGGCCCAGGACACGTTCTCGTAGTCGAACAGGTACACGCTGGGCATGTCCGGGGCGTTCGACCGGGCAACCGGGCAGCGTTGGCGGAGCTCGCGGTAGGTGTCGGTCGGATCGTCGGCCACCCCGGTGCTGAACAGGGAGTCTCCCGGGTCGGCGATCTCGGGTCGGCGTCTTGGCGGTGTCGATCATGTTCGATCTTGCTCCTCTTGTCGGCTCATGCCGTCACAACGAACTTGGCCGAACTGGTGGCCGGGCCCCGCCGTCACCACGGCGCGGCTGAAGCGTAGGGGACGGATCGTGGCCACGCCGGACGCAGTCGGGGCGGAGCTGTCTATGGCAATGGCCGGCAGCGGTCTCTACCAGGAGATTCGTAGCGCTGTTTCCGAGATCGGCCCGTCAGTATGCAGGTGCGTGGCATCCGACTTACAATCACCGAATGACTGGCAACGACGTCCGTGCGGTCAAGTTCCGGGAGACCCTGAAGGGATACGACCGTGACGACGTCGATGACTTCCTCGAGGAGATGGCCATGGCCATCGACGCCGGCTGCTTCCCCTGGAAGGTGGTCCAGGGTGTCGAATTCCACCAGACCTGGAAGGGCTATCACCGAGGTGAGGTCGACCAGTTTCTCTCGGGCATCAGGAACTCGGAATCGGTGGGTGGCGAGGGATCGGCCGATCCGACCCCGGGCCTGACCCGCTCGGTCGACCTGCTCCCACTCCCTCCGCCTCCATCGAGGTCGTTCCCGGGCACAGGGCCACGGCCGGTGCCTTCGCTGTTCTGATCCAGCCCCGACCTTGACGTTCGTCCTCATCCACGGAGGCGGTGCCACCGCCCGCTTCTGGGACCGGCTCCTCCCGTATCTCGATCGGCCCACCTTCGCCGTCGACCTCCCCGGCCGGGCCGGAAAGGTCGCCGACCTCTCCAACCTGTCGGTCGATGATGAGGTGGAGTCGGTCGTCGCCGACCTCGACAGATTGGACATCCGGACCCCGATCACGCTGGTGGCCCATTCCTCAGGGGGCCTGGTCGTCCCCGGAGTGGTCGCCGCCTCGGGAGGACGCATCGGTGCGGTGGTTCTGAACGCCGCCCTGGTCCCGACCGAGGGGGGCTGCGGGATCGACTGCATGAAGGAGCGTCACCGGGAGGGCCTGCTCCTGGCGCGGGCCGTGGCCGAGCGCGACGGGACATCCATCACGCTCCCCGGTCCCCCCGAGGATCCGCAATCGTTCCGCTACGCATACGGCGGGGACCCGCTCGATGACGAGACCTTGGCCTACGTGGTCGATCCTGTCCGTTGCGTACCGGACACCGTGCACCACTACTTCCAACCCGTGCACTGGTCGGCCGTCGCCGGGATCCCGATCGTGTACGTCTTGAATGAGCACGATCGTCCGGTGCCCACCGAAACACAGGAGGTGATGGTGGGCCACCTTCCGGATCCGGCCTCGATCATCCGGGTCGACTCGGGTCATCTCCTCCCGGTGACAGCGCCGACCACCTTCGCCGCAATCCTCGCTGGACTCCCCATCTGAACGGATTGCCCGAGCCGGCCCCTTGGACCGACCGTGCCCGTGAGGGAGCCGGATCAGCGCCCGCTCCCAAACGTTGCTCAGGAGGTTCCAAGCACCCGGAGCGTCGGGTCGCCGGGGAAGATCCCGTGGTCCGGACCTGCGGCAGGGACCACATAGTCGGGCACGTTGACCCAGCACCAGAGCAGTTCGCCGACGACGCCGGCTCGGAACTGAGCAGACAGCTTGGCCCTGAACTCCGCCGCCCGGTGGTCGAGCACCGCGGGACCGTCGGCGTAGATAACGCTCGACACTGACGGACAGACCAGCAGTAGCCCGAGGTCCTGTCGACCCGGGCACGACGCCGGTAGTCCCGGGCCGCGTCAGGTGTCAGGTCGGACGCTACAGGCACTAGCCCCCGCCTCAGGCATGGAGTCCACCACCCGGCGACCAGATCCGGGCGGTCGACCCGAACAGCCCGCCGGTAGACAGCGGTGCCTCCCCGTCGCACAACAACCAGTCGTAGTCAACGGTGCGGGAATGGAAGGCGACATGCAGGTCGAGGGTAGGCGCGATGAAGGCGTGCGAGAGCCAGCGTGCTGGCGGTGGGCGGACGGCCAACTAGCGAGATCGACCAGGATCACGCGTCTGGAGCTGGCCGCCGATGTGCCCGAGGTGCGATTCATCGAGGGTGTAGACGCTGAAGGACTTACCGGCGATGAAGACCAGGCCGTTGGGCAGGAGAGCCGGGGCTGTGGACAGGTCGAAGTCGTCGGCGTTGTCGTGGAACCAGGAGGTGGGGGCGAAGTAGTCGACCAGTTTCAGCGAGGGGCTGAGCTTGAGCACCCCGTCGCTTCCGTCGTAGGGGTCGGTCGAGTTGAAAAAGGCGCTGTTGCCGGTAGATACCCAGATGTTTCCCTGGGGATCGATGGCCGGTGCCGCCCCGCCCATCCACACCGCCCCTTGCTTGTCGCCCGGGAGGTTGGCCACCACGTACGTCGCTGGGCGTCGAGCCGTTCTCCGGGGCGGAGATGACCAGGCCGTGATACTGGCCACAGTCCCCGGAGTTCCCCCCCAGGCCGATGATCACGTTGTCCACGGTCGAGAGCCAGCGAGATCCGCTGGAGTTGCGCCGCGGGCTGAGTGCCCGCCCCGACCACGACCGCCGATCCGGCGGCCAGCGCGCATGATCCTCCTCGGGGCCACGGGTGAACGGGCCGGATCCAGCACGGTAGAGGGCCGGGGAGGTCGGTGGCGGGCGATCGGTGAGGGCCGGGTTGTTGTCGCCCTGGAGGGCCGGATCCCGGGGCCGGGACGGCAGAGGACTTCCCGGGTGGCCCGGCGGGGCGGGCCACCATGCGGCGGTCAGAGGCCGGGTGCGGTGTCGACCCAGGGCCCGCCCTTCCGGCCCTGGCCGCTGCCGTCGGTGCCGAGGATCCCCCAGTTGCGCCGGTTCCCACGCCAACATGGCGAACACCACTCGACCAGAAGGAGGACGATCGATGAGAGAACCGGCCCGGAGCACCTGTCACCGATGCGGCCGATCTTGTTCCGTCCGCTACGGCGATACCTGCCGGAAGTGTCTGGCCACCCAGGTGAAGCAGCGGTCGCGCTGATCACCGTCCGGGCCACGTTGCCGGCCCGCGCACCACTTGGCGGTGGCTCCGTCCTCGGGGCATCGCTATCGTGATCGTGGTTGGCCGAGCCGGGGAGGTACGTCATGGGAGCCGCTGAGGAGGCCGAGCAGGTCGTGCGGGCCATGTGCGCGGCATTCGCCAAGCACGACGCCGAGGCGCTGCGCCCGTTCTTCACCGACGACGTCGTGTACCACAACATCCCCATGGACCCGGCAGTCGGGATCGAGGACACCATCGCCTTCATCGGAGGTTTCTTCGCCATGTGCCAGAGCCTGACCATCGAGACGCTCCATCTGGCCGTGGACGGGAATGCGGTGTTGACCGAACGGGTCGACACCATCACTGCCGGGGATCGGGTGGGGGCACTGCCGGTCATGGGCACATTCGAGGTCCGTGACGGCAAGATCTGCGCCTGGCGCGATTATTTCGACATGACCCAGATCACCAGCATGCTGGCCGGGTGACGGCTGACCGGCCCGGCTCGGGGTATCCACCGCCGACGACGGCGGCTCGATGATGATGGAGGATCAGGAGACCAGGGGCACGAGAACCAGGGAGGCCTTGTGTTGGATGCCCGGAAGCTCATCGCCGAATTCATCGGTACCTTCATCCTGGTGTTCGTGGCGGTGGGTACCGCCACGCTGTCGTTCGGGTTCAGGTTGTTCGGGACCAGCTATTCGGCCGGAGTGGTCACCACGGCGCTGGCCTTCGGGCTCGTCCTCACCGGCCTCGTCTATGCCATCGGGCCCGTTTCGGGATGTCACGTGAACCCCGCGGTCTCCCTCGGATTCGTGGTCGCGGGCCGGATGAAGGTTGCCGAAGCCGCCGGGTACTGGGTCGCCCAGGTGGCCGGCGGGATCGCCGGCGCCTACGCACTGTGGGCCGTCTTCACCGGGTCGCCCCTCTACTCGAAGAACGTTCAGGGCCTGGGGGCGGACGGCTATGGGAGCGCTTCGAAGATCCACCTCGGGGTGGGAAGCGCCTTCGCCGTCGAGGCCATCCTGACCTTCATCTTCGTGATGGTCATCCTGTTCGCCACCTCGAAGGTGGCGCGTGAGGCACTGGCCGGGCTGGCCATCGGCGTGACGCTGGTCTTCGTCCACCTGGTGGGTATCGCCCTCACCGGCACGAGTGTCAATCCGGCCCGGAGCATCGGGCCGGCTCTCGTGGTCGGGGGCCTGGCGCTCCACCAGCTCTGGCTGTTCATCGTGGCCCCGCTGGTCGGAGGTTTCATCGCCGCCATGGTCTACGGCCTGATGACCAGCAACGCCACCATGGACGTACCCGCCGACACCGTTCCCCCCGACGACGACCTGAGCTGACCCACTCGAGGCCGGGGGCGCCCGGGCCGGTGCCGCTCCGGTACCATCGCGTCACCTCGACGGGGGGATGATGGACAGGATCGATCGGCGCACGTTTCTCGCCACCGGGATCAAGACTGGAGCGGCCCTCGCCGTCATCGGCGGGGCCGCCGGGGTGGTCGTCGACACGGCCGGGCCGGCCACCGCCACCGACGCGGGGAACGGGTCACCGGGTCCACCGCGCCACCTGACCGTCGTCGGCCTGACCCATCCGGTGGGCGTCGACCCCGACGACGTCCAGTTCGCCTGGCACGTCGTCGACTCCCGTCGGGGGGCGGTGCAATCCGGCTACCGGGTGGTGGTCTCGGGACCCGACGGATCGGCGTCGACGGTGTGGGACAGCGGTCGGGTGTCGTCGTCGCAGCAGGCGTTCGTCGGCTACGGCGGGCCACCGCTGGCGGCTGACGCCCGGTACCGGTGGACGGTGAGCACGGCGGACGGCAAGGGCCGGTGGAGCCAACCCAGCGCTCCGGCCTCCTTCACCACCGGCTTGCGGACCAAGGACTGGACTGCCCTCTGGCTGCGCCCTGGCCCCGCCGAACCCGGCGCCGAGGAGTACACCTACCTCCGTGCCACCCGCCCCCTTCCGCACGGGACCATCGCCCGGGCCACGGCCTACGTGGCCGCCGCCCACAAGTACCAGCTCTGGGTGAACGGTGCCCAGCTCGACAGCGGCCCGAGCTTCTGCTTTCCCGATGAGCAGTACTACCAGGCGACCGACATCACGTCGGCGGTGGTGGCCGGGCGCCCCAACGCCGTCGGCATCCTCCACCACTGGTACGGGCCGGGGCAGGGTCGTCCGACCTCCGCCCCCGGCCTCCTGGTCCAGGTGGAGGTGCACTACGCCGACGGCACCCGGGTGACGCTCCGCTCCGACGATACGTGGAGAACCGAACGGGCGGAATGGCTCCCCGCGCCGCAGCGGAACAACGACGTGGGCGACTTCGTCGAGTGGATCGACGGACGTCGGCATCCCACCGGATGGTCCGAGGCCGGCTTCGACGACCACGGTTGGTCGGCTGCCACCGTCCTCGGGCCGGTCGGATCGGCGCCCTTCGTCGACCTCTACGCCCAACGCACCCGGATCAGCGAGCACCCGGTGTCCCCGACGGACCTCCGGGTGCTTCCGACCGGCTCGGTGGTGATCGACTTCGGCAAGGTCTACGCCGGGAGACCGACCGTGTCGTTCCGCCACGGGGTCGACGGGCACCTCGTCCCCCTGCACGTGGGCTACACTCTCGATCCCGACGGATCGGTGTCCACCACCCACAACACCCAGCAGACCGATCTGTCCTTCTCGTACACCCAGCGGTCCGGCGCCCAGGAGTTCGAGCCCTACGTCTACCTCGGGTTCCGCTATCTCCAGATCGACGACCCCGGCGAGGTGGTGTCCGACGGCCAGGTCACCCTCCTGGCCCGTCACGCGGCGATGCCCGACGTCGACGCAGCCACCTTCTCGTCCTCGGCCCCGATGCTCGACGCCGTGTGGGCCCTGTGCGCCCACTCGGGGCTCTACACGTCCCAGGAGCAGTTCGTCGACACGCCCACCCGGGAGAAGGGCCAGTTCCTGTGGGACTCGGCCAACGAGTCCGAGACGGTCATGCGGACCTACGGCGAACAGAACCTGAGCTGGCAGGGGCTGCGGGACATGGCCCGGGCCCAGAAGCGCTACTGGCCCACCGGTCAGGTCAACGAGGTCTACCCCAACGACGACGGGCCCCAGGACTATCCGTTGTTCACCGCCCGCTACCCCGAGTGGGTCTGGCGCTACTACCTGTCCACCGGTGACCGGACCACGCTGGCCACCCTCCTGCCGACCCTCACCCGGCTCTCGGACTACCTGACCGGGATCATCGACCCCTCGACCGGGCTGATCTCCGGGCAGCCCATGTCCACCAACGGGGACAACCAGTACGGGTACGACTACGAGACGTACGCCGACACCACCCTGAACGTGGTGGCCGTCGACGCCTTCCGCCGGATCGCCGATGTGGCCACCGTGGTCGGCGACGCCGCCACCGCCTCGGTCCAGGGTCAACGGGCCAGTGCTCTGGCGGCAGCCGTCAACGCCCACATGGTCGGGGGAGACGGGATCTATGCCGACGGCCTCCACCGGGACGGCACCCGGAGCCCCCACTCGTCGCAACTGGCCAACGCGGTGGCCCTGGCCTACGGCGTGGCCCCGGCGGCGGCCATCCCGGCGGTGGCCGACCACGTCGCCTCGCTCGACATCTCGGTCAATCCCGACCACGGCATGGAGCTGCTGCGTGGCCTCCATGCCGGGGGGCGCGACGCCGACGTGGTGCGGCTCCTCACCGACGCCTCCTTCCCGGGATGGGCGGCCATCATCAAGGCCGGCGGGACCTTCACCTGGGAGACCTGGGTGCCGAGCGATCTGATCGGGGACAGCATGTCCCACGGATGGGGCTCCTCGGCCCTGGTCGCCATCCAGGAGGTGCTCCTCGGGGCCACGCCCATCCAGCCCGGGGAGGACGGACCGGCCACCGCGGTGTCGGTCGGCCCTCCGCCGAACGGCGCTGGCCCATGCCTCGGGGACGTTCCCGACACCGGCGGGGAAGTACGCGGTGGCCTGGCGGACCTCCTCGGAACAGACCAGCCTGCAGCTCACCGTTCCGCCCAACGCCGCCGCCCGGTGCCGTCTGCGGGCTGCGGCCGCCTCCCAGGTCCGCGAGGGCGGGTCGGCGGTCGTGCATGCCCCCGGCGTGGACGTCGTGAGCACCGGGGGAGGCGAGGTGGTCGTGGCCGTGGGCGCCGGCACCTTCGACTTCACCGTGGCCCCGGGCTGACCCGGCGGGGCGGGGTCAGGTGCCGGCAGGCAGCTCCCGCACCACGTCGGCCTGGTTGTCGGCGTAGACCAGCTGCCCTCGGGGGGAGACGGCCAGTCCGACCGGGTCGAGCATCCGGGTCTGGATCCAGGCCGTCCGGTTGCGGAGGGACCCGGTGGACATGGCCCCGGCGGCCGTGTACATGTCGCCGGCCTGCGCCTGTTTGCCGCGCAGGGTGGTGGTGACGGCGGGTACGAACCGGATGACGTGCATGGCCCCGTCGGCGATCGAGAGATTGCCGGAGCGGTCGAGGGCGATGGCCGTCGGGAAGTTGAGCTCCGCCGTCTCGCCCACCGCCGACAGCCCGTCGACCAGGTACGGGCCGTACGATCCCTCCCCGGCCACCGTGCCCAGGTGGTCGGCGGCCATGGCCACGCCGTAGAAGGTGCCATCGGTGGCCGCCAGCAGCCGGATGGTCCGGTTGCCCTGATCGGCGACCAGGACGTTCCCGCCGGCATCGACGGCGAGTGCTCCGGGGTCCCAGAGCTCGGCCGTGGCTGCCGGGCCGCCGTCCCCGGCCGACCCGCAGGCCCCGTTGCCGGCCACCGTGTCGATATGGCCCCGGACCACCGCGAGTCCCGTACCGGGTCCCGTCGGCGGCGGCCACCAGCCGCAGGCGGCAATTGGCGGTGTCGGCGATCAGGACGTCCCCGGCGGGGTCGACGGCCACCCCGGTCGGGTCGTCGAGCCGGCTCCGGTCCGACGGCCCCCCGTCGCCGGCAAACCCGGCCACACCGGTGCCGGCGATGGTCACCGGTCTTCCCGCGGTGGCCGGCCTGCCGAGTACCGAACTGTCGCCCTTGGGCAGCTCTTCGACCCGGTTGGCCGATCCGAAGGCGATGAACAGGTCACCGCTCGGGTCGAGGGCGAGGGCGGTGGGCGCCGGATGGGGGGTCGGGCCGGTGCACGACCCGCCGGCGATGGTGGCGATGTCGCCGGCCTGGACGGCCACCCCGAACGAGTCACCCGATCTCGCCGCCACCTCACGTACCCGGCAGTTGCCGGTATCGGCGATGAACAGGTCGCCGACCGCGTTCTCGACGATCCCGGTGGGGGCATCGAGCTCGGCGTCGACCGCCTTGTGCCCGTCCCCGCTGAACCCGGGCGACCCGGTTCCGGCCACGGTCACCGCACCGGCCGCATGGGCGTAGGGGTCCACAGCCAG
Source organism: uncultured Acidimicrobiaceae bacterium (assembly GCA_963812885.1). GTDB lineage: Bacteria > Actinomycetota > Acidimicrobiia > Acidimicrobiales > RAAP-2 > Bog-756. Next base: position 156,160 of record CAWEWZ010000002.1, on the reverse strand, counting down.
TGTGACCGGGGTGGGAGACGACGCCTTGTCCTGGGCCAGTAGGAGGCCGGCCACCACGGCGGCGAGGGCGACCGCGATCACCACGGCCACCACGGCGGTCCGGCGTCGGCTCACCCGATCATCCTCCACCGGCGTCCATCCGAGACGGGCCACCGGTCGTCCGCACATCCACCAATGATGCAGGAACCCGGTGCCCGGTGCACTCGAGCCGCCGGAGGGGCTACCGGGCCCGGCCCTTGGCCTGGTCGGGCCAGAACCATTCGGGCTCGTGGCCCCGCGTCTCGGGGAGCAGCCACACCAGTCCGCTCAGGGCCATGGCCGGCAGGAAGGTCACCAGAGCGGCCGGAGCAAAGCGGTTGCCGACGTCGGCGATGGCACCGAACAGGACGAGCCCGGCCACCGCACCGAGCACGGCACCGGCCACATTCCATCCGGCCACCGAGGCCCGCACCGGGGTCGGGAAGAGCTCGTTGACGAAGGCCCCCGCGGCCGGCGCGATGACCCCACCGGCGGTGATCCCGAGCAGGTATCCGATCACCAGGGCGGCCCCGCTGCCGCTGTAGCAGAGGATGCCCGACCCACCGATGCACACCATGGCCCCCATGGCCGTCGGTCGGCGACCGATCCGGTCGGCCAGCCGCACCCCGGCCAGGAGTCCGCCGAATCCGAGGATCCCGGCCCCGATGACCATGGCCGACTCGGTGTAGCCGGGAAACCCCTTCACGTTCTGCGAGTAGAGGAAGACGAAGCTGTTGGCCGGCCCGGTGATCACCGCCAGTGAGAAGACCAGCGAGGTCACCAGGAGAAGGCGCCCCCGGTACGGGCGGGACACCGCTCCGAGCACGGGCCAGTCCCGCCGGTCCGACCGTTCGACCTGGCGGAAGCGGTCCGGTTCGGAGACCCAACGGGCCACGAAGGGCAGCCCGACCATGGGGACGAGGGCCAGCAGGAAGACCCCGCGGTACCCGAGGGCATGTCCGGTTGATCCGTAGATGACGGCGGTGGCACCGGCCCCCACGGCGTAGCCGGCCGCGATCAGGGCCACCGCGGAGGCGCGTTGGGCCGAGGCGGTCTCCTCCGCCGCTCCCACCTGGGCGACGGCATAGGCGGCCGACAGGAACGGCCGGCCCACGGCGAAGACGACCACGAACCACCAGTACCCCGGACTGGCCGCCGACACCGCGGTGACGGCGAGTCCGAGGCCGCAGGAGAGCAGCAACACCCGGCGCCGACCCACCTGGTCGGCCAGGCTGGCAATGGGCAGGCCGCCGAGCGAGGCCAATCGGATGATGGCCAGCCCCAGACCCACCTTGGTACCCGAGAGCCCGGCCTGATCGGTGATCGAGGTCCCGTGGACCACGTGGCCGAAGTGCCGGGCCACGTCGCCGAGCGTGGCGGTCAGGCCGAACTGACCGAAGCCGGCGGCCAGGGCGACGATCCCGAGGCCGACCACGGCGCGATCGGTCCAACCGTGGAGTACCAGGCGGTGGGAGGTGGTCCCCGTGCCGGGGGATGCCGGCCCGTCCTGGCCTGGTTCCCGGTTCACTGGGCGGCGGCCGGTCGGCTCACACCCGGAACATGAGGGATCCGGTGGTGCCAGGAAACCCGAACGCGGTGTCGATGAACGGGATGCGGGCCGGGGACGGAAGCGAATACCGCCGGAAGAACTGCCACATGACCTCGTCGGCGTCGACCAGCACGATGCCTCGTCCGACGCCGGCCAGGATCCAGTTGCTCTTCGGCCCGGTGTTGAGCGTGCTTCCCGGCCACACGTGACCCGACCCGGTGAACCTCCACAGTGCGACCTCGGACCCTGAGCGGCACCCGGTGTAGCTCACCGGGGTCGCGGTCTCGCCGGCCGAGATGGAACCGGCGGCGCCGACGATCTCGGGACCGTCGTGCGGGGTGGGGTCGCACCCGTCGGCCCTGACCCACTGGCGGATCCCGTCCATGACCGAGAGCCGGAGCCGGGGATTGCGGTTGGGGACCCCGACCCATTTGGCGATGGGGTCGTCGACGCTGTGGAACTCGAGGGTGGGCACCGCCCGGGTCGGATGGATGGTGGGCAGTTCGACCTGGCCGGAGACTGACGAGACGGCCGCGATCCGGTCCGATGCCTCGGAGGCCATGGCATAGGCCATCATCCCGCCGTTGGAGATCCCGGTGACGTAGACCCGTCGCAGGTCGACCGGAGTGCGCGCCGCGACGTCGGAGATGACCTTGAGCAGGAAGCCCACGTCATCGATGTTCCTGGTCACCGGCAGGCCGCAGCACCTCCCGGCGTTCCAGCCGTACTGGGCCTGCTTGGCGATCGGGTCGGGGGTCAGCACCTTGGCGATGCGGGTGCCGTCGGGGTAGGCCACCAGGTAGCCGTTGCGGTCGGCGTTGGGGTCCATGTCGGAGGTGACCTCCTCCAGCCAGCCGTTCTGGGTGGCGCCGGCCAGGTTGAGGACCAGCGGGAGGGGACGGCCGGAGGCGGCTGCGGGCGGGACGTGCAGCCGGTACTCCCGGGTCAGCCCGTCGAATCGGAGGGTGAACACGTAGGCACCGGTCTTCGGCGCCAACCGATGCTCGGTGGGACCGCCGGCTGCCGCCGCCGGAACGACAGGCGCGAGGGCTGCCATCGCCGCAGTGAGGGCGACGGCGGCGGCGACGGCAGTCAGGAGTCGACCGGAGCGATACCTCCGATCACCGGTCAGAGCGGCTGCCGTCCTCTGCGGTTCCGGCGCGGCCATCACTCGGCTGCTTCCGCCAACGCCTCCGCCAAGGTCGGGTGTACCAGCATGGCTTCGACGATGTCGGCCACCCGGAGCCTTCCCGTCACGGCCACGGCCAGCACCGAGATGAGCTCCGACGCGTTCTGCCCCACGATGGACCCGCCGAGGACGATGCCGGTCGCCGGATCGGTGATGATCTTGACGAACCCGCGGGAGTCGTTGTCGATCAGCGCCCGGGCGCTGGCCGCGAACGGAACCTTGGTCACCCGGATCTTCCGCCCCTCGGCGAAGGCATCGGCTTCGGCCAGGCCGACATCGGCGATCTCCGGTTCGGTGAAGATGGCGGACGGCGCGCTCTCGTAGTTGGGATGGCGGTGGGTCACCGAATGGCCGCCCACCACGTAGTCGGCCACCTGCCGGCCCTGCATGGCGGCCACCGACGAGAGCGGGAGTTTCCCCGAGACATCACCGGCGGCGAAGATGTGGCCCACGTTGGTCTGGCAGTGCCGGTTGATGGGCAGGTAGCCGTCGGGGTCGACCTCGACGCCGGCGTGCTCGAGGCCCAGGCCTTCCGAGTTGGGGATCGATCCCACGGCCAGCAGGGCGTGGGTGGCGTCCACCACCCGGCCGTCGTCGCAGTGGACCGTCACCCCGGTGTCCGACCGCACCGCGCCCACCGCCCGGGCCCCCTTCAGGAGGTGCACGCCCCGCCCGGTGAAGTCGGCTTCGAGCACGGCCGCCACCTCGGGGTCCTTGTGGGGAAGGACCTGCTGGCGGCTCACGATCAGGGTGACCTCGGAGCCCAACGACGAGAAGAGGTGCACGAACTCGACCCCGGTGACGCCCGAACCGACCACGACCAGGTGTCCGGGGAGCACCTTGGGCGGATAGGCGTCGCGGGTGGACAGCATCCGGTCGGCGTCCAGCACGGCCCAGTCGGGTACCCGGGGCCGGCTCCCCGTACTGATCAGGATGGAGTCGGCCTCGAAGGAGCACTCTCCGTCGACGGTGTCGGCGACCACGGTGTGGGCGTCGACCAGGCGGGCCGATCCGCGGACCAGGTTGACGTCCTGGCTGTGGAGGATCTTCTCGTTGGTGTCCTCGAGCCGGTCGACGATGGCCCCGATGCGCTGGCGGACCACTTCGAGGTCGATCGAGCCCTCGCTGCCCACCACCCCCATACCCGCCATCCGCCGCAGGTTGGACATGGCCCCGCCGGTGGCGATCATGGCCTTGGACGGGATGCAGTCCCACAGGTTGGCCGCGCCCCCGACCACGTCCCGTTCGACGAGGGTCACGTCCACGCCCCTGCTCGCCGCATGGGTGGCGGCCTGGTTTCCCGCCGGACCGCCCCCGATGATGACGAAGCGCATGCCCTTACGTTAAGACAGGTGACGACCTCCGACGAGCCCCCGGCCCGCAGGGCGCGGCCAGAGGTCGGGTCACACGGGCAGACCCGCCTTGGACGCCTCACCCACTTCGTTCAGCCGGCGGCGGTCACGTCGTAGAGATAGCCGGAGATGGGGATGTCCCCGGGCGCCAGCGGATGGGAGCGGATCCGCGACACGTCGTCGACCACGCGCTTGTGACTGTCGTCGATGGTCAGCCAGTCGAAGTAGGCGCCTCCGACGATCCCGGACCGGACCCGACGGCGGAGAAGCCGTCCGGGCCCAGTCGTGCGGTCTCGAGGCTGCTGGCCAGTAATCCCCGCATCACCTCGTCGGTGAAGAATTCCATGCCGCAATCGGAATGGTGGATCACGAACCATTCCTTGGTACCGAGGAGCTTGGAGGAGATCACCAGGCCCGTTCCCTACCAGAGATAACCGATCGATCTACTCGGATGCTCTGACACCAACCTCTCGTCGCCCGGTCTGGCCGGTGCCGTTGTCCCTCCGACGACACTTTTCGTCGGTCTCGTCCCCTCCCGGCAATGAAATTGCGAACAGGAGTCGCTCGCCGGACGGAAACTGTTGAGTCCGACGTGACAATTGGGTTACGGTACCGCGAACTGGGTAGGTGCTGGTCCGAGTGGTGGAAATCGCTCCCGACAGACAAGGTGACAACATGGACAAGCAGGGCTCCGGGAAACGGCGACACATGATGCGCGGGGGAGTGGTGGCCGGCCTCCTGACCCTGGCCCTGGTGGCCACCGCCTGCAGTTCGTCCCCGTCCACCTCCAACGGTGGCTCGGGAGGCCAGACGACGGCGACCTATGCCGAGGCGGCCCAGACGCCCCCGAACTACATCTTCCCGTTCATGAGCCTGGCCTTCTTCAGTGTGAACAACATCAACCAGTTCCAGCAGCTGATGTATCGCCCGCTGTACTGGTTCGGCAACGGCAACACACCCAACCTCAATCCGTCACTGTCGTTGGCCCAGAACCCGGTGTACACCAACGGCGGAAGCACGGTCACCGTGACCCTCAAGCCCTACAAGTGGTCCAACGGTGAGACGGTCACCGCCCAGGACGTCATGTTCTGGATGAACATGCTGCACGCCCAGAAGGCCAACTGGGCCGGTTACTCCGCCGGAGCCATTCCCGACAATCTGTCCAGCGTGGTGGCCAACAGCCCGACCAAGCTGACCTTCACGGTCACCGGGCACGGTCAACTCGTACTGGTTCACCTACAACGAGCTGTCGCAGATCACCCCGATGCCGGTGGCCTGGGACATCACCTCGCCGGGGGCCAAGGCCGGTTCGGGGGGATGTTCGGCGGCACCCTACGGTACGGCCGACACCGCGTGTACGGCCGTCTACACCTTCCTGTCCAAGCAGGCCGGCTACAACCCGGCCAATCCCAACGCCACCAACAACTCGTTCTCGACCTACGCCACCAACCCGATCTGGCAGGTGGTGGACGGGCCGTTCCGGCTCACCCACTTCGACGGCACCGGCAACGTCACCATGGTCCCCAACCCGACCTATTCGGGTCCCGTCAAGCCCACCATCAAGAAGTTCATCGAGCTGCCGTACACGTCGGATTCGGCCGAGTTCAACGCACTGGTCGGTGGCCAGGTCAATGTGGGATATCTCCCGTCCCAGGACATCACCGCCACCACGTCCGACCCCTTGACCGCCGGTCCCAACAACCCCCGGTTGAGCAACTTCACCCTCGACCCGCTCTACACCTGGTCCATCAACTACTTCCCGTACAACTTCGACTCCACCGGTGACAACGGCAACGCCGGGAAGATCTTCTCCCAGCTCTACTTCCGCCAGGCCTTCCAGGACCTCGTGGACCAGCCCCTGTACATCAAGAAGCTGTACCACAACTACGGCATCACCACCTATGGCCCGGTGCCCGTGTATCCGGCCAACAACTTTGCCTCCAGCTTCGAGAAGTCGAACCCCTACCCCTACAACCCGGGCAAGGCCAAGTCCCTGCTCGAGTCGCACGGATGGAAGGTCGTGCCCGGCGGAACCTCGACCTGCACCAAGCCGGGGACGGCGGCCGACGAGTGCGGTGCCGGCATTCCGGCCGGCGCCCAGCTGGCCTTCGTCCTGCAGTACGCCAGCGGGGTCACCATCACCGCCAACACCATGAACGCCGAGAAGTCGAGCTGGGCCCAGGCGGGCATCAACGTCACGCTGACCTCGGCGTCGTTCAACTCGGTGATCGGGACCGCCGTCCCGTGCCCGAGCGGGTGTGCCTGGCAGCTCCAGAACTGGGGTGCGGGCTGGGTCTTCGCTCCGGACTACTACCCGACCGGTGAGGCGATCTTCCAGAGCGGTGCCGGTTCGAACTCGGGGAACTACTCCGACGCCACCAACGACGCCAACATCAAGGCCACCAACACGTCCGGACGTCAATCTGGTCAAGTACGAGAACTATCTGGCCACGCAGCTGCCGGTGGTCTACCAGCCGAACTATGTGACGCAGATGACCGAAATCCAGAAGGGACTGAGTGGGGTGACGCCCCAGAGCCCGCTGTGGGCCATCAATCCCGAGAACTGGCGCTGGAACTCGTAGCCGCGCCAACCGGCTGACCGGCAAGCGCGGCACCATGACCGAGGGGGTGCCCGGGTCGCGGGCGACGGGCCCTGGCGCGGGCCTCCCGACGTCCGGGCGGGGCAGTATCCGACCGGCTATCCTGCCGCCACGGTGACGGCGGCATGACGGGCTATCTGCTTCGGCGGTTCCTCCAGGCGATCGTGGTGATCCTTGGGGTCACCCTGATCGTCTTCGTGCTGGGCCAGCTCATCCCCGGCGGGGAAGCCCGAGCCGTGCTCGGCAGCAAGGCCACCCCGGTGACGATCGCCCACTTCAACAAGTTGAACGGCCTCAATCAGCCGGTGTGGGACCAGTTCTACCACTACATCCTCAATCTGCTGCACGGCAACCTGGGCTACTCCTACAAGTACAACCAAGGGGTCACCGCCGTCATCAGGGAGCGGTTGGGAAAGACCCTCGTGCTGGTGGGGACGGCCACCCTGGTGGCCCTGGTCATCTCCATACCGCTCGGCATCCTGCAGGTCGTCCGGCGCAACACGGTCACCGACTACACGCCTGACCGGCCTGTCCTTCATCCTCTATGCCATGCCCGCGTTCCTGCTGGGCACCCTCCTGATCATCTTCTTCTCGTTCGATCTCCACTGGTTTCCGGTGTCGCCGCCGAGCAACGCCTCGCCCTGGGCCGTGTTCACCGACCCCCGCGCCTTCGTGATGCCGATCGTGACGCTGGCCGCCATCACCATCGCCTCGTTCAGCCGGTACATGCGATCGTCGATGATGGATGCCCTGACCGAGGACTACATCCGGACGGCCCGGGCCAAGGGTGCGAGCAACAGACGGGTCCTCTACGGCCACGCGCTGCGAAACGCCCTCATCCCCATCCTGACCCTGCTCGGCCTGTCCCTCCCTGCCATCGTGAGCGGGGCGGTCATCACCGAGACGGTCTTCAACTACCCGGGCATGGGCCTGCTCGTGGTCTATGCCTCCGAGAACAGTGACATCCCCCTGGTGCTCGGAACAACCCTGGTGGTCACCGTGGCCACCGTGCTCGGTTCGCTGATCGCCGACATCCTCTATGCAGTGGCCGACCCCCGCATCAGGTTCGGAGGAGGGAACTGATGGCCAACGATGACGACTTCATCGAGGACCCGGTCACCGGCCTCGATACCGGGACGTCCCGCATCCCCATGGGGATGGGCGAGACCCTGCGGCCGGACCTGGTGCTCGAGCCCGAGGGCGGTGAATCGGCCAACGTCGGTGGGCTCGGTGTGCAGATCTTCCGCGTCTTCATCGAGAACAAGCTGGCCGTCGCCGGGCTGCTGGTCATCGTCGGCATGGTCGCTGTTCTGCTTCCTCGGGCCGCACTTCTACCACACCAATCAGACCAATCAGCAGGCGGCCCTGCTCAACAACCAGAACGCGCCCCCGGGCAACGGACACCCCCTGGGCACGGACGGAACCGGGTTCGACATCCTGGGCCGGCTCATGTACGGCGGACAGACCTCGCTCATCGTGGGCTTCGCCTCGGCCTTCGTGGCCACCGTGGTCGGGGTGCTCTACGGGGCGGTCTCGGGCTTCTTCGGGGGCTGGGTCGATTCACTGGCCATGCGCTTCGTCGACATCCTCCTGTCCATCCCCGTCCTGTTCCTCCTCATCGCCCTGGTCACCATCTACCACGCCTCCGAAGCACTCCTCATCGTCGTCATCGCCTTCGTCAGCTGGCTGATCCCGGCCCGGCTCATCCGGGGCGAGACGCTGACGCTGCGCGTCCGCGAATACGTCGAAGCGGTCCGGGTGATGGGCGGTGGGAAGAGCCGGATCGTCGGGCGGCACATCATCCCCAACGCCATCGGCACCATCGTGGTGTTCGCCACCTTCCAGGTCGCCGACTCGATCCTGCTGCTGGCCGCGCTCGGGTTCCTCGGCTTCGGCGTCCCCTCCCCGCAGACCGACTGGGGAACCATGCTCTCCAACGGGGCCAACGCCGCCGGCAACGGCTGGTGGTGGGAGATCTATCCGGCCGGCATCGCCATCATCCTGGTGGTGGTGGCCTTCAACTTCGTGGGCGACGCCCTCCGTGACGCGTTGGAGGTCAGGCTGCAGCGCCGCTGAGCGAGGGGCCGGGCGCGGCCGGGCCCGACCGGGTCAGAGGGCGGAGGCCGTCCCGGAGCCGGCCAGCTGGACCGGAGTCTGCAACGGGAAGTGGCAGGCGGCGAAGTGACCGGCACCGAAGTCGGTGAGCGGCGGCTCCTCCTCGGCGCACCGGGCCTCGGCCCGGGGGCAGCGTGTCCGGAACCGGCATCCTGACGGGGGGTCGACCGAGGAGGGAAGCTCGCCCCGGACCGCGGTCTCCCGCTGGTGGTGGCCCACCTCGGGGTTGGGAACGGCGTCGAGCAGCCCCCGGGTGTAGGGGTGGGCCGGTCGTTCGTAGACCTCGGTGGCCGGGCCCACTTCGACCAACTTCCCCAGGTACATGACCCCGATGTTGTCGGACATGTACCGGACCACGGCCAGGTCGTGGGAGATCATCACGAAGGTCAGGCCGTGCCGCTGCTGCAGGTCCTTCATCAGGTTGAGGATCTGGGCCTGGATGGACACGTCGAGCGCCGAGACCGGCTCGTCGGCCACGATGAGCTTGGGATCGAGGGCCAGGGCCCGGGCCAGGCCGATCCGCTGGCGCTGGCCGCCCGAGAACTCGTGCGGGTAGCGGACGACGGACTGCGGGCTGAGCCCGACCTCCTTGAGCAGTTGCTGGACCCGGTCCCTCTGCTCGGACGAGCTGCCGACCCGTTGCACCTTGAGGGGCTCGCGGACGATGGAGCCGACCCGCATCCTCGGATCGAGCGAGGCGTACGGATCCTGGAACATGAGCTGGAGGTCCCGCCTCCGATGGCGGAGTGCGGAACCGGTGAGCCGGTTGACCTCGTCACCCTCGAATCGGATGGTTCCCGAAACCGGTCGCTCGAGCGCCACCAGGAGCCGGCCCACGGTCGTCTTGCCGCAGCCCGACTCGCCGACCAGCCCGAAGGTCTCGCCCCGGCGGATGGCGAACGAGACGTCGGACACCGCCTTGACCGTGCCGATCTGGTGGCGGATGAGCCCTCCGGCCATCACCGGGAACTCCTTGACCACGTGGTCGACCACGAGGATTTCGGGGGCGTCCGACAGGTGGGCTGACCGCTCGGCCGCTGGTCCGCGTGCGACGACGGTGACCGGGGTGGCCGGGGCTTGGTGATCCACCGGGTGGAAACAGGCGAAGCGGTGCACCTCGCCCGGCTCGAGCCCCGATGTCACCGGATCGAGAGGCGGGTCCTCCTCCCGGCACCGGTCGGTGGCGTACTGGCAGCGCGGTGCGAACCGGCAGTTGGTGATGGGCCGGGACAGATCCGGCGGCAGGCCGGCGATGCTCAGCAGACGCTCGTCCGGATCCTGATCGACCTTGGGGACCGAGGCCAGGAGGGCTTCGGAGTACGGGTGGCGCATGTCCTCGAACAGGCGGCGGGTGGTGGCCTCCTCGGCGATCTTCCCGGCGTACATCACCGCCACCCGGTCGGTGCGACCGGCGATGACCCCCATGTCGTGGGTGATGAGGACGACCGCCATCCGCAGTCGCTCCCGCAACTCGTCGATGAGGTCGAGGATCTGGGCCTGGATGGTCACGTCCAGCGCCGTCGTCGGCTCGTCGGCGATGAGCAGCTTGGGTTCGCAGGCCAGGCCCATGGCGATCATCACCCGCTGGCGCAGGCCACCCGAGAGTTCGTGGGGATACTGCCCCAGCCGCTCGGCGGGCCGGGGCATCTCGACCATGGTGAGCACTTCCAGCGCCCGGTTGCGCGCCTCCTGTTTCGAGACGTCCCGGTGGAGCATGACCGCCTCGGTGATCTGCCGACCGAGGGTCATGGTCGGATTGAGGGAGGTCAGGGGGTCCTGGGGGATGAGGGCGACCTCGTTCCCCCGCACCTTGCCCATCTCCCGTTCGTCCAGCGTGGCCAGATCGCGACCGAGGAGGCGGATGCTGCCGCCGCTGATGTGCCCGTTGCTGGGCAGGAGCCGCATGATGGAGAAGCCGGTCGTGCTCTTCCCGCAGCCCGATTCGCCCACGATCCCGAGGCACTCACCTTCCTCGACCTCGAAGGAGACCCCGTCGACGGCCACCACCGAGCCCTCCCGGAGGTGGAACTCGGTCCGCAGATCGTTGACCTCGAGCACGGGCGTCATCGTCCCGAGATACTACGGCAGATCAGGGAGAAGACCTGGCTGGACGACATCCCCGGTCGGATCAGACGGCCACCCCGGCCTGCAACCGCTCGGTGGCCTCCAGGTAGTCCTCGACCATCGAGAAGACGACGTCCTTGGCCTTCCGGACCGTGGTGGCCCGCCCGATGACCTGTCCGCACGGGTTGAAGTTCACGTCCTTGGCCTGTTCGGGGTAGCGATGGCCCCGCGACACCGCCTCGATGGCCACCATCATCTGCAGCGGCATGGGCAGCGGATCCGGGGTGTCCTCGGCCTCCCAGGCGTCGGTCCAGTCGTTCTTGAGCATCCGGCACGGCTTGCCGGTGAACGACCGGGATCGGATCGTGTCGCGGCTGGTGGCGGCCAGGTAGGTCTCCATCTGCTTGGGCGGGATGTCGGCCTCTTCGACGGTGAGCCACAAAGTGCCGGACCACACCCCCTGGGCGCCGAGGGCCATGGCCGCAGCCATCTGGCGTCCGCTGCCCACCCCGCCCGCGGCCAGCACCGGGATGGGGGCGACGGCGTCCACCACCTCGGGCCACAGCACGATGCTGCCCACGTCGCCGGTGTGGCCGCCACCTTCCGATCCCTGGCAGATGATGAAGTCGAGTCCGGCCGCCTTGTGATTGAGCGCGTGCTTGACCGAACCGGCCAGCGCCCCGATCATCAGGCCGGCCCCTTGCACCCGCTCCACCACGTCGGGCGGCGGGGTCCCCAGCGCATTGGCGATGAGCTTCACGTTGGGATGGCCGAGGGCCACCGTCAGCAGCCCGGCGGCGTGGGCCGCGGTCCACCCGATCATGCCGTTGGAGGACCGCTCCGCCTCGGGGATCTCGGGGACGTGGTGGTCGGCCAGGATCTTGAGGGCGAACTCCTTGTGCTGGGGCGGCACCAGGGCGCGGATCTGTGCCTCGAGCTTGTCCGGATCCATCTCGTCCATGCCCTCGTACTTGGCCGGGATCACGATGTCCACGCCGTAGGGCTTGTCGCCGACGTGCTCGTCGATCCAGGTCAGCTCCACCTCGAGCTGCTCGGGAGAGAAGCCGATGGCTCCGAGGACCCCGATGCCACCGGCGTTGGTGACGGCGGCGACCACGTCCCGGCAGTGGGTGAAGGCGAAGATGGGGAACTCGATGCCGAGCTTCTGGCGGATCTCTGTGTTCATGACGGTGCTCCTTCGGTTGTGACCTTCGAATGGGTGGTGGACGGGGCGGAGTAGGTGCATTCGACCGGACCCGCGAGCGATGGCCAAGCCCACCAGGGCGCCGAGACCGCGCACGGCGAGGTCGTCGCTCACCGCCTCGGGTGCCAGCCGGCGCTGCATGGCCAGTCCGGTGAGCAGCGCCTTGACCAGGACGGCCAGCTCCTCCGGCGCCGCCGACGGGCGGGAGCCGACGGCCGCCGTCCATCCCTCCAGCTGGTGGGCGCTGAAGCGACGGGCCTCGGCGTCGCGGGCCCGTATGACCTCGGCCACCTCGGGGTCGCGGGCCGCCCGGAGCCAGAGCTCGTGCTCGAGGAGTGCCCACCGCCCCGAGTCGGTGTCGGCGGTCCCGGCGACGTTGTCCCACACTGCGGCCAGCTGGCCCTCGGGGGAGTCGGTGACGGCCACCTCGGCCAGCAGCACGGTGCGCACCGAGTCCTTCCACGAGCCGAGGAGGGCGAGGAGCAGACCCTGTTTGCTGCCGAAGTGGGCGTAGACCGCTCCTGACGTCCGGCCGGCGGCCTCGGCCACCGCGTCGACCGACACCGCGTCGACGCCCTGGTCGGCGAAGAGCTCGGCCGCCGCCGAGAGCAGACGCGCCCTCGTCTCGGCCTTGCGTTCCTCTTGGGTCTTCGGCATGTCCCCCCGGACCGGGTTGGGTATGGTGGCCGCCCACCGTACATATATCGGATGCGTTATGCAAGAGCGGAACGGGCCACCGGGCCGGCTCACCACGCCCCGCGGCCAGCCGTCCCGTACTCGGCCGACCATCTAATGTGGCGTGCGCACGACGATGCCGAACGGGAGTCAGAGGAGCGCCATGCCGACCATGAAATCCGACGTCCGCGATTCGCTCTTCATCGGGGGGCGGTGGGTACCCTCGACCGGCTCCGGATCGATCGACGTGATCGACTCGACCACCGAGGCCGTCATCGGGACGGTGCCCGAGGGCACCGTCGAGGACATCGATCGGGCGGTGGCCGCGGCCGCCGCTGCCTTCCCGGGTTGGTCGACCACGCCGGTGGCCGAGCGAACGGACCTGTTGACCAAGGTCGGCGGACTGCTGGGCGAGCGGATGGAGGACCTGGCCGCCCTCATCACCCACGAGGTCGGGATGCCACTGGTGCTCTCCCAACTGGTCCAGGTCGGGTTGCCCATGAACAGCTTCAACGCCATGGCCCAGGTGGCGGCCGACTTCACCTGGGAGCAGACCATCGGCAACTCGCTGGTGGTCCGCGAGCCCATCGGCGTGGTCGGTGCCATCACCCCGTGGAACTACCCCCTCCACCAGATCGCCGCCAAGGTGGCCCCGGCGCTGGCCGCCGGGTGCACGGTCGTCCTCAAGCCGAGCGAGGTGGCACCGCTCAACGCCTTCGTGCTGGCCGAGATCTTCGAACAGGTCGGCCTGCCCGCCGGTGTGTTCAACCTGGTCACCGGGTTCGGACCGGTGGTGGGGGAGGCCATCGCCGCCCACCCCGATGTGGACATGGTCTCGTTCACCGGTTCCACCCGGGCCGGCCGCCGTGTCTCCGAGGTGGCTTCGGCCACCGTCAAGCGGGTGGCACTCGAACTGGGCGGGAAGTCGGCCAACGTGATCCTCGACGATGCCGACCTGTCCCAGGCCGTGCCCGACGGGGTCCGCAAGTGCTACATCAACTCGGGGCAGACCTGCAGTGCCCTGACCCGGATGCTGGTTCCCCGGGACCGGCTGTCCGAGGTCGAGGAGCTGGCCACGGTGGCGGCGGAGTCGTTCACCCCGGGGGATCCCTTCGACGCCGGGACCAGGCTCGGACCTCTGGTGTCGGCCGTCCAGCGCGACCGGGTCCGCAACTACATCGACAAGGGCATCGGCGAGGGCGCCAGATTGCTGACCGGAGGGGTCGAGGCGCCCGACGGCCTCGGCACCGGATTCTTCGTCAGGCCGACCGTGTTCTCCTCGGTGACCCCGGAGATGACCATCGCCCGGGACGAGATCTTCGGCCCGGTGCTGGCCATCATCCCCTACGACTCCGAAGACGAGGCCGTCGACATCGCCAATGACACCCAGTACGGACTGGCCGGCGGCGTCTGGTCCGCAGACCCCGAACGGGCGAAGGAGGTGGCCCGCCGACTGCGGACCGGTCAGGTAGAGGTCAACGGCGGGGGGTTCAATCCCGATGGCCCCGTTCGGGGGCTACAAGCAGTCCGGCAACGGGCGCGAGTTCGGCTCCTTCGGTCTGGAGGAGTTCCTCGAGGTCAAGTCCCTCCAGCTCTAGACCGACCGGTATCAGCGCCGCCCGCTCGGCGGCCGCCCGCCGCGATCAGAATCCGAACTGGTCCTCGACCAGGCCGAGGTGGATCTTGGCCGCGTCGATGTAGGTCTTCTCGCCGATGAAGACGTGCTGGGTGCCCGTGTACATGTCCCGGAAGGCCCGTTCGAGCCGGCTCCCTTCGCGGATGGCCGAGGTCCCGGCGGCCAGGTGGGCCCACTGGACGATCTCCCGGCTCGACTCGGTGGCGAAGGTGGCCGCCACCCGGAGGTCGGCCCGCATGGCCGGGGTGAGCGTCTGGCCGTCGGCCACGGCCTGCTCGACGTCGGCGAAGGTGGTCACCACCAACAGGTGGGCGGCCGTCCACAGGGCCCGGTGGTGCGAGAGGTTCCTCTGGAAGGAGGCCCGGTTGGCGATGGAGGCGTCGTCGCCCATCCTCACCTTGGTGGCGGCCAGCTCGGTGACGTCGTCGATCATGCTCTTGGCCACCCCGAGGGCCCACGACGCGTGCCCCGCCGCGGTGATCGGGATGAGGCCCATGTGGAACGCGGCCGACCCGACCCCGCTCGGGGGTGCGGGTGAACAGCTCGAACGTCCGCGATCCGGGGACGAACACGTCGGTCACGTTGTAGTCGTAGGAGCCGGTCCCCTTCAGGCCCTGGACGTTCCACCCGTCGGTGAACACGATCTCCTGGCGGGGGATCACCGCCACCAGCAACGGCGGGATGCCGTTGTCCCCGGTCACCATCTCGCCGCCGACCGTGGGGATGAACCCCGCCGCCACGTACTGGGAGTGCCCGGTGCCCGATCCGAAGTTCCAGGCTCCGGTGATGCGGTAGCCGCCATCCACCGTCTCGCCCAATCCGTTGGGGAAGAACTGGCCCCCGACGGTCACCCGGTTGCCGTGGGCGGTGAAGACCTCGGCGAACCCGTCGTCGGGCAGGTAGGCGGCGCACGCCGCCGCCGACGGGAGGTTGGCGATGCCGATCCATCCGAGGGAGCCGTCCTGCCAGGCCAGCTCGATCCAGGTGGCGATCATCTCGGCGAAGGTCGGCTCACTCCCTCCCGCCTCGGCCGGGTTGCACCAGGTCATCAGCCCGCTGTCCCACAGCGCGTCCACGATCCGGCCGGTGAGGGTGCGGTCGCGCTCGGAGTCGGCGGCTTCCTCGGCGACCAGCTGGCGCAGGGTCCGCGCCGCCTCGGCCCCGCCGACGGTGGCTGTCTCGGTCATCGATGTCTCGGGCATGGGTGTGCTCCTTGTCGGAGGCGGGCGGTGGTCACGTCGGGAGTCCGGTGATCATGTGGTGGCTCACGTCGCCGACCAGGTCGACCAGGTACCGGCGCTCCACGAACCGCCAGGCGCCGTCCCGCCGCTCGAAGCGGTCGTGGTACCGGCCGGCCAGGATGGGCTGGAGGGGAAGGCCGGCCACGGCCTGGAGGACGGTCCAGTACGAACGGGCCGAGGCGGTGCCGGCCCCGTCGTCGATGTCGAGGATGAGGTTGGTGGTGACGTGCTTGGTGCCCGGCGTCCCGTCGGGATGGAGGCGGGTGGTGGCGGTGTAGAGCGAAAGGATGGCGTCCCGGCCGGTCAGCAGCGAGTCGCTCTCGCCGGCACCGACGGCGGCGTCGGCCAGCAGGTCGGCGACGCCGGCCAGGTCGCCGGAGTCGATGAGCTCGGCGTACCGGGCGATGAGGTTGCTCAACTCCGTGCTGCTGTCGGTCATGGCAAGGTCTCGGGTTTGTGGTCGTGCCCATTGAGGGCCGGACGATCGCGGCCAGGGGTTCCGGTCCTCATCGGAAGGTCAGGTCGGCATCGTCCCAGTAGGCGTTGACCGAGGTGAACAGGCCGTCGGCATCGGCGGTGAACACCTCGATGCCGTCGATGACCATGGTGGAACCCCCGGTCTCGACCGAGATCTCGAAGTCGATGGCCACGTTGGACGCGCAGGTGTGGACCGCCTTGGCGGTGAAGGTCCACGAGTCGCTGGCCGCGATCCCGTTGGCGAAGAACTCGGCGATGGCGGGCCGCCCGACGTTGGCCGGGCCGGACACCGGATCGGCCTGGACCCCGTCCTCGGTGAACAACCCGGCGATGACCGACGGATCGCGTCCGTTGACGGCGTCGACGTAGGTGGCGATCCTCGCTCGCAGCTCGTCGGGCGTCAGCATCGTCCGTCCTTTCGTCGGGTGGGATCCGGAGTCACGGATCGGGATCTCCGGTCGTGGCCTGCTCAGGCGCCGAGGGCGTGGACCCCTCCGTCGACGTGGAGTATCTCGCCGGTGGTCATGGGCAACAGGTCGGAGAGGAGGGCGACGCAGGCCCGGGCGACCACGTCGGTGTCCAGCACGTCCCAACCCAGCGGGGCCCGTTCCGACCAGGTGTCCTCGAAGGCGCTGAAACCGGGGATCGACTTGGCCGCCATGGTCTTCACCGGTCCGGCCGCCACCAGGTTCACCCTGATCCTCTCGGGGCCGAGGTCCCGGGCCAGGTACCGCGACAGCGACTCGAGGGCGGCCTTGGACACCCCCATCCAGTCGTAGGCCGGCCAGGCCACCGTGGCGTCGAAGTCCAGTCCCACCACCGAGGCCCCGGGCCGGCCGTCGGTCCCGGCGGCCACCAGCAGGGGACGGAACGCCTCGATCAGTGCTTTCAGCGAGTAGGCCGAGACGTGCAGCGCCACCTGGACCTGGTCCCAGTTGGCCCGGAACATGTCCCCGCCCAGGCACTCCGGAGGCGCGTACCCGATGGCGTGGATCAGTCCGTCCATCCGGTCCCAGCTGTCCGCCAGTTGGGCGGCGGCCGACGCCAGCTGGTCCGGCTCGGCCACGTCGATCTCGAGGACGTCGGCTTCGGCGGGCAATTTTCGGGCCGTCCGGCGGGTCAGCGACAGGCCCCGGCCGGCGCCGCTCAGTACGACCGTGGCCCCTTCCTGTTGGGCCAGGCGCGCCACTGCGAAGGCCAGCGAGGCATCGGTCAGAACGCCGGTGACCAGGATATGCTTTCCCTCGAGGAGTCCCATCAACGGGTCAGGTTATCGTCAACCAACGATTCGGCCGGATTGGGCGTCTGTGCAAGGGTGGGACGATGCGAATCGGAATTCTCGGAGGAACCGGACCTGCCGGGAGGGGACTGGCGGTCCGATTGGCCGCCGCCGGCGAAGAGGTGGTCATCGGGTCCCGGGACCACCGAGCGGGCCGATGGCATCGCCCGGGGCCTGGTGTCGGAGTGGCCCGATCACTCCTTGTCCATCACCGGCGCCTCGAACGAGATCACCGCGTCGTGCGACCTGGTGGTGGTGGCCACCCCGTGGGACAGCGCGGTGGCCACGGTCAAGCCGTTGGCACCCGAGCTGGCCGGCAACGTGGTGGTGTCGATGGCCAACGCCCTGGTCAAGGAGGGCCGTGAGTTCATCGCCCTGCTGCCCCCCCGGGGCTCGGTGGCGGCGTCCATCCAGGCCGTGCTGCCCCACTCGCTGGTGTCGGCGTCGTTCCATCACCTGCCGGCCTCGGAGATGGAGAAGCTGACATCGCCGCTCGAGGCCGATGTCCTGGTCTGCTCCGATCACGCCGAGGCCACGTCGGCGACGGTGGCGCTGGTCGAGGCCATCGACGGCTTGCGCGGTGTCGATGCCGGCAGCCTGGCCCAGGCCGCGCCCATCGAGGCCTTCACCGCGGTGCTCATCACCATCAACATCCGGCACAAGGTGCACGCCGCCGTCCAGTTGGCCGGCTTCGGCCGGCACTGACTGGTGGACGGGGGACAAGGGGTGCGGCTCTACGACACGGCCCAGGGGAAGATCGTCCCCTTTGCACCGGCGCCGTTGGTCACCATCTACTCGTGCGGGATCACCCCGTACGACTCGGCCCACCTCGGGCACGCCCAGGTCTATCTGACCTTCGACATCCTCCAGCGTCGACTGCGCGACCTCGGCCACGAGACCGCGCTGCGTACGCAACGTCACCGACGTCGACGACGACATCCTGCGCAAGGCCCGGGAGCTCGGAGTCCACTTCCTCGACCTGGCCGCCGAGGAGATCCGCCGGTTCGACGCCGACATGGCGGCACTGGGCCTGATCCCGGCGTGGTCCGAGCCGAGGGCCACCTCGGCCATCGCCGAGATCCTCACCCTGATCGGCTCGGTCCTCGATTCCGGCCACGCCTACCAGGCCGGCGGGGCGGTCTACTTCGACGTCACCACCTTCTCGGCGTTCGGTGCGGTGAGCCACTTCGACCCGGCCACCATGCTGGCCCTGGCCGCCGAGCACGGCGGTAACCCCGACGACCCCAACAAGCGCCATCCCCTCGACTTCGTCCTGTGGCAGCCCTCGCTGCCCGATGAGCCCTCGTGGGAGTCTCGTTGGGGACCGGGCCGTCCCGGATGGCACGTCGAATGTTCGGCGCTGGCCCTTCGCGAGTTGGGGGAGACCCTCGACGTACACGGTGGCGGCCGCGATCTGGTCTTCCCCCATCACGAGTGCGAGACGGCGCAGTCCGAGTCGGTCACCGGCCGTCCCTTCGTGCGCCACTGGCTCCACGTCGGGCTGGTCGGTCTGGACGGCACCAAGATGTCCAAGTCGCTCGGCAATCTGGTCTTCGTGGGCGACCTGCTGAAGGAGTGGGACGCCGACGTGGTGCGACTGGCCCTGCTCGACCACCACTACCGTCCCGATTGGGAATGGACGGACGACGACATGCCCCGGGCCGCCCGACGCCTCGAGGCCTGGCGCTCGGCCCCGCGTCCCGACGCCGACCCGGACATCGCCGGGGTCGGGACCGACCACGGTCTCGAACTGGTCCGGGCCGCGCTCGACGACGACCTGGATACGCCGGCCGCGCTGCGGGCCCTCGACGACGAGGCCGCCGCCGGGCGTCCGGTGGTCCGGAGGAGCCGCGCTCCTGGGCGTTACCCTGTAGTCCGGCCGGGCGCTCCACATCTGCGGCCGCGCCGCATCCGGCGGCCACCGGATGGAACCCTGAGCACGGATCGAGAAAGGCAGACCCATGGCAGCCGTCACCGTTCGGCTTCCCGATGGCTCGACCAAGGAGCTCGAACCGGGCACGACGGCCCTGCAGCTGGCCGAGTCCATCGGGCCCCGCCTGGCCAAGGCGGCCGTGGCCGCCACCGTCGACGGGGTCGAGGTCGATCTGAGCACCGCGCTCCCCGACGGCGCCGCTGGTCACGGTGGTCACCGCCGATTCCGACGCCGGCCGGGCCGTCCTGCGGCACTCGACCGCCCATGTGCTGGCCCAGGCCGTGCTCCGGCTGTGGCCAGGAGCCCACTACGCCATCGGCCCGGTCATCGAGGACGGCTTCTACTACGACTTCGAGCTCCCCGGGGGTGCCCACTTCAGCGACGACGACCTCGAGCGCATCGAGGCCACCATGCGCAAGATCATGGCCGAGGACCAGCCCTTCATCCGGCACGAGCACACCATCCTCGAGGGCCTGGAGCTCTTCGAGGACCAGCCGTTCAAACGGGAGATCATCGAGGCGGTGGCCGAAGGTCGGGACGAGGTGGACGCGGCCGCCGACGCCGACGGGCAGTCCCCGGTGTCGACCTACTGGAACTCGCCCACCTTCACCGACCTGTGCCGCGGACCGCACGTACCCACGACCATGCGGCTCGGGCACTTCGCCCTCATGCGGGTGGCCGGGGCCTACTGGCGGGGCGACGAGAAGCGCGAGCAGCTGCAGCGCATCTACGGCACGGCGTGGGAGTCGGACAAGGCGCTGGCCGACCATCTCCACCGGCTGGAGGAGGCCGAACGCCGCGACCACCGCAAGCTGGGTGCCGAGCTGGACCTCTTCTCGTTTCCCGAGGAGATCGGCTCGGGTCTGGCCGTGTTCCATCCCAAGGGTGGGACGGTCCGCCGCCTGATGGAGGACTACTCCTACCAGCGTCACCGGGCCGCCGGGTACGAGTTCGTGACCACTCCCCACATCACCAAGGGGGACCTGTTCGAGACGTCGGGCCATCTCGACTGGTTCGCCGACGGGATGTTCCCGCCCATGGAGCTCGACGGCGGCCAGAGCTACTACCTCAAGCCGATGAACTGCCCCTTCCACGTGCTCATCTTCAAGAGCCGGCAACGCTCGTACCGCGAGCTGCCCCTCCGCCTCTTCGAGTTCGGGACCGTCTACCGGTACGAGAAGTCGGGGGTGGTGCACGGGCTGACCCGGGTCCGGGGAATGACCCAGGACGATGCCCACATCTTCTGCACCCGCGACCAGATGGCCGGCGAACTGCACACCACGCTCACCTTCGTGCTCTCGTTGCTGCGCGACTTCGGCCTCGAGGAGTTCTATCTCGAGCTGTCGACCCGGCCCGAGGGCAAGGCCGTCGGGACACCCGAGGAGTGGGAGGAGGCGACCGAGGTCCTCCGCACCACGGCCCTGGCCATGGGCCTCGAGCTCAAGCTCGACGAGGGCGGGGGCGCCTTCTACGGGCCGAAGATCTCCGTCCAGGCCCGCGACGCCATCGGCCGGACCCATCAGATGTCCACCATCCAGCTCGACTTCCAGACCCCCCAGCGCTTCGAGGCCGAGTACATCGGTGCCGACAACGGGCGGCACCGTCCGATCATGATCCACCGGGCCCTGTTCGGATCGGTCGAGCGGTTCTTCGCCATCCTGCTCGAGCACTACGCCGGCGCCCTCCCCACCTGGCTCTCGCCCGAGCAGGTCCGGGTCCTCGGTGTGCGCGACGACCACGAGACGTACGCCCACAAGGTGGCCGACCGGCTCCGGGCGGTCGGGGCCCGGGTCACCGTCGACCCGGCCGACGAGAAGCTGGGAGCCCGCATCCGCAAGGCCAAGCTGCTCAAGGTCCCCTACATCCTGGTGGTGGGGGACGACGATGTGGCTGCGGGGACGGTCGGGGTGAACCGCCGGGGGAGCGACACCCCCGAACGCGGCGTGGAGCTCATGGCCTTCTCCGAGGTGCTCGAAACCGAGATCGCCGAGCGCCGTCTGCCCGAAGCGACCGCGTGACCCTCGATCACCTGTGGGCGGGGTGGCGGAGCGAGTACGTCAGCACGGTCGCCCCGCCGGCTGCGGACCCCGGCCGTCGACCACCCGGGCGACGACCCCGCCCGGTGCGTGTTCTGCCGCATCGCGGCCAGCGGGCCGCCGTCGGTCGAGAACGGGGTCCTGTGGCGGGGCGAGCTCACGCTCGTCGTCCTCAACGCCTACCCCTATGCGTCGGGCCATCTGATGGTGGTGCCCGACCGTCACGTCGGATCGCTCGGCGACCTCTCCGACGCCGAGGGGGCCGAGATGTGGTCGGCCCTGCGGCGGGCCGTGGCCGCGCTCGAGGATGCCTTCGGCCCCGAGGGCATCAACCTCGGGGCCAACCTGGGCGAGGCGGCGGGGGCGGGCATCCCCCGGCACCTCCATCTGCATGCCGTCCCCCGGTGGGTGGGCGACACCAATTTCATGACCGCGGTGGCCGGGGTGCGGGTGCTCCCCGAAACGCTCGCCACCACCTGGCAGCGCATCCATGCCGTCTGGCCCGCATGAGTGGTCGCCGAGGAATCGGCACCGAGGAATCGGAGGAGCCGGATCCGGTGTTCAACGAGCTGCGTTCGACGGTGAGGAGGTTCGGTCCATGCAGGTGAAGGAACTCGGGCACCTGGTGCTCTACGTGCAGGACCTCAAGCGTTCGGCGGCCTTCTACGGCCAGGTGCTCGGTTGGGAGGTGGCCTTCCCGGAGACGCCGGGCATCCCGGCGGCCGCCTTCTCGTCGGGTCGCACCCATCACGAGCTGCTCCTCATCGAGGTGGGGGAGGGCGCCGCATCCCAACCCGAGGGCCGCCGCCTCGGCCTCTACCACTTCGGCCTCAAGGTCGGGGATTCCGACGAGGAGTTGCGGGAGGCGGTCCTGCGGCTGGAGGAGGCCGGGGTCACCATCGTCGGGGCCAGTGACCACACCGTCACCCACAGCCTCTACATCCTCGACCCCGACGGCAACGAGGTCGAGCTCTACATCGACGTGCCGGGGGTCGACTGGAAGTCGGATCCGAGCCTGATCATGGCCCCCATCAGGCCTCTTGCCCTCTAGGGCGCCGGGCCGGCCGACCAGTCGGGGCCCCGGATGGAACCGCTCACTCCAGTTAGCGGATGGTAGGGTGGAGTGACCTTTCTGGAGGAGATCCATGTTTGACGGGCGATGGCGCGGTGCGGTTGACCGGAGTACCGGCCCCATCGGTCAGCGACTGCATCGCTGGGGAGTCACCGCCGATGTGTTGACGGCGACCGGCCTGGTGTCCGCCACCGCCACCGCCGTGGCCGTGGGTACCGGCCATCTCCATCTGGCCGTCATCCTCCTCATCCTGACCGGCCTCCACGACCTGTTGGACGGACCGGTGGCCAAGGCGTCGGGAACTTCGTCGGTCCGGGGGGCCTTCTTCGATTCGGTGACCGACCGGGTGGCCGACGCATTGATCCTCGGCGGGGTGGCCTGGTATCTGGTCTCGACCCATCCCGGCCACCTGGTCCTCCTGCCGTTCGCCGTGCTCGGCGCCACCTCGCTGGTCTCCTATCAGCGGGCCAAGGCCGAATCGCTCGGCATCTCCGCCCGGGGCGGTCTGATGGAACGGGCGGAGCGGATGATCCTGCTCGGCGTGGGCTTCCTGTCGGCCATGTTCCTGGTTCCCGTGCTCTGGGTCATGCTGGCCCTCACCATGGCCACCGCCGTCGGACGGTTCGTCAAGGTGTGGCGGTTGGCCGAGGCCCCGGTTCCGGTGGCCTCCCCCCGGCGCCACCGCCGGTCCCGGAGCGCCACCCGCGCCGGCGATCGCAAGACCGCGGCCTCACCGTCACGTTGGCGGGCGCGCCGCCAGGGCGAGCTGTCCAGCCGTTCCGGTCGCACCTGGCGGGCCCGGCATGCCCGTCAGGGCCTCCGCCAACGCACCGGACGCCGACACACCTGAGTCGGTCCGGCGATCCACCGATCGAGAACGAGGGCTCGTGAACAAGGGACAAGCGGTCTTCCGGACGTACACGACCCTGGGCCGATGCCTGTCCGCACTTCCGGAGCCGGTTGCCCTGAACGTGGCCAACGTCGTCGGGGACGTGCTGTTCAAGGTACGGGACGACCATCGTCGGATGGTCTCCGACAACCTGCGGCGAGTGCTCGGCGCCGACGCCGACGATCCCGACGACGCGGTCATCCTCGACCGTTGGGCACGGCGGTCGTTTCGGGCCTACGCTCGGTACTGGGTCGAAGGAGCCCGGCTCGGTCGTACGTCGCCCGTCGAGGTGGAGCAGCGGACGCTCGTCCGGGGTCTTGAGCACCTGGTGGATGGGATGGCAGCCGGAAAGGGCGTCATCATGGCACTGCCACATGTCGGGAGCTGGGAGTTCGGAGGGGCATTTCTGGCCACGCAAGGTCTGCCGATGACGTCCGTGGCCGAACGGATCGAGCCGCCCGAATTGTTCGAGTTCTTCGTCGAGCAGCGGGCGGCCATGGGCCTGACCATCGTGCCGTTGGACTCGTCGTCGGGGAGCGCGGTGATGTCGACGCTCCGCCGGGGCGGCCTGGTCGGACTCCTGAGCGACCGCGACCTGGCCGGCAACGGCATCGAGGTCGAGTTCTTCGGCGAGACCACCACCATGCCGGCCGGGCCCGCCACCTTGGCCCTCCGCAGCGGAGCGCAACTGGTCACCGGGGCCGTCTACAGCGGCCCCGGTCCGGATCACTCCGCCCTCGTGCAACCTCCGCTCGACACCACCCGGCACGGATCCCTGCGGGAGGACGTGGCCAGGCTGACCCAGGGGATCGCCACCCGGTTCGAGTGGCTGATCCGGCGGGCCCCCGATCAGTGGCACGTCTTCCAACCACTGTGGCTCTCCGATCGCCACGGAGCGGCGGCGTGACCAAGTTCGAGAACGGCCCGCCTGCCGGGGACGCCGAATTCGAGGCGCTCGGGCCGTCGGCCGTCCTGCACCGGTCGGCCCCGTACCGAGCCGCCCCCTCACGTCCGGTCCCCGATCTGGCCGACGGCAACGGGTCGAAGCCGTCATCGGAGCCCCGATTCCATTCCCTTGGCGAGCAGGACTTCGACGTGGTGGCGGTGATCAGCGCCACCGGCCGCTTCCTCTTCGTCAGCGCATCGGCCGAGCGTCTGTTCGGCTACGACATCAGCAACGTCGTCGGGCTCGATGCCTTCGGGCTGTTCGACTCGTTGAGCGTCGAACCGGTCCGGGCCTTGTTCGACGATCTGGTGGCCCGGCGGCGCCTGTCGGTCTCCCTCGAGATGCGCACGGTCCGGGCCGACGGCGAGACGATCGACATCGAAGTGGTGGCGGCCAACCATCTCGACGATTCCATCGGCGGGATCGTGGTCAACGTCCGGGACATCACCGGGCACAAGAGCCTCGAGCAGCGGGTGCTCGACGTCGACCGCCGCCAGACCACCATCATCGAGTCGCTCGCCGACGGCGTGATGATGGTCGATGCCGACGGCACGGTGGTGCGGGTCAACGAGGCCTTCGAGGTGATGTTCGAAGCGCCACGGGTTCGGCTGGTCGGTCGCCGGATCGACGACCTGATGGCGGCGGCCCGGGCCCGGGGCCTCGAAGTGATCGACGTGGACGGGGCGACGGTCAGCGGGGACGAGGATCCCGATCGGGGCCAGCCTGCGCAGTGGCCGCCGGTCGGTCGGTGTGGTCCACGGGCTCCTGCGCGATGGGCGTCCGCCCAAGTGGATCCGGACCAACGTCCAGGCCATGCCCGGCGCCGACGGGAGCGTGGCCGGGGCGGTGGCCTCGTTCAGCGACGTCACCGCGGTGCGCCAGGTCGGCGGTGGAGTTGAAGCGGGAGGAGCAATTCCTCCAGGTGCTGCTCGACACCCTCGAAGAGGGCATCCTGGCCTGCGATGACGAGGGGCGGATCACGGTGTTCAACCCGGCCGCCCGAGCGCTCCACGGGCTCGATGAGCACGACGATCCCATCGGGACCATCCCCACCGACGAGGGCCTCCGGCGGCCCGACGGGTCGCCCATCTCCCAGCGGGAGAACCCGTTGATCCGGGCCATGTCGGGCGAACAGCTGCGCGACGTCGAGGTCATCCTCGAGTCGAAGAACGGGGACCAGCGCAAGGTGAGCGTCAACGGCCAGGCCCTGGTCGACGACGACGGCTGGATGCTCGGGGCGGTGGTGGCCATGCATGACGTCACCGAGCAGAAGCGCAATGAGGAGCGGCTGGCGGAGATGGCCCTCCACGACCCGCTCACCGGGCTGGCCAATCGCACCCTGCTGGCCGAGCGCCTGCAGGAGGCCATCGACGCGCTGGCCCGCCAGTTGCCGACGTCGCGCCGCGGGGATCCCGGCGACCAGCAGGGGGTGGCCGTGTTCCTGCTCGACCTCGACGAGTTCAAGGAGATCAACGACGTGCTCGGGCACGACGTGGGCGACGACATGCTGGTGGCCGTGGCCCGCCGGCTGTCGGCCATCGTGCGACCGACCGATACCGTGGCCCGGCTCGGCGGGGACGAGTTCGTGGTGGTCTGCGACGTCGAGAGTGGCGAGGAGGAGATGCTCCGCATCGCCGACCGGATCTCGACCGCCCTGGCCCGGCCCTACCGGATCGACGGCCGCACCCTGTCGGTGCTGGCCTCGGTGGGCGGCGTGTTCGCCGACAATCCGGACACCGATCCGTCCCGGTTGTTGTCCCGGGCCGACGACGCCATGTACGGGGTCAAGTGGAGTCGGCGCCGACAGCGTCGATCCATGGTGGACTGACCGGTTGGTGGAGAACGCCGACGCTTCGAGTCCCTCGCCGCTGCACATCGCCCTGGTCTGTCCGTACAGTCTGTCCCGGCCCGGTGGCGTTCAGGGCCAGGTGCTCGGACTGGCCCGGGCCCACCTGGTGCGCCGGCCACCGGGTCACCGTCTTCGCTCCCCTCGATGACGCCCGGGACGCCCCGGACGGGATCGAGCTCGTGCCCACCGGGCGGTCGATGGCGCTCCCGGCCAACGGATCGG
Source organism: uncultured Acidimicrobiaceae bacterium (assembly GCA_963812885.1). Taxonomy (GTDB): domain Bacteria; phylum Actinomycetota; class Acidimicrobiia; order Acidimicrobiales; family RAAP-2; genus Bog-756. Next base: position 129,814 of record CAWEWZ010000002.1, on the reverse strand, counting down.
TGGCTCCGGTCAGCCTCTCGATCCGGGCCGCGGCGCGGGCTCTGGCCGCGGTGGAGTCAGGGGGCTTCGACGTGGTGCACGTGCATGAGCCCTTCACTCCGGGCCTCCCGTACGGACTGCTGATGGGTCGTCGCGTCCCACCGCTGGTGGCGACCTTCCACCGCAACGGCGGCAGCCTCCTCTACACCGTGTTCGGCCCGCTGGCCCGACACCTGGCCGGTCGTTTCGCCGTCCGCACCGCGGTGTCGGAATCGGCCCGGTCGACGGCATCGGAGGCCCTGGGCGGGACCTACGAGGTGGGGTTCAACGGCATCGAGGTCGACCGCTACCGGCAGGTCGACCCCTGGCCCACGGACCGGCCGGCCGTCCTCTTCCTCGGGCGCCACGAGGAACGCAAGGGGCTGGCCGTGCTCCTCGAGGCGTTCGACCGGCTCGGCGACACGATGCCCGGCGGCGGGCAACCGGGCCCACCGGCCGGTGCTGTGGATCGCCGGCAACGGGCCCCGGACCGAAGCACTCCGCCGACTCCATCCCGAGTCGCCCGACATCGTCTGGCTCGGCGTGGTCCCCGAGGCGGAGAAACTGCGACGGCTGGCCGCGGCCGAGGTCCTGTGTGCTCCCTCTCTGGGCGGCGAGTCGTTCGGCATGGTGCTCCTGGAGGCCATGGCGGCCCGGACGCCGGTGGTGGCCAGCGACATCGACGGCTACCGGGCCGCCGCTGGCGAATGCGCCGTGCTGGTGCGCCCCGGCGATGCCCAGGCCCTGTCCGAGGCCCTGGCCGGGGTCCTGGCCGGGGCGTTGGCCGTCGTGGCCGAGGGGGCCAGTGACGACCGGGACCGGTCCCGTGACCGGTGGCTGTCGGCCGGCGCCGAGCGGGCCGGCCGATGGTCGATGGACCGGTTGGCCGGCTGGTATTCGGGCTGGTACCGCACGGCCATGGTCAGCCCCCGGCCCTGAGCGGCCGTACACTGCTCGGACCATGAGCGAATCCACCGATCCCCCGAAGCCCGGAGGTCCGTCGGGCCGACCGGGCTCGGGCTCCGGCTCCGGTGGCTCGTCGGGCGGGGGCTCGGGCAACCGGAACCGCAGCCGCAGCCGGGGCGGGGGCGCCGGTTCGTCCGGCTCTGGCGGTTCGTCCGGCTCGGCTGGCTCGTCCGGCTCTGGCGGTTCGTCCGGCTCGGCTGGCTCGGGCAGCTCGGCGCGCGGGCGCGGCGCCCAGGGCGGCGGCCGGGGCGGGGGCCGTGGCGGGGGCCGTGGCGGGGGGTCCAACGGCCGGAGTGGGGGAGGCTCGAGGGGCTCGTCGGGCAGCCGCCCCCCGTCAAGGTCGGGCGGTTCCGGAGGCGGCCGATCCGGACAGCGCGGGGTCGGCGAGAGGACCGAAGCCGATATCGGCCACCGAGCCGGCTCGGACGCCGCCGGCCGTCGATCGCCAGAGCGAGGGCGCAGAGGAGTCGGCTGCGGTGCGGGCCAACCGGCGCCGGGCCGCCGTCATCTGCATCGCCCCACCCCTGGTCCTCGGCGTGGTGGTCGGCCTCGTCCTCGTGCTGGTCGGCCTGCCTCTGATCGGGGTGCTGGCGCTGGTGGTGCTCACCGCCGGGCTGTCGCTGTGGCTGTGGCAGGTGGCGCCGGACATGGTCGTCCGGTCGGTCGGGGCCACACCGAGCGACGAGTGGGAGCACCCCCGGCTGCACAACCTGGTGGACGGTCTGTGCGCCACCATGGGCCTTCCCCGACCGGTCATCTGCGTGGTGGAGAGCGCGGTCCCCAACGCCATGGCCGTCGGTCGGGATCCCGAGTCGGCCAGGCTGGTGGTGACCTCGGGACTGGACGAATCGCTCACCCTGGTCGAGCTGGAGGGGGTCCTGGCCCACGAGCTGGTGCACATCAAGCGGCACGACACGGTGGCCGCCGGCCTGGCCGTGGTGGCCACCGTCCCCTGGGCCGTGCTCCGGGGAAACGCCGCCGGCGCCGACCGGGTCCACACGCTGGTGGGGCGGGGGCGCGAGTTCTCGGCCGACCAGCGCGCCGCGGTCGTGGTCCGCTATCCGCCCGGCATCGGCTCCGCCCTCGAGGTCATGGTCGACCGCGCCGGAGAGCCGCCACCCGTGGCCGCCGGGGCAGGGCCGGATCGCCGCCCTCACCCGCTGGCTGTGGATCGACCCGATGGTCGGAGCCGGGCCGGACGAGTCGCTGGAGGGCAACCTCGACGACACCCGGGTCCGGGCCGCCGCCCTGTCACTTCGCTGAGCCGGATGTCCTGACCCGGCCCGAGCCGGTCGCCGGGGCCTCAGTCGGTCCCCGGGCACATGTCGGTGTCTTCGGCGGACCAGCCCCCACCCGGCGTCGGGGGAGAAGAGATGGTCGCGCAGCTTGCGGAGCAGCAACGAGAGGGTCTGCTCCTCCTCGGCGGAGAAGAGGTTGGTCAGCAACTCGTCGATGTGGGCCAGGTGATCGGGGATGATCCGGTCCATCAGCTCCTGTCCCGACGGGGTCAGGACCGCGAACGCCCCTCTGCGGTCCTCGGGGCACACCCGACGGGCCACCAGGCCCTGTTCGGCGAGGCGGTCGACCGAACGGGTGAGGCCGCTCGGCGTGAGGGAGGTCTGGGCGGCCAGCTCGCTCATCCGCAGCTCCGAGCCCGGGGTGCGGGCCAGCCGGATGAGTACGTCGAAGGACTGGTTGGACAGCCCCCGCTCCGACTCGAACCGCCGTTCGAACACCCGTCTCAGCCCGGCGGCCGATTCGAAGAGGAGGCCGACCGTGGTCAGCCGTTCGTCATCTGTCACCAGCGCTCGTCCCATACCCACAGTGTACCAACAACTCCGACGGTACTTGCGCCGTCAAATATCTATGATATAGTTGTTGGTACAAACAACTTCAGACCCGACGGTGAGCCTGGAGGACGAGCACGAAGGAGCCAGCCATGACAACCGAAGCAGCAGAGATCACCAGCAGGACGGTCGACGGAGTGGAGTACCCGGCCGTCGGGACGTATGCCATCGATTCCTCCCACACCCAGCTCGGATTTGCGGTCCGGCACATGGCCGTGTCGAAGGTCCGTGGCCGCCTGAGCAAGTTCGAGGGCACGATCGAGATCGCCGAGGACCCGGCCGACTCGAAGGTGTCGTTGACCATCGACGCCACCAGCGTGGACACCCGGGACGAGGCCCGGGACAACCACCTCCGCACCAATGACTTCTTCGACGTGGAGAATCACCCGACGTGGACCTTCACCAGCACCTCGATCAGCCCCGAGACAGCCGACCGAGTGGAAGGTGACCGGTGATCTGACCATCCGCGGGGTGACCCGGCCGGTGACGCTGGACGTCACCCTCGAAGGGGTGGTCAAGGACCCCTACGGCAACCACCGGATCGGGTTCAGCGGGAAGACGACCATCAACCGCGAGGACTTCGACGTCTCCTTCGGGGCGGTCATGGAGGCCGGAGGCCTCGTCGTGGCCAAGAAGGTCGACATCGAGCTCGAGGTCGAGGCGGTGCTGCAGGGCTGAGCATCGAGCGGTTGGTCGAGCTGCGGAACCGGTCGCTCCCACGGGGGCGGCCGGTTCCGCGTCCGGGCGGTGGCCGTGGCGGCCAGGGGTAGAATGGGGGCATGGCCGATCCGATCGACGAAGCAGGCGCCTCCGGCGACGAGCGCCCGACCGGCACCTTCACGGTCAAGCGGGGATTGGCGGAGATGTTGCGCGGCGGGGTCATCATGGACGTGGTCGACGCCGAACAGGCCAAGGTGGCCGAGGACGCCGGGGCGGTGGCGGTGATGGCCCTCGAACGGGTTCCGGCCGACATCCGCCGCGACGGCGGGGTGGCCCGGATGAGCGATCCCGCCCTCATCGAGGGGATCAAGGCGGCGGTGACCGTCCCGGTGATGGCCAAGGCCCGCATCGGCCACTTCGCCGAAGCCCAGGTGCTGGCCGCTCTCGGGGTCGACTACATCGACGAGAGCGAGGTGCTGACTCCGGCCGACGAGGCCCACCACATCGACAAGTGGGTCTACGACGTTCCCTTCGTGTGCGGCGCCACCAACCTCGGGGAGGCCCTGCGCCGGATCTCCGAGGGGGCGGCGATGATCCGGTCGAAGGGGGAGGCGGGGACCGGCAACATCGTCGAGGCCGTCCGCCATCTTCGGTCGATCCTGGGTGACATCCGCCGGTTGACCCAGGCCGATCCGGCCGAGCAGTACGGCTGGGCCAAGGAGTTGGCCGCGCCGATCGGCCTCGTCCAGGAGATCGCCACCACCGGCCGTCTGCCGGTGCCGCTGTTCTGCGCCGGAGGGATCGCCACCCCGGCCGATGCCTCGCTGGTCATGCAGCTCGGGGCCGAGGCCGTCTTCGTCGGATCGGGGATCTTCAAGAGCTCCAACCCGTCGCGGATGGCCCGCGCCATCGTGGAGGCCACCGCCCACTACACCGACGCCGACCTGGTGGCCAAGGTCTCGACCGGGCTGGGCGACGCCATGGCCGGCCAGGAGATGAGCACGCTCGGGGTGCATCTGGCCGAGCGTGGCTGGTGACCGGCAGACCCGGCCGACAGCGCTGAGGACGGTGACGATGGCGCTGGGCGTTCTCGCCCTCCAGGGTGATGTCCGTGAGCACGTGGCTGCGCTCGAATCGCTGGGCGAGCAGGCCCGGCTGGTGCGCGAGCCGAGGGATGTCGCCGGGCTCGACGGGCTGATCATTCCCGGCGGTGAGTCGACCACCCTCTCGCTGCTGCTCGAGTCGTCGGGTCTCTTCGACCCGCTGGCCGAGGAGTTTGCCTCCGGTCTACCGGTGTTCGGGACGTGCGCCGGGATGATCCTCCTGGCCGGGACGGTGCTGGACGGCCGGGACGATCAACGCCGGTTCGGGGCCATCGACCTGACCATCCGCCGCAACGGATACGGCCGGCAGGTGGCTTCCTTCGAGTGCGACCTGGCGGTCGCCGCCCTGGGCCCGGAGCCGCTCCACGCCGTGTTCATCCGGGCACCGGTGGTGGAGAGCGCCGGCCCCCAGGTCGAGGTACTGGCCACGTTGCCCCCCGGCCGGGCCCGACTCGAACCGGGGGCCGGCCAGGAGCAGCCCGGGGGCGGCCGGCCGGTGGTCTGCCGCCAGGGCACGGTGCTGACCACCGCCTTCCATCCCGAGCTGACCGGCGACCGTAGGCTGCATCAGCTGTTCGTCGAGATGACCAAAGAGAAGAGGCGCTAGGGGATGTCGGGACACTCCAAATGGGCGACCACCAAGCATCAGAAGGGCGCCAAGGACGCAGCCCGGGCCAAGGTGTTCGCCAAGATCATCCGCCAGGTCGAGGTGGCCGCCCGCGAGGGCGGTAGCGACATGACGGCCAATGCCAGTCTCCGGACCATGTACACCAAGGCCCGCGACGCCTCGGTGCCCATCGATACCATCGAGCGGGCCATCAAGCGCGGCTCGGGCGAGTTGGAGGGTGTCCGCTACGAGTCCATCTCCTACGAGGGCTACGCCCCGGCCGGGGTGGCGGTCATGGTCGAGTGCCTGTCCGACAACCGGAACCGGACCGGCGCCGAGATCCGCAACGTCTTCAACAAGAACGGCGGCACCATGGCCGAACCCGGCGCGGTCAGCTGGCAGTTCGAGCGCAAGGGGGTCGTCTCCGTGCCGCGTTCCTTCGACGAGGATCGGGTCCTCGAGGTGGTCATGGAGGCAGGGGCCGAGGATCTGGCCGACGAGGGCGACCACTGGTCGGTCACCAGCTCCCCCTCCGAGCTGATGGCGGTGCACGCCGCGTTGGAGGCGGCCGGATTGGAACCCGGCGCCTCGGAGCTGACCCTGGTGCCCACCTCGACGGTGGAAGTGACCTCGGAGTCCGAGGCCAAGCGGGTCCTTCGGCTCATCGAGGCGCTCGACGACCACGACGACGTGCAGAACGTCTACTCCAACTTCGACATCCCCGACGCGGTGATGGCCGCCTACGAAGGGTGAGGTCGGGCCGGGCCTCCTGCCGCCCCGGACTCCGGTCGCCGGCCATCCCTCACCCCCCGGGGACGGCACGGTAGCATCGAACGCATGTTCGTCCTGGGTATCGATCCCGGCCTGTCGCGCTGCGGGTACGGCGTGGTCACCCGGCGGGACGGGTCGCTGGCCGCCGTGGCCGGCGGGGTCATCTCCACGGAGCCGTCCATGCCCCTGCCCGAACGCCTGCGCACGCTGGCCGAGGAGCTGCGGGCCCTGGTGGCCGAGTTCAAACCCGAGTCCGTGGTCGTGGAACGGGTGTTCTTCCAGGTCAACGCCCGAACCGCCATGGCCACCGGGCAGGCCGCCGGTGTGGCCCTGGTGGCGGCGGCCGAATCCGGGTGCCAGGTGGCCCAGTACACGTCCAACGAAGTCAAGCAGGCCTTGGTCGGCTACGGCGGGGCGACCAAGGAGCAGGTCCAACGGATGGTGGCCGCCGTGCTCGGGCTGAGCGAGCCTCCCCGTCCGCCGGACGTTGCCGATGCCCTGGCCCTGGCCGCCTGCCACCTCACCACCCAGCCGCTCCGCCGGGCGGTGGCCGCCGCCGCGGGGAGGCACCATGATCGGTTCGCTGCGAGGCGTGCTGGTAGACCGTCCCTCCACCGGCGAGGTGATCGTCGAGGTCGGGGGGGTGGGCTACCGAGCCTCGGTGCCGACGTCGGTGTGGGCCGGCCTGGGTGGGGCGGGCAGCGAGGTCTTCCTCCACGTCCACACCCATGTGCGCGAGGACGCCATCGTTCTCTTCGGCTTCGCCCATGCCGACGAGCGCCGGTGCTTCGAGGCCCTGCTGGGTGCGCACGGGGTCGGACCGTCGCTGGCCCTGGCCATCCTGTCGTCCATGTCCCCGGCCTCGTTGTCCACCGCCGTCCTCGAGGACGACGTCGACACGCTGTGCCTGGTCCCCGGGGTCGGGAAGAAGACGGCGGCCCGGCTGCTGCTCGAGCTCAAGGCCCGGCTCGATCTCCCCACCCTCGGAGGGGACGGCGTCGACGGGGGTACCGGTGGTGGCTCGCCCCGAGGCGAGGTGCGGGCCGCCCTGGTCGAGCTGGGGTACGGACCCGAGGAGATCCGTGGGGTGATGGAGATCGTCGACGAGGACGAACCGGTCGAGGAGATGGTGCGGAGCGCGCTCCGTCAGCTGGCCCGGAACCGATGACACCCCAGGCCCGGCGCGAGGTCTTGGGCGACGGGGATCTCGCCGACCGACCGGTGGGTGACGCGGCCCCGGGCGGAGTCCGCCCCGTCGATCCCGAGGTCGGCCCGGCCGAGGAGGCCGAGGACGCCGGTCTCCGGCCGCGGACCCTCAAGGAGTTCGTCGGCCAGGGTCAGCTCACCGAGCATCTCCAGATCGTCATCGAAGCCGCCCTCAAACGCCAGCAACCGGTGGACCACCTGCTGTTCGCCGGCCCCCCCGGACTGGGCAAGACCTCCCTGGCCGGGATCGTGGCCGCCGAGATGGGGGTCGGCCTGCGGATCACCGCCGGCCCGGTGCTGGTCCGGTCCGGCGACCTGGCCGCCCTGCTCACCGATCTGCAGGAGGGCGACGTGCTGTTCATCGACGAGATCCACCGGCTGCACCGGTCGGTCGAGGAGATCCTCTATCCGGCCATGGAGGACTTCAAACTCGACATTCTGATCGGCAAGGGCCCGACGGCCCGCAGCATCCGGCTCGACCTCCCCCGGTTCACCCTGGTGGGCGCGACCACCCGCACCGGCCTGGTGGCCGGTCCGCTGCGCGACCGGTTCGGGTTCGTCGGCCGTCTCGACCACTACGACGTCGACGAACTGCAGGCCATCGTCACCCGCTCGGCCGGCATCCTGTCCGTGCCCATCGACGCCGAGGGGGCCCGCCGGATCGCCGAGCGGTCGCGAGGCACACCCCGCATCGCCAATCGTCTCCTGCGCCGGGTCCGTGACTTCGTCGAGGTCCGGGCCGAGGGGAGCATCACCTCGGCGGCGGCGGTGACCGGGCTCGAGGTGTTCGGTGTCGACGAGCTCGGTCTCGACAAGGTGGACCGCTCGATCCTCGATGTCCTCTGCCGGCGATTCGCCGGCCGTCCGGTGGGCCTGACCACCCTGGCCCAGTGCATCGGCGAGGAACCCGACACCATCGAGGACGCCTACGAGCCCTACCTCCTGCAGCAGGGACTGCTCCAGCGCACCACCCGGGGCCGGATCGCCGCGCCCCGGGCGTGGGCCCACCTCGGACTCACCCCGATCGAGTCCAGACTGCTCTGACCCGGGCCCGCCGCCGGTTCGAACCCGACCCGGTCGTCCACCCCTCGATCTGACCAACATGTCACACCCGGGTGGTGGACTGGCTTCGTGGACACCGAAGCCCCCACCTCCGAAGCCGCTGGCTCCGCTGCCCCCACCTCTGAAGCCGGTGCATCCGCTCCTGTTGCTGTCGATACCGGATCCGTCGATGTCCTCTCCTTCGAGGCCCTCACCGGGGAACTCGATCGACTGGCCGGGGTCGATCCCGTCCTGTTCGCCGATCCCGACTCGGTGGTGGCCGCCCAGCGGATGCTGGCCCAGGCCGAGGCCCTGGTCACCCGCATCACCGGTGCCTTCGACGCCTCGGGCAACTGGGCCCCCGACGGGGCCCGCACCGCCTCGGCCTGGCTGTCGGTCCGGTGCCGGATCCCCAAGGTGGAGGCCCGACGCCAGGTGCGCCGGGGCCGGGCCTTGCCCGCTCTGCCCGAGGTGGAGCAGGCCTGGAGCAATGGCGACATCTCCGGTGCCCATGTCGAGGTCATGGCCACCCTCAGCTCCCCCGAGACCGAGGAGGCCCTGGCCCGGGACGAGGCGGTCCTGGTGGCCGACGCCTGCACACTGCGCTTCGACCAGTTCTGCCAGGTGGCCGCCTACTGGAAGCAGTTGGCCGATCCCCAATCGGCCGACCAGGAGGCTGAGGCCCGGAGGGCCCGACGAGACGCCTACCTGGTCAACAGCTTCGCCGGCACCTGGCTCGGGGCGATGACCCTCGATCCGATCTCGGGCGCCATCGTCTCGGATGAGCTCGAACGACTGGAGAAGGCACTGTTCGAGGCCGACTGGGCCGAGGCCCGGGACTCCCTCGGCCGTGACCCGAAACCGACCGAGCTGGCCCGCACCCCCGGCCAGCGCCGGGCCGACGCCCTGGTCGAGATGGCCACCCGGTCGAAGAGTGCCCCCAAAGACGCCCGCCGGCCGGCACCGTTGTTCACCATCCTGGTCGGCTGGGAAACACTGACCAAGAGGATCTGTCAGCTGGAGGACGGCACCGTGGTCACCCCGGGTACCCTCCTGCCCTGGCTGGACCGGGCCGACCTCGAGCGGGCGGTGTTCGCTCCCGGCCGCCGGGTCGAGATCAGCCCCCGGGCCCGCCTGTTCACCGGGGCCACCCGCCGGGCCATCGAGGTGCGGGACCGGGAGTGCACCCACCCCTTCTGCGATGTGGCGGCACCGTTCTGCCAGGACGACCACATCATCCCCTGGGCCCTCGGCGGCCCCACCACCCAGGAGAACGGCCGGCTGCTGTGCCCGGCCCACAACCGCAAGCGAACTCAGAGGCCCCCACCAGCGGCAGTGCCGGGCGGTTCGTAACCACCCGGCCAGTGCCTCGGCGCCGAATGCGGCCCCGGGCGCCCCGGGAGGTGGCATCCCAGATGTATTGCGACGCATGTTCCAGCCCGACCGTCCCGAGCTGTTTCCTCAGTACAGCGTCGCGGACAGCCGATACTGCCCGTTGAGGCTGTCCGGCGCCCCTGAGCAGGTCTGCCACCATGGTGGACATGTCGGAGCCAACTCGGGACTCGGTGTCGGCGGCCTCCGTCCCGATGGACGCCTACGAGTACGGCCTCCCCCCGCGGCTCATCGCCCAGGAGCCGGTGGAGCCCCGCAGCGCGGCCCGCCTGCTGGTGGCCCCCGAGCTCAGCGCCGACGGGGCGGTCGCCCACCCCACCATGGCCGACCTCCCGCGCCTGCTGCGACCGGGCGACGTGCTGGTGGTGAACGACACCCGGGTGCTGCCGGCCCGGCTGGGTCTGGTCAAGTCCACCGGCGGCCACGCCGAGGTGCTGTTGCTCGAACCCGTGGCCGGGGCGGGGTCGGACTGGGAGGCGCTGGTCCGGCCCGGCCGGCGCCTGCCCGCCCCGACGCTGCTCCATGAGTTCGAGGGCGGGCCCCCGGTGGTCGAGGTCGGGGCCGAGCTGGGAGCAGCCGACGACGGACGGCGCCTGATCACTCTTATCGATCCTTCGGTGGTGGAACGGGCCGGGACCATGCCGCTCCCTCCCTACATCCACCACACCCTCGGCGATCCCGACCGCTACCAGACCGTCTACTCGGCCCCCCGGGCGCTCGGCGAGCAGTCCACCGCCGCTCCCACCGCTGGTCTTCACTTCACCCCCGAGCTCCTCGACGCCTGTCGGTGGGCCGGGGCGACCGTCGCCCGCGTGGACCTGGCCATCGGCCTCGACACCTTCCGTCCGGTCACCGCGGCCACCGCCGAGGAGCACGTCATCCATTCCGAGCGCTACGCGGTTCCGGCCGCCACCATGGCCGCGTGCGCCCGGGCCGGCCGGGTGGTGGCGGTGGGAACCACCGCAGTACGGGCCCTCGAGTCGGCGGCGGCCACCGGCGTCCTGTCCGGCCGGACCGACCTCTACATCCACGGCCACTTCGACTTCCGGGTGGTCGACGTCCTGGTCACCAACTTCCACCTGCCCCGGTCCAGCCTGCTGCTGCTGGTCGAGTCCTTCTGCGGACCCCGGTGGCGCGAGCTGTACGCCACGGCCATCGGCGCGGACTACCGGTTCCTGTCCTTCGGCGACGCCATGGTGGTGGGCCGGACCGGTCGGGGCCGGGGCTGAGGAGAGAGCCGGTCCGGGTCGAGATCACCGCCACCGACGGCGCGGCGCGCACCGGGGTGGTCCGCACCCGGCGCGGGTCCTACCCCGTCCCGGCGTTCATGCCCGTCGGGACCCGGGGCGCGGTCAAGGCGCTGGACAGCGCCGATCTCGAGTCCCTGGGGGCCGGGGTGGTGTTGGCCAACACGTACCACCTCCTGCTCCGGCCCGGGGCCGACACCGTCGCCGCCCTTGGCGGCCTGCACCGGTTCACCGGCTGGGACGGGCACACCCTGACCGATTCCGGCGGCTACCAGGTCCACTCGCTCCGGCCGGCGGTCGACGACGACGGCGTGACCTTTGCCTCGGTCTACGACGGTGACCGGATCCGACTGACGCCGGAATCGGCCGTCGAGGCCCAGGGCCTGATCGGCGCCGACATCCAGATGGTCCTCGACGTGTGCGCCAGCCTGCCGGCGTCGACCGAGGTCCTGCGGGTGGCGGTCGACCGGACGGCGGCGTGGGCGGCCCGGGCCCGGACCGCCCACCGGCGCCTCGACGCCAAGCCCGAGGGCCAGGCCCTGTTCGGGATCGTGCAGGGCGGCACCGATGAGGCGTTGCGCAAGGAGAGCGCCCAGCGGACCGTCGAGCTCGAATTCGACGGCTACGGGATCGGCGGTCTGTCGGTGGGCGAGCCCCGACCGGCCATGCTCGAGGCCATCGCCGCCACCGTGCCCCATCTCCCCGCCGATCGTCCCCGGTACCTGATGGGGGTGGGGGACCCGGTGGGGATGCTGGAGGCGATCGCGCTCGGCGTCGACCAGTTCGACTGCGTGGCCCCTACCCGCCAGGCCCGGCACGGGTCGATGCTGACCAGCACCGGTCGTCTCAACCTGCGCAACGCCGTGCACGCCCGTGACGATCGCCCCCTCGATCCCGGGTGCGCCTGCTCGACCTGCGCCCGCTGGTCGAGGGGGTACCTGCGCCACCTGCTGATGGTGGGTGAACCCACCGCCTGGCGGCTCCTCAGCCTCCACAACCTGGCCTTTGTGCTCGGATTGATGGCCGAGGCCCGCACGGCGATCGAGCGGGGCACCTTCGAGGCCCTGCGCTCCCGGACGGCCGAGGTGTGGGCACCCTGAGGGGCCCGGCATCTCACCCGGCCTGGCCTGGGCTACAGTCGGACCGCTGTGCCCACCTCTATTCCCTTCCCTGATCATCGATGACGGCTGCCCTGGTTCTGCTGGCCGCGGCGGCGAAGCCGAAGAGCAGCGGCGAGCCCCGTCCTGTTGATCTTCGTGGTGGTCGCGGCCGGCTTCTACTTCCTCATCTACCGTCCCCAGCAGCGCAAGGCCAAGCTGCTCCGGGAGCAGACCAAGAGCTTCGACGTCGGCGACGAGGTCCTCACCGCCGGGGGCATCGTCGGCCACATCATCGACATCGAGGGTGACCGGGTGACGCTGGAGACCAGCGTCGGGGCCTCGTTCGTGGTGCTCAAGCAGTACGTGCTGCGCAAGCTGGAGGAACCCGAACCGGTGGAAGCCGACGAGGGCGAGGACGACGAGGAGTACGACGAGGAACCGTCGGCGCTCGCCGACGGCTCCGACGAGGACGACCCCGAGGAGGACCAGACCAGCGGAACTGGCTCGACCGAAGACCACCCCGCCGGACACGGCGGTGCCAACCCGAGCGGTGACGACACCCATGATCCCGACTCACCGCCGGCCACCTGACCGACCATGAAGAACAAACGCTCGCTGTGGGTCAGCCTGCTCTCAGTGGTCGCCATCGCGGTCATCGCCCTGACCGCCACCCTGGCGTCGGGATGGTCGCCGAAGCTCGGACTCGACCTCGACGGGGGCTGTCCGTCGTCTACCAGACCCACACCTCGGTCAACCAGGCCCAGCTCGACACCATCGTCACCATCCTCAACGACCGGGTCAGCGCCGGGGCCAGCGGTGCCACCGTGGCCAGTCAGGGCAAGAACCAGATCTCGGTGCAGATCCCCGGTGAGAAGAACACCCAGCAGATCCTCAAGACCCTGGGCAATACCGCCCAGCTGCTGTTCCGGCCGGCGCTCTGCTATGCACCGGCGTTCACCGTGGCCAAGGGGAAGCCGCCCTCGACCGGGCCGCTGCCCACCTGTTCGTCCACCACCCAATTGACCGCGGCCAACCTCCAGGTCACGCCCGACTCGAGCAACACCAACGGCTACACCAGCAACACCAACATCGCCGAGGACCCGGCCTTCGCCACCTTCAAGTCGACCTCGCCCCTCAGTGACAGCAAGACCGACACCGTGATCCTGCCGGGCACCGCCCAGAACGGGTGCTTTCCGCGATGCGTGCTCGGGCCGGCCCAGATGACCGGCACCGCGGTCAAGTCGGCCAGCGCCCAGCTCAACAACGGGCAGTGGGCGGTCAACCTGGTGCTCACCGGCCCCGGCTCCACCCAGTGGGACACCCTGGCCAAGCAGCAGTTCCACGCCATCATCGCCATCGACCTCGACGGTCAGGTCATCTCGGCCCCGATCACCCAGCCGACCCAGGAGTCGTTCACCCCGTTCAACGGACAGGTGCAGATTTCGGGTGGCTTCACCGAGGACCAGGCCAAGACCCTGGCCACCGAGTTCACCTACGGCGCCCTGCCCGTCAAACTGGACCGTCTCACCGTCGAGACCGTCTCGCCCACCCTGGGCAAGGCCTCCCTCCACGCCGGCCTCATCTCCGGGTTGGCCGGCCTGCTCCTCGTGCTGTTGTACGTCATCTTCTACTACCGGTTGTTGGGGGTGGTGGTGGTGGCCGGCCTGGCCGTGACCGGGGCGTTCCTGTGGGCGATCATCTCGATACTGGGCCAGGCCTTCAACACCACCATCGACCTGGCCGGTGTCATCGGCATCATCGTGTCGATCGGTATCACCGTCGACTCCTACATCGTCTACTTCGAACGATTGAAAGACGAGGCGCGGTCCGGACGGACCATCCGGAGCAGCGTGGACAAGGGGTTCGCCAGCGCCTTCCGCACCGTGCTGGCCGCCGACGCCGTCTCCCTGTTGGGCGCGGTGGTCCTCTACGTGTTCTCCATCGGCCCGGTCAAGGGCTTCGCCCTGTTCCTCGGGATCTCCACCCTGCTCGACGTCTTCGTCACCTACTTCTTCACCCGTCCCTTCGTCATCCTGCTCGGGCGCAGCCGGAGCGGCAGCGACGCCCGGAGCATGAGCGTGGCCAGTGGTCTGGGCGTGACCGCGGGAGCCACGCCGTGAGCCCGCGCCGATCCAACGGCTCCGGGGCCGGCGGCCCGGTGCGGGGTGACAACGGCCACGGCGGGCTGCTACCCGAGGACGGAGCGGCCCCCGAGGACGAGGCCGCCCTCGAGCTCGAAGAGGCGTTCGACGAGGAGCTCGAGTTCGCAGCCGAGGAGGAGGAGCGTGAGGAGCGGGGCGAGAAGCGCCACAACGTGCTCATCCGCCTCTACCGGGGCGAGACCTCGTTCGACTTCATCGGCAACCGGAAATGGTGGTTCGGCATCTCGGCCATCATCATCGTGCTCGGGATCATCTCCCTCGGCACCCGCGGCCTCAACGAGGGCATCGACTTCAAGGGCGGGCAGTCGTGGTTGGTCACCTCCCCGACGCTGACCGTGGCCCAGGCCACGGCGGCGGCCGAGTCGGCCGGGATCACCCAGCCCACCGTGGTCCAGCTGACCAACCAGATCAATCACAGCAAGCAGATCCAGGTGACGGTCGACCTCAACTCGAAGCCGCCGGCCCAGCGCAGACGCCATCGAGAACAACGTGCAGGATGCGCTGGCCAAGGCGGCCAACACCACGCCCGACAACGTCAACTTCAACGACGTCGGTCCCACCTGGGGTGGGCAGGTCACCCGCGATGCCATCAAGGCGCTGATCATCTTCTTCATCGCCGTGACCCTCTACATCTCGGTCCGGTTCGAATTCAAGATGGCCGTGGCCGCCATCGTGGCGGTGATCCACGACATTCTGGTCACGGTCGGCATCTACTCGCTGGCCGGGTTCCAGGTGACCCCGGACACGGTGGTCGCCGTGCTCACCGTGCTCGGGTACTCGCTCTACGACACCGTGGTCGTCTTCGACCGAATACGGGAGAACTCGAAGGGACTCGGCGCCTCCGGTCGCATCACCTACTCCGAGATGGTCAACCTGTCGATGAACCAGACGCTGGCCCGGTCGATCAACACCTCGTTGGTGGCCATCGTGCCCGTCCTCTCGGTGCTGGTGGTCGGTTCGTTCTTCCTCGGCGCGACCTCGCTGCAGGACTTCGGCCTGGCCCTGGTCATCGGGCTGACCAGCGGTGCCTACTCGTCGATCTTCATCGCATCGCCCCTCCTGGCCATGATGAAGGAGCGCGAGCCCCGCTACACCACCATCCGCCAGCGCCTCGAGACCCGTGGGGAGCGGGGCGCGGTGCTGACCCCGGCGGCGGCGGCGGCCATGGCCGGAGCCGCCGGAGCGACCGGTCGGGCGTCGGGCCGGTCCGCCACCAAGAACACCGGCGTGATCCGGCCCGGAGCCGGGTCCAAGTCCCGGCGGGGAGGGACCGGGAGCGGTGGCGGCGGAGCCGCTGCCGGCGAGCCGGTGGCCGCCGGGGCCCGGTCCTCGGCCGGCGGTTCCCGGTCCTCGACCGGAGGAGGGCGCGCGGCATCGGGGTCCACCCGACCGGCCGGCACCCGTCCGCCACCCCGCCCCCGCAAGGGCAAGGGCAAGGGCGGGAAGGGCAAGCGCCGCTGATCGGGTTCCCCCGACGGAGCCGGTGCGGGCGAGAGCTACCGATCGCGCGGGCGTGGACAGGTACCGTGTAGAGATGGCTTTGGCCACACCAGTCCCTGCTGAAGGGGGGACCACGGACGTCGAGGAGTACGTTGCCGGCTCCTCGCTGCCGGCCGCCGAAGCCGCCCTCTTGGCCCCGGTCCTCCAGTCGTTCCTCCGCCGCCACCCCGGTGATGACACCTCCCTGATGGTGCGGGCGGCGGAGACGGCCACGGTGGCCCACGCCGGCCAGCTGCGGCGGTCGGGCGAGCCGTACGTCACCCATCCCATCGCCGTGGCCGGCATCGTCGCCGACCTGGGGCTGGATGCCCAGACGGTGGCCGCCGCCCTCCTCCACGACGCGGTGGAGGACACCGGGGTCACCAAGGAGGTCATCGAGCGCGACTTCGGCCCCTCGGTGGCCCTCATCGTCGACGGGGTGACCAAGCTCGACCGGCTCCAATTCGATTCGAAGGAAGCCCAGCAGGCAGCCACCGTGCGCAAGATGTTGGTGGCCATGGCCAACGACTGGCGGGTGCTGATCATCAAGCTGGCCGACCGCCTCCACAACATGCGCACCCTGTCGGTGATGCCGGAGTGGAAACAGCGGCGCACGGCCCAGGAGACACTCGACATCTATGCCCCCCTGGCTCACCGCCTGGGGATCCAGGAGGTCAAGTGGCAGCTCGAGGACCTGGCCTTCGCCACCCTCCATCCCAAGCGCTACGCGGAGATCGAGCAGATGGTGGCCAGCCGGGCCCCCCTCCGCGACGAGTTCCTGGCCCGCGTCCTGGTCTCGGTGCGGGAGCGGATGGCCGCCTCCGGGGTCAACGCCGAGGTCACCGGGCGTCCGAAGCACCTGTGGAGCATCTACGAGAAGATGGTCGTGCGGGGCAAGGAGTTCGACGACCTCTTCGATCTGGTCGGGATCCGGGTCATCGTCGAGTCGGAGAAGGACTGCTGGGCCGCCCTGGGGTCGATCCACGCCATCTGGCCCCCGGTGCAGGGTCGGTTCAAGGACTACATCAACTCGCCCAAGTTCAACCTCTACCAGTCGCTGCACACCACCGTGATCGGCCTCGACGGCAAGCCCATCGAGGTACAGGTCCGGACCCACGAGATGCACCGGCGGGCCGAGTACGGTATCGCCGCCCACTGGGGCTACAAGGAGAACCCGGTGCGGCCTGCCGGGGGCAAAGCCGGAAAGGACTCGGGAACGGCCACCAAGGTCCGGGGAGCCAAGTCGGCGGTGAAGGATGGTTCGTCGCGGCCCTCCGACGCCGGCAAGGGCGAGGGCGAGGGCAAGGGCAAGGGCAAGGGCGAGGGCGGCAAGAAGAGCTCGTCGGTCACCGCCGCCCAGCGCGCCGAGCTGGCCGAGCGCGACCGCCGGGCCGAGCGGCTGGCCCTGGCCAAGGAGACCTCGTCGACCACGGCGGAGATCGAGTGGATGCAGCGCATCGTCGATTTCCAGAACGAGACCACCGACCCCATCGAGTTCCTCGAGGCCCTCAAACTGGACCTCGAGGAGGACGAGGTCTACGTCTTCACCCCGAAGGGCAAGGTCATCGCTCTGACCGCCAACGCCACCCCGGTGGACTTCGCCTACTCCATCCACACCGAGGTCGGCCACCGGTGCATCGGGGCCAAGGTCAACGGGCGCCTGGTCCCGCTCGACACCCGCCTCAACTCGGCCGACACGGTGGAGATCTTCACCTCCAAGGCCCCCACCGCCGGCCCCTCCCGCGACTGGCTGGGCATGGTGGCATCGTCTCGGGCCCGGAGCAAGATCCGCCAGTGGTTCTCGCGTGAGCGACGTGAGGACGCCATCGAGGTCGGCCGGGACGAGCTGATCAAGGAACTGCGCCGTGAGGGGCTCCCGGTCCAGAAGCTCGCCTCCGAGCACGCCCTGGCCGATCTGGCCAAGGCCATGAACTATGCCGACCTCGATGCCCTGCACGCGGCCATCGGCGACAACCGGGTCTCGGCCCGGGCCGTGGCCCAACGGGTCCTGCGGGACCTCCGGGGCGGGGTCTACGAGGAACAGCTCCCGGTCACCGCCCGCCAGCAGCCCACGGCGCCCCGGCCGGGCCGGGGTTCGGCGGTCGGTGTCTACGTCGAGGGTCTCGACGACCTGATGGTGCGGTTGTCCCGGTGCTGCACGCCGGTGCCCGGGGACGAGATCGTCGGGTTCGTGACCCGGGGACGGGGCGTGTCGGTGCACCGCGCCGACTGCGCCAATGCCGCATCGCTGGCCAGCCGGTCGCGTGAACGCCTCATCGAGGTCGAGTGGGACCACCGGTCCTCGGGCGTCTTCGTGGCCACCATCGAGGTGGTGGCCATCGACCGGTCGCGGCTGCTCACCGACGTCACCAAGGTGGTGTCCGAGCACCACCTCAACATCGTGAGCGCCAACACCCAGACCGATCCCGACCGCATCAGCCGCATGCGGTTCGACGTGGAGCTGGCCGACCCCGGTCATCTCGAGTCGGTCCTCAACCTGATCCGGCATCTCGACGCCGTCTACGACGTCTACCGGATCCTCCCCGGAAAAAAGGACTGAGCCCCGGTGTCGGACGAGACCAGGGCGGCGCGCGCCCCGAGTGGCACCCACGACGTCCTGTGGCCGGAGTCGACCCGCTGGGAGGCGCTGGTGGCTAGCCTTCGCGTCCCAGGTGGAGGCGGCCGGGTACGGCCTGGCCCACACGCCGATGTTCGAGGACGTCCGGGTCTTCCGCCGCGGCATCGGCGAGGGCAGCGACGTGGTGGGCAAGGAGATGTACGAGTTCGAGGACCGGGGCGGCCGCACCCTGGCTCTCCGCCCCGAGGGGACCGCGCCCATGGTCCGGGCCTTCGTCCAGCACCGGCCCCCGCTGCCGTGGAAGGCCTGGTACGTGACACCCGCCTTCCGGTATGAGCGGCCTCAAGCCGGTCGCTACCGTCAGCACCACCAGTTGGGCGTGGAGGCTCTCGGGACCCCCGACCCCGACCTCGACGTCGAGGTGATCTCCCTGGCTGACGACTTCTTCCGCTCACTGGGCCTGGCCGCATTCGAGCTGCGGATCAACTCGATGGGCGACGGGGTGTGCCGCCCCGGCTACCTCGAGCTCCTCCGTGCCTATCTGGCCGAGCACAGCGACCAGCTCTGTGCCGAGCACCGCGGGCGCCTCGACGCCAACCCGCTCCGGGTACTCGATTGCAAGCGCGAGGAGTGCCGGGCGGCCACCTCCGGCGCTCCGCACCTCATCGACCACCTGTGTGATCCGTGCCGTGCGCATTTCGGACGGGTCTGTGACGGGTTGACCGCCCTTGGCGTGCCCTTCGTCTTCGATCACCGGTTGGTCCGCGGGTTCGACTACTACACCCGGACCACCTTCGAATTCGCCTCCCAGGCGTTGGAGTCGGCCCAGAACGGGATCGGTGGCGGGGGCCGCTACGACGGCCTGGTGGAGATGCTGGGCGGTCCGCCGACGCCGGGGATCGGCTTCGGCATCGGCATCGAGCGGCTGCTGATGGCCTGCGACGCCGAGGGGGTGTTCGAGGTCCGGCCCGAGCCCCTCGACGCCTTCGTGGTCGACGTGTCCGGCGGGCAGTCGGCCCGCGACATCACCGCCGAGCTCCGTCGGGCGGGGCTGCGCGTCGACCGGGCCTTCGACGACCGTTCCATGAAGTCGCAGCTGAAGTCGGCCGACCGCTCGGGGGCCGGGGTGGCGCTGATCGTGGGGACCGACGAGTTGACAGCGGGTACGGTGTCCCTGCGACCCCTGCGGGGAACCGGAGAGCAGCGCACCGTGCTGTCGCTCCGAGGTGGTGGAGGCCGTGCGTGACCAGTCTGGCCGTGGGTGACCGGTCTGGCCCCGGCGGTGCCCGACCGCTTTCCCGCCTTCCCCCGGGACCACCATCGGGCCCGCACCGAAAGGACCACCTGTGACCTCCCCACCATCCTCGGCTGAGACCACGTCGATGCGTACCCGCCTGTGCGGGGTGCTCGGCGTCGGCGACGTCGGGTCGACGGTGACGGTGTGCGGCTGGGTGGCCAAGCGCCGGGAGCACGGCGAGCACCTGGCCTTCGTCGACCTCCGCGACCACACCGGCATCGTCCAGTGTGTGATCCCGGGCACGGTGGACGTGCGCAGCGAGTACGTCATCGCCGTGGAGGGCGTGGTCCGCCACCGGCCCGAGGGCACCGTCAACCCCGAGCTGCCCACCGGGGAGGTGGAAGCTCGGCGACTGCACGGTGACCGTGCTCAATCCGGCCGAGCCCCCTCCGTTCGCCGTCGACGATCGCATCGACGTCGACGAGGTCAACCGGTTGCGCTACCGCTACGTCGATCTCCGCCGGCCGCGGATGCAGTCCAACCTGCGTCTCCGGTCCGTGGTCAACCGCTCCCTGCGGGCGGCCATGGACCGGCAGGGGTTCGTCGAGGTGGAGACGCCGCTCCTGTGGGCACCGACACCGGAGGGGGCCCGCGAGTTCACCGTCCCGAGCAGGTTGAGCCCCGGTTCCTGTTACGTCCTGCCCCAGAGCCCGCAGCTGGCCAAGCAACTCCTCATGGTGGCCGGCGTCGACCGGTACTACCAGATCGCCCGCTGTCTGCGGGACGAGGACCTCCGTGCTGACCGCCAATTCGAGTTCTCCCAGCTCGATGTCGAGGCGTCCTTCGTCGGCCAGGAGGACGTGCTCGAGTTCGTGTCCGAAGCCGTGCTCGACGCCGCCGAGGCGGCCACCGGCATGCGCCCACCGGAGATACCGAGGATGACCTGGGCCGATGCCATCGACCGGTACGGAACGGACAAGCCCGACGTGCGGTTCGGCATGGAGCTGATCGACCTCTCCCCGCTCTTCGAGGACACCGAGGTGAAGGCCTTCGGTGCCCCGTGCGTGAAGGCGCTGGTGCTCGAGGACGGTGCCTCCCTGAGCCGTTCGAGGCTCGACGGCCTGACCGACCGGGCCCGCCAGCTCGGGGCCCGGGGACTGGCCTGGTTCAAGGTGACGGCGGGGGAGGGCGGCGCCGGCGCCGGTGCGCCGGCCCTCGGCCTCGACTCGCCGCTCGACCGGTTCCTCTCCGACGAGGAGCGGTCGGGCCTGTTGGCGTCGACCGGCGCCGGGGCCGGCGACCTGATCCTGGTGGTGGCCGACGAGTACCGGCTGGCCTGCACCGTACTCGGGCAGCTGCGCATCGACCTGGGCGGGAAGCCGGTGAGCGAGGGACCGTACCGCTACCTGTGGGTGGTGGACTTCCCGATGTTCGACGGGGAGGACGAGGCCGGCCACCCCCTGGCCGCCCACCATCCCTTCACCATGCCCCATCCCGACGACATCGACCGGCTCGAGTCGGATCCGGCCTCGGTCCGGGCCCAGGCCTACGATCTGGTGCTCAACGGGTGGGAGCTGGGTTCGGGCAGCGTCCGGATCCACCGCTCGGACATCCAGAGCCGGGTGTTCGCCGTGCTGGGCATCGGGGACGAGGCGGCGCAGTCCCGGTTCGGATTCCTGCTCGGCGCCTTCCGGTTCGGCGCTCCTCCCCACGCCGGCTTCGCGGTGGGCATCGACCGGTTGGTGGCCATCTTCGCCGGCGAGGACAGCATCCGCGACGTCATCGCCTTTCCGAAGACCCAGTCCGGCTCGGACCCGATGACCGGCGCGCCCAAGCCGGTGGCGCCGGGCGTGCTCCGCGAGCTCGGGCTCCAGCCCATCCCGTCGAAGGACTGACCGGTCCGTCGTGGCCGCTGACGATCTCTTCTCCGGTGCGGCCGCCGAACGGCTGTCGGCCCGGGCCCCGCTGGCGGCCCGGATGCGGCCCCGGTCCCTGGACGAGATCGTCGGCCAGCAGCATCTGGTGGGCCCCGGGGCCCCCCTGCGGGCGCTCATCGAATCCGACCGGTTGACCTCGGCCATCCTCTGGGGTCCCCCCGGGACCGGCAAGACCACCCTGGCCTCGGTCCTGGCCACGGCCACCGAGAAGCGCTTCGTCCCGCTGTCGGCGGTGAGCGCCGGGGTCAAGGACGTGCGCGAGGTGGTCGAGGGGGCCCGGCAGGAGCTCGGCGAGCAGGGGAGGGGGACGATCCTCTTCCTGGACGAGGTCCACCGGTTCAACCGCTCCCAGCAGGATGCCCTCCTGCCCTCGGTGGAAGAGGGCCTGCTGGTCCTGGTCGGCGCCACCACCGAGAACCCCTTCTTCCAGGTCAACGCCCCGCTGCTGTCGCGGTCGACGCTGTGGCGCCTCGAGCCCCTGTCCATCGCCGAGCTGACCGAGGTGGTGGACCGGGCCCTGGCCCTGGAAGGGGCCGCCGCCGACCGGGACGCGGTGGCCGCCCTGGTCGGTCTGGCCGACGGCGACGCCCGCGCCGTCCTGACCACCCTGGAGGTGGCCCTGGCCCTGGCCGGAGACGATCCGGTGACCCTGGCCGACGTGGAGCGGGCCCGCCACTCGCGTCTGCAGCACTACGGCGAGGACGACCACTACGACCAGGTCAGCGCCTTCATCAAGTCGATCCGGGGTTCGGATCCCGACGCCGGTCTGTACTGGCTGGCCCGGATGCTGGAGTCCGGGGAGGACGCCCGGTTCATCGCCCGGCGCCTGGTCATCCTGGCCAGCGAGGACATCGGTGAGGCCGATCCCCTGGCCCTGGTGGTCGCCGATGCCGCCGCCCGGGCCGTCGAGTTCGTGGGACTTCCCGAAGCCCAGCTCAACCTGGCCCAGGCCGTCGTGCACCTGGCCTGCTCCCCGAAGTCGAACCGGGTCACCGTGGCCCTCGGCTTGGCCCAGCGCGATGTGCGGGAGGGACCGAGGGGGGACGTGCCCGGCCATCTGCGCGATGCCCACTACCGGAGTGCGGCGGCCATCGGGCACGGCGAGGGGTACGTGTACCCCCACGACCGACCCGACGCCTTCGTCGACCAGCAGTACCGGCCCGACGACCTGGCCGGGAACCGGTACTACGAACCGAGCGAACGTGGGCACGAGGCCGTGCTGTCCGAACGGCTGCGACGGTGGCGCCACGAGGAGCAGACCGGCGCGGCCGGCGCGGCCGGACCGGGGGACGAGGGAGGTGGCCCCCCGGGGCCGGGGGCCGGCGCGGCCCGACCCCGGCAGCCATAGGGGAGACTGGGCCGATGACGCCCGGGCAGGGGAGATCGGCTCCGATGAGACGGGCCCCGAGGCGGCCAGGGCCCCTGGGGTCGGTGGTGGCCGCGGCTGCCCTCGTCGGCGGCCTGTTGGTGGCCGGTTCCCCGGCCGGGGCCGGCAGCGCCCCGTCGCCGAACGGTGGGTCCGGCTCGAGAGAGGTCCGCCTCGCCGGTGGGGTACCGGCCCTTCCGCCCGGGGCACAGATCGTCGGCCCGGCCGACGGCTCGGCCATCGTCACCGCCGATCTGACCCTCCAGCCCCGCCGTGCTGCCGCCCTCACGGCGCGGGCCGACGCGGTGTCCGAGCCGGGCTCGCCGCAGTACCGTCACTACCTGAGTACGGCCCAGTTCGCGGCGACCTTCGGCGCCGCGCCCCCGACGGTGGCCGCGGTCCGGAAGTGGCTGACCTCCGTCGGGCTCGAGGTGGGACGGCCCGCGCCCGACGGCCTGTTGCTACCGGTGACCGGAACGGCGACCAGGATGGAGCAGGCTTTCGCCGTTCCGCTGGTCGATGCCCGCCTGCCCGGGGGCCGGGTGGCCCGGGTCAGCACCCAGAGTCCGCGCCTGCCGCGGTCGCTGGCCACCGTCATCGGTGGGGTGATCGGCCTCAGCACGGCGCCGCTGGCCCATCCGCAGATCCGGAAGGTCCCGCTGCCGTCGAACGGCCCCACCTCGGCCGTTCCCCTCCGACCGGCGGTGGGTGGTCGGGACCCGAAGGCGTGCCCGGCGGCTGCGGCCGTGACCGCCGGCGGCTCGGCGTGGACGGCCGACCAGCTGGCATCGACCTACGGCTTCGATCAGCTGTACGCCCAGGGAAGGTCGGGCGTCGGCCAACGGGTGGCGGTCTACGAGCTCGAGCCCTTCGACAAGGGCGACATCGACGTCTATCAGGCGTGCTTCGGCGTGCACGTCCCGGTGTCGACCGTGCCCGTCGACGGCGGCGCGGTGGGGGGCCAGAGCGGCGAGGCCGCACTCGACATCGAGGCCATCGCCGGCCTGGCCCCGGGGTCGTCCCTCACCGTCTACTCGGGTCCGAACTCGGGCGCCGGACCCATCGACACCTATGCCGCCATGATCGACGACCGCTCGAACAGGGTCATCTCCACCAGCTGGGGCCAGTGCGAGGGGACCGGAGGGATCGGTCCGGCGGAGCAGAGGGCCGAGACCCTCCTCTTCCAGCAGGCCACGCTGCAGGGCCAGACCGTCCTGGCCGCGGCGGGCGACGCCGGCTCGTCGGACTGCTACTACCCGCCGCTGGTCACCGACACCTCGCTGGCCGTCGACGACCCGGCCGACCAGCCCGACGTGACCGGCGTCGGGGGCACGTCACTGTCGGCGTCGGCGTCCACCCCGGCCACCGAGACGGTGTGGAACGGCGGCGAAGGGTTCGGTGCCGGAGGGGGAGGCGTCTCCAAGGACTTCGCCGCGCCCTCTTGGCAGCAGATACCCGACGCCCGGAGCGGCTTCACCGTCGACCATTGCGGGGCCGGTGGGAACCAGCAGTGCCGGGAGGTTCCCGACGTGTCGGCCTCGTCCGACCCCGAGCACGGCGATGTGATCTTCTGGGAGGGGTTCTGGCGCCCGATCGGGGGCACCAGCGCGGCAGCCCCGTTGTGGGCGGCACTGACCGCCGTGGCCAACCAGGGCTGCGCCTCCGCCGCCGGCCTCCTCAACGCCCGGCTCTATGCCGCCGGAGCGGGACCGTCGCCCCCCTTCCACGACATCAGCGCCGGCAACAACGATCTGGTCGACCCGTCGTCTGCGTCGCCCCGTTTTCCGGCCACCGCCCACTACGACCTGGCCTCGGGATGGGGGTCGCCGCGGGCGGACGCACTGTTGGGTGTGTTCTCCGGTTCGGCCTCCGGCTGTCCGTCGGTGACCGGCCTCCGGTCCTCCTCGGGGCCGGCCACCGGTGGGAATCGGGTGGTGGTCTCCGGCACCGGATTCGGGACCGGCGTTCCCGTCGTCCGCTTCGGGAGCATCCGGGCAACCATCGTCAGCCATGCACCGACCGCCATCACGGTGGTCACCCCCGACGTCGGCTCCGGTATGAGGGCGGCCGTGACGGTGACCACCACCGGCACGGCCGCGGGGACCAGCGCCGCGGTCCCCGACGCGGTCTACACCTTCGTGTCACCGCGGATCGAGGCGTTGATCCCCGACCGGGGCCCGACCTCGGGCGGCGGCCTGGTCACGGTCAGGGGGTCGGACCTCTCCCGAGCCACATCGGTGCGGTTCGGGTCGGCCCCGGCCTCGTTCACGGTCAACTCGGCCACGTCGTTGGTGGCCCGGGTGCCCCCCGGTCCGTCGGGTGGCGGCACCGTCGACGTCAGCGTGCGGGGTCCCGACGGGGTGAGCCCCCGGATGGCGGGCGATCGGTATACCTACGCCCTCCCCGGCTACTGGCTGGTGGCCTCCGACGGCGGCATCTTCAGCTACGGCGACGCCCCCTTCTACGGTTCGACGGGCGGGACCCCTCTGAACGAACCGATCGTGGGCATGGCCTCCACTCCCGACGGCAGGGGCTACTGGCTGGTGGCCTCCGACGGCGGCATCTTCGCCTACGGCGACGCCTTCTTCTACGGTTCCACGGGCGGGATGGCCCTCAACGAACCGATCGTGGGCATGGCCTCCACTCCCGACGGCAGGGGCTACTGGCTGGTGGCCTCCGACGGCGGCATCTTCGCCTACGGCGACGCCCCCTTCTACGGTTCGACGGGCGGGATGGCCCTCAACCGACCGATCGTGGGCATGGCCTCCACTCCCGACGGCAGGGGCTACTGGCTGGTGGCCTCCGACGGCGGCATCTTCGCCTACGGCGACGCCCCCTTCTACGGTTCGACGGGCGGGATGGCCCTCAACCGACCGATCGTGGGCATGGCCTCCACCCCCGACGGCAGGGGCTACTGGCTGGTGGCCTCCGACGGCGGCATCTTCGCCTACGGCGACGCCCCCTTCTACGGTTCGACGGGCGGGACCCCTCTGAACGAACCGATCGTGGGCATGGCCTCCACTCCCGACGGCAGGGGCTACTGGCTGGTGGCCTCCGACGGCGGCATCTTCGCCTTCGGCGACGCCTTCTTCTACGGTTCGGCGGGCGGGACGCCCCTCAACCGACCGATCGTGGGCATGGCCGCCATCTGACGGGCATCTATGCTGCCGCGGTGACGGCCGACCACCCCCCATCGGCACGCTGATCCGATGGCCGTCCCGCCATGACCGACACCCTCGAGCTCACCCGTGCGCTCGCCGATCCGCCCCGGGCCGCGGAGCCCCGGTCGACTCCGCCGTGCCCGGACTGCCCGGACCGCCCGGACCGGCCGCTCCGGTGGCCACCTCACGGCGGGTGCGTCGCAACCGGTGGTTGTGGGGCCTCGGGCTGCTGGCCTTCCTCGCCGTGCTCGGTTGGCTGTCGACCCCGTCGTCATCGCACGGGGCCGCCGTCCCGCCCGAGCACCAGCCGCCGGTCGGCGGGCACCACCATCCGGTCGGCGTGACCCAGGGCTCGCCCTCGACCCCGAGTGGCAGGGCGACGGGAAGCCGGTGACCTTGGCCTTCGGTGGCGATGTGAACTTCCCCTCGGGCACCACGCTGCGGCACCCGGCTGGCCGACGACCCGGCCAGCGCCCTCGGCCCGGGGGCCTAGGCGCTCCTGGCCGGCGTCAACCTGTCGATGGTCAACCTGGAGACGGCGCTGACCGACGGGACGTGCCCCGACCCCCAGCCCAAGCAGTACGTCTTCTCGGCCCCGGCCTCGGCGGTGACCGCCCTCCGCGGGACCGGGGTCACCCTGGTCACCGAGGCCAACAACCACGGCGAGGACTGCGGTCGGGCCGGCTTGCAGATGTCGCTGGCCGCCCGGCGGCAGTCGAAGTACACCATCCTCGGCATCGGCCAGAACGCGGCCGAGGCCTTCGCCCCGTACCGGATCACCATCGACGGGCAACGGATCGCCATCATCGCCGCCACCCAGGTCATCGACTCCGATCTCCAGGTGGCGTGGACGGCCACTCCCACCCGGCCCGGGCTGGCCTCGGCCTATGACGTGACGATCTGGTGCGGGCGGTCGAGTCGGCCCGGAAGGTGTCCGACACCGTCATCGTCTTCCTCCACTGGGGCACCGAGCTGGACGCCTGCCCCAATCCCGACCAGGAGCCGCTGGCCGGCGTGCTGGTCCAGGCAGGCGCCGACATCATCGTGGGCAGCCACGCCCACGTCCTTCTCGGCGGCGGCTATCTGGGCACGGCCTATGTCGACTACGGGCTGGGCAACTTCGCCTTCTACAACGATCCTCCGCCCACCGATCAGAGTGGCTCGCTGGTGGTCACGGCCACCGGTCGCCACATCGACAGTGTCACCTGGCGGCCGGCGATCATCGACAACGAGCTCCCGCAACCCCTGTCCGGTGCCGGCGCCGCCTCCGCCCTCCAGAGCTGGGAAGCAGCCCGTACCTGCACAGACGCCACGGCCGGCCCGGGGGGACCGATGGCCACGCCGTCCACCGAGACGTCACCGGCGGCGCCGTCGGCTGCCGCCCAGCTGTCGGTGGACTCGGGCTGATTTCCCGGACCAGGGACGGCGCCCGTAGCAGCCGCGGGTCCGGCTCCGGCACCATCTAAGCTCGGGGGATCATGTCCGCCGGAGAGATCGCCGTCCTCGTGGCCAGCATCGCCTCCGTGGCCGCCGTGGTGGGCCTTGCTGTTCACCGTACGCGGTCTGCGCCGGGAGATCCGCAGGGTCGAGTCGATCTCCGAGCAGCTCCAGCGCCAGACGGTGCCGCTGGTGGCCGACGCCCAGCGGGTGGTCGACCAGGCGGCCACCGAGATGGAACGGGTAGGCGCGGTGCTCGACTCCACCGAGTCGGTCCACGCCACGGTCGATTCGGCCTCCAAGCTCGCCTACCGGGCATTCGCCAATCCGGTGGTCAAGGTGCTGGCCGTCCGGGCCGGCGCCGCCACCGGCATCCGCCGGCTGGCCTCCGGGCCGGAGCCGGGCACCCGGCCAGGTCCGTCGGGCAACGGGAACGGCGTGCACCGCTGATGCCCAAGCGGACCTTCTGGCTGATGG
The DNA here is from genome assembly GCA_963812885.1 of uncultured Acidimicrobiaceae bacterium. Taxonomy (GTDB): domain Bacteria; phylum Actinomycetota; class Acidimicrobiia; order Acidimicrobiales; family RAAP-2; genus Bog-756. The sequence goes on along the minus strand of CAWEWZ010000002.1, from coordinate 102,022 downwards.
CCGGGGTGGCCGTGGGCGCCGGGTCGACCCTGTGGGCGGAGCGCAAGGTGCGCCAGACCTGGCAGCAGACGACCGCCCGCCTGCAGCCCGACGCCATCGTCGTCGAGGTGGGGAGGTCGGCGCGGCAGGTGGCGGGGAGCGCCGGCGACCGGGTGCGGGACGCGGTCTCGTCCGGCCGCGACGAGATGCTGCGCCGCGAGGAGGAGCTGTGGGCCGAGCTCGCCGCCCAGGGAGTCCAACCCGAACCGGCCCTGCTCCGTCCTCCGGCGCCGACGCCGGCGGCGAACGCGGCCGGCTCGTTGCCGGTCCACCGTCGGACCCGGATGGCCCGGTTGCGGCGGCCGCTGGCAAAATCGGCGTTTCACCTGGGCAACTAAGATCCGACGTCGTGACTCCCGGCACGGCGATCGACGCCGACCATCTGCGCGCCGCGTTCACCCGGTTCTTCGTCGACCGGGGCCACACGCCCGTGCCCTCGGCCAGCCTCATTCCCCACGACCCGTCGGTGCTGTTCACCATCGCCGGCATGGTGCCCTTCAAGCCGTTCTTCCTGGGCGACGAGGTCCCGCCCTGGCGCCGGGCCACCTCGGTGCAGAAATGTTTCCGCACCAACGACATCGACGTGGTCGGCACCACCCACCGGCACTGCACGTTCTTCGAGATGCTGGGCAACTTCAGCTTCGGCGACTACTTCAAGGCCGAGGCCATCCCCTTCGCCTGGGAGTTGGTGACCGAGGTCCTCGGCATCGACGGCGACCGGCTGTGGATCACCGTCCACGAGAGCGACGACGAAGCCGAGCAGATCTGGCGTGATGCGGTGGGCGTGCCGGCCGGCCGCATCCAGCGCCTCGGGGAGGACAACCTCTGGACCATGGGGGAGACCGGTCCGCGGGGGCCGAGCTCGGAGCTGTTCTTCGACAAGGGCCCCGGCTACGGGGAGGACGGTGGGCCGGCATTCGGCGGGGAGGAGCGGTTCGTCGAGATCTGGAACCTGGTCTTCATGCAGTCCAACCGCACGGTCGACGGGGCCGTCGAGCCCCTGCCCCGGCCGAGCATCGACACCGGGGCCGGCCTCGAGCGGATCCTTCCCGTGCTCCAGGGGGTGGACTCGATCTTCGCCACCGACCTGTTCGCTCCGATGATCGAGACGGCCGAGTCCCTGACCGGGTACACCTACGGGGAGGAGGAGCGGGCCGACACCGGGCTCCGCATCCTGGCCGACCACGGCCGGGCCATGTCCATGCTGGTGGCCGACGGGGTGCTGCCGGCCAACGAGGGTCGCGGCTACGTGCTGCGGCGGATCATCCGACGGGCCGTCCGGCGGGCCCGTCAGCTCGGTGTGGACGGCCCCGTCACACCCCGGCTGGTGGACACCGCGGTGGGCATCCTCGGTCCGGCCTACCCGGCCATGGCCGAGCAGCACAGCCTGATCTCCGATGTGGTGGCCCGGGAAGAGGACGGATTCCTCCGTACGCTGGCCACCGGGTCGACCATCCTCGAAGAGGAGCTGGCCTCGGGCACCGCCATGGTTCCCGGCGATCTGGCCTTCCGGCTCCACGACACCTACGGGTTCCCGGTCGAGCTCACCGTCGAGATCGCCGAGGAGGCCGGAGTGGCCGTCGACCTCGAGGCCTTCGAGGAGGCCATGGACCGCCAACGGGTCCAGGCCCGCGCCGCGGCCAAAGCCGGCAAGACGGTAGCCGGCGAGCAGGCCTACCGCTCGGTGCTCGACACCGAGGGCCGGACGGTCTTCGTGGGTCAGCGCCCGGACGGCTACTCGGCGCCGGCCCGGGTGGTGGCCGTCCTGGCCGACCAGGATCCCGAGCACGCCGGCCAGGCCGAGATCTTCCTCGACCGCACCCCGTTCTACTGCCGAGGGCGGTGGCCAGGTGGGCGACACCGGCACCATCGTGACCGAGACGGGCACGGCCCTGGTCTACGACACCGTCTCGGCCCTCCCCGGTCTCACCTCGCATCGGGCCCAGGTCACCGGCGAGCTGTTCGCCGGCCAGGACGCCCTGGCCACCATCGACGGCGTCCGTCGGGACGCACTCCGCCGCAACCACACCGGGACCCACCTCCTGCACGCCGCGCTCCGGACCGTGCTCGGCGACCACGTGCGCCAGCAGGGTTCACTGGTCGATCCCGGCTACCTCCGCTTCGACTTCAGCCACCACGGCAACGTGGCCCCCGAGGAGCTGTCGGCGGTGGCCGCCATGGCCAATGCCGACGTACTCACCGACGCCGACGTCATCGTGGAGGAGACCACCAAAGCCCAGGCCGAGGCCATGGGAGCGCTGGCCTTCTTCGGTGACAAGTACGGCGACCTGGTCCGGGTGGTCCGGGCCGGGCCCCATTCCATCGAGCTGTGCGGGGGGACCCACGTCGGGGCCCTGGGCATGATCGGGCCGATCACCATCACCTCGGAGTCGTCCATCGGATCCAACACCCGCCGGCTCTTCGCCGTCACCGGGGAGAGCGCGTTCGACCGGATCGTGGCCCGGGAGGGCCTGCTGGCCGAAGCTGCTGCCCTGCTGCGGACCGAGCCCGAACACGTCCCCGAAGCCATCGACCGGCTCATCGAGCGCCAGCGGGCGGCCGAGAAGTCCCTCGAGCAGGCCCGCAGCCGCGAACTGCAGTCCGAGGCGGCCCAGCTGTCGGCCACCGCCTCCGATGGCGTGGTCGTGGCCCGGCGGGACGGGCTCGATCCGGACCACCTGCGCGACCTGGCCCAGACCGTCCGCACCACCGCCGGCCTGCGGGCGGTGGTGGTCGGCGGGAGTCCCGACGGCACCCGGGCCAACCTGGCCGTCTCCGCCGACGGTGCGGCGGACCCCCCGGTTGATGCCGATTCCCTGGTCAAACAGGTGGGGCCCCTGCTCGGGGGTGGGGGTGGGGGATCGCCCGAGCTGGCCACGGCCGGAGGAAAGGACCCGAGTGGAATCGACCGTGCCCTCGACGAGGCGCGACGTATCCTTGCCCCGGCGTGACCGCCGGTGACGGCGAGCGACCGGCCGGGCCGCGCCCTCGGGATCGATCTGGGCACCCGGCGCATCGGGATCGCGGTGAGTGACTCCGCCGGCACCATGGCCATGCCCCGGACCACGCTGGTCCGCTCGGGCGACCCCGCGAGACGACCGCAGGCGCTTGGTCGATCTGGTCGTCGAGGAGGAGGCGGTGGTCGTCGTGGTGGGGTTGCCCCTGTCGATGGACGGGTCCCGGGGCCCGGCCGCCGTCTCGGCGGCCGAGGAGGCCGAGGCGCTGCGGGCGGTGCTCGAGGAGCACGGGGTGGGCGTCGAGCTGTTCGACGAGCGCCTGACCACGGTGACCGCCCACCAGGCCCTCGCCGCCGGGGGGACCCGTGAGCGCGCTCGTCGGGACGTGGTGGACAAGGCCGCGGCCACGGTGATGCTGGCCGCCTGGCTGGAGCGGCGCCGGGGAGGTGCGCCGTCGTGACCGGACCGGACGAGGGTCGTCCCGGGCCCGACCGGAAGGAGCCCGACGACAACGGCCCCGGCCCGGGAACCGACGGCGACCGGGGCCGCGGAGCGGAGGCGGAACCCGGCGTCCGGCGGGCCTGGTACCGGCATCCTTGGCGCATGGCCGCCCTGGCCTTCGTCGTGGTCGGCCTGGTGGTCATCGTCGGGGGCTACCTGTGGGTGAACTCCGAGGCCGACCCCGGTGGCCCCCCGGGGCGCCAGGTGATCGTCACCGTGCGCTCGGGCGGCGGGACCGATCAGCTGGCCTCCGCGCTCGAGTCCAAGGGGGTGATCGGGAGCGCCCTGGCCTACCGGATCTGGAGCGTGTTCCATGACGCCCCGAGCGTCCTGTCCGGCTCCTATGCCTTCGCCCGGAACAGCAGCTTCTCGACGGTCGACGCCGTGGTCGGGGCCGGACCCAACGTCTTCCCCCTCGACGTCCCCCCCGGCTTCACCGTCCGGGAGGTCGCCGAGCGGGTGGGCCAGCTGCCCGGCCACAGCCAGGCGGCGTTCGCGGCAGTGGCCACCGGCGGTACCGTGCACTCGCCGTGGCAGCCGGTGGGTGTCACCAACCTCGACGGACTCCTCGGGACGGGCACCTACGTGGTCGTCCCCGGCGAGACCGACCGGCAGCTGCTGACCGAGATGGTCGACCGGTTCGACGGTCTGGCCGACCGCCTGGGACTGGCCCGCGGAGCGGCCCAGCTCGGGCTCACTCCGTACCAGGTGGTCACCGTGGCCTCCATCGTCGAGAAGGAAGGGGTGATCACCAAGAACATGGGGCCGGTGGCCCGGGTGATCCTCAACCGCCTGGCCAACGGCATGCCGCTGCAGATGGACTCCACCGTCCTTTATGCCGAGAACCGCGACGGGGGTTCGGTCACGTCCAAGGACCTCCAATTGAGGACCCCGTACAACACCTATCTGAACGTGGGCCTCACCCCGACCCCGATCTGCTTCCCGTCGCCGGCCGCCTTGCAGGCCGCCCTCCATCCCCCGGCCGGATCGTGGCTCTACTTCGTGCTGGTCAAGCAGGACGGCACCGAGGCGTTCGCCGACACCTACGCCCAGCAGCTGGCCAACGAGGCGCTGGGCCGGCAGCGCGGCCTCCCCTGACCGGCCGCCGGGACGAGACTGCGCCCATGCCCTCCGGTCACCAGGCACCGCCATCGTCGCCCCGCCTGTCCGCGGCCACCGCGGTGGTCGGGGTGATCGGGGATCCGGTCGCCCACTCCTACTCACCTCTGCTCCACAACGCGGCCTTCGCCGAACTGGGTCTGGACTGGGTGTCGGTGGGGTTCCCGGTCCCGGCCGGGTCGGCCGGGGACGCCCTCGTCGGGGCCCGGGCTCTCGGGGTGCGCGGGCTGTCGGTGACCATGCCCCACAAGGACGCGGTGGCCAGCCTGGTCGACCGCCGTTCGCCCCTGGCCGACCGTCTCGGTGCCGTCAACTGCGTGATCTTCGACGACCGGGGTTCGTCCGGCGACAACACCGACGGGGCCGGGTTGGTGGCCGCCCTCCGCCGGGGGGACCGCTTCGATCCCGGCGGCCGCAACTGCCTGGTGGTCGGGGCCGGGGGTGCCGCCCGGGCGGTGATCGCGGCGCTGGCCGATGCCGGGGCGGCCGAGGTGGTGGTGGTCAACCGGACCCCGGAACGGGCGGCCTCGGCCGCCGGGCTGGCCGGTGGAGCGGGGCGGGTCGGGACACCGGAGGACGCCCGCCGGTGCCAGCTGGTGGTCAACGCCACCCCGGTGGGCATGGCCGCCGGCGGGGGATCGGGCCCGGCGTCGTGGCCGCTGGATCCGGCCTTGCTCGGGGCGGGCCAGGTGGTGGTGGACCTCGTGTACCACCCGCGGGTCACCCCGTGGCTCGAAGCCGCCCGCGGGCGGGGGGCGGTGGTAGCCAACGGGGTCGGGATGCTGGTCCACCAGGCGGCCCTCCAGTTGGCCCGGTGGACGGGCCTCGATCCGCCCGTCGAGGCCATGTGGCGGGCCGTTGACGGACTCGACCCGGAGGCGTGACGAGGGCCGTCCGGGTGCCTGATGCCGCCGCCTGGCGCCGGGTAGCCTGAGGCCCCGGAGCACCTTGGTGAGCTACGCCCCTGCAACGACCGCCGTTCGACCGAGGCACGTCTCTGCGCGGTTCGACCTCGTGTTGGTGGGAACCGCGGTCATCCTGGCCCTGACCGGGGTGGTCATGATCTATTCGGCCACCCGTGGCTGGTTGGCCCTGGCCGGTGACGATCCCCACTACTTCCTCAAACGCCAGGCCGTCTTCATGGTCATCGGGCTGGCCGTCATGGCCGGCTTCGCCCTGTTCGACTACCGGCGGCTCGAACAGGTCAGCACGCTCCTCTACGTCGGCATCCTGCTGGCCCTGGTGGCCGTGCTGGCCACACCCGAACGACAGGGGGCACAGCGCTGGTTCCCGCTCGGTCCCCTCCAGCTGCAGCCTTCGGAGTTCGCCACGCTGGTGCTGATCATCACCATCGCCACCTACTGCTCACGCCGGCCCGAAGGCCTCGACTTCCGCGACCTGGTCCGCCTGGTGCTGATGGCCGCGCTGCCCATCCTGCTGGTCTTCAAGCAGCCCGACCTGGGCACGGCCATCGTGATGACCATCATCCTCCTGGTCATGCTGGCCGTGGCCGGGATGCCCGGACGCTACCTCCTGCTGCTCATCGTGGGCGGCGTTCCTGCTCGTCCTGTTGGCGCTCAACGTCGGCCTGCTCCAGCACTACCAGATCGAACGCCTGACCAGCTTCATCTCTCCCAACGGGGCCAGCCAGACCTCGACGTACAACGTGACCCAGGCCAAGGAGGCCATCGCCAACGGCGGGGTGTTCGGCAAGGGCCTCTTCCACGGCTCGCTCACCAACCTGGCCTACGTTCCCTCGCAGCAGACCGACTTCATCTTCTCGGCCGTCGGCGAGCAGCTGGGCTTCGTGGGGGGCGGCGTCCTGCTCCTTCTCTACGGGGTGGTGGCCTGGCGGGTGCTGCGGACGGCCCAGCAGGCCAAGGACACCTTCGGCCGGATGCTGTGCGCCGGGTCGTTCGCCCTCATCGTCTTCTCGGTGTTCGAGAACGTCGGGATGAACATGGGGATCATGCCGGTGGCCGGCATCCCTCTCCCGTTCCTGTCCTACGGGGGCTCGGCCATGATCTGCTTCTTCGCCGCCGTCGGCATCACGGTCAGCGTGCACGCCCGGAGCGTGCGGTGACCGACGCCACCGTCGGTCCGCGCGAGGTGCCGCCGGCCGAGCCGCAGCCCGCGCTGGACGCGGAACCGGAGCCGGAGCCGGCGCACGACGGGGTGACCGACGCGGTCCCGGTCGGTGCCGACTGAAGCCGTTGCCGATGAAGCCGCTGCCGATGGAGCCGTTCCCGATGGAGCCGTTCCCGAAGAACCCGGCCCGGACACCGGGCCCGCGGCGACGGGCGACTTCCGGATGGCCCTGGTCTCCTCGGTGACCATGGAGCTGCCCAACCAGCACCCGAGCGTGGTCCTCCGCGAATCGGAGTCGCCGAGGAGGCAGCTGACCTTCTCGATCGCCCTGCCCGACGCCGTGGTGCTCGCCCACGCCCTGCGCCGGATCTCGACCCCCCGTCCCCTCACCCACGAACTGTTGAGTGACATCCTCCAGGGCTTCGACGTCGACGTGGTGGCGGTGCGACTGGTGGGCCGTCAGGGGGCCGTCTACTTCGCCGAACTGGATCTGCGGGGGCGGACCGGGCGTTCGGTGTTCTCGTGCCGGCCCTCGGACGCCTTGACGGTGGCCCTGCTGCAACCGGTGCCGGTTCCCATCCTCATCGACCGTCGGCTGTTCGAACAGGTCGGTGACGTGACCCCACCGGGACCGGCCTGAGCCGACCGACCGGAACGCCCCGGGACGGTCGCCCGTTGCCTATCCGCCGGTCAGCAGGCGATGGCGGCGCTCCTGGCTCTGCTCGTACTGTTCCTGGTCGACGAGCGTCGGCCGCGGCCCCACCCTCGTCGGAGATTCGCATGAGGATGGCGATGAGCACGTAGTTGGCGATGAGGGCGGAGCCCCCGTACGAGACGAAGGGCAGGGTGATCCCGGTCAGCGGGAGGAGCCGGACGATGCCGCCGATGATGAAGAACGCCTGGAAGCCGACGATCATGGTCAGCCCCACCGCGGTCAGCTTGGCGAACTCGGACCGCGCCGCCTGGGCGATGCGCAGGCCGGCGCCCGACCAGGAGCACGAAGGCGACCACCACCATGGTCGAACCGAGGAGGCCCATCTCCTCGCCGATGACGGCGAAGATGAAGTCGGTGTTGGCCACGGGGATCTGCCACGCCCCGCTGCCCAGGCCCAGGCCCGCACCGCCGATCCCGCCGCTGCCCAGTGAGTACCACGACTGCACCAGCTGGTCGCCGCTCGTCTGGGCGTACTTCCAGGGGTCGAGCCAATCCTCGATCCGGATATGGGTCTGGGACAGGTAGCGGCCGGAGAGGTAGGCCCCGATGGCGAAGAGGACGACACCGACCACCAGATAGCCCGTGCGGCCGGTGGTGACCCACAGCATGCCGATGAACAGGGTGAAGAGCAGGGCGGAGAACCCGATGTCGTGCTCCAGGCTCATCACCCCGATGGCGAAGACCCAGGCCAGGAGGATCGGGATGAGCGGGCGGGGGTCGATGACCAGCCGGTTGCCGAACCGGGCCGTCGGGATGGAGAGCAGCTCGCGCTTCTCGGCGAAGTAGGAGGCGAAGAAGATGACCAGCAGGATCTTGGCCAGCTCCACCGGTTGGAACTCGAACCTTCCGACGTGGACCCACAGGCGGGCTCCGCCGGTGAGGGCGGGGTTGATCCCGAGGTGGGGCACCAGGGGGAGCAGGAGGAGGATGACCCCGAGGGCGAGGAGGATGTAGCGGTAGCGATCCAGGTCCCGGGACCGGCGGATCACGGCCAGGGTGATGACGTAGGCGGCCACCCCGCCGGCCGTCCACGCCGCCTGCAGTGGCGCGTAGTCGTAGTGCAGGAGCGTGTTGGCCAGGTCGATGCGCAGGATCATCACGTAGCCGAGCCCGTTGAGCAGGAAGGCGATGGGGAGGACGACCGGGTTGGCGCTCGGGACGAAGATCCGGTTGGCCAGGTGGGCCACCGCCCCGAGGCCGAGCATGACGGCCAGCAGGGGGGCGACGTCGTTCGGCACCTTGGCCGTGTTCCCGTAGATCATCAGGGCATAGGCGCAGGTGATGATCACCGAGGCCGCCACCAGCAGGCCCAGTTCCGTACGCCGGCGCGCCTTGAACGCCCGCCGGAGATCTTTGGATTCGGGATCCATCAAGCCGGTGGCCGACATCAGGGCGAGCCTACCGGCGCCGGGGGCCGAGTCGGGGGAGCCGGCCCGACCGGCTGGGGATACCATGAGGCGGCGATGAGTTCCCTGCCATGACCGAGGAGCCATGACGGAGCAATCGATCTCAGTACCGGAGCGAGCCGCGGGCGACGGGGCTTCCGGTGCCCGTGTCTCCACCGTCAACTCGCGGCGGGGCCGTCAGGCCCTGAGGCCGCGGGCTGCCGGGGGTGCCGCCGGTGCCGTCGTGGTCCCCGAGGAGCCAGCCGCGTCGGCCCTGCCCGATGACCGCTACCTCAATCGCGAGCTGTCGTGGCTGGAGTTCGGGGCCCGGCTGCTCGACCTGGCCTCGGACGATCGGATCCCGCTGCTCGAGCGGGTCAAGTTCCTGGCCATCTTCTCGGAGGGCCTGGACGAGTTCTTCCAGGTGCGGGTGGCCGGGCTCGAGGACCAGGTAGCCGCAGGTCTCCGGACCCGGTCGCCCGACGGGTTGAGCCCGCACCAGCAGCTGGAGGCCATCACCGGCCGGGCCCACGCCCTGGTCACCAGGCAGAGCACGATCTTCGCCGAACAGGTGGCGCCCGCCCTCGAGGCGGCCGGCATGGTCATGTCCGACTGGCACACCCTCGACGCCGGCGACCGTGCCTATCTCGACGACGTCTTCAATCGCCTGATCTTCCCCATTCTCACCCCCTTGGCCGTCGATCAGGGCCATCCCTTCCCCTACATCTCCGGCCTCTCGCTCAACCTGGTGGTCCGGGTGGTGAACCCGGTCACCGGTGAGGAGCGGATCGCCAGGGTCAAGGTCCCACCGCTGCTGTCCCGCTTCGTGGTCATGCCCGACGAAGAGCGATTCGTGCCCGTCGAGCAGGTCATCGCCGCCCATCTGGACAGCATCTTCCCGTCGATGACCATCACCGAGCACCATGCCTTCCGGCTGACCCGCAACGCCGACCTCTCCGTCGAGGAGGACGAGGCGGCCAACCTGTTGGCCGCCGTCGAGCTCGAGTTGCACCGGCGCCGGTTCGGACAGGCCGTGCGCCTGGAGGTCTCGGCCGGCATCGCCACCGACCTGTTGGACATGCTGATCGCCGAAGTGGATGTTCCCGAGGAGAGCGTCTACCTCTTCGACGTCCCCATCGACCTCGGGGGGCTCCGGGCGCTCACCGACTGGGAGCGCATCGACCTGCAGGCCACCCCGTGGACGCCGGTGACCCCACCCCGACTGGCCGGCGGTGTCGACATCTTTGCCGTGCTGGCCGAGCACGACATCCTGGTCCACCACCCGTACGAGTCGTTCGCGGCCTCGGTCGAGTCCTTCGTCTCCATGGCCGCCGACGACCCCGACGTCCTGGCCATCAAACAAACCCTGTACCGGACCGGGGACGACAGCCCGGTGGTGGCCGCTCTGGTACGCGCCTCCCAGGCCGGCAAACAGGTGACCGCGGTGGTCGAGCTGCAGGCCCGGTTCGACGAGCAGACCAACATCGGCTGGGCCCGCACCCTGGAGGAGGCCGGTGTGCAGGTCATCTACGGTCTGGTGACCCTCAAGACGCACTCCAAGATCTCACTCGTGGTGCGGCGCGAGGGCGAGCAGATCCGTCGGTACTGCCACATCGGGAGCGGCAACTACAACTCGGGGACGGCCAGGCTCTACGAAGACGTGGGCCTTCTCACCGCCGACCCCGACATCGGCGCCGACGTCGGCGAGCTGTTCAACATGCTCACCGGCTCGGGGCATCCGCCGACCTTCCGCCGTCTGGTGGTGTCCCCGGTCTCCACCCGGCCCCATCTGCTGGCCGCCATCGCCGAGGAGGCCGAGGCAGGACCGTCCGGGCGCATCGTGCTCAAGACCAACGGGCTCACCGATCCCGGGATCATCGACGCCCTCTACCGGGCCTCCCAGGCCGGGGTGGCGGTGGACCTGATCGTCCGGGGCCGCTGCTGCCTCCGCCCGGGCATCCCCGGGCTGTCGGAGTCGATCAGGGTCCGGTCCATCGTCGGCCGGTACCTCGAGCACTCACGGATCTTCCGCTTCGGAGGAGAGAACGGCCGGCCCCTCCGCATGGCCATCGGTTCGGCCGACCTGATGGAACGGAATCTCGACCGCCGGGTCGAGGTGATCGTCCCCATCGACGACCCGGGCAACCAACAACGGCTGACGGCCATCCTCGACGCCGCCCTGCGCGACGAGGCCAACTCGTGGATGCTGCACGGCGACGGGAGCTGGACCCGGGTGACGCCGGCCCGGGGAGCCGGAGGGCTCGGGTTCAACCTGCAGGATCACTGCCAAACGCTGGCTCTCGAAGCCCACCGCCTTCGGAGTGCTACGACCCCGCCCGCACCTTCGACCCGGCCGACACCGGTGCCGCCTCGGTCGAGGTGGCGGAGGCCCTGGTTCCGCCGGCGTCGCTGACCCCGGTGGTGGCGGCGGCCACCGGGTCGGGTCCGGCCCCGGCCGACGATCGGGACGCCGGCCGGAGATTGAACCGTCGCCGGAGGTAGTCCTGGAGCTTGCGGTAGGTCGGTCGGCGCTCGAATTCGATGGACGCGTAGGCCAGCCCGCCGAAGGGGATGGGGAGCCAGAAGTTCACCGCCCGGTAGGCCAGCACCCCGGAGAGGGCCTCGCCGGCGGTGGGCCCGAAGCCCGTGATCATCGAGACCAGGACGAACTCGACGACGCCCAGCCCGCCGGGCGTGATGGGGATGGCCGCCAGGATGTTGGCCAGGCCATAGGCCATGAGCAGGTCGACCGGCGAGATGAAATGGCTGAAGGCGGCCACGAACACCCACAGGGAGGCCGCGTCCAACAGCCAGTTGGCGGCGGCCCATCCCACCGCCCGCCGGGTCAGCGACCGGTTCTTCATGAGGGCGGCGAAGCGGTCGGCCAGGCGTTCGACAAGGGCGGTGGTGCGGTCGGCGTCGAGGAACCGGATGCGTCCGGCGATCCGGCGGATGATCCGGCTGGCCCGCTCCTGGCCCCGGGTCAGCAAGTAGAAGAGGCCGCCGAAGGCTCCGAGCAGTACGACCCCCACCCCGGCGGCCACGATGACCATGATGGAGGCCGACTGGCGACTGCCCCCCGTGGTGGCTGGCCGGGGCGTGGAAGCCGTGGGTCAGCAGGAAGGCGACCAGCGACAGCCAGAACATCACGTTGAGCACGACCGCCGACCCGATGCCCTGGGTGCCGAGGGCGAAGCCGGCGTCCGGCCCGCTCACCCCCGACTGGGTCAGCAGCCGGTAGCCGAGTGCGGCACCGGGTGCGGTGCCGCCGGGGGAGACGTGGCTGAGGGCCAGTGTGGACATGTTGATCCGGAACAGCCGGAACCGGCGGGGCCCGTCACTGGGCAGGACGGCGTGGGTGAGCTGGGTGTACGCGGCCAGGGCGGCGATCTCGAGCAGGACCCCGAGGGCCAGGTAGGCGATGTGGATGTGGGCCAGGGCGTTGACTTCCGACCGGTGGCTGGCCAGCAGGGGCAAGGCGACGTAGAACAGGAAGAGGAAGACCAGGAGGGTGCCGACGCTCAGCCTGACCTCGCGGCGCACGAACGGCCCGCGGTACCACCACCGGCGGTGCCCAACGGGTCGCGTCGCCTGCCTGGTCGGCCACCATCACCTTCATGTTGGCACGCCAGGGGGTCAGGGACCTGACATGCTGACGGTGTGGTTGAACCGGCCGAGGGCGACAACGGCGCCGACTCCCCCCCCTCACCGGTCGACGCCGGCCCCCGGGTCGACGATCCGCCGGCCCCGGTTTCGGTCAGCCGGGTGACCACGTCGGAACCGACCACGGTGATCAACGAGACGCCGGTCGAGGTCCTCGACCGGGGCGTCGGTCCCGACGCTCCGAGGCGCGAGCGACTGTTCGCGGCGGCCTCGGCCAAGGGCGTTCCTCTCCGGACCATCCTGGCCGTCGACGCCGTGGTCATCCTCACCTGGGTGCTGTACCGCCTGATCGGCCGGCTGCGCGAGGTCATCCTGTGGATCCTGATCGCCGCCTTCATCGCCCTGGTGCTCAACCCGTCGGTCAACTTCCTCCAACGCCACCGCTTCCGGCGGGGGCGCGGCCATCGGATGCGTCTTCGCCATCGCCGCCTTGATCTTCGCCGGCCTGTTGGGCCTGTTCGGATACCCGCTGGTCAATTCGCTGACCCACGTGGCCAAGCAGCTGCCGACCATGGTCAGCCAGGTGCAGAAGGGCCACGGCTGGCTGGCCCACACCCTGCAGCGCTTCCATCTGCTGTCGTGGGTCCAGAAGAACGCCCCCAAGCTCGAGACGGCGGCCAAGAACCTGAGCAAGCCGGCCCTCAGCGAGGGCACCAACCTGGCCGGAGCCGCCTTCTCGGCCATCCTCAGCCTGTTCACCATCGCCTTCCTGTCCTTGTTCATGCTGCTGGAGGCCCCGAGGCTCCGGGCCGGTCTCCTCGGGACGATGCGGCCCGACCGGCGCGCCACCATCGAGGACATCGCCCACCGGGTCTCCCACCAGGTCACCGGCTACGTGCTCGGCACCGTCGCCCTGTCGGTCATGTTCGGTGTGGTCGTCCTGGTCACCATGCTCATCCTCGGGGTGCCCTTCGCCGTGCTCATCGGCCTGTGGGTGGCCCTGGTGGCCATGATCCCGCTGATCGGCGGATTGATCGCCGCCATCCCGAGCGTGCTGCTCGCCTTTCTCCACAACCCGACATCCGGGCTGGTCATGTTCATCGTGTTCGTGGGCTTCCAGTTGATCGAGAACCACTTCCTCTACCCGGTGATCATGAGCCGCTCGGTGCGGATGAACCCGTTGTGGGTGTTGCTGTCGGTGCTGATCGGCGCCAACCTGGGCGGCGCCTTCGGCTCCACGCTCGGGGCCCTGGCCGGCGCGGTGGTGGCCATCCCGGTCGGCGGGGCCGTCCAGGTCATCTTCAGCGAGGTCTGGAACCAGACCCGGGCCGCCGGCGAGGGGCCGGGTGGTGCGGCGACGGGCGTGGCCCTCCAGCGCGCCGAGGCTGACCCTTCCGGCCCGGGACCCGTCTCCTAAGCTGCCCGCATGGACGTCCTGGTGGTGCTGCCCACCTACAACGAGTCGCTGAACATCGGCCGGGTGGTGCGCCGGATCAGGAAGGCGCTCCCCGCCGCCACCGTCCTGGTGGTCGACGACGGGAGCCCGGACGGGACCGCCGACATCGCCGAGCAGATCGGCAAGGAGCTGGGCAACATCGAGGTGCTGCGCCGGCATGCGAAGTCCGGTCTGGGCAGCGCCTACCGGGCCGGGTTCCGGTGGGGCCTCGATCGGGGCTTCGACGTGTGCGTGGAGATGGACGCCGATCTTCAGCACGAGCCCGAGTCGCTGCCCGATCTGGTGGCCCCGCTGGCCCAGGGCCACGGCCTGGTCATCGGATCGCGGTACGTGACGGGCGGCTCCATTCCGGACTGGACCTGGCACCGCCGCCTGCTCTCGCGTGGCGGGAACATCTACGCGTCGCTCCTCCTCGGCTTGGGGGTCACCGATTCGACGGCCGGGTTCCGGGCCTACTCGGCCTCGGTGCTCGAGAGCATCGACCTCGAACGGATCCGGGCCGAGGGCTACGGATTCCAGATCGAGATGACCTATCAGGCCAAGCGGGCCGGGGCCTCGGTGGTCGAGATCCCGATCCGTTTCCGTCGACCGGGTGGACGGTGAGTCGAAGATGTCCATGTTCATCGTGGTCGAGGCGCTGGCCCTGGTGACCTGGTGGGGGGTGCAGCGGCTGGTGAAGGGCGCACGGGGGCATCCACAGCCGGTGCCCACCTGACCTCCTTGGGCCCGCCGGAACCGGGCTCCGGAGGTGCCGTCGGCGGGGATGCACTGGCCTCGTCCGACCGCGGCGAGGGCCCGCCGATCGTGCTGCTCCACGGCCAACCGGGGTCGGGTGCGGGCTGGGATCCCGGTCACCCGCCTTCTCGAGCAGGAGTTCCGGGTCCTGGCCCCGGACCGGATGGGCTACGGAGCCACCGGCGGCGAGGCCGTCGGCCTTCGCTGACAACGCCGACATCGTGGCCGGGTTCATCCGCGCCCGTCACAGTGCCCCGGCGACGGTGGTCGCCCACAGCTGGGCCGGCGGCGTCGCCGTGCTGCTGGCCGTCGACCACCCCGACACGGTGAAGAGCCTGGTGATGGTGGGGGCGGCCTGCACCCCGGACAGCCTCAACGCGCTCGACCACTTGCTCAACGTCCCGGTGCTGGGTGATGTGCTGACCGTCGCCGGACTGCTGGGCATCGCCGAGGTGTTGCCGCGGTTGCGGCGGTTCACCCGGTTCGCCCCGGCCCGCTACCGGGACCAACTCGACTCGGCGCTGCCCGACGAGAGGTGGTCCGCGGACACCACGGAGCGCTGGGTCGGAACAAGCGGACCTTCATGATCGAGCAGCGCGCCCTCACCGCCGAACTGCCGACGGTGGCCGCCCACCTCGGTGAGCTCCGCCTTCCGGTGTCGGTCGTCTCCGGGGAGTGGGACGTCGTCGTCCCGCCCCGTGCCGCCGAGAGCCTGGCCCGGGCCATACCCGGCGCCGAACTGACCTACCTGCCCCGGGCCGGCCACTTCACCGCCCGGGACGATCCGCAGGGTCTGGCCGAGGTGATCCGGCGGACGGCGCGGACCGCGCCTACCGCGCCCGACCGGCGGTGAGCCGGCGTCGGTTCAGCCGACCACGGTCCGGCGCGGCCGCTCCTGGGCCGCGGCCGCGGATCCCTGTGGGTGGCCCCACCGGGGGCATGGCCAAGCCCGGGGCCAGGGCGTCGAGCACCGCGGTCAGCTTGAGATTGGCCTCGGCCAGCTCGGTGGAGGGGACCGAGCCGGCCACGATCCCGACCCCGGCGGCCAGCCGGGCGGTGAGGTGGTCGATGGTCATGGCCCGGATGCCCACCATCCAGCGCCCGTCGCCGGTGGCGTCGACGTAGCCGACGGGCCCGGCGTAGCGGCCCCTCGGCTCCGGTTCCAGCCGCCTGATGGCGGCGACGGCCGGGCCGGCCGGAACTCCTCCGACCGCCGGCGTGGGGTGGAGGGCCTGCACCAGTTCGAGCGCGCCCGGCAGGCTGCCGTCGGGTCGCCGACCGAGGGTGGCCCGCATCGACGTCCCCAGGTGGACGATGTTCCTCAGATGGACCAGATCGGGTTCCGGGGGAGTCTCCAGGTCGGGGGCCAAGGGTCGGAGGGCGGCCTCGATGGCGTCGACCACCAGGCGGTGCTCGGTGGCGTCCTTCCGGGACTCGAGCAGCTGCTCGGGCAGGAGGCTGCCTCCGTCCCCGATGAACCGCTCGGCCGTCCCGGCCAGGGGCCGGCTGTGGATCCGGTTCCCGGTCCGCTCGACCAGGAGCTCGGGGCTCGCCCCCACGAACTGCCCGTCCGGGGTGGGCACCGAGAAGATGGTGCAGTTCGGCTCGAGCTCGTGCCAGCGTCGCAGCAGAGTGGGCACGTCGACAGGGGCGCCCAGGAGCACGTCGATCTGGCGGGCCAGCACCACCTTGACCAGTTGGCCGGCGTCGATGGTCGCCAGCGCGTCCTCCACCATGGCCTCGAAGGAGGTGTCGGTCGAGCGCGGCTCGATGCTCGGTCCAGCCGTTCCCCCGCCGACCGGCCGGCTGCCGGCCAGGCCGGCCGGTCAGTAGGGAGCGGACCGCGGCCGCCGACCCAGGAAGCTCGGCCCGGTGGGCGGCCACCACCGTGACCCATTCCCGGCCGTCGGCCTCCGAGCCGTAGGTCACCTCGGGGATCACGACGACGGCCGGTGCCGCCCGCTCGAAGGGCAGCGAGGCGAACCCCATCACCCCTGACGAGGACGCGTCGAACCGGTCCTGGCACCCGATGGCCGCCATCGCTGCGGTCACCGGTGCGACGTCACCGTCGAGACCGCCGGGGAGCTCGACGGTCGAGCGCCGTCCCGAGCCCCACCAGGACTCGGCCTTCGGCGTGGAACAGGATGCCGGTCGCTCCGGCCAGGGTGAACGGGTCGATGGGGGGTCCGGCCCCGAGCGGATACCGGACCGCCACCAGCCCTGCGGAGGGCCCGGTCACGGGCGGCCTCGGCGGGTGGCGGTGATCAATTGGCTGAGGCCGCCCGAGAGGGCGCGGCGGTTGACGGAGGAGAACCCGGCATCGTTCAGCATCGAACGGAGCTCGGCGGCGGTGGGCAGGTAGGCCGTGGATTTGGGCAGGTACCGATAGGCGGCCCCGTCGGACACCAGGCCCCCGATGACGGGCACCACCCGGCGGAACCAGATGCGGTGCCCGGCCAGGAGCAGCCCGCTCTCCGGCTCGGCCACCTCGAGAAGGCTGATCCGGCCACCGGGTCGGACGATCCGGCCCAGCTCGGCGAAGACCGGACCGAGCTCGGTGAAGTTCCGGAGGGCGTACCCGCAGGTGATCCCGTCGACGGCGGCGTCGGCCACCGGCAGTGAGGCGGCGTCGGCCTCGGCCACCGGCTGCCGCGACCGCCCGGCCTCGAGCATCCCGAGCGACAGGTCCATGCCCACCGGGTGATAGCCCGAACCGGCCAGGATGGTCAGGAAGTCGCCAGTACCGCAGGCCAGGTCGAGCACACGCGCTCCGGGCGGCAGTCCCAGGGCGCGGACCGAGCGGCGACGCCACCGGATGTCGAGCCCGAACGTCATCATGCGGTTGACCAGGTCGTAGCGGGGAGCGATGGCATCGAACATCGACCGCACCATGACCGTCTTCTCCGGGCCGGTCGGGAGCTCGTCGTGGGCACCTCCGCGGCGCGCGCCCGGAGACGTGACCGGCGAGCCGGGCGGAGCCGGGTGGCTCATGACGAGGGAACCGACGCCGGCGCCGCCGGCTCGACCAGGGCGTCGGCGGCGTCGACCTGATCGGAGATGGCCCGACGCATGGCCTCCGATCCGGACTGCTCGACGTGGTCGAGGGCGGTCACGATCAGCGTGCGGGTGAAGTGGTTGGTGACGAGGGTGTTCACCGCCGGGAGGAGCTCGGCATAGGCCTGTACCAGCCGGTCCACGTCGGCGTCGTGGGCGTCCCCGGCCTGTTCGTCCCGCAGCGGTCGCCTCACATAGGTGGAGAACAGGTTCACCGCCTCCCTGGCCACCGCCTCGGTGGCCTCGTGGTGCCGGCGGGCCAGGTCCAGCAGGGCGGACAAGGGGATGCCCCAATCGAGGAGCAGAAGGCCGGCGTTGGCCGCGGCCACGTCCTCGGCGGTGTAGTGGTCCCGGCTGCCGACCCGCCGGGGGATGAGCAGTCCTTCGGCTTCGACCGCCTTGAGGAGGGCCAGGGGGACGCCGGTCTCGGCGGCCAGCTCCTCGATGGTGAACATGTCGCCGGTACCGGCTGGCGGACCTGCGGGGTCTCCGGGCCCGGATCGGCCGGCCGACCGGCCCCTCGGCCGCAGCATCCGCCGTCCGCCGGCGCCGCGGCCGGGGCGCTGATCCCGGAGAGCTCGCCCAGCAGGGCCTCGTCGGCGGCATCGAGCTCACCGGACACCAGCCGGGCGATGGTGGCCAGGGTGAAGCCCCGCTGCTGGAGGCTGCGGATGCGGGCCAGGCGGTCGAGGTGGCCGTCGTCGTACCAGGCCACCCTGCCCTCTCGCCGCGGCGGGTCGAGCAGGCCCTTGCTCTGGTAGTAGCGGATCGTGTCCACCGACATGGCCGAACGGGCTGAGAGCTGTTCGACCCGCATCTCCATGCCTGACACTCTAGGAGTAATCGCTCGTATTGTTTGAGCGGGTCCGCTCGGGCAGCCGGTAGGAGCAGCTCAGTAGAAAGAGGGCAGCTCAGTAGAAAGAGGGCAGCTCAGTAGAAGGAGGGCGGCTCAGTAGAAGTAGCGGTACACCACCTGGGCCACACAACTCGGCTTGGACGAGCCCTCCGTCTCGAAGGTCAGGTCGAGGGCGACCTGCACCCCGCCGGTCACGTCCTCCACCTCGCCCACGGCCACCCCGAGGCGGAGGTTGCTGTCCACCGGTACCGGGGCCGGGAACCGCACCTTGTTGCACCCGTAGTTGACACCCATCGACATCCCCTCGACCACCAGGACCTCGCCCAGCAGCCCGGGGGCCAGCGACAGGGTCAGGTAACCGTGGGCGATGGTGGAGCCGAACGGCCCGCCCTTGGCCCGCTCGGGGTCCACGTGGATCCACTGGTGGTCGTTGGTGGCCTCGGCGAACAGGTTGATCTGGTCCTGGTCGATGCGGTGCCAGTCGCTGTAGCCGAGATGCTTCCCGACCAGTCCGTGGAATTTCTCGATGCCCTGCACGGTGGTAACCATGGAACAGACTGTATGGGAGTCGGCGCCCGGCGACCACCCGGGACGGGGCCTCCCGGGCCGGACTGAGGCTGTCCTTGGTCGAAAGTTCAGTGCTTCCTCACCTGTGCCGATCGGTACGCTGCCCGGTGTGGCCGCCGACCATAGTCACCGGAACCTGCAGGGGGGAGGAGCCCGCGCCGCGGTCTTCGGCGTCAGCGACGGCCTGGTCTCCAACATCGCCCTCATCCTCGGCATGGCCGGCGCCCATGCCTCGGTAGGAGCCGTCCGCCTGGCCGGCATCGCCGGTCTGGTCGCCGGTTCCTTCTCCATGGCCGCGGGGGAGTACGTCTCCATGCGGGCGCAGTCCGAGTTGATGCTTCGTGAGCTCGACGTCGAGCGACAGGCCATCCATCACGATCCCGAGGACGAGCGCCGGGAGCTGGCCGCCATCTACGAGAGCCGGGGCATCGACGCCGACATGGCCAGGGAGCTCTCGGTCAAGATGATGCGCGATCCGGATCTCGCCCTCGAGACCCACGCCCGCGAGGAGCTGGGTATCGATCCGCAGCAGACCGGCAACCCGCTCCAGGCGGCGGCGTCGTCATTCGTCGCCTTCGCCGTCGGCGCCTTCATCCCGCTGCTGCCCTGGCTGATCACGTCAGGAACGGCGGCCACGCTGTGGTCGCTGGCTCTCGGCGCCGTCGGCGCCTTCACCGTCGGTGCCGGGCTGGCCCACTTCACCGGACGGTCGTGGCTGTGGTCGGCCTCCCGACAGTTGCTGATCTCGGGTATCGCCGCCGGGGTGACCTTCTCCATCGGCCGTCTGGTCGGGGTCGGGCTGACCCTCGGCTGACCCCGGGTCGACCCTGCGGGTCGATGCAAAGCCGGTCGGGCCGGCCCTTCAGCCGAAGGTGCCGACGTAGGCCCGGTCGACGTGATCGTCGACGAACCCCATCGACCGGTACAGGGACACGGCGGCGACATTGCCGGCGTCGACGTAGAGCATGCCCACGGTCAGTCCCTGACCGGCCAACCAGTCGAGGCCGGCCTCGGTCAGGGCCCGTCCCCAGCCCCGCCCGTGGAATTCGGGGTCCACCCCGATGACGTAGATCTCACCCATCGGCGGGCTCGAGTCGGCGTGGATCTTCGTCCAGCACGAGCCGGCCACCCGGCCATCCTCTTCGAGGACGAGGAATCCCTCCGGGTCGAACCATGGCTCCTGCTCGCGCTCGGCCAAGGTGGCCAGGTCCCAGTGGCCCTGCTCGGGATGGGACGCGAAGGCACGGTTGTTGGCCTCGAGCCATGCCTCCTCGTCGACCCCGGGCCGGAACGGACGGGTCCTGATGGCCGGGCCCCGTCGGCCGCTCGGGCAGGGGGAGCGGGCAGCGCATCTGGATCAGGCTGCGCTCCACCCCGAACCCGTGGGCCTCCGCCCGATCATCGTCGGCCCCCGAGGCCCTGGCCGTCCACAGCCGGAGGGTTCCGCCCCCGCTTCGGACGACGACTCCGACGGCGGCGTCGATCAGCGCGTCGGCCAGCATCCCACCACCGGCGTTGGGATCGACCGCTACCTCGACGGCGTACTGGCGCGTCCGGGGCTCGCCGACCACCGGCGCGTAGCCGACGACCTCGGGCCCGCCGGCCGACCGGGCCACGATCCCGGCCACCAGACGGGGTGAGGCGCCGCCGGATGCGCTCCCGTCGACGGCGCGTACCGTCGCCGTTCGTTTGTGCTCACTCACTGCGGCATGGCCGCTCGACCGTCCCACCCGGTCGAGCAGCGCGGTGATCTCCTTGACCAGCTCTGGATCGGGCACCGACACCACGGACAGTTCGGGCCCCTCCATGCCGATGACGCTATCGCTAGTCTCTGGCCGATGGCCCGACCGCGCACCCCGGCAGGCCGGGCCCGGGTCACCGACCAACGACTGTCCGTCCTCTACCCGGGGTCGGCCCAGACCCTGTGCGCCCTCGACCACAAGGACGCGTTCCAACTGCTGGTGGCGACCATCCTGTCGGCCCAGTGCACCGACGCGCGGGTCAACCTCACCACCCCGGCGCTGTTCGCCCGCTACCCCGATGCGCGGTCGATGGCCTCGGCCGACGCTGTCCGATGTCGAGGAGCTGATCCGGTCGACCGGCTTCTTCCGGGCCAAGACCCGCAACCTGTTGGGTATGGCCGAGGGACTCGTCGAACGCTTCGACGGACAGGTGCCGTCGGCCATGGCCGATCTGGTCACCCTGCCCGGTGTCGGACGGAAGACGGCCAATGTGGTGAGGAGCGTGGCCTTCGGTCTGCCGGGACTGCCCGTCGACACCCATGTCCAACGCCTGTCAGGCCGGTTGGGACTCACCGAGGAGACCGACCCGGTGAAGGTCGAGATGGCGCTGAACACCATGGTGCCGGCCGCCCGGCGGGGAGCCTTCAGCCTCCGCCTGATCCTCCACGGACGGGCGGTGTGCACGGCTCGGTCGCCCCATTGCGACCGCTGCCTGCTCGTCGGATTTCTGCCCCTCCGCACCCTGGGCCAACCCGACGCCGAGGGCGGGGAGCACCGGCCCGACCGGGAGGAGATCGCGGTCGAGCTCCGGCGGCCGTTCGAGGGCAAAGTAACCGCCCGAGCTGGAACTTTGCCCGCGATACGTCGCTCCTTCCGCCACACGGGGAAGAATTCCGTGGTGCTCGACTGGAATTCGGTCAAAAAACGTGATGGTCTAGAGACCTCGGAACCGGTTCCCGCCAACTGGTTCCGCAGAGCGGTGTTCGGGATCCGCCGCCCGACCCGCTCGCGCGAAGGCACCCTTCGGGGTGCCTTCGCCGCGTCCGCGCCCAGGTCCGGGTCGGTCAGGGCCTCCGGCCGACGCTGGATCACTGCGGTCTGCGGCTCAACGTCGACGCCAATCTGGTGAGGCGCCGGTTGGCGCTGGCCAAAGCGCGTTCGATGGCGAACAGCTCCCTCGCCGTCTCCTCGTCCTCGGCCACGTCGGCGGCATCGGCGTGGGCGGTGACCCGGCGGGTCAGCTCATCGAGAGCGGTGGCGAGCGACGAGAGTTCTGCGGGGCGGGCGGGCATCGGATGATCATGGCACCGCTCGGGCCGGCCGAGCGGTGGCGGTCCGGTAGCATCGACGGGCTATGGCTCTCCGTCGGCTCGATCTCCGTGGCTTCTCCGGCGATCGACGGGCACTCGAAGGCGCGCTCCCGCGTCCCGCGGACGACGGCGACCGGTGCGCGGGCGAGGTGGCCGCCATCCTGAGCGAGGTACGCGGCGACGGTGACGCCGCCCTCCGCCGGCTCACCGAGCGGTTCGACGGGCTGCAAATCGACGACTTGCGGGTTCCCGGCGGAGGAGATCCAGTCCGCCCTCCGTCGTGTGCCCGGCGAGCTCCAGGATGCCCTCGACGTCGCCCACGACCGCATCCTCGCCTATCACGCCCACGAGGCGGGTGACCCGTCGACCGACGACTTCGAAGCCGGGGGCATCGAGGTGCGGCATCTGGTGCGGCCGGTGGCGCGTGCCGGGTGCTACGCGCCCGGCGGCCGGGCCCGCTATCCGTCAACGGTCCTGATGTGCGCGGTCCCCGCGCAGGTGGCCGGGGTCGACGAGATCGTCCTGTGCGTGCCACCCGGGCCGGACGGCCGGGTCGACGACGCCACCCTGGCCGCCGCCGCGGTCGCCGGGGTGGACGAGGTCTACCGGGTAGGTGGGGCCCAGGCCATCGCGGCCATGGCCTACGGCACGGAGTCGATCGGAGCCGTCGACGTGATCGTCGGCCCCGGCAATCGCTACGTGGCCGAGGCCAAGCGCCAGGTGTCCGGCGTGGTCGGGGTGGCCTCGGCCTTCGCCGGGCCCTCCGAGGTGGTGGTGATCGCCGGGCCGGAAACGCCCCCTGACCTGGCCGCTATCGATCTGGTGGTCCAGGCCGAGCACGGTCCCGACGGGCTGGCCTGGCTGCTGACCTGGTCCGAGGAGGTGGCCGAGGCGGTGACCGCCGAGGTGGCCGGCATGGTCGCCCGGTCGCCGCGCCGGGGCGACCTCGAGGCCACACTGGATGCCGGCGGCTTCGTGGTCCTGGTCGACGATGCCGCCCAGGCCTGTGCCGTGGCCAACGTCGTGGCCCCCGAGCACCTGGAGATCATGCTGGACGGGGCCGAGTCGCTGCTGCCGCTGATCACCTCGGCCGGAGCCGTCTTCCTCGGTGCGAACTCGCCGGCCAGCGTGGGCGACTACCTGGCCGGACCCAACCACGTGCTTCCCACCAACCGGACGGCCCGGTTCGCCAGCGCGCTCCGGGTGGACGACTTCCGGCGCCACATCCACGCCGTGACCGTCAGCGAGAAGGCACTCGAGGTGCTGGGCCCCCATGTGGTGACGCTGGCCCAGACCGAGGGCCTCGCCGCCCATGCCGAATCGGTGCGCCTGCGATGGCCGCGGTAGCACCGCGCCCCGCCGAGGGCTCCGGTCAGGAGGGGGCGCCGCTGCCCGCGGTCCGCCCCGACCTGGTCGCCCTGGCCGGCTACCACTCGGCGCAGGTCGACGTGGACGTCCGGCTCAACACCAACGAGTCGCCGCTCCCCCCACCGCCGGTGTGGCTCGAGGCCTTCCGGGCCGGGTTGGAGGGCGTCGACTTCAACCGGTACCCGGACCGCGAGGCGACCGCCCTCCGGCGGGCGTTGGCCGACAGCCACGGCGTCGGCCCCGAGCGCATCTTCTGTGCCAACGGTTCCAACGAGGTCCTCCAGTCGCTGCTCCTGGCCTACGGCGGACCCGGCCGGTCGGTGGCCCTCTTCGAACCCACCTACACCCTTCACCGCCACATCGCCCACATCACCGGCACCACGGTGGCGGCCGGGGTCCGGACCGACGACTTCCTCCTCGACCTCGACGAGGTGGAACGGGTCCTCGAGGGCCACCGGCCGGTGATCACCTTCCTGTGCTCGCCCAACAATCCGACCGGCCGGGCCGACCCGATCGAGCAGATCGAGGCGGTGGCGGCGATCGCCCCGGGCCTGGTGGTGGTGGACGAGGCCTACGGGCAGTTCGCCGGTTCGTCGGCGCTGGACCTGGTCGAGCGCGGCGCGCCCGGCTCCGAACGCCTGGTGGTGGTCCGTACCTTCTCGAAGACGTGGGCCATGGCCGGATTGCGGCTCGGGTACCTGATCGGCGCGCCGGCGGTGGTCGACGCCTGCGAGCTGGTGGTGCTGCCCTACCACCTCGACGCGGCCAAGCAGCTGGCCGGCCGCCTGGCCCTGCAGTTCGTGGACGAGATGGAGGCCCGGGTGTCCATGCTCAACGAGGAGCGGGGCCGCATCGCCGCCACCCTGGCCGAGCTACCCGTCGAGAGCTGGCCGTCGGACGCCAACTTCATCCTCTTCCGGCCTACGGCCAGGAGGGCACGGGAGGTCTGGTCCGACCTCCTCGACGCCTCCGTCCTCGTGCGAGACTGTTCCGAGTGGCCGGGCCTGGCCGGTTGCCTGCGGGTCACCGTCGGGCTGCCGGCGGAGAACGACCGGTTCCTGGCCGCACTGACCGAAAGCCTCCGATGAGCGATCTGATCACCCCAACCGCGCACCGCACCGCCGAGATCCACCGGTCGACCAAGGAGACGTCGATCGACGTGGCCATCGACGTCGACGGCACCGGGTACCACCGAGGTCTCCACCGGTCTGCCCTTCTTCGACCACATGGTCAGTCAGCTGGGCCGGCACGGGGGGTTCGATCTCGAGGTGACCGCCCGCGGCGATCTCGAGGTCGACGCCCACCACACGGTCGAGGACGTGGGCATCACCATCGGTGAGGTGCTGGCCGCGGCCCTCGGGGACAAAGCCGGGATCCGCCGGTTCGGCTCGGTCGCCGTTCCCCTCGACGAGGCCCTGGTGGAGGTGGCGCTCGACCTTTCGGGCCGGCCGTTCCTCACCTACGACATCGAGTTCGCCCCCGACACCATCGCCCTGGGCACGCCCCCGTTCGACCCCCAGCTGGCCGAGGAATTCTGGCGGGCGTTCGCCACCTCGTCCGGGATGACCCTCCACGTCCGCCTCCGGACCGGCAAGAACACCCATCACATCATCGAGGCGTCGTTCAAGGGAGTGGCCCGGGCCCTGCGGGACGCGGTGCGGATGGAGGGTGGCGGGATCCCGTCCACCAAGGGGACCCTGTGATGGCGCCGGCGTCGGACCCGCGGCCAGGCGCTCGGCCGCCGCCCCGGCCCCGACCGGTGATCGCGGTCCTCGACTACGGCATCGGCAACCTGCGTTCGGCCGAGAAGGCGCTCCAGCACCTCGGGGCCGACGCTGCCCTGGTCGACGACCCCGACCGCGCCGCCGAGGCCTCCGGCGTGGTCCTTCCCGGCGTGGGCTCGTTCGGCCGGTGCGCGCAGGCGCTGCGGGCCAGCGGCCTGGACAAGGCGGCGCTCGCCGCCGTCGAACGGGGTGTCCCCTTCCTCGGGATCTGCGTGGGTTTCCAGCTGCTGTACGAGGGGTCCGACGAGTCACCGGCCGACGCGGGGCTCGGCGTGCTGCCCG
Source organism: uncultured Acidimicrobiaceae bacterium (assembly GCA_963812885.1). Classification (GTDB taxonomy): domain Bacteria; phylum Actinomycetota; class Acidimicrobiia; order Acidimicrobiales; family RAAP-2; genus Bog-756. The sequence continues at coordinate 76,461 of CAWEWZ010000002.1, read as the reverse complement.
GGACGGTGAGACGGCTCCCCGACGGCGTCAAGCGGCCCCAGATGCAGTGGAACGTGCTCGACACCACCGACGCCCCCACCGGCGGCCTCCTGGACGGCGTCCCGATGCCGGCGTGGGTGTACTTCGTCCATTCGTACGCTCCCGAGCGGACCGCCGACACCTCGTCGACCTGCGACTACGGCGGCCCGGTCACCGCCTCGGCCGAGCGAGGCCCGGTCTGGGGCACCCAGTTCCACCCCGAGAAGTCCGGAGCCGTGGGCCTGGGCATCCTGGCCAACTACGTCCGGGCCGTGGCCGCCCGACCGGCGTGATGGACCTCTACCCGGCCGTCGACATCCGCGACGGGGGTGCCGTGCGCCTCGTCCAGGGCGACTTCGACCGCCAGTCCGACTACGGGGACCCCGTGGCGCTGGCCCGCCGGTTCGTCGACGCCGGTGCCCGGTGGTTGCACGTGGTCGATCTCGACGCGGCGCGGGGTGGCGGGCCCGTCAACCGCCCGACGGTGCTGGCCATCGCCGCCGCCGTCCCGCGTCCCGGTCCAGTCGGGTGGGGGCGTGCGTACCGAGGAGGACGTCCGCCAGCTGCTGGCCGGTGGGGTGCGCCGGGTGGTGCTCGGCACCATGGCCCTCGACGATCCCGGGCTGGCCCGCCACCTGGCCGCCGCCTTCCCCGGCCAGGTGGCCGTCGGGATCGACTACCGGCTGGGCGCCGACGGGCGGCACCGAGGTGGCCGTCCGGGGCTGGGAGGAGGGGAGCGGGCGCACCGTGGTCGAGCTCCTCGCACGATCTCGAGGGTGCCGGTGTGGCCGCGGTGGTCGTCACCGCCATCGAGCGCGACGGGATGCTGGGCGGTCCCGACGTCGACGGCCTGCGCCAGGTGCTGGCGTCGACGGACGATCCCGGTGATCGCCTCGGGCGGGGTGGCCACGGCCGCCGACGTCGAGGAGCTGGCCGGCTCTGGCGGTGCGGCGGCCCGGGACGGGGATCCGCCGGCTGGCCGGGGTCGATCAGCGGCCGGGCGCTGGTCGACGGTCGGATGACGGTCGAGGAAGGGGTGGCCGCATGCGCACCGTCCGGGTGATCCCCTGCCTCGACGTGGACGCCGGCCGGGTGGTCAAGGGCGTGCAGTTCACCGACCTCTTCGACGCCGGCGACCCGGTCGAGTTGGCCGCCCGGTACGACAGGCAGGGCGCCGACGAGCTGGTCTTCCTCGACATCACCGCCTCGTCGGACCACCGCCGGACCATGGTGGACGTGGTGTCCCGCACCGCGGAGGCGGTGTTCATCCCCTTCACCGTGGGTGGGGGGATCCGGTCCGTCGACGATGCCCGGCTGCTCCTGCGGGCCGGGGCCGACAAGGTCGGGGTCAACACGGCCGCCGTCGACCGGCCCGAGCTGATCGCCGAGCTGGCCGACGAGTTCGGGAGCCAGTGCGTGGTGGTCGCCGTCGACGCCCGCCGTCGCCCGGGCCAGGCCGTGGAGGCAAAGGCCGCCTGGGAGGTGTTCACCCACGGCGGCCGCACCCCGACCGGTCTCGACGCCCTCGAATGGTGCCGACGGTCGGCGGCCACCGGGGCCGGGGAGATCCTCCTCACCTCCATGGACCGCGACGGGACCAGGGACGGGTTCGACCTCGAGCTGACCCGGGCGGTGGCCGAGGAGTGCTCGGTCCCGGTGATCGCGTCGGGAGGGGTCGGCACCCTCGACCATCTGGTCGAGGGCGCGGTGGAGGGTCGGGCCGAAGCGGTGCTGGCCGCGTCGATCTTCCACCTCGGTGAGTTCACGGTGGCCGAGGCCAAGCGGCACCTCCAGGCGGCCGGGGTGGCGGTGCGGCCGGCCTGAGGGCCGAGCCGGGAGCCGCTTGGGCGGTCCCGCCCCTGCGATAGCCTTCTGTCGTGGCTACGACGACGCCAGAAGTACCGACGACCAGCCAAAACGGCGACGGCCACCCCGAAAAGCTGGCCATCACCGTGCTGGCCGACCGGGTGCTGGTCCAGGTCGGCCAGGCCGAGGGTGAGCGACGCTCGAGGGCGGGGATCCTGATCCCGGCCACCGCCCAGGTGTCACGGCGCCTGGCCTGGGCCCAGGCGGTGGCGGTCGGCCCCCACGTCCGCTCGGTCAAGGTCGGCGACACCGTCCTGTTCAACCCCGAGGACCGCTTCGAGGTCGAGGTCCAGGGCGACGAGTACGTCATCCTCCGCGAGCGGGACATCCACGCGGTGGCGGCCACCCGGATCGACGGCGGCACGGGGCTCTACCTGTGAGCGCCGCGGCACCGGCATGACCTCCTACACCGCGGCACCGATCGCGTTCACCGAGAGCGAGCTCGAGCAGATCGCCTTCAACGCCGAGGGCCTGGTCCCGGCCATCGTGCAGGATGCCTCCGATTCCGCCGTGCTCATGCTGGCCTGGATGAACCGTGAGTCCCTGACGAAGACCTTGGAGACCGGCCGCACCTGGTTCTGGAGCCGGAGCCGACGCGAGTACTGGTGCAAGGGCGAGACCTCCGGCGACCGCCAGTACGTCAGGAGCGTGCAGCTACGACTGCGACGGTGACGTGCTGCTGGTGGTGGTCGACCAGGAGGGTGCCGGGGCGTGCCACACCGGCCACCGCACCTGTTTCTTCCGCACCTTCGGCGACGACTCCGCCGGTCGATGACCGCTCCGTTCGGCCCCGGCTCCGACGGGCCGGGGCTCACCGGGTTCCACACGCTGGCCTCCAAGCACCGGGTGGTACCGGTCTGGCGCGAGCTGGTGGCCGACACCCTGACTCCGGTGGCCGCCTTCCTCCAGGTGGTCGACGGGGCCGACCGCACCGGCTTCCTGCTCGAGTCGGTGGAGGGCGGTGAGCGGTGGGGTCGCTACTCGTTCGTCGGGCGCAACCCGCTGGCCACCATCACCGCCCGTGCCGAGGAGGTCACCACCGACGGCGCGGTCGACCTCGACGCCTTCACCGGGGACCGGGTGAGCGGCGGCGGGGGAGTGCTGGCCGCCCTGGAGGCCATCCTCGACGCCTTCGACTCCCCGGACCTTCCCGACCTCCCTCCCCTCCACGCCGGCCTGGTCGGCTATCTGGGCTACGACGTGGTCAGGGAGATCGAGCACCTTCCGGACGCTGCCGGACGACGATCTCGGCCATCCCGACGCCATCCTGGCCATGATCGGGCAGCTGGCCGCATTCGACCACTGGCGCCAACGGGTGGTGCTCATCGACAACGTGGTCATCGATCCCTCCTGGGGAGCCGAGGACCTCGACGCTGCCCACCGGGAGGCCATCGCCCGCCTCGACCAGCTGGCCGCCGACTGCTTCCGCCCGGTCGACCAGCCCGCCCGCCCCCTGCCCCGATCCATCGGGCCGCCACCCGACGTCCGTCGCACCATGTCCGATTCCCTGTACGAGGACGCGGTGCGGGCGGCCAAGGAGTACGTGACCGCCGGCGACGTGTTCCAGGTGGTGTTGTCCCAACGGTTCGACCTCGGCGCCCTCGGTGCCGACCCCTTCGACGTCTACCGGGTGCTGCGCCTGGTCAATCCGAGCCCCTATCTCTACTTCCTCCGCTTCCCCGAGGTCACCGTGGTCGGGGCCTCGCCCGAGCCCATGGTCCGGCTGCGCGACGGGACGGTCGTCTCCCGGCCCATCGCCGGGTCGAGGCGTCGGGGGGCCACCCCCGAAGAAGACGGAAGGCTCGAAGGGGAGCTGGTCGAGGACCCGAAGGAGGTGGCCGAGCACGTGATGCTGGTCGACCTGGCCCGCAACGACGTGGGCCGCGTGGTCCGCTTCGGGACCGAGGTGGTCGAGGAGATGATGGTGGTCGAGCGCTACAGCCACATCATGCACCTCACCTCCCAGGTGTCGGGCCGGCTGGCCCCCGGGAAGGGTCCCATCGACGTCCTGCGGGCCACGCTGCCGGCGGGGACCCTCTCGGGGGCGCCGAAGGTGCGGGCCATGGAGATCATCGACGAGCTCGAGCCGACCAAGCGCGGCGTCTACGGGGGCGTGGTGGGCTACCTCGACTTCTCCGGGAACCTGGACACCGCCATCGCCATCCGGACCATGACCGTGGATCCCGACGGGTCGGCATCGGTACAGGCCGGGGCGGGCATCGTGGCCGACAGCGACCCGGCGGCGGAGAACGCCGAGTGCGGGGACAAGGCCGCGGCCATGCTCTCGGCGGTGGCCATGGCCCGTGCCGCCCGGTCGGCACCGTCGCCCTCATGAGCTCGGAGGACCGGGTCGGACCGGTACGGGCGGGCTACGACGCCCTCCGGACGACGGCCGGCGTCCACGTGCTGGCCCGCGACGTCCTCATGGTGTCAGGTCCCGATGCCGCCTCCTACCTCCAGGGACAGTGCAGCCAGGACGTGTCCGGGCTCGGGACCGGGGCCTCGGCCGAGGCGTTGCTGCTGAGCCCGCAGGGTCGGATCGACGCCTATCTCCGGCTGACCCGGGTGGCCGACGACGGGTTCGTCCTCGACACCGATGCCGGGTACGGGTCGGTGGCCAAGGCCCGCCTCGAGCGCTTCCGGCTCCGGACCAAGGTGACCATCGATCCGCTCGACTGGATGGTGGTGGCCCTCCGGGGACCCGACGCCAGCCGGGAGGTGACCGGCGCCCCCGACCTGGTGGTGGCGGTCGACTGGCCCGGGCTGGCCGGCGTCGACCTGCTCGGGCCGGTCCCGTCCGGGCGGGCTGTCGGACTGGGTCGGCCGACGGACGCCGTGCCGTGCGGTGACGACGCCTGGGAGGCGGCGAGGATCGAGGCCGGTGTTCCGGTGAACGGTCGGGAGATCGAGGAGCGGTCGATCGCCGCCGAGCTCGGCCTGGTCGACCGCACCGTCTCCTTCACCAAGGGGTGCTTCACCGGCCAGGAGCTGGTGGCCCGGCTCGACGCCCGTGGATCGAACGTCGCCCGCCGTCTGTGCGGGGTGGTGATCGACCGGGCGGTCCCGGCCCCGCCGCCGTGCCGGTCGGCGCCGCCGTCCTGACCTCCGACCGGTCGAACGAAGTCGGGCACCTCTCGTCGGTGGCCTGGTCACCTCGCTCGGAGGGGACCGTGGCCCTGGCCACGCTGCACCGCCGGGTGACCCCGCCCGAGGCGGTGGTGCTCCGCTGGGACGCCGACCACGGAACCCAGGAGATCGAGGCCGAGAGCCGGCCGCTCCCCCTGGTCGGAGGCTGAGCCGGGCCTGGAGGCCGGACACCGACGCCGGGCCTGCCTCGACCGGGAGGCGGGTCTCCTCGTGGCCGAGGGAAGTGATAGACCATCCGGCCACGGGTGGCCGCATGTCACACCGACCACTGCGGAGGCAGGGATGAGCACAGATCCACCATCGTCCACGTCGGCTTCGGGGGACAGCCCGGTCGAGCTGGACACCGACCACATCACCACCTCGACCCGCGATCCCCAGGAGCTGGCCGCCCGCCTCCGCCGCTGGCTCGGCCAACGGCTCAACGCCGGCGATCCGCCGACCATCAGCGAGGTGTCCAGTCCGGAGAGCAACGGGATGTCGTCGGAGACGCTCCTGTTCACCGCGGCCTGGGACGAGGGCGGCAGGACGACGGCGCATCGGCTGGTGGCGCGCATCGAACCACCGGCCACCGCCTACCCGGTGTTCACCACCTACGACCTCGGCATGCAGTACCGGGTGATGCGACTGGTCCAAGAGGAGACGGGGGTCCCGGTGCCCGAGACCTTCTGGTACGAGCCGGACCCGGCGGTACTCGGGGGCCCGTTCTTCGTCATGGCCAGGGTGGACGGTCTGGTCCCTCCGGACGTGCTGCCCTACACCTTCGGGGACAACTGGGTGTTCGACGCCAGCGACGCCGACCGCCACACGCTGCAGGAGTCGGCCATCAGGGCCATGGCCGGCATCCATGCCCTCACTCCGGCCAGTCACGACCTCGCCTTCCTCGAGCACCCGGTTCCGGGGTCGAGTTCCCTCCGAACGGAGCCTCGCCCACTGGCGGGCGTACTACGAGTGGGTGGTCAGGGACGCGCCGTCGCCCCTGCTGGCCGACTGCTTCGCCTGGCTGGCCGACAACTTCCCCGACGAGGTGGGCGCCGACGCCCTCTCCTGGGGTGACGGCCGCATCGGGAACATGATGTTCCGGGACAACCAGGTGGTGGCCGTCCTCGACTGGGAGATGGCTGGTGTGGCCCCGCCCGAGGTCGATCTCGGGTGGATGTGCTACCTCCACCTCTTCTTCCAGGACCTGGCCGTGGACCTGGGTGCCCCGGGCCTGCCGGCGATGTTCCGGCCCGCCGACGTGGTCGAGTCGTACGCCAAGGCGTCCGGTCGCCAGCCGCGCGACCTGACCTGGTACATCGCCTACGCCGCCATCCGGCACGGTGCCATCATGCGCCGGGTCACCGAGCGGTCGATCTTCTTCGGAGAGGCCGAGCGGCCCGACGACATCGACGACCTGATCATCCACCGGGCCACCTTGCGCGGCATCCTCGACGGCAGCTACTGGGCGGGCGTGGCTCTCTGACCCCGGCCCGGTGCGGCCGGCCGGCCCGTCCGGCATTCCGTCCGCCTACCAGAAGGACGAGTCGGCGGTCAGGCCCAGCGAAGGATGGGCCCCGGTGATCATGGGTTGGCAGTTGCCGTGGCCGACGGCCCCGGTGTCGAGGTCGTGGACGACGACGAAGGTGTCCCGGAGCTGGTGGAGCTCACGGGCCACCTCGGGGAGCCGGCAGTCCTCGATGCGCTCCCCGTCCACGTGGAGCTCGCCCCGCCATTCGCCGTGGTGGTGGCCCTGCCAGCCGAAGTAGAGGCCCGCCCCGAGGTGGAACCCGGTGGCGGTGGGGACCTCCAGCCCGGAAGACACGCACCGAACCGTCCTCCAGGGTGACCGACACCTGGCCGCCCAACAGCCTCCGGTTGGCCGGGTCGAAGGCCAGGTCGGGCCGGATGTCGGCCATCCGCTCGACCCGACCGTCGAGGTGCTCGACCGCCCCGGTCACCGTGCGCTGCCGGTGACCGAAGCCGCTCACGTCGATCACGTGCATGAACAAGCCCCACCGGGTGCCGTCCGGATCGGTCATGAGGACAGGGGACCAGATCATCCGGAAGTCCATCTCGGCCACCGGATTGAAGGGGTCGACATCGGTGGGCGGTGTGCCCACGTCGTAGCGGACGCCCCACGAGTGGTCTCGGGTCGACACCCACCCGTCGGGGTCGATCTCCTCGCGTACCCCGTCGATCTCCACCCACCCCGATGCCGTCCCGATCTGGTGGTAGCGGACCAGATCGGCGCTGACCCGGTACCCGAGCGGGACCCGCTGATGAGTCCGCTCCTCGGTGGCCGGCGGCAACACGGCCTCCCAGACCCAGTCGAACGCCAATGGCTGGCACGGATTCGGATCGAGGGCGAACCGGACCCGCTTCATCGGTTCGAGCACCTCGTAGCGGATGGGCCCGACCGACGACTCGTCCAGCCGGGGGAACAGACGCCGGCTGCCGCGCACGGTGATCTGCTCCGGTCCGCGGGACATGCCGGCGTAGCCGTCGAGCACGTTGCGGTTGGTGTACTTGCCCATGCCGAAGCCGAGCTGCAGCCCGCCGTCCCGCCGGGCGGCCATGGCGCAGACCTTCTCGGTCCAGGACGGATCACTGACGCCCACCGTGGCGAAGGTGTCGGCGATCTGGTGGTCGAAGCGCTCGTCAGCCGGCCCCAGCGGACCCAACGGGTTGGCCATGCCCTGTCTCCTTGCCCACCCCGTCCTCGGTGACAGAGGCTCAGACGCCGAGGCTACCCTTGGCCGCCTCTCTCGAACAGGCGGAAGGGCAGCAGGCGTTTGCCCATGATCCCGATCCGCTCGTCGAACTTGCCCACCGACACCCGCCGGGGCGCCCGCCCGGCCTCGAGGACCCGCTGGACGGCGGCGGCCACATCGGCCGGCGGCACCCCGTTGGCTTCGTCCTCGATCATGGTCCCCACCGCCTTGGCCGTCGCCTCCCGGTAGGGATCGTCGCCCCCGGGGCCGGGCACGTCGCGCCGGCTCTGGGTGAAGTCGGTGCGGACGTTGCCCGGCTCCACCAGGGTGACCTGGATGCCGAACGGTGCCACCTCGTAGGCCAGCGATTCGCCGTAGCCCTCCATGGCGAACTTGCTGGCGCTGTAGAAGGACTGGAACGGGATCCCGACGATCCCGCCGATGGAGCTGATCAGGACGATCCGGCCGCGCCCCTGGCGACGCATGATCGGCAGCGCATGCTGCACCACCCGCACCGTCCCCCAGAAGTTGGTCTCCATCTGATCCTTGGCATCGCCGATCGGGGTCTGCTCGGCCGCCCCGGCCAGGCCCCATCCGGCGCAGGCCACCACCGCGTCGAGCCGGCCCCGGTCGGATTCGAGGGTCTCGAAGCCGGCGGCCACCGAGACATCGCTGTCGACGTCCATCACCAGCGGCGACCAACCTCCCGACGAGGTGCCCCGCCGGCTGGCTCCGACCACCGTCCACCCCGGGCGTGCAGGCGGTCGGCGCAGGCCTGCCCGATCCCCGCCGAGGCCCCGGTGATGAGGATCACGTCATCCATCGACACTCCCATTGGTTGTGGTGGGGTTCATTTCCGGCCGGTGGTCTCCGTGCTCGCGGGCGTCGGATCCGGTGGTTCTCCAGAGGCCGGTGGCAGGTCGGCTCCGGCCGTCGGTTCCGGGTCGTCGGGCAGGTGAGGGGGCCGCAGCCACACCACCATTCTGGTGCCCCGGCCGTCGACGACGGGGACTCGGCCTGCACGGAGGCTCCCATGAGGTGGCCAGTTCGGACACGATGGCCAGACCGAGGCCCGACCCCTTCCACCTCCCGCTGACCCGGTCGGAGATGAAATGACGCTCGAAGACCTTGGCCAGCTGGTCCGGCGGGATGCCCGGCCCGTCGTCGGCCACCCACGCCGCCGGCCGGCCGGCCGCCGTCCCCACGCCCACCACCACCCGGTGCGGCGGCGAAGGAGGCCGCGTTCTCCAGGAGGTTGGCCATGATCTGGCCGAGCCGGTCGGCGTCGGCATGCACCCACAGCGGGACGTCGGACCCGGGGGCGACGGTCAGTTCGAGCCCGAGCTCGGCGGCCCGGGGCCGGAATCCGTCGGCCACCTGCCGGACCACGTCGGAGCAGTCGACCGTCCCGAGGTCGAGGGAGAAGCGGTCGGCATCCAGCCGGGCCAGGTCGAGCAGGTCCTGGACCAGCCGCTCGAGCCGGCCCGCTTCGGCGCTGATGACCAGGGCGGCCGCCGTCGGGTCGTCGGTGGCCCCGTCGATCACCGCGTCGGCGTAGCCCCGGATCGAGGTCAGCGGCGTCCGCAGCTCGTGGGAGACCGACAGGAGGAACTGCCGCTCCTGGTCCCGGGCCCGGACCAGATTGGCCCCCATGGTGTTGATCGATTCGGCCAGTTGGGCGAATTCCGGGTCCTCTCTCCGGGCGCGGCGCCACCTTGGCGTCGAGGTCGCCCGAGGCGATGCGACGGGTGGCGGCGACCGCCGCGGCCAGGGGACGGGTGAACCGGCGGGCCAGGGCGGCCGCCACCAGGGCGGCCAGGATGAGGCCGATGGCCGCCACCAGGGCGAAGTACCGGATCCCGCCGGCCGGGCTGTGGATCTGGCGGGTGACCACCACCACCGGGCAGATAGCCGCGTGACCCGGGCCAGCGGGGTGGGGACGGCCGAGTAGAGCAGCAGCGAGCCCGTGTGACCGGTGACCTGCTGCCCGGCCCGGAGGGCGGGGATGTTGAGCATCGCCGTGGTGACGCCGGCGGGTAGCCGGCCACTGGATCGAGCCGTCTGGATTGAGTCCGATGACCGTAGATGCCGGCGAAGGCGCCGGCATCCGAGATCACTCCGAGCTCCTTGACGAAGCGCCTGTCCGGTGGCGACAGTCGACTCGGAGAACGTCCGGGAGATGGCCCGCGCCTGACTGGCGAGCTGGCGCTGGCTGGTCGAGATGGCGCTCGCGTCGGATGAGGACGTAGCTCCCGACGCTGGTGACGATCAGGGTGCCGGCCACCAGGAGGAGGATGGCGATGGTGAGTCGGCGTCTCATCCGAGCCGGTAGCCGACGCCCCAGACGGTGGCCAGCGGTAGGTCGGCGCCGAGCTTCTTGCGCAGCTGGCGGACGTGGACGTCGACCGTACGCTCGTCGCCGAACCAGTCCGCACCCCAGACCCCGTTGAGGAGCTGACGGCGGGAAAGGGCCAGCCCGAGGTTGTCCACCAGATAGGCCAGCAGCTCGAACTCGCGGGCGGCCAGGGGGACCACCTCGCCGTCGAGCCTCACCTCCCGCCGCCCGGTGTCCACCTCGATGCCTCCGAGCGCCACCACCGCCGGTGCCGCTCGGCGCCTTGGGCCGCGGCCGTCCGCCGCAGGATGGCGTGGACCCGGGCCACCAGCTCGCGGGCGGAGAACGGTTTGGTGACGTAGTCGTCGGCCCCGAGCTCGAGCCCGAGCACCCGGTCCACCTCGTCGTCGCGTGCGCTGAGGATGAGCACCGGTGTGGTGCGCACCGCGGAGGTGCCGTCACCGGCCGCTCACCGGTGACGATCTGCGACCCGTCGCCGAGGCGGCGGCAGACGTCGAAGCCGTCGAGCTGACCGGGGAGCCCGATGTCCACGATGACCAGTCTCGGGTCTTCGCGGGCGACCAGCTCGAGCCCGGCCTCGCCGTCGTCCGCCTGCAGCACCCGGTACCCGTCGCGGCGCAGGTACATGGCCACCAGGTCCGAGATGTGGTGATCGTCCTCGATCACCACCACGGTGACCTCGTCGGTGGCCATCGGACCATGCTCCCACCGCGTTGGGCCCGGCATCGGCCATGCTCCCGCCGCGTTGAGCCCGGCATCGGCCATGCTCCCGCCGCGCCGGGCCCGGCATCGGCCATGCTCCCGCCGCGCCGGGCCCGGGCGTGAGGCCCCAGCGGTCACCGGATGGCGCGACCGCCCCGGTAGGCTGCAAAAGCCATGCCGGCGTACCTGGACTCCATCCTTGCCGCCCACCGGGAGCGGGCGGCCAGGGACCACCGCGATCTCGATGCCGCCATCGAACAGGCCGGCCTCGCCGGCCCCCTCCGCTCGTTCTCCGGCGGCATCACCGCGGCGGCCGAACGCGACGGGGTGGCGGTGATCTCGGAGATCAAGCGTCGGTCGCCGTCCAAGGGGGATCTCGATCCCGGTCTCGACCCGGCCATGGTGGCCGCCGAGTACGAAGCCGGAGGGGCGGCCTGCCTGTCGGTCCTCACCGACCGCGACTTCTTCGGCGGAAGCGCCGACGACCTCCGATCGCGCCCGGTCGGCCTGCTCGCTGCCGGTGCTGCGCAAGGACTTCACCGTCAGCGCCCTCGACGTCTGCGACGCCCGGACCATGGGGGCCGACGCCGTCCTGCTGATCGTGGCCGCCCTGACCGACGGCGAGCTCGGCCGCTGCTCGCACCTGTCCTCGCAGCTGTCGACTGACCGCCCTGGTCGAGGTGCATGACGAGCTCGAGCTCAAGCGGGCGCTCGGGGCCGGCGCCGCCGTGATCGGGGTGAACCAACGGGACCTCCGCACCTTCGAGGTCGATCGCCAGCGGGCCCTGGCCCTTGGTCGCTCGCTCCCCGACGACGTGGTGGCGGTGGCCGAGTCGGGGATCAGGAACGCCGACGACGTGGCCGCCCTGGCCGCGGCCGGGTACCGGGCGGTGCTGGTGGGGGAGGCCCTGGTCCGATCGGACGATCGGCGCCGCGCCATCGCCGACCTGCTCGGATCCGGCTCATGATGCCTCTCGACGGGGACGAACCCGTTGACGCCGGTGATGAGTTGTTCGTCAAGATCTGCGGCATCACCACCGAGGCCGACGCCCTGCTGGCCGTGGGCATGGGAGCGACGGCGGTCGGCTTCGTCTTCGCCCCGTCGCCCCGTCAGATGGCACCGTCGGCAGTGGCCGACATCGTGAAGCGCATCCCTCACGAGACGGTGACCGTCGGGGTGTTCCGGGACGAGGCTCCCACCCGGGTCATCGAGATCGCCAACCTGATCGGTCTGCGGGCCGTGCAGCTCCACGGGGTCGAGTCCATCGAGGACACCCGGTGGGTCGCCGACCGGGTGGGCCTGACCATCAAGGCCTTTCCCGCCGGCAACCGCAGGATCGACCGGTTCGCCGAGTACGGGGCCCAGCTGTTGATGATCGACGGGGCCAGCCCCGGATCCGGTGAGCTCTTCGACTGGCGACTGGCCGAAGGGGTGATCGACCCGCGCCGGCTTGATCGTCTCGGGTGGCCTCCGGCCCGAGAACGTCGGGCGCGGCCATCGCCCACCTCCACCCCTGGGGCGTCGACGTGTGCAGCGGGGTCGAGGCCTCGCCCGGCGTGAAGGATCCCGGCAAGCTACGCGAGTTCATCGCTGCCGCCCACCGACGCGGCCCGGGAGGCGGCCGCCGCCGCCCACGGCTTCGGCGAGGACCGGTTCGACGCCCGGCTCGGACGGCGGTGACGCCGGGTCCCCCGGCCTCTTCGATTGGCAGAGCGAGTAGTGGCCGCCGAGATCATGGGGGATCCCGGCCCGACCGGCCGGTTCGGTGAGTTCGGTGGCCGCTTCGTCCCCGAGTCGCTGGTTCCGGCCTGCATCGAGCTGGAGGCGGCCTTCCGCTCGGCCTGGGCCGACCCGTCCTTCCGCGCCGAGCTCGACGGGGTCCTCGCCCGGCTACGGGGGCCGCCCGACGCCGGTGACCGAGTGCGGGCGGCTCTCGACCGAGCTGGGTGTCCGGGTCCTTCTCAAGCGTGAGGACCTGGCCCACACCGGATCCCACAAGCTCAACAACGTCATCGGCCAGGGGCTGTTGGCCCGGCGGATGGGTAAGGCCCGGTTGGTGGCCGAGACCGGGGCCGGCCAGCACGGTGTGGCCTCGGCCACCGCCGCCGCCCTGTTCGGCATGGAGTGCGTGGTCTACATGGGCGAGGTGGACACCCACCGCCAGGAGCTGAACGTGTTCCGGATGGAGCTGCTCGGCGCCGAGGTCAGGTCGGTGTCGAGCGGGAGCCGGACCCTGAAGGACGCGGTCAACGAGGCGCTCCGGGACTGGGTGGCCTCGGTGGCCGACACCCACTACTGCCTGGGCTCGGTGATGGGGCCGCATCCCTACCCGTGGATGGTCCGGGAGTTCCAGCGGGTGATCGGTGACGAGGCCCGCGACCAGTGCCGGCTGCTGCTCGACGGCGCCGACCCCGATGTCGTGGTGGCCTGTGCCGGCGGGGGTTCGAATGCGGCGGGGATCTTCGCCGGGTTCGCCGACGATTCCACCTCGGCGCTGGTGGCCGTCGAAGCCGCCGGCGGCGCGGCGATGACCACGGGTATCCCCGGTGTCCTCCACGGCATGCGCAGCGCGCTCATGCAGGACGAGGCGGGTCAGATCCTCGAGGCCGAATCCATCTCGGCCGGGCTCGACTACCCGGGGATCGGGCCCGAGCATGCCCATCTGGGGGAGCTCGGCCGGGCCCGCTACGAGACGGCCGACGACCAGTCCGTGGTCGAGGCCTTCCAGCGCCTGGCCCGGACCGAGGGGATCATCCCCGCCCTCGAGTCGGCCCACGCCATCGCCTGGGTGATCGCCAACGCCGGAACCCCGTCCCTCCCCTCGGGGTCGACGGTGCTGGTCAATCTCTCGGGGCGGGGCGACAAGGACGTGGCCCAGGTCCGCGACATTCTTCGAGCCCGACCATGAGTGACGGGGCACCGACCTCCACCGGCGTCTCCGCGCCGGAGGCCGGTCGGCCCGGCCGGCTGGAGGCGTCCCTGGTCGCCCGCCGCGACGCCGGGCACAAGCTGCTGATCCCGTACGTGACCGGGGGGATGGACGACCGCTGGCTGCTCACCGTCGAGGCGCTGGCCGGGGCCGGGGCCGACGCCATCGAGGTGGGGATCCCCTTCTCGGACCCGATGATCGACGGCCCCACCATCCAGGCGGCATCGTTGCGGGCCCTGGAGCCGTGGGACCACACCCGACGGGATCCTGGCCGACCTGAGTCGGATCGACGTGGGCATACCCCTGGTGGTCATGACCTACTACAACCTGATCTACCGGGCCGGGCACGCCCGCATCGCCGGGATGATGGCCGAATCGGGGGTCAGTGGCGCGATCATCCCCGACCTCCCGCTGGAGGAGGCGGGACCCTGGTGCGACGCCGCCGACCGGGCCGGGGTGGCCACCGTCCTCCTGGTGGCGCCCTCGACGCCCGACGATCGGGTCCGGGCCGTGTGCGACCGGTCGCGCGGCTTCGTCTACGCGCGTCGGGCGGATGGGTGTGACCGGGGAGCAGTCCGAGCTCGCCCAGTCAGCCCGGCAGGTGGCCGCCCGGATCCGCACCGTCACCGAGTTGCCGGTGTGCGTGGGGATCGGGGTCTCCACCCCCGAGCAGGCCGTCGAGGTGTGCCAGGAGGCCGACGGCGTGGTGGTCGGGTCGGCGCTGGTGCGCCGCCTGTTGGAGGGGGCGGGGCCGGACGGGGCCGCCGATTTCGTCTCCTCGCTGCGCCGGGCGCTCGACGCCCGCTGATCCGGCCCGTTGGGCCGGCCCGCCGATTCGACCTGCCGATGGGTTCCGGCCCGGCGCCAGCCGGCGCCGGCTCGACGGTCAGGTGCGCTCGGGGCGGACCAGTCGGTAGAGGGCCTTGGCCAGCGAGCGGCGGCTGCGATGGTCGGCTCGTTGCTCGAGGCGGCGGCGGATCAGCTCCCGGCGCTCCTGCAGGTCGCGGAAGGTGATCGAATCGGTCTCCTCGGTGAAGCCCATGGCCGCCCGGTAGCCGTCGAGATCGATCGGGCTCTCGAGGAGGTCGACCCCGATGTCACGGGCGATCCGGTCGCCGTGGTGTTCCGAGAAATAGGTGACCACGGCCAGGATCTCGCCCAGGATGTCGACGTCGGGGGCCAGGGTGGCCATCGATCCGTTGAGGAACAGGATGTCCTTCACGAACAGCATCAATTCCTTGGGCAGGCGGGCTCCGTAGCCGAGCAGGGCTTTGGTCACCTCCCGGAGCTCGGCCACCATCTCGTCGGCGGTCAGTGTGGTCGGGTCGAGCGCCGGTCGGTCCAGACCCAGATCGCGGATGACCGCCTCGACGTCACAGTCGGCCGGCAGTGCACCCAGGTCCCGCAGGGCGGCCACCTGGACCTCGAGGTTGTTGGCCGTCGCCCCCATCTGCAGGCGGAGGAAGGCCAGCCGCTTGCGCTCGTCGAGCCGCCCGGTGATCCCGAAGTCGAGCAGAGCGACGGTTCCGTCGCCCTGGACCATCAGGTTCCCGCCGTGCAGGTCCCCGTGGAAGACCCCATAGAGGAGCGCTCCCTCCAGAAAGGCGATCAGGCTCGAACGGAGCACCGCAGCCGTGTCGATCCCCGCCGCCCGCATCCCGGCGGCGTTGCCCCAGGCGAATCCGTGCAGCTGCTCCATGACCAGGACCCGCCTGGTCACCAGTCGGGGATGGGGTCGGGGTACCACGATGAAGCGCTCTCCGGTGGCTGCGAACACCGCCGCGATGTCGAGCATGTTCTGCGCCTCGAGCCTGAAGTCGAGTTCCTCGACGATGGTTTCGGCGAACAGCTCGACCAGGGCCGGGGGATTGGTCAAGGCGGTGATCGGGATGCGGCCGACCAGCATGGGAGCGATCCACGACATGGCCGCGATGTCGAGGCGGACCAGGGAGGCCACGCTCCGACGCTGGACCTTGACCACCACCCGCTCGCCGGTCCGCAGGGTGGCCGCGTGCACCTGGGCGATGGACGCCGAGGCGATGGGCACCCGGTCGA
Source organism: uncultured Acidimicrobiaceae bacterium (assembly GCA_963812885.1). Taxonomy (GTDB): domain Bacteria; phylum Actinomycetota; class Acidimicrobiia; order Acidimicrobiales; family RAAP-2; genus Bog-756. The sequence continues at coordinate 60,697 of CAWEWZ010000002.1, read as the reverse complement.
AGGAGACGAACACCTCGGCCAGGGGACGGCCCAGGTCCTCCTCGATGGTCCGCCGAACGGTGGAGAAGGGCTCGGGCGGGACCCGGTCGCGGAGCAACCGGAACTCCTCCACCAGCTCTTCGGGGAAGATGCCCTCGCCGGACGAGATGATCTGCCCGAGCTTGATGTAGGTCGGGCCGAGTCGTTCGAAGGCCGGTCGCAGCCGGCGGGACAGCCCCGAGCGTGAGGTCGGAGTACCCCGGTCGCGGAATCCCCACGCCAACGAGCGCGAAGCCCAGCCGTGTCCCGACGGCGGCCACCCGGGCCAGCGAAGGGAGGCGCTGGGGCGAGATCAGCTGGCGAGCCAGCTGGGCAGCCTCTCGCCGCAGGTTGTCGATGTCCCCACCGGCCTCGGCCGGGAAGCGCCACGGCATCGACTCCGGTTCGACGGTCCACGGCCCGTCGGCGGTGAAGGCCCCGATGGCCAGATCGGGCCGTCCGGCCCGCTCGGGAACCGGTTCTGATCGACTCAGTTGCTCAACCATGCCCACTCAACGGTAGGGGCTCGGGGCCGGGACGAGCCCACCTCGGCCCCCCAGGGCCCGATCCGGGCGGCTCAGGCCGAGGCCGGGGCGATGACCAGGCAGCCGTTGTGGCCGCCGAAGCCGAAGGAATTGGAGAGGACCGGAGCCGGGTCCCATGGCCGGGCCGACCCGGCGACCACATCGAGGTGGATGTCAGGATCGGGCTGCTCGTAGCCGGAGGTGGGGGGGATCAGCCGATGCCCGATGCTGAGGACCACGGCCACCGCCTCGATGGCGCCGCAGGCTCCCAACCCGTGCCCGGTGATCCCCTTGGTGGAGGTCACCGGCGGCGAGGCGGCGCCGAACACCTTGGTGATGGCGTCCGCCTCGGCCTGGTCGTTGAGCGGCGTCGAGGTGCCGTGGGCGTTGATGTGGCCGATCTGGTCCGGGGTGACGACGGCGTCCTCCATGGCCAGGCTCATGCAGGCCGCCGCACCGGATCCGCCGGGGATGGGGGCGGTGATGTGATGGGCGTCGGCCGTGCTGGCTGCTCCGGCCAGCTCCCCGTAGATGCGGGCACCCCGGGCCACGGCGTGGTCCCAGCCTTCGAGGACCAGGGCGCCAGCCCCCTCGGTGATGACGAATCCGTCGCGCCGGGCGTCGAAGGGCCGTGAGATCCCGGAGGTGGACAGGGCGGTCATGTTGGAGAAGGCGGCCAGGCCGACTCCGGTCATCCCGGCTTCGGCTGCCCCGCCGATGGCCACGTCGCACCGGCCCGAGGCCACCAGTCGAGCGGCATGGGCGATGCTGTGGGCCCCGGCCGCGCACGCTGTCGTGACGGTCTCGGACGGGCCGTGCCACCCCAACCGGATGGAGATGGCGGCGGCGCCGGCATTGGACATCATCATCGGGACCAGGCGGGGGGACACCCGTCGTGGTCCCTTTTCGCCGAAGATGAGGATCTGGGTCTCCAGGGTCTCCAGTCCGCCCACGCCGGTTCCCATCACGACACCCGAGCGGCCCGGGTCGGCGTTGATCTCGCCGGCATCGTCCAGGGCCATGTCCGCCACGGCCACTGCGAATTGGGCGAAGCGGTCCAGTTGGCGGGCCTCCTTGGTCGACAACCAGCGCTCGGGGTCGAAGTCGGCGGCCCGGCGCTCACCCTCGGGGGCCGGGCCGTTGAGCCCGTCCCACAGGGCGTCGGTCCCGACACCGCAGCACGAGACGACCCCCATGCCGGTGATGGCCACACGCCGGCCGGCGACCGGGCCGTCGGGGCCGATGCCCAGCAGCATCAGAGCTTGGCGGTGATCAGATCGAAGGCCTGCCCGATGGTCTCGATCCCCTCGAGCTCGGTCTCCTCGACCGAGACGTCGAACGTCTCCTCGAGGGCCATCACCAACTCCACCAGGTCGAGGCTGTCGGCATCGAGGTCCTCGGCGAACCGTGCGTCCTTGGTGACCTTGTCCGCAGGCACCTGGAGCACCTCGACCGCGCACTCCTTGAACTTCTCGAATGCCTCGTCGTCACTCACGCAATTGCTCCTTTGATCTGGGATTGTCCCTGGGCTGTGGTTGTTGTCTGACTCTGCTGGAACTGACTCTGCTGGAACTGGCTGCTGCTGGAACTGGTAACGCCGCGCTTGGTAGACCCTGGTCACAGGCCCATACCCAGTCCACCGTCGACGGGCAGAACCGCACCGGTGATGTAGGCGGCCCCGTCCGAGGCCAGAAACCCGATGGCCTCCGCAATCTCTTCGGGTCGGCCCACCCGGCCCAGCGGGACCTGGGATTGGAATTCGTTCATTCGTTCCTCTCCGAGAGCCGCGAGCATATTCGTTTCGACCAGGCCCGGAGCAATCACGTTGACCGTGATCGACCGGCTGGCCACCTCCCTGGCCATCGCTCGGGCCATCCCGACCAGCCCGGCCTTGGAGGCGGCGTAGTTGGCCTGGCCGGGCGAGCCGATGAAGGCCCCCACCGACGAGACCATGATCACCCGTCCCCGGTGGAGTCGGAGCATCTTGGCCAGAGCCCGCTTGGTCACCCGGAACACTCCCGACAGGTTGGTGTCGATGACCTCGGACCAGGCATCCTCGCCCATGCGCAGCACCAGGGTGTCGTGGGTGATACCGGCGTTGGCCACCAGGACCTCGACCGGACCCCAGGTCTCCTCGATGGTGTCGAATGCCGCGTTGACCTGGGCCGGGTCGGTCACATCGCAGGCCAGCGCCAGGAGGCCCCCGGCGCCATCACCGCCGTCGTCCTCGACCACCCCGGACCGTGAGGTCACCGCCACCCGGTCCCCGTGGTCGCACGAACCACCGCGCCGTGGCCAGGCCGATGCCCCGGGTCCCCCCCGTCACCAGCACGACGCGACCCACGTCGCCCTCGGCTCCCGAACCGCCGCTCACGACGTGCTCCCGGGCGTCCGGATCCAGGCCACGGGTTGACCCTCGACCACCCGCTCCCCGCGAACGGCCAGCCATCGCACCAGGATGCCGTCGAACGGGGTCCGCACATCAGTCAGGCCCACCGTGCCCACCCGGTCCCCGACGGCCAGCACGGAGCCAGGATCCGTCCCTTGGCCGCTTCCGGGAGCCGCGGTGGCCTCGGCGAGGGCCGTGCTCTCGAGCGCGGCGAGATGGACGTCGGGTTCGAAGACCCCGGGCGTCGGGCTCACGATGACCCGCTCCGAGGTGTACAGGTGCTCACCCTGGTGGGCGGGTCCCGATGCCGTCCACTCGTCGGTCCCGGCCAGTGTGTCCATGAGCTTGTCCAGATCGGCGGGCACCGCCACGGCCACCCCCCGGACGTCAGGGATCGTCCGCCTGACCATGCCGGTGAGCACGCCACCGGGGCCCAGCTCGGCGAGGAGCGTCGCCCCGCGCCCGGCCAGGGCTTCGAGGGTCTGCCTCCATCGGACCGGGCTGCACAACTGGGCCGAGAGCAGCCCCGGCCATTCGGCCGGATCGGTGTGCACCCGGGCGTCGACGTTGGCCATCACCGGCACCTCGGGGGAGTGGAAGTCGACCGACTCCAACGTCTGCCGGAGTTGGGCTCGGGCGGGGAGCATCAGCTGGGTATGGAAGGCGCCCGACACCGGGATGGGCAGCACCTTGCGGGCGCCGAGCTCCTTGGCCCGCTCGGTCGCCGTGGCCACCCCGGCCTCGGTTCCGGCGATGACCACCTGGCCCGGTGCGTTGTAGTTGGCCACCCACACCTCGTCCTCGGCCCGCTGGCAGGCCGCCTCGGCGTCGTCGTCGCCGATGCCGATGAGGGCGGCCATGGTCCCGGGACGCTCCCGGCCGGCGGCCTGCATGGCATTTCCGCGCTCGATGACCAGCTGGGTACCGTCGGACAGGGACAGCGCACCCGAGGCGACCAGGGCGGTGTACTCGCCCAGGCTGTGGCCGGCGCAGGCCGCCGGGAAGAGGCCGAGGCGCTCGACCGCGTCGAGGACCACCAGGCTCATCACGAACGTGGCCAGCTGGGCGTTGGCCGTCTCGGTCAGCTCCTCCATCGGAGCGTCGAGCAGCAGCGAGGTGAGATCCCGTCCGGCGATGTCCGATGCCTCAGCGGCCACCTCCCAGGACGGGTGCTCGACCCAGGCGTGACCCATCCCGGACCGCTGTGATCCCTGTCCCGGGAAGGTAAAGGCCAGCACCTACCGACTCCTCTCGAATGCTCTCGGCCGATTCCGGCCACGGTGGCGGGACAAGTGTGGCACGGCGGTGGACGGAGAAGGGGATTACCGGGACGTAACTTGGGTGTCCGGTTCGGCCCGATGTTGCCCTGGGCGGTGCCGGCATCCCCCGGCAGCGTGGAATGCTCTGGCCATGCGCAAGGTGGTGGCATCGCTGAGCCTGGCCGTGGTGGCCCTGGTTGCCGCCGCATGCTCGTCGGGCGAGCCCGCCGCGGCCCCGACCACGGTAGGGAAGACAACCACGACCACCGCGCCCTGCCCGCCGATCGGCCCGGACGCCGATCTGACCAACTGCAACCTCAGCAACACCAACCTCAGTGGAGCCGACCTCAGCGGCGCCAAACTGAAGAACACCGATCTCCAGTACGCCAACCTCTCCGGAGCAAATCTCAGCAACGCCCAGTTCACGGGCACGTTCTTCAGTGGCGCCAACTTCACCGGAGCCACCATCACCGACGCCCAGTTCAACCCGATCATGGGTGTGGACGGACCGGTGAACGCGAACTCGGGGACAGGCCAAGGGGCCAACTTCACCAACGCCAACCTCAGCGGGTCATCCATCACCGCCAATCTGACCGGCGCCAATTTCACCGGGGCCAACCTGGGCGGATCCTCGGCCAATCCCTACACCAGCTTCAGCGAGTCCAACCTGTCCGGCGCCAACTTCACCGGCGCCAACCTGGCCGGTGCGCAGATCGTCCTGACCAACCTGACCGGCGCCGTCTTCACCGGAGTCGACCTCACCACGGTCGCATTGTGGACCAACGACACCTGCCCCAACGGGACCAACAGCGAGGCAGACGGAGACACCTGCGTGTACAGCGCTTCTCTGGCCGGCTGAGGTCCATTGGGCAGGCCGACCCGAGGTTCCCTACCATTCCGGGGGTGCTCGGTAGGAAGAAGCGGCGACCGGCGGTCGCAGTGGGCCCGGTGACCTCGGTCGTCACACGCTCCGGCGTCCCCGGTGGCGCCCAGGGTGGACGATCCCCGGGTCAAGGCCGCCTCGCCGCGGATCTCCGCCGATTGGCTGGCGTGGCCCACGCTGACCGAGTTGCCCACCGGTCCGCGGGCGGTGGGGGCGACCTTCCACAAACCTGAGCTGGCCGTCGTGATGGATTTCTGGGGCCAGTTGTTCATGGCCGAGTTGGTGATGGGCCCGAGGAGCGAGGTCGCCGGCGCGGTCCTGCTTGTGGTGGGGGGCATCGCGGTGGGAAACCTGCCGCACCGGATCGCCGAGGACTACCGCCAGGCCGTCTACGAGCTTCAGCGGACCGGGAAACGGGCGCTGTGCCGGATTTCGGCCACGCCGGGCCCGGTGGCCCCGGGTCTCCTCGTCCATGGCGCACCCCGCCCCCGACGACTCGGAGATCCCTTCCTGCCGCCTACCGGGGGAGGGGAGTACGTCGTGCTGGATGTCGACGACACCGCCCTCCTCGATGCCTCCCTGGGGACCGACTCCAAGGAGATCACGGTGAAGGACGATCACGTCGTGACGACGACCACGCTGGTGCCGCGGACAGGCCGCCTGGATGTGGACCTCGGAGGGCGGCAGGTCGGGCACCTCCCCGGCCGATATCCGCTCGTCGAGAAAGCGGCCAATTTCGGGTACCCGCTGACCTGCCGGTCGGTGCTCCGACGGCTCCCCGACCGGAGACTGGCCCTCCAGGCCTTCGTGCCCCGTTAACTCTGGAACGACATTTCGGCGAGGTCCCCGCGGTGGTGACCCGCTGACCCGACGTCGGCAGCGATGACGAGCACGAGGCTCGGAAACTCCCATGCTCACCTGCCGGCAACAACGCTTGGTCCCGAGCGAGGCGCCTGTGCGTCCCGTTGGTCCTGGTCGCCGGCGCTTTCTCACATCCGGCGATGACAACGGCATGACGCCTCACCGCCCGTCCTGGAAACCCATGTCGTTGGCCCATCGCCGCGGCATGCCCAAAATTTGGTACCACATGCCATTGCTGTTTATGGAAACACATAAGGTTCGTTTATCCGAGGAGGACCGGGGCATATTTCTGCTCCATGGGGGGAAGGATCGTTCTCCGTTGGGTCATTCGAGCCGTTGTCGGAACGCTCGGGTCCATGTTCCTGCTCTTCCTGTTTCGAGGGAGTGCCACGGCAAGTCCTCTTCCGGCGCCCGCCAGCTTGGTTCCCACGGCGGCGCTCCAGGCCCTTTCGGCGCCCGAAGGAGCCTCTGAGACTCCGTCGACAACCGCGACCAATGTCACGACGGGTACCTCGGCATCAAACGTCGCCTCCACGGTGACCAAGGTCGTTTCGACGGCACCTCCCGCTCAAGCACCGAGCCCGCAAGCTGCCCCGTCGACGGCCGATTCGCCGACACTGTCGAAGCCGACCGACCCTCCCCTCGTCCCCCCGCCGACCCGCCTTCTCGCCTCGACGGTTGCCAATGGGATCAACGGCGTCATCTCCGCGGCGCCGGTCGTCTCTCCTGACCCCATCGGCTCGACCGCTACCACAGCCGCCGCCCCGGTCCTCTCCTCGGTTGCTGCCGACACTTCTTCCGTCACCGCCCCGGTCGTGTCGACGGTTGCCGCCGTCACCGCCCCGGTCGTGTCGACGGTTGCCGCCGTGACCGCGCCGGTCGTGTCGACGGTTGCCGCCGTCCTACCTTCGCCGACGCTCCCTCCCTCGGGTTCCCCGGTCACGGAGCCTGGCGTAAACCCCGCCGGCAGTTCGGCGGCTCAGGCGGCTCTTCGGCGGGGCCGGGCGGCTCGTCCTCCTCTCCGGAACGTCTCCACGAACCGTGGGCGTCGGTCTCAGCGGCTCCGGGAGGAACGAACCCACCCATTCCCACTCATCTGGCTCGGGTTTCAGAACCGTCCCGTTGTCCGGTTCGCCTTCGGTCCGCCTCGGCTCCGCTCCGACGAGTTCTGCGTCCTGGTCGGATGTCGGCCACGATGGTGAGGGGCCGGTGTCCGACGAGATCGCTCCGGCTCACGGCTCAGTTCCCGCTGGCGGTACTCCGGTAGTTCCTTTGCCCCTCCCAGCGCCGAGGCTTGCGGGTTCGTCCTCGGCAACCGGGCATGCCGGTTCGAACTCACAGCCCTTCGGCCCGGCTACCACGGCGTCCTCTCTGGACACATGGGGTTGGAAGAGCGCACGGTGTGACCGGGATCACGACCGGTCCATCAGCATGCTCTCAGTGCTCGACCGTCCCGGGTAGCGAGCCCCAGGCGCCTCTACGAGGCCGCGCCGGTCCGTGTGTCAGCGGGCCATCCCACCTGTCTCCGATGGGAGGGTTGGTTTCCGCACTGGAACGCGAGCCCGTGACCAGAGGTTCGGCTTTGGACGGCCGTGCCAACGATCCGTACTCCTCACGGTGAGGTTGCCAGGCTCGATGCGCCTTCGGCCTCGTCGAGAGCACCGGTTCACGGTATAACGCCAGGTCAGCGTGTTTCGTGTCCGCACCGGAACAGGCATCTGACGGGACGTCCATCTTCCGGACCGCTGGTCGGCTCGTTGCCGCGGTTCAGCACAATCGACAACCACACCAAATGGTTCTTTTAACATATATATCAGTACCGGTTACAAGAACCATTTTGGCTCAAGGTCGACGGTATCCCTGCCGACCGCTGCACTCTCGATTGGCTGAAGAAATCTGGCGGCGTGAAGACTTCTTCCTCGTAGCAGGCCCATCGAAGGGGTCCATCTCCGGCAAATGCCGCCTTCGGCGGGTCCTATTGACGCGCCCATTTTTAGGTAAATGAATTATGCGTTATTTCCATAAATAGATCATTGACAATGGCTCGATATCATGTTCAAAGTGGAAGGCAGAGGGCCACCGGCTCTCGGACCCCCAGGCGCCCCTTGGGGGCTCACATACATGCCAGAAAGGAAGAGAACCATGAGTGAAGGACTTTCAGTGTCTGAGCTGGACATGGAGCAGGCCACCTACCTGCCTCCGCGTGAGGTGATGTGGGGATGCCGCAGTGGCAGCAGCCACGTCCAGGTCAACAACGTCGGAAGCTTTGACGGCAACGGCGACGGGAACACCTACCAGAGCGGTCTCATCAACGTGTCCGCGCTGAACGGGAACCTCGACGGTGACCTCAACGGCTTCTCCATCCTCTAGCGATGGACCTCACTTCTTCGAGAAGTGATCGTGCTGAGGGGGCGGCCTTCGGGTCGCCCCCTCAGTCACACCCGTCTGTGCTGGCATGGCGTTCTGAAACCCACCCGCCCCTGAAGGAAAGCCAGGCCTGCCCGCCCTCCCCGTTGCGGCTCCGGGAGGGGACACAGCTGCTCGGTCGCTACGAGGGCTCAGCCTACGAGCAGCCCACCTACCTGGTCCGGCGTGATGACGGCCAGGTCATCCACCTGTCACATCTGCTCTACCAGGTCGCTGTCCTGATCGATGGCCAACGGGACCTCACCGCGATCGCCGAAGCGTTGAGCATGCAGATCGACCGCCACGTCGTGGCCGACAACGTCGACCACCTGGTCGAGAAGAAGCTCCGGCCGTCAGGCCTCATCGCCGGGGCCGGCGATCACGACGAGACGAAGGCCCTGTCCCGGTCGCTGCCGCTGTTGGCGCTTCGCTACCGGAAGCGTGTCATCCCGGCCCGGATCCATCGGGGAATCACCACTGCCCTCCGCCCGACCTTCTGGCCACCGGTGGTTCTCCTGGTTGTTGGCGGTCTCATTGCTGTGAACATCTGGCTGCTCGGCGCCCAGCGAACCGCCCTCAGCCGGGCTGTCCGCCAACTTCCGTTCCATCCCAACCTCTTCTTGCTCGTGACGGTCCTGGTGATCTTCTCGGGCTTCTTCCACGAGCTCGGCCATGCCACGGCCACGAAGTACGGGGGCGGATCGCCCGGTGTCATGGGGGTCGGCATCTATCTGGCCTGGCCGGCCTTCTACACCGACCTCACCGATTCCTACCGGCTCAACCGTGCCGGGCGCCTCCGATCCGACCTCGGCGGCGTGTACTTCAACGCCGTCCTCATCGTGGCCGCTGGCGCCGCCTACCTCGCCACCGGCTTTGGTCCGCTGGCGGTCTTCATCGTCGTGTCCCAGGCCATGGCCATGTACCAGTTCCTGCCCTTCGTCCGGCTCGACGGCTACTACATCATGAGCGATCTGGTCGGCGTGCCCAACCTCTTCGCCTACCTCGGGCCCGTGTTGCGCAACACGTTCCGCCGCTCCGACCCCGCCACCATCGCCAGGCTGAGCCTGCTCAAGCCGCGAGCGAGGCGGGCCATCAAGGTCTGGTCACTCGTCACCGTCGTCTTCCTCGCCTTCAACTTCGGCGGATTGGCCCTCCTGGCACCGATCATCCTCCCGGCGGAGTTGCAGTCCATCCATCTTCAGGGCCAAGCGATGGTCGCGGCCTTCGCCAGGGGCAGCGTTGCCGTCGGCGTCAATGATCTCGTCGATCTGGTGGTCGTCGCCATCGCCCCCGTGGGCCTTTTGCTCATCGCCGCAATCTTGCTCAGACGGGCACTCCAAGGCCTCAAAAAGTGGTGGCCCTCCCATCCCAAAGTCACCGCTGCCTTGGCCGCGGTACTTGCCGGATTGCTGCTGTTCCAGGGACAAGGCTTGGTTTCGCGATTCGCAGCCCTCCCCGCGTCCCCCGGCTCAGCGGTGCGCTGTGAAGAGCAGGCCGGCGCCCCACCAGCTGATCGGCCACACCCCACGCTCGGCCGGGGTCAGGCCGGCTTTGCGATCCGCGCACACCCCCGTGATCTCGTCGGTCTCGGGCCCGCCCGTCCACCTCGCCGCCGCGCCCTCGACGCCAGTACCGGTTTTACGTCGTGCAGGTCGGTGACACCCTGTGGGGGATCGCCGCCCACGACCTCGGGGATCCAGAGCGATGGCCGGCAATCTTCGACCTCAATGTGTGCCGTCCCCAACCGGACGGGCGTAGCCTCGCCGATCCCAATCTGATCTATCCGGGTTGGCGGCTCCAGCTCCCGGGTCTCCAACCGGTAACAGGCCTGAACCCCCAGCCCGGAACTCGGGTGGCCCTGACCGACGACGCTGTTGTCACCCCACCGTCCAGTGCTCCACCCATGCAGATCGGTCCCGACACCAGCGGCGCCGGTCCGGCACCTCCGCCGAGCCCTCGACCAGCAGCTTCGCACCCGGTGAATCCGCCCCAGCCGGCAGCCAGCGGACAGGCCCCATCGGCCGGCGGCACAAACCCGGAGAGCGGATCCACCCGGGCGATGACCAGCAGCGCGGCTGGGACCGGCGTTCGACGTCAACGGCAGACGGCCACCACCATCACCACCGACCGGCCGCCAGCCACGACCCGGAGATGCGAGGCGAGCTCTCCGGCGTGTCGACCCGCCCGAGAGGACGCCGGACAGCCCGGGACCACGCCGCCGGAGCCCACATCTCTGCCGGCGGCACCGCCGAACCTCCCGGTCACATCACCCGGGGCAACCTCACCGGGCCGCAAGCACGCCGAGGGAACAGAGGGAACAGAGGGAGGGGGAGGCGTGACGAACGAGCACGCGCCCGGCGTGTCCGAACGTGGCCCACCGTCGCCGCGGCCGCTCGGCGTGCCTTGACCCGACCAAGGACGACGAGCGGACGTCCCGACCGGGAACGTCCTGGTCTACGATGTCTTGACACATCGGGTCTCCGATGTCTTGACACGTCACTCGTGCCCGGGGCGGGATTCGAACCCGCACGCCCTTTCGGACAATGGATTTTGAGTCCATCGCGTCTGCCATTCCGCCACCCGGGCCTGCTGGACGGTCTCCCGCCCACATGCCGTCCCCATCCCTCCGCCATCCGAGCAGCAGCGTCGATCCGATGTCACTGGGCCGACGACACGGACGAGGACGGGTCACGGTCGAGAAGGGTATCCCAAGCCTCGGTCACCACCGCTGGCTCCGATCTCCCGGCGCCAGGAGGACCAGGCCCTCTGCCGAAACCCGTAGGATCCCGCTGGTGGACCCCCCGTCGGACCCGGTTGGCCCGATCGCCGCCCAGTCGGCGTCGCCGCCTCCGGTTGCCGACGGGCCTTCGGGAACGCTCTACGAGCGCTGGTCGCAGCTGGGCCAACGATCGGCGCCCGCTGTGCAGGTTGCCGCGGTCGCCCTGTGGAGTGTCGACCTGCCCTTTCGGCACCCGGTGGCCACGGCCCGGGGTGTGCACCGGGCGCGGCCTCTGGCCATGGTGCAGATCATCGGCCAGGCCGGGGGCGCCCCCGTCGAGGGGTGGGGTGAGTGTGCCGCCCTGGCCGACACCACCTACGACGCCGAGGACGTCGACACCTCCGTAGCCGCACTCGAGGAATCGCTCGTCCCCGCCCTCCTCCGCCATTCCGGCGTGCACCGGACGGACGGATCCGGCCTGCCCGGACCGTCCGACCTCGACGGCATCCTGGACGCCGCCACTGCCGTTCCGCTGGCCTTCGCCGCCCTGGAGATGGCCGTGGCCGACATCCATCTGCGGGCCGGCCGAAGCTCACTGGCTCGATTCCTCGGCGTGGAGGGTCGATCGGTGGATCTCGGGGCGGTGGTGGGACGGGCCGAGTCGGCGGAGGCACTGGTCGCCGAGGTGGCGACCCTGGCCGCCGAGGGGTACGGCCGGGTGAAGATCAAGATCGGCCCGGGCTGGGACCTCGAGCCCCTCGAGGCACTGCACGGCTCGGTCCCCGGCATCCGTGTCCAGGTGGACGCCAACGGCTCGTACCGGGAGGAGGACCTGGACCATCTGTGTGAGCTCGACCGGTTCGGCCTGCTGTGTATCGAGCAACCGTTCGCCCGGACGACCTCGCCGCCCATGCCCGACTGGCCGCCCGGTCGTCCACTCCGATCTGCCTCGACGAGGGCGTCGGCTCACCGGCCTCGGTGGCACGGGCGCTGGAGGCCGGGGCGTGCTCCGTGGTGTGCGTGAAGCCGGCCCGGCTGGGAGGGTTGGGCGCGGCGCTGCAGGTGGTCGATGCGTGTTCGTCCGGCCGGGTTCCGCTCTGGATGGGAGGAATGTTCGAGTCGGGCTACGGCCGGGGCGTGAACACGACCATCGCCGCGCTCCCCGGATTTGCCTGGCCCGGGGACCTGAGCCCGGCCCGTTCGTACCTCGGGGACGACGTGGTCCCTCCGCCCCGACTGTCGCGACGCGGTCCGGGGTCGGTGCTGACGGCGACCCTCGATCCGACCGAAGGGATGGGGCCCCCTCCCGACCCGACGACACTGACCCGGCTCGGCGCCCGCCGCCGACTGATCCGGACACCGGACCGATGATCGCCTGCTCCGGTCGGCGAACCGGTCCTGACCTGGATCGTCGCCCGACCGGGGGCCCGGCCCGTGGCCGAGGGGCGGCCGTGTGATGCATAGAGTTGCGCCATGCGTAGAATTGCCGTCCCATGCACAGGACCACGCTCGAACGCCGGCTCAGCGACGCCCACGACCGGCTGGTGCGCGCCCGCGCCGAGCTGGCCATCCTCGACGAACAGTTGGTGGTGGTGAACGAGATCGCCGACGACACCCGGCTGCGGGCCCTCGTGGCCGAGACCCCGGTCGCCTCCAGGGAGCACGACGAAGCCAGTCGGCACGCGTCGGTGATGCTGCAGACCCGGGCCGGCCTGGTCGAGCGGATCGCCGAACTCGAACGCCGTCAAGACGAGCTGCTCGACCAGCTCGTGGTCGGTCCGGGTTGACCCCCGTGAGCAGGCGGGTGGTCATCGCCGAGGACGAAGCGATCATCCGGCTCGATCTGAAGGAGATCCTCCAGGACGAAGGGTACGACGTGGTCGGCGAGACCGGCCGCGGCGACGAGGCCGTCGACCTGGTCCGGGACCATCACCCCGATCTGGTGATCCTCGACGTGAAGATGCCCGGTTCCGACGGTCTGGCCGCGGCCCGGGCCATCCGGGACCTGGACATCAAGGTGGCCGTCCTCATCCTCACCGCCTTCAGCCAACGGAACCTCATCGACGAGGCCCGCGATGCAGGGGTGGCCGCCTACCTGGTCAAGCCGTTCCAGCGGATCGAGCTCATCCCGGCCATCGATCAGGCCATGGCCCGCTGCGAGCAGGAATGGGCCATCGACGCCGAGGCCCGCCGGGTGGCCGCCGACGGTCACAGCGGGCTCCAGGTCACCGCCGAGGACAAGCTCGAGACCCGCCGACTGGTCGACGGAGCCAAAACCGTCCTCATGGACAGGTCCGGGATGTCCGAGACCGAGGCCTTCGGGTTCATCCAGAAGACGGCCATGGGGACCCGGTCCCGGATGATCGACGTCGCCCGCCAGGTCCTCGAGGGCTCCCTCGCGCCCTAGCGCGAGCCGATCGCCGACCGTGGCCGCCAAGACCCCCGCGCCCAAGCTCCAGCCGGGTCAGGCCGACGGTCCGGCCGCCGATCCCGCCTCGGCCCCGCTGATCCTCCTGGACGGGATGTCGCTGGCCTTCCGGGCCTACTTCGCCCTGCCTCCCGATCTGGCCACCACCAAAGGCGTGGTGACCAACGCGGTCCACGGATTCGCATCGATGGTGGTGAACCTGGTGCGGGACCACCGGCCGGTGGGGCTGGCCGTCGCCTTCGATCTTCCCGGCGGGACCTTCCGCGACGAGATCACCGAGGACTACAAGGGCGGCCGGGCCGAGACCCCCTCCGATCTCCCGCACCAGTTCGAGATCATCCGGTCCCTGCTCGGCTCGCTGGCCATCCCGGTGGTCGGCGCCGAGGGCTTCGAGGCCGACGATGTGCTGGCCACGCTGGCCACCGAGGCCAGGGACCGGAAGCATCCGGTCATCATCGTCACCGGCGACCGCGACGCCTACCAGCTGGTCGAGGATCCTTATGTCCGGGTGCTCTACAACCGGAGGGGCGTGAGCGACTACGCCCTCTACGACGAGGCGGGCATCGAGGAGCGCACCGGGGTACGGCCCGAGAAGTACCCGCTGCTGGCCGCGCTGCGCGGCGATCCCTCCGACAACCTTCCCGGAGTCCCCGGGGTGGGGGAGAAGACGGCGGCCAAGCTGGTCAACGAGTACGGCGACCTCGACACCCTGTTCGCCCACCTCGACGCCCTGTCGCCGAAGTTGCGCGAGAACCTGGGCGCCAGTGCCGGACAGGTCCGGACCAACGCCGAGGTCATCCCGCTGGTGCGCGACGTGCCCCTCGATGTGCACGTCGACGACCTGACCCTCGGGGGCTGGGACCCGGACAAGGCCCGTGAGATCTTCGACGAGTACGAGCTCCGTTCGGTGTGGACCCGGTTCGCCCCGCTGATGGCCGAGGGCGCCTTCGGGCCGCCGGCCGAGGGAGCGGCGATGGACGGTCTCGTCGGCGGGGGAACCGCCGTCGCCGACAGGGTCGAGACCGCCGCCGGGCGCCGCCGTCCGGGGTGACCCCGGGGAATCGCCCGAGTGGCTCACCTCGCCCGAGGTGGTGGTGCCGCGAACGGTGGAGGACACCGTCGCCGCCGTCGCCGCCGTGTTCGCGGCCGCCACCGGGTCGACCGGCAACGTGGCCGTGTTCGCCCGCTGGTCCGGGGACCCGGGACGCTCGCCCCTGGTCAGCCTGACCCTCGCCGCCGAGTACGGGCCGGAGTCGGCGCCGGCGCCCATCGTCCACATCGGCCCCGATGCCGGGGGCCGGCCCACGCTGCTCGAGGATGCCGCCGTTCTCGGGGCCCTGGCCGTCGGGCCTGGGGCCCGGCGGGGGTGGCGTGGTGGCCCACGACGCCAAGGAGATGATGCGGTCGCTGCTCCCGCTCGGGATCGACATCACCGGCCTGGCCATGGACACCGCGGTGGTCGCCTACCTGCTGGACCCGTCCGTCGACCGGTACCGGATCAGTGATCTGGCGGCGCGGTTCCTCGGCGTCACCGTCGATGACGGTACCGGCGGCAAGGGGCAGGGGACCTTCGCGCTCGACGAGGCGCCCGACCCGGTCCCGGCCCGACGACGGCCTGGCCGAGGACGACCTCCGGTCGGTTCGCCTGACCGCCGTGCTGGCCCGCCTGCGCCCCCCGCTGGCCGACGCCCTGGCCGCGGTGGGGGAGGACGCCCTCTACGCCGACATCGAACAGCCCTTGGTCCGGGTGCTGGCCCGCATGGAGGTCGTCGGGCATCCCCGTCGACCGCGACGTCCTGCGGTCGATCGCCGCCGGCCTGGTCGAGGAGTGTGCCTCGCTGGAGCTGACCATCCAGGACCTGGCCGGCACCCCGTTCAAGGTGAACTCGGTCCCCCAGCTCCGCACCGTGCTCTACGACACGTTGGGCCTGACTCCGGTACGCAAGACCAAGACCGGGTTCTCGACCGACGCCCGGACCCTCGAGCTGCTGCGCGACCAGCACCCGATCGTGGAAGCCCTGCTGCGCTATCGCGAGGTGGAGAAGCTCCGCTCCACCTACGGGGAGAGCCTGGCCGCCGAGGTGGCCCCCGACGGTCGGATCCACGCCACCTTCCGCCAGACGGTCGCCCGCACCGGCCGGCTGTCGTCGGACCGCCCCAACCTGCACAACATCCCGGTGCGCACCGAGGAGGGTCGACGGTTCCGTGAGGCGTTCGTCCCCTCCGCCGGGCGCCGCCTGCTGGTGGCCGACTACGACCAGGTGGAACTGCGGGCCATCGCCCACCTGTCCGGGGACCCCGGTCTCACCGCCGCCTTCGCCGCCGGGGAGGACATCCACCGGTCGGTGGCCTCCCGGGTCTTCGGTGTGGAGCGGGACCAGGTCACCCTCGGCCAGCGGTCGACGGCCAAGATGGTCTCCTACGGCCTCGCCTACGGGATGGAGGCCTACGGTCTGTCCCAGCGCCTGGGTGTGCCGGTGGACGAGGCGCAGGCCATCCTCCAGGCCTTCTTCGCCGCCTACCCCTCGGTGCGCGAGTACATGGACCAGGCGGTGTCCGAGGCCCGCAACGCCGGCTACACGCTGACCGCCTTCGGCCGCCGCCGGCCCCTTCCCGACCTGACCGCCACCAACTACCAGGTGCGCCAGGCGGCCGAGCGCCAGGCGATGAACGCGGGGATCCAGGGGCTGGCCGCCGACCTGTTCAAGGTGGCTCTGGTCAGGCTCGATGCCGGCCTCGAGGAGGGTGGGCTGGCATCGGACCTGGTCCTCCAGGTCCACGACGAGGTGCTGGTGGACGTGGTTCCCGACGAGGCCGAGCAGGTGGCCGCCCTGACCGAGGAGGCACTGACCGGGGCGGCCGACCTCAAGGTCCCGTTGAAAGTGGCCATGGCCTGGGGCTCCTCGTGGGCGGAGGCCAAAGAGGGCTGACCGGCCATCGGGGGCGCCCGTACCGGTCCGAGGACGGGTGCAGTAACATTGTCCTCCGGCCGCAACGGTTGTGGCCGACCCTTGCCGTCGTGGCCCTGATGCGGGCCCGATGGACCCGTCCGGAAAGCGAGCTACCTACTACATGTCCGATACACAAGTCGTACCCGAGGGCACCGCCCTGTTGTCCCCCGAGGCAATGGGCACCTTCGACGAGAACGGTGAGTACCACCCCCGTTCCGTGACCGAAGACGACCTCGGAGGGGCGTCCCTCGAAGATGCCATGGCCGGAACCATCGTCGAGTTCGAGGACGGCGATCTGGTCGAGGGAACCGTCGTCAAGATCGACCGCGACGAGGTGCTCCTCGACATCGGTTTCAAGTCCGAGGGTGTCATCCCGGTACGTGAGCTCTCCATCCGGAACGATGTCGACCCTTCGGAGATCGTGACCCTGGGCGACGCCATCGAGGCCCTGGTCCTCCAGAAGGAGGACAAAGAGGGACGCCTCATCCTGTCGAAGAAGCGGGCCCAGTACGAGCGGGCGTGGGGCACCATCGAGAAGCTCAAGGAAGCCGACGAAGTGGTCACCGGCCCGGTGATCGAAGTGGTCAAGGGCGGGCTCATCGTGGACATCGGGCTGCGGGGCTTCCTGCCCGCGTCGCTGGTCGAGCTGCGCCGGGTGCGCGAGCTCCAGCCCTACGTGGGCCGCACCATCGAGGCCAAGATCATCGAACTGGACCGGAACCGGAACAACGTCGTGCTGTCCCGCCGGGCGTGGCTCGAGGAGACCCAGAAGGAGCAGCGCGGCGAGTTCCTGGTCAACCTCAAGCCGGGCGAGCGGCGGAGGGGCGTGGTGTCCTCGGTGGTCAACTTCGGGGCCTTCGTCGACCTCGGGGGGATGGACGGGCTGGTCCACGTGTCCGAGCTGTCGTGGAAGCACGTCGACCACCCGTCGTCGGTGGTGTCGGTCGGGGACGAGATCGATGTGGAAGTGCTCGACGTCGATCTCCCCAAGGAGCGCATCAGCCTCTCGCTGAAGGCCACTCAGACCGATCCGTGGCAGGAGTTCGCCAACTCCCACCAGGTCGGGGAGCTGGTCTACGGCCGGATCACCAAGCTGGTGCCCTTCGGTTCCTTCGTCCAGGTCGGCGATGGCATCGAGGGGCTGGTGCACATCTCCGAGATGGCCGGCCACCACGTCGACCTTCCCGAGCAGGTGGTCACCCCCGGTGAAGAGCTGTGGGTGAAGATCATCGACATCGACCTGCAGCGCCGCCGGATCAGCCTGTCCATCAAGCAGGCGGCCGAGGGCGGCGAGGTGTCCGAGGAGTACCGCGAGGCGTTCGGTGAGCACGCCTACGACGCCGAGGGCAACTACGTCGGCCCCTTCGAGTTCGCCGAGGCCGAGTTCACCCCCGAGACGGAAGCGCAGGCGGCGTGGGCCGACTACGTGGCCGAGCACGGCACCGCCGAAGGTGCTCCCGAGGCGCCGGCTGCCCCCGAGGCAGCAGCCCCGCAGGTCGAGGCGGCTCCCGTGGCCGAGGCGCCGGCCGACGCCGCCGCGCCGCCCCAGCCCCAGCCGCGGCCGCAGCCCCGCAGCACCCGAACCGGTGCCGGCCCCGCCGGTGGAAGCGACGGGCGATGTCAGTCCCGAGGCCGCCCCCGAAGCCGGCTGACCGGCAGGTCGTCAGCCGGTCGGGCCAGGCCGCTTGTCACACGGCTACTGGTCCCGATCAGGTACGGGCGGGTTCGGCCGACGACGGCTCGGAGGCCGCCCCGGCATCGACCAGGGGAAAGTGACAGGCGACCTGGTGGCCGGGGGCGATCTCCCGCAGCAGGGGTTCCTCTTCGGTGCAGCGCTCCTGGGCGTAGGGGCACCGGGTGCGGAACCGGCACCCGGACGGCGGGTTGAGCGGGGACGGGAGCTCCCCGGACAGCCCTTTGTGGTTGGTCCGCAGGTCCGGATCCGGCTCGGGGATCGAAGCCAGCAGCGCCTCGGTATAGGGGTGGGCGGCGTACCGGTACAGATCGTCGGACGGGGCCAGCTCGACCAGCTTCCCCAGGTACATCACCGCCACCCGGTCGCTCACGTTCTTGACCACGCCCAGGTCGTGGGCGATGAAGACCATGGTGAGACCGAACCTGGCCTTGAGATCGGCCATCAGATTGAGGATCTGGGCCTGGACGGAGACATCGAGGGCCGAGACCGGTTCGTCGCAGATGAGCAGGTCGGGGTCGGCCATCAGCGCCCGGGCGATACTGATGCGCTGGCACTGGCCGCCGGAGAACTCGCCCGGACGCCGATCGCCGGCGTTGTCGGGGTCGATCCCCACGGCCTCGAGCATCTCCCTGACCTTGGCGGCTCGCTCCTGCCTGGTGCCCCGCCCCCAGATGACCAGGGGCTCGGCCACGATGTCCTTGACCCGCCGCCGCGGGTTGAGTGACGAGATCGGATCCTGGAAGATCATCTGGATCTTCGTCCGGATCCGCCGCAGCTGGCGGGTGGACAGATCGTTCAGGTTCTGACCCCGATAGGAGACGACTCCCGACGTCGGCGGCTGTACCTGCACGAGGGCGCGACCGGTGGTCGTCTTCCCGCAGCCCGACTCCCCCACCAGGCCGAGGGTCTCGCCGACCTTGACCGAGAAGCTCACTCCGGACACGGCGTGCACGGTCTGGCGCCCGCTCCGGAATTCGACGACCAGGTTCTGCACCTCGAGGACGACGTCGCCGTCGGCGGTCCCGCCGGGGGCCGTCCCTCCGGGTGCCGGGGCGTCGCTCGGGACCTCGCTCATGGAGTCGTCTCCGCTCCGTCGGTCGAACCGTTGGTGGCCACCGGATCCGGACCGGCGGCGGCCGGCGGCGCGTGGGCGGGCGAGCTGCCATTGGGCGGCGCGGTGGACACGCCGTTGACCAGTGGGAACCAGCAGGCGAAGAGGTGGTCGGCCGACCCGGCGGTGCGGAGCGGGGGATCGCTCTCCCGGCACTTGTCCTGGACGTAGGGACACCGGGGTGCGAAGCGGCAGCCGGCCGGTGGATGGATCAGATCCGGAGGCCGGCCGGCGATGGCGTGCAGCCTGGACCCGCTCGGGTCGGACAGGCGGGGGATCGAGTCCATCAACGCCTGGGTGTAGGGCATGTGGGTGTCGTGGAACAGGGTGTGGGTGGGCGCCCGTTCGACGATCCGCCCGGCGTACATGACCACGATCTCGTCGGCCCGGGTGGCCACCACCCCGAGGTCGTGGGTGACCAGGATGACCGCCATGTGGCGCTCCCGCTGGAGGTCGGCGAGCAGGTCGAGGATCTGGGCCTGCACGGTCACGTCCAACCCGGTGGTCGGCTCGTCGGCCATGACCAGCCGCGGGGCGCAGGCCAGTGCGATGGCGATCATGACCCGTTGACGCATGCCCCCCGAGAGCTGGAACGGGTACCACCTGATCCGCTCCTCGGGCGAGGGGATGCCCACCGAGCGGAGCAGCTCGACGGCCTGGGCCTTGGCCTCGGCCCGGTCCATCCCCAGGTGGAGGCGGAGCGATTCGGTGATCTGCTTGCCGATGCGCTTGACCGGGTTGAGCGCGGTCATCGGATCCTGGAAGATCATGCTCAGCTCGGCCCCCCACACCTGGCGCAGTTCGTTCTGGCTCATGGCCGTCAGGTCGTGGCCGGCGAAGTGGACGGTGCCGCTCCTGATCACGTCGCGGGGGGAGCAGACCCATGATCGAGCGCGACAGCACGGTCTTGCCCGAGCCGGACTCGCCGACGATGCCGAGGGTCCGTCCCCGGCCCACGGTCAGCGAGACCCCGTCGACGGCCCGGACGGTGCCCCGGCCGGTCCGGAAGGCGGTGTGGAGGTCCTCGACCACCAGCAGCGGCTCGCCGGGCTGGCCCACATCGGCGAACTCGATCGTCTTGTGCCCCCGCTTGAGCTTGACCTTGCTGGTGGTCACAGCAGGCCCTCACGGATGTCGAACCGCTGCCGCAGGCGGTCGCCGATCAGGTTGATCGAGAGCAGCAACAAGAACATGGTCAGGACCGGCCAGATCATGATGTACGGGTTGGTCTGGAGGTTCCCGTTCGAGGCGCCCTCGGCGATGATGTTCCCCCATGACGGGGTGGGCAACGGGACCGACAGGCCGAGGAAGGCCAGCGAGCCCTCGATCACGATGACACCGGCCACGGTGATCAGGCCGAAGGTCACCGCCACCGGCACCACGTTGGGCAGGATCTCGCGGAAGATGATCCGGGAGGTGCTCGCCCCCATGGTCTTGGCCGCCACCACGAAGTCGCGGTTGGCGAACGAGAGGCTGGAGGCCCGGACCACCCGGTACAGCAACGGGATGACGGCCACGCCCAGGATGATGGTGATCTTGGGCAGGGTCTGCCCCCAGAAGGCCACGATGGCGATGACCGCCACGATGGCCGGAAAGGCCAGCAGGACGAAGGCGCCGGCGTTGAGCGAGACGTCCAGGCGCCCGCCCTTGTAGCCCGACACCAGCCCGAGGGTCCCGCCCACCAGCAGGCCGATGGCCACCGACACGAACCCGACGATCAGCGACACCCGGGCCCCGAAGATCACCCGGCTCAGCAGGTCGCGGCCCAGGTCGTCCGTGCCCAGCAGGTGGTGCAGGCTCGGGGAGGCGTTGACGGCGGAGTAGTTCTGGAAGTCGGGGTTGGGCAGGGGGAGCAGATTGGCGATCACGGCCAGAAAGATGATCAGGCCGACCCACCCCACCGCCAGCCAGAAGAGGATGCCGAGAGGTTTCTTGACCAGGATGTCGTCCGAGTCGAGGGTCTCGCTCTGGCGCGACACGACCAGCTCGTCCATGGCGGCCAGGCCGGGGACCTGGTCGGAGAGGAGCCGACCCGAGGCGCGGGTGGCTTCGAGCTCGCGGTCGTCAGGCATCGATCACTCCCTGGTCACCCTCGGATCGACCACCGTGAAAATGAAGTCGATGATGAATTGGAGCACCACGTAGGCGATGGCGATGACCAGCGAGATGCCCTGGACGACCAGGTAGTCCCGCTGCTGCACGGCCTGGACCAGGGAGTACCCCAATCCGTTGATGGCAAACAGGTACTCGACGATGAAGAGCCCGCCGATGAGGGCCCCGATGTTGACCCCCGAGGCCGCCAACAGCGAGAAGGACGAGGGCCGGAAGGCGTGACGCCACATGATCCGGCGCGAGGACATGCCCTTCGACCGGGCCATGGTGATGAAGTCCTCCTGGAGGGTGCTGATCAGGTCGGACCGGAACAGCCGGTAGTAGACGGCGATCGAACCGGCGGTGATGGCCAGGGAAGGCAGGATCATGTCGTGCAGATTGGTGGCCGGGTCCTGGCTGAACGGGACGTAACCGGTGGCCGGAAACCAGTGCAACCCGACGGCGAACACCGCCACCATGATCGGGGCGATCACGAACGGCGGCAGGGCCAGCAGCCCGAACGTGCCGGTGGTGGCCACATTGTCGACGGGCCGGTTCGGGCGCCGTGACGTGAACAGGGCCAGCGGGATGGCCACGGCGAAGGCGATGACCTGGGAGATGATGATCAACTCGAGGTCGATGGGCCAGCCGGTGGCGATGATGCTGGTCACCGACTCCTTGTCCAGGTAGGACTGGCCGAGGTTGCCGTGGAACACCGCGCCCAACCAGATGAAGTACTGCTGGATGAGCGGCTTGTTGAGGCCCAGCTGCTTGAAGAGGACGGCCCGGTTGTGGGCGTTGTCGTTGGGACCGAGGATGATGACCGACGGGTCGCCGGGCAGGAGGTGGACCAGCAGGAAGGTGAGCACGGAGATGATGAAGGCCACCACCACCAGTTGCACGGACCGTCGGAGGAAGTATTTGCCCATTGGCGTGTCGAGACGCTGGTCCGGTTGCCCGACCGGCTAGTGGGCGAGCCAGGTCTGCACGGGGAAGAAGACACCTTCGTCGAAGCTGTACCCGGGCATGCCGTTGGGCAGCGTCAGATTGTTGAAGTTCTGGACCCGCTCGGCCGCCACCTCCGAGAAGAGGTACTGCTCGATCCACAGATACGGGAGCTGTTTGGCCAGTTGCTCGTTGACGGTCCGGTAGGCGGTCTGCCTGGTGGCCTGGCTGCTGGTGTGCCGGCCCTCGAGCATGGCCGATTCGATGGTCGGGTCGTCCATCCGGGTGAAGTTGAGGCCGATGGTGCCGATGGGGGAGATGGTGGTCGTGCTCCACCACACGTAGTTGAGGTCGGGGTTGACGGCGCCGAACTGGTACGAGGTCACCGCCTGGAAACTGCCGAAGACGAAGTCGTCGATGATCGATGCCTGTTGCACCTCGGAGACGGTGATGTCGAACCCGACCTGCTGCCACATCTGCTGGATGGCCTGGACCACCTTGATCTCGAGCGGGTCGGGGATGGTGAGCAGGTTCAGCGTCGGCGTCCCGTGCTTGGCCTTGTAGGCGCTGACCAGCTCCTTGGCCGCCCCCGGGTCGAAGGTCGGGTAATGGGTGTTGCTGTAGTAGGGCGAGTCGGGCAGGAAGAGCCCGGTGGCCGGTTTGGTCGGCGGGCCGCCGATGATCTTCTGCACCTCGGCCTGGTCCATGCCCTTGGCCAGCGCCTGGCGGATACTCAGATCGTTGGTCGGCGGGGTCACCATGTTGAGCATGATGAAGGCGAAGGTGGGCTGGCCGATCACCCCGGTCCGGGTGTCGACCAGCTGGAACCCCGATCCCCCCGAGCCCGAGAAGTTGGTGATGGTGGTGGGGTTGACCGACTCGATCATGTCGACCCCACCCGACCGGAGCGTCGACTCCCGCTGGCCGGTGTCGGGGATCGGCTTGAAGGTGATCGAGTCGAGGTAGGGGAGACCCTTCCGCCAGTAGTTCGGGTTGCGGGTGGCCGTGAAGAAGCTGTTGGGCTGCCACTGCGAATAGATGAACGGACCGGTGCCCACCGGGACCAGGGTGCCCGACCCTCCGGCCGCCGCCTTCTGGATCATGGCCTCCCCGACCACGTAGCCGACCTGGGTGGTGAGGCCGGAGGGGAAGGTCGGATTCGGGCCGGTCAGCGTGTAGACCACGGTCATCGAGTCGGGCGTGGTCACCGAGGCCACCTGCTTGAGGGCGGTCCCGGTCAGCGCCGAAGCCTGCAGGGCGTCGAAGTTGGCCTTGACCACCGCCGAGGTGAGCGCCGAGCCGTCGCTGAAGGTGACGCCCGACCGCAGCGTCATCGTCCACACCTCGAAGGTGGAGTTGCTGGTCATCGACTTGGCCAGGTAGGGCTGGATGCTGCCGTCGGCCGCCACCGCCATCAGCGGGTCGTAGACGGTGTTGGCATAGAGGAACCCGTTGGTGTCCCAGTGGTTGCTGGGCGGGTAGAAGCCGTCGATCTCGGCGATGGTCCCGACGGTGAGGGCTCCACCGCGCACCGGCGTGGCCGTCGAGACGCCGGGCTTGGACCCGCTGGCCGTGGTGGTCCCGGTCGACCCGGGGCTCGACGAACAGCCGGCCAGCACGCGAGGAGGCCCCGGCCCCGAGGGCCACCGCACCTCCGGCGGCCATGCTCCGGGACAAGAAGCTGCGACGACTCAGTTCATTGCCAAATCCCACAGAAGTCCCCCATCACTCTCCCCCTACCCAGTTCCCAAAACTGCTGTTCACAAGACGGATGCACTCTGCCACAGGTTCGGCCCGTCGTGGGGGCACGTTACCGCCAAGTAGGTCCCGGGTCCATGGGTATCCCCGGGTCCGGGGGCGGCGGCGGGGCCCCACTCCTTCCGCGCTGCTGGGTACCATGCCCCCCATGGATGTGGCTCCGTCGTCAGCTTCGGTGGTCGGCAGCGGCGGGGTCACCGCGCCGCCCGAGCCGGATCGGGAAGCCGACGAGGTTGGCCCGATCGCCACCTCCGCCATCGACAGCTCGTCGTCGAGCCCGGCATCGGCTGCCGGGCCCGTCCCGGCTGACGGCCCTGTTTCCGCCGACCCCGAAGGTCCTCCGTTCAGCCGGGCCACCGCCGGCGCCATCGTCGTGGTCACCGGGCTGGTGCTCGCCCTGTCCCTGGCGTTGCGCTTCTGGACCAGATCGGACCTGTGGCTCGACGAGGCGCTCACCGTCAACATCGCCCGACTGCCCCTCCACCAGATTCCTTCGTTCCTCCGGCGGGACGGATCGCCTCCGCTGTACTACTTCCTCCTCCACTTCTGGATGGGCTGGTTCGGTCAGTCGGACCTGGCCGTCCGATCGCTGTCCGGTGTCTTCGGGGTGATCACCCTCCCGCTGGTGTGGCTGGCCGGTCGGCGGCTCGGAGGGGCCCGGCTGGGCTGGATCGCCCTCCTGCTGCTGGCCACCTCCCCGTTCGCCATCCGCTACGCCACCGAGAGCCGGATGTACTCGCTGGTCGCCCTGCTCACCGTCCTCGGCTTCCTGGCCCTGGACCGGTCCCTCCGGAACCCGCGCCCGGGCAACCTGGTGGCGGTGGGCGTGGTCACCGGGCTGCTGCTCTACACCCACTACTGGGCGCTCTACCTGGTGGGCACCGTCCTGTTGTGGCTGCTGTGGGAGGCCTGGCGGGGCCGGGCGGAATGGCGGGCCGGGGCCCGGGCCTCGTTGGTGGCCACCTTCGTCGGGTGCCTCACCTTCTTGCCCTGGTTGCCCACCTTCTTGTTCCAGTCCCGCCACACCGGGACGCCCTGGGCCACCACGGCCAGCTTCGCCTCGATGGTGAGTGCGGTGTCCTCCTTCGCCGGTGGGGGCTCGAACTCGGGACGCGCCCTGGCTCTGATGATCTTCGGACTGGCCGGGTTGGGGGTCTTCGGCATGGCCGCCGGCCGCCGCCACATCGACCTCGACCTCCGCACCCGCCGGCTGACCCGGCCGCTCGACCGTCGTGGTGATCGGCACCCTGGCCGCCGCCCTCGCCGGTGGGCTCCTGGCCAAGAGCACCTTTGACGCCCGCTACGCGTCCGTGGTGTTCATCCCGCTGATCCTGGTGGTGGCCGTCGGGGTGACCTGCTTCCTCGACCGCCGGGTCCGGTTGCTCGTCCTGGCCATCGCCGTGGCTGCCGGCCTGGCCGGATCCATCCCCGACGTCACCACCAACCGCACCCAGGCCGGGCAGGTGGCCCGGGCCATCGCCGCCTCGGGGAAGCCGGGGGACATCGTGGCCTACTGCCCGGACCAGCTCGGTCCGGCGGTGAACCGCCTCCTTCCCGGAGGGTCGCTACCTGCAGACCACGTTCCCGCGGGGCACCGGTCCCGTCTTCGTCAACTGGGTCGACTACGCCAAGGCGGTCAAGGCGGCCTCGGCACCGGCGTTCGCCGAGCGGCTCGAGTCGATGGCGGCCGCTTCCGGACGTCAGATCTTCCTGGTGTGGGGCGGCGGCTACCAGGGGTTCGGCCTCAAGTGCGAGGGCATCGTGCAGACCCTGCAGCAGAATCCCGACTATCGGGCCGAGCAGCTGGTCCAGGGGAATTCGGTCACCTTCTATCAGCCGATGTGGATGGTGCGTTTCACACCGACCAAGCCCTGAGCCGGCCGCCGTGAACCCACCCGCATCCCGCACGGTCG
Source organism: uncultured Acidimicrobiaceae bacterium (assembly GCA_963812885.1). Lineage (GTDB taxonomy): Bacteria > Actinomycetota > Acidimicrobiia > Acidimicrobiales > RAAP-2 > Bog-756. The sequence continues at coordinate 34,745 of CAWEWZ010000002.1, read as the reverse complement.
GCGACGGCGCGCCGGCCGCCGTCCGTGACGACCAGGCAGATCGGGCCGGGACGGCCGGGGGTGTCGGTGCCGGCCATGCCGGTGCCGGAAGCGTCAGGGCCGGTCGGGTCCGTGAGCTGGCCGGTGGGTTCGGGCGGGCGGTCGTCGAGGTCCTCCCGGCCTGGATCGCCGCCCGTATCGTGGTCGCCTTCAGCCTCGTCCTGGCCCATCTGGTGGTGGACACGGTGCGGCCCGACAACGCCGGCGCCCACCTCCGGGTCCACGAGGGCCTCCTCGGCTGGGACGCCGGGTGGTACGAGGCCATCGCCGGGCACGGCTACGCGGCATCCGGTCGGCAGTCGGTGCGCTTCTACCCCGGGTTCCCGATGGCCGCCCGGGTGCTCGGGTGGATTCCCGGGATCGGCGTCGGAACGGCCCTGCTGGTGATCGCCAATCTGTGCGCCCTGGCCGCCATGGCCGGCCTCCTCGTCCTGGTGCGCCGCGACTTCGGCGACCGTGCCTTGGCCCGGCGGTCGGTCTGGCTCCTGGCCCTGGCCCCGGCGGCGTACTCGCTGGTTCTGGGGTACGCCGACGCCGCCCTCATCCTCTGTGCCGTGGCCACCTTCCTGGCCGCCGCGGGCCGGGAGGTGGTGGTGGGCGGCGGCGGCCGGTCTGGCCGCCGGCCTGACCCGGCCGGTGGGCATCCTGCTGGTGGTGCCGGTGGTCATCGAAGTGTGGCGGGGACGTCCCGGACGGGAGGCTCGCCACGGGCAGGGACCGGGGCGCGGGGATGGGCAGGCACGGCCGCAGGGATGGCCGGGCGCCGGGCGCTGGGCCGCGCCGCTGGCCGCCGTCGCCGCGCCGCTGGTCGGGACGGCGGCGTACCTGGGCTGGGTCGGCTCGCAGTTCGGCGATCCCTGGCTTCCGCTGCGGGTCCAGCAGCAGAACGGGCATCGGGGGGCCATCACCGTGCCGTTGGGCGCCATGTGGCACGACCTCGATTCGGTGGTCCATGGCCATCACCTGGGCAGCGCCCTCCACATCCCGTGGGTGCTGATCAGCGTGGCCCTCCTGGTGGTGGCGTTCCGGCGGCTGCCTCTCTCCTACGCCGCCTTCGCCACCGTCGTGCTGGCCGTGTCGGTCACCAGCTCCAACCTCGATTCGTTCGAGCGCTATGCCCTCGGCGCTTTTCCCCTGGTCATCGCGGCGTCCACGCTCACTGCCCGGCGCGGCGTGGAGTTGGCCGTCCTGATCGTCGTCGGAGCCGGGATGGCGGGCTACGCCTTCCTCGCCTTCATCGGCGTGGTGGTCCCCTGACCCCGTTGCACCGGCCTGACGCCCCTTGCCTTCACCGGCAGCAGGTGCCGACCAACTATCCTTCGACTGCCCGAAGCATCACCGGGTGCCCCTGTCGGGAGGGCGCCCGGGGGAGATCCCGTGGGAGGCGGGCCCGTGCATGGCATGCTCTGGTCGGGGGATCCACCGGACGACACGACCACGGGTGGCTCGGTCCCGGGCCGGGTCACGGCGGGAGCGCTCCCCAGCTCCGCGCGAGATGAGACGAGACGAGCGAGAACACCGCCGACACCACCAGAATCGAGAGGACCCCGACGCAGTGCCGACATCCGAACCCCATTCCTCGCATCCACCCGAAGCCACCGAAGTACCTGCTGCATCTTCCTCGCCGTCGGTCTCGTCGGATCGGCCCGTCGTGGTCATCGGTGCCGGTCCGGCCGGGCTCACCGCCGCCCGCCAGCTGGCTGCGGCCGGCGATCCGGTGGTGGTCGTCGAGGAGGACGACGTCGTCGGAGGGATCAGCCGCACCGTCGAGCGGGACGGATGGCGGTTCGACATCGGGGGCCACCGCTTCTTCACCAAGGTGCGGCCGGTGGAGGAGTTCTGGCATCAGGTGCTCCCCTCCGAGGACTTCCTGCTCCGCCCGCGGATGAGCCGCATCTTCTACGACGGCAAGTTCTACGACTACCCGATCAAACTCGGCAACGCCCTCTCCAACCTCGGGGTGGTGGAGGCCTTCTTATGCGGCCTGTCCTTCCTCTGGGTCCGGATCCGGCCGCCGAAGGACCTCACCACCCTCGAGGGCTACATCGTCTCCAACTACGGATGGCGGCTCTACCGGCATTTCTTCAAGACCTACAACGAGAAGCTGTGGGCCGTCTCCGCCTCGGAGATCTCCGCCGACTGGGGAGCCCAGCGGATCAAGGGCATGTCGTTGTGGAACGCGGTGTGGGAGCCGATCCGGGCGTCGGTGGCCGGCAAGCGGCGTGACAAGTCGAAGCAGCTGACCAGCCTCATCGAGGAGTTCGAGTACCCCAAGTTCGGCCCGGGCATGATGTGGGAACGGTGCGCCGAGCAGGTGGTCGGCATGGGGGGCACGATCCGGATGTCGACCACGGCGAGCACGGTCCACGTCGAGGACGGGGCGGCGGTGGCGGTGACCGTCGCCTCGGGAGGCACCACCGAGCGGATCGACGCCTCGCACGTCATCTCCTCCATGCCCCTCACCGCACTGGCCCGGATCGTCGATCCTCCCGTGCCCGACGAGGTGCTCACCGCGGCCGACGACCTCCACTACCGCGACTTCCTCACCGTGGCCCTGGTCGTCCCCGAAGAGCGCGGCTTCCCCGACAACTGGATCTACATCCACTCGCCGGACGTCAAGGTGGGCCGGATCCAGAACTTCGGGACCTGGTCGCCGTACCTGGTGAAGGACGGGCGGACCTGTCTGGGTATGGAGTACTTCGTGTTCGAAGGCGACGAGCTGTGGACCTGCAGTGACGACGAGCTGGTGGCCCTGGCCACCAAGGAGTTGGCCACCATCGGCCTGGTCGACCCCTCCGATGTCGAGGTCGGCTACGTGGTCCGGATGCCCAAGGCCTACCCGGTGTACGACGACGTCTACCGGAGCAACGTCGAGGTCATCCGCCGGTGGTTCGAGGACCATGCCCCCAACGTCCACCCGGTGGGGCGCAACGGCATGCACAAATACAACAACCAGGACCACTCGATGTACACCGCCATGCTCACCGTCGAGAACATCCACGGTTCCGACCACGACATCTGGGCGGTCAACGTCGAGGAGGAGTACCACGAGACCAGTGACACCCGCTCCGCCTCGGGCAGCGGCGGAACCGGACGCGACGCGCCGATCATCCCTCGCGGGGCCGCCAAGGTCGGGAACGTGACGACGAACGCCACCACCTAGTGGAGCAGGGCACCGAGGAGTCGGCCGCCCCGGAGCGCTCCTCTTTCCCTTGGTGGATCGCGGCGACCTGCGCCGTCGGGTTGGCGCTCCGTCTGGTCTACGTCTTCGTCACCAAGTCCGGCGCCCCTCCGGGCAAGGGCGATGCCTTCTACTATCACGGGCAGGCCCAGTTCAACGTCGACGGCCGCTGGTTCGTCGACCCGATCACCCTCCTGGTCAAGCACCCGGTGGCCGCGTTGGTCCCCTCGGCCCAGCATCCCCCTGTCTTCACCCTGCTGCTCACGGCGGCCGATGCGGTCGGGGCGAACAGTTGGAACGCGCAGCTGGTGCTGGTCTGCCTGATCGGCACGGCCACCATCGCCCTGACCGGCATGGTGGCCAAGGACCTGGTCACACCCCGGGCCGGTGTCATCGCCGCGGTCATCGCCGCCCTCTATCCCGGGTTCTGGGTCTTCGATGGCGAGGTGATGTCCGAGGCCCTGGTCATGCTCCTGGCCGCGGTCACCATCCTGGCCGCCAACCGGTGCTTCCGGGAGTTCACCACCGGCCGGCTCGTGGTCCTCGCCCTCCTCACCGGCGTCTGCGCGCTGACCCGGGCCGAGCTGGTCCTGCTGATACCGCTGGTGGCCCTGCCCACGGTGTTGTGGCAACGGTCGCTGGCCTTCCGCCGGCGGATCGCCCTGTGCGGCCTGGCCGTGGCCGTGGCCGTGGCGCCGATGCTTCCCTGGTTCGCCCGCAACATCGCCGTCTTCCACCACCCGGTCTACCTCTCCGACCAGTTGTCGGTCACCTTGGCCGCGGCCAACAACGCCGAGACCTACCACGGGCCGTTGACCGGTTCGTGGTGCTACACCTGCCTGCTCGCCGTCCGTTTCCCTCCGGGTGACGACGAGTCCGACGAGGGGGTCTACTGGCAGAAGCAGGCCGAGCAGTACATCAAGGCCCACAAGATGCGGGCCCTCGAGGTGGCCGTCGAGCGGGTCGGACTCGAGTGGAGTCTGTACGCGCCGCTGCGGGTGGCCGACCAGAACTTCCTCGAGGGATGGCCGGACCCCGTGTCGGACGCCTGGCTCATCTGGTACTACCCGTTGATGGCCCTGGCCGTCGCGGGCGCCGTCATCCTCCGCAGACGTCGCCAGCCCATCTACCCCTTGATGGCGATGTTCATCGTGACCACGGTCACCGCGTTCCTCATCTACGCCAACGACCGGTTCCGGAGCGAGGCCGAGGTGGCCATGGTCGTGCTGGCCGCCGTTTCCCTCGACGCCGTCTGGTCGTCCCTGGCCGGCCGCCCCCGCCCTCCCCGGGGCACCGCCCTCCGCCGGTTCCCGCCGGGGGATGAACCCGCGCTCCGGGCCCCCCAGGAGGCCGCGGTATGACCGAGCCCGCAGACCGGCCACCGGGTCCCTCGCGGAACGGGACGGGCCCCCCGGCCGACGCGGCATCGCCGGGCCTCGACATGATCCTCGAGGAGATCGACCAGGTGGTGGAGCCGGTCACCGAGTCGGTGGCCATGGCGCCGGCGGTCGGCATCGCCGTGGCCGGCGGTCCGATGATCACGCTGCCCGAGGACGACCGGCCGCAGCCCGCGGCACGCGGCGCCGCCGACTCGGTCCGCTCCGGCCTGCTCCAGGCCGGACCGGTGGCCATCGCCGGCCTGGTCGTCAACGGGGCGGGGGCGCTCCTGGTCATCGCCGTGGCCCGGTTGGTCACCCCCCAGGCCTACGGGGCCATCGCCCAGCTACTCGGGTTGTTCTTCATCCTGTCGATGCCCGGCTCGGCCGTCCTGGTCGGCGTGGTGCGGCGGGTGACCGCGCTGCAGAACGCCGGCCGCGGTCCCTTGGTCAAGGTGTGGGTGGGGAAGGTCCACCGGATCCTCCTGGTGGCCCTGGCCGTCGAGGTGGTGGTGGTCGTCCTCGTCCAGGGATGGATCGCCCGCCAGCTGTCCCTGCCCGACAGCCAGGGGATCGTGTTCATCCTGGTGGCGGCCGGCGTCTGGATCCTCCTGTGCGTGGACCGGGGCCTGCTCCAGGCCCACCGGAGCTACCGCGGGCTGGCCGGGAACCTCCTCATCGAAGGCGGCGTCCGCACCTTCTGTGTGCTGGTGCTGGTCGTTGCCCACCTGGGGGTGGGGGGGTATGCCCTCGGCGTCCTCCTCGGCGAGGGCGTGGCCACGGTGCACGCCCACTGGTTGGCCTCGAAGACCTGGACACTCGAACCCGGACCTGCCGCCGTGGTCCCCGACGCTCGACTCCGCCCCGATTCCGCACTGGTGCGGCGGAAGCTGATGGCCGACGTCTCGGCGGCGTTCGTCGGTCTGGCCCTGCTCGGCCTCCTCCAGAACGTGGACGTGATCCTGTTGGGCCGCCTGGACCACGCCAACGTCGGCCCGTACGCCGCCATCTCGGTGGCGTCCAAGGCTCTGGTCTTCGGTGCCCTGGCTCTCGGCGCCTATCTGCTGCCCGAGGCCACCATCCGCTGGAACGAGGGCGGGCACGCCATCCGCCAGCTGGGGGTGACCCTCATCTTCCTGGCCGTGCCGGCCGCGGTGCTGCTGGTCATCTCGGTGTTCATCCCCCGGTGGTTCCTCACCGTGGTCTTCTCGGCCAAGCTGAGCTCGGCCGCGCCCGCATTTGCCTCTTTGGTCGGGGCCATGATCTTTCTCTCGTTCTCGGTACTGATCACCAACTATCTCTTCGGCACCGGCTCGCGTTGGATCGTGCTCTTGCTGGCCGGCGGGTCGGCACTCGCCCTGGTGCTGGTCTATGCGGCCGGCGGGCAGACCGTGGCCACGGCCCGGGCCGACCTGTTGGCCCAGGGGGTGCTGGCCCTGGCCATGGGCGTGGCCTTCGTCGCCATCCACCGGAAGCACCGCGGTCAGCACTGGTCCCTCGGGAAGGGAATGAGCGAACGGCTCCGCCGCACCGCCGACCGCGGTCCCGGATGAGAGTTCGGGGTCGGGCGGCGCGCACCGATACACTGAGCCACCACACCGGTGGCAGGCCGCAGACCAGGATGGGAATGGAGAGATCCGAGTATGAGGCATGGGACCGGGGAGACCGCTGCCACTCGGGCCGTGGGCGTGCACACGGACGAGGAACCAGCGACCCGCCTGGTGCCCGTCCAGGATCTGCCCGGGACCGGCCCTGACGGGGATCCCGCACTGTGGCCGTCGCCGGTGGCGGCTCGTCGTGGCTCGGGGAGCCGCCCCACGCCGTTCAGCCAACCCGGCCTCCAGCAGTTCGCCAACCTCTCGGTCGGTGAGATCGCCGAACGGGCCGGGCTCAAACGGATCGATCTGGTGGCCTGGCGTGACTTCGAGGATCCCGAGGCGGGAGGGTCCGAGCTCCATGCCCACCGAGTGATGACCGCCTGGGCCAAGGCCGGCATCGACGTGTCGATGACCACGTCGTCGGTCCCCGACGGCCGCACGGTGGTCCGGCGCGACGGCTACCGGGTCGTCCGCCGGTCCGGTCGCTACGCAGTCTTCCCCCGGACGATGCTCTCGGGAGCGTTGGGCCGCATCGGTTCCGGCGACGGCCTGGTCGAGATCTGGAACGGGATGCCGTTCTTCTCACCGTTGTGGGCCCACTGCCCGCACATCGTCTTCCTCCACCACGTCCACGCCGAGATGTGGAAGATGGTCCTCCCCGCCGGGATGGCCGAGAGCGGGTACGCCATCGAGCACCGGGTGGCCCCTCCCGTCTACCGGCGGACCCGGATCGTCACCCTGTCATCGTCGTCCAAGCGGGAGATCGTCGACCTGCTCGGCATCCCCGGCCCACGGGTGTCGGTCACGCCGCCCGGTGTCGAACCCCAATTCTCGCCGGGCGGCGAACGCTCCGATGTCCCGTTGGTGGCCGCGGTCGGCCGTTTGGTGCCGGTGAAGCGGCTCCATCTGCTCGTCCAGGCCTTGGTCGAGCTCAAGCCGGGCCATCCCGGCCTGCAGGCCGTCATCGCCGGTGAGGGGTATGAACGCCCCGCCCTCGAGGCCCAGATCCGCGCCGCGGGAGCCGAATCGTGGATCTCCCTCCCCGGGTTCCTCTCCGAGGAGGACCTGATCGATCTCTACCGGCGGGCCTGGGTGGTGGCCTCCACCTCGTTGCGCGAAGGCTGGGGTATGACGCTCACCGAGGCCGGCGCCTGTGGGACTCCCTCGGTCGTGTCGAGGATCAGTGGTCACGAGGACGCCGTGCGGGACCGGATCACCGGCATCCTGGTCGATCGACCCGATCAATTCGCCGGTGCCATCGACGCCGTGCTCCGCGACGATGTCCTGAGGAAGCAGCTCGGGATGGCCGCCCTCGATCACTCCTCGCAATTCACCTGGGACGCCACCGCCCGCGGCACCCTGGCCGCCCTTGGCGCCGAGGTACTGGCAAAGCGGTAGGGGACCGCAACCGCGCTCACACCGCTGGCGGGGGCCGCTGGTTGCGCTGGCGGTTGTGGGTGGGGCACAGCAACCGGCCGTTCTCCTGGGTGGTGGGTCCGCCGAGGGCCCAGGGCTGGATGTGGTCGACCTGGCAGGAGGGGGCGGCCACATCGCAGTAGGCGTGGGTGCACTGGCGGTCCCGCACCTCGATGGCCCTTCGGGTGGCCCCCATGAACAACCGGGTCCGGGGGCTGATCTCGACCCGGCGACCGGGAGCGAACACGGCCCGCTCCAGGTCGGCCCGGTCCAGCCAGGGCAGGAGGGCGCCGGGGGGGACCACGGTGCCGTCCTCCAGCTGGCAGATCCTCCCGTGGTCAGCGTCTCGTACCCGACCAGGACGGTGAACAGCGGTGCCGGCCGGCGGGCGTTGTCGGGGACAGCTCTTCGACCGGGTGGCCATCTCGACCAGGGCGTCGGCCCGGCGCTGGCCGGGGGTGCGGGCCAGCTCGCCCGGTGTCGGGTCGTGGCCGAGGGCGTCCCGGGCCTCGGCCCACTCGGCCTCGAACAGGTCGTGCTCCAGCCGTTCGAGCTCGGCCGAGACGATGGCCCCCGACACCGGATCGAGGGTCATGGCCCCGAGCCAGGAGCCGGCGAAGCCGGTGACCAGGTAGACGTCTCGTCGGGCCCGGCGGGCCTCGGCCTCTGGTCGGCGCCCTCGGGATCGGCCAGCTGCTTCCAGTAGGCGGCCGCCTGGCCGAACTGGTCGAAGCGCAGATGACAGGCCTGGCCGACGAGCAGGGCCTCGTCCCGGGCCAGGGCCTCTTCGGTCTCGGGGCACGAGAGGGAGGCCATGACCTCGACGTGGGCACCGGCGATGTCGCCGTGGTCCAGGCCCGCTCGGTCTCGGGCAGGGAAGCCAGGGCCCGGCCCCGGCGCACCCGGCGGCGGGCCTCGGCCTTCGGGATCCGGCACCGGACCGACAGCCAGGCCGAGGCGGTGCGGGCCCCGTCGGGGGCCCAGTGGCCGGCCCGGTCGAAGGCGGCCGTGGCCCGGGTGGTGAGCGCCTCCAGGCGGGCCAGCTGCCGCTGGAGGGAGACGACCGACTCCGGGTCGGCCAAGACGGCGGGATCGACCCGGCCCAGCCGGTCGAGGGCCTCGGTCAGCCCATCGAGGGAGACGGGATCGGGCGGAGCACGCGCATCGAAGGCGGGAGCCAGCTTCGCGGGTGAGGGCATCCACTTCCACGACACCAGTCCAGCACCGGGGTGTGACAGGACCCCGGACAGAGAGGAAGGGGCCGGGCGACGGGTCCCGGCCGAGCCGATGGACGACAGAACGGGCTGGTCAGGACCCCAACGGGCCCGGCCCATCGACCCGCCCTCCGCCGCCCCGTCGCCGGCGCCGTCGGAGGACGACCTCGACCACTCCATCGGCTCCGAGGAACACCACCCCGGCCCAGGCCAGGTCGCTGGCCTTCTGGAACGAGAGGGTCCAGGAGCCGTCGGCCGGCACGTGCAGTGCCGCCTGGTGGGCGGCGGTGTACCAACCGGCGGCCACGATGCCGGCGATGGCCACCAGCCCGAGGATGATGCGCAGTCGGGGCACGAGCAGGACCACGGCGCTGGCCGCGCCCACCGCCAGTCCGACCCAGAGCGAAGAGATCGACCCGCCCACGACCCCGGTGATCAGGCCGGTGAGCAGAGCCACCCACACCGGTGCCCGGGTCGACTCGGCCCGGAAGGGGACGACCAGGGAGGCGCCTCCGACATAGTCCCCGGTCTGCTCGGGTCCGGCGGCCACGCCGACGACAGCCTCACCGGACCAGCCCTCCCTGCCGGATACGACCTCCCCGGCCCCGGCTCCAGTCCCAACCTCGGCCCCGGTGCCGGGATCCGCCGCGGGACCCCCAGCCCGCTCCTGCCGCCCCGGCCCCGCGCCTGCCGCCCCAGCTCCGCCGCCGCCCCCGCCGCCACCGCCGTGCCGCCCCCGGCCCGCCCCGTGCCGCCCCGGCCGTGCCGCCGCCCGCCCGCCGCCGCAGGCGGACCGGGACGAAGGCCAGGACCAGGCAGACGATGATGGCGGCCAGCGAGACCAGCAGGGCCACGTCCACCCGTTTCTGGGGTTGCCAGGACAGCGACACCGAGAGGGTGCCGTCGTGGATGGCCGGTCCGAGCGAATCGAGGTCGAGGCGCCACCCGTTGGCGAAGCCGTCGATCAGCACCGGTGCACCGAGGGAGCCGCCGCCGTCGACCGAGGCCTTCCATCCGGCGTTGATGCTCTGTCCGAGGACCAGGTCGACCGGGGCCTGGCCACCACCGGCATGGACCCCGAGTACCGAGAGGTGGATGGACGTCGAGGTCTGGCTGTCCACGTGGACCACCGGCGAGGGCGACACCGGCGGGGGGGCCAGCGAGGTGGGGGAGGCCAGCGGCATGGCGCCGCCGCCGGGAGCCGAATCGAAGGCCAGCTGGTTGATGTCGAATCCGGTGACCTGACCCGGGTTCGACTGCAGGGTGTGGTCGCCGGGGCCGAGGTCCACGCCTCCGGCGTCGGGCCCGCACAGGGAGACGGTCAGGGTCTGGCGGTCGAGCGCGGTGGTGGTCGAACCGGTGACCTCCACCCACAGCGGGGCGCCGTCCACGCTCAGCAGGTCGCTGCGGCACGATGCCGGGATGTCGGACGGCACCGGGGCGGCCTGGAGCCCGGGGATCCCCACCTCGGCGATGCCGAGGGGCATGGCGATCGGCTCCTGCGAGTAGTAGTTGGGGGTGTTCTCGAGCCGGACGCCGTCCACGGTGATCCGGATGACCTGGCCGGTCAGCGCCGGGAAGGAGACGGGCACGTCCACCACCGAACCGGGGACCGGGCTGTCGGCCAGAGGCGGGAGGGCCACCGTGGCCGTCTGGCCGTCGGCCGAGACGGTCAGCGCGGTCGGCACCGAGTGCTGGCCGTCGGCCACGATCTTCAGGTCCAGGTGGTCGAAGGTGATCGGTTGGGGCAGCCGGTACTCGAGCCAGTCGCCGGCCTGGTGGGTGGCCCCGAACCCCGGTTCCCACAGGGTGTCCGGGTTCCCGTCCAGGGTGGCGATGGCCCCGGCCCGGAGGTCCCCGGGCAGCCGGCCCAGCGAGTAGGCCACGATGCCCGTCCCGTCGGCCCCGGGTCTCCCCACCAGGCGGTCGATCTCGTCATCGGGGATGAGCGGGGAGATGGTGGCCGACCCGGTCATCGAGAAGCTCCGCGCCGTGGGCAGCCAGAAGTTGCGGTTGAGCGAGGTCTCGGTGTCGTAGAACGGTGGGGTGCCCGAGCTGCGCAGCCGGGTCATGACCAGGCTCAGCCGGTCGGCGGCGGAGGAGGCCCCGGCCGCCCGCAGCAGATCCTGGGGCATCGAGATGATCTCGCTGGCGGTCACGCCGGGGATCTCCACCTCGGCGAAGCCGACCGAACTGCGCGAGGTCACCGGCACCGACGGGTCGGCCACATGCACCTCGGTGATGGTGATGCGGAGTCTGGTGAAGGTCCGGGACGGGAAGGTGACCACCTGCCCGGGCGGTGTCAGGGAGGCGGGGCCGAGCGGGACCGAGACCGGGTGCCGGCCGTCGAAGGTGATGGTCACCTTCGAGATCGACCGGTCGGGATCACCGGTCTGGGGCTGGACGAAGGTGAGCGAGCTCTCCGTCGTCGGATGGTCCAGGACCACCTGCCACCACTGGCCTTGGGGCGGGGCGAAGGAGTTGTCCACCCAGGCGGTCTGGGTGTTGCCGTCGATGGCGCTGTAGGGCCGGTCCTCGGGGAGGTAGGTGATCGAGGACCCGTAGGACGAGGCACTGACCGAGGCGATCCCGCTGTACACCGCGGTGGACTGGGCGTCGGCCGGCGCCTTCGGGAACAGGTTGAGCGGCTCGTCGGCCGGGTTGGTGGTGTCCGGGCCCTGGGCCGCCGTCTCCGTGGACCCGGTGTTCTCGGAGAGGGTGTTCCACTCCATGGCCCGCTTGCGGTTGGTGTCGGTGACCACCAGGTCGGCCGGCCCGCCCAGGGTGGCCTTCTTGAGGGAGGCGTCGGTGTCGAGCGTGCCGGCGTAGAGGATGCTCGGGTTGCCGGACAGCAGACCGACCGAGGCCGCGCCCACGATGCCCGAGGCGTCGCCGTCGACCACCAGTGGGGTCTTGGTCGACTCGGTCCGGACCACCGGGCGTGGGTCGGCGACCGTGTAGGAGACCAGTGGGGCCGTCCATCCCTGGTTGGGCGGACGGGCCAGGGCCGCCTCGTCGAAGTGGGGGACCAGGGGCACGTTCGGCCTCGGGGCGCCGTAGGAGACAGGATCGCCGAGACCGGCCGGGGTGGTGGCCAGGTCCGACGCCACCTGCTGGGGGTTGGCCGTGTCGTAGCGCTCGTAGGCCTGGTCGTACTGGACGAGCACGTCCCCGGCGCTCATCAGGGAGGCCATCGGGGCCAGCGCGTTCCAGTCCATGGTGCCGTCCTGCAGCGGTGTGTCCACCGCCTGCAGGGTGTCGGCGGTGGCCAGCGAGCCCATGATCTGCTGCTCGTGGGTCACGAAGGGTCGGGTCATCAGCCCGGGATAGACCGTGTCGATGGTGTCCCCCCACCGGTAGGCGGCGAAGTTGTTGCCGGGCAGGGCGTAGACCCTGGTCCCGGGGTGGGACGAGTTGAGGGCGGCGGCGGCCTGGCGCACGTAGAGCGGGGGGGCCGCCGGTTGGGTGAAGCCGTTGGCGATGATGCCCCCGGTCCACAGGGGCGCGGTGGCCCCGGCCACGGCGGCCAGGGCGAACCCGCCGATGACCAGCCCGGTGCGGCGCACCCGGGCGGCCACCGCGCTGACCCCGGCGCCGAGGAACATGGCCAGGCCGAGGATGACCACCGGCGAGGCCCGGTCGGTGGAGCGCAGGGCCAGTCCGGCCGTGGTGTCCACCAGGAAGGACTTGATGACCGATCCGACCGTGGACGGATCGGCGTACGGGTTGGGCCCGACGGCCAGGACCATGCCCGCCACGGTGATGAACACGAAGTAGGCCCGGTACCGCCACCGGGTGAAGACGGCGGCGATGAAGCACAGCACGGGCACGGCGAAGCTGGCCCCGATCAGCCACAGGTTCTGGGTGTAGGCCACCGCCGACTGGGTCCACGGGCCGATGCGGTCCGATCCGTAGAAGTACCAGTAGCCCAGCCCCCGGATGATCTCCGAGGCCAGCGAGCCGTTGCTGGTGGCCGGGACGGTCTCGGTGTACTTGAGGACGTTGACCCCGTAGGCCGCTTCCACCTGGAGCCCGACCGCCCACCACAACGAGACCAGCGCGCTGAGCAGGCCGACCTTCCAGGCCACCCCCCAGGCCCGGCGCCAGGTGGCCTCGCGGGCCACCACCACGGCGTAGGGGAGCCACAGCACCGGGGCGATGCCCACGAAGAGGATCGAGCTGGCATTGATGCCGCTGACCAGGGCCACCACCAGGGCGAACAGGGCCGGATAGCGCCACCCTCCCATCCGGAGGGCGAGGATGACGAAGGCCACCATCCAGGGCAGTCCCGACCACGGCAGCAGGATCACCGAGATGCGTCCCGAGTACTGGAGCACGTAGGGGGTGAACATGAAGGCGATGGCGGCCACGTAGCGGCCCGGACCGGTGAGACCGATGGTCCGGCACAGGTAGAGGGCGCCGGCCCCGGCGGCGAAGAGCAGGCCTCCCATCCACAGGCGCTGGGCGATCCACAACGGCACGTGGAGCTCGGCCATGGCCCAGAAGAACGGCCCCATGGGGAGCAGATAGCCGATGTTCTGGTGGGTCACCGTCCCGAGGGCCACGCCCGGGTCCCACACCGAGACGGCGTCCCGGACGTAGCGGCCCGGATCGAGATAGAGGTAGGTCTTGGTGTCGTCGCTCACCAGGCCGGGGCGGGACCACAGCATGGGGACGCAGGGCCAGCACGGCCAGGGCCGAGTAGTCGACGACGGCCCGCAGGCGGCTGGGTGAGCGGAGTCGGCGGTCGAGCGACCGGTCCGAGGACAGGCCTGGGGGCGCGACGGTGGAAGGTTGGGGATCCGACACGAGTGATCGGTAGTGTAAACAACCGACGACCAGCGAAGGATTCACTGCCGCACGTGCGCGTCACGGGCCGGCCACGACCTCGGGAGCCCAGATGAGCGAGAACGGAACGGACCCGGGGGGCCGGGCGGTGGTCGACCCGGTCCGTCGCCCGCGGCCGGGCCGGCGGCTCACCGGCGAACGGCCCATGGAGGGCGTGACCCCCGATTCGCTGCTCGCCCTGCACGCCGCCGGCTACCGCACGGTGATCGAGCGGCTGGGCCCGGGGACCATGCTCGACGTGGGCTGCGGCCAGGGGTTCGAGTCGGCCCGCTTCCTGTCCGAGGACCGGGCCGTGGTCGGGGCCGACTACAGCGCCGACGCAGTGTCGGTGGCCGAGGACCGGTGGGGCGGTGACGGCCTGCAGGTGGCCCAGATGAACGCCCTCTCCCTCGGGCTTCGCCCGGGGCAGCTTCGCCTGGGCCTGCTCCTCGCACCTCATCGAGCACTTCGACGACCCCGAGGGCCACGTCAGCGAGCTGTCCCGGGTGCTGGCCGACGACGGGACCGTCTTCTTCCTCACCCCCAACGCCCCCGCCGACTTCGAGAACCCCTTCCACATCCACCTCTTCGAGCCGCCCGAGCTGGCCGAGATGCTGGGCCGGCACTTCCACGACGTCACCGTGCAGGGCCTCGACGCCGTGCCCCGGGTCAAGGCCGACTTCACCGCCCGGAGGGTCAAGGCCGACAAGGTGCTGGCGCTGGACGTGTTCGACCTCCGCCACCGGATCCCGCGGTCGTGGTATGTCGGGCATCTACACCCGGGTGCTCCCGGTGGCCTACCGGCTCATCGCCCGGGGCGACTCGGGGGGGATGACCGGCATCACCGCCGACGACTTCTTCGTGACCGACCAGCTCGACCGGACCACCATGGTGCTGTTCGCCACCGCGTCCCGGCCGCGCCGCCCGGTCTGACCGGGCCGGGAGGATGCTCACGGTCGGCCTCACCGGCGGGATCGGCGCCGGGAAATCGACGGTGGCCGGGTTGCTGGTCGACCACGGGGCCCAACTGGTCGACGCCGACACCGTGGCCCGGGAGGTGGTGGTGCCCGGCGGCCCCGCCTACCAGCCCCTGATCGACCGCTTCGGCTCCGAGATCGTGGGCCCGGGGGGCGCAATCGACCGTCCCACGCTGGCCGGCATGGTCTTCGGCCATCCCGAGGCCCTGGCCGACCTCAACGCCATCACCCATCCCGCCATCGGGGTCGAGATGATCAACCGCCGGGACCGGTTCGCCGGGACCGACGAGATCGTGGTCATGGACATCCCGCTGCTCAAGCCCATCCACCGGGAGACGCTGGATCTGGCCGCGGTGATCGTGGTCGACACCCCGACCGGCCTGGCCCTCGAGCGGCTGGTGACCCTGCGGGGGATGGACCCCTCCGACGCCGAGGCCCGGATCGGCTCCCAGATCGACCGCTCGGCCCGGCTGGAGGGCGCCGACCTGGTGGTCGACAACTCGGGCGACCACGCCCACCTCCAGGCCGAGGTGGACCGGGTGTGGAGGGTGCTGACCGGGCTGCGCCACCGGAGCTGACCGCCCCGGGTGGGACCCCGGGCGCGCCCCGACGACGCGCCCCTACCGGCCCGGGCGGCGATGTCACACCCTCCCGGTACCATCGGCGACATGCCCGAATTCGAGGTCGTGTCGCCGTTCCGCCCCGCCGGCGACCAGCCGGAGGCCATCGCCGGGCTGGTGGCCGGGCTCGAACGGGGCGACCGGTACCAGACGCTGCTGGGCATCACCGGATCGGGCAAGACGGCCACCATCGCCTGGACCATCGAGGCCGTCCAGCGGCCCACCCTGATCGTCGAGCCGAACAAGTCCCTGGCCGCGCAGCTGGCCGCCGAGCTCAAGGAGTTCTTCCCCCACAACCGGGTCGAGTACTTCGTCTCCTACTACGACTACTACCAGCCCGAGGCGTACGTCCCGTCGTCGGACACCTACATCGAGAAGGACTCCTCCATCAACGACGAGATCGACCGGCTGCGCCATGCCTGCACGTCGTGCCTGCTGCTCCGGCCGGACACCATCGTGGTGGCCTCGGTCTCGTGCATCTACGGGTTGGGATCGCCGGAGGAGTACCGCGACCGCATCGTGGCCCTCCACCCCGGGGAGGTGCACGACCAGCGCGCCCTGCTCCGGCGGCTGGTCGACCTCCAGTACTCGAGGAACGACGTCAACCTGTCCCGGGGTCAGTTCCGGGCCCGGGGCGACACCGTCGAGATCCATGCCGCCTACGAGAGCCACGCCGTCCGCATCGAGTTCTTCGGCGACACCGTCGAGCGCATCCGGCCCTTCGACGTGCTCACCGGCGAGATCGGCGACGAGCTCGACGAGCTGGTCGTCTTCGCCAACACCCACTACGGCACCGGCGACGAGCGGATGAAGCTGGCCGTGGCCAGCATCGAGACCGAACTGCGCCAGCGGCTCGGCGAGCTCGAGGGCGCCGGCAAACTGCTCGAGGCCCAGCGGCTGCGCATGCGCACCGAGTACGACCTCGAGATGCTGGCCGAGACGGGGGTGTGCAGCGGCATCGAGAACTACAGCCGGCACCTCGACGGCCGGGCCCCGGGGGAGGCCCCCTTCACCCTGCTCGACTTCTTCCCCAAGGACTTCCTGGTCGTCCTCGACGAGAGCCACGTGGCCGTCCCCCAGCTCCGGGGCCAGTACGCCGGCGACCGGTCGCGGAAGGAGACCCTGGTCGACCACGGGTTCCGGCTGCCGTCGGCCATGGACAACCGACCGCTCCGGTTCGAGGAGTTCGTCGAGCGCACCGGCCAGACCATCCTGTTGTCGGCCACCCCCGGCCCGTGGGAGCTCGAGCACAGCGCCAACGTGGTCGAGCAGGTGATCCGGCCCACCGGCCTGGTCGACCCCGAGGTGGACATCCGCCCCACCACCGGCCAGATCGACGACCTCCGCGAGCGGATCGAGGCCACCGTGGCCGCCGGCCACCGGGTGCTGGTCACCACCCTGACCAAGAAGATGGCCGAGGACCTGAGCCGACTACCTCGCCGAGCAGGGGGTCAGGGTCCAGTACCTGCACTCCGACGTCGACACCATGGCCCGCATCGAAATCCTCCGCGAGCTGCGGCTCGGGGCCTTCGACGTCCTGGTGGGCATCAACCTCCTCCGCGAGGGCCTCGACCTGCCCGAAGTGGCCCTGGTGGCCATCCTCGACGCCGACAAGGAGGGCTTCCTCCGCTCGGCCTCGTCGCTCATCCAGACCATGGGCCGGGCCGCCCGGAACATCGACGGCCGGGTGGTCATGTACGCCGACACCGTCACCAACTCGATGACCGTGGCCATCGGCGAGACCCAGCGCCGCCGGGCCCGGCAGATCGCCTACAACGAAGCCCACGGGATCGATCCCCGGTCCATCTCCAAGTCGGTGACCGACATCCTCGAGCGGGTGCGGGGCGAGGGCATCGGGTCGGCGGCCATCAGCTCGGGGCCGAACAGCCGGTCGGCGGCCGACCGGGCCCAGAAGGGCCGGGCCGCGGGTGTGGACCCCCGGGCGGCGGCGGCGGAGATGGCCCAGGCCGTCGGCCCCGACGCCGACGAGCTCTCGGCCCTCATCCACCGGCTCGACGGCGAGATGAACCGGGCCGCCGAGGAGCTCCGGTTCGAGGAGGCCGCCCTGCTCCGCGACGAGATCACCGAGCTGCGGGCCCTGTTGACCCGCGACCCGGTCGACGGTTCGGCCGTGCTGGCGGGGGCCACCGCCGACATCGAGGTGACCGCTGACCTCTGACCGCAGGAGCCGGTCGCGTGCACCGGTATCCTCACCCGGGATGGCTGATCGACTGGTGGTACGTGGCGCGCGCGAGCACAACCTGCAGGACGTCTCGCTCGACCTCCCGCGCGACCGGCTGATCGTCTTCACCGGGCTGTCCGGATCGGGCAAGTCGTCCCTGGCCTTCGACACCATCTACGCCGAAGGGCAGCGCCGCTACGTGGAGTCGCTGTCCGCCTACGCCCGTCAATTCCTCGGGCAGATGGACAAGCCCGACGTCGATTTCATCGAGGGGCTCTCGCCGGCCATCTCCATCGACCAGAAGTCGGCGTCGCGGAATCCGCGCTCCACCGTGGGCACGGTGACCGAGGTCTACGACTACCTCCGGCTGCTCTACGCCCGCATCGGCAAGCCCCACTGCCCCAACTGCGGCCGGCCGGTGGCCCGCCAGAGCCCCCAGCAGATCGTCGACCGGATCCTGGCCATGGACGAGGGCACCCGGTTCATGGTCCTGGCCCCGGTGGTCCGGGGCCGCAAGGGCGAGTACGGCGCCCTGCTCGACGACTTGGCCAAGCAGGGGTTCGCCCGGGCCCGGGTGGACGGGGCCATGGTCGAGCTGGCCGACCGCTCCGGGCTCGACCTGGCCCGCTACGAGCAGCACACCATCGAGGTGGTGGTCGACCGCCTGATCCGGCGCAACGACATCCGCCGGAGGCTCACCGAGTCGTTGGAGACCGCGCTCTCGCTGGCCGAAGGGGTGGCCGAGGTGGTGGTGGTCGACGCCGACGGCACCGAGGAGGAGGCCATCACCTTCAGCCAGCACCTGGCCTGCACCCACTGCGGCCTCAGTTTCGAGGACCCCTCCCCGCGGAACTTCTCGTTCAACTCCCCCTACGGCGCCTGCCCGGCCTGTACCGGTCTCGGTACCCGGTTCGAGGTCGACCCCGAGCTGGTGGTGCCCGATCCCACCAAGTCGTTGGCCGAAGGGGCCCTCGTCCCGTGGTCGGGGGCCCGCAGCGAGTACTTCGGGCGGATGATCGCCGCCGTGGCCGACCTGGGCGGGTTCTCGCTCGACGATCCGTGGGAGAAGCTGCGCAAGGCGGACCGCAAGCTCATCCTCTACGGGGCCGGGACCAAGCAGGTCCACCTCCGGTACCGGAACCGGTACGGCCGCCAGCGGTCCTTCCACACCCTCTACGAGGGCATCGTGCCCTGGCTGCAGCGCCGCCACACCGAGGCGGAGTCGGAGTTCCTGCGCGACAACCTCGAGGGCTACCTGCGCGAGGTGCCCTGTCCCGAATGCGGCGGGGCCCGGCTCCGGCCCGAGTCGTTGGCCGTCACCGTCGGCGGGTACAACATCTTCGAGCTGTGCTCCCTCCCCATCGGCAAGGCGGTCGACGAGGTGGCCGCCCTCGACCTGTCCGACCGCGACCACCTGATCGCCGACCGGGTCTTCCGCGAGGTCCGCGAGCGGATGCAGTTCCTGCTCGACGTGGGGCTCGACTACCTGACCCTGGCCCGCTCGGCGGCCACCCTGTCGGGCGGCGAGGCCCAGCGGATCCGGCTGGCCAGCCAGATCGGCAGCGGGCTGGTGGGGGTCCTCTACGTCCTCGACGAACCGTCCATCGGCCTCCACCAGCGCGACAACCAGCGGCTCATCGGCACGCTGAAGCGCCTGCGCGACCTGGGCAACACGGTCATCGTGGTCGAGCACGACGAGGAGACCATCCGGGTGGCCGACCACGTGGTCGACGTCGGACCGGGAGCCGGGGAGCACGGCGGCCGCATCGTGCACTCGGGTCCGGTCACCGGGCCGGGCGGGCTCGAGTCCAATCCGGACTCGCTGACCGGCCAGTACATCTCGGGGGCCAAGTCCATCCCCGTCCCCGCCCTCCGGCGCCCGGGAAGCGGCGAGGCGCTGACCGTGGTGGGCGCCCGTGAGCACAACCTGCACGACATCGACGTCGAGTTCCCCCTCGGCCGGCTCATCGCCGTGACCGGCGTGTCCGGTTCGGGGAAGTCGACACTGGTCAACGACATCCTCCTGCGGTCGCTGGCCAAGCAGGTCCACCGGGCCAAGGCGGTGCCCGGCGCCCACCGGACCATCCGCGGCGTGTCCAACATCGACAAGGTGGTCGACGTGGACCAGGCCCCCATCGGCCGCACGCCGCGGTCCAACCCGGCCACCTACACCGGCGTGTTCGACCACATCCGCCGGCTGTTCAGCCAGACCCAGGAGGCCAAGGTCCGGGGCTACCTGCCCGGCCGGTTCTCCTTCAACGTGAAGGGGGGCCGGTGCGAGGCGTGCTCGGGGGACGGCACCATCCGCATCGAGATGCACTTCCTGCCCGACATCTACGTCCCCTGTGAGGTGTGCCAGGGGGCCCGGTACAACCGGGACACCCTGGAGGTCACCTTCCGGGGCAAGACCGTCGCCGACGTGCTCGAGCTCTCCTGCGAGGAGGCGCTGGCCTTCTTCGCCCACCAGCCGCCCATCGCCCGTCATCTGCAGACCCTGGTCGACGTGGGCCTCGGCTACATCCGGCTCGGCCAGCCCGCCCCCACCCTGTCCGGCGGCGAGGCCCAGCGGGTCAAGCTGGCCTCGGAGCTCAGCCGGCGGTCGACCGGTCACACCCTCTACGTCCTCGACGAACCGACCACCGGGCTCCACTTCGACGATGTGCGCAAGCTGCTCGACGTGCTCAGCCGCCTGGTCGACCAGGGCAACACGGTCATCGTCATCGAGCACAACCTCGACGTCATCAAGAGCGCCGACTGGGTCATCGACCTCGGGCCCGAGGGGGGCGACCGGGGTGGATCGGTGGTGGCGGTGGGCACGCCCGAGGAGGTGGCCCTGGTCCCGGGCAGCTACACCGGCGAGGTCCTGGCCCCGCTGCTCGGCATCAAGCGCACCCGGCCCCGCCGGGCGGTCCGGCCCAAGGCCAAGCCGGCCAAGCGACCGGTGGACCGGCCCAAGGCGGCGGCGGCCAGCTGACCGGTCCGGCCCCGACCCGAGGCGGCCGGTTCAGACCGTGGTCAGCATCCGCTCGAGGGCCACCCGGGCCCATGAGGCGGTGGCTTCGTCCACGGTGATCCGGTTGCGGACCTCACCGGCCACCAACCCCTCCAGCACCCAGGCCAGATGGGCGGCGTCGATGCGGAACATGGTCGAGCACGGGCAGACCAGGGGGTCGAGGGAGACCACCGTCTTGTCCGGTGTCTCGTCGTCGAGGCGCTTGACCAGATGGATCTCCGTCCCCACCCCGATCACCGAGCCCGGAGGGGCGTCGGCCACCGCCCGGATGATGAAATCGGTCGAGCCGGTGAGGTCGGCGGCCTCGACCACCTCGTGGGAGCACTCGGGATGGACGACCACGATGCCCCCGGGGTGCTCGGCCCGGAAGGCCTCGATGTGGGCGGGGGAGAAGCGCTGGTGGACCGAGCAGTGCCCCTTCCACAGGAGCAGGGTGGCCGACTTGAGGGTGGCGTCGTCGAGGCCGCCCTGGTCGAGTCGCGGGTTCCACACCGCCATGTCGTCGGCGCCGTACCCGAGCTCGAAGCCGGTGTTGCGGCCGAGGTGCTGGTCGGGGAAGAAGAGGACCTGGTCGCCGCGGCGGTGGCCCTCGTCGTCCGGTCCGAGGGCCCAGGTCAACACGGCCCGGGCGTTGGACGAGGTGCAGACCACCCCGCCGTGGGCGCCGACGAACGCCTTCAGCGAGGCCGCCGAGTTCATGTAGGTGACCGGGACCACCCGGTCGATGTCGGTCACCCCGGCCAGGGACTCCCACGCCTCCTCCACCGCGTCGATGTCGGCCATGTCGGCCATCGAGCACCCGGCGTTGAGGTCGGGCAGGATCACCTGCTGGTGGGGCCCGGTGAGGATGTCGGCCGACTCGGCCATGAAGTGCACGCCGCAGAAGACGACGAATTCGGCCTCCGACTGGTCGGCGGCGATGCGGGACAGGCCGAAGGAGTCACCCCGGGCGTCGGCCCAGGCCATCACCTCGTCGCGCTGGTAGTGGTGGCCGAGGATGATCACCCGGGACCCGAGTTCGGCCTTGGCCCGGCCGATCCATCGGGCCAGCTGATCGGGATCCGCTGTCGTATAGCGGTCGGGGAGTGCTGTCTGGAGCCGGAGCATGCTGGGTATGACCCCCTTGTGGAGGCGCTCCGGTTGGTGGCCGGCGGGGACAGCCTGGTCGCCCATCCGCGGGGTTGTCGGCCCCGGAGCGGTAGATGTCGCCGGAAACCAGGCCGGCTTGGCGCTCAGTCTATGCCGTCGGACCGGCGGCGGCGCGGTGGACCGGTTCCGGTCCCGGCACGGCACACTGGTGGGGTGGTGACCCGACCGCTCCCCGGCTCGATTCCCGACGCACCCGGTTCGTACCAGTTCATCGACGCCCACGGGCGGGTGATCTACGTGGGCAAGGCCAAGTCCCTCCGGCAGCGCCTCAACTCGTACTTCCAGGACCCGGCCGGCCTCGGCCCGAGGACGGCCCAGATGGTCTCCCAGGCCGACCACGTCGAGTGGATGGTGGTGGGCAGCGAGTCCGAGGCCCTCCATCCTCGAGCACAACCTGATCAAGGAGTTCCAGCCCCGCTACAACGTGCGGCTGAAGGACGACAAGAGCTATCCCTGGCTGGCCCTGACCGTCAGCGACGAGTGGCCCCGGCCGGCGGTGGTGCGCGGGCGCAAGCGCAGCGGCGTGCGCTACTTCGGTCCCTACGCCAACACCGGGGCCATCCGGGACACGCTCGACCTGTTGCTGCGGTCGTTTCCGGTCCGGACCTGCTCGGACACCAAGCTCAAGCGGCACCAGCGCCTGGGCCGGCCCTGCCTGATGTACCACATCGAGCGCTGCTCGGGACCGTGCGTGGGGGCGGTGGACCACGCCGAGTACGACCGGTTGGTGGCCGATCTGATCTCGTTCCTCGACGGCGACACCGCCGCCCTCGAACGCGACCTGGCCACGGCGATGAAGGAGGCGTCGAGTGCGCTCGACTTCGAGCGGGCCTCGGTGCTCCGGGACAAGCTCGAGGCGGTGCGGGCCGCCGACGCCGTCCGCCAGATGGAGCTCGAGCGCCCCGAGGACCTCGACGTGTTCGGCCTGTCCGGCGACGAGCTGGAGGCGGCCGTGCAGGTCTTCCACGTCCGGTCGGGCAAGGTGGTGGGCCGGTCGGCCCTGTTCGTGGACAAGGCCGAGGACCTGACGCCGGCCGAGCTGATGGAGCGGATCCTGGTCGACGTGTACGCCGATCCGGCGTCGGGGGTGCCCCGACAGGTGCTGGTGCCCACCATGCCGGTCGACGTCGATGCCGTCACCCAGTACCTGGAGGAACGGAGGCCGGGGCCGGTGGTCCTCCGGGTCCCGGTGCGTGGCCCCAAGCGCGCCCTGCTCCAGACCGTCGAGAACAACGCCGGCGAGGCGTTCGTGCGCCATCGGCTGCACCGCACCTCGGACCACAACAGCCGGGCCCGGGCCCTCGAGTCCCTCCAGCGCGAGCTGGGTCTGCCCGAGGCCCCGCTGCGCATCGAGTGCTACGACATGAGCCACCTGCAGGGAACCGACTACGTGGGCTCGATGGTGGTCTTCGAGGACGGGCTGCCCAAGAAGAGCGACTACCGGCACTTCCGGGTGGCCACCGTGCCCGGCAACGACGACTACGCGGCCATGGAAGAGGTGCTCACCCGCCGGCTGACCGCCCTGCTCGAGGACGACGCCCTCAGCCCGGGCTCCGGCTCCGGGAGGGCCGCCGCCGACGGACCCGACGCCGGCGCCGACGGCCAGGCCTCGGCCCGGGGCCAGGCCCGGCGACGCTTCGCCTATCCGCCCCAGCTGCTCCTCCTCGACGGGGGCCTGGGCCAGCTCAACGTGGGCGTCAAGGTGCTCGAGTCGCTGGGGCTGTCGGAGCGGATCCCGGTGGCCGCCCTGGCCAAGAGCTTCGAGGAGGTCTACCGGCCGGGCAGCTCCGAGCCCATCCGGCTGCCACGGCAGTCCGAGGGCCTCTACCTGCTCCAGCGCCTGCGGGACGAGGCCCACCGCTTCGCCGTCTCCTACCACCGCACGCTGCGGGGGAAGCGGATGACCGTCGGTGCGTTGGACCAGGTCAACGGCCTGGGACCCAAGCGCCGGACCCGGCTCATCGAGGAGTTCGGCGGGCTGGCCGCCCTCCGGAACGCATCCAAGGAGGAGCTCCTCGGCATATCGTGGTTGCCGGCCCAGGTGGGCGCGGCGGTCTTCGACCGGCTGCACACGCCGTTGACTCCCCACGGACCGGCCGACCGGAGCGCAAAGGTGGACCGATGAGCGAGTACCTGGTGGTGACCGGCATGTCCGGTGCCGGCCGTTCGACGGCGGCGGCCACGCTGGAGGACCTCGGGTGGTTCGTGATCGACAACATGCCGTCGGCCCTCATCGCCAAGGTCTCGGACCTGGTGGACGGCACCGGGTCGGAGATGCAGCGGGTGGCCTTCGTGGTCGGCCGGGGCGGAGGGGACCTCGACGACGTGCTGCCCGCGGTGGACGCCCTCGAAGCGGGCCGGAACCGGGTGCGGATCCTGTTCCTCGACGCCGCCGACGACGTGCTGATCCGGAGGTTCGAGGGGACCCGCCGCCGCCATCCCCAGGCGGCCAGGGGGGTCATCGACTCGATCGCCGACGAGCGGCTCCTGCTCGACGGGCTGCGCGACCGCGCCGACCTGGTGATCGACACCGGGGAGCTCAACACCAACCAGCTCCGGACCCGGCTGATGGAGGTGTTCGGCAGCGAGGGGCCGGGGGCCACCATGCGCACCTCGGTCGTCTCCTTCGGGTTCAAACACGGGGTGCCCCTCGACGTCGACCTGATGTTCGACTGCCGGTTCCTCCCCAATCCCTACTGGAACGAGCCGCTGCGGGGCCTCAGCGGGCTCGACGAGGAGGTCCGGGACTTCGTGCTCGGCCGGGAGGAGACCACCGAGTTCCTCGACAAGCTCGAGGACCTCTTCCTCATGCTCATCCCCGCCTACATCAGGGAGGGGAAGTCGTACCTGACGGTGGCCATGGGCTGCACCGGGGGCCGGCACCGCTCGGTGGTCCTGGCCGAGGAGATGTCCCGGCGCCTGGGCGACCACGGCATGCCCACCACGGTCTTCCACCGGGACGTCGACCGGTGAGCGGACCGCGGGTCGTCGCCATCGGCGGGGGCCACGGCCTGGCCGCCACCCTGCGGGCCGTCCGCCGGTACACCGACCGAGGTGACCGCCATCGTGTCGGTGGCCGACGACGGCGGCTCGTCGGGCCGGCTCCGCCAGCTCCTCCAGATCATCCCGCCGGGGGACCTCCGCAAGTGCCTGGTGGCCCTGGCCGAACCGGGGTCGCCGCTGGCCGCCGCCTTCGAGTACCGCTTCGGGGAGGAGGAGCTGGCCGGCCACTCCCTCGGGAACCTGATCCTGGCCGGCCTGATCGACGGGGCGCCGGATCCGGTCGCCGCCCTCGACGAGGCGTGCCGGCTGCTGGGCGTCCGGGGGCGGGTGCTGCCGTCGACCACCGAGCCGGTCGTCCTCAAGGCCGAGTGCGACGGGGGTCAGGTCGACGGCCAGGTGGCGGTGATGGCCACCGACCACATCCGCCGGGTGTCCCTGGTGCCGGCCGATCCGAAGGCCCCGGTCGAAGCCATGGCCGCGCTGGCGGCTGCCGACCAGATCATCCTCGGTCCCGGGTCGCTGTTCACCAGCGTGCTGGCCGCGGTGGCCGTGCCCGACGTCAGGCAGGGCATCGCCCGGTCGGCGGCCCGGAAGGTCTACGTCTGCAACCTCCGCCCCCAGGTGCCCGAGACCGAGGAGTTCGACGTCGGGATGCACGTCGACGCCCTGGCCGGCCACGGCGTCCCGGTCGACCTGGTGGTCTGCGACACCTCGGGCCTGAGGCTGGGCACGCCGGGCGTGGAGGTCGTCGACACCCGCTCTGGCCCGGCCCAGCGGCCTGGCCCACGACCCGGTCAAACTGGCGTCGGCCCTCTCGGATCTGCTCGGATGATGCGTTGAACCGCCCGGATGCCCTAGCGTGGTCGCCGGTCTCCTTTGCAGACAGGGGCATCAGGACAGAGCAGCGTGCGGTGGATCGCACGGGATACTGAAGGGTGAGGCACACAGGAATGACCGTACGGATCGGCATCAACGGCTTCGGGCGCATCGGTCGCAACTACCTGCGGGCGGCCCGTTCCATGGGCGCCGATGTGGAGGTGGTGGCGGTCAACGACCTCACCTCGGCGGAGACCCTCGCCCACCTGCTGCACTACGACTCCACCCACGGGCGCTTCGGCAGCGACGTCGACGTGGTCGACTCGTCCATCGTGCTCGACACCGGGCCGATCGCCGTCCTGGCCGAGCGCGACCCCAAGGCGCTGCCGTGGGACGACCTCGGCGTCGACGTGGTCATCGAGTCGACCGGGCTGTTCACCACCCGGGAGTCGGCCGCCTCCCACCTCGAGGCCGGCGCCACCCGGGTCATCGTGTCGGCACCGGCCACCGACGTCGACGCCACCTTCGTCATCGGGGTCAACGATTCCGAATTCGATCCCGGCGAAGGACTTCGTCGTCTCCAACGCCTCGTGCACCACCAACTGCTTCGTGCCCATGGTGAAGGTGCTCGACGACGCCTTCGGTGTGGAGAGCGGGATGATGACCACGGTCCACGCCTTCACCAACGACCAGAACCTGCTCGATCTCCCGCACAAGGACTTGCGGCGGGCCCGGGCCGCGGCGGTCAACATCATCCCCGCGTCCACCGGGGCGGCTCGGGCCACCGGGCTGGTCCTGCAGTCGATGAAGGGCCGCCTGGACGGCAGCGCCCTCCGGGTGCCGGTGCCCGACGGCTCGATCACCGATTTCACCGCCGTGATCCCCGGATCGGTCACCGTGGACCAGGTCAACGCGGCGTTCGCCGCCGCCGCCTCGTCGGGCCCCCTGGCCAAGGTGCTCGACTACACCGAGGACCCCATCGTCTCCTCGGACATCGTCGGCAACCCCGCCTCGTGCACCTTCGACGCCGGGCTGACCATGGTGATGCCGTCCGCATCAGGAATTACGCTGGTCAAGGTGGAAGGCTGGTACGACAACGAGTGGGGGTACGCCAACCGTCTGGTCGATCTCTCGCTGGTGGTCGGCAGTTCGGGCTCGTGAGGGCACCGGCGGGGACGGGGGAGCGACGGGGGGGATGATCGGCGATGCGAGAAGAATCTGACAATCCGCTGCTCGACGGGTTGCCGCTCCTGGAGGATCTTCCCGATCTCGACGGGGCCAGCGTCCTGGTCAGGGTCGACTTCAACGTGCCGCTCCGGCCCTGCGCCGACGATTCCTACGCGGTGACCGACGACTTCCGGATCCGCGCCGCGCTCCCCACCTTGAACTACCTGATCGAGCACGGGGCCAAGGTGACGGCCTGCACCCACCTGGGCCGACCGGAGGGGGCACCGGACACCCGGTGGGACCTCGCCCCGGTGCGTGAGGAGCTGTCGCGGCTGGGCGCCCCAGGTCGAGCTCATGGAGAACCTCCGGTTCGAACCGGGCGAGGAGAAGAACGACGCGGCCTTCGTCGAGAAGCTGATCAACGGCCACGACGCCTACGTCAACGACGCGTTCGGGGTCTCCCATCGTGCCCACGCCTCGGTCGTCGGCCCGCCGAGCCGGCTCCCGAGCGCGGCCGGGTTCCTGCTCCAGCGCGAGATCGAGGCCCTCGGCGGGTTGCTCGGCAAGCCGGCCCGCCCGTTCATCGCCGTGGTCGGCGGGGCCAAGGTGGCCGACAAGCTGGGCGTGCTCAAGGCGCTGCTGGACCGGGTCGACATGCTGGTGGTGGGCGGCGGCATGGCCTACACGTTTCTGGTGGCGGCCGGCCACGACGTCGGCGACTCGCTGGTGGACGAGGACCGGGTCGCCGACTGCGCCGCCCTGCTGGCCTCGGGCAAGCCCATCCTCCTGCCCACCGACATCGTGGCCCTCGAGCCGGGGGCCGACTTCGGCTGCGACGCCTCCGGTGGCCAGGTCCAGATCGTGGGCGTGGACATCCCGACCGGCTGGCAGGGCCTCGACATGGGCCCGGCCACCGTCGAGTCCTTCGCCCAGGTCATCGGGTCGGCCGCCACCGTGCTGTGGAACGGACCGATGGGGGTCTTCGAGGACGCCCGGTTCAACGCCGGGACGGCCGGCATCGCCCGGGCCATGGCCGAGAGCGACGCCTACACCATCGTCGGCGGGGGAGACAGCGTGGCCGCCGTCTACGAGCTGGGACTGGCCGACCAGATCGGCTTCATCTCCACCGGCGGGGGAGCGTCGCTCGAACTGCTCGAGTACGGGGACCTGCCCGGACTGGCGGCCCTCCGGGGGGCGGTCAACGCACCGCCGGCGAAGGGCCGGCCGGTGCAGGACCATCCGGCGCGGTGACAGAGACCCGGCACCGCCGGCCGCTGATCAGCGGCAACTGGAAGATGAACTTCGACCATCTCGAGGCCCTGCACGCGGCACGGGACCTCGGACTCCGGCTGCAGCCGGCCGATGCCGGGCCGGTGGACATCTCGATCCACCCGCCGTTCACCGACATCCGAACCGTGCAGTCGGTGATCGAGCCGGATGGGATTCCCGTCGCCCTCGGGGCGCAGAACTGCGCCGTCGAGGATGCCGGCGCCTTCACCGGCGAGGTCAGTCCGTTGATGTTGGCCAAGCTCCATGTCGAGTACGTCATCGTCGGCCACTCCGAACGCCGTCGGCTGTTCGGCGAGACCGACGAGACGGTGGCGGCCAAGCTCCGGGCCGTCCTGCGCAACGGGATGACGCCGATCTGCTGCGTGGGTGAGGCCCTCGACGAGCGCGAGGTCGGGCATGACCAAGGACCTGCTGGCCGGCCAGGTCGAGGCCGCCCTCGGTGGCCTGCCTCCCGAGACGGTGGCCGGTCTGGTCATCGCCTACGAGCCGCTGTGGGCCATCGGCACCGGCCAGGCCGCCACCCCCGAGGACGCCCAGGACGCCTGCCAGTGGATCCGCGAGGTCGTCGGCCGGTGCGCCAACCTCGAGGCGGCCGGCCAGATCCGCGTCCAGTACGGGGGTTCGGTGAACGAGGACAACAGCGAATCCCTGCTCAGCTGCCCTGATGTCGACGGTGCCCTGGTCGGCGGGGCCAGCCTCGACATGGCCGCGTTCCTCGGGATCATCCGGGCCGCGGCACGGACCGCTCGGTGAATTTGGTAGCGTCTCCACCGGTCACAGGCCGAAGGGAGGATGTCCAGATGCTGACCGCAATCATCGTCGTTCTGCAGATCCTGGCGTCCCTGGCGCTGATCTTCCTCATCCTGATGCACAGCGGAAAGGGCGGCGGCCTCTCTGACATGTTCGGGGGCTCGGTGGGTTCGGCCGCAGCCGGCTCGACGGTGGTCGAGAAGAACCTGGACCGGATCACCGTCACCGTCGCCGTCATCTTCGCCTTCACCAACCTGATCCTCATCCTGCGCCTGCAGTGACCGACCGCGGCGCCGAGCCCGTCGAGCGCCGACCCCGCATCGCAGCCCTCTGGCGCGAGCACCGCGCGCGGTGGACGCTACCCCTGGTCATCATCGTGATCATCGGCGCGGTGGCCATCGTCGACCATCTGGGCTCCCACCGGATCAGCCAGGTGGACGCCCAGAAGACCTCGGCGCTGGTCCCGGCCAACGGGGGAGCGGCGACGGTCGAGTTCGACCGGCCGTGGGACGGGTTCAACCCCAACACGCCCGCCGGCGCGGCGTCGACCACCCCCACCCTGCTGTCGGCGGTGCTGCCGAGCGCCTACGTGATGAACCCGAAGCTGGTACCCCAGGTGAACACCGCCCTCCTGGTGAGCGTGGAAGTCGACCTCGACGTCGCCGTTGACCATCCAGTACGTGATCAACCCCAAGGCCGTGTGGTCGGACGGCGTCCCGGTGAGCGCGGCCGACTTCATCTACGCCTGGCGTTCCCAGCGCGGGGACGGGATCGACGTGGACGGACAGCCCGACCAGGTGGCGTCCATGCTCGGCTACCGCGACGTGGCCTCGGTGACCGCCAGCCACGGCGGCAAGACGGTCACGGTGGTGTTCGCCACGCCGTTCACCGACTGGCGGGTGATGTTCAACCACATGGTGCCGGCCCACATCGCCACCCGGGTCGGGTGGAATCACGGGTTCGACACCTTCAACCCGGCCGTCGATCTGTCGGCCGGTCCGTTGATGGTGCAGTCGGTGTCGCCGAGGGGCACCGCGGTGCTGGTCCGGAACCCCAAGTGGTGGGGACGCTCGTTCGGTCATCAGCAAGGTGACCGTGAACGTGGCCCCGAGCCAGGCGGCATGGACCGGCGCGCTGCGCGGCGACAACCAGCGCCGTGGTCCAGCCGGCCACCTTCGACCTCAACTCGCTCGGGGTGGTGTCGGCCGCTTCCGAACACCCAGAGCGTGGTCAAGCCGTCGCTCCAGCTCCTCGAGCTGAACTTCGACGTCAACTGCGCCGGTGACGTCGATGCCCGCCGCCCGACAGGCCATCGCCCACGCCATCAACCGGACGAGCATCCTGAGCCGGACATTCGGATCCATCGATCCGGGCCTGGTGATCAACCAGGACCACCTGGCCACTCCGTCCCAGAGCAGCTACACCCAATCGTCGGCGGCCGGCGAGTACAGCACGCCGGATCTGGTCGTCACCGACCGGCTCCTGCGGAGCATCGGATTCCACAAGGACCCGGCACGGCGACTACGTCGACGACACCGGGAAGCAGCTGACGGTCCGGATGGCGGTCGAGTCCGGCAGCCCGTGGATCGACCAGGTGGCGACTGAGATCAGTGCCGACCTGCGCCAGGCCGGGATCGCCGTGGTCACCGTCCCGGTCGACGGCGTTGGCGGGGATGGAGACCGCCGCCGCGGCCGACTCGTACGACATGGCCCTGGTCACCCGGACCGCGAGCCCGTTCCAGACCACGACGGCGGCGTGGTACTCGGATGCGCTGGGCCCGGCCAGCTCGACCGGCACCCAGAACTGGAGCAGGCTGAACGACCCCGAGGTCGACCAGCTGTTCATCCAGGCGGCTCGGGCTCTCAACCCGGTCGACGGCAGTGCCCTCTACGCGCAGATCGACGACCAGCTGTGGGACCAGATGGTGGCCCTGCCCCTGTTCGGCGAGCCGGGCTTCGTGGCCAACGGCGTGCAGATCTCGAATGTCCAGTACAACCCCTCGATCGACGGGATCCTGTGGGACGTGGCCGTGTGGACTGTTCTGAAGCCGGGCCCAGCGGCTGGGTAGGAACGATTGGGCTCGGCCGGAGGTCCGGGCATCGATCGGCGCCGGCGGGCTCGCCTATGCGGCCCGCCGATCCCACGGTGACGCTGGGGCTGTCGTGAGGAGAGCCGGCGGCGCGCTACCATGCCTGTCGCCCCGGTTTCGAAACCGGAGCCACTTCGTCGGAGTGGCGGAATAGGCAGACGCGCTAGCTTGAGGGGCTAGTGCCCGCAAGGGCGTGGGGGTTCAAGTCCCCCCTCCGACACCATTCACTGGGTTCCAGCCCAACATCCGGTGTCTCAAGTGAAATTTGACGGAACAGGCTCACCGTCCCCACTTGAACACCCCGTTCCCGCAGCCGGGAAGCCTGCGCCCCGGGCGGCGATGTCGCTCCTGGCCGAGTTGGGTAGCGAGCCGCAAATGCCGCAGTGGCGGCACTGGATCGTTGGCGTGGAGCCGATCGGACGGATCACTCTCCCGGTCGGCGCCAGGCATCTGCTCGGAACTGAGGTGTTGGTCCAGGCCGTCAGCCGTGAGCGCATGCTGGTGGTGCGCCGAGGTGGCGTGGGGACGGACCTCCCGATCGATCGTAGGGGTCGCCTGGTCCTTCCGGCATGGTTCCGGGGGGTGACCCGATCATCGGGCTCAGTCCTGGTCTCAGCCTGCTCGGCCGCCATTCCTACCGTCGTGCTCGCCGGGACCGGCCATCTCGAAGATCTGGTGTCCCACGTGGCCGCGGAGGCTCGATGATGGATCGCCTCGTGCGTGCCCGCATTCTGCTGGCCGAAGCCGCCGCACTCGGGGTGACCATCGACGACCTGATCGCCGAGTCGTTGGCAGGTGCCTCGGGGCCGCCCGGGACTGGACCGACCGTGGCCGAGTACGTGGATACCGTGACGGCGAGCTTCTCGAAGGGCACGGCGGCCACCTACAAGTCGTACTGGCGACTCTTGGTCGATCGGCTGGGCGATCGCCCGATCAGTTCAGTCGGTGTCGATGACTGCGAGGCCGTCGTCGTGGATGCCGTAGAACGGGCCCGACGCAATCGGCCGGGATCGGATGGTCGATCAGCCCGCGAGAGCTGCATCGGAGCGCTGCGAGCGCTCTTCGCCCGCGCCGAGCGGGCGGATCTCGTCACTCGGAGCCCGGCCGCTCAACTGGAGAAGCCACGACGCCTGCCGAATCGTCGCCGAGCCCTCGACGACGGTGAGCTGCGCGAGGTCATCAATGCGGTCCAGACCACAAGCCAGGATCCTGACCTCGACCTGCTGCTCATCCGGTTCCATCTCGAATCGGGGGCTCGTCGCGAAGGTGCGCTCAACCTCAGGCTTCGGGACCTTGACAGAGCACGCTCTTCGGTCTGGCTTCGCGAGAAGTTCGGCATTGAACGCGAACAACCGGTATCGCCGTCTCTCCTCCGGGCGATGGAGGCGCACTCCTCCAATCGGGGGGCGGTGACGGCGGACGACCTGGTCTTGCGGTCCCGACGGGGTCTGCCGATCACTCGACGGCGCTACAACACCGTGTTCGATCTCGCCCGGCCATGTCTCCCATGGGCAGAACGCACACCAGTGTCAGCGCACGTCCTGCGCCACACGGCGATCACCGCGGTCGAGCGTCATGCCGGTTTTGCGGTCGCGCAGGCGTTCGCGGGCCATACCGCGTCGTCGGTGACCGGTACCTACACGCGTGCTCGGATCAGCGAAGTAGCGCAGGCGGTGTCCGTGCTGACCGGTGAAGCGCATCCGCTCGCGAACGACTGACTGGGTCTGCGGCCAGCGTGATGCCGTTATCTACCTGCCTTGCTCCAAGCCTGATGCAGCGGCGCCAGTGGGCAGAACGCTGCGTACCAGCTTGCCGAACGCGGACCGTAGTGACAGCCACGCAGAACGCCGGTTCCGCGCTCGGCAGGGAGGCCGTGCAATGCGTCATTATGCGTGGGCTGCCCGTTGGCCCCTTTGGCTGGAGGAGCAATGGCTCAAGGTCTGCGTCAGTTCGCCGCCCGTCCCAGTTGGCGCCCCGGTGCGAGAATCTTCACCGGGCGGGGCCTACGGGACGCCTCCGGGCAGCGACCTTGTTTGACCTGGGCCGTCACCGCACGAGGTTGGGCCAGTGATACATGTCCGGGCCGGCCGGTCGACCTGAATCGACTTCAGCTTGGGGCACCGACCGGCAATGATTGCAGGCATGGCGTTGCGTACGCGGTTCACTGAGTTGTTCTCGTTGCGGCACCCGATCGCGCTGGCCCCAATGGGCGGGTCAGCCGGCGGTGTTTTGGCGGCGGCCGTTTCTAACGGTGGAGGGCTCGGATTGCTCGGCGGCGGCAGCGGTGACCGGGATTGGCTGGAGCGCGAGTTGCCGATCGTTGCCGAGTGCACCGACAAGCCGTGGGGTGTCGGGTTTCAGAGCTGGGCGGTCGACATCGACGCTGTCGAACCGCGGGCTCGTTCGCAAGCCCAGCGCGGTGATGCTGTCGTTCGGCGACCCACGCCCGTTTCTAGTCCCGATTCGCCACGCCGGCGCCGCGCTGATCATTCAGGTCACGGATCTAGAAGAAGCTCGGCAAGCAATAGATGTCGGCGCCGATGTGATCGTGGCGCAGGGAACCGAAGGTGGCGGTCACGGTGCCCGGCGCGGGCGTTCTACATTGCCCTTCGTGCCAATCGTGGTTGACATGGCGGCGCCGACACCTGTGCTGGCCGCGGGAGGGATCGCCGATGGGCGAGGCGTGGCGGCGGCGTTGGCTCTCGGAGCTGCTGGGGCGCTGATCGGGACTCGCTTTCAAGCCTCGGTTGAGGCTCTCGTCCATCCCTCGCTCGCCAAGGCGATTGTCGAGGGGCGTGGGGAGGACACCGAGCGCAGCACGGTGCT
Organism: uncultured Acidimicrobiaceae bacterium; assembly: GCA_963812885.1. Classification (GTDB taxonomy): domain Bacteria; phylum Actinomycetota; class Acidimicrobiia; order Acidimicrobiales; family RAAP-2; genus Bog-756. The sequence continues at coordinate 1,211 of CAWEWZ010000002.1, read as the reverse complement.
CGACATTGCCAGGGGTTGCAATTGGCCGTCCAAGTACCCGGCCCGCACGCTCGGTCACCCATTTCTGGAGATGTGGCGGGGTCGAGAGGACGACCTCGCTGCGGACGCCGACGCCAAGGTGGCCTATCAAGACGGCGTGGAGCGAGGTGAGTTGCCCCCGCTCCCGGCTTGGGCGAGCGAGGCAGCCGATCTCATTAACGAGCTCTCACCGGCAGCCGAACTCGTTGAGACGTTGGCCGCCGACGCCGAGGAGGCTCTGGCACGCGCCGGCAGACTCTGACCGCCCATCTGGCTCGCGGGGAACCCACCGAAGACGCCGCCTGGACCGCCCGGTTGGGGAACGGATTCTGGTCCTGAGTTCGGTCGCATAGCACCGCAATCCTTGCCGTTGCAGGTCCGGTACCGCCGATGGGACCATTGGTGGATGCTCACTCCGTCATCGGCTGTTCTCGATGAATTCGCGATCGATGGTGATCTCCACGCGCTATCTGGTGGGGAGGGCGTGAGCTTCCATGTCGGCGACTTTGTCCTGAAGCGGGTTCACGATGCCGACGAGGCCGAGTGGGTACAAGCCCTTCTGTCTCGGACCGAACAAGTGGGCTTCAGAATCCCCGAGCCAATCCAGTCAACTAGCGGGCATTGGGTCTTCGACGGTTGGTCAGCATCACGATTTATACCTGATCTTCGCTCAGCAGTGCCTTTGTGGAACGACATTGCCGCCGCAGGGCTGCTCTTTGCCGACTCCGTCGAAAGCGCTCGTGATGGTGGAGCAGACATCCTGGCCCGTCGGTCTCATCGTTGGGCGTTTGCCGATCGGGTGGCGTGGGGAGAGGCAAAGCCGGACCTAAACACCGAGGCAACGCTGATCTACCTAGCGATGACAGATCTATTGACGGAGAATGTATGGGGAGATCAGGTTGTGCATGGCGATTTGACCGGGAATGTGTATTTCGACCCGTCTGGTGTCCCGGTCGTTCTTGACTTCTCGCCGTATCTCCGCCCGCGTCGGTGGGCCGTCGCAATCGTGGTGGGTGACGCTGTCCTGTGGAACGCGGCGGATCTGTCGTTGGCCACGTCATTTGCAGCAGATCCAAATGACTGCGATCTACTGGGAAGAGCGCTGATTTTCCGTTTGGTAGCCGAACAAGTCGCAAAATCTCCTAGGCACGGAGCGAATCTCGAACCATATCGGGAGGTGCTCTCCGTTCTCA
>CAWEWZ010000001.1:0-267339 GCA_963812885.1 uncultured Acidimicrobiaceae bacterium | reverse complement strand
GCGCGCTCTAAGTCAAGTTAAGGGAGGCGGGCCTTCGGCCCGCCTCCACCGAATTCGAGAGCCATAGGAGCGCCGCTCTCCCATTGAGATCGGATATCTCGACGGGAGTTTGCGCTCGTTACTAGTCCAAATAAACCAGTAATCCGGACGACGTTGCGACGGCTGCTGCCGGCAGCAGCCGAAATTCTGGAAAAACTCCGCTCTGGGCATACAAGGCTGAGACTCCGATGACGGGAGCATTCACCAGTCCCCTAGCAGAGGCGGCAAAGACGGCATCTCCGAAGGCGAAGATGCCGCCGTCCGCACCGGCCAGGTAGTAGCCCTTCCCGTCAGGCGTCCGTGCCATTCCGACAATGGGTGAGTTCAAATGCTGGCCGCCCATCGACCCGTGGAAGTTCGCATCGCCGAAGCCGAAGACGCCACCGTCGGCGGCCACCAGCCAATAGCCCTTCCCGTCAGGCGTCGGCGCCATTCCGACAATCGGTGAGTTCAAATGCTGGCCGCCCATCGACCCGTGGAAGTTCGCATCGCCGAAGCCGAAGACGCCACCATCGGCGGCCACCAGCCAATAGCCCTTCCCGTCAGGCGTCGGCGCCATTCCGACGATGGGTGAGTTCAAATGCTTGCCGCCCATCGACCCGTAGAATCGTGCGCCCTGAAACGGGAATGTACTTTGGAAGGCGAATACGCCGCCATCGCTGGCCACAAGCCAATAAGGAAACGTAAAATTCTGGCCGGCAGAGGCAGCAATGCCGACAATAGGAGCATCAAGCGGCTGGCCACTCAGCCCCTGGCTGACCGTCCCACCCCCATAGAGCCCCCCACCCGCATAGACCGTCCCATCCGCAGTGACGGCGAATGTAGCTCCATTGTTGATCATGAAGAAACTGACGAAAGTTTGCGGGCCAGCGGGACACTCCGGATAGATAGAAGGCTTCAAGCAGGACGTCTGCGCTGCATCTGCTGGGCCCGCTATCGATAGACCGCAGCCCAGCGTAATTAGCGCCAATAGTGTCTGCGCCGCGATGCGAAGGCGTGAGCCCGAACGGTACCGGGAACGACTTGCGGCCACCCTCATGCGCATACTCCTAACCTGCCGGTGATGTGGTGGACTATATGCCATAAGTCGATCGGATGCTGTTGAATCGCCCTCTCGCAAGCCGCCCGTCGACGTCCATGCAGTAAGGGTCTGACTAACGACTTGCCGACAATCTGGCCCTGCTCTGCCATCACCACCAATTCTTGAAGACGTTCGAAGGATGGACCCTGGAGCGGATCGATCCGCCCCCCGAGCACCCCCCGGGCCGGAAACGGCATACCGGGCACTCGGGCGGACCCCCACGATGGCGATTCGAACCCCTCCCGCCGTTCGGCCTGGAGCCCGGCCTCGGCCTGGACATAGGAAAGGGACTCGAAGAGCAGCCCAAGCTCAACAGGTGGACGGTGTCGTTCGAAAAAGCTAGGGACGAAACCATTGCGATCGCCGTCCCGTCGCCGACCAACTCCTCAGTAGAGCTCGAGTCGCTCCACAACCAGGGCAGCATCGGCCACCTGGCCTACGTCGGTGTGGCAGTGGTCGCAGATCAGTTGGCCTCCGCTCAGAGGCGCACCGCAGTTGGGACAGGCTGAAGGAGCCACGGTTACCTGGACACCGAGAGCGAAGTCCCAGAATTGGCCGGTGGCACCCTCACTCCCGTCTGGAGCACGGGTCTTGATCTGAAGGTGGACCCGAAGAGCAGGCTTGCCATTCTCCATCGGGGATCCGACCAGGCGGAGAAGCACGGACTCCGGTGTGTCTCCGTTGAGAGTTCCGATATGTCGCTGACATTGGGCGATTACCTGGGCGGCGAAGGTGCCGCGAAGCGTATCCAGATTTCCCGAAGCGTCGGCGGCAAAGAACATCGGAACCGCGCTGCCCACCGTTCGTCCAATCATCTCCGGAGTGAGAACAACGGGCTCCCCCAGTTCCGCAGACAGCTGTTGGCTGATGTCGGCCCAATCCTCCGGGTTGTCGATGGATACGGAGATGGGTGACAGCTCGGTCTGATCAGACATCGTCATGATGGAGGTGACTCCGGCGAAGGCTCAGCAGCTCGGCAGCGGCGGTGGCGGTGGCCGCGGCGGCCGTGGCAGTCGGGACTGATGCCGGTGCGGCCTCGGGAGCGGAGGCAGGCGCACTCGCGCCGACGATGGACGCGCCGCAGCTCGGACAGAAACGTGATCCGGGGGGCACGGCGGTACCGCACTGCGAGCAGAAGTGAGCCGCCCCGGCTGCTCCCGGAGCCGCCACTGACGGAACCTGGGCCCCCGTCGGGGTGCCTGCCGCGGGGGCGCCCGGCGCCACCGGCACGCCCAGCATCATTCCGGCCACGATGCCCGGTTGTGACCCGACGTTGCCGTCCGAAACCCCCTGGGCGATCTCGAGAGCGGCCTCGCCCCGCACCGCACTGTCGAACGAGCCCGCCACTCCCGTGTATGCCTTTGCCGCCGCGAACTGCTTGAGTTGCTGGGCATCGGCGTCCGGAAGATTGACATTGAGCTCGGCAAAGGTCGTGATGGTCAGACCGTAGGCGGCCAGCTTCTCATTGGCCTTCGCCAAGGCGGCGTCCCCGGTGGCGTCCTGGAGCTGACCCATGGCCAGGACTCCGTGCTCGCCGACCAGATCGGGAAGAACTGCCCGGATGGCGGCGAGGGTCTGCTCCTCGACCCACGTCGAGATGGCGTTGTTGAAGTCCTCCACCCCATCGGTACCGATCAGCTTGGCCAGCAGGACGGATGGGTCAGTCACTCGGAAGGCCAGCTCGCCGAAGACCCGCAAGGAGACCACGAGCCCGGTCGGCCCGTCGGTCAGATTGTCGACAGGGCCGCCGAACTTCTGATTGGTGACGTCTCGCGTCGTGATGAAGTAAAGCTCGGCGTCGTAGTACGCATCCCCGGTCAATCGATCGACGAGCCAACCAAGGGTCAGTGACGCTCCTTCGTCCAGCGGATGACGGCCGGGGCCGAGCGTGCCGATCACCTTGCCCAGGTTGGTGAACACCGCCAGGTAGTCCAGGTCGACGTTGACCACGGAGTGCTGGATGATCTGCTGGTCGGGCCACTTCCAGGCGATGAGACTCTTCTGATTGTCGGGCATCTCGATAAAGAGGCGCTGGACGCCAGAATCCTTGTGTCCTTGGAACAGGGGCATGGCTTCATTGTCCTTCCTGAGGCGGGCGGTCAGGCCCGTTCACCCTCGATCAGATTGCGAAGTGCAACCGCCGATTCATGACTGATGTGGTTCTGCCGAACGACCTCGTGGAACAGGCGGTCTGCCCAGACGGGAAAGGACAGGGGATCGGGGGTTGGGAGCCGCTGAAGCGTCACCGTGTCGATGCCGCACGTCAGCGTCCCGCCCGTCGATTCGACCCAGTACTCACTGGTCGCCACGGTCACCGCCATGCGGCGAATCGGGTCCGAAGACCGGTGGAGATCGTTGACATAGGGGATGTCCCCGATCAGCTGTCGAAGTCGCCCGTTGCGGTAGGTCACGACGATCTTCAACCCCGGCACCGAGGACAGACGCTCGACCAGGGCATGGAGCAACGCGTCAAGATCCTCCACGTCGATCCGCACGAGGGCCGCGCTGCTGTCGAAGTCGGCGGGAACAGGTCCTCTCGAGTCGTCGTCGGTCATCGGGGCGGCTTTCATGGTCTGCGCAGATGCGCGCTCTCAGAGCTATCGGCGGTCGGGACTACGAACTTGACTGGGTTACCCCGGTTACACCGGTTACACCGGTAGCGCCGGTCGGTCCGAGTGCCGGTGGGGCCTGGGGGTCCGGGCTGCCGTGGTACCGGGGGCTGGGGCCGGGGTGCCGGGGTGCCGGGGTGCCCGGGGTGCCCGGGCATGGGTTAGCGCCAGTTGGATTGAGTCGGCGACCAAGTGCACTCGGGGGGGCCCTCGTTCGGACGAATTGGCAGTCCATCGCGCGACGGCGGGCACTTCCTGGGGTCCGGGCCGATCCGGTATCGTCACGAAATGCGAATCCTGGTGCTGGGCGCAGGCTTCGGCGGCCTCGAGCTGTCGACCAGATTGTCGGACGAACTCGGTGATGGGCACGACGTTGTCCTGATCGACCAGAGCGACGGGTTCATCTTCGGCTTCTCCAAATTGGATGTGATGTTCGGGCGATCTGTACCCGAATCGGTTTTCCACCCCTATGACGCCCTTGACAAGCCTGGGCTGCGGTTCGTCAAGTCGACCATCCGCACGATCGATCCAGCGGCCAAAAGCGTCGTGACCGACGCGGGGACCTTCGCTGGTGACATCATGGTCGTGGCCCTCGGTGCCGACCTCGACCCTTCGGCAACCCCCGGGCTGGTCGAGGGTGGGCACGAGTTCTACACGGTTCCGGGGGCGTTCCGGCTGCGGGAGGTACTGGCTCAGTTCGAAGGTGGCGACGTCATCGTGGGCGTGACCTCAACACCTTTCAAGTGCCCTCCGGCGCCCAGTGAAACCGCCTTGCTGATGCACGATTTTCTGACCGAACGCGGGATCCGCGAGAAATCCTCGATTGCACTGGTAATGCCCCTCGGTGTGCCCATCCCGCCATCGCCGGCCGCTTCAGAGGCGCTGCTCACCGTCTTCGCCGAACGCGGGATCGACTGGCATCCCGAACGGCTGATCACCGGACTCGACCCGGATCGAAAGGTGGCCTTGCTCGGAAATGGGGGAGAGATGCGCTACGACCTCTTCCTCGGTGTCCCGGTTCACCGGGCGCCCGATGTGGTCCAGCGATCAGGCTTGGCGGTCGACGGCTGGATTCCGGTGGATCCCCTGACCCTTCAGACGAGCTTTCCGGATGTGTATGCAGTCGGCGACGTGACCAGCGTGGGGACACCGAAGGCGGGTGTCTTCTCCGAAGGGCAGGCTTCGGTGGTGGCCGACCAGATCATCTCCCGGGTACATGACACGACTCCCTCCACCTACGACGGCCATGGGACGTGTTACCTCGAGTTCGGTCGTGACCTGGTGGCTCGAGTGAACGTCACCTTCCTGAGTGGTGAGGCTCCCGTCGGAAGCCTGGAAGGCCCGTCCCAGGCCATTGCCGAGGCCAAGGTCGAATTCGGTTCGAGCCGCATTCAACGCTGGTTCGATCGCACCTGGGTCAGTGACCATCACCCCGCTCTCTGAACGGTGACGCGGGCGCCCTCGGGGTCGGAACCGGGGTGAGAGTCGGAGCGGGCCAGGGGTCGGCCTGCTTTACCTCGCTCCAGACGGCGGCTGCGCCCGATCGCGCAACCACCGGTCGGCGAACCACGTCCGCAACCGGAGCTGGACCGGATGAAGGTCGCCGTAGACGAGAACGCCCTCTCCCGGGGCGGTCCGGCGCAGTGCATCCGGCGGGGCCAGCTTCCTCACCGACTGGGTGCGGGTGGAGCTCGGGCCATTCCGGCCACCAACGCTGAGCGTCGATGACATGACTTCTTCCTCACCGATGAGATGGCTGGCGTACTCCAGGGTCGACGGGTCGGAGATGCCGGAGAGGAAGAGCTTGGCCCGGTGATTGTTGGCCACGGTGGCCGCTCGGGCTCCGTATCGGGAATTGATCTGCGCCATGTCGTGCCAGATCGTGACCAGCTGGATCCCATGGCCGGCGGCCGTGGACGCCAGTGCGTCGAGGTCGGACAGGGGAGCGATATTGGCCGCCTCGTCGAGCACGACGAGCAGCGGGGGATCGAGCGGATGCCGGGTGCGGGTCACCTGGTCATAGACGTGCTCGACGACCTGACGGATCACCGAGGCAAAGAGCGGTGTCAGGCGTCGCTGATCGTGGGCCGGCGCGCAGAGGTAGAGCGTGTTGGCCCCCTCGGTCAGGACCCGGGGATCCACCTCGTCAGGGGTTCCAGCGTCGGGATCATCCGCCACCTCGGCGAAGGGCTCGAGGATGGTCTCGACCGTCGTGTAGATCGAACTTCGTTGACGGTCCTCCTTCCCGAAGGTCGACCGGGCCGCGTAGACGGCTTCGGGGACACCGGCCGCAGAAAGAAGGTCGATCACCTCTGCCTCCTCGTGTGTGTCGACCCAACGAACGACGTCGCTCATGTCCCGACCCCCGAAGGCGGCGGCGAACAGAAGCGGCGCCAGCATCTTGGTGGCCGTGGCGTACCAGAAATCACCGTCACTCATCGTGCCCACCGACGTCTTGGCCACGTCGGTCAATCCGGCGGCGGCTCTCCGGGCTCCGGGCCAGGTCCGCGACGCCGGCAGCGGAGACCACCGGATCGAGGCCAAACCGGTTGATCCCGAAGGATCGAAGCACCGGACCGATCCACACTGACGCCGATGGTCGATCGTGTGCTCGATCAAATCGGTCTTGACACTGGCGGCGACCACCGGACCCTCCCAGCCCAGGATGGCGGGAACGGCGAGCCCGGAAGTCTTGTAGGACTGGGTCGGCCCGAAGACGATCACGGACTGGGCGCGCTCGGACGCAACGGTGTGCCTCCCCACCCGACCGAGCACCAATCGACCCACCGGCGGGGCGCCGGCATTTCGGCCCCACGGCACCACCAGTGATCGAAGGTCCCGGGGCCTCGCCCATGCCGCCGACCGGGCCGGAGCCGTCGTCCTTCCGAGCGGCGGCCCTCCCCGCCTCCGGCCACCGCCGCCCACCGCGGTCGGGCGTGGTACCCGGCGCCCGGGAGGGGGTGGGTGCGGGCGCCGGGTACCGAAACGGGGACCACCCTGGGAGGGGCGGCCCGACCAGAGGCGATCCGGACCGAGCAGGGCGGCCCCGACGAATGCCGACACGCCGGCGACCGACACGATGGCCGAGATCACCGTCACCCGATCACGCCGGCCTGGGCATCGCCGGCTCGCCGCCCGTCCGATCGATCCCCGCCGGCTCGATGGGTGCCGAATCCATGGGTCGGTCGGTCTCGTAGTCGGCCATGGCTTGATCCGTGTCGGTCAACCACTGTTCGCTGGAGGAGAGTCGGTGCTCGACCAGAAACGATCGACGACCCACCTTCCACAGGGCCATGCCCCGTCTCAGTTGGGTGACCAGCTCGGCCTCGGTTTCGGTCAGGCCCAGCAGCTCACCGGATCGAGCCGCCTCCGCGGGGGATTGGGCATAGACGACCCGGGTCTCCGAATCGGCCAACAGCCCTTCGGCCAGGTTGACCTGTTCCGAACCCTCGGTGCCGACAGACCGGAGATCCGACAGGCGATGGAGGACGGCCATATTGGCCACGCCGAGAGCCCGCGAGAGCTTCCACGATGCCTGCAGCCATCTGGCCACCCCGAGGTTGGACAGGATGGCCCACGCCTCGTCGACCACCACGATGGTCCGGTTGCCGTGCTGGGACCGGACCGCGCTCTGCAACCAGGCCGCGGCACAGGCCATGAGGACACCGAGGGCAGGCGAGTGGTAAACGGCGGCCAGGTCGAGTACCACCAGTGGTCCATCGAGGCGCAGCCCCGGCGTCGTCGGTCCGTCGAACATGCCGCGCAGGTCACCGTGGACCAGACGGCGGAGTTCCAGCGCCACATCCCGGCCATCCTCCATCAGCACCGACCGCGTGGTTCGCAACGCCTGCGAAGCATCGATGCCCGGGTCGAGGAGGGCATCGACGACCTGTGGAAGGGTCGGGGCCGGCATCCGTTCCGCTCGGGCCCCCCGGGTGGCTTCGGCGACCGCGGCATCGATTGCCGCCCGCTCCCGTGGAAGGAGTTCCCGCCCGAGACAGGCGACCGCCAACGACGACGTGAGCACTCCACGCCGCCTCAGTATCTCGTCACCGGCCTCGGCGCCCGCCCCTTCGGCAGGATCGTCGGTGTCGAGCGGATTGAGCCGCACCGGCCCGCCGGGACGTAACGCCACCGGGGCCACGCCCCAGGCGTCAGCCAGTGGCCCGTACTCCCCCTTGGGGTCGATCACCCACGCCCGGCGACCGAAGACGGCCTGGCGCCAGAGGTACGACTTCACGAACGAGCTCTTCCCCCTGCCGATCTGTCCGAACACGACCATGTTGGGATTGGTGACCAGGCCCTGGCGGTAGAGGACGAAGGGGTCGTAGACGAACGAACCGCCGAGTACGTCCCGCCCGATCAGCACTCCCTCGTGGCCCAGACCCGCTTCGCTCACCAGCGGGTAGGCAGCACACAGGTGCCGGGTGGTGGTCACATGAGCCGGAACCCGGGGCGCGAAGTCGTTCACGACAGTCCGCGGCCCAACGGGAGGGACGAGGCGAAGGCGATATCCTGCGCCCCGTAGAGAAGACGGAGTTCGATGCCGGCCTGGCCCGCAGCCTGCTCCACGGCGGCGCAAGCGGTCGTCAGCTCCTCCCGACTGTCCGAGGTCACCGTCACGTACCCCGAAAACCGGTACTGGGCATGACCGTCGGCCAGCTCGACGTCGCGTTCCTCGACGCTTTCCTTCTCCCTGGTGTGCCGCGCCGTGACCAGGAAGCCGCCCCGTCTCCGTAACTCCCCATCGGCGAGATCAGCGGTGCGGGCCTGGGCCACCTGACGTGCGGCCCGGCTCGGGCTGACCGGCTCCATGATCATGGTGATGGAGCGGCGGAGAGGTGAGAACAGCAGCGGGCCGAGGAAGTCCGGAGTGACGTCGACTCTCGGCCATTCGGCGATCCAATACGTGGTGTGCCACGTTGCATCGATGTGCACGGCGTCCCAGGTCGGCTCGACGACCATGGGCCAAGGCCAGCCCCTCGGCTGGCTCTTCGGGCGCGTCGGTTGTCCCGGAGCAGGACGATCCACTCGTTCGCCCAGCGCATCCGCCCGCTCGCCCAAAGCCGAGAACGCCTCGCCGATGGTCCGGGCCAATACGCCGGGGCCGAGGACCCCATCGACGACGACGTCGGCGCTGTCGAGCGCCCGGTGCAGGTTGAGTACTTCGCGACCCAGGACGGCACCGATCCCGGCGAATCCCCCACCCGAGGAGCGCACGGCGCGGGACGAGCGCCCGGTTCGGATCGACAAGGCGATCAGGATCTGGTGGCGTCGGGTCACCGGCGCGGCTTCGTCGACCAGCGCCTGGTAGGAGAGGCGGGCGGGCGAATCAGTACCGAGCACGGCATGTTCGGCCATGTGGCGCCGAACCGCCCCTCCGTCGTCGGGGAGGCATGACTCGATCCACTGAACCCGGTGCACCTCGGAACCTTCACGCGCCAGTGACGACAGCACCCTCGCCCACGAAGCAATCTGACCATCCTGGTCACGGGAGCCGAGCAGGGCGAAACTGTGGCCGCGCACGGCCAGCGCGGCGGTGGCCGTCCGGGCTCTGGCGTCGATCACCACCCCGAACTCGAGGGCGGATCCCTCGGCCCCGAACGGCGCACCCCTGACGGTCAGCCCGTCGAAGATCCGCCGGGAACCTCCGGCCCGAAGTCCTCCAGCCACCGGTCGGACGTCGACCATCCCGTGGGGTCCCCCGTTCGCCCCCACGGTGACCACATGACCCCGCCCCGGAGCCGGGGCCAGTTGCCGCCGGGTTCCGGCCACGACCGGCCACGACCATCGCACCACCAAGGGCAGCCACTGCTCACCGGTGCGTCCCCGGATCGGCCAGAAGGCGACGGCCAGACCGACGGCCAGGCCGGTCACGGCCAGCGCCACCCCTCCCACCGATGGTCGGGCTCGGATGGCCGCCACCCCGACGAGCAGACCCGCGGCCACGGAGGCAATCTGGCCTCCTCGCCAGCCGGCGATCATTCCACGGCGTTCCAGGGGAGAGAACCGGTACCGCGTCCGATCGGTTCGGTGGCTCTCGGGAGTCACGTGCCGTCTCCGGTGCCCGGACCAGTGGGGCCCTTCTGCGGCGGCGTCACCGGCCGGCCCAGTGCCTCCGACTCGATGGTCCGACTGATGAGTCGAACTCCGAGGTGGTCCCGGCCAAGGGTGTCGGTCAAGTTGGTTCCCATCGGCCGGGGCAACTGCTTGACGTATCCAGGGTCGCCGTCGGCCGAAGCGACCGCCGACGAGCCGCCCGGGCCCGGAGATCCCGATGTTCCCACGCCGCCGAACGGAGCGGACGGGTCCGGCCCCGCCCCCAAGGATGGGCGTCCACCGGATTCGCTGGCCCCGGCCCGGCTCCCCTCGCCATGAGCCCCTGAGGAGCGGCGGGCCGTCGCCGTGGCCTTGGGGTGGATCGCCCATGCGGGGATTCCCCTGCCCGGAGGCTCCGTCGTCCCCACTCCGGTGGACTCGGCCGACGAAGGCCCTGGGTCCGGCCGCGTCCCGGGAGGCCCATCTCCCCCAGGACCCGATTCGGGGCCCGCCAATCCACCGCCGAGTCCGCCGAGTCGGCCGCGTCCGCCGAGTCCGCCAGATCTGCCAAGCCCCGCTCCACCAAGCCCGGCGCGGCCGAGCCCACCAACGAGACCGCCGACTGAACCCGATGCGGCGCCGGCCACCGAGCCGGCCCCGGTCGCCTGCATGGCGGTGCGGGCCAAACCTCGGGCCGGCGCGCCGGCACTCTGGTGAGCGCGATGGCTGAACGACTCGAGATGGCCGACCGCTCCTGCTTCGAGGAACGGCAGCAGCCGGAAGAGAGCCCACGGGGCGAAGGCGGCGAACAGAAGAAGGGCAGCGCCACCGAGGACTGCCGCGAAGCCTCCGCCACCGGAGTGGCCGGCGCCGGGTGAACTGGGTGAACCGCGCCCACTGGAACCGGAGCCGGTCCCTCCGGCCAGGGCCCCGGCCGCCAGGCTCAGGACCGATACGATGACGAACTTGCCCAACACCAGCGCGACCAGGGTGTCGACCAGTCGACGGCACCAGTGGGCGATGGCCGGCCACGCCAGGCTGGCCAGAGCCAGAGGAAGGAAGAGCACGGCCACGTAGACGGCGGCGGCGCGGATCAGCAGCTCGACCCAGACCATCAGCGCGCCGAACACGACGGCGAGCCCGCCAACGAACAGCACGAAGGCAGGGGCGGTGGGTTGGCCGGTGGCCGAGGTGGCGGACAGTCCCAGGGTCACCGTGGACAGGAAATGCCCGCTGTCGAGTCCGGCCCCCCTCGAAACGGCGGCGCTCATGGCGTCGGTGACCGCCAGCCCGAGCTGGACCAGCTTCACCGCAACGGCCGTCAGCAGTATGGCCAGGGGGACGTTCACCAGCACCGACCGGAGCAGAGCGGAGGCGTCCTGCCGGTAGATGGACTGCATGATCCCGATCAGGAGCATGGGCACGATGACCACCCCGGCCAGCACCACCATCACCTGGTAGTGAGCGGTGAACCACGAGGCGCCGAGGTCGATCGTCGTGGTATCCGCAATCACCGCCCCGATCTGGCCGAGCAGCCAGGTGGCACCGGCCGATACCCAGCTGCCGAGCGCGTTGAGAACGCTGTCGGCACCGAACCCGACCAGGCTGGATGCCGCCGACCCCACCGCGCCTTTGACCCCTGACGCCACCTGACATGCCGGACCGAGACCGGACGCTCCGAGCGACAGGGCGGAGGACGGACATGACAGGTCGGGAATGATCGGGAGGCCCCCGACCGCAACCACGTCAGTGCACGCCCTGTCCGGTGTTGAAGAAGAAGTTGACGATGCCAGGCCCGGCGCCGATCAGAAGGGCCGCCAACCCGGAGATGAGCACGGCCCGGCGACCGACAAAGCTCTGCTGGTAGTTCTGACCGTGGGAACCCAACGCCCAGGCCGCCGCGCCGACCACCAGACCGACCAGGGACAGCGCCAGTGCCCATCCGTCCAGCCCGTTCATCAGGTGCTGCAACACGTTCCCGCCGGGGAGGGCGTTGGTATCCGGGGTCAGCTGCAGGTTGGCCGCGGTCAGCACGGCCCGGGTCGGCTGATGGGAGATCGGGTGAAGCCGGAACACGCTGAGATGGGCCGGCAGGGCAGGTCGGTGGAGCAGGGCAGGTCGGTGGAGCAGGGGATCGGATACGGGCAACCAAGGGGGCGGCGGGGAGGGCGGATCTCATGAATGGCCACAGTACGGAAGCCAACGGTACGTTTCAATACTTTTCATGATGTTTCATGATTTTCTCTGTCCCGACGGGCCAGGAATCACGCCCGTCCCACCGGCCTGTCATGCTTAGGCGGTGCAGCCGTACGTCATCGGGTACATCGCCTTGGGCGTCGTCGCGGTCGCCGCGGTGGTCCTGGCCAACTGGCTCGGGCGGAGGGCCGGCCGGCGCAGCCTGCAACAGCGCCTGACCGCCCTGTCCAACCGGCTGGGGGTCGAACCCCCTGATGAGCGGGGTGTGGAACCGCTGCTCAGCCACCTCGAACGGGTGACCGGCGAGGCGGCCGAGGCGGTCACCGAGGCCAGTTCGGATGCCATCCGCCTCCGAAGGGCGCTCGACACCCTCCCCCAGGGGGTCATCGTCTGTGACGAGAACGGAGACGTGGCCTTCCGCAACGCCCGGGCCGTGGCCTTGATGAACAACCGTCACGGGGACGCCCTGGCCGCCCAGGCGGTGACCGAGCTCCTCGAAAATGCCTGGCAGGACGGCTCGGCCGAGCGCACGCTCGATCTGTACGGACCCCCCCGGCAGACGCTGACCGTGCGGACCAGGCTGGTCGACGACGGACGCCGGCCTCTCGGGGTGATCGCCATCATCGAGGACGTGTCCGAGCGGCGCCGACTCGAGGAGATCCGGCGTGACTTCGTGGCCAACGTGAGCCACGAGCTCAAGACTCCGATCGGTGCGCTCGGCCTGTTGGCGGAGACCCTCACCGTCGAGCCCGACCCGACGGTTGCCCAGCGCCTCGCCTCCCGGATCAACACCGAGGCCTTTCGGGTCAGTCGGATCATCGACGACCTGCTCGACCTCAGCCGCATCGAGTCGGAGGAGGCCCCGCCACGGGAGCCGATCTACGTCAATCTGGTCATGGCCGAGGCAGTCGAGCGGGTCAAGTCGGCCGCCGATCAGCGGCGCATTACCATCGAGCTCGATGAGCCCGACCCGCCGGTGCACGTACTCGGCGACCGTCGCCAGCTCGTGTCGGCCATGCACAGCCTGCTCGAGAACGCGGTGACCTTCTCCTACGAGGACTCGACCGTGCGCGTCGTCGGGAGCCAGGCCGGCGCCGAAGTGCACCTGGCCGTCATCGACCTCGGAGTGGGGATACCGACCCGCGACCTCGAACGCATCTTCGAGCGCTTCTACCGCGTCGACCACGGCCGGAGCCGCGACTCGGGGGGTACCGGGCTGGGACTCTCCATCGTCCGGCACGTGGCCAGCAACCACCAGGGACACGTCGAAGTCGACTCGCGCGAGGGAGAGGGATCGACATTCACCCTGGTTCTCCCCTGTCCTCCGGAGTACTCGGCATGAGCAAGAACATGAGCAAGAAATCGGCGGAGCCCGACGTCACCCAGACCAAAGTGCTCCTCGCCGAAGACGACGAATCCTTCATCGACGCGCTGGTCATCGGGCTGGCCCGGGAGGGGTTCGACGTGACCGTGGCCCGTGACGGAAACGAGGCGCTCCGGCTGTTTGCGGCCGACGAACCGGACCTGGTCCTGCTCGACCTGATGCTGCCCCGGCTGTCCGGTATCGACGTGTGCCGGTCGATCCGGGCCCGGTCGGCGGTGCCGATCATCATGGTCACCGCCAAGGGAACCGAGATCGACACGGTGGTCGGCCTCGAGGTGGGCGCGGACGACTACGTGGCCAAGCCCTATCGGCTCCGAGAGCTGGTCGCCCGCATGCGAGCCGTGTTGCGGCGCACACCCTCGGGCGACCAGGCCCATTCAGCCGCGTCGACAGACGGACCCGCGCCCCTCGCCGCCCATGGGAGCCAGGGGAACAGCCACGACCAGGCGAGGACGACGGCCGTCCTCGAGGCCGGTGGGATCCAGATCGATCCCGATCGTCACCTCGTCTTCGTCCGGGGATCAGACGTCCATCTCCGGCGCAAGGAGTTCGAGCTCCTGTCCCTGTTGATGGAGAACGCCGGTCGGCTGCTCACCCGCGACGTCCTCATCGACCGGATCTGGGGTTCGGACTACTTCGGCGACACCAAGACGCTCGACGTCCACATCAAACGACTGCGCAGCCACGTGGAGGAGGATCCCTCCTCGCCCAAGCTGATCACCACCATCCGTGGGGTCGGGTACCGGTTCGACGCTCCCCGCGAGTGAAGGTAGGCGATCCCCACGCAGGTCATTTCTTGGCTTCGATGACCGTCTCGCCCCGCAGATACGGGCGCAGCACCTCGGGGAGCACCACCGAACCGTCGGCCTGACGGCCGGTTTCGACGACCGCAGCCCAGATTCGGGCCCACGCCAACGCCGATCCGTTGAGGGTGTGCACGAGTACCGGCCCGCCGCCCTCCGGCCGGTACCGGATGTTGGCCCGTCGGGCCTGGTAGTCGGTGCACCAGCTGACCGAGGAGACCTCCAGCCACTGGTCCACGCCCGGCGAGTAGACCTCGAGGTCGAAGGTGCGGGCCGCCGAGATACCCATGTCCCCGGCGCAGAGATCGAGGACCCGGTACTGGAGCCCGAGCTCGGTCAGGAGGTGCTCGGCCCGGGCCACCATGTCGGTCAGCTGAGCCGCGGCCTGGTCGGGTGTGGTGAACGCGAACAGCTCGACCTTGTCGAACTCGTGGACCCGCAGCAGGCCTCTCGTGTCGCGCCCGGCAGCACCGGCTTCCCGCCGGAAGCACGACGTCGCCGCCGTCAGCCGGAGGGGGAGGTCGGCCTCGTCGATGATGTCGCCCCGCCACATCGAGGCCAGCGGGACCTCGGCGGTCGGGATGGCCCAGAGGTCGTCGCGCTCGATGTGGTAGGCGTCCTCCTCGAACTTGGGGAGGTGTCCGGTCGACACCATGGTCTCGGTGAGCACCATGGTGGGCGGCCGCACCTCTTCGAACGCGTCGGCGTGGCTGTCGAGGGCGAACGAGGTCAGTGCCCGGAGCAATCGCGCACCGAAACCGCGGTAGAGCGGGAACATCGATCCCGAGAGCTTCGCCCCCCGCTCCATGTCCAGCAGGCCCAGGTCCACGCCGATCTCCCAGTGGGGTACCCGTTGGGCCTCGGTGTAGACGGGTTCGGGATCGGGCCACGACCGGGCCACCACGTTGTCCTCGGGTCCGTCCCCGTCCGGGGCATCCGCCGACGGGAGATTGGGCAGGATGAGGAGGGCCTGGCGAACGTCGAGCTGGGCGGCGTCGGCCACGGCAGCTGAGAGCCCGCTCCTCGTCTCCGACCTGTCGGCTGCGGGAGGCGAGCTCCTCGGCGGCGGCGGGATCCCCGCCCCGCCGGGCCTCACCCACCTGCCTCGAGAGGGACTTGACCTCGGCTCGGAGCTCGTCCCGGCGGCCGATGGCTCTCCGGGCCGCCTCGTCGAGCTCGACCAGATGGTCGACCTCGGTCGGAGCCACTCCCCGTCGGCCGAGGGCGGCTTTCACCGACCCACTGTCGTCTCTCACCATGCGGATATCGATCATGACGATGACAACGGTAGCGTGACCCCCCGTGGACGACCCGATCACTCCGACAGCTCCCCGGACGATGTCCACGGCAAATCCGTCGGCAAGCTCACCGGCCGACCCACCGGCAAACTCACCGGCCGACCCACCGGCAGGTTCATCGGCCGTCGTCTGCGAAGACATCGTCATCCGCTATGGCCCAACCCTGGCTGTCGACCGGCTGAGCTTCATCGGGCATGCCGGTCAGGTGGTGGCGCTGCTCGGCCCCAACGGCGCCGGCAAGACGAGCACCGTCGAAGCCCTCGAGGGCTATCGGAGGATCGAGAGCGGCTCACTCCGCGTCCTCGGACTCGACCCCGGCCGGGACCATGCCGCGCTGGTCCCCCGGATCGGCGTGATGCTGCAGCGCGGGGGCGTCTACCCGATGCTCGGCTCGGCCCAGGTCCTCCATCTGTTCTCCCGGTACTACGACAACCCCGAGGATCCGGACATGCTCATCGAGCTGGTGGGGCTCGGTGGCGTCCGCCGGACCCCGTGGCGACGGCTCTCCGGCGGCGAGCAGCAGCGCCTCGCCCTCGCTCTGGCCCTGGTCGGGAGGCCCGAGGTGCTCTTCCTCGATGAGCCCACAGCCGGCGTCGACCCCGAGGGCCGCCTCGCCGTCCGCTCGATCATCGCCGCCCAGCGCGACCGGGGCATCTGCGTGATCCTCACCACCCATGAGCTGGCCGAGGCCGAACGCCTGGCCGACCAGGTGATCATCATCGATCGGGGCCGGATCCTGGCCGAGGGGAGTCCGTCGGCCCTGGCCGCCGGGAGCGCCGACGGCACCATCCGCTTCACCGCGGCACCAGGCATCGACACCGCGCTACTGGTCGAAGCGCTGAACCGCGGGGTCGGCGGGGCCGCCTCGCTCGACGAGGAGCGTCCCGGCTCCTACCGGCTCACGCCCGCGGTCGACGCACCCATACCGGCGGTCATCGCCACCTTGGCCGGATGGCTGGCCGAGCGCGACCTCGCCCTCGGTGATCTGCGCACCGGACAGTCCCTGGAGGAGGCCTATCTGGCCATCACCGGTTCCCGGGGGGACGTCGATCCGCCGGACGACGGGGACCGTGGGTCGGCGGGTGGGTCGTCAGGTGACGCGCGATGGGTCGTCAGGTGACGGCGGGTCGGCGAGTGCGGACGGTGCCCGACCGGCCGGGCGCGGACGCGGGCGACGATCCGGGCGATCGCGGCGGCGCCGCCCATCCGGCGATGAGGGCCGGTGAGACCGCTCACTGCCCAACTGCGGGCCGAACTGACCATGATCTTCACCAATGGCGAGACGGTGTTCCTGACGCTCGGCATCCCCGTGGTCTTCCTGCTCTTCTTCTCCGGGGTACACGTGCTCCCGACCGGGACCAAGCACCCGGTGAACTTCCTGGTTCCCGGGATCCTGGCCCTGGCCGTCATGTCCACGGCCATGACCGCACTCGGCATCGGCACCGGATTCGAGCGCGGCTACGGAGTCCTGAAGCGGCTGGGCGCGACCCCGCTCGGTCGGCCACGTCTGCTGGGCGCCAAGATCGCCGCCATCACCGCGGTCGAGCTCGTCCAGGCCGCGGTGCTGGTCGGGGTCGGGTTCGCCCTGGGATGGAACCCGGGGGGACCAGCCGGCGCCGGCGCACTGGTCGGTGCCGCCATCGGAGCCATGGTGCTCGGCACCGTGGCCTTCGGCGGTATCGGCCTATTTCTGGCCGGAACCCTGAAGCCGCTGGTCAACCTGGCCGTGGTCAACGGGCTCTTCGTGGTGCTGCTTCTCCTCGGAGGCATGCTCATCCCACTGGCCAAGCTCCCGGGCTGGCTGGCCGACATCGCCCGGGTCCTCCCGGCCTCGGCACTGGCCGATGCGCTGCACGCGACCCTCGGACGTGGTGCACCGGTGTCCACCCGTGACTGGATCGTGCTGGTCGCCTGGGGGGTGGCCGCTCCGGTCGTGGCCGGGCTCACCTTCAACTGGGAATGAGGCCGGCATGTGGGAATGAGGCCGGCCTGACTTGGACTCAGCCCGTTGCACCGCCGAGCCGGTGCAGCCACTGGGAGAGCACCGTCGGCTTCAGGGCACCGATGGCGTGACCGATGACCTTCCCGTCGGCGTCGACGAAGAACGTCTGGGGGTCGCCGTAGACCCCGTAGAGTCCGCTGCTCACCTGACCATCGTCGGTGACCACCGGATAGATGATGCCCGCCCTCTGCACGAACGGGAGGGCGCTCGACCTCGGGTCGAGCGTGTCGACACCGACGAACTGGATGTTCGAGCCCTTGGCCCGCTCTGCTTCGGCCGTCCGGGCCAAGAGGGGCGTCTCCTGGCGGCACGGTCCGCACCACGAGGCGAAGAAATTGAGCACCACCGGGTGGTGACGCGATTTGCCCAGGGAGTCGAGATTGACCGCGGCCCCATTGGTCAGAGCAGGAAGGGTGAAGTCCGGGGCGGTGGTGCCGATCCCGACCACCGGACCGGAATCCGAGCCTGACCCCGACTTCGGTCGGAGCCCGACGAAGAGGGCGACGGCGAGCACGGCGGCGATGACCAGGCCGATCAGAAACGCCCGCAGCCGTCTCGGACGGGGCGCGGGCCGGGACGGCGGAGCCGTCGGCGGGGAAGGACCCCCGGGGTCGTCGCCCGAGATCTCCGGTCGGTCCGATGTCGCATCGGTTCGGTCGGCCCGGTCGGCTCGGTCGGCCGGATCGGCTCGGTCGGCCCGGTCGGTTCGGTCGGCCGGATCGGCCGGATCGGCCTGAGCGGCTGCATCGGCCTGGTCGGCTGCACCGGCCTGAGCCGCCGGATCGGCGGGCTCCGGCGTGCCCGGGTCAGGGGTCGTCTCGATCAATGCTTGGTGAAGATGTCGACCGCCATCAGCACGAAGAGCAGCGTCAGATAGGTGATCGAATAGCTGAACAGCTGCATCGCCGCCTTGGGCGTGGCCCGTCGCCAGAGTCGCACCGCCAAGAGGAGGAAGCAGGCGCCCAACACCGACGCCGACACCACGTAGATGACACCGAGCCTGGCCACCGCGGCCAGCAGCAGCGACACGCCGACCAGCACCACGCTGTAGAAGAGGATCTCCCGAGCCGTCCTCTTGAACGTGGCCACGGCCGGCAGCATGGGAACACTGGCGGCCTGGTAGTCGTCCTTGTACTTGACGGCCAGCGCCCAGAAATGCGGCGGCGTCCACACGAAGATGATGGCGAACAGCACCACCGGGGTCCAGGACAAGGTGTCGGTCACCGCCGCCCATCCCACCAGGACCGGGACGGCCCCTGCTGCTCCGCCGATGACGATGTTCTGGCTGCTCGTGCGCTTGAGCCACAGGGTGTAGACGAACACATAGAAGAGAGTGGCTGACACGGCCAGGGCCGCCGAGAGCAGGTTCACCCACGCCCACAGTTCGGCGAACGCCACCACCTCGAGCGCGATGGCGAAGATGAGGGCGTTCCTCGGGGTGATCACACCGGTGACCAACGGGCGTTTGCGGGTCCGATGCATCAGCTTGTCGATGTCCCGATCGACGACCATGTTGATGGCGTTGGCGCCTCCGGCCGCCAATGCGCCTCCGAGCAGGGTGGCCACCATCAACCACACGGGCGGAAGACCTCGCTGGGCCACGATCATGGTGGGCAGGGTGGTGATCAGCAGCAGTTCGATGATCCGCGGCTTGGTCAGGGCCACGTAGGCGCCGACTCGGGCTCTGAAGGGGAGACGCTGGGGCATGACCACCGCGGGAAGCGCCATTGGCGAAACAATAGTGCCAACGACGTGGAGCCGTGCCTGCGGGGACGGCCGCGTCGAGGCGGCCGGCATGCCCAGGCCGATACCATGAGGAAACGGTGTCCTCCCTGCATATCGGCCCCCGCCGCTTTCTGCTGCTCTGTCGGATCACCCTGGCCACGGTGGTCCTGAACGTGGTGACCGGAGCCGCCGTCCGGCTGTCCGACTCGGGGCTCGGCTGCCCCGACTGGCCCACCTGCTCGCAACACCGCCTGACCCCCCCGCTCAGCCTCCATCCGGTCATCGAATTCGGGAATCGACTGGTCGTGACCCTCCTGGTGGTTGCCTGCGCGGTGACCGTGGTGGCCTCGTTCCTGCGGCGCCCGGCCCGAAGTGACCTCCAGTGGCTCTCCGCCGGCCTCATCCTGGGCGTCATCGGCGAAGCGGTGCTGGGCGCCTTCGTCGTCTATACCAAGCTCAACGCCTACGTGGTGATGACCCACTTCATGGTGGGCATGGCCCTCCTGGCGGTGGCGGTGATCCTCACCCTCGAAGCCGGGCACCGCCCCGGCCGGGGGACACGGACCGTGGCCCCGAGCGCGCTCTGGCTCACCCGGGCACTCCTCGGTCTCATCGTGGTGGTGCTGGCTGCCGGGACGGCGACCACCGGCGCCGGACCCCACGCCGGGGGCAAGGGGGCCAAGCGGGTCCCCATCGGGCTGGAGGACATGACCCGGATCCACGCCGAGATCGTGCTCACCGCCGGGGTCGTGCTCCTCGTCCTGCTCTGGGTGCTCTGGCGGACCAACGCGCCTGCCCGTGTTCAGGATGCGGGCCGGGTCCTCCTCGGGGTGATGGTCGCCCAGGGGATCGTCGGGTACACCCAGTTCTTCACCCATCTGCCCGCCCTCCTGGTCGGGATCCACGTCTTCGGCGCCTCGATGGTCTGGGCCACCGCTCTCTGGTTCCACCATGGGCTCTCCGACCATCAGCCGGAAGAGATCACTCCGCCCGGCCGAGACGTCGGCCACGGGGCAGAACTGCGTCCCTCGCCTGAGGGTTCCGACCCCGGCACCGTGCGGGAGCCGGTGTGATCCGGGTCATGGCGCCGGCACGCCCGACCGTGGCCCGGCAGGCGGAGGCGCTTCCCGTCGAGGCCGAGCGTCCCGACCTGGACGAGGCGCAGCACACCGATCGCCCCTGGCTGGTCATCGTGTGGAACGACCCGATCAATCTGATGTCCTTCGTGACCTTCGTCTTCCAGAAGCTCTTCGGCTACTCCAAGGAGAAGGCCACCAAGCTGATGCTCGACGTCCACCACAAGGGACGGGCGGTGGTCTCGTCGGGAACCCGCGAGCGCGCCGAGCTGGATGTCTACCGGCTCCACGAGCACGGGCTGTGGGCCACCATGGAGCAGTCCACGTGAGCGCACCCATCCGGCGGCGCCGGGACGGGCGCTACGCCGTCAAACTCGACCCGGGGGTGCGGGCCGTACTCGCCACCATGGCGGCGCAGCTCGCCCCGGTCATCGGCCCGGATGAGCCGATGACCCGGCGGCTCTTCCCTCCCGCCTACCCGGGCGAGAGCCTGGAGAGCGCTGAGCGCGACTACCGGACATTGGTGGACAGCGCGCTGGTCAACCACCACCGGCAGGCGTTCGCCGTCGTGGCCGAGACGGCCGAGGCCGACATTCTCAGCAGCCAGGAACTCGAAGCTTGGCTCTCGGCGGTGGGGACCATGCGGCTGGTGCTCGGCACCCGCCTCGATGTGAGCGAGGACATGCCCCCGCCCGATCCCTCCGACCCGACTGCTCCCGAATACGCCCTCTACGAACTGCTCGGCCAATTGCAGTACCTGATGATCGAGGTCCTCGCCGCCGACCTTCCCGAGGAGGGTCGGCCGGAGGGCGCCCTTTGATCCCTCTGCTAATCTCCAAAAGCCCTGATCGGGTTTGAGCCCCCATCGTCTAGCGGCCTAGGACGCCGCCCTTTCAAGGCGGTAACACGGGTTCGAATCCCGTTGGGGGTGCCGTATGCCCCAGCGTCTGTGCTGGTTGGGGACCTGTGGTGCAGTTTGGAGTGCACGCCGGCCTGTCAAGCCGGAGGTCGCGGGTTCAAATCCCGTCAGGTCCGCCACCTCGGCTCGCCGAGGCGGGGTCGGGTAGCTCAGTTGGTAGAGCGCGCGCCTGAAAAGCGTGAGGTCACCGGATCGACGCCGGTCCCGACCACTGGATGGAGTCCCTGGTCAAGGACCGGGGGGCCTGGGCCTCGACGGCGGGGACACTGATCCGAGCACGGCACTGCAGCGTGATCGTATCGCCCGGCGCCACGCCGACCGAGCTGGAGCCGATCGTGGCTGCCGACCACGCCGGTCAAGCCGCGTCCCCTGCCGCCCTCTGACCGGGTCCCGGTGGCCGGGCTCGGATCATTCCGCGCCGTCCGCGCCGTCCGCGCCGTCCGGGCCGTCCGGGCCGACTGGATCGGCCTCCCGGCCCGTCAGACCGTCCCGGCCCGTCAGACTGCCCCTCCCCATTCCCTGCTCCCCGCCTCCCTACCTGCCCTCCTGTCAGGCGTTGCTCAGGGTGCCGCCCGATTGGCCCGCCGCCGCCTGCATGAACTGCGAGAGCGGGACGACCTGATCGGCCGGGGGTGTGGTGATGGAGACCGGGGTACCGTAGTTGCTGATGTCCTCGGTGGCTTCGGCCGAGAGGCTGAGCGAGCGGACCGTGAGATGCATCGAGAAGGTGATCCGGCGGAGCAGGTGGTCGCCGTCCCCGATGAACACGGACATCTCGAGTCCGGCACTGCCGAACATCGACTCGGCCTGTTGCATTTCCGCTGAGGGCACGCCGGAGTGAGCCAGCTCCTGTTCGATGGTGGCCTCGTTGATCGAGACGTGGTAACCGTGCACGGCCTCCCCGTCGATGGTGCTCGGCCCCAGCGTGCTCACCGTATCGCCCTGCTCCGTCAGGAGCTGGAACATGGCGGCCGGATTCGAACTCCCCGGTGTCATCGAGCTCGAAGACGACACCGGCTCGGATATCCACGACTTCCCCGGGACCACGTCCGAGATCCCCGGAATCGACAGATACAGGGTCGGTCCGACGAAGATCTCCGTGAGCTGCGAACCGCCCTCTTGGGGAAGACCGGTGTATCGGACGGTGACCTGTCCCGAGTCGGCGCCGAAATCCACCACGCCGTCACCGGTTCCGGTGACCTGTCCGGCGCCGGGAACACGCATGACCAGGCTCAGGTGGAGATCGGCGGTCTTGGCCGCCAGGGTGCTCCGGGCCGAGGTCAGTACCACCGCGCCCGAACTCCCGGTAGCCGACGTCGTCGGGTTTCCGGCCGTCCCCACCAGTCCGACCACAAGGGCGATGACGGCGGCAAGCGAGACGCCGGCGCCGACCAGTACACCCCTCCGCCGGGGTCTCCATGCCTTCCTCCGTCTTCTGGCCGGGAAGATGGTGTCACCCTCCAGCGTCCGTTCACCGGCCGCCACCGTCTCGGTCGGCGACGAGGACCACAACACGGACCACTGATCGCAGGGTTGATCGGAGATTTGATCGGCAGCCGGGTCTGAAGGTTGCTCGGAAGGTGGATCGAGGGAGTCCCACCGCATCGACGGTCCGGCGCCGACCAACTCGGGAACGGGCAGGGGATCGATTGCCGGCTCCGGCGGATTCCATCCCAATTCCGGCGGGTACCACCGGCCGTCAGATGCCAACCACCAACCTGGTTCCTGCGGTCCTTCCGTCATCCTCTGCCCCTCCCGTCACCGCGAGGCCGAAATTTTACCCAACAAACGCGATTTCGGATAGTGGCGGCGTCGGCCAGACGGGAGCGAGGGCACAGGGCCGGCGGCCAGGCTCAGGCCGAGGGGTCCGTCACGGCCGCGGTGAACAGGATGGCGCCGGTCATCGTGTCTCGGATCACGAAGAGGAACGGCCTGTCGATGTGCACGGCAATCGATCTGCGAGCCGCGGTCGCATCGGCGACCACCGCGGTGGCGGCCGTGGCCACGGTGCCCCACTTGGTCACGTCGAGCGTCGCCGCCTGCCGCACCAGCTTCACGTAGGTGGGGATCGGGCTGATCCCGCTCAGGTCCGCAGCCTGCGATGAAAAGGCGTCGGTGATGCCGAGCGCCTTCAGGTTCTGGCTCAGATCCCGGTTGGCGGCCAACGAAAACTTCGGGAAGCTGAGGTCGACCGCCTGACTCGAGAGACGGCCCAGCATCGCCCGCCACGTCCCGGCATCGAGGGTGTCGACGAAGCGGGGCAGCGATTCTGCCGTGGGCATGATGATGTCGGCCGCGTACCGTCCCGGGCCGCCGGCCGCCCTCGAGTGCTGATCGGTCGCCGGCACTCCGTTCCAGTAGGGGAGCTCCACCTCCTCGACCCCGTCACCCACCGACGCCTTCAACGACCCGGACCCTCCATTCCCCAGGTAGGGCACGGTCACATCACCTCCCGGCGCACGGAACCCGGCTTGGGGCAGGTCGGAAAGCGGGGCTTGCCACGGTGCCTTGAAGTACACGGCATTGAGCAAGGCCAGCACCGTGCTGGGATCGACGTCACCGGTCGACAGAAGTCGGGTGATCTTGCCGTGGGTCTCCCGGCTCACCCAGGCGTTGATGGCGGCGACGGACGCGGCCGGATGGCCGCTGAAATCGGTCCGCCACAGACCGGCATCGAACGTCTGCTTCAACGACGTGAGGTACGAGGGGACCAGGCTCAGGGCCGGTTGGGCCCACAGACTGTCCGCATCCTGGAGGGCGACGTGGTCGGCTGTCGCGGCCCGCTGGAGGTCGGTGGAGAGCGAGGCCCATGCGTCCGCCTGTTGACCGGGTGCCATTCCGGCCATGCCCAGCGTGTTGCCGATCTGCGACGCGGTGGTCCCCCGGGCTCCGAGCTCGAGCATGAGGAGCGCTTCGGCCAGGCTGTAGGGAGAGTCGACCACGTTGGTCGACCCGGCGGACTCCACCGATTGCCGGAGCACGGCGAGGCTGAACGACTGCTCGGCCGTCGCCGCGGTTCCCGACCGGCCGGACGGAGGCGCGGCACGGGCGGTTGTCGAGACGATCTCTTCGGCGCTGCCCAGCGTGGTCCGGACGAACTGTCCCGGGGCCAGCGCTGGCCGGCTGTTGGCCGACGGGTTCGGATGAGGGCCGGTGCCCTCGGAGATCAGGAGGACGGCCACGGCGAGGACCACCGCGGTCGTGCATCCCGCCGCGGTCAGTCGGCGCCTCCGGCGGCGCCGGTCGCCGCGCCGACGGAGGGTCGCACCTTCCGGCCAGGACCCGCCGGGCCGATAGTCTCCGAGCGATGCCAACGCCTGACCGACAGGATCGTCCGGCAGCTCCGGCAGCTCCGGCAGCTCCGGCGGATCCGGCAGATCGGGCCGTCCCGCCGGCTCCGGCCGTCCCGGGCTCCGGTCATCCATGGTTGTGGACGCCCTGACTCTCGAGCTCGGCCTGCAGCCGGCCCCTGCCCCGCGACAGCCACGATTTGACGGTACCGACCGGCGATCCGACCTCGGCGGCCACCTCTTCGACCGAGAGGCCGGCGACGTGATGGAGGACCACGGCCCGGCGTTCAGGTACCGGCAGAGTCAGCAACGCGGCGATCACCCCGATCGACTCTCCCGGACCGCCGATCGATGATCCGTCGGACACGAGCCCCTCCCCTGAGGGCAGCGCTCCGGCCGACGACGGGCGCAGCAGCAATCGACGAGCCTTTCGCCACCGGCTGACCCCCAGATTGTAGGCGACCCGCCGGACCCAACCTTCAGGATCGTCGTACGCGCTCACCGTGTCCCAGCGAATCCATGCCCGCACAAATGCCTCCTGAACAAGATCCTGTGCCTCGGAGCGGTCTCCGGCGAGCGCGGTCAGCTGAACGGTCAGCCGTTCGCGGCTTGCTGCGTACAGCTCGTCGAATGCCTCACTCTTCGGCAACTCGTCCCCTTTTCAGATACACGCTCGAGTGGGCTCTCAGGTTGCATCGAGTTGAGAACGATGTGTTCCACGGCCGGCCGACATCGACGCCCGATGCACGAACGCCAAGGTCAAACGGGTGCACGTCGTCCGAATGGTGACTCGGCCTCCTCGGCCGCAACCGCCGATCGGGGTCCCCGACCGGATCGGCCGACCGGGAATGGCTCCGTTGTCCGCCCTACGGCGTGGTCCCGGTGTCCGGGCGCTCACCGGTATCGACGAGGTTCTGGGCGACGTCCCGCAACTTGACGTTGAGGTGCTGGGACGCCCGGCGGAGGATGTCGAACGCCTGGTCGGGTGTGATCCGCTCCCGCTCCATGAGGATTCCCTGGGCCTGGCCGATCATCTCGCGGGTGGCCAGCGCCGCCTGCAGGTTGGCCGCCCGCCGCTCCTCGTCCTCGTGGGTCCGCGCCGACGAGATCGCCATCCCGGCCATGGCGGCCAGGAGCGATGCCCTCCCCCTGTCGATCACCCCGAAGGCCTGGGGGTAGCGGGCATAGAGATTGAGGGCCCCGGGATCGCCGTTGATCGGGAGGGGCACGGCCAGCAGGCTCCGTACGCCGGCGGCGACGGCGTCGACCCCGAAGCGCGGCCAGCGACCGTCGTCAGCCAGATCCTCGGCATAGAAGACGCCGTCCTGAGCCATGGCATCGAGGCAGGGCCCCTCCCCGGTGCGGCGTTGGATGGCATCGAGTTCGACCACCACGGGGTCGGTGGAGTAGGGAGTGTTCACGTCGCGCCCCTCGGCCACGAAGATCCCGGCGTAGTCGCATCCCTCGATGGTGGCCACGGCCAGCGCCACCAGCTGGTGCAAGGTGGCCGCGACGCTCCCCTCCGAGAACAGGGCCTCGACCGTCTTGGAGATGATTCCGCTCAGCTCCGCAGCCGGATCCTGACCGACTGCGGGGAGATCGCTGTCGCTCATTGCTCCTTCATTCGTTGGCCCCGCCGGTCACTCGTTCATCCTCCCCAGCCTCTCACCTGCCTCCGGACCGATTCAACAGGTCCGGGGAAAATGGTGGACCGGACACCGGTGGTACGGTGGGCGTGCCTTCGACAGAGAGGGACATCCACCCTGGAGGCAACGGCTCCATGTCCGTATCGCCGCTGTCGAGAGGTCACCTGCACCTGCGAACGCGCTGCGGGCGGTCCGCACCGTCACTCAGGCCCGGAGCGCCATCCGCTCCTCCCCGGGTGCATCCCTGGGGCCGAGCCGAGGTCGCAGTGACGGCGGCCGACGACGGCGGCGCTGGGTTCGCCATCTCGACGGAGCTCTCCGGCCACCATGCCGTCATCTCCGCCCGCGGCGAACTCGACGTCCATGCCGGGGCCCAGCTCCGTGCCCTGTTCGACCTGGTCGTCGGCGGGCGACTTCACGTCGGTCGTCCTCGATCTGAGTGAGGTCGACACGCTGTCCGGCGAGTGCCTGGCGGTGACGGTCGACGCCGCAGGCCGCCTGGCTGCTCTGGCCCGGCACTTTGCCGTGCGCTCACCCTCCTCCCCGGGTCCGGCGTCTGCTCGATACCGGCGGATTGGCGGACAAGATCTCGCCCGACCCGTCCGGGAGCAGCAGCGGGTGTGGCACGAGAAGCCGATTCCGACGAGCACATGCCCGGGCTGCAGGCTCGGTTCGGCCTTTCCGTCCCCGGACGACGCCGTCGACGGGGCCCTGCGACATGGTCGTGGCCCTGACCCGGGTCACGATGGACGCCGCTGACGGGGTGAGTGTCTCGCTTCGGCGGAACGGCCGCCTGTCGACGGTGGCGGCCAGTGACCAGGTCATCCTGGACATGGACACCTACCAGTACGCCACCGGCGAAGGACCCTGCATCGACGCCTCGGTCGAGGGCCGGCGGTTCCAGACCCAGTCCCTGGCCGACGAGACCAGATGGCCGGCCTTCACCCCGAAGGCCCACTCGCTCGGCATCAGCGCCATCCTGTCGACCCCCCTGACCGCATCGCAGCAGCCGGTGGGCGCCCTCAACATCTACTCGCACCGGCCGTCCGTCTTCGCCGCCCAGGACGAGGTCCTGGCGTCGCTGTTCGCGGCCGAGACCTCGACCATCCTGACCGAGGCCAGGGCCGACATCAGCGGAGAAGAGCAAGGCGTCCGCATCCAGGCTGCGCTTCGGGTGCGGCGGGCCATCGCCCAGGCCCAGGGCGTGATCATGGAGCGCCAAGGCGTCTCCCAGGACGATGCCTACACCGTGCTCCGCCTCGACTCGCAGAGAACCGGCCGGTCCCTGCGCGACCACGCCGAAGAGATCGTCGCCTCGTCTCGCCGAGCCGAGCGAGACCCTGGGACCGGGCAGCCGCGGCGATCACCGTGGATGAACCGCGGGCGGACTCGCTCGATCTCTTCCGACGGGAAGCCGACCTGTCCAGGGGCGAGCTGTGGCTGCGCTACTTCGCTTTGGGCGGCATGAGTACCGCCTTCCAATTGGAGGCCTTCCTCTATGGCGCCCTCCGACCGAGCTCCCACGACCACGATGTCATCGCCCACGCCCTCAATGAGCGATTCGTCGAGTTGGGCGGGAATCACCCCGTTCCCTACGCATGACGATCCCGTCGGCGCCTGACCGGCCCCGGCCGGATCGACTCGCGGCGGCTCCCCCGCCCCGACCGCACCCGCCGGACTCCCCTGACCAGCACCCCGACCCGCCAGCGCCTCCTTCGATCTCTTGACATCTGGTGTATTGCGATATATCGTAATCGTACGAGAGCGCTCGATACCCGAGCCTCCCAGGTCAACGGGTCGAACGGATCGGCCCTCTCCGACCCCCGGCCCGCCCGGGGGCCGGATGGAACGAGAAACAAGGAGAACCAACTGATGCATGGACACAAGAGACACGAGCAGTCACACGAAGGAGGGCCCGGATACGGGCCCGGTTTCCCCGGCTGGACCGGCGACGACCGCTTCAGCGGAGCCGTCCGGGGTCGGAGCGGGGGTCGGGGAAGAGGACGGGGCCGGGCTGACGGATTCGGTCCCGGCTTCGGCCGCTATGGCGGTTTCGGGCCCGGATTCGGCGGCCCGATGTTCGGCCGGGGGCCCAAGGTCGGACGCGGCGACGTGCGGGCGGCGATCATCGCCCTCCTCGCCGAGGAGCCGATGCACGGCTATCAGATCATCACCGAGCTCACCGCACGGAGCGGGGGGGTGTGGCGACCCAGCCCGGGTTCGGTGTACCCCACCCTCCAGGTCATGGAGGACCAGGGACTGGTGACCGCCGACAAGTCGGAGGGCCGCCGGGTGTTCAGCCTGACCGATGAAGGCCGAGCGGCCGCCGCCGCGGCCGGTGACGGTCCGGCCCCGTGGGAGGAGGCGGCCCGGGGAGCGGATCGCTCCCTGGTCGACCTCCGGGGCCTGATGGGCGAGGTGGGGGCGGCCATCATGCAGGTCGGCCAGGCCGGATCCGACCAGCAGGTGAAGGCGGTGGGCGAGATCCTCAGTGAAACGAGGCGCCGGATCTATCTCGTACTGGCCAACGGCTCCGACGGGGATCCCGCGGCGACAGATGCCCCCTCGGCCTCTGCCCGGCCCGGCTCCCCTGACTCCGCCGAAATTCCACCGGCCGCCGGAGGTTCGGCCACGGATAGGGCACCGCGTCCGTGACCTCGAGCGATCGGCTGGAGAAGAAACGCCGGGCCGCCGCTCACCCGGAGCGTCCGGGTGAGCGATGCGCGGCGCCACCGAAGACCTATGCCCCGGTGATCGACCATGCCCGGTGCGAAGGCAAGCGCGACTGTGTCGACGTGTGCCCGAACGATGTCTTCGAGGTCCGTCGCATCGACGACTCCGACTTCCGGGCGTTGGGCCGGGTCAGCCGGCTGAAGGTCAGAGCCCACCGCATGGTCACCGCCTACGCTCCCAACGCCGACGACTGCCGGGCCTGTGGGCTCTGCGTGGTGGCCTGCCCGGAGACCGCCATCGTGCTGACCCGCCAGGGCTGAACCACGGCTGAACCACGGGTGAACCACCAGCCGGAATCACCGGGGAACCGGCACCGGATGGGTGAAGGCGACGGGTCCCGCAAGGCGAGCCGGACCGACTCAGGTCGCCCTCGTAGTCGAATCCGAGGTCCGGCGCGGTCAGGAGGGCACGGAAACGGGAGGCCCTCCTCAGCGGCCATGGCCTCGACCGTTCCGCCCCGGTCGACCACGGCCACCAACAGGACGGGAACAGCCCCGGACTCGATGACCGCATGGGCCGCCTCGAGCAGCGAGGTGCCACGGGTCACGGTGTCCTCGGTCACGACGACCCGGTCACCAGGATCGAGGGCCCCGGCGATCCGACCGCCGCCCCCATGGTCCTTGGCCTCCTTGCGCACGCTGAAGGCCTTGAGCGGCCGCCCGCGGGTGGCGGCCACTCCCGCGGTGACGAAGGCCACGGGATCGGCACCCATGGTGAGGCCGCCGATGGCATCCGCCTCCGGGGGGATCACCGAGAGCACGCCGTCGGCCACCAGCACCATGGCTTCGGGACGGCACACCGTCTGCTTCGAATCGATGAACCACGAACTCCGGCGGCCCGACTTGAGCACGAAGTCGCCCCGCTTGACCGAGTGTTCGAGCAGATGGGAGCGCAGCGCCTCGAAGGCGGTGGGCGGGAGCGAGCTGCTCACCGGTCCGGCTCCGGTGCGGGCGTGGCCGCCGGATGGCCGGGATCCGAGCCCCGGTCTGGCGTGGACCAGAACTCGGGCCCCACCAGCGTCACCCCCCGCGGCCCGGCCTCGACCCGCCCCACCACGGTGGCGGCGACGGCGGCCGCCCGGAGGGCGGGCAGCGCATCGTCGACACGATCGGCGTCGACCATCAGGACCATGCCCAGGCCGAGGTTGAACACCCGGGCCATCTCGTCGACCGCCACCTTGCCCCGGCGCCGGATCTCGCCGAAGATCGGCGGCACCTCCCACGTCCCGCGGTCGATGACCGCCCGCGTCCCATCGGGCAGGGCGCGGGGCACGTTGCCCTCGAATCCGCCCCCGGTGATGTGGGCCACCGCATGAACCCCAGGACCGGTCGGTGAAGCGGTGGCGGCGATGGCGGCCCGGACGGCCGGGGTGTAGATGACCGACGGCCGGATCAGCTCCTCACCCAACGAGACGGTGGCTCCGGGCCATGCCGGGGCGGCGAGGGAGAGACCGGACCGTTCGCACAGCACATGGCGGGCCAGGGAATAGCCGTTGCACCGCAGCCCCGGCGAGGGCAGCCCGATCAGCACGTCCCCCGGTCGCACCCGGGCCGAGCCCAGCGCCTCGTCCCGCTCGACGACCCCGACGGCGAACCCGACCAGATCGAACTCTCCCGGCTTCATCACCCCCGGGTGCTCGGCCATCTCGCCCCCGATGAGGGCGGCACCCACCTGGCGGCACCCCTCGGCCACCCCGGCCACGATCTCGGCCATCTGGGACGGCTCCACCATCCCCGACGAGATGTAGTCGAGGAAGAACAGCGGCTCGGCTCCCTGGCACACCAGGTCGTCCACGCACATGGCCACCAGATCGATCCCGATGGTGTCGAACCGCCCGAGATCCTGGGCCACCAGCGCCTTGGTGCCGACGCCGTCGGTCCCGGCCACCAGGACGGGTTGGCGATAGCGACCGGTGTCCAGAGCGAACAGCCCGCCGAAATCACCCAGGCCGCCGAGCACCTCGGGACGGAGGGTGGTGGCCACCAAGGGTTTGATCAGGTCGACGGCACGTTCGCCTGCTCCGATGTCGACGCCGGCAGCGGCGTAGGTCGCAGGCTCGTTGGCCGCAGTCGGGATCGGGGCCGGCTGGGGATCGACCCCGCTCACCCCTGGGTCCCGCTGGACACCCCGCTGAGGGCGGGCCGGTCCGAGAACTCGACGGGCACCGGCACCGGGTAGTTGCCGGTCAGGCAGGCGTCACAGAACCCGGCCCCGGGCGCATCGATGGCGGTGACCAGATGGTCGAGGGTCAGATACTCGAGCGAGTCGACATCGAGGAATTCGACGATCTCGTCGAGGGTCTTGATCGCCGCCAGGAGCTCGGTCCGGTCCGGGGTGTCGATCCCGTAGAAGCAGGGCCAGCGGAACGGCGGTGAGGAGATGCGGAGATGCACCTCGGTGGCCCCCGACTCTCGGAGCATCTTGACCATGGCCCGGGTGGTCGTGCCCCGGACGATCGAGTCGTCCACGACGACGACCCGCTTGCCGGTGATGTTCTCCCGAAGGGGATTGAGCTTGCGCCGAACCCCGTTGGCCCGCTCGGCCTGGGTCGGGGCGATGAAGGTGCGGCCGATGTACCGGTTCTTCACCAGGCCCTGACCGTAGGGAATGCCCGACGCCACCGCGTATCCCTCCGCCGCCGGGACCCCTGAGTCCGGCACGCCCATGACCAGATCGGCCGGCACCGGCTTCTGGGAGGCGAGGAGCTGACCCATCCGGCGACGGGCCCCGTGCACCTCGTTCCCGTAGAGCGTGGTGTCGGGCCGGGCGAAGTAGACGAACTCGAAGATGCAGAGCTTCGGGTTGAGCCGCTCGAAGGGGAACGGCCACTCCGAGCGCACCTCCTTGCCGTCGATCACCACCATCTCGCCGGGCTCGAGCTCCCGGACGAAGGTGGCGCCGATCACGTCGAGGGCGGGCGACTCCGAAGCCAGGACCCAGCCCATCTCGAACTCGTCGGTGGCCTCGAGGCGGCCCAGGCACAGTGGGCGGAACCCGTTCGGGTCGCGGACCCCGATCAGACGGTCGGCGTCGAGAAGCACGAACGAGAACGCCCCCTCCACCGAGGGGAGCACGGCCATCAGCGCGCGCTCGAGGTCGTCGGCCACCTCGTCACGCGTCCGTTCCGGATCTTCGGGAGGGAAGGCCTGTCCGAGGAGCTCGGCCACCAGGTCGCTGTCCGACGACACCAGACCCGGCAGCATGTTGGCCAACTCGCTCAGTGCCACCGTGTTGGTCAGGTTGCCGTTGTGACCCAGAGCGAAGCCGGCCCGACCGACGCCCCGGAAGACCGGCTGGGCATGGATCCAGTCACTCGAGCCGGCCGTCGAGTAGCGGGTGTGGCCGATGGCCATGTGACCGCGGAGACCGGAGAGCTTGCGCTCGTCGAACACGGTGGTGACCAGACCCATGTCCTTCATCACGGTGATGGCGTCGCCGTCGCTGACGGCCATGCCGGCCGACTCCTGGCCGCGGTGCTGCAGTGCGTAGAGGCCGTCGAAGGTCAGGTGTGCCACCGAGCGCCCCGGGGCGTAGACCCCGAAGACTCCACACGCTTCCTTGGCCTCCATCATCGGTTGGTCACCGCACACACCGGGGGTCGTCGGGCACATCCTTGGCCACGATCAGGTCACGCAATTTCCCTCACCGTGCCCCACCATCCTAGTGGGGATGCCCGAGGACGCGCCTATCGGCCGGGCCCGGGATCCGGTCGGCGCCCCCGGTAGCCTCGCCGGGGATGATCGACCTGCACACCCACTCCAGCGTGTCGGACGGCAGCGACCCTCCCGAACGGATCCCGGAGCTGGCCGTCGAGGCCGGTTGTGGAGCGGTGGCCCTCACCGACCACGATTCGCTGGCCGGCATCGGGCCGGCTCGCCGGCGGGCCGACGAGCTCGGCATCACCCTCGTGCCCGGATGCGAGGTCTCGTGCCGGTCGGACGGGCCCGGCGGAATGCACGTGCTGGTCTACTTCGTCGACGACGACAGCAGCCCGCTCGGGGAGGAGCTGGTCCGGCTCCGGGAGGACCGCCGCCGTCGCAATCTGGCGCTCACCGACCGGCTGCAGGGGCTCGGCATTCCCGTGACCTACGACATGGTGGTGGCCGAGGCCGGGAGCGAGGCCGGCGTCGGACGCCCCCATTTCGCCGCCGCCATGGTGGCGGTCGGTGCCGCCCAATCGATCGACGACGCCTTCGACCGGTTCCTGACCAACCGCGGCCCCGGGTTCGTACCCAAAGCCCGACTGTCCCCCCTCGAGGTGGCCGGTTTGGCGGCGGCCTCCGGCGGGGTGGCCGTGCTGGCCCATCCCTACTCCATGGGGCTCGACGGCCCCGATCTGGCCCGGGTGGTGCGCGATCTGGCCGCCGGCGGCTTCGCCGGCATCGAGGCCGTCTACGGCCGCTACTCGTCCCGCCAGCGCCAGGAGCTCGGGAACCTGGCCCGCCGGTTCGACCTGGTGGCCACCGGCGGCTCGGACCACCACGGGCTGGCCAAACCCGACCTCCGGGTCGGTACCGGCCAGGGCGACCTCAAGGTGCCGGACCAGGTGCTCACCAGGCTCGAATCGCGGCGGCCCGCCGCCTGACCCTGCCCGGCCGCGGCTCCAACCGTGGTCCCGTTCACGAGATGGGCACCGGCGCCACTGCGTCCAGTAGCGACGGGAGCCGGCCCTGCCAGGCCTCGGTGACCTCGGCCACGCTCAGATCGACCAGCCCCTCGACCACCAGGCGATCCCCGCCGGCGGATCCGAGGACCCGGAACCCGACACCGGCCTCGGCCGCCCGCGAGATCAGCTCGTTGCGGCGGGTGGTGCACACCACCACCCGGGACGGTGCCTCGGTGAACAACTCGTGGTGATCGGCCACGCCGGCCACCTGGAGTCCGATCCCCGAGCGGACGGCCAGCTCGGCCAGCGCCACCCCGAGACCGCCCCCGGAGACGTCGTGGATCCCGGACACCACCGGCTCCTGGTCGGCATCGCCGTCCGACCCGCCGCCGCCGGCCTTGCCGCCGGCCATTCCCTCGGCCACCAACCCACTGACGAATTCGACCAGTCGTCGATGCCCGGGCAGGTCGAGCGCGGGCAGCGTCCCGTTGCGGTGTCCCCGGCGCTCCACCGCCCAACGCGACCCGGCCAGCGAGGGGGGATTGCGCCGTCCGGCCGACACACCCACGCTGGCGTCGAGCAGGACCAGCGCCCCTCCCTCGACCAGAGTGACCCCGGGCGGACGGGCGGCCAGCCGGTCGATCAGGCCGAGCACGCCGATGACCGGGGTCGGATCGATGTCGGCACCGGCGCTCTCGTTGTACAGGCTCACGTTTCCGCCGATGACCGGGAGATCCAGGGCGAGACAGGCATCGGTCATCCCGTCGACGGCCTCCGAAAGCTGCCACATGACCTCGGGGTGCTCAGGATTGCCGAAGTTGAGGCAGTTGACGACGGCCATGGGCCGCGCACCGGCGCAGGCAACGTTGAGGGCGCCTTCGGCCACGGTGGCCGCGGTGCCGGCCCGGGGATCGATCGAGCACCAGGTCGGATTGGAATCGGTGGTGAGGGCCAGCCCCTTCTCCGACGGAGGCAACCCGGGGGCGGCCAGGCGGAGAACGGCGGCATCCCCACCGGGGCCGTCGACGGTGTTGAGGAAGAGCTGATGGTCGTACTGGCGGTAGACCCAGGAGGGGTCCGACACCATGGCCATGATGTCGGCTCCGCAATCGTCGGGGGCGGCCAGCGCGCCGGGGTCGTCGGCCGCCCTGGCCCCATGGTCGCCGGGTTGGGCCATCGGCCGGTGGTAGAGCGGGGCGTCCTCGCTGAGGGCGACGGCCGGGACGTCCCCGAGCACCTCGCCGTCGAAGCCGTCGAGGATGCGCAGGTGCCCGGGGCCGCCGGCGGGGGCTCGGTGACCCGGCCGACCACCGCGGCCCGCACCTCCCAGCGGCGGCAGACCTCCTCGACCCGGGGCAGGTCCTCGGGTGTGACGATGGCCAGCATCCGCTCCTGGCTCTCGGACGTCATCACCTCGTAGGGGGCCATCCCCGGCTCCCGCCTGGGTACGGCGGAGACGTCGACGTCCATGCCCACCCCGCCCCGGGCCGCCGTCTCGCTGGTGGCGCAGACCAGCCCGGCCCCGCCCAGATCCTGGATGCCCACCACCAGCCCGGCGTCGAGCAGCTCGAGGCAGGCCTCGATGAGCCGCTTCTCCTCGTAGGGGTCGCCGACCTGGACGCTCGGCCGCTTGGCCTCGTCCCCGGCCCGGCCCCGGCCGTCTCCGCCGACCGCGGCATCCCCACCCCCGAAGCCCGCCGAGGCGAGGACACTGACCCCGCCGATACCGTCGCGACCGGTCGACGAGCCCAACAGCACGGCCAGGTTCCCGACGCCCGATGCCTGGCCCGAGTACCAGTCGGTCGACGGGCAGCACGCCCATGCACAGCACGTTGACGAGGGGGTTCTGGGCGTAGCACGGGTTGAAGGTGAGCTCACCGCCGACGGTGGGCACCCCGACCGAGTTCCCGTAGCCCGAGATGCCGGCCACCACGCCCTCGATCAGCCACTGCTGGCGGGCCTCGCTCGGATCCCCGAAGAACAGCGGGTCCATCACCGCCACGGGCCGCGCCCCCATGGTGAAGATGTCCCGGAGGATCCCCCCGACCCCGGTGGCCGCACCCTGGTAGGGCTCGATGGCCGACGGATGGTTGTGGCTCTCGATGCGGATGGCCACGGCGATCCCGTCGCCGGCGTCGATGACCCCGGCATTCTCCCCCGGACCGACCAGCACGTGAGGAGCTTTGGTGGGGAGCCGCTTGAGGTGGACCCGGGACGACTTGTAGGAGCAATGCTCGCTCCACATCACCGCGAACAGCGCCAGTTCGAGGTGGTTGGGGGGGCGGCGCAGGATGGCCTCCACCTCGTCGCGTTCACCGTCGGTGAGGCCGAGTGCCCGGTGGAGGTACTCGTCCCCGGTCACCCGCGTCGGCTGTCATCTCCACCCGCGTCCATGGCCCTGAGCGTACCTGTCGCCCTCCCTGGTTCAGGGCGGTGCCGGGCCTGTCGCCATCGGGACGCCGACCGGGCCGCGACCGGGGCTCCCGACGCCGCCGGCCGGGCCCCACCGGATCGCAATAGTCAATGGAATCCGGCCGAATGGGCCCGAGACACGGTCCGCCTTCACCGAAATCACCCGTCCGCTCTTTCCCCATATGACTGCATCTCCTCCTCGAGGATTGCTCTGTCGACCACCGGAACAAGGCCGTGTGCCACCGGATCGGATCGCCCATTTGCCATCTATGGACTTGTCTGGGATGCTCAGTGAATGGCAGCGACCACGGCAACGAAATCCCGCAAGAAGACCCCGATGTCCGACACCCACAAGGCGGCACTGGCCAAGGGCCGCGAGGAGGGGCGCATCGTGCGCCAGTACCTCGAAGCCCTTGAATCCACCAAGCCCCGGCGGGGTCGGAAGCGCACCCCGGATTCGATCCGTCGCCGCTTGGCAACCATCGAATCCACACTGCCCGGAGCCGAGCCATTGGCCCGCCTCCATTTGGTCGAAGAAAAGCAGCGACTGGAAGCCGAACTCTCGCACAGCGGCGACACCGTTGACATGGCGGCGCTGGAAAAGGCCTTCATAAAGGTGGCCCGCATCTACGGCGAGCGCAAGGGCATCTCTTACTCGGCCTGGCGGACGGTGGGAGTCAGCGCCTCGGTCCTCCAACAGGCGAAGATCCCCCGCACCCGCAGCTGAACCACACCGACCGGCCCCGCCGGCCGTCGAGCGCGGCCAACCCGGGTCCCGTCCTGCGACTCAGGCGTTGACCGGCACCGCACCCACCGGCGGGGGCACGGTCGGAGCACCGGCCGAGGTGAGCAGTGCCCCCAGGAGGACCGATCCGTCGACCGAGCCCAGCAGGGGATCCGAGGCCCGCTCGGGATGGGGCATGAGACCGACGACGTTCCGCCCGCGGTTGCAGATGCCGGCGATGTCGTCGATGGATCCGTTGGGGTTGGCCACGTAGCGGAGGACGACCCGGTCCTCGTCGCGGAGCTCGGCCAGTGTGTCGGTGTCGCAGGTGTAGTTGCCCTCGAAGTGGTTGATGGGGATGCGGAGCCCGGTGCCGACGGGCACCTCCCGGGTGAGCACCGAGTCGGAGGAGTCGACCCGGACCTCCACGGTGGTACAGAGGAACCGCAGCCCACGGTTCTTCTGTAGGGCACCGGGCAGCAGGCCGGCCTCGGTCAGCACCTGGAACCCGTTGCAGATCCCCACCACCGGCCCCCCGTCGGCGGCGAACCGGCCCACCGCCTCCATGACCGGCGAGAACCGGGCGATGGCCCCCGGACGCAGGTAGTCGCCGTGGGCGAACCCTCCGGGGAGGATGAGGGCGTCGTACCCGTCGACCGTGCGGTCGCCGTGCCACACCAGATCGGCCGACCCTCCGAGGCGCTGCACGGCCAGGACGGCGTCGTGCTCGCAGTTGGTGCCGGGAAAGATGACCACGCCGATGCCGCGCTCGGCCATCAGGCCGCCCCGTCGGAAAGGACGGT
Source organism: uncultured Acidimicrobiaceae bacterium (assembly GCA_963812885.1). GTDB lineage: Bacteria > Actinomycetota > Acidimicrobiia > Acidimicrobiales > RAAP-2 > Bog-756. The sequence continues at coordinate 229,954 of CAWEWZ010000001.1, read as the reverse complement.
GACCGTCGACTCCTCGATGACCGGGTTGGCCAGGACCCGCTCGGCCACCACCGTGGCCCGGGCCAGCGCGTCGGCGTCATCGGCGGCGGTGATGTCGAAGCGGAAGGCCTTGCCGGCGCGCATGCCGGACACGCCGTCCAAGCCGAGGGCGGGCAGTGCCCGTTCGATGGTGGCGCCCTCGGGATCGGCGATGCCTTCCCGCGGCTGCACCTCGACCAGCACCGAGAAGTGTTCGGGCGAACCCACTATCGGGCACCGTACCAGTCGGACAACCGACGGCCGCACACCCGCTCGTAGGCGTCCACGTACCGCTGCGAGGTGGCGGACACGATGGCGTCGGGCAACGGCGGCGGGGGCGGCTGCTTGTCCCAGGGCTGGCCCTCGAGCCAGTCGCGCAGGGGCTGCTTGTCGAAGGACGGGGGGTTGGTCCCCGGGGCGCTGTTGTCGGCCGGCCAGAACCGGGACGAGTCCGGGGTCAGCACCTCGTCGCAGATCGACAGGGCGCCGTCGATGAAGCCGAGCTCGAATTTGGTGTCGCAGATGATGATCCCCTGCTCCTCGGCCCGGGTGGCGGCCCGCCGGTAGGCGGCCAGGCAGAGCTCGGACGCCGCCTCGGCCGCCTCCTTGCCGACCAGGTCGATGGCCTCGGCCATCCCGATGTTGAGATCGTGACCTTCGGTGGCCTTGGTCGAGGGCGTGAAGATCGGTTCGGGCAGCCGGTCGGCGTGGCGGAGGCCGGCGGGCATGGCCATGCCGTGGACGGTCCCCTCCCGCTCGTACTCCTTGAACGCCGAACCGGCCAGGTAGCCGCGGACGATGCACTCGATGTCCAGCATCTCGGCCCGGTGGACCAGCATCGAGCGCCCGGCCAGCGCGGCCAACCCGCCGGGCAGTGACGCGGCACCGTCGGGGAACGTCGGCGGTGTCGGCGCTGATCAGGTGATTGGGGGCGAGGTCGGAGAGCTCGTCCAACCAGTAGGCGGTCATGGCCGTGAGCACCCGTCCCTTGTCGGGGATGGGCTCGGCCATGATGACGTCGAAGGCGGAGATGCGGTCGGACGCCACCATCAGCAGCCGGCCGTCCCCGGCGTCGTACAGCTCCCGGACCTTTCCGGACTGGAGCAGGGTAAGCGGTTCACGGGTGGATGAAGTGGTCATGGGGCGAGCTCCTCCAGGGCATCGGTGAATCGGTGGACATGGCGCAGGGTGCGCGACAGGTCGAAGGCCTCATCGAGCGCCTCCGCCGACAGGGTGACCTCGGGGTCCTCGTCGAGGACCTGGCGGAAGGGCCGGTCGTCGGCCCACGCCGCCCGGGCGTCGCGCTGGACGATGCGGTAGGCGGCGTCCCGGCTCAGGCCGCCGTTGACCAGGGCCAGCAGGACGCTCTGGCTGAAGACCAGGCCGTTGCTCCCTTCGGTCAGCGTGGCCAACGCCCGTTCCGGGTGGAGCACCAGCCCCTCCACCAGACCCCGGGTCTTCTGCAACATGTAGAGCGTGAGCATGCTGGCGTCGGGGAGCACGACCCGCTCCACCGAGCTGTGCGAGATGTCCCGCTCGTGCCAGAGGGCCACGTCCTCGAGGCCGGCCGACAGGTAGCCGCGCAGCACCCGGGCCTGGCCGCACAACCGCTCCGACAGGATCGGGTTGCGCTTGTGGGGCATGGCCGAGCTCCCCTTCTGGCCCGGCTTGAACGGCTCCTCCGCCTCGCCGAGCTCGCTGCGGGCCATGTGCCGCACCTCGGTGGCGATGAGCTCGATGGTCGCCCCCACCGACGCGCAGGCCCAGAGGTACTCGGCATGCCGGTCCCGGGCCACCACCTGGGTGGCCGGCGTCGGGGTCAGTCCCAGGGCCCGGCACACGTGGTCCTCCACCCGGGGGTCGATGTTCGAATAGGTCCCCACCGCGCCCGACAGCTTGCCCACCGCCACCCGGTCGCGGGCGGTCGCGCAGCCGTTGGAGGTCGCGGTCGGCCTGCAGCGCCCACAGCGAGAACTTTGCCCCGAAGGTGGTCGGCTCGGCGTGCATCCCGTGGGTCCGGCCGGTGACGGCGGTGTCGATGGTCTCGAGGGCGCGGGCCTTGAGGGCCCGGACCAGGTCGGCGGCCGCCTCGATGAGCAGGTCGCCGGCCCGGGTCAGGGTGGCGCACAGGGCGGTGTCCACGACGTCCGAGGAGGTCAGGCCGTAGTGGATCCACGAGCCCTCCGGCTGCCCGATGGTCTCCTGGACCACGTCGACGAATGCGGCCACGTCGTGATCGGTGACCTTCTCCCGCTCGTCGACCGCCTTGACGAAGGCGGCGTCGACCACCGGGGCCCGGGCCAGGCAGGCTTCGGCGGCCGCGGCGGGGACGTCTCCCACCTCGGCCCATCCCTCGGTGGCCAGGAGCTCGACCCGCAGCCACATGGCGAACCGGGCCTCGTCGGAGAACAGCCGGGCCATCTCCTCCGGCGCGTAGCGGGGGATCATGGAGCCTCCTGGGTAGCCAGTGGCCTCGTCTGGCGTGATGCCGACGGTCCCGGTCCGGAGCCGTCCGCCGGGCCGACCCCGTCGTGCCGACCGGAGGCGGCCTGGGCGATGTCGGCGCGGGACTGCATGCCCGGCCACGAGATGGCCGCCACCCCGCGATACGCAGTCACCCGGGCCTCGCCGATCGAATCGGCCAGAGCGGTGACCCCGAGCACCCGGCCGCCGGCGCTGCGCACGGCCACCGGAGCGCCGGCTGCATCGGGTCCCGGGGCCGGGGCCGGCGGGAGACGGCCGCCGTCCCGGCGTGGAACACGGTGACCCCCTCGACGGCACCGGCCTCGGCCAGACCGGTGATCTCGTCCCCGGTCCGGGGGGCGTCGGGATATCCCTCGGAGGCCAGCACCACGCACACGGCGGCGCCGGGCAGGAAGCGGGGGACGGTGGTCAGTTCGCCGGCGGCCACCTCGGCCAGCAGCCCGGTGAGGTCGCCGTCCAGGCGGGGCAGCACCACCTGGGCCTCGGGATCGCCGAAGCGCACGTTGAACTCGAGCACCTTGGGTCCCTGCGGCGTCAGCATCAACCCGGCGTAGAGGACGCCGCGGTAGTCGATGCCCCGGGCCCGCAGCGCGGCCACCAGCGGTGCCACCGCCTCGTCCACCAGTCGGTCGACCATGGCCGCATCCACGAAGGGCACCGGGGAGTACGCCCCCATGCCGCCGGTGTTGGGGCCCTGGTCGCCTTCGCCCAGCCGCTTGAAGTCCTGGGCCGGCGCCAGGGCGGCCAACCGCCGGCCGTCGCACAGCACCAGGAGGGAGCACTCGGGCCCGTCGAGGCCCTCCTCCACCACCACCTGCCGGCCGGCGTCGCCGAAGGCGTGGCCGGACAGCTTGGCGTCGATGTCGGCCTCGGCCTCGGCCCGCGAGTCGGTGACCAGCACGCCCTTGCCGGCGGCCAAGCCGTCGGTCTTGATCACCCAGGGCCCCGGCAGCGTGCGCAGGTACTCCTTGGCCGCGGCCGGATCGCCGAACACCCCGAACCGGGCGGTGGGCACGCCGGCCTCGGCCAGCACCTCCTTCATGAACGCCTTGGATCCCTCGAGCCGGGCGCCGTCGGCCCCGGGGCCGAAGACCAGGCGGCCGGCGCCGCGCAGCCGGTCGGCCAACCCGTCGACCAGCGGGGCCTCGGGACCGATGACGAACAGATCGGCGTCGATCTCCTCGGGCGGGGTGGCCACGCTGGTGATGGTGTGGCCCTCGGCCGTCCGGCCGGCGATCCCGGGGTTGCCCGGTGTCACCACCACATCGGCGGTGCGCCCGAGCACCAGGGCCAGGGCGTGCTCCCGCCCGCCCGATCCGACGACGCACACCGTCTCGATGCGGGCCGTCCCGGTCATGCGGCGAAGCGGACGAACTGGTCGCGGCCGGGGCCCACCCCGACCAGTCGGACCGGGGTCCCGATCTGCTCGGCGAGGAAGTGCACGTAGTCGCGGGCGGCCTGGGGCAGGTCGGCGATCTCGGTGGCCCCCGAGATGTCCGTCTTCCACCCGGGCAGCTCCTCGTAGACGGGGGAGACCTGATGGAAGACCGACTGGTGGTAGGGCGGATGGGTGAAGCGCTCGCCGTTGGACTCGTAGGCCACGCACACCTTCACCGTGTCGAAGCTGTCGAGCACGTCGAGCTTGGTCAGGGCCACCTCGGACAGCGAGTTGATCCGGACCGCCTGGCGCATCATCACCGCGTCGAACCATCCCGGCCGGCGCCGGCGTCCGGTGTTGACCCCGTACTCGTGGCCCCGCTCGACCAGGGTGTCGCCGATTTCGTCGACCAGCTCGGTGGGGAACGGCCCGCTCCCCACCCGGGTCACATAGGCCTTGGCGATGCCGATGACCTCGTCGATGTAGCGGGGGCCGATGCCGGCCCCGGTGCACGCCCCGCCGGCCACCGGATTGGACGAGGTCACGAAGGGGTAGGTCCCGTGGTCGAGGTCGAGGAAGGTGGCCTGCGCCCCCTCGAGCAGGACGTGGGCGCCGCGGTCGAGGGCGTCGTGGAGCAGCCCCACCGTGTCGGCCACCATCGGGGTGACCCGCGGGGCCAGCTCGTCGAGGTAGTGGGCGCAGATCTCGTCGGCCGACAGCGGCAGGCGGTTGTACACCTTGGCCAGGACGGCGTTCTTCTCCTTGAGCGCCACCTCGAGCTTCTGGCGGAAGATCTTGGGGTCCGACAGGTCCTGGACCCGCAATCCCACCCTCGAGGACTTGTCGGCGTAGGCCGGGCCGATGCCCCGCTTGGTGGTGCCCAACTTGTTCTTGCCCAGATAGCGCTCGGTGAGCCGGTCCAGCTCGTGGTGGTAGGGCATGATCAGGTGGGCGTTGCCGCTGACCAGCAGCCGGGAGGTGTCGATGCCCTTGGCCGACAGGGTGTCCACCTCGGTCAGCAGGACGGTGGGGTCGACGACCACGCCGTTGCCGATGATCGGGGTGATGTGGTCGTAGAGGATGCCGCTCGGCACCAGCTGGAGGGCGAAGGTCTCCCCGTCCACCACGATGGTGTGGCCGGCGTTGTGGCCGCCCTGATAGCGGACGACCAGCTCCATCTCCTTGGCCAGGAGATCGGTGAGCTTGCCCTTGCCCTCATCACCCCACTGGGTCCCGACGACGACGGTTGCCGGCACGCGTCACTCCTCCGTTGCGAAAAGCGGATTACGCACCAGTGTAGCCCGCAGGTCGGCCGCCCAGGACGGCCGAACCGATCGGCGCCCGGGCCCCATCGGCCCGCTCACACCAGGACGATGGCCCCGTCCTTCTCGTCCACCACCACCGTCGAGCCCTCGGGATAGCGGCCCTCGAGCAGGGCCAGGGCCAGCGGGTCCTCGACCTGGCGCTGGATGACCCGGCGCAGCGGGCGGGCGCCGAAATCGGGGTCGAATCCGGCGCGGGCCAGCCACGCCTCGGCCGCCGGGGTGACCGACAGGGAGAGCCGTCGTTCGGCCAGCCGGCCCCGCAGGCCACCGAGCTGGATGGAGACGATGCGGGCCAGATCGGCCTCGGTCAGCGCGTGGAAGCGGACGATCTCGTCGATCCGGTTGACGAACTCGGGCTTGAAGAAGTCGACGGGCTCACCGGGGAGATTCGAGGTCATGATCAGCACGGTGTTGGTGAAGTCGACGGTGCGGCCCTGGCCGTCGGTGAGCCGGCCGTCCTCGAGTACCTGGAGCAGCGTGTTGAACACGTCGGGGTGGGCCTTCTCCAACTCGTCGAGGAGCACCACGGCGTAGGGCCGGCGCCGGATGGCCTCGGTCAGCTGGCCGCCCTCCTCGTATCCGACGTAGCCCGGGGGGGCGCCGACCAGGCGGGACACCGAGTGGCGCTCCATGTACTCACTCATGTCGATGCGGATCATGGCCCGGGCGTCGTCGAACAGGAACTCGGCCAGGGCCCGGGCCAGTTCGGTCTTGCCCACCCCGGTCGGGCCCATGAAGAGGAACGAGCCGATGGGGCGGTTCGGGTCGGACAGTCCGGCCCGGCTGCGCCGGATGGCGTTGGACACCGCCGAGACGGCCTCGTCCTGGCCGACCACCCGGGCATGGAGGGCGTCCTCCATGCGGATGAGCTTCTCCACCTCGCCCTCGAGCAGCCGGCTCACCGGCACACCGGTGGCTCGGCTGACCACCTCGGCCACGTCCTCGGCGTCCACCTCCTCCTTCAGGAACCGCTGGGTCTTCTGCAGTTCGTTGAGGGCCTCGGTGGCCTCCTCGACCTGGCGCTCGAGGTCGGGGATGAGCCCGTAGGTGATCTCCGAGGCCTGGGCCAGATTGCCGTCACGGGCCAGGCGTTCGGCCTCCCCCCGCTGGCGCTCGAGCTCGCCCTTGAGTGCCTGGATCTTGTTGATGGCCTCCTTCTCGGACTGCCAGTGGGCGGTCATGGCCACCGACTGCTCCTGCAGATTGGCCATCTCCTCGTCGAGACGGGCCAGCCGCTCGGCCGAGGCGCTGTCGGTCTCCTTCTCGAGGGCCATCCGCTCGATCTCGAGCTGGCGGAGCCGACGGCTGACCACGTCGAGCTCGGTGGGCATCGAGTCGATCTCGATGCGCAGGCGGCTGGCGGCCTCGTCCATCAGGTCGATGGCCTTGTCGGGCAGGAACCGCCCGGTGATGTAGCGATCCGAGAGCACGGCCGACGCCACCAGGGCGGCGTCCTGGATGCGGACGCCGTGATGGACCTCGTAGCGCTCCTTCAGGCCGCGCAGGATGGCGATGGTGTCCTCCACCGACGGCGGCGGCACGAAGACCTGCTGGAACCGCCGCTCGAGGGCGGCGTCCTTCTCGATGTACTGGCGGTACTCGTCGAGGGTGGTGGCACCGATCATCCGCAGCTCGCCGCGTGCCAGCATCGGTTTGATCATGTTGCCGGCGTCCATGGCCCCTTCGGAGCCGCCGCCGGCACCGACGATGGTGTGGAGCTCGTCGATGAAGGTGATGACCTCTCCTTCGGCGTCGGTGATCTCCTTGAGGACCGCCTTCAGACGCTCCTCGAACTCGCCGCGGTACTTGGCTCCGGCCACCATCGAGCCCATGTCGAGGGCGATGAGCCGCTTCCCCTTCAACCCCTCGGGCACGTCGCCCTCGACGATCCGCTGGGCCAGGCCCTCGACGATGGCCGTCTTGCCCACACCCGGCTCGCCGATCAGGACCGGATTGTTCTTGGTGCGGCGGGAGAGCACCTGGATGACCCGGCGGACCTCCTCGTCGCGTCCGATGACCGGGTCGATCTTCCCCTGGCGGGCCAGCGTGGTCAGATCCCGGCCGTAGCGCTCGAGGGCCTGGAAGGTCTCCTCCGGGTTCTGCGAGGTGACCCGGTGGCTGCCCCGCACGTCGCGCAACGCGTCGAGCAGCTGGTCGCGGTTTACACCGATCCGGTCGGCCATGGCCAGCATCAGATGCTCGACCGACAGGTACTCGTCGCCCATGTCGGTGCGCTGGGTGTCGGCCGCGGTGAGCACGTCGCGGAGGGCCCGGTTGACGCCGGGCTCCTCCCCGCCGACGGCCTGCGGCAGTCGGGCCAGCTCGCCGTTGATCCGGTCGCGCACCACTGCCGGCTCCACGCCGACCCGGGTGAGGACCGGCCCGGCGATCCCGTCGGCCTGGTCGAGGATGGCGGCCAGCACGTGCTCGGGGGTGACCTCCGGGTTGTGCGCAGCCCGGGCCCGGTCGACGGCCGACGAGAAGGCCTCCTGGGTCTTGAGAGTCCAGCGGTCGGGGTTGATGGTCATCGGGCACCTCCTACGCCGCGTGCGGTGCGACGGGCCGAATGGGTCGGCACCGGCATCTGGGAGAGCGGGACCAGCTCACGCCGGTACTGGCGGTGGGTGACGGCCACCGCCTCACGGGCCTCGGCCCGGGTGGCCGCCAGCTCCTGGCGCAGCCGGGCCACCTCGGCCTCGAGCTCCATCACCCGGCGCACCCCTTCGAGGTTGAGCCCCGCGGTGGTGAGGCTCTGGATGTGCCGGAGGCGGTCGAGGTCCTGGTCGCTGAAGCGCCGGCTGCCGCCTTCGGTCCGGCTCGGGTCGAGCAGGCCCTTGCGCTCGTAGACGCGGAGGGTCTGCGGATGCACGCCGGTCAGCTCGGCGGCCACCGAGATCACATACACGGCTCGGGATCGGGGATCGTCACTCATGTCACACTCCAAGTACGTCGCGTGCCGGCGGGTCCACCACCTTGGCGAGGGCCTCGACGGCGGCACGCTGGTCATCGGTCAACTGTTCGGGCACCGCCACTTCGACGGTGACCAGCAGGTCCCCCGTCGCGCCCCGCTTGCCGGCCGGCACCCCTCGGCCCTTGACCCGGAAGGTGCGGCCCGACGGGGTGCCGGGGGGAACCCGCAGGGTGACCGGCTCGGTGAGGGTCGGGACGGTGAGCGTGGTGCCCAGGGTCGCCTCCGGGTAGGAGACGGGCACGGTGAGGGTGAGGTTGCGGCCCCGGCGGCCGAACACCCCGTGCCGGTCCACCCGGACCACGACGTAGAGATCGCCGCTCGGGGCATTGCCCCGGCCGGCCGCCCCCTTGCCCTTCACCCGGATCCGCTGCCCATCCTCCACGCCGGGGGGGATGCGGACCTTGACGGTGCGGTTGCGGTGCTCCACGCCGGTTCCCGAGCAGGTCGGGCACGGTGTGGTCACCACCGTCCCCCGCCCGCCGCACTGGGGGCAGATCTGGCTCAGGGAGAAGAGGCCCTGATTGTCCTGGAGGGTGCCCGAGCCACCGCAGCGCGGGCAGGTCACCGGTTGGGTGCCGGGAGCGGCGCCGGTGCCCGAACAGGTGTGGCAGCGGACGTCGGAGGTCAGGTTGACCGACGTCGTCGCTCCGTTGACGGCGTCCTCGAACGAGAGATGGAGCTCGGTCTCGAGGTCCGCCCCCCGTTGGGCGCCGGCCGACCCGCCACCCCGCCGGCCGCGGCCGAACAGGCCGCCGAACAGGTCGCCGAGGTCGCCCATGTCCTCCACCCGGTACGAACCGCCGCCCCCGGCCCCACCGAATCCTCCCGGGAACCCGCCGAAGCCACCGGCGGCCGGGCCCATGGCCCGGACCTCGTCGTACTCCTTGCGCCGGTCGGCGTCACCGAGGACGTCGTAGGCCGCGCTTATCTCCTTGAAGGTCTCCTCCTGGCCCGGGTTGGTATCCGGATGGTGCTTCTTGGCCAGCTTCCGGTAGGCGCTGGTGATCTCCTTGGCTGACGCCGTCGAGGAGACCCCCAGGGTCTTGTAGTAGTCCTTTTCGAACCATTCGCGTTGCGGCGCCACGTGGTCTCTACCCGGTCCCTTCTAGCCCCGCACCATCACCATGGCCGGACGCACCACGGCGCCGCGCCAGCGGTACCCGGGCCGCATGACCTCGGCCACCACCGGCTCACCCGACCCACCGGCCTCGGCGCCACCCCCGGACAGGTCGGTCCCCGCCCCGGCGGAGTCCTCGGCGGGAAGATGGCCGACCGCCTCGTGGGTGTTGGGGTCGAACTCCTCCCCGAGCGGGTCGATCCGCTCGAGTCCCTCTTTGATCAGCACATCGCGCAACTGCCCGGAGGCGGCCATCAGGGCGCGCCCGTCAGACGATTCGAAGTCGCTGATGTGGGACGTGGCCAGATCCAACGTGTCGAGAACGGGAAGCAGCTTCTCCACCAACGACACGGCGGCGCGGGCCACCTGGTCGCTCTGCTGCTTGGCCACCCGCTTCTTGTAATTTTCGAACTCGGCCTGCAGCCGGCGGAGCGAGTCGAGATACTCGTCCCGCTGGGCCAGCGCCTGCTTCACGTCGGCGAACTCGGGGGCCGAACCGCTGATGATCCCGGTGCTGTCGTCGTCGAACTCGTCGTCGACGACCTCGGCATCCACCACATCCGTCTCTTCGTCCCGCTCGGCGCCGACTCTCTCGTCACCGTCGGCACCGGGCGCGAACCGGGAGCCGGAGGCCCGCCCGGCCTCCGACTCCTGTTCCACTGCGTCCTGCTCTGACCCAAAGATGTCGGTCATCGACGATCAGCTCTTGTCGTCGACGATCTCGGCATCCACGACCTCGTCGTCCGAGGAGTCGTCGGCCGGGACCTCACCACCGGGGGCGGAGGCGTCGGCTTTCGACGCCTCTTCGTAGAGGCGCTGGCTGAACGACTGGCTGGCCGTCAGCAGCGTCTCGGTCGAGGTCTTGATGGCCTCGACGTCCGAGCCGGCCAGGGCCTCCTTGAGCGAGCCGAGGGCCTCTTCGACCTTCTCCTTCTCGTCACCCTGGAACTTCTCACCCTGGTCCTTGAGGAGCTTCTCCGTCTGGTAGACGAGAGTGTCGGCGTTGTTGCGGACCTCGGCCTCCTCCTTGCGACGGCGGTCGTCCTCGGCGTGGGCCTCGGCGTCCTTGACCATGCGCTCGATGTCGTCCTTGGCCAGTGAGGACTGACCGGTGATGGTCATCGACTGCTCCTTGCCGGTGGCCCGGTCCTTGGCCGACACATGGACGATGCCGTTGGCATCGATGTCGAAGGTGACCTCGATCTGGGGCACGCCGCGCGGGGCGGGCGGCAGATCCACCAGCTGGAACTTGCCCAGCGTCTTGTTGTACATGGCCATCTCGCGCTCACCCTGGAGCACGTGGACCTCGACCGAGGGCTGGTTGTCGTCGGCGGTGGTGAACACCTCGCTGCGCTTGGTCGGGATGGTGGTGTTCCGCTCGATGAGACGGTGCATCACGCTTCCCTTGGTCTCGATGCCGAGCGACAGCGGGGTCACGTCGAGGAGGAGGACGTCCTTGACCTCACCCTTGAGCACGCCGGCCTGGACGGCGGCGCCGATGGCGACCACCTCGTCGGGATTGACGCCCTTGTGGGCCTCCTTGCCGGTCATCTGCTGGACGAGTTCCTGCACGGCCGGCATCCGGGTGGAACCTCCGACCAGCACGACGTGGTCGATGTCGGACTTGGACAGACCCGAGTCGGCGATGGCTTGGTCGAACGGGCCCTTGCACGACTCGACCAGGTCGGCCGTCAACTCGTTGAACGTGGCCCGGGTCAGCTTCACGTCGAGATGCTTCGGGCCCTCGGAGGTCGCGGTGATGAAGGGAAGGTTGATCTGGGTCTCCTGCAGCGAGGAGAGTTCGATCTTGGCCTTCTCCGCCGCCTCCTGCAGGCGCTGGGTGGCCATCTTGTCCGTCGACAGGTCCACGCCCTCGGTGTCCTTGAACGTCTTGACCAGCCAGTCGATGATCCGCTGATCCCAGTCGTCGCCGCCGAGCTTCGAGTTGCCCGCAGTGGACTTGACCTCGAACACGCCGTCGCCGATCTCGAGGAGGGACACGTCGAAGGTGCCGCCACCGAGGTCGAAGACGAGGACGGTCTGGTCGGCGCCTTCCTTGTCGAGGCCGTAGGCCAGGGCTGCCGCGGTCGGCTCGTTGATGATGCGCAGCACCTCGAGGCCGGCGATGGCGCCGGCTTCCTTGGTCGCCGTCCGCTGGGCGTCGTCGAAGTAGGCGGGGACGGTGATGACCGCCTGGGTCACCGTGTCACCGAGGAACGCCTCGGCGTCCCTCTTGAGCTTGCCCAGGATGCGGGCGGAGATCTCCTGCGCGGTGTAGTCCTTGCCGTCGATGTCGACCGTCCACGACGTCCCCATGTGACGCTTGACCGAGCGGATGGTCCGATCGGGATTGGTGATGGCCTGACGCTTGGCCACCTCCCCGACGAGCACCTCACCGGACTTGGCGAACCCGACCACCGACGGTGTGGTCCGCCCCCCCTCTGCGTTGGGGATCACGACCGGCTCGCCGGCCTCCAGCACGGACACCACCGAGTTGGTCGTTCCGAGATCGATTCCTACGGCCTTGGCCATCTTGCTTCCTCCTACTCACTGCCCCTGGGGGCACTCGCTGCGACTCGGCACTCCGTCCGACTCTTCTTCCAACACTTCTGTTGTCTTCCGACGCTGTGTCTTCTGACGCATGCCTGGGATGCCATCCGCCCGCTTCCGGGCCCTCTGGTAGGCATCCCCTTTTCTTACAGATGCAACTATACCAAAGTTGAGTGTGTCAAACATAAGTTTTTTGCCATTCTTTCGGAAAATATGTACAGAAGCCCTGGTCCTGGCGTCGGACACAGGATCGGCAGGGAAGCTCGGCCGGATGAAGTGGCGGACCGGCGCCTGGGCGGTCGAGAGGGGCCCGAACGGGCGGACTGGGACGCCGTGCCCACCGGAGCGGGCACGATACGCTCGGCCGCATGCCCCAGCTGGTACTTCTCCGCCACGGCCAGTCACAGTGGAACGCCGACAACCTCTTCACCGGCTGGTACGACGTGGACCTCACCGAGCGCGGCGAGTCCGAGGCCAGGGAGGCCGGCCGGCTGCTGGCCGCGAGCCCGGGGCCTTGACCTGCGGATTCTTCACACGTCCGTGCTCACCCGGGCCATCCGGACGGCCGACCTGACCCTCGAGGAGGCCGGACGGTCGTGGCTCCCGGTCCGACGCCACTGGCGGCTCAACGAGCGCCACTACGGGGCCCTGCAGGGAAGAACAAGAAGGAGACGGCGGCCGAACACGGTGACGGCCCAGGTCCTGGCCTGGCGTCGGAGTTACGCCACCCCGCCGCCCCCGGTCGAGCCCGGGCAGCGACCACCACCCGGCCGGCGACCCCCGGTACCGGGACGTTCCGGCCGACGCCCTTCCCACCACCGAGTGCCTGGCCGACGTGGTGGCCCGGGTGCTCCCCTACTGGGAGGACGCCATCGTGCCCGACCTGCTGGCCGAGGGGGCGAGGGGCGGGGCGGTGCTCGTCGTCGCCCACGGCAACAGTCTGCGTGCCCTCCGCAAGCACCTCGACGGCACCGGCGACGAGGAGATCGTGGGCCTGGAGATCCCGACCGGCATCCCGTTCCTCTACGAGCTCGGCGACGACCTGTCGGTGGTGTCCAAGGCGTACCTGGGCGACCCGGAGGCGGCCGAGGCGGCCGCCGAGGCGGTTCGGCGCCAGGCCGGCTGACCCACTGCCCACCGGACCGACCTCCAGTGCTCACCGGACCGACCCAGGCCGCTCACCGGACGGAACAGAGGGCCGGCTCGAAGGAGCCGACCCTCTGGCCTTCATGTCCGTCTGTCCCCACAAACGACACCATGAACATATCGACGGGCAGGGCTCAAAGGGCGTCCGCTCCACGCTCTCCGGTCCGGACCCGGATGACCTCCTCGACGGGGAGCACCCAGACCTTGCCATCGCCGATCTTCCCGGTTCCCGCACTGTCGACGATGGTCGTCGTCACCTCGTCCACCTGGGAGTCGTCGACGAGGATCTCGAGCCGGATCTTCGGCACGAACTCGACCTCGTATTCGGCACCCCGGTAGACCTCGGTGTGACCTCGCTGCCGGCCGAAGCCCTGGGCCTCGGTCAGGGTGAGGCCATGGACGCCCAGGGCCTTCAGTCCCTCTTTGACCTCGTCCAGCTTGAACGGCTTCAGCACCGCTACGACTAACTTCATTCGATTTCTCCTTGGGTTCGTAGTGGTCGAGTTAGAGGCCGAAGGTGTCGGGCGGTGGCCAGTCACCAGGTTTGCTTGCGAGTCTGTCATCCACACTGGCTGTCACGGTGAGCTCACCGCCGCCGCCGCCCGGAGGGGCGTCACCGGCCATGGACATGGCCCCGATCCGCTCGGCGAACCGCTCCTCGGGGAAGGCCTCCTCGCCGTGGATGGCGAGGTCGCCGACTTCGAGGATCTCGTCCTTGTAGCGGGCGCCACGGAGCACCCACCCGACGATCTTCATCAGGATGAAGGTGATCACGGCCGACCACAGGATGACGAAGACGGCAGCCCGGAACTGTTCCCACAGCTGGTGGGCGGAGCCGGTGTAGAACAACCCGTTCACACCGAACGGCACACACGATCCGCCTGCCGTCGAGTACTGCAACTGGGTGGTGGCGATCACCTGCCCGGTTGAGTTCAGATGGCCGCAGCCGTACTCGAGCATGCCCGGATCCCCGAAGAGGCCGAGGAGCAGACCACCGAGGAGCCCGGCGATGCCGTGGGTGTAGACGACCCCGAGGGCGTCGTCCACCTTGGAGAAGGGCCGGACCTTGGACAGGAAGTTCCAGGCCACCCAGACGACGGACGAGCAGATCAATCCGATCAGGATGGCGCCCGTGCCGTTGACCCACCCGGCACAGGGTGTGATCCCGACCAGGCCGCAGATCATGCCGTTCACCGCACCGAGGAAGGCCGGCTTCTTCTCCTTGGACACCCAGGCATCCCAGGCCACCCAGGTGAGCAGGCCGGCCGCGGTGGCCAGGTTGGTGTTGACCACGGCGCTGGCCGCGCTGGCTCCCGCGTAGTACGGGTCACCACCGTTGAAGCCGTTCCAGCCGAGCCACAGGATGCCGGCACCGACCGCCGCCATGACCAGGTTGTTGGGCAGGAAGTGTTGTCGGTCCCTGAGCAGCCGGGGGCCGAGGACCCAGGCGGCCACGAAACCGGAGACACCCGCCGACATGTGGATGACATACCCACCGGAGAAGTCCAGCGCGCCCTCCTGGGCGAAGTAGCCGCCACCCCACAGCAGGAAGGCATCGACCGAGTAGACACAGGTCGTCCACAGCGGCACCAGGAGGCACCAGGCGCTGAACTTGATCCGACCCAGGACACTTCCCAGGAAGAGCAGCGGAGTGATGGCCGCGAACACCAACTGGAAGTAGGCCAGGGATGCCGTCGGGAAGTGGAAGGGGATGATGGTGTTGGCCGCCGACACCGCCTGGTCCTGTTCGCCCTGGGGACTGACGATCGGGCCAGGCTTGCCGAGGAAGTTGTCGATGAAGTGTGTCCACCCACCGACCCCGGTGAGTCTGTTGGTCTGCGACTCCGTTCCTCGACTCCACCGACCGAACGAGTTGGCACCGAATCCCATCTTGTAGGCCCACAGGAACCAGGCCAGCATCACCAGCGAGAAGCCGGCGAACATCATGCCCAGCACGTTGACCGCCCACTTCTTCGGGACGATGGACGCATAGAGGACCGCCAGGCCGGGGAGGCTCATCAGGCCGACGAACGTGGCCGCGGTCATCTGCCACGTGTTGTCGCCAGGGTTCAGCCAACTCGGGTACGGCACATATGACACTGCTGCGGCTAGCACGCTGAAAGTGCTCCTCTCTTGTTGACACTGCGTCATGGCAGGCCGGCACCGTCGAACCACGGCACCAGGCTCGCCAAGGACAAGACGAGCAGTTCGGCTTGTCGCCGCAAACAATGCAGGCTGGGGATTTCAGCACGGTCACATCCGTGTTACCAACGTGTGAACTGATGCAAAGACCCAGGTAGTGCTGGCCGCTCGGCCGCGTCGGCAGAACCTCGGGAGGCGTTTGCCCAGGGAGCGGAAGGGACCAAGCAGGCCGGGCCCGTGCGCCGGCGCCGGCGCCCGGGCCGGGGCTCAGCCGGCTTCGAGCTCCTTGCCCGGCTTGGGCTTGGCTCGCCGGACCGGCGCCGCCGGCGGGGTGTAGCGCTTGGACGGCTGGGGCCTGGGCCCGGCCGAACTACGGCCGGAGGCGCCGGGCTGCTCCGCCTTGGCGTGCTTGAGCTTCTCCGACAGCCGGTAGGCGCGGACCAGGTACCAGGCGCCGACCAGGATGAACGGGAATCCGAAGCCCCAGTAGTGGAGGTTGAAGATGGAGAGCCCGTACAGCGCCATGGCGATACCGAGGAGGAGGCGCTTGCGGAACCAGGCGGCACCGAGCATCAACAGCGCCAGGGCCAACGTCACCGCCCCGAGCTCGGAGTAGAGCGAAGGGTTCACGTGCAGTTTGTTGGGTAGGCCGTTGGCCAGCAGGGCCTTCGGGTCGTGGGCCGTGAGGCTGGCGACGACGAGCAGAGCGATGGCCGCGGCCACCGGAGCCAGCAGCAGCCCGATCAGACGTTCCTTGTCGTCGGCCCGCTTGATCGCCGCCTCGAGCTCGGGAATGGTCGTCGGCCCGGCATCCTTGGCCGCCGTGCTGCCCTTCTCCTCTGGAGCCGGCGCGGGTTTCAGCATGAAGTTGCTGACCGACGCGGTGAACCGCTGCCACGAGCTCATCGAGGGCGTTTGATCGTCGCCGGCATCCGGGTCGAGACGGGCCATGCGAGAGGCTACCTCGCTCGACCAGTGGCCGGAAATGCGCCCCACCGGAGCGCGCCACCGAAACAGGTCTCAGCGAGCCACCGACTTCACCGGCGTCATCCGCTCCCGTCCCGTCCCCCGCTCGACCGACTCCATGGGGACTCGGGAGGACCGGCGACGCCTCCTGGCCACCACGACGGCGAGGGCGAAGAGGACGAGGGCGAAGAGGATGGCCGGAGCGATGAACACCCTCCACGAGGCGTGTTGGTCGGCGACCGCGGCGGGAGTGGACAGGAGCCGGGGGTCACCGGGGACGATCACCCCATGGATGACGTCGCCGGGATGGAGAAGCCTGTTGCCCGGGATGTCCTGCCGGTAGTGCTGACCCGCGAACGTGTACGACCCTTTGCAGGCGTAGCCGGCCGCATTGGAGCCGCTCCCGCCCAGGAGGCCGAGGCAACCGGACACGGTCACCGAGACGGGGACGCCCCGATCGTGGAGACTGACCGCCTGGGAGTTCTTCTTGACGCCGGCGGCCAGGAGGAGGGAGGCGACCACGGTCACCGCCACCAGGGAGACACCGACCACCATGCGCAGTGCCCGGCGCGGATCGACGTCCACTCCGGCGCCGCGAAGGGTCGTCACCGGACCGTCGGGTGCTTCCATCGTCGGTTCAGACGCGGCCATGGACCTGTCCGCCTCTCGACGTGGGCTCCACCCCGACCCTGCTGCAGTGGTTCAAGATGCGAGGAGCGTACCAGCGGACCGGCAATCCATCCGACGCCCGATCGACGGGCCGCGGTAGCCTCTCGGCCATGTCCCCGCGCTCGGAACCACTGGATCTGAAGGCAATCTGGCTGTTCTCGAGTTGTTCGGCATCCGAGCTCCGGAAGATCCGCGGCTCCCTCGACGAGGTGGTGGTACCCAAGGACAAGGTGCTGGTCGAAGAAGGGCGGATCGGGCAGGAATTCTTCCTCATCGTGAGCGGCACGGCCGCCGTCACCCGCGAGGGGAAGAAGGTGGCCACGCTCGGTCCGGGCAGCCACTTCGGCGAGTTGGCGCTGCTCGACCGGAAGCCCCGGTCGGCGTCGGTGGTGTCCGAGACGGAGATGGATCTGCTGGTCCTGTCACAGCGCCAGTTCAACGGATTGTTGGAGTCGGTGCCGACCATCGCCCGCAAGATGCTCTCGGCCATGGCCAGCCGGCTGCGCGACGCCGACGCCGCCGCCGCCGCCTACAACTGACCGCGCCGCGTACCCGTTACCCGCCCTCGGGGGGATCCTCGGTGCCGCCCACCTCTTCGGGACCGGCAGCCGCCCCCACCGCGACCGGTTCGCCCATCGACTCCTCCAACAGTTGGGAGAGGTCGAGGACCCGCACGTCGTCCTCTTTGGCGTTGGCCCTGACGGCGTCGTCGAGCATGATCATGCAGTAGGGGCAGGCGGTCGACACCACGTCGGCGCCCGTCCCGATGGCCTCCTCGGTCCGCTCCATGTTGACCCGCTTGCCGATGTTCTCCTCAAGCCACATCCGGGCCCCGCCGGCACCGCAGCAGAACCCCTTCTCGCGGCACCGCCTCATCTCGACCTGGGTGGCCCCGGGGATGGCGTCGATGACCGAACGGGGCTCGTCGAAGACCCGGTTGTGGCGGCCCAGGTAGCAGGGGTCGTGGTAGGTGACCGTGCCCTCGTACCCGCCTCCGGGGGTGAGCTTCCCGGCGGTGACCAGGTGGTCGAGGAGCTGACTGTGGTGGATCACCTCGAAGTTGCCGCCGAGGGCGGGGTACTCGTTGGCCAGTGAGTTGAAGCAGTGGGGGCAGGTGGCGATGACCTTCTTGACCCCGGCGCCGTCGAGGGTCTCGATGTTGGCCCGGGCCTGCTCCTGGTAGAGGTATTCGTTGCCCAGACGGCGGGCCGGGTCACCCGTGCAGCGCTCCTTGGGCCCGAGGATCCCGAAGGTGACGCCGGCCCGGTGGAGCATGCGGGCGGTGGCCTGGGCGCCCTTCCGGGCCCGCTCGTCGAGGGCACCGGCGCAGCCCACCCAGTAGAGATACTCGATGTCGTCGGGGATGGTCCCACTGATGACGGGCACCTCGAAGTCGAGCGTCGCCGTCCATTCGGTCCGCTTGGAGCCGCCGAGCCCCCACGGATCGCCCTGGTTCTCGATGTTGCGGAGCATGAGGCCGGCCTCGGTCGGGAACTTGGACTCCATCAGCACCTCGTAGCGGCGCATGTCGATGATGGTGTCGATGTGCTCGATGTCGACCGGGCACTCCTCGACGCAGGCCCCGCAGGTGGTGCAGGACCACAGGACATCGGGGTCGATGACCGATCGGGACCAGGTTCTCCACCTCGACACCGGCCGCCCTGTTCTTGGCCATGACCCGGTCCGCCGAAGCGAACAGGTTGTCCCGCAGGTCCATGATCAGGAGCTTGGGTGAGAGGGGCTTGCCGGTGTTCCAGGCCGGGCACTGCGATTGGCACCGGCCGCACTCCGTGCAGGTGGCCATGTCGAGGAGCTGCTTCCACGAGAAGTCCTCGATGCGCCCGGCGCCGAAGACCACCTCGTCATCGTCACCCACGTCCTCCATCGACATGTCCGGGGTGGAGGCCAGGGCCCCGAGCGCCCGCGGCCGGCGGGACGTGGCCACGTTGATGGGGGCCAGGAAGATGTGGAGGTGCTTCGAGTAGGAGACGAAGACCAGAAAGCCGGTGATGATGGCGATGTTGGCCAGCAGGGCCACGGTTTCGATGACGCTGTTGACCCCGGTGCCGAGGGGCTTGAGGACGTTGGCCAGCCCGTGGGAGGCGAAGGCCCACCAGCCGTAGGGGAAGTTCCCGGTGTTGACCTGGCCCGCCCGGTACAGCAGGAGCGTGATCATCACCCCGGAGATCATGGCCAGCACCAACCAGGCCGCCCCGGTGTGCGAGCCGAAGAAGCGGGACCGACGGTTCTCGCGCTTCGGAGAGTGCTTCACCCGGATGGCCACGAAGACGAGCAGGGAGACCAGGACGGCGACGGTGAAGAAATCCTCGAGGAACCCGATCACCGCGGTGTGGCCGATGAGCGGGATGTGGAAGTCCCGCTGGAACAGGCAGCCGTAGGCCTCGATGATGGTGAGGAAGAGGATGGTGAAGCCCCAGAAGGTGAAGGCGTGGGCGAGCCCGGGCACGGTCCACTGCAGCAGCTTCTTCTGACCGCCCACCTCGACGAGCTCGGCCTTGATCCGCTTGGGCACGTCCCGGAAACGTGAGGGGACGGCGGGCTGGCCGGCCGAGATGAGCTTGAAGAGCCAGAAGAACCGGCGGCCGGCGATGGCGAACATCACCACGGTGATACCGAGGCCTACGGCAAGTCTGAGGGGCACTGCATTCCTCCTAGATGGTTACTGAAGAGTAACAAAGCTCGACGGCCCTGCTGGCCTGGGGCATCGGCATTACCGGAAGTTGTCGGCATACCGGCTGGGGGTGGGGCCCCACTGGCCCTGGTACTTCGACTGGAGCCCGTCCGATCCGTAGGGGTGGTCGGCCGGGGTGGTCATCTGGAGGAAGCTGATCTGGCCGATCTTCATGCCCGGATAGACGGTGATCGGGAGATTGGCCACGTTGGAGAGCTCCAGGGTCAGGTGCCCGTCCCACCCGGCGTCGACGAAGCCCGCCGTCGAGTGGATGAGGAGCCCGAGGCGGCCGAGCGAGGACTTGCCCTCCAGGCGCGCCACCAGGTCGGCGGGAAGGGTGACCTTCTCCTTGGTGGAACCCAGCACGAACTCCCCGGGATGGAGGATCAGCGGGTCCTCACCGATATCCACCAGCTCGGTGAGGTCCTCTTGGTCCTCACGCACGTCGATCACCCGGCTGGTGTGGTTCCGGAAGAGCCGGAAGTACTGATCGACGTGAAGATCCACCGACGACGGCTGGATGCAGCTGTCGTCGAAGGGATCGATCACGATGGATCCGGCGTCGAGCGCCTCGCGGATGGAGCGGTCTGAGAGAACCATGCCGGACAGACGATAGTGGTCTGCGCCCACAGGGACCCAACCTGGAGCAATCGGGTGCAATCGCGTGCCGTCGGCCCTCTCCCGGCCATCGGCACCGCTGGCCCATCGGAAATCCGGCCCGCCCGGGAGCGCGCCGGCACCCGGTTGCAACCAATGGTTGCATGAGCTGGTCGAACCGGCGATACTGGGACCACCGGGCGGGCTGTCGGACGAATCCTGGCGTGATTGACCCGATCGTCCGACAGGTGGCGATCGCGGAATCGTGGCGGACGGAGAGTCGATTGGTTCAGGTCAGGCGGCGTGCGGCTTCCCCTTTCATACGAGAGGTACGGGAGCCCGACGGATTGATACAGCAGGTACAGGGGCCCGAAGACGTGTCGTCGGGGATCTCGTGCGAGGACGGACTGGGCCGAGACGTGCCGGGGTCGCCGTTCGGGGCCCCCGGCGGCGCGGTCGACGGCCCGGTGGTATCGGCCGACAGGATGGCCGCGCCGGTCCCGGCGCATCCCCCGGTGCCCGGCTTCGTGTCCCCCTTGCTGGCGTTGGTGGCCGCCCTCTCGATCCTGGAGGGCTACGTCTGGTTGAACGTCATCGCCGTCGACCGGTGGCGCCCGTCGACAGTGGCCTTCGCCGATGGTCACCTGCGCGGTGGCCATCGTGTTCCTGTGGCCCGTGCGGGAGGGTCGGCGGGTGGTGGTCACCTCGGCGGTGGTCACCTCCGTGATCCTGGTGGTGACGACGATCCTGGCCATGTCCGTCCGCCGTCCGGTGGTCGGCCGCCTGGCCGGTGTGTCCGATCTCCTGTTCGCGGTCGCCGCCCTGGCCACGGTGGCAGCCATCGAGCACCTGGCCCGACGTACGTCCTGACCCGTCTGGTTCAGCTGCAGTTTGGTTCAGCTGCGGTCGAAGGTCGCGGCGAACCAGCGGGACACCTCGGACCGGGCCGTCACCGCCCGACCGACCACGGTCGAGGCCGCGGCGACATGTCGGGCCCGCCCGGGCGGAGCACCGTCGAGCAGCTCGTTCCAGAAGATTCCCCATCCACCGGCCAGGGCCCGGCCGATCGTCGGGGCGGTGAGCAGGCGTCCGACCGCAGAGACGGCGGCGGGCCGCCCGACCAGGGCGGCATGACCGGCGGCCGTGATCCGCTGATAGGGCAGATGGGCCCGCGCCAGCTGGTGGCGGTAATCGGCGGCGGCCCGACCGGGGGAGGTGACGATCGCCTCGGCCGCCGCCCGCCCGCTGGACAGTGCCTGGGCGATACCTTCACCCTGGAGGGGGTTGACCAGGCCGGCGGCGTCGCCGACCAGGAGCACCCGCCCCGACGCCGGCGTGGTGCCCACCATTCCCATCTTGAGCCATCCGCCCAGGCGCCGGGGCAACCCCCCGCCGGGAACACCGTCCAGCAGTCCGAGATCCACCAGGTGGCGCAGGTAGGCGGGCAGCGCCCGAACCGCCCCGGCCCCGCTCTGCCGATCGGCCAAGGTACCGATCCCGATGCCGATGTTGGCCACTCCACCCGGTCCGGGGAAGAGCCACCCGTAACCGGGGAAGGCGTGCCACCGGGTCTGCTCCCACAGCGTGATGGCCGGGAGCTCGACGTACTGGTCGAGGTAGCTCCGCACGGCGAACCCCCAGAGCACGCGGGCGCCGTCGACGAGTCCGGCGCTGGCGGCCACGTGACTGGTGGCGCCGTCGGCCCCGATCACGAAATCGGCCCGGAGCTCGCCGCCGGCGACGGAGAATCCGTCGAGATCGGATCCCGACCACAGCGGGCGGTCCGCCCGGCCCTCGCAGGGGACGGCTCCCGCGGCGACCGCCGCGGCCCGCAGGTCGGCGTCCAAAACGGTTCGGAGCACGGCCCGGGCCCGCCCCGGGTAGGACAGGCCGGCGAAGCAGGGCAGCACCACCCGCCGCCCGGTCGGGCCCACCACCACCATGTCGCCGACGTCGAGACCGGGGGGCTCGGGGACGCCGAGATCGGCCAGGACCTGAAGGCCCCTCGGCCCCACGAAGTCGCCACACGCCTTGTCGCGCGGGAACGGCGCCTTGTCGAGCAGGGCCACGTGGACGCCGGCACGAGCCAGGACCAGCGCGGCGATGCTGCCGGCCGGCCCGGCCCCGACCACCAGCACGTCGAAGCGCCTCGAGTCCACTCCACTCCTCTCGGGCGTTGACCGCCTACGGTGAGATCTTCGCATCCGAGGAGGCGACATGGAGATCCCCGACCCGGACCCATCCAACCGGTTCGCCCAGAAGCTCTTCGCGCCGCTGCCTGATCGCTACGACCGACTGGCCGAGATCCTGTCCATGGGACAGAACGGTCGCTGGCGGAAGGAGATGGTCGACCACATCGTGGCCGACCGCCCCGACCTGGTGCTGGACGTGGCTTCGGGCACGGCCGGCGTGGCCATCCAGCTCGCCGACCGCACCGGTGCCCGGGTCATCGGACTCGACCTCACCCTCGACATGTTGCTCCGGGGACAGCGCAACGTCGCCGAGCACCTGGTGACGTGAGCGCGTCCAGTTGGTGGCGGGCCGGGCCGAGGAGACCCCGTTCGGCGATCAGCGTTTCGACGCGCTGACCTTCACCTATCTGTTGCGGTACGTCGACGACCCTCAGGCCACGCTCATCGAACTGGCCCGACTGGTCAAGCCCGGCGGAGCGGTGGCCAGCCTCGAGTTCCTCCTCCCGAAGAGCCGGTTCTGGCGCTTCTGGTGGTGGGGGTACACACGCCTGCTCCTTCCCGCCGGCGGCTGGATCACCGGCGGAAGGGAGTGGTTCGAGGTGGGCCGGTTCCTCGGCCCCAACATCTCGGCCCACTACCGGCGCTACCCGGTGGAGTGGACGGTCGACGCCTGGAAGCGGGCCGGCTTCGTCGACGTCGGCGTGCGCCGCATGAGCCTGGGCGGGGGTCTGGTCATGTGGGGCAGGCGCGCCGGTGCGTGAATCCCCGGCGCCGGGCGGCCCCCACCCCGAGCAACGACCCTCCTACTACGCAGCCCGGCCCGGCGGCTGGCGCGACTGGTGGACCCTCCTGCATCCGCCCTACACCGGGTGGCACCTTTCCTACGTGGTCATGGGCGCCTGCCTGGCACCGATCGTCAACGTCACCCGACTGGTCGCCACCCTGCTGGCCTTCTTCCTCGCCGTCGGCCTGGCCGCCCACGCCCTCGACGAGCTGAACGGCCGACCGCTGCGCACGCGGATACCCCGGGCCGCGCTCATCGCCGCGGCGGCCGGGGGTCTGACCGGTGCCATCGCGCTCGGGATCGCCGGCATCGTCCAGGTCGGTCCGGCGCTGGTGCCGTTTCTCGTCGTCGGGCCCCTTCTGGTCGTGGGCTACAACTTCGAGCTCCTCGGGGGCATCATCCACAACGACGTCGGCTTCGCGGCCAGCTGGGGGGCGTTTCCAGTACTGACCGCCTACGTGGCCCAGACCGGGACCTTGGCCCTGGCGCCGGTCATCGCCGCCGCGGGGGCACTCGGCCTGTCCATGGCCCAGCGAACCCTGAGCACTCCGGCCCGGCTCCTGCGCCGACGGGCAACGCGCGTGGCCGGCTCGATCGCGATGGCCGACGACCGGCCGATTCCGGTCGATCGGGCCGTGCTGCTGGCCCCTCTGGAACGTGCGCTCCGCGCCCTCTCGTGGGCGGTCATGCTGCTGGCCGCGGCATTCGCCGTGGCCCGGCTGCGTTAGAGGACGCCGATCCGCCGTCGAAACCCGGCCACCGTCATCTCCACCACCCGGTCGTGTCCCCACTGCAGCAACGGCCGACCGACACGGCTGGCCAGCCGCATGGACGGCTGACGCATCTCGACCTCCCAGAAGGCCTCCACCGAGGTGCCTCCTTCCTGGGGTCGGAACCGGAGATGGGCATCCCCGACCAGGTCCCCGTCGACGTCGGCGTCGATGGCCGTCGGGCGTTCGCATCCCTCGAGCCGGATGCGGATCCGCATCCGATAGGGAAGCGGTGGGCTGACCGTGCCCGACAGCACCGACCCGGGGGCCAGACCGCCACCTTCGATCCGGAAGTCGGTGAGCCAGGGCCACCAGGTCTCGAACTGGTCGACCGCCTCGATCTGCCGCCACAGGCGCTCGGGCTCCAGGTCGAATCCGAACGTGTTCCGGTAGGTCAGGACGGGGGCGGCCACGGTCCCAGGGTACGGGCCGGCCAGGCCCAGAGCCTCGGGGGCGGATCGGGCCGTGGTTGTCCCCACCACCGGAGTACGTTCGGCCGGTGTGAACCGATGTTCGTCGTGCGCCGCCATATGGCCCCCAACAGACGGCGGGTCGGCTGCGGGGGCGCTGGCCTCCGCCCTGGAGACAGACACGTGGACGGTGACCGAACTGCTGGAGCACGTTGCCCGTGAGCCGATCGACGCCGACATCCGCCGTCAAGTCATCGGTCCCGGCTCGGTCGACGAATGGCTCGGGCTCCCGCCCGGGGCGCCGACACTGGAGCGGGCGGTGGTGCTGGCCGGCCGGGTCACCGGCAGGAGCTTCGTCTACGCCGAATCAGCCATCGCCGCCGACCGGCTCCCCGGCCCGGTGCGGTCCCGGTTGGAAGCGAGCCGGGACCCGATCGGCAGAGTGCTGCTCGACCACGAGCTCGCCCTGCGCCGGCATCAGCTTCCCGGCCCCGTGGTGGCCAGGCACGCCGACCGAACGGGCGGGAGCCTTCTCGACGGGGTCGTCCTCGCCCGCCGCTATCGCCTGATCGTCGACGGCGCGCCGGCCATGGTCATCAGCGAATGGTTCCTCGCCCCGGTGGTGAGTGCCGTCGCCGACCACCTGGGCACACCCACCGTCCCGAGAGGCTGACCGCGGGGATCAGGAGGCGGGTCCGACCACCGTCACCAGCGTGCCGATCGGGGTGAGCGGCCACACCTGAGCGGCGTCGGCGATGGCCATCTCGACACATCCGTTGCTCTGCGGAAATCCGTACGAGGCCCGGACGAATCCGTGGAGGGCGTCACCCCCGTTGAAGTAGCTGGCCCAGGGGACGTTCGGATCGTCGTACTTGCTGCCGTCGGGGTTGGTGCCCTGCATCCTCGAGCTGACCACATGCTCGAAGACGGGGTAGGTCCCGTCGACCGTGTCGGCTCCCGGGGCCCCGGTGTTGACGGGGACGCCGACCAGCTTCGGAACGCCGTTCTCGAAGAGGGTGAGGGATTCGGGGAGCTGCTTGGACACGTACACGTACGTATACGGATTGCCGTTGGTCTTGCCAGCGGCGATGTCGGCCAGCAGTGTCGACCACACCTCCTTGCCGGCCACGCCGTCCACGGCCAGACCGTTCTGGTTCTCGAAGTTCATCACCGCGCCCTTGGTGATGACGTCTTCCGCGCCCTCTGTCCACAGTGAGGTGAGCGACACCGGGGTGCCGGGCCACCGCCAGCTGAAGGTTCCCGCCTGGGCCGTCGCGGCCAGGGTCGGGGAGCTCAACGGAGTCTTGGCGGTGAAGGTCACCGGGAGGTAGCCGAG
Source organism: uncultured Acidimicrobiaceae bacterium (assembly GCA_963812885.1). Taxonomy (GTDB): domain Bacteria; phylum Actinomycetota; class Acidimicrobiia; order Acidimicrobiales; family RAAP-2; genus Bog-756. The sequence goes on along the minus strand of CAWEWZ010000001.1, from coordinate 204,407 downwards.
TTGGGCCAGCAGTTGCTGGAGGCGCTCCGTGCTCGCCTGGGCGACGGTGAAGGTGATGGTGGCGGGGGCGGCCAGCACCTGGCCGCCGGCGCCGTGTGGCCCGGCGGAGCCGGCCGGGATGACCAGGGTCTCGGTCGTGGTGGGGATGAACGGCGCCGCGGCCACGAAGGACAGAGAGGTCGGCCCGACCCGCGTCCACGACCCCTTCACCGGAGGGTTGAAGGCGGGCATGCCCGCCGCGCTGGCCACCGGCGCCGAGAGGTGCACGGTCACCAGCTGATTCGACGGCACGTTGGTGGCGCCGGCCGCAGGAATGCTCGAGACCACGGTGAGCGGATCGGGTCTGGTCGGGGCGGTCGCGGCACCGGCGTGACCCGGGCCGGAGCGACCGCCGGTTCCTCCATGGCGCCCGATGCACGTAGGCGGCCACGGCCACGGCCACGACGGCCACGACGATGCCGCCACCCAGGCCGCCCGGTGGCGCTTCGGTGGTGGAACCAGGATCTGGTACTCGGCCATGGCTACGGGCACTCCGGTGCGGTCGTCGGGTACTCCTGCTCGGTCCTGCTCGGGAGGCCGCCCACACTCCAACGCCGAGAGTAGTCAGTGGGAGGCGGGAATCGGTTTCAGGGTGGGCCGCCGCCGGGCGATGCCGGGCAGATCCGCAGGGCGTACCCATGTTCGAGTCGGGTCTTGTTGGCTAGCGTCGTGGGCAAGCAACCCGGAGGTGACCACGGTGAACAGCTGGCGTGCGCTCTCGCTCGATTACCGCGATCCGGCCATTCCCTTCGAGGAGGTCGTCCGCCTCATCGACCTGTCGGGTTCGGCCACCGGCGCGGCGTACAGCCGGAGCGATGTGGTCGAGGCGCTCCACGAGCATCAGCCTGCCGTGGTGGCCGTCTCGTCGGGCGCCCTCGTCGGTGCCGTCGTCGCCCGGGTGTGCGGTGCCGACGCCCACCTGATGACCCTTGCCCTCCACCCCCAATGGCGTCAAAAAGGAATCGGCTCCGCGCTGCTCCGGCAGCTCGACCAGGAGATCATCCACCGGGGTGCCCGGCGGCTATTGGCCTTCGTCCACCCCGGTCAGGTCGGCGAGCTGGCGTTTTCCAACCAGGGGTTCACCCGTCAGGACGGACTCCACCTCTACGCAAGAGACGCCTCGATGATCCCCGAGGAACTGGCCATCGTCGAGCGGTTCGGGGGTCAGGTGCTGGCCACGAACCTCTGGGGGTCTCTGAAGGGATTCTCTTCGGCCAAGGAGATCCTCGAGCGGCGGGTGGTCGCCCCGCTCGCGCACGTCGAGCTCGCCGAGCAGCTCGGCCTCGTCCCCCCTGCAGCCGTACTCCTGTTCGGTCCGCCGGGCACCGGGAAGACCTCGTTCGCCGCGGGCCATTGCGTCCAGGCTCTCGTGGGCCTTCGTCGAGATCCATCCGTCGCTGCTGGGTCAGGGGGTGGAGGGCGGACGTGCCCTGCGGGACGCGCTGTTCGAGCTGGGCAGGGTCGATCGCCTGGTGTGCTTCATCGACGAGGCGGACGAGATCGCCTCGGACCGGAGCGAGCGACCCGACAGCCAACCGCTGGTCAACGAGCTGCTCAAGGCGGTGCCGGTCTTCAAGTCAAGGCCTGCCAGCCTGATGGTCATGGCCACCAACTCGATCGACGCCATCGACCCCGCGCTGCTCCGGCCAGGCCGGTTCGATCTCATCATCCCTGTCGGGGCTCCCGACGAAGCAGAGCGGGCCGATCTGGCCTCGGAGTTCCTTCCGGCCCGGGAGGCTGGTGACGTCGCCGCACGGACCGCGGGATTCACCCCGGCCGATTTTGCCCTGGCCGCCCAACGAGGAGCCCAGATGGCCTTCGATCGGGCACTGGCCGGCGGATCGCCGGAGATCAGCGCCGATGACGTTCTGGCCGCCATCCGGATCACTCGTCCGTCCGTAAGCACCGAAGCCATGCGACGGTTCGAGGACGATGCAGAGCACTTCTCGCGACTCTGATCGGTCCGACCGCTAGAGGGTTCCCTCGACCTGGCATCCCCGCTCATCGAGCCGCACCGGGAGCACCCGGTACCGCGGATCCAAGAGCCCGATCCGGCGTTCGACGATTTCCTTTTCGGCGGCGGTTGCGCTCACGATGGTGATCGAACCTCCGTCGCCGCCGGCACCGTTCACCTTCCATCCGAGCGATCCGAGCGCCGAGGCCAGCCCGATCACCCGGTCGGCATCCGGCCCGACCAGCTCCGGGTGCAGCGAACGCTGGGCCTCGGTGTTGGCGGTCATGGCGCCACCGAACGATTCGAGATCGGCGGCGACGACCGCGTCGCGGGCCATGGCCGCGGCGTCACGGAGCCGGGCGAAGGCCTCCGGACCGCGCCGGTCCAGGCCGGCGATGACCCGGCGGTGCAGGTCGGACGAGTTGTGGGCCCGTCCCAGGAAGACGAGGGTCAGCCGCGAGTCGAGCTCGGGCCAGGCCGGGAGGGCATGGACCGCGGCCTCGGGATAGGGGTCGACCACGATGTCGTTGATCCCGCCGAATGCCGCGCACAGTTGGTCCTGGATCCCGCTCTGGATGCCCAGCGTGTCGACCTCGAGGCGGTGGGCGGCGTAGGCCAGGTCGAGGGCAGGCAACTGTTCGCAGCGGGCCTCGGCCAGAGCGGCCAACAAGGCGATCGACACGGCCGCGGAGGTGCCGGTTCCGCAGCCGGCCGGGACCGCGGACCGGACACTGATCTCCACCGGGCGGTCCCCGGGCGGGGGGTAGGCGTCGATCGCGCTCTCCAGCAGTGGGTGACGGGGCCCACGGACCGCGCCCGGGACGACGGCGTACCGGTGCCCGAATGTCGTGACGTCGAGGACGACCGGATGGCGGCCGCCCGGTCGGCCGGATGACGACCTCCACCCCCGGGGTCACCGCCATGTTGACGACGCGGCCCGGCCCGCCGAACCAGGTATCGGTCCAGCCGCCGGCGTCACAGATCCGAACGGGAGCCGAGGCCTCGATCACGGTTCCGCCTCCTCCCGGTAGGTTCGAACACGGTCGCCGCGGCGGCGCCGATCGCCGGTCGACGCCGCCGGGAAAGCATGCCCCGACCACGCCGGAGTTGACCCCGCCCCCGACAATTCAATACGATACGGCTTGGATCGTTAGTCGAGTCCTGAACGGCAGTGCCCTCCGCCCGGTACCGGGCGGAACCTCCCTACCCCCGTCAAAGGAGGCCCCATGCCGGCCCTCGATCGCAAATGGTGGACCCTGATCGCCGTCTGCACCGCCACCTTCATGTTGCTGCTGGACATCACGGTCGTGAACGTGGCCCTGCCCGACATCCAGCGGTCCCTGCATGCGACCTTCAGCGACCTGCAGTGGGTGGTCGACGCCTACTCGCTCACCCTGGCCGCCTTCCTCCTCACCGCCGGGGTGGTGGGCGACATGTTCGGCCGACGCGACGTCTTCGCCGTCGGGCTCGGGGTCTTCTCGATCTCCTCGCTGGTGTGCGGCCTCTCCACTACCTCGCTCATGCTCAACCTGGCCCGGGCCGCGCAGGGGGTGGGCGGGGCCATCATGTTCGCCACGTCACTGGCGCTGATCGCCCAGGCCTTCTCCGGAAAGGAGCGGGGCACCGCCTTCGGGATCTACGGCGCGGTGATCGGCGGAGCGGTGGCCGTCGGGCCACTGGTCGGCGGGGCCATCACCAGCGGCATCGGCTGGCGGTGGATCTTCTTCGTGAACGTGCCCATCGGTGTGCTGGCCGTCATCATCACCCTCACCCGGGTGGCCGGATCGAAGGATCCCAATACCAGGCGCATCGACTGGATCGGATTCATCTCGTTCTCCGGTGCTCTGTTCATGTTGGTGTTCGCCCTGGTGCGCGGCCCCGATGACGGATGGGGAAGTCCGCTGATCACCGGTCTGTTCATCGGAGCCGTCCTCCTCCTGGCCATCTTCCTCGTGGCCGAGTGGCGACGAGCGCGACCCGATGCTCGACCTCACCCTCTTCAAGCGCCCGGCCATGGTCGGTGTCTCCCTGGCTGCGTTCACCCTGGCCGCCTCGATCTTCGCCCTCTTCCTGTACCTCACGCTCTACATCCAGGACGACCTGGGCTATGGACCGCTGGCCGCCGGCGTCCGCTTCCTGCCCATCACCATGCTCGCCTTCATCGTGGCCCCGATCTCCGGGAAACTCACTGTGCGCATCCAGGCCCGGTATCTCCTGGGGACCGCGCTCCTCCTCATCGCCGTCGGCTGCCTGCTGATGGGGACCACCCATCCCTCATCGGGCTGGACGGTGCTCCTGCCCGGATTCATCGTCGCCGGAATCGGCATCGGCGCCGTCAACCCGGTGCTGGCGTCGTCGGCCATCTCGGTCGTGCCCCCCGAGCGCAGCGGCATGGCGTCGGGAGCCAACAACACGTTCCGGCAGGTCGGCATCGCCACCGGGATTGCCGGGCTGGGCACGGTGTTCCAGACCCAGATCCAGAACCACACCCTGGCCGCGCTGGGCAGCTCAGCCGGCGGGGCAGGCGGTGGTGGCCCACGGTGGCGTGGCGCTGAAGAGCGCGCTTGCCGGAGGGGGAGTGCGCCAGGCGATGGGTGCGATCCCCTCGGCGGCGTCGCGCCAGGCGCTGCTCGATGCCTACCGGGTCGGGTTCTCGGCCACCCTCAACCACCTCATGGTCATCGGCGCCGTCATCGCCTTCATCGGGTCGGTCGGGTCCTTCGCCCTGGTGCGCCAGCGCGACTTCGTACCCAGCTTCACCCCCGGTCCCGAATCCGAACCGGTCGAGGCCCCGGCCGGGGTCCACTGATGCCGCGCACCGAGACGTCGGACCACGGCGTCACCGAGCACGAGCGCCGCCGAGGGCCGGGTCGACCCCGCGACAAGCAGGCCAGCTCGGCCATCACCGAGGCGGCCCTCCGCCAGCTCAGGGATGTGGGCTACGCCGGGGTGTCCATGGAGAGCGTGGCCAAAGAGGCCGGGGTGGCCCGCGCCACCATCTACCGGCGCTACCACGACAAGGCCGACCTGATCACCGCGGCCGTCGCCGGCAACGACTCGACCCACCTGGCACCCGGACCGTCCGCCGACCCGCGTGGTGATCTCGTCTTCTATCTGACCGAATTCGACGATCGGTTCGCCGAAAGCTGCCTGGAGGTGGTGGGCACCCTGATCGGGGCGCGGGAAGATCCTGCCGCGCTGGCCCTCCACCGGCAACGTGTCGTCGGGCCCCGAATGGGCTATCTCCGGTCGCTCCTGGTGACCGCGGTCGATCGAGGCCAGCTCCGTGTCGACGCCGACCTCGATCTCGCCCTCCAGATGTTGACCGGGTCGGTTTTCGCGCGGAGGGTGGCCGGTCAACCTTCGGGGCCGGGGTGGGCAGAACGGGCCGTGGACACGGTCTGGATCGGGTATGGGGGCCAGGTAGCAGCTGTCGGCGGCCGGGGCGATTACACATTGGCGGCGGTGACCGCTACAGTGCCCCAGTCTGAATCAGGGGCTATCCGTCGGCTCGCCCCGCGAGGAACGGAGCACCGTTCCATCGTGGTGACTGGCACAGCCGACCGAGCAGGAGAACACGACGTAACCATCATCTCGTACCGGACGTTTACACCCGCTAGCACACCCGGCTTTTTGTAGCCAGGCCGTACCGCCCTTCCCGGCGCTCGGCTGGGGCGTTGAATGCACAGATGTGGGGTCCACCCAACCAACAGAGAGTCCGGCCCGCTTTGCGATGACGCGAGCGAGTCATGACCGACCAAGGAAAGGTCACCCCCAGTGTCTGCAGTGCATCTCATCCCGTCGCTTCGCCGCGCCGCGCGGAAAACCGCCTCCGATACGAAGTCGGCTCACCATCGAACCACACGGTCGGGCGCCAGATTGGGCCTTCTTCTCGTGGCCGCCATCGTTCCTGCCCTCGTCGTCTTCGCCGGTCACACCGGTGCCGCGTCCGCGGCCCTGCCCACTGGAACCGGCATCGTTCTCAACGCTCCCATCGTGGACATCGCGTCCACTCCCAGCGGGCGCGGCTATTGGGAAGTCGCGGCCGACGGAGGCATCTTCACCTTCGGCCAGGCCGGTTACTACGGATCCACCGGGGCGCTGATCCTGAACAAGCCGATCGTGGGGATGGAGTCCGCCCCCGGGGGACGGGGCTACTGGGAGGTGGCCAGCGACGGGGGCATCTTCGCTTTCGGTGGCGCCCACTTCTACGGGTCCACCGGGGCGATCCGCCTCAACCAGCCCATCGTGGGCATCGATTCCACCCCCGGCGGGAAGGGCTACTGGATGGTGGCCGCCGACGGTGGCATCTTCTCCTTCGGTGATGCCCGCTTCTACGGGTCGGCCAGCGGGATGTCGCCGGTCAGCCCCATCGTCGGCATGGCCTCGACACCCGACGGCCACGGATACTGGGAAGCGGCGGCTGACGGAGCCGTCTACGCCTTCGGTGACGCCCAGTTCGCCGGAAACGCGCCGCCCGGGCAGCCATTGGTGGCCATCAGCTCGGCAGGTCCGGGCTACCGGCTGGCCGGACAGAACGGTGGCGTCTTCACCTACGGCGGCTCGAGGTTCTTCGGTTCGCTCACCGGTCATCTCAACCGGCCGATCATCGCCATGTCCTCGGGACCGCACGGGTATCTCACCGCCGCTTCGGACGGAGGAGCCTTCGCCTTCGGCAGGTCGGCCTACTTCGGCTCCCTCGCCGGGAGCACGATCCGCAGCGCCCCTGTCGCCGCCGGCGCCACCGACGACGGCATCACCTCCTTCCAACGCGCCGCCTGGGATCGGGTCAACATGTGCGAAGAGGGAGGGAACTGGAACGTGGACGGGCTCGTCTACAGCGGTGGACTCGGATTCAGTCACGCCAACTGGGACGAGTTCAATACGTTCGGGTACCCCGCCAATGCTGCGTACGCCACCCCTGATCAACAGATCCGGGTGGCCGTCGCCTTTGCCACCCGCTACTGGGGCAATCCGAATGCGGCCCCGGATCAGAACGGTTGCTCGGGGGGCTACTGACCCGAACCGCCCGGCAACGACGTGAGCGCAGCCGGCGTCATCCGGTGGGCTTCATCCGTTCGAGCGCGGCTGCCATCTGCCGGTGCACGAGATTGACCGCCTGCAGCGGTCGGATCATCACCCTGAACTCGATGATCCGACCCTCGTCGTTGCACCGGATGATGTCGACGCCGTTCACGTAGGTACCCTCGACAGAGGTCTCGAACTCGAGCACGGCCGTGTCGCCGGACAGCACGGATTTCGTATATCTGAACTCGCCCACCGGGTTGCCGCCGCCGCCTCCGTCGTCGTCGTGGTCGGCGGCGGGCGACTGGTCGCCGGGCAGCGTCTGGCCGGCCGCCTGCAGGTAGAGGGCGGTGATCGCCTTGCCCCGCTGAGGTGTGAAAACGATGGGTGAGTAAAAGACGACATCGTCATCGAGCAGACTCGTCCAGGCCGTCCGGGTTCTCGCCCCGCAGGTAGGCATGCCACTGCTCGATCGCACGCTCGATCATCCGACCTCCTCGCCCAGCAGGACCGTAGCCCAGGGATGCCCTCCCCGGCCGGGTCCATTAGATTGGGGCGGTGACCTCGGTCATCGATTCGGATCAGCACCTCTACGAGACCAGGACGCTGTGGGCCGACCATGTGGATCCCGGCCGGCGGGACGAGGCGCTGGCCATCGTCGACGACGACGACGGCTATCCGTGGCTCACCTGGCGAGACCAGCGGTTGGATATCGCCGACGTCCAGCTGCCCGGGGACACCGTGGCCATCGGTCGCCATCGGCAACGCCGGCGGCAAGGCCTTCCGCCCGAGTACTCCTACGACGACACCCTTCCCCCCGAGTATTGGGATCCGACGGCCCGGGCGACGCAGCTCACCTCGATGGGGATCGACGAGGCTGTTCTCTTCCCCAACTTCGGATTGCTGTGGGAACGCCGCCTCTCGGGCTCGGTGGACGCGCTCACCGCCAACATGACGGCGTGGAACCGCTGGTGCGAGGCGGTTGTCACCGACGGCGCCGGGCGGCTCCACCCCGTCGCCCACCTGACCCTGCGCGACCCCGAGTGGCTGGTGGGCCAGCTGTCGTCGCTTTCGGCCGCCGGCATACGGCTCGCCATGATCGCCCCGGCGGCGGTCGACGGCCGCCCCCTGTCCCATCCCGACCACGACCGGCTGTGGGCCGCGTTCGTCGATCACGGGGTGACCCCGTTGTTCCACGTCGCCGATCAACCACGGATCCTCGACGACGCCTTCTATCCCGATCCCGACAAATCGTTCGTTCCTGCGCTCGAGTCGATCTTCCTCTGGGTGCCGCCTGCCATCGCCGTCACCGATCTCATCATCAACGGCGTGCTCGAGCGGTATCCGGAGCTGAACCTGGGAATCGTCGAGCTGTCATCAATCTGGGTCCCCCAGTACCTGCTCATGCTCGATGGGGGCTGGGACTTCACCTCCGTCCTCAACGGTCAGGAACCGGTCGAGCTCAGTCTGCGCCCGAGCGACTACTTCCAACGGCAGGTGAAGGTGTCGTCGTTCTCCTTCGAGCAGCCGAGCCGGCTGAAGGCCAAGGCGGGCGACCTGTTCATGTGCTGCAGCGACTACCCCCACTCCGAAGGGACGGCCACACCGGTGGAGGACTATGCACGGGGTGGAGATTCGGTGGAAACCGGCCCGGGCCTGTTCCACGACAACGTGGCCGCGTTGCTCGGCCGCCCGATCAGATCCGCTGGTCGGTAAGCGGGTCGGGAAGCCCGTCGAAGTGGAGCGCGAGGACCCGGCGGAACAGTGGCTGCTCGGGAGCGGCCCGCATGAACAGTGTCATCGACGACCGCAGCTTCTGGGCATCGACGCCCCCGAAGACCTGTTCGGCGCTCCGGGCCTGCAGGCCGGCAACGATCTCCGTGCACCGGGTCAGCCGCGGACCGAGGATGGTGTGGTCGAGGTAGGCGGACGCCTCCTCGCTGGACGAGATGGCGAAGGCTCTTGCCGTGCCACTCGATCCCAGGCCGGCAAGCTGAGGGAACACGAACCACATCCAATGGCTCACCTTGCGCCCGCTCTGCAGCTCGGCCACGGCCCGGTCGTAGACCCCGCCCGCGTCCTGGGCGGCCACGAACCGGTCGAGGTCATAGGGGTCGTCGGTGGTCACGGTGGTCGATCGTCTCTCGATACGCGCCTCAAGGCATAGCCGCTGCGGTACCTTGGGTCCAGAGCCCAACGGTTTGGGCCGGCAGAGGTGATCCGACGTGCGTCCGCCATCAGGGTGCCCGCCCGGGTGTGCGCCCTCGGGTTATTGCGCGGCGGTGGATGCGGAGGGGAACGCCTTCGCCTTCCTCGGGAATGCCGTCGACCAGCCGGGACGGGCCATCGTGGGCAAGCCCTGATCCCCGCCAGGGGTCCTATGAGTGGTACCGGTCAGAACGGCAGCGAATCGGCCTGGGCCACCATCAGCTCATCGAACATCTTGCGGCACGACGCTTCATCCGCCGGCGAGAGGGGATCACGGCACAACGCTTCGTAGGCGAGGGTCGGATCTCCCTTGATGGCGGCCTGGACCACCAGGTCCTGCAACTCGATCTGGGTCCTCATGAATTCGGCCAACGGTTCAATGATGGCAGGCACGTCGGACGGTGCCACCCCACTGCCACTGGCCACGGCCGGAACCTCGACGATGGCTCCATCGGGCAGATTGGGCACATACCCTCGGTTGGGGACATTGACGGCGTTGAGAGAGCGCTCGTCGCCCGACCACATGGCCCCGATGACGGGAAACACCTCTTCCGCCGAGCGACCGGCCTTGTGCATGGGGAGATGCGATGCCCCGTTGCCGTAGCGGGTCACCATCGTCTCCACCCGGGCCATGACCCCCTGATGGAAGTAGACGGGGACCGGGTGCCACCCGGCGACCTCCTGGGCGAAGGGAACGTATTCACCGATATGGCTGTCGACCGAACACGGCAACAGGCCATAGTCACGGAACATGTGGGTGACGAGCGGTGAGTACATCTGCTCGACCGCGATCTGCACCCACGGCACCTTCACCAGCTGCTTCGCCGTCGCCGTGACCGGTGGGGGGTAGTCGAAGAACCGTTTCTGCCACAGACGGCGGAGTCGCGGGTAGAGGTCCTCCCCGGTGTCGGACCGGCTGATCTCGGTGAAGAAGGTGAAGTGGTTGATTCCCGACGCCTTGGCCACGATCTTCGACTTCGGGACGCGCAGAAGCTTGGCGATCCGGCTCACCCCGCCGGCGAACTCGTGGCACAGGCTGATGTTGGCGATGGCGGTGCTGGTGTTGATGGCCAGCGCCACCCGGCTCAACGGATTGGTCAGATTGATGAGAAAAGCGTCCGGACAGTACCTCTCGATGTCGGCACAGATATCCAGCATCGTCCTGATCGACCGCAGGGAGTGGAAGACGGCACCCGGGCCCCCGTTCTCACCGGTGATCTGGGTGGCGCCGTTCCGAACCGGAATCTCGTAGTCCTCGATCCAGTGCTGCCAGCGCCCGACCTCGGCGCTGGTCAGGCAGAAATCAGCCCCGGCGAGCGCCTCGGCCGGGTCAAGCGACGCCTTGATGGTGATCGGGGACCCGTTGCGCTCGTTGACCCGCTCGGCGAACCGGCGGGCCACCTCCAGCCGCTCCGGACTGACGTCGTGCAGCATCATCGTCGCCCCGCGGACCCGTCGGCTGTTGACGGCGTCGAGGACCATCACCGGGCCGAAGGACATCCCGCCGGCACCGATCAGACAGATGTTCGGTCCTGCTCGCTCGGCCATGTACTCCCCCGATCGTCGGCCCCCCTGATGGTACCGCTCGCGGACACGGGCCCGTCGTCCGCGGTCTGCCGGTCAGGGCCGGGTGGGTGATCAGTTGGCCGAGCGAGGGTCCGGAGGCGGGGGGTCCGTCCCGGGTGCTCCGTCGTCGGTGACGTGCTCGGTCCATTCGCTCCCCGACCAGTACCGCTGGTCGTGCTGGAAGAAGGGGTCGGCGAACCACCCTGGAGCGGTCCCGGTGGTCGACGGGGCCTTGGCCGCCGGCGACCCGGCCGCCGGACCCCCGGGGGCACCACCGGGGTTGCCGGCGGTGAACGAACCGTGAGGGCCGGAGGATCCGGGACGACGTCCGCGTCGGCGCTGGGTGGACAGGATCCGGAGGGCGAAGAGACCGGCGAACACCACCACCGCGATCCATGATCCGTGGCCGTAGTACATCATCGGTCCAGTGTACGGTCGGCGGCCAGCGCCCAGTCGTCGGCCCGGAGGGCGAGGCGCAGGCCGTCGGCGAAGCGGGCGGCACCGCCGTGGGACGGATGGCGGATGTAGGGCGCGCCCGTGGCCGCCTGCGCGAATCGGCCGACGGCAACGACCGTCCTCCCCCGGCAGATCAGATCGAGCACCGGGGCACAGGCCTCGACCTCGGCTCGCCGAGGGTCACGATTTCCGGGGGCGAAGAGCATCGAGGCGTTCCACAGCAGGACCTCGTCCTCCTTCCCGAGGTCCGCCAGGACGCGATGGACAATGGTCGCCGTCGCCTCCGTCGGCCCCGAACCGAACAGCTGGCGACACGAGGTGAGCGGCACCCCGGTCCACCGGGCGCCGTCCTGGCCGGGGGCCTCGCCGACCAGGACCGTGGGCGCGCCCCAGTGGGCGGCGAGATATCCGCGTAGGGCGAGTGTCCGCTCGGATGCCCGGCCGGGCTCGTCACCCCAGGCGACACTGTCGGCCTCGTCGTAGAGGTTGAGGACGCCGGGGACCCGGATCCGACGGACCAGGTCGACGACGTGGTCGACGGCCGCGGCCGTTTGCGCATCGCACTCCGTCGCCGGCAGACCGGGCCGGTGCCCCGGGATCACCCGGGGTGTGTGGTGGTGGCGTCGATCCACTCGAGATACCCGGGAGCACCCTCGATGACCGGGAGTGCGATCACCTCGGGGGTGTCGTAGGGATGATCGGCGGTGACGGCCTCGATCACCGACGAAGTCAGTTCGCGACGCGTCTTGAGCAGGACCAGCCATTCCTCGCCCTGTTCGAGCGAGCCGCGCCACCAGTACCGGCTGGTCACCGGGCCGCTCCGCTGGCCGCAGGCCACCAGATGACGAGCCAGGAGCGACCCGACGATGGCATCGGCCGTCTCCGGGTCATCGATGGCAAATTGGATCTGCACGTATCCCACTGGCCCTCCCACTGGCCCGGACCCGGGCCGAGACGACGTGGAGCAGGTCCGGACCCAGTTCACTACCCTAGGCCGCTCCGAACCCGGCCGACCGGGGCGTACACGGTTGTGGGTGCCCCAACGGCTCAATAGGGTTGGACCAGCCAAGGCGGCCGGCGACGTGCATGCCGACGGGATGGGGCCGACAAGGAGCGACGTACATGGGCGCGACGAAAAGGTGGAACCGACGGGGCCGGCTGCCTGGCGCGGTCGGCGGCTCCTCCCGTCGGTCGTCGGCCCGCGCACTGGCTGTCGTCGGAGCCGTGCTGGTCGTGGCGGCCGCCTGCGGGTCGTCGTCGCCGTCGAACTCCACCTCGACCACGGCATCGACCGGCGGGTCCTCCGCCTCGTCCCCCAGCCCGGTCAGCTCGGCCAGCACCTCGACCCGCGGGATCACCGGCAACACGATCAACGTCGTCTTCCCGGTGGTGGCCCTCAACTCGTTGGCCGGACAGGAGGGTTTCGCATCGGACGCCGAATACGGCGAACAGACCAAGGCCATCAATTTCTACGTCAAGCAGGTCAACGACAGCGGCGGGATCAACGGTCGGAAGATCAACCCGATCATCGCCAACTTCGATCCGACCAACGAGAGCCAGATGCGCGCCCTGTGCAAGACCTGGACCGAGGGCTCACCGGCCGCCTTCGCCGTCCTGGACGGGATCGGGGACTGGACGGGCGACGACCAGCTCTGCATCACCCAGGAAGGCCATACCCCCTTCATCGGCGCGTGGACCACGGTCACCAACTGGACCAATGAGGGATCGCCCTACCTGTGGTGGACCGGACCGGACGACGCGGTGATCCTCCAGGCCGTCGTGAACTGGGGGCTCAGTGCCCATCTGCTCGGAGGATCGGCCAAGGTGGGGATCATCGCCGGGAACCGGGCTTCGGACCAGCTGGCCCTCAACGACTACCTCCTGCCCGACCTGCGCAACGCCGGCATCACCGCCACCGTGAAGACCATCGACTCGGATCCCAACGACACCGCCACCACCGACGCCCAGGCTCCGCTGGTTGTCCAACAGTTGCGAAGTGCCGGGATCACCTCGGTCATTCCTCTCATCCCGTTCAACGTGTTCTATCCCGTACTCCAGGCCGAGACCCAACAGCAGTGGTATCCCCATCTGCTGCTCAGCGACTACGAGAACAGCATCGAGGCCGCCCTCGGCCTGATCCCCATTCCCTACGAGAAGGCCCTCGACGGTCAGGAGGGACTGACCACCCTGACCCTCGGCGGCGGGACCAACAAGTCCAACTACACCGGCCCACGCGGCTACGACGCCGGCGTCGAGGCCTGCTGGGTGCCGTGGCACAAGGCCTACCCGCAGATCCCGCAGGGCGACACGACCGACTACCTCGAGCAGCAGGGACCCGTGGTGGGATGGTGTCAGGCCATCGCGCTCTTCGCCAAGGCGGCCCGGGCAGCCGGCTCCGACCTCAACCGGCGGACCTTCGTCACGGCCATGTCGAAGATCACCGACTTCCCGGGCACCTCGACTCCGATCCTCAGTTTCGGCCCCGACAAGCGATACGGCCCCACCGAGTACAAGATCGTGAAACTGCGGAACAACGTGCCACCCTCCCCTCTGTGTCAGCTGACCTCCCAGGGCAAGGCCCAGGGGACCTGCTGGGTCACCCTCACCCCCTTCACCCCGCTCCCGACGGGCTGATCGGGGGATGGACGGCCCGCCACCGGCAACCTCACCACCGCGCGCCTCGCCGACAGCGTCGGACCCGGGGCTGGAACAGGAGTCGAATCAGTCATGAACGTCGGCCACGCCACCGATGCCGCCCTCGAGCGCGTTCCCGAACGGGTCGCGCTGGTGGTGGACGGCAGTGAGTACACCTACCGCCAGCTGGAGACGCGAATCAGGCAGACCAGCGCCGTCCTGGCCGAGGCGGGTGTGGGGCCCGGGGACCGGGTGGCCTTGGTGAACCTGGGGAGCGCACTGTCGGTGGCCGCCATCTACGCGGCGGCGCGCCTGGGAGCGGCGACCGCCCAGATGAACGCCTACCTGACCCCGGGTGAGCTCGGGCAGCTGGCCGAGCTGGTCGGAGCACGAGTGGGTGTGGCCGGAACCCCGTACGCCGGCGGCCTCCGCTCGGTGTTGGACGGTCCCGTCCTGGTCGAAGCGGACGTCATCGGCGCCGACGCTGCCGCCGAGGCCGGGTCTTCGAGCACCGGGGATGATGACGACACCGCCCTCGTGCTCTTCACCAGCGGCACCACCGGACTGCCCAAGCCCATCGCCATCAGCCACCGAGTGGTCACCGACCGGCTGGCCTTCTATTCGAGGCCCATCGACCCGGAATCCGATCAGGTGGTCGACATGATGTCGGCCCCCATCTTCCACATCGGCGGCACGCTCGGGCTCTTGATCTCCCTGCACCAGGGCAAGCAGCTGGTCCTCATGCCCAAGTTCGACGCCGGGACCTGGCTGGCCCTGGTCGAGCGCTACCGGGTGGCCCAGACGTTCGTGGTGCCGACCATGCTACGGCGCATCCTCGATCACCCGAAGTTCGTCACCACCGACCTCAGCTCGCTGCGGGCGTTGAGTTACGGGGCGGCCGCCGCCCCGGTCGACCTCATCCGCCGCGCCGTGGCCGCCCTGCCCGACGTGGACTTCTCGAACACCTTCGGACAGACCGAGACGCTCGGCGCCTATGCGGCCCTGACACCCGAGGACCACCGACGTGGCGACCGGCTCAACTCGGTCGGCCGGCCACTGGCCGGGGTCGACGTCAGGATCCTCGATCCGTCATCCGGAGAGCCGGTGCCACCCGGTTCCGTCGGTGAGCTGGTCGTGCGCGCCGAGCAGAACACGACCGAGGAGTGGCTCCACACCGGTGACACCGGCTGGCAGGACGACGAGGGGTACCTGTACCCCACGGGTCGGCTGTCCGACACCATCAACCGAGGCGGCGAGAAATTCGGCCCCGTCGAAGTGGAAGAGGTCCTGCGCACCCATCCCAACGTCGCCGACGTCGGCGTGGTCGGCGTTCCCGACGACGAACTCGGTGAGCGGGTCGGCGCCGTGGTCGTGGTCTCCGAACCGGTCTCCCCCGAGGAGCTGACCGGGTACTGCGCGTCGCACCTGGCCACCTTCAAGGTCCCCGAATATCTGCAATTCGCCGACGAACTGCCCATCAGCGTGCTCGGAAAGCTCAACCGGCCGGCGCTTCGGGAGCTCCTCCGTGACGCGCCGGTGGTCGCCCGCGCTCCGCACTGAACCCGGACTACACTAGCCGCTCCGGGGCCCGGGGCCCAGTCGGGGTCGGGCTCGAGGAACATCTCGACGAGCGCCTCCAACCCGATGGCGAAGAGCGTCCACTCCTGTTCCGCACCTCCCGGTCCGGTGGGCCGGAGAATGCCGGCCATCGCCCCGTCGACCCGCTGTCGGAGTGAGCAGCCTTCGGCGAGGGCGCCGATGGCCACCGAGAGCTGGCGGAAGGTCAGCGGCGCCCGCACCCGCATGCCGACGAGCGACGCCAGGGCCCGATAGGCCTCCTCCCAGAGCCCGGTGAAGCTGTCGTAGCCGTCGAGCAGAGCGGCCTGGACCCGGTTCCGGTAGAGGTCCCTCTCCTCGCCCCCGGGGCCGGTGTCGGCAGTGGCCAGCGACCACACGGCAACCCATAACGACCAGTTCGGTGACTCCAGGAGCATGAGGATGTTGGCCCCGCCACCGATACGGCACACCTCCCGCAGCGATCGGGCCCGGGCCTCCGGTGTCGACAGGTCGAGTCCTTCGATGACCGGGGCGAGCGCCTGGATCGTCTTGTCGAACTCCCCGAGTCCCTCCTGGGCGGCGATGGAGGCGAGAACGTCGGCCTGGTAGTCAGCCTGATTGGCCCACACCCGGCGGATGATGGAGGCGTTGGACAACCGGATGCCGGTGTCGGCCTCCACCCGCTCGAAGATGCGCTTGAAACTGAGGGCGTCGGCTCGGAGCCCGAGCCCCTCCTCGATAAGGACGGTGCGACCGGTGTGGAGCATCAGGTCGCGCAACGCCTCTCGACTCTGCCGGGGTTGCCGCTTCTCGGCGGCCGTCCCGTCCGAGGCCCCGTGGTTGTCAACCTGTCGGGATGCTCCGTCCCCAGCCACCGATAACCCCCGCCCCTCGCTCGCCATCGGGCCCGTCGCCCACGCCGGTGATCCGGTCGGAACCGGTACCTCCCGGAGCCTACCCGGGGGACACCGCCTCCTTCACTTGCGAACCGGTGGGACCCCGACGAGAGTCTCGATCATGAACCTCGCCCGAACCTACCGGACCGCGGTCGGATCCCAGACCCTCGATCTCCCGCTGGTGCCGCTGTCGGACGACCTGACCATCGCCCTGCTCATCTGCGTCGACCACGGGGTGGGGTTCGCCGACACCGCCGGACGTGAGCTCGCCGCGCTCCTGGCCGAGTTCGAGCCGGAGATCGTCGTGTCGGTGGCCACCATGGGGATTCCGCTGGCCATCGAGGTCACCCGGTCCCTCGGACTCGATGACTACGTCATCCTCCACAAGACGCCGAAGACCCACCTCGGTGACACGTTCGCCGAACCCGTCCGCTCCATCACCACCGGGGCCCCGCAGAAGCTCCGGCTGGACCCGGCGCGGGTCTCGGCCGTGCGTGGCCGCAGGGTGGCGGTGGTCGACGATGTCATCTCGACCGGGGCCTCGACCTTGGCCGCGCTCAACCTGGTGCGAAAGGTGGACGCCGACCCGGTGGTCATCGGCGCTCTGGTCACCGAAGGATCGGGTTGGCGGACCATGCTCGGACCGGATGCCGCGAAGGTGCGGGCTCTCGGGGCGATGCCGGTGTTCCACCCCTCGGACCAGGGGCTGGTCGAGGATTGGGGGTGACCGAGAACGCGGGCCCGCCCATGGGGCGGGCCCGCGTTGGTCCGGGACTAGGCCGGCGGACCGCTCTCCAGCGTCACGCTGGCCGTCTGGGTCTGGCCCGACGAGTTGGTCCACTGGAGTTCGACGCTGTCACCCGGGTGATACCGCTGCAGCAGGTTGCTGAGATCCGAGGGGGAGCTGACTCGGCGACCGTTGACGGCGGTGATCACATCGCCCTGCACCAGTCCGGCCTTGGCTGCCGGCGAGCCCGACAGCGTCCCCTGGACGTCCGCACCCGGGCTCGTCGACCCGGAGCCGCCACCGTCTCCGAAACCGTTGCCGAAGCCACTGCCGCCGAGGCCACTGCCGTTCGTGCTCGAGGACTGGATGCTGACACCGAGGAACCCGGTGGCGCCGATGTGCACCGCCGAGGACGTGTCACCGGCCTCGATCCGCTTGGCGATCGACAGCGCGGTGCCGATGGGGATGGCATAGCCCTGGGTGGGGGTGACCTGGTACCCCGATCCGGCCGATGCCGCGGTGTCCATGCCGATGACCTGGCCCGACGTGTTGACCAGCGAGCCGCCCGAGTCGCCGGGCTGGATACCGGCATTGGTCTCGATCAGCCCGGTCAGGTTCTCGGAGTTTCCGCCGCCGTTGTCACTGGCGGTGATCGACTGGTTCAGGGCCGTGATCGATCCGCCCGCCGCGCTCGGCGTCCCGCCGGTGCCTCCGGCGTTGCCGACGCCCACTACAGCCTGCCCCACCGCCGCGGTACCGGTGCTGGTGGAGATGGTGCGCAGCCCACTGGCGCCGACCAGCTTGATCACGGCGATATCGCCGGTGCGGTCGTAGCCGACGACCTTGGCCGAGTAGGTCTTCCCGTTACCCACATCGGTGGCGCTGATGCTGGTGGCACCGTCGATGACGTGGTTGTTGGTGAGGATGAGCCCGGTCGAGGTGAGAACCATACCGGTCCCCGCCGCCTGCTCGTCCTGGTAGCTCAGATTGGTGTTGATGTCGACCAGATCGGGAGAGACCTTGGCGGCGATGGCCGAGATGTCCGACGGGGCCCCCGCTCCGGTCGAGGAGTTCCCCGTCGACCCGGAACCCGAGCCGAAGGGTGAGGAGCTCGCCTCCCGACGACCCCGACCCGAACGGCGACGAACCGCCGCCCAGGGACCCGCTGCCACCGGGCACCAGCACATTGGGATTGGATGCCGCGCTGGTCGTGGTCGAGGGCCACACGAAGTGGCCGAGGCCGGCGCCGGCCAGCACGGCCACGATGGCGAACACCGCGGCCATGGCCGCGACCAGGCCCCGCTTCTTCGGCGACGCCGGCTGCGGAGCCGGGGCGGCGTAGCCCGGGGGCGGAGGCCAACCGCCGAACGGCGGGGTCGGCGCACCGGGCCCACCCGGAGCCGCCCCGGCGTACGGAGGGGGCCAGGTACCGGCGTACGGAGGGGGCGGCCAGGTGCCCGCCGGGGGGGTGGCCGGCCCGCTCACGGCGGGGTTCTCGTCGGTGGGGTACTGGCCCGCAGGGGACGCCGGGGGTGCCCCGGCATAGGGGTAGTCGCGCCAGTAGGCGGGCTTGGCCGGCCCGAGGGCGATCGGGTCCGCCGAGGTGGGGGTGTCCTCGGACCCGGCGGCGCCGGTGTCTTCCGAATCCTTCGGTGTCGAAGGGGGCCAGGTCTCGCTCATGTCCATCTACCTTCTGCCTTCCAGTTCCAACTCGCAGGAAATCTGTGTACCGGTCCATTGGACACGCTCCGTCTAAAGGCACCGTGAACTCTGGATATGAATTCCCTAAACATGGCCGCTGGCCAGGCCCAGGAGCCGGAAACCCGGGCCCACCGCGGCCGGGCGGGGGCGGGCGGCTCCGGATCCGGATCCGACCGCTACTGCTCGGCCAGGATCCGCTCGAATTCCACCATCGGGTTGACCGGGACGTGCTCGCTGAGGGTCACCGTGGCCGTGTGGATGGTGGCCGTGCAGCGGAACGGCGCCGCGTAGTCGTCCCCCACGGCCGGCCCGAGCTCATAGCCGCAGGTCAGGCCGGCACCCGTGGCGCTGAACGCGGCGACCGTGAACCTCGGGATGTGACCCTCGGCCACCACGGCGTCGTCCACCGTGAGCGACGCCGCCCCTCCGCCGTCGTCCTGGCGCTCGAACCGGAACCCGAGCCGGTGGCGGCCCGGCTCGACGGGCACCGTGGCCGCCACCACGTGGAGCTCCTTGCCGTAGAGGTTGTGCACGTACCGGAGGCATCCGGCCCGCAGGTGGAGGGAGAAGCCACCGAGCACCGAGCCCTGGGCCAACAGCACCCCCTCGGGCGCTTCGCCGGGAGGCACGGTGAGGTCGACCTCGATGGCATGGCTGCGGTTCTTGACGTTGGCGGCCACACTCTCGGGGACCGGGGATCCCCCGGCGTAGTAGGTGGAGGTGAGGCGCGGGGCCCTCCGGTCCGGTTTGGGGTTGTTCAGCGTGTGCAGGACCCGGTTGTCGAGTGGGAGGACCTGGTTCCGACGGGCCTCCACCCACCACCGGTCGATCATGGCGGCCAGCCGGTCGGGGTGCTGATCGGCGAGGTCGTGGATCTCGGACGGATCGGACTCCACGTGGTAGAGCTCCCAGCGATCCTCGCTGAAGGGGGCGTTCCAGTTGATCCCGTCGTCGTAGACGGGTCCGATGGGCTTGAAGGTGACGGCCTTCCAGCCGTCGTGGAACAAGGCCCGGCTCCCGAACATCTCGAAGTGCTGCGTCGTGCGGTGGGGCGGGGCGTCGGAGCCTCCCGGGCCGAGCATGGAGGCGAAGCTGATCCCGTCGATCCTGGTCTGGGGCACGTACTCGATGGTCTCGGGGACCTCGATGCCGGCCAGCTCGAGCACGGTGGGAAGGATGTCGACGGCGTGGGTGAACTGCCGGCGTACCCCACCGTCCGACCCGAGCCGGGCCGGCCAGCTCACGATGCACGGGTCGGCCACACCGCCCTCGTGGACCTCGCGCTTCCATCGTTTGAACGGCGTGTTGCCGGCCATGGTCCAGCCCCACGGGTAGTTGTTGTGGGCGGTCGGGCCGCCCAGCTCGTCGATACGCCGTTCCAACTCGGCCGGGCCGGCCGGGTCGACGTTCTGCAGCCGGTTGTCGTTGATCGACCCGTTCACGCCACCCTCCGAGCTGGCACCGTTGTCCGAGACCAGGATGACCAGGGTGTCGTCACGGTCGCCGGTCTGCTCGAGGAACTCGAGCACCCGGGCCAGCTGGGCGTCGGTGTAGGACAAGAAGGCGGCGAAGCACTCCATGAACCGGGCCGCCACCCGCTGTTGGTCGGGCGGCAGGTCGTCCCACGCCGGCACCCATGAGGGCCGCGGGGCCATCTCGGTCCCGGGCGCCAACAGACCCGACTCGAGCTGGCGGGCGAAGGTGTCCTCCCGCCACCGGTCCCATCCCTTGTCGAACCGTCCGCGGTAGCGCTCGATCCACGAGGCGGGTGCGTGGTGGGGCGAATGGCAGGCGCCGGTGCAGAGATAGAGGAAGAACCGGCGGTCCACGTCCACGGCCCGAAGATCGGCCAGTTGGGCGATGGCCTGATCGGCCAGGTCGGCGCTCAGATGGTATCCCTCCTCGATCGACCTCGGCGGCTGGATCGAGTGATTGTCGTGGTAGAGGGTGGGGACGAACTGGTGGGTCTCGCCCCCGTGGAACCCGTACCAGCGGTCGAAACCCCGGGCCAGGGGCCAGCTGTGGCGCGGACCGGCCATGTTGGTCTCGTCATCGGGAGAGAGGTGCCACTTCCCCACCGCGTAGGTGGCATAGCCCTGCTGGCGCAGGATCTCGGATAGGAAGCCGTTCTCCTTGGGAACCTCGCCGTTGTATCCCGGAAAGCCCATGGCCAGGTCGGCCACCCTCCCGAGGCCGTTGCGGTGATGGTTGCGCCCGGTCAGCAGGCAGGCCCGGGTGGGTGAGCACAGCGCGGTGGTGTGGAAGTTGGCCAGTCGCACCCCGGTTTCCGCCAAACCGTCGATGGTCGGGGTGTCGATGTCGGACCCGTAGCAGCCCGAGTTGCGCGAATCCCACGTCGTCGAGAACGACCAGCACCACGTTGGGCGCACCCGGCGGCGGGGTCGGGACCTCGGGCCACCATGGCGTGGAGTCCCGCCAGTCATCGCCGATGACACCTTGAAAGTCCGGGGTTTCCATCTCGACCTCCTGCTCGCGTTCGGGAGCCGCGTCCGGCTTTCGCCGTGGGTCGAAACTAATCCCATCGGGATGGCCCCGGCCCCGGGGACCGGGCGCCCGGTCGGCTACGTGGCCATGAACACCGTCTTGCGGCGCACCATCTCCTCGATCCCGGCCCGCCCGCCCTCACGCCCGAACCCACTCTGCTTGTAGCCGCCGAACGGGGTAGCCGGCGAGATCCGGCCCATCCCGTTGACGGCCACGGTGCCCGACTCGATGTCGCGGACAAAGCGCTGGATCCGGCCCGGATCCCGCGTGTGGAGATAGGCGCCGAGCCCGTAGGGGCTGTCGTTGGCCCGGGCCAGCACCTCGTCGTCGGAGGCGAATCGCAGGATGGCCTGCACCGGTCCGAACACCTCGTTTCGAGCCAGGTCGCTGTGGTGGTCGACGTCGCCGAGCACGGTGGGGGCCACGAACCATCCGCCGGCCAGGTCGCCGCCCAACCGCTCGCCGCCGGCCAGGAGCTCGGCGCCGTCCGACCGGGCCCGGCCGATGGTGGCCAGGATGCGCTCCATGGCCGCCTCGGTCACCACCGGACCCACGAAGGTCGCCGGGTCGAGCGGGTCGCCGACGGCCAGGGATCCGAGTGCGGCGAGCACCAGATCGACCATCTCGTCGTACACGTCCTCGTGGACGTAGAGCCGGGTCGGGAGCGCACATCCCTGGCCGGCCAGCAGCGCGGTGCCGAACGCGGCGCTGGTGGCTGCGGTGTCGAGGTCGGCATCGGGGAACACGATGTTGGGCGACTTGCCCCCCAGCTCGAGGGCCAAGGGGGTGAGATTGCCGGCCGCCGACGTCATCAGCGCCCGGGCGGTGGCGCCGCCTCCGGTGAAGCTGATCTTGTCCACCCCCGGATGACCGGCCAGAGCCCCTCCGGCCTCGGCTCCGCCGACCACGACATTGAGCACTCCCTCGGGCAGTCCCGCCTCCAGCGCCAACTCGGCGAATCGCAGCATCCCGAACGGCGCCACTTCGGGCGGCTTGGCCACCACGGTGTTGCCGGCGGCCAGCGCCGGGCCGCACTTCTGGCCCATCCCCATCATCGAGCCGTTCCACGGTGGGATCACGGCAACCACGCCGTAGGGCTCGAGCCGGACGTACGAGAGCGAGGGCTCGGCGGACATCACCTCACCGCTCAACTTGTCACACCATCCGGCGTAGTAGCGGACCCACGCCGCCGCATACCGGCCGGGGTGCATGACGCTGATCGGGGTGCCGTTGTCGAGTGCTCCGAGCTCCGCCGCCTCGCCGGCATGCAGCTCGAGGAGGTCGGCCAGACGGAACAGCACCCGGGCCCGTTTCAGCGGGGGGAGCGCGGCCCACCCCGGATGGGCGGCTCGGGCGGCCCGCACGGCGGCGTCGACATCATGCGGCCCCGGCCAACCCGATCTGTGCCTGCACCTGACCGGTGGCCGCATACCGGTGTTCGTAGTCGCCCCCGGCGCGCACCGGGCACCCACGACCCGCCGATCAGATGGCCTTGCGCGGCCAGCCGACGCACCGTCTCCGACGAGCGGCACGATCTCACGGGACCACGTACCCACCGTCGACCGGGAGGGCGACGCCGAGCACGAAGGAGGCGGCCGGGGTGCACAGCCACACGGCGGCCTCGGCGATCTCCTCGGCTTCGGCGATGCGACCGATCGGGTGGAGCGTCTCCAGGTACCCGGCGATGGAGGGATCGTGGCCGACGGC
Organism: uncultured Acidimicrobiaceae bacterium; assembly: GCA_963812885.1. Lineage (GTDB taxonomy): Bacteria > Actinomycetota > Acidimicrobiia > Acidimicrobiales > RAAP-2 > Bog-756. The sequence goes on along the minus strand of CAWEWZ010000001.1, from coordinate 181,432 downwards.
CCGGTCGACCATCGGGGTGCGGGCGGTTCCCGGGCAGATGGCGTTGACCCGGACGCCTCGGGCCCCGTAGTCCAGTGCCGCCACCTTGGTCAGGCCGACCACACCGTGCTTGGAGGCGGTGTAGGCGGCCTGTCCCCGGTACCCGACGAGCCCCACCCCCGATGCCGTGTTCACGATGGCGCCACCGCCACGCTCGAGCATGCGGGGGATCTCAGCTTTCATGCACCGGTAGACCCCGGTCAGCATCACCGCGATGGTCCGGTCCCACCCGTCGTCCGGGTAGTCGGCCAGGTCGGCCATGGGGGCGGCGATGCCGGCGTTGTTGTGGGCGCAGTCGAGGCCGCCGAAGGTGCTGACCGCATGGTCGACCATCGCCTCCACGTCGTTCTTCACCGCCACATCGGTCCGCACGAAGGTGGCCCGACCACCGCCTCCCTCGACCAGGGCGACCGTCTCGTGGCCGTGTTCCTCGTCGATGTCGGCCACCACCACGCAGGCACCCTCGCGGGCGAAGATGAGGGCGGCGGCCCTCCCGATCCCCAGCGCGCCGCCGGTGACGACGGCGACCTTTCCCTGGAGGGCCCCCATCGGCCTCATGGTACCGGGCGTACGGGGCAGGAAGTACGTTGCACCGCATGGCTCGGTTCGAAGGAAAGGTGGCGCTGGTCTCGGGCGCCGGAGGCGGGATCGGCGCCGCGGTGGCGGAGCGGTTGACCGGGGAAGGCGCCGAGGTGGTGGGATGCGACCTCCGGGCCGGAGCCGGAATCGTGGTCTGTGACGTGAGGAGCGAGGAGTCGTGCGCGGCGGCGGTCGGATCCGTGCTCGAGCGACACGGCCGGCTCGACGTGCTGGCCAACGTGGCCGGTGTCGGTATCGCCCGGGCCATCGGCGACCTGCAACCCGACGAGTGGCGCGAGGTCATCGACGTCAATCTCACCGGGACCTTCCTGCTCTCGAGATCGGCACTTCCCGCCCTGCTGGAGTCCCGCGGGGTCATCGTCAACATGGGTTCGGTGGCCGGGCTGCGGGCCACGCCCTACAACGCGGCCTACTGCGCCTCGAAGGGAGGGGTGATCATGCTGACCAAGTCGATGGCCATCGAGTTGGCCAAGGCCGGTGTCCGGGTCAATGCGGTCTGCCCGGCCTCGGTGGACACCCCGTTCCTGCGCGGGTTCGAGCTGCCCGAGGGGGCGGACGTGTCCCTCCTGGCCCGGGCGGCGTCGCCGATGGGCCGCCTCATCGAGCCCACCGAGGTGGCGGCGGCCGTCGCCTACCTCGCTTCGGACGAAGCCGCCACCATCAGTGGGACCACCCTGGTCATCGACGGGGCCGCTACCGCCTGACATCGGCCAGTGACACCGTCTCGGTGTCACGCCCCGATCGCAGAACCCGCCCCGGCCGCTCGTCGGTCACCGTCCCGTCACGGACCACCTCCCGGCCGGCGACGAAGACGTGGTCCACACCGCGGGACCCGGCGTGGAGCCGCTCTCCCCCGCCGGGAAGATCGTGGAGGACGGCGGCGGGCAGTGTCCCGACCTCGGCGGGATCGAACACCACCAGGTCGGCGTGGAAGCCCTCGGCGATCCGGCCCCGCCGCCGGAGCCCGTAGTGGCGGGCCGGACGGCCGGTCATCATCTCGACCGCCTCCTCCAAGGCCAGCAGACCCCGGTCCCGGACCACTTCACCCAGGACGACGGTCGGGTAGTTGGCATGGCACATCAGGTCGACATGGGCGCCGGCGTCCGAACCCCCGAGCATCACCCGCCGGTCACGCCAGACCGACACCCGGGCCTCCCAGCCCTCGTCGGTCCTGCCCATCGAGGGGGTGAGCGAGGGGAGGACCACGAAGAGCGTGAGGCCGTCGACCAGGACCAGGTCGATGAGGACGTCGATGACGTCGGTCCCTCTCGTCTCGGCCACCTCGGCCAGGGGTCGGCCGACCCACTCCGACTCCGGGTCGGCGACCTCCATGAGACGGAAGTCGGACAGGACACCCAAGGCCCGGGCCGCCGCCGCCTCGGCAGCCGACCTGAGCCCAGCCCGCGTGGCCGGGTCGGCCACCGCCGCCGCCCGACCGGCCCGGTCGAGGTCGAGGATCTCCCGCCATCCGGGCAGGCCGGCCAACAGGGTGGTCGACCGCATCCTCATCATGTCGGGAAGCGCCAGGGCGATCACATGGGCGCCCTTTTCGGCAGCCACGTCGGACGCCTCCAGCTGCGCTTCGTAGATCTCCTCGGAGGCCAGGCTGCCGAGGAGGTTCCAGTTCAGGGGCCGGTCGGCGGCCAGGGACATCTCGGCCATGAGCTCCATCCGCTCCCTCGGGATGGGCCCCACCGTGGGGATGAACTCGAGGGTGGTCCCGGGATGGTCCCGCAGCGCCCCGGCCAGGGCGACGATCTCGTCGGCGGTGGCGGCGCGTGACGGCACCGGGCGCCCGCCGCCGTCGATATGTCCTTCACCGAGCGACGAGGAGAAGCCGAGGGCCCCTCCGGCCACCGACTCGCCGACCAGCCGGACCATGGCCTCGAGCTGGTCGACGGTGGCGGCGTCCTCGGTGGCCGCCTCGCCCATGACCGCCCGCCGGACCGTCGAGTGCCCGACCAGGAATCCGGCATTGACGGCCAGGCCGACATCGATGTGGTCGAGGTACTCCCCGAACGACGACCACTCCCAGGCCCCACCGCCCTCGAGGGCCTCGAGGGGGATCCCTTCGACCACTGCCATCATGTGGCGGATGTAGGAGGCATCGCCCGGGCCGAGCGGGGCGATGGAGAACCCGCAGTTCCCCCCGAGGACGGTGGTGACGCCGTGGAGCACCGACGGGCTGGCGGTGCGATCCCACAGCAGCTGGGCGTCGTAGTGGGTGTGGAGATCGACGAAGCCGGGGCAGACCACCTTTCCTTCCACCTCGATGGTGGCCCGCGCCGGCTCGCCGGTGGAGCCGATGGACACGATCCTCCCGTCGCGCACGCCGAGGTCGGCCACCATGGGCACGGACCCGGTCCCGTCGACCACGGTCCCGCCCCGGAGCAGCAGGTCGAGCACGTCAGCTCCCGGCCAGCAGACGGTCGACGGCCGACTCCACCGACGTCCCCTTGAAGAATCCGGGGTTGGTGCCCGTGTAGAAGCGGACCGGGTTGACGAAGGTGAACTTCTCGAACTCGGCCTCGCCCACCCATCCGCGCTCGACCATCTCCCACGCCTCGGCCAGCACGTCGGACATGTCGGGGACGTCCCAGTGGGCGATGTCCGAACCCATCATCACCTGCAGCTCGGCGCCGAACGGGTTGATCGTGGTGGCGAAGGCCATCGAGGTGAGCGGATCATCGGCCTCGCACCCGAAGAAGAACCGGTCGACGAACCGGTCCTTGATGTCCCGGGCCTGCTCGATGCCGCACGCCGCCCACTCGTCCAGGGTGTCCTCGGCCTCCGCCGGGCGCCGGGTCAACGGCCCGCGGTAGGCCGAGCGCGTCCGGCGCGTACCTGGCCACCATCTCACCCATCAGGGCCCGGTCGACCAGGGAGGGGTCGAGATCCCGGCGCAGAGCATCGAGGTTGCGCTTCTCCCAGTGCCCGATGATGTCGCAATAGAGAGCGGCGGCCCACGACACCCCGCCCTCCAAGAAGGCGAAGTTCATGTTCGGAAACCGGTTGGTGACGCCGCCGAGGAAGAGCGACTTGGCCAGTGACTGCTGGCCTTCGGCCAGCATGGAGAGGTGGTTGAACACGTAGCTCGAGATCGACCGGTAGGGGGTCATCCCGATGAAGCCGGAGTGGAAGGCGATCGACACCCCGAGCTCCTGGGCCTTGGCCCACACCGGGTCGTAGTCGTAGGCCGAGTCGATCCCGAACTGGTCGAGCCAGAACGCGTACCGGGACACCTCGGGGTCGCTGTCCTTCAGCGCGGCAAACGGCCGCTGTACGTAACCGGCGCAGACCACCGCCTTGAACCCGAGCTCGGCGACGGCGAACTCGAGCTCCTCCACCGCCTCTTCGGGGGTGTGCATGGGGATGGCGGCCACCGGGGCCAGCCGGTCGGCCAAGGGCGAGAAGGTGGCCGCATTGGCCCGGTTGAGGGCTCGGCAGGCCCCCCGTCGGTACTGCTCGTCGGGCGTGTGGAGGAAGACCAGTCCGAGGCTCGGATAGACCACCCCGAAGTCGATCCCGAGCTCGTCCAGGCGTTCGTAGAGCAGGCCGGGGAACAGGGCGGTGGCCAGGTCGATGGTCCGGCCGGCAGGCGCGCTCCACCACGGGCCCCGGGGGGTCCGGGTGGCGGCCCGCTCGGCGGGTGTCTGCTCGTGCCAGGTGCGGTCGGTGCCGCCGTAGGGCGGGGCCAGCCGCAGCAGGGAGGGATGGTCGAGGGAAAGCCCTTCGCTCTCGAGATAGGGCGCCAGCGCCGGGAAGAACTCGGCCATGTGACCGTCGATGTCGATGACCGGGTGCCCGAGCCGCCGGTGGACTTCGGATGACGCGCCCATCCCGTCTAATCTATGCGCATTAACCGACCCCAGGAAGTGGTCCCCATGACCTTTGACATCGTCATCCGCAACGGAACCGTCGTCGACGGCTCCGGCCTGGGGTCGTTCCGGGCGGATGTGGGTGTCGTCGACGGCCGGATCGGATTCGTCGGACCCATCCGCGATCGGGGCGCCGAGGAGATCGATGCCGACGGCCATGTGGTGACCCCGGGATTCATCGACGGGCACACCCACATGGACGCCCAGGTCTTCTGGGACGCCACCGGCTCGAGCTCCTGCTGGCACGGCGTGACGTCGGCGGTGATGGGCAACTGCGGCTTCACCCTGGCTCCTGTCCACCACGACCAGCGGTCCCTGGTGGTCCGCAATCTCGAACGGGCCGAGGACATGGACCCGGCGGCGCTGGCCGCGGGGATCGACTGGACCTTCGAGACCTTCCCCGAGTACCTCGACGCCGTCGACCGGCTGGCCAAGGGCATCAATTTCGCCGCCAACATCGGGCATTCGGCCCTGCGCACGTGGGCCATGGGCGAACGGGCCTTCGAGGAGGAGGCCACCGAGGCCGACCTGGTTGCCATGGAGGGCCAGCTGGCCGATTCCCTCGTGGCCGGGGCCATCGGCTTCACCACCTCGCGCACCGAGCACCACGAGACCTCCGACAACCGACCCGTCGCCTCGCGGCTGGCATCGTGGGAGGAGGTCGTCCGACTGGTGGGGGTCATGGGAACCCTCGGGGCCGGCATCTTCGAGGGCGCCGACGCCCAGATGTCCTCCCCCGATGCCGAGGTGCGTCGGGCCGCCCTCGGGCGGATGAAGGCCCTGGCCGCGGCGAGCGGGGTGCCCATGACCTTCGGGATGGTGGCCACCCGCGCCTCGGGCTTCCTCCTCGACTTCCTGGACGAGGCGGCCGACGCCGGGGCCAGGATGATCGCCCAGACCCACTGCCGGGGCATCTCGGTCCTGCTCTCGTTGAAGACCAGGCTCCCCTTCGACCTCATCCCGGCCTGGCACGACCTCCGCGGCCCTTCCGGTCGAGGAGCAGCTCGGGGTTCTCGGCCATCCCGAGCGGCGCCGGCCCTATCTCGACGCCGCGGTCGGTGCCGATTACGGACAGTGGACGGGCGTCGGCGCCCAGGCGCGGCCGCCGGACTTCGAAGGCATCAGGGTCTACCAGCACGGCCTCCCCCCCAACCCATCGGTGGCCGAGATCGCCCGCCAACGGGGCGTGCACCCGGCTGAGGCCATGATCGACCTGTGCGTCGAGTCCCACGGGGATCAGCTCTTCATCCAGCCGAGCCTCTATCCCCAGGACGAAGCCGTCCTCCTGCGTGCGCTCCGCCATCCGCGGGCGGTGATGACCTTCTCCGACTCGGGTGCCCACCTGAGCCAGATCGCCGACTCGTCCATCCACACCCACCTGCTCGGCTACTGGGTGCGCGACCGGCAGGAGTTCACCTTGGAGGAAGCGGTGCGCATGATCACCCTGGCCCCGGCATCGGCGTGGGGGTTCGCCGACCGCGGCCTCCTCCGCGCCGGCATGGCCGCTGACATCAACGTCTTCGACCCGGACACGGTCGGGCCCCGGGTGCCCGAACTGGTCGACGACCTGCCGGGCGGCGGACGCCGGCTCGAGCAGCGATCGGAGGGATTCCTGGCCACGTTGGTCAACGGCGAGGTGACCATCAGCGACGGTCAGCCGACCGGGGCCACGCCGGGCCGGCTCATCCGCAGTCGACCAGCCTGATCGGGTCGGCGGTCAGCGCATCCAAACCACGCTCGAAGAGCGCTTCTCGAATACCCAGTGACCCTGTTCGACCACCAGCTGGTCGAGATAGCGCATGCCCAGGGTGAGGTCGGCCTGGCCGGTGTCCGGATCACCGATCTGGTAGACCACCGCGTAGCTGTCGACGGTGGCCCGGCCCGAGCCGTCATCGTCGATGAGCGGTTCACCGATGACGTGCATGCTGACCGGGAACGAGCGCGGGGCCCGCATCGTCTCGAGCCACTCGTCGAGGGACTGGACGCCCCTGGTCCCGGCGATCTGCGATTCGGGGTGGAAGAGCGAGGCCAATGCCTCGATGTCGCGCTCGTCCACGGCGCGGGCATACCGCTGCATGAGCGCCCGGATGTCGTCGTGCGAGGTCACAGCACGGCCACCGGGTTGACCGGGCACCCGGTCCCCCGGACGATCCGCAGGGGAGCCATGGCGAAGAGGAACTCCCAGCGGCCGACGGCAGCACACCGTTCGGCCAGGTGAGCCAGCTTCACGTTGTCGATCAGGTGCAACCCCATGGCCGTGATCCCGATCTGGTGGACGGGGAACGGCCACTCGGGAGTACCGACGAAGGGCATCGGATCCGAGATCCCGTCGCTCCCGAGGACCGCCACCTCGCGCTCCTGCAGCCACGGCAGGCATTCGGCGTGCAGTCCCGAGAAGCCGTCGAACCCCCGGGTCTTGGATCGCCGTGCCTCCCGCCCCCACATCACGAGGAGCACGTCGCCCGTTCCCACCCGGACGCCCTGGGCGGCCTCGGCCGCCTCCAGGTCACCGACCGTGACCACCTGGCCGGTGGCCAGGAAGTCGGCGCCGACGGCGCGGGGAACGTCCAGGAGGACCCCTCGACCGATGACCCCGTCGGCCATCGAGAGCACGGTGTTGGCCAGCGCCCCGTCGCTCCGCACGTCACTGGCCGGCCGGCCTCCGAACATCTCCCCGCGGACGAACATGTGGGACAGGGCGTCGACGTGGGTGGTCCACAGACCGTGGATGTCGAGGGCCAGATGGTCGCGCGCCGCCTCGTAGCCGGGGATCCCGTTGGCGTGGCGGGCGTCGCCCGACGCCAGCATGTGGTGCTGGACGGGGTGCGGATGTTCGGGGAGCGGCTCGGTGGCCAGATCGTGGGACAGGCTGATCGACTCCCCGGTTCGAGCCCGGCCGACGGCGGCGGCACGGTGGGCGTCGGTCAGGTGGTTGAGGGCCCCGCGCTGGTCGTCGGCGCCCCAACGGCCCCAGTTCTTGAGCGACTCGAACATCCCGTCGAGATCCTCGGTGGTCGGGACCTCGAAATCGCTCCCCATGGGACCAGCATGTCAGCCTCCGAGGTGGGGCGCGGTCATGGCGCCGATCACCATGTCGACGAGGTTGTCGACGAACCGGTCATCCGAGAGCACGTTCGGCTGGCCACCGCCGTCGAGTTGCCGCGCCCGGTCGGCCGCCGCCCGACCGATGAACACGATGCAGATCTCCCGCCGTTGTCGCCACAGGTCGGCCGGCACCTCGGAGCAGCGTTGCCGCAGCACCTTCCATGCCGCCTGACCGTCGGTGGCGGCCATGAGGTCGCGGATGTCCGGAGCGGCCCGGTCCATCACGCCGGTGAGCTCCGACCCGATCTGCAGATAGGCCCGTTCCCGCCAGCCCCGCTGGGCGAATTCGGTGACCGGACGGACGATGGCCTCGGCCGCCGACCGCACGTCGGACGGGGGCCGGGCCCGAGCCCGTTCCAGCAGTTCGCGGCGGCGGGCGGCGATGGCCGGTACGTGGCGGGCGAGGACGGCCCGCAGGATCTCGTCCCGACTCCCGAAGTGGTAGTGCACGGCCGAGACGTTCCGTTGGCCGGCCGTACGCACGATCTCGGCGATCGAGACGTTGTCGATCCCACGTTCGGCGAAGAGCTGCGCCGCCGCATCGATCAGCATCTCCCGCGTTGACGGCGACTCTCCCATCCCTCGCTGAGAGTAGCGGTGCCGGTGGGCGACGCCGTCCGGACTCCTCCTACGGCCACCCGGGGAGAAGGCCGAAGTCGCGGCAGACGACCTGGGCCTCGATCCACTCCCCGTTGCGCGACCGGGCCTCGGGGGCGGTGGCCAGCCAGGCGGCCACCGCCCCGACCACATCGGGTGGGGCGCCGGCCCGGGCGTCGAACCCGAACTCGGCCATGTCGATGGCAATGCGTTCGGTGGCGATGAACCCGGGACTCAGATTGTACGAACGGATGCCGCGCCCTCCGAGCTCCAGGGCGAGGATGCCGGCAACCCGGTGCAGCGCCCCTTTGGACATGCCGTACCCCAGTCCCCAGCCCCCCTCCCCGGCCGGGGAAGGCGGGTCCATCGTCCCCGAGCTCGAGGCCAGGTTGATGACCACACCGTCGCCCCGCTCCACCATCTGGGGGAGGACCAGCTTGGCCAGGATGACCGGCGCCATCACGTTGGCCTCCAGATGGCGGTCGAGCAGCTCGACCGGGGTGTCGAGGACCTGGTCCATGTGGCCGGGCCCGACGTACCGGCCGTTGTTGACCAGCACATCGATCCGCCCCCACTCCTCGATGACCGTTCGCCACCACGGCGGTGAGCGTTGGCCGGTCGAGCAGATCGAGGTAGACGGGCAGCGCCCTGGTACCTGCTTCCTCGATCAGCCTTCCCGTCGAATCGAGCGACCCGGGCAGCGGCCTCGTGTTCGAACGGGCCACGGTGGACGAGTGCTCCCGCGCTTCTCCCTCGTGCACCGTCCGGGCCCCGATGGCCACGTCGTAGCCGGCCCGGGCCAGGTGGACGGCGATGGCCTTGCCGATCCCTCGGCTGGCTCCCGTGACCAGGGCCACCGGCACGTCCGTCATGACCCCGTCCCTTCGTCGGATCACCGTCCCGCCCGGGACCGATGATGGCGGCCCCGGAGCCGGGCGGCGGAACCCTACTCGACGGGGCCGCCGGGCGGGGAGAGTAGCGACAGCGATTGGCGGGCGCCAACCAGGCTGGTCAAACGGCCGTCTTCCGACCATCGGACCGTACCCGACCGGCCCGGCGCGGACCGGGGTTGTTGACGCGGGTCCGGACCGGAGGATAATCTCGACTAAACCCATTGTATTTATAGAGACAGCTCGGAGTCCCATGCCCCATCCGTCCGAGCACACCTCCACCCTCCTCCTCGACCGACCCGCGGCGCACCCGTCGATCCCTGCCGGTCGTCGAGGTCGGCACGGTGGCCACGCCGGCCGAGCGCGCCGACCGTCGCCGGACCGTCCGCCGGCCGGTCGCCCGCCAACCCGCCGGGGGGCCCTGCTGGCGGCGGTCTCCATCGAGGCGACACATGGTTGGCGCCTTCCCACCGTGACTCGGCTGGTCTTCGGCTTCGGTGAGGGCCGCGGTGGTCTTGCATGAGCCACTCGCCTCGTGGCCCGACCCGGGGAGCCCAGGTGCCGATCCGGTCTCGCAACGGTTGGTCCTGCTCGCCACCTTGGCGGTCATGGCATCGGGCATCGTGCTGCTGTCCTCCACCGGCTTCGTGGGCAGGGACGCGTTCGGAGTGGCGGATCTCGCCCTGGCGTCGGCGCTCGCCGGCGCCGTCATCGTGGGCCAGCCGGAAGCAGCGGGCGGCGCGGCAAGGTCCGGTGCCAGCCTGGCGGGACGGCTCGAGAGACCACGCCCTCCCGGTGACCGGGGAGGCAGACGTGGCCCTGCCCGAATTCTTCATCTTCGGCGCCCCCAAGGCCGGGACCACGGCGCTGCACGCCGCGCTGGACGAATCTACCGCTGCCGAACCGCTCGGGCGCTGACCGGGGTCAGCGTATGGACACGGTGGCCCCGCGTCGGTATCGTCACGCCCGATGCCTCCATCTCGTCCGCGCGCTCCCTCCGACGAGTTCGAAGGGGTGATCAACCGCACCGAGGCGGAGTCCACACCGTGGTGGCCCACCCCCGCGCATCCGGGCGACGCGGCACCGAACGTCGTGGTCATCCTGCTCGACGACACCGGCTTCGCCCACTTCGGCTGCTACGGATCCGAGCTCACCACGCCGAACATCGACCGTCTGGCCGCGGGAGGTCTGCGCTACACGAACTTCCACGTCACCCCCTTGTGCTCCCCGACCCGGGCGTCGCTGCTCACCGGCCGGAACCACCACACCGTCGGGATGCGGTCCCTCTCCAACTTCGACAGCGGCTACCCCCACATGCGGGGCCACATCACCAACCACGCCGCCACCGTGGCCGAGGTGCTCAGAGAGAAGGGCTACGCCACCTTCGCCCTCGGCAAGTGGCACCTGTGCAGCATGGAGAACGCGTCGGCCGCCGGCCCCTACGACCAGTGGCCGTGCCAGCGCGGGTTCGACCGGTACTACGGGTTCCTCGAGGGCGAGACCGACCAGTTCTATCCCGAGCTGGTCTACGACAACCACAGCGTCGAGCCGCCGGGCACTCCCGCCGAGGGGTACCACCTGAGCGAGGATCTGGTCGACCACGCCCTGGGCTTCATCCACGACACCACGTCCATCCGCCCCGACCGGCCGTTCTTCACCTACCTGGCCTTCGGCGCCATGCACGCGCCCCACCAGGCGCCGGCCTCCTATCTCGAGAAGTACCGGGGGCGGTTCGACGACGGGTGGGACGTGGCCCGCGACCGGTGGTTCGCCCGCCAGCTCGAGATGGGGCTCCTCCCCCCCGACACCGATCTCGCGCCGCGCAACCCGGGCGTCGAGCCGTGGGACACCCTGCCCGACAACCAGCGTCGGCTGGCCGCCCGCCTGCAGGAGGCGTTCGCCGCCTTCCTCGAACACACCGACGCCCAGATCGGCCGGCTGGTCGACGGGCTGGAGCAGCTCGGCCAGCTGGACAACACCCTGGTGATCCTGCTCTCGGACAACGGGGCCAGCCAGGAGGGCGGGCCGTTCGGAGTCATGCACGAGATGAAGTACTTCAACTTCCTGATCGAGACGCCCGACGAGGCCGTCGCCCGGATCGACGACATCGGCGGGCCCCACAGCCACGCCAACTACCCGTGGGGCTGGGCCCAGGCCGGCAACACGCCGTTCAAGTGGTACAAGCAGAACACCCATGAAGGCGGCGTCCACGTCCCGCTCATCGTGCACTGGCCCGACGGAATCGAGGCCCGGGGAGAGCTCCGCGACCAGTTCCACCACGTGAACGACATCGCCCCCACCATCTACGAGACCCTCGGCATCGAGGCCCCGTCCGTCTACCGCGGACTCGAGCAGCTCCCCGTCTCGGGCGTGTCCATGCGCTACTCCTTCGACGCCCCCGACCGATCCGAGCCGGAAGCAGGTCCAGTACTACGAGATGATGGGCCACCGGGCCATCTACGCCGACGGGTGGAAGGCGGTCACCCGCCATCAGCCGGGCGTGCCCTTCGAGGACGACGACTGGGAGCTCTACCATCTGGCCGAGGACCGATCCGAGTGCCACAACCTGGCCGCGGCGATGCCCGACAAGGTGGCGGAGCTGGTCGACCTGTGGTGGGCCGAGGCCGAGGAGCAGGGGGTGCTTCCCCTCGACGACCGGACCATCGAGCTGTTCTTCACCCGCTACCGCGACCGATCAGCCCACCCCACCAACCGGAGCTACTCCTACTTCCCGCCCATGTCACCGCTGCCCGGACAGGTGGCCCCGGCGCTCGGCGGGCGGGGCTGGGACATGGCGGCCACCATCGAGCGGCCGGAGGGGGGCGCCGGGGTGCTCTATGCCACCGGAACCGAGAACTCGGGACTGAGCCTTTTCGTCCAGGACGGCCGGCTGGTCTTCGACTACAACTGCTTCGGGGACCACCACGTGGTGGAGTCCGAGGTCGACGTCCCGGTGGGGCCTTCGGTGGTCGGGGTGCGATTCCGCCGGACGGGGAAGAGCGGCTCGGCGACGCTCCTCATCGACGGCCGCCCGTGCGGAGACCTCGACGTCCCGTTCGTCATGACCATGATCTCCAGTGTGGGCCCGAGCATCGGCTACGACCACGGCTCGCCGGTGAGCGAGCGCTACTCCGGCCATTTCCCGTTCGAGGGCCGGCTCCGGCGACTCGACGTCAGCCTGGTCCGGCAGGCATCGGCGGACCGGGACGCCGGGGCGGAGGCCGACCAGCGGGCGGCCATGTCCCGCCAGTAGGCGGGGGAACCGAATCAGCCGGTGAACTTGGCCGAGGCGCCGGCGTCGATGTCGATGACCGAGCCGGTGATGTGGCGGCCGGCCTCGGACGCCAGGTAGACCACGGCGGCGGTGATCTCCTCGGGCTCCAGCCACGGGACGGGCTGGACGTGGAGCGCGGCCATGGCCGGGGCGACGTCGTCGGCGGTCGGGTGCTCGAGATCGGGCCGCGCCACCCGGTAGAGGGTCTCGTTGTGGATCATCGGGGTGGAGACGTTCCCGGGGGCGATGGCGTTGACGGTCACCCCGAACCGCGCCATCTCGAGGGCCACCGACTTGCACAGCCCGATCACCCCCCACTTCGACGCCACATAGGCGGGGATCCCGCCCTGCGCGGTCCGGCCCATCATCGAGGAGATCCCGATCATCCGGCCCCAGCGTCGGGCGCGCATGTGCGGGGCCGCCGCCCGCATGGCGTTGAACACACCGGTGAGATTGGTGTCGATGGTCTCGTGCCACTCGGCGGCCCCGGAGGTGAAGATCGAGCCCAGCGAGGAGACCCCGGCGTTGGCCACCAGGATGTCGACCGAGCCCAGGGAGGCCGCGGCCCCGTCGACGAAGGCCAGGGTGGCGTCGAGGTCGCGTACGTCGACCACCGACGAGAAGCACCGGCGGCCATGGGCTTCGACCAGGCGCACGGTCTCGGCCAGATCGTCCTCGGTGCCCAGCGGATAGCCGATGCTGTCCAGGTCGTGGCAGAGGTCGCTCACGGCGATGTCGGCGCCCAGCCGGGCCAGCTCGACGGCGTGGCTCCGCCCCTGCCCGCGGGCCCCACCGGTGATCACCGCCACCCGACCGGTGAACGGGGCCTCGTGGTTCGCTTCGGTCATCGTGCCTCCGAGGGGGACGGATCGGCTGGGCGGGACGCCGGCCGGGCGCAGTCACGGGTAGACCGCCCGACCTCCGACGTGCCGAGATGATACGACGGCCCGTCGGGCCGACGCGGTGTCAGGAGGACCGGCCCCAGGCCCGGAGCACCTGCCGGTAGCGGCGGTCCCAGGCGTCGTAGGCGTTCCGCAGCCCGGGTCCGGGCCAGTCGCCGGGCAGGAGGTCGGCGGGCAGGAGGGGGTCGGCCTGGAGATGGCGGAGCACGGCGGCGGACAGCTCGAAGCCGGGGGCGAGCAGGGCCGGGTCGGTGGGCGGCAGGTGCTCGAGCCGGCCGAGCAGGTCCCGGGCCCGCACGGCCCACCCCTGCAGATCCCAGAGGTCCGACGGCCATCGCCACCGGGTCGCCGTCCGGGGTGGCCGTGAACACCGTCACATCGGGATCGTCAGCCGGATCGGGGACCAGGTCGAGGTTGTCGGGCCGCAGCCAGACCCCTTCGCGTTGCTCGGCCAGCCGGGCCAGGGCGAGCCGGCGTCGGCGGGCCAGCCGCTCGTCGGCCGACCGGCCCGACGTGGTCACCACCACCAGGCGCCACGTACCCGGCCACGGCCGGGTGCTCCCCCTCCTGCTGCCGGTCTGACGACCGAGGCGGTCGAGCAGGTGCCCGGCCAACCGGTACCGCCCGGCGCCGTCCGTGGTCGCCTCGCCGGCGGCGACCATCCGGCTCAGGGCCACCCGGGCCCGGTTGTCGCTGATCCCGAACAGTCCGGCCAGATCGACCAGATGGGCCACCGGGAGCTCAGGCGGGTCCTCGCCCAGCAGGGCGCTGGCCAGCACCGACCGGGCGGTCAGCGGTCTATTACTGTCTTGCATCACTTGACTGATATAGGTAATATGGCACACATGGCGACCACCATGGTGCCCGACGTCGGGGTGAGGCCGGAGGTGTTCCCCACCGACCGGCTCATGGAGAACGGCATGGCCCGGCCCGAGGTGCGCCAGGGTCTGCGCCGGATCGCCAACGTGCGCAACGCCGTCACCGTGGCGTCGGTGTGGTTGTGGGTGGCCGTCCTCATCGGGGGCGCCGTGTGGCTCGACAATCCCCTCGCCTACCTGGCCGCCTTCATCCTCATGGGCCCGATGTACGCCAGGTTCGCCATCCTCATGCACGAGGCGGCCCACAAGCTCCTCTTCACCAACAAGCGGGCCAACGACTGGGTCGGGACGTGGCTCATCGCCTATCCGACCTGGACGCCGATCTCGATCTACCGACGGGGCCACTTCGCCCACCACAAGGAGGAGTTCGGCCCCCGTGAGCCGGACATCGCCTTCTACGGCGGCTATCGCTGCGACCGGCGCACCCTGGCCCGGCGCCTGGTCCGTGACGCGGTGGGCATCTCCGGCTGGAAGAACTTCACGCCGCTGTTCAAAGCACTGAAGACCAAGGCCTCCCGGTCGGTGGCGGCGTCCATTCTCGGCATCCAGGTCGTCCTGTGGGCGATCATGTGGGCGGCCACCGGTCGCTGGTGGATCTATCCCGCTGCTGTGGTGGCTGCCGTGGATGACCCAGTGGCGGGTGATCAACCGGCTGCGGGCCATCGCCGAGCACGGCGGCCTCGAGGCCGGGTCCGACCGGCGTGTCACCACCCACAACGTGGACCAGGGCTGGCTGGCCCGGTTCTGGTTCGTCCCCTACAACACGGGCTGGCACCTGGCCCACCACGTGGACATGGGGATCCCGTTCCGCAACCTCCCCGCCTTCCACGCCGAACTGGCCCGGGCCGGCTACGTCACCGAGGGCCTCACCTATCCCAACTACCGCTCGCTGTGGAAGGAACTGGCCTCGGCCTGATCGACGGCCGAGCTGCGGGCCAGGAGACCGGGACCCGGTTCAGTCGGGGCGCCCCCGCACCGCCCGGTAACGACGGACGAGGGCCGCGGTGGAGCTGTCCTGCCCGGTCAGATCGGGGACCGAGGAGGCGATCAGGGCCGGCGCCAGCTGTTTGGCCATCTCCTTGCCGAGCTCGACGCCCCACTGGTCGAACGAGTCGATGCCCCAGACGACGCCCTCGGTGAACACGGTGTGCTCGTAGAGGGCGACCAGCTGGCCGAGCACCGAGGGGGTGAGCTGGGGCGCCATGATGGTCGAGCTCGGGTGGTTGCCCGGCATCACCTTGTGGGGGACCAGGGCCGGCGGAGTTCCCTCGGCGGCAACCTCGTCCGCCGTGCGCCCGAAGGCCAGCACCTGGGCCTGGGCGAAGCAGTTGGACATCAGGAGATCGTGTTGCTCTCCCGTCTCGTGGGTCGAGAGCCCGAAGGCGATGAAGTCGGCCGGAATGAGCTTGGTGCCCTGATGGATGAGCTGGTAGAAGGCGTGCTGCCCGTTGGTGCCGGGCTCGCCCCAGAAGATCTCGCCCGTCTGGCCCCAGACCGGCGAGCCGTCACGCCGCACCGACTTGCCGTTCGACTCCATGGTCAGTTGCTGGAGATAGGCGGGGAAGCGGGCCAGCCGCTGG
Source organism: uncultured Acidimicrobiaceae bacterium (assembly GCA_963812885.1). Classification (GTDB taxonomy): domain Bacteria; phylum Actinomycetota; class Acidimicrobiia; order Acidimicrobiales; family RAAP-2; genus Bog-756. The sequence continues at coordinate 165,689 of CAWEWZ010000001.1, read as the reverse complement.
TTGTAGGGAAGCACGGCGTGGGTCTGGGCGCCGAAGAAATTGTTGTACCAGATGTTCAGCATGCCCTGGATGACCGGCATGTTGACCTCGAGCGGCGCGTCGGCGAAGTGCTGGTCGACGGCGTGGAAGCCGGCCAGCATGTCGGCAAACGCCTCCGGGCCGATGGCCACCATGAGCGAGAAGCCGATGGCCGAGTCGTACGAGTAGCGACCACCGACCCAGTCCCAGAACCCGAACATGTTGGCCGGGTCGATGCCGAACTTCTCGACCGCCTCAGCATTGGTGGACACGGCGACGAAATGGCGGGCCACGGCCCCGTCACCGCCCCCGAGCCCGTCGAGCAGCCACTGGCGGGCGGCCGCCGCGTTGGTCAGGGTCTCCAGTGTGGTGAACGTCTTCGAGCACACCACGAACAGGGTCTCCGCCGGATCGAGGTCGTGGGTCTTGTCGTACAGGTCGATCGGGTCGATGTTCGACACGAACCGGCATCGGATGTCCGGCGCGGCGTAGTCGAGCAACGCCTGGTAGGCCATGGCCGGCCCGAGATCGGAGCCCCCGATGCCGATGTTGACCACGGTGGTGATCCGTTTGCCGGTATGACCGGTCCACTCGCCCGAACGGATGGAGGTGGCCACCGCACCCATTCGATCGAGCACCTGGTGCACGTCGGCCACCACGTCGCGTCCGTCGACTTCGAGATGCTGGCTGCGGGGCATCCGCAGGGCCACGTGGAGGACGGCCCGGTCCTCGGTGGTGTTGATGCGGCGCCCGGCGAACATGGCGTCACGCCGTTCCTCGACACCGGCCTTCCGGGCCACTTCGATCAGCGCCGACACCGCCCCGTCGTCGACCCGGTGCTTGGAGAAATCGAGCGTGAGGTCGGCGGCCGTCACGACCATCCGGGTCCCACGATCGGGATCGTCGGCGAACAGCTCGCGCAGGTGGCGGTGGCGGATCGTCTCGAACCGGTCCGAGAGCCGCCGCCACTCCTCGGTGGCCGGCACATCCACAACCTTGTCCGTCTCGTTCATGTCGTCCCGTTCACGATGGTTGGCTTCTGGATGCTCTGATGCCGTACTCGGGTCTTCGCCGGTCGGGCGGATCGGCCCGGGTACTCGGGCCGGCAGCAGAAGATTACCCACCATTCATCTTTCAGTGACATGAAGGTTGCGTCACGTTCACCTGGACTTCTTAGGGTGGGAAGCGATGGCAGCAAACCACGACACCCGGTGCCAGCGTTCATCCCCGCTCCTGTCGGGGCGGCCGCGACGAGCACGCCGTCGGGTCCGCTCCGTCCGGGGGCGTGGCCTCCCCCGCCTCTCACAGCAATGAGCGCACCGCTGATGGTGAGGCACTCCCGCAGCCGTGCCGCCTCACGGCGGAGTCACCCCGACACCGGCACGTGGGTCTGCGCCCGGCCCCGGAACGCCGCCGGTCCACGATGACCTTGGCGTTCCGCGAAGTCGACGATCCGGTGCTCCCGCCGCTCGGGCACCCGACCATCCTCATCATCGACGACGACACCCAGTCCCGCGACTCGCTGGCCGCCACCCTGTCGGTGGAGGGGTTCGACGTGGTCACCGCGACCGATGGCGACGAAGGGGTGGCCCTGGTGGCCTCGGCCTCGCCGTCGCTCATCCTGCTGGACATGCAACTGGCCGATTCACAGGGCCTCGCCGTCTTCCGCCGCATCGCCACCATGTCCCCGGTCCCGGTCATCATGGTCACCTCCCGGAACGACGAGCTCGACGCCGTTCTGGCCCTCGAAGCCGGCGCCGCCGACCACATCACCAAGCCTCCGCGTCCGCGTGAGCTGACCGCCCGGATCCGGGCCGTCCTGCGACGAATCGGCCGCCAGCCCCTCCCCGTGGCCGCCTCCCAGCCCGACGGCGTCTACACGCTCGGTCCCGTCTGCATCGACATCGCCCTGCGGGAGGCGGTGGTCAGGGGCAAGGCCGGTGGACCTGTCCCGCAAGGAGTTCGACCTCCTGGCCCTGCTGGTGTCGGAGGCCGGTCACGTGGTCACCCGCCAGAAGTGCATGGAACGGATCTGGCGGGACCGCAAGATGGGGGACAGCCGCACCCTCGACACCCACGTCAAACGACTGCGGAAGAAGATCGAGCCCAACCCGGCCGAACCCCGGCACGTCCTGACCGTGCGCGGGATCGGATACCGCTTCAAACCGTAGGGGTCTACCCGACACCATGCTCGCCACTGCCTCCCCCACTGGTCGACGATTGGTGTGCGGGTGGACCCCTACCGCTTGAAGCCCCCCACGACGGCCCCCGGTCCCGCCACCAGCGGAAAGACCGGCCTGACCCACAACGTTCACGGAACGATCACCGCCATTTCGCCCGCGGGCCGTTTCCCGTTCACCTGGGGTACCTAGGGTCGCGTCTGGAGGTCGCCCCTGCTCATGGTCGCCGTCGGAGAGAGCATCAGAGTCCTGGTGGTCGAGGACGAGGAGTCCTACCGTGCAGCGCTCACGTCGGGGCTGAGCCTCGAAGGTTTCCACGTCGACGTGGCCGCCGACGGATCCGAAGGTCTCCGGCTCTTCGGCGAGCGACGGCCGGACATCGTGCTCCTCGACATGCTCCTCCCGGGGATGCACGGGATGGAGGTCTGCCGCCGGATGCGGGCCATGGCCCAGGTCCCCATCGTGATGGTCAGCGCCGTGGACACCGAGCTCGACGTGGTCCTCGGGCTGGAGCTGGGGGCGTCGGACTACGTGACCAAACCATTTCACCTGCGCGAGCTGGTGGCCCGCATCCAGGCGATCCTGCGGCGGGTCTCGCCGCCGGCTCCGGCGCTCGGACCCGGCCGGGCCGCGGTCGTCGAGCCGGACACCGACCCGGTCGCCCACGAGGCCCGCTCGGTCGCCGCCTTCGGCGAGGTCAGCGTGGACTTCGTCCGCCGTGAGGTCACGGTGGGCGGCCGCCAGACCCACCTCTCACGACGCGAGTTCGACCTGCTGGCCGTCCTGCTCACCCCGGCCCGCCGGGTCCGCACCCGTGCCGAGCTCATCGACCTGCTGTGGCCCGACCGGTACCTCTCGGACAGCCGCACCCTCGACACCCACATCCACCGCCTGCGGGCCAAGCTCGAGCCCGACCCGGCCCAGCCCCATTTCATCGTCACCGTGCGGGGGGTGGGGTTCCGCATCGACCCGGACGGCGTCCATCCCGCACCACGCTCCCCCCGGGAGACGGCGGGACCGGCGTCGGCCGGGCCGGCCCGAGCCGGTCGGGGTCTAGCCGAACCGACCGTTGACGTAGTCGAGGGTCCGGGGATCGCTGGGCTCGCTGAACAGCCGGGCGGTGGGGCCGAACTCGATGAGCTCGCCGGCCTTGTCCTCGCCCATGAGCAGGAAGGCGCACCGGTCCGAGACCCGCATGGCCTGCTGCATGTTGTGGGTGACGATGACGATGGTCACCCGGTGCTTGAGCTCGCCGACGAGTTCTTCGATCCGCTTGGTGGCGATGGGATCGAGCGCCGAGGTGGGTTCGTCCATCAACAGGACCTCGGGCTCCACGGCCAGGGCCCGGGCGATGCACAGCCGCTGCTGCTCACCCCCGGACAGGGTGCTGGCGTGGGTCTTGAGACGGTCGCGCACGCTGTCCCAGAGGGCGGCGGCGATGAGCGCCGACTCGGCGGCCTCGTCGAGGAGCGCCTTCTTGCGCACCCCGTTGAACCGGAGTCCGGCCACCGCGTTCTCGTAGATGCTCATGGTCGGGAACGGGTTGGGGCGCTGGAAGACCATGCCCACCCGGGTCCGGAGCAGGGTGGCGTCGGTGGAGGCGGCGTAGACGTCGAGGTCACCGAGCATCACGCTGCCGGTCACCGATGCGGTGCGGACCGTGTCCTGCATCCGGTTGAGCGCCCGCAACAGGGTGGTCTTGCCCGACCCCGAGGGTCCGATGAGGGCGGTGATCTCCCCGGCGTGGACGTCGAAGGTGACATCGCGCACGGCGGTGCGGCCGGAGAAGGCCACGGCCACGTCGCGCAGGCGCATGACCGGATCACCGACCGGCCGCTCCACGAGGACTTCGCCGGTGTTCACGGGCACACCCTCCTCCAGGGTCGGCGATGGCGGAATCGGGTCGATCATTTCTTCTCCCTCTGCAGGAACGCGGCGGCGAGTCGGCTCCCGATGCTGAGCACCAGGACCGCCACCATCAACAAGAGGGCGGCCCCCCAGGCCACCTGGACCAGATCCGCGTAGGGCTGGCTGCTGTTGTTGAAGATGACCAGGGGCAGGGCGTTCATGGGCTGGGTCGGGTTCCACTGCATGTACTGGTTGCCGAAGATGGTCAGCAGCAGGGGGGCGGTCTCGCCGAGGCCGCGGGCCACGGCCAGCAGCGTGCCGGTGATCACGCCGGGCATGGCCACCGGTATGACCACCCGCCGGGCGACGGTCGAGTTGCGGGCGCCGAGGGCGAGGGCGGCCTCGTTGAGGCTGTGGGGCACGCCCCGGTAGGCGGTCTCCCCGGCCCGGATGATCACCGGCAGCATGACGATCCCGATGGCGAAGGCACCGGCCAGCCCGCTGTAGCCGAACGTCTTGGCGATGGCGATGTAGCCGAAGATGCCGATGGTGATCGAGGGGACGCCGGTCATGACGTCGGCGGTGAAACGGACGGCCGAGGCGATCCTGCCCTCGGAGCCGGCCAGCAGCAGTCCGCAGGTCAGACCCAGGGGCACGGTCACCGCGGTGGCGATGAACCCGATCTCCACCGTGCCCACGATGGCGTTGGCCACCCCGCCGCCGGGGATGCCCTCGGGGGTCGTCGAGTGGAGGAAGAAGTCGGCGTTCCAGGCCGGAAGCCCCTTGATGACCACATAGGCCACCACCGCCACCAGCGGGACGATGGCGATGCCCAGGAAGAGCCAGCACACGCCCACGGCGATCCTCGAGTAGATCTTGCGGCGGCGCAGCGAGGCGGCCGCCGTGTCCTGGATGGCGCGGCGGCGCTCGAGCATCGGATCCGAAGGGGCGTCGAAGGCGAGGGTCGATGCCATCAGGCCACCGCCACCGAGGCGGCGACGCCGCTGCGGGCGGTCGACCGCACGAGGGCCCGGGCCACCACGTTGACGGCGATGCCGATGACCAGCAGCACCAGCGCCGCCCCGAACAGGGCGGCCAGTTCGGTGCCGGTGGCCTCCCCGAAGTTGTTGACGATCAGCGAGGCCAGGGTGGCGGCCGGTGCCTTGACCGAATGGGCGATGTAGGGCGAGTTGCCGATGACCAGGGCCACCGCCACCGTCTCGCCCAGGGCCCGGCCCATGGCCAGGGTGAAGCCACCGAGGATGCCGGTACGGGCACCGGGGACCACCACCTTGCGGAGGACCTGCCACCGGGTGGCCCCGAGGGCCTGGGCGCCCTCGATCTGTTCTTTGGGCACGACGGCCAGGACGTCACGGGAGATGGCCACCATGGTGGGCAGCACCATCACGAACAGGATGACCCCGGCCAGCAGCACCCCGACCCCGTCGTCGGGCCCGTCGAACAGACCGGTCCACCCGAGCACCGAGGTGAGGAAGGGCTCGACCGTGCTCCGGAACACCGGGGCGAGGACGATCAGTCCCCACAGCCCGTAGACCACGCTGGGCACGGCGGCCAGGAGTTCGACCGCGGTGGAGAGCGGGGGTCGCAGGCGGTCGGGGACCAGGTGGGCGAGGGCGAGGGCGGTGCCCAGCCCGATGGGCACGGCCAGCACCAGGGCGATGGCGGTGGTCTCGATCGTCCCCAGGATGAAGGGGAGCAGCCCGTACTGGGACCGGTTCGGGTTCCAGACCTTGCCGAAGATCCACGAGAAGCCGAGGGTGGAGAAGGCCGGCCGGGCCTGGACGATGATCGACACCAGGTACCAGACGACCAGGCCCACGAAGATGCCGGCGGCGGCGATGAGGACGCCCCGGTAGAACCCGTTGGGGACCGAGTGGCGCCGCTGCTGGCCACCGGCGTCCGGTGCGGTTGTGTCGACAGTGGTCACGACGTTCGGTCAGCCCCTCGCCGTCACGTGGGTCGCGGACCCGAGGATCACTTCGTCAGCAGTGTCTGCCCGTTCGGGCCCGTCACCGTCTGCAGGGTGACCCGGTTCGAGTTCTGGAGCCCGGGTGGGAGCACGACGTAGCCGAGGCTGGACGCCTGGTCCTGCCCGCCGCCGGTGTGGGTGGTCCAGTCGAGCACTTTCACCACCTGCGCCCCGGTGGTGGCGCTCTTCTGCTTCTGCAGCAGGATGGCCCAGCTGTACCCGGCGATCGGGTAGCTGGCCGCCCCCGGCTGGTTGACGATGGAGAAGTCGGTCGACGTGACGTTGATCCGCTGGTCGGCGTCGGCGGCCACGCTGGCCTGACGAGGGCACCACGTACAGCGCCGGCGGCGTTCTTGACGGCGGCGAAGGTGAAGTGGTTCTGGAGGGCGTAGGCCAGCTCGACGTACCCGATCGAATACTGCGTGGACTGGATGCTGGCCGCCACCCCCGAGTTCTTCGGGGTCTGTACGGCGACCGACGGCCAGGCGATGGTCTTGCTGTTGCCCAGCTTCCACACGGTGGGCGCGGCCACGTTCAGGTAGTTGGTGAAGATGTAGGTGGTGCCCGAGCTGTCGGCCCGGACCTCGGGCACGATGGCGTGGGAGGGCAGGGTCACCCCCGGGTTGAGGGCGGTGATCTGGGAGGCGTTCCAGGTCTTGATGGAACCGTCGAAGATGCCGGCGATGGTGGGTGCGTCCAACCGGATCCGCTTGCTGACGCCGGGCAGGTTGTAGGAAAGGGTGACACCGCCGAGCGTGTCCGGGATCTGGACGACCGGGCCCGAAGCGGCGGGCATCTTGGCCAGGTCGGAGGTCGACATGGGGACGTCGGAGGCGGCGAAGTCGACCGACCCGGCCTGGAAGTCGGAGATCCCGTTGCCGCTGCCCACGCCCGAATAGTTGATCTGTAGGCCGTGGTTGAGGCTGGTATAGGTGTAGAAGGCCTTGGTGAACAAGGGCTGGACGAACGTCGACCCGGCGGCGGTCAGCTTGCCGGCCGGCGCCTTGAGGTCGGCGGCGATGAAGGCGGCGTTGTTGGCGCTCAGCTTGCCCCCGGGAGGAACGGTCGTCGTCGTCGGTGTCGAAGAGGAGCTGCAGGCGGCGAGCAGTGCTCCGGCGGCCACCAGGCCCACGGCGAGCAGCTGGGTGACTTTGCCGTGCCGCCCGTTCGATGGGCGAGGGGTCATGTTCGAGTCCACTGGTGGTTGATCCTCCATGTCGGCTTCGGTCGGTCGGTCGCAACAATCTCGGTCGGTTCGACCAGGAACAAAAAAGGTGCATTCCGCACCTGCTCCGACCGTACCCACCGGAGGTGAACGTCGGGCGAACCTGCAGTGAACGCAGCACGAACATCAGGTGCCCTGGGGATGAACTACTCGCCACCGCCGATCGACACCGCCGAGCCCAGCTCCCCCTCGTGCTCATGACGGAGGACCCGCAGGAGCTCCTCGTAGGAACCCAACAGGTAGGCCTGGTCGCCGGGAGCGAAACGGGTTCCCCGGCGGGGAGGGTGTTCGAGTCGGCCACCGTCGGCCGCCCGGCTCAGCGCGATGACCCGGGTCCGGGCCGGGAGGTCCTGCATGGCCAGGCCGTCGAGCCCCCGCCCGGGGGCCACGGTCAGCCTCCCGACCAGAAACGGCTGCCGGCCCACGGTGAACGAGCCGAGAATGTCGAGACCCAGGGCGGCGCCCACGAACCGGGGGGCGGCCAGGGCCGACGTCGACCGGACATGGCGGAAGTCGAAGTGGTGCTCGACGGTGCTGCCCGAGGCCGCGGTCGAAGACCCGGAGCACCACCGGGACGCCCACCCAGCGGTCACCGAGGTAGTCCCGTACGGCCAGCCCCGTCTCGATATTGGTCAGGTCGTCACTGGTCAGGATGGCCACCGCCGCCGCCGCGTGCACGTTGGCGTCCTCGAGCGTCTGGCGCTGTGTCGAATCGGCGATGAGCACGGGGACCCCGCGGGCCCGGGCCTGGTTCAGGAACCGGTTGTTCTCGTTCCGCTCGACGACCACCACCTCCCGACCCTCGGCCTGCAGCCCTTCGAGCACGCGGATGCCCACGGACCCGAGGCCGACGACCACCACGTGACCCTCCATGCCCACCAGGTGCTGACGGCCGAGGGACTGCTCGATGCGCCAGGACACCAGCAGGTTGGTGATCAGGGCGAACACCGTCGTGAGCAGGGCGGCCCCCATGGCGATCAGGACGATCGCCGAAGACCAGGACCGCCGTGGACTGTCCGGCGAACGAGAAGTCGCCGAATCCGACCGTGGAGATGGTCTCGACGGTGAAGTAGAGGGCGATGAGCACCCCCATGTGGCCACCGCCCGGGGTCCGATAGCCCAGTCGGAGGATGACCACCGAGGCGACCACCAGGGCCAGGGCGGCGACCACCGCCACCCGCAGCATACGGTTGGCATCCGAGCCCACCGCCCCGGCGAGACGCCGCACCATTCCCGCCCGCCGGGCGGACCGGGGCCCCGATCCCCTACCGCCGTCATCGTTGACGGCCGCCATCCCGGCCTCGATGAGCTCTTCGGGTGTTCCGAGGACGGTGACCCGGTCGCCGACCGTCACCGTGTGGTCACGACCGGGACAGGCCACGGTGGCCGATCCGTCGGCCGGAACCACGGCCACCGGGGCCAGGGAGCCGAACAGGGCCCGCAACGACGCAAACCGTTCGACCTCGACCTCCGAGGTCACGAAGCGGGTCCCGGCCAATTCGATCTGGTACCAGTCGCGGCCCAGGCAGGCCTCGACGATGGCGGGAGCGGCCAGACCGGCCACGTCGAGCACGGTGCCCGGTCCGGTGACCTGGGAGACGGCGGCACCCACGGCTTGGTTGGCCAGTTGCACGACGACCCGTATCTCGGGTCGCAGCTCGCTGATCAACAGGGCGGTCTCGAGGGTCTGGACCTCGGTGTGCTCGGCGCAGACCACGGCCCGGGCCGTCGACAGTCCGGCCTGCTCGAGGACGCTTCCTATCCGGGGGCTGCCCACGATGAAGGGGATGTCCCAGGCCTCGACCGCCCGTACCAGACGCGGATCGGGCTCGTCGTCGACCACCACCACGCGCACGTCGGCCTGGTGGAGCTGCTCGACGGTGCGCAGGCCCACGCCCTGGAGGCCACAGACGATCACGTGGCCTTCCAGGGGCCTGCCGGAAGAACGATCCATCCCGATATGGTGCCGGACCTGCATTTCCTCCGGATTGCCGGAGTGTTTCCGATAGGTACCGGGGGCAAAAGGGGAATACACGTTCGACTTATCTGTTGACCCCTCAACAACACACCGCTGGTGACATTCGGAGGAACGATGGACCAATTGACAGAGAAGACGGAGAATCTGCCCCTTCTGCCCCTGACCTCGGGGGTGGTGCTTCCCGGGCATGGTCTTCACCATGGCGCTCGAGTCGGAGGAGGCGCGGGCGGCGGCCGAGGCGGCCGAGGCGGTCGGAGGCCATTTCGTGCTGGTCCCCTTCATCGACGGGCGCTACGCCACCATCGGCGTGATCGCCGAGGTCATGGAGGCCGGCCAACTTCCCGGCGGGATGCCGGCGGTGGCCGTCCGGGGTATCGACCGGGCCCAGCTGGGCACGGCGGTGCCCGGCACCGGACAGGCTCTGTGGGTCGAGGTCGAGCGCATCGTCGAGGATCCGGCCACTGACGAAGCTGCCGAGCTGGCCCGTGAATACCGGGCCGTGGTGGAGAACATCCTGCTGGGCAGGGGTGCGGGTCGGCTGGCCGAACGGCTGGCCGACGTGACCGAGCCGGGCCGGGTGGCCGACATCTCCGGGTATTCGCCCGACCTGTCCCTGGCCCAGAAGGTCCAGGTGCTGGAGACCGTCGATGTCGAGGAGCGACTGAAGCTGGTCATCGCCTGGGCCCGCGAAGTGCTCGCCGACCTGACCCTGCGCGAGCGGATCAAGACCGACGTCGAGGAGGGCATGGAGAAGACCCAGCGCGAGTTCCTGCTCAGGCGGCAGCTGGAGTCGATCCGCAAGGAGCTGGGCCAGCTCGGCTCCGGCGACGAGGACGCGCCCGACGACTACCGGAGCCAGGTCGAGGGGCGGGACCTGCCCGAAGCCGTGCGCAAAGCAGTCGACCGCGAGATCGACAAGCTGGAGCGGATGAGCGAGCAGAACCCCGAGCACGGGTGGATCCGGACCTGGCTGGACACGGTCCTCGAACTGCCCTGGGGCGAGCAGTCCGAGGACCGGCTCGACGTGAACGAGGCGTCGCGCATCCTCGACGAGGACCATGACGGGCTCCGCGACGTGAAGGACCGCATCCTCGAACATCTGGCCGTGCGCAAGCTGCAGTCCGAGCGGGGTCTGACCCCGGTCGGGGGACGGGGCGCGGGTGCCATCCTGGCCCTGGTCGGACCTCCGGGTGTGGGCAAGACCTCATTGGGCGAGTCGGTGGCCCGCGCCCTCGGGCGGTCGTTCGTCCGGGTGGCACTGGGCGGCGTCCGTGACGAGGCCGAGATCAGAGGCCACCGCCGGACCTACGTGGGGGCCCAGCCGGGCCGGCTGGTGCGCGCCCTGCGGGAGGCCGGCACCATGAACCCGGTGATCGTCCTCGACGAGGTCGACAAGCTCGGCGCCGACTATCGGGGCGACCCGTCGTCGGCTCTGCTCGAGGTCCTCGACCCGGCCCAGAACCACACCTTCCGTGACCACTACCTGGAGGTGGAGCTCGACCTGTCCAAGGTGCTGTTCATCGCCACCGCCAACATGGTCGACACCATCCCCGGTGCGCTGCTGGACCGCATGGAGGTCATCCGCCTGGACGGCTACACCGAGGACGAGAAGGTGGCCATTGCCCGCCATCACCTGGTCGGGCGCCAACTCGAGCGCGCCGCCCTGGACGGCGACGAGGTCGTCATCACCGATGCCGCACTGCGGGTCGTCGTGGGTGACTACACCCGTGAGGCCGGCGTCCGCTCCCTCGAGCGTGAGCTCGGACGGCTGCTGCGCAAGGTGGCCGCCCGCATCGCCGCCGACGGGGCCGAGACGCCCCTGACCGTCGATGCCGACGACGTCCGCGAGTGGCTCGGCCGGCCCCGTTTCTTCTTCGAAGCGGCCGACCGGACGGCCGTGCCCGGCGTGGCCACCGGACTGGCCGTCACCGGAACGGGTGGCGATGTCCTGTACGTGGAGGCGACGATGATGGACGGGCCCGAGGGTCTCACCCTCACCGGGCAGCTGGGCGACGTCATGAAGGAGTCGGCGGAGATCGCCCTCTCCTACGTGCGGTCGCACGCCGACGCACTGGGTATCGACCCGACGGTCTTCGCCGGGAAGCGGTTCCACGTCCACGTTCCCGCCGGCGCCATCCCGAAGGACGGGCCGTCCGCCGGTGTCACCATGACCACCGCGCTGGTCAGCCTGCTCCGCGACGTTCCCGTCCGGTCGGTGCTGGGCATGACCGGTGAGGTCACCCTGCAGGGCCGGGTCCTGCCCATCGGCGGGGTCCGTCAGAAGGTGCTGGCCGCCCACCGGGCCGGACTGACCACGGTCGTGCTTCCGGTCCGCAACGGACCCGACCTCGAGGATGTCCCCGAGGCGGTGCGGGAGGAGATGACCTTCCATCTGGCGTCCGACATCGGCGAGGTGCTCGATGCCGCGCTGGACGGTGGGTCGGCCGGAGACGGAACGGAGACGGGTGGCGTGCACGAGGACCGGCACGCCGCCTGAGCTTCGGAGGTCCCAGAAGTCAGGGGCCGACGTAGAAGTCGTCGAGGATGCGGGCCAGTTCGACCGGCTGGTCACCCTGGATGCTGTGGCCCGCATTCTCGACGATGACCACCCGGTCGGCGGGTCGGCGTCGCCGGAACTCGGCCTCGTCGGCGTCGTCGACCACCGGTGAGAGCCTTCCCCGGGCCAGCAGCACGGGGGCGTGGATGTGCTCGAGGTCGTCCCACAGATTGCCGAAATCGAGCGAGTCGACATGGAGCCCGGTGGCCTTCGACGGCCGGCCCAGCTGGTGGCGCCAGGTCCAGGTCCCGTCCTCGCGCTGGACGGCATTGTGGAGGACGCCCCGGCGCAGCGACGACTCGGACCGGGTGGGGTTGAACTGGATGGTCCGCTCGAGGATCTCGTCGAACGAGGCGAACGTCTCCGGCCCGGCCAGGAAGGCGGCGATGTCCGAGCTCTTCTCGTGGTCCACCCCGGGGGTGATGTCCACCAGCACCAGGCGCTTGACCAGTTCGGGATGGGAGGCGGCCAGAGCGATCGAGGTCACGCCCCCGAGTGACATGCCCACCACCATCCGGACCTCGGGTGCCAACCGGAGAATGGTGGCGGCCACGTCGTCGGCCATGGCCCCCGGATCGAGCGCCTGGCCGTCCCCGGGCCAGTCGGAATGCCCGTGCCCGGGTAGGTCGACGGCCACCAGGGGTCGTCCGAGGGCGAGGGCGACCGTGTCCCAGGTGTGGGCGTTCTGCCCGCCGCCGTGGATGAGCACGATGCCGGCGGGCTCGGATCCCCACACCAGCGCGCTGACCCTGCGTCCACCGCCCACGTCGACCGATTCGCGCCGCACCACCGGCGGACCCGACCATGGGAGACCGGCCTCGTCGGCGTTCTCCTCGAACAACCCGAACTCGTCGTAGGCCGCTCCGCTCGGCCCGCTCATGCCCCACCACGCCCGGTCCCGGCCAGCACGTCCACCAGCTCGCCCAGGGTCTGATCGGAGACGGAGTACGGCGTGTAGAAGGCCACCCGGTCGGCCAGGCCGCCGAACCGGTCGGCGATCTGGCCACCGGCCTCCTTCGGTGAGCCCACCGCGGCCAACGCGGCGAGCATGGTGTCGTCGATCATGTTCGGCATCTCCTCCCAGCGCCCCGACTTGGAGAGCTTATTGAGCTCGGGCTGGAGGTCCTCCCACCCTTCGACCTCGAGGACCGGCCGGTAGGCCGGCGTCGACGCGTAGAAGGCGAGCAGCCAGCGCCCGCCCCGGCGCGCCGCCTCCATCTCGGCGTCGTCGCGGCCGCAGCACACGATGACCTCAGCGGTGACGGTCAGCTCCGACCGGATGCGGCCGCCGCGCACCAGGCCTTCCTCGATAGCCGGGACGGTGCGCTGGTGGAAATGGCCCGCCGTGTTGAACGGCATGACCAGCAGGCCGTCGGCCACCTCGGCGGCCAGGCGCACCATCTGGGGACCCAGCCCGCCGATGGCGATGGGAGGCATCCCGAATGGGTGGGGACCGGGGTTGAAGGTGGGCGGCATCAAGGTGTGGGCGGTGAACTCACCCCTGAAGTCGAGCCGGTCGCCGGTCTCCCAGGCGGCGAAGATGGCCCGCAGAGCGGCGACCACCTCGCGCATCCGGGCGATGGGCCGGTCGAACGAGGCGCCGTAGCGCTTCTCCACCTGGGCCCGGATCTGGGAGCCGAGCCCGAGCGTGAAACGCCCCTGGGACAGCAATTGGAGATCGTAGGCCTGGTGGGCGAGCTGGATCGGGTTGCGGGGAAAGGCGATGACGACGTTGGTGGCCAGCTCGAGGGAGGTGGTCGCCACCGCGGCCAGGACGAGGGGGGTGAAGACATCGTGAGGGCCTTCGAAGGTGAAGGCACCGTCCACCCCCAGCTCCTCGAGGCGGCGGGCCTGATCGCCCGCCTCGGCGAGGCCCGAGAGCATGGTGTCGAACTTCATCGGCCGGGCCACTGCCCTCTGCTCGGTACCGCCGACGGCATCACCGGGCCCCGTCGCTCGCGCTGAGCCATGGCTCCATGCTTGCACCCGGAGCCACCATCGGCCTGCGGCGGCGAACAGCAGACGCCGGCGCGGTCGCCGCCGCGATCGCCGAGAGGCGCGGCTGCGCCGGGCGCGGGTGCCACACTGGGGCCATGGATCCGAGCGGCGGGCAGCGTCCGGCGTCCCTGACTCTGGCCACCTTCAACGTCCATCTGGGCGTCGACGGCTGGGGGCGGCCCTTCGATGTGGTCGAGGCGTGCCGGGCCCTCGACGCCGACGTGCTCGTCATGCAGGAATCGTGGACCCCCGACGGCGACAGGCCCAGTACGGCCACGACGGTGGCCGGCCGGCTCGGCTACTCGGTGGTGGCCGAAGTCGAGATGGCCCACGGTCGCCTGTTCGACCCGTTCCCGACCTCCTCCACCCGCTGGGGCCCGCGCCTGGGCCCCTGGCGCAGCTCGTTCCGACTCGACGAGCGAGCGCTGGCGGGTCACGAGGAGGGGGTCCGACTCGGGGTCCACCTCCGGGAGCCTGGGCGTCGCCGTGCTGTCACGGGCCGCGGTCACCGGCCACACCCTCATCCCGCTCAGGCAGCTGCGACGGGACCCGGCCCACCGGGTGGTCATCGGCTGTGATCTCGAGCTGGAGGGAGGGTCGCTCTCCGTCTTCGGGACCCACATGTCCCACATCACCCACGGCTCCCATGCCCAGTACCGCCGGCTCCACCAGCTGCTCCCGGCCCCGACCAGTGCCGCGGTGCTGGCCGGGGACATGAACCTCTGGGGGCCCCCGGTCACCTCCTACCTCCGGGGCTGGCGGCGGGCCCTCACCGCCCGCACCTGGCCCGCACACCACCCGCACAGCCAGCTCGACCACGTCCTGGTCACCCCACCGGTGTCCGTGCTCGACGCCCGGGTGGGCACGTTCGCCGGGTCCGACCACCTCCCGGTGGTGGTGACCCTGACGCTGGCCCGGGGCCGGGAACCCGGAGCGACGCCGGGGTAGCGTCCACCCATGACCGAAGCACTGGCCGGGTTCGAACGGGGGTCGTTCTCCACCGGCGGGGAGACCCGCGCCGTCTACCGGGCCGGTACCGGTCCGGCGGTGATCGTGATGAGCGAGCTGCCCGGCATCACACCGGCGGTGGCCGGGTTCGGGCGGAAGGTGGCCGCCACGGGGCTCACCGCGGTGATGCCCCACCTGTTCGGCCATGACGGCCGGGCTCCCACCGGCGGCTACACGCTCTCATCCCTGGCCGGCGTGTGCATCAGCCGCGAGTTCACCGTGCTGGCCCGGGGACGGACCAGCCCGATCATCAGCTGGCTCCGGGCCCTGGCCGCCGAGGAGCACCGGCGGTGCGGTGGTCCGGGGGTCGGCGCCGTCGGCATGTGCTTCACCGGGGGGTTCGCATTGGGCATGATGGTCGACGACGTGGTGGTGGCCCCGGTGCTCAGCCAACCCTCGGTCCCGTTTCCGGTGACCAGGGCGATGCGCTCCGACGTCGGGATCTCAGCGGCCGACATCGCCCGGGTGCAGGAACGGGCCGCCTCCGGCACCTGCGTGCTCGGGCTGCGGTTCACCGGGGACAAGTTCAGCCCGCCCGAGCGCTTCCGGCACCTCCGCGAGCTGCTCGGCGACGCCTTCGTGGGCGTCGAGCTCGACTCCTCCGACGGCAATCCCCACGGGCACAAGAAGGCCGCCCACTCGGTGCTCACCGAAGACCTCGACGACCGCCCGGGAACGCCCACCCGCGACGCGCTCGACCAGGTCCTCGACTTCTTCCGGACGCGCCTGCTCGGGTGAACCCGACGGCCGAGTCGTGGAAGGCCCGTGGGCGCCACCTGACCCTGTGCGGCCACCGGATCTTCACCGTCGACGTGCCGGCGGCCGGCGCCGAGCAACAACCGCCGCTGCTCGTCCTCCACGGGTTCCCGACCTCGTCGTTCGACTTCCACCGGGTGGTCGACCGCCTGGCCGCCGATCGCCGGGTGCTGCTCTTCGACATGCTCGGCTACGGCCTGTCCGACAAGCCGGACCTGGCCTACACCTTCGCCTTGCAGGCGGATATCGCCGCCGCCTTCGTCGGCCTCCTCGGCGTGGGCCGCCTGTCGCTGCTGACCCACGACGTGGGCGACACGCTGGGCGGGGAGCTGCTGGCCCGCCAGCAGGACGGGGCGTGGGACGTCGAGATCACCGAACGGTGGATGACCAACGGCAGCATCTACATCGAGCTCACCCGGCTCAGCGCCGGCCAGCGCTTCCTCCTCGAGCTCCCCGACCGGCGTCTGCCGGACGACGCCCCGGTGGACCAGGCCACGGTGACGGCCGGGGTCACCGACACCTTCAGCCCGGCCAGCCGCGTCGACGCCGACGAGCTCGCCGCCCAGTGGGCGATGATCTCCCACCTCGACGGCCACCTCCTGCTGCCGCGCCTCATCCGCTACGTCGAGGAACGGCGGCGGAGCGAAGCGCGCTTCACCGGGGCCATCGAGCGCCACCCTTCCCCGCTCCGCGTGGTGTGGGGCAACGACGATCCCGATCGCCGTGCCGGCCATGACCGATCGCCTCCGTTCCGCCCGGCCGGACGCCGTCGTCGAGGTGCTGGAAGGGGTCGGGCACTACCCGATGGTGGAAGCGCCGAGCCGTTTCCTCGGTGCCCTGCTCGGAAACGGCCGGCCCCGGCGCGGTGACGTCCCGCTTCGACCGGTCGCTCAGACCGTGCAGAGGACCTCGCCGTGGAGCACGGCGAACCAACCGTCGGGGGCCGCCGCCCACTGCCGATAGGCCGCGGCGAACGACGACAGATCTTCGGGCGTGGCTATCCGGTGCGAGAGCAGTTGCTCGGCCAGGGCGGACTGGGTGAACCGGTCGGCCCACAGCCCTCCCCACCAGGCCCGGTCTTCGGGGGTGGCGAAGCACCAGGTGGAGGCGGACGGCGCCAACGAGGAGAACCCGACCTCGAGAGCCCAGTGGAGCAGCCTGCGCCCCGCGTCCCAGTTGGCCCCGTTGACCCGGGTCAGGGCGCCGTAGGCGTCGAGGGCGGCCGCCATCCGCGGGTCGTCGGGGAAGTAGCGCATGGCCGGGTAGTCGCTGTCCCGCACGGCGACGATGCCTCCGGGACGGCACACCCGGCGCATCTCGGTGAGGGCGGCCACCGGGTCGCCGACGTGCTGGAGCACCTGGTGGGCGTGGACCACGTCGAACGTGGCGTCCTCGAACCCGAGGGCGAAGAGATCGCCCACCTCGAAGGTCAACGACGGGATGCCGGCGCCGGCCACCGTGGCCTCGGCGATGACCGCGGCCGACGAATCGATGCCGACAGTCCGGCCCGGCGACAGACGACGGGCCAGATCGCAGGTGATGGTGCCGGGACCGCACCCCACGTCGAGCAGGGACATCCCGGGCCGAAGGTGGCCGAGCAGGTACCCGGCGGAGTTGTCGGCGGTGCGCCACCGGTGGGAGCGCAGCACGCTGTCGTGATGGCCGTGGGTATAGGGGATGTCGGTCATCGATCCAGCATGTGCACATCGGCTAGCCATTGGCAAACAAGACTTCCGAACAATCACTATAAGATTCTCGAATGGCTGCATCGGAGTGGTTGCGCACCTTCGTCGCCATCTACCGCTCGGGATCGGTCAGCGCCGGCGCCGCCCAGCGGAACCTGTCGCAACCGGCGGCCAGCCAACAGCTGGGCGCCCTCGAGCGGCGGATCGGCCTGCCCCTGTTCGTCCGTACCGCCCACGGGGTGGAACCGACCCGAAGGGGCCGCGAGCTGCACGCCCAGGTGGCCGAGTCGCTCGACCGTCTGGAGCAGGTGCTGGTCGGGCTGGACGGTGGCGCGGTCAAGCCGGAGCCGACCGCCATCCGCATCGGCTCCTCGGCGGAGTTCTTCGCCTCGGCCGTGGTCCCCCGGATGGGACCGGATGCACCGCCGATCACGGCCCGGTTCGGCCCCGACGACGTGATTCTCGACCTCCTGGCCAGCGGGGAGGTGGACGTGGCCGTGACCAGCGTGACGCCGGCCAGGCGATCCCTGACCTCCACCGCCATCGGCGCCAAGCGGTTCGTGCTGGTCGGGACCACCGGGGCTGGCTGCCGACCAGCCCTTCGAGTCGCTCACCGAGCTCGGTCAGTGGCTGGTGGGCAAGCCGTGGGTGGCCTTCAGTGCCGAGCTGCCCCTGACCCGCCGGTTCTGGCTCTCGTCGCTCGGCCGCCCGTTCCACGCCGACATGCGGCTGGTCGCCCCCGACCTCCGGGTGGTGGCCGCCGCCGTGGCCTCGGGGCTCGGGATCAGCCTGCTTCCCTCGTTCGCCTGTGCCGAGCCCCTGGCCGCCGGGTCCATCGTCGAGGTGCACCCGGTGGCCGACCTGATCCCGGCCGAGCCGTGGTTCGCCTGCACCCGGGTGGCCGACCTCGGACACGAGCACCTCGACCGGTTCGTGGCCGGCCTGTCGCCGGTCCGGGGGTGACCGCGGTGCGGTCGCCCGGTCAGGTCACGCCGACGACCGGCTCGCCCTCTTCGAGGTAGAGGGTGCCGGTGGCGGCGAGCACCCGGCCGATCCTCCGCCCGACCGGGCCGCCCAGCAGGCGGACGGCGTCGTCGGGGCCGGCCCACCGGTACGCTTCGATCTCGTCCTGCCTGGAGGACGATGCTGCGCTGCTGGACCGGTCCGATCGAGCCGCAGTCGAACAGGAACCGGACCCCGCCGGGCCGCTTCGACCGCGGGCGGAGGAAGTCGACGCAGGCCAACCGGCCCGAGGTCACGGTGAGCCCGGTCTCTTCGAGCACCTCGCGTCGACAGCCCTCCCAGGGCGACTCCCCGTCGGCTTCCATCTGGCCCCCGGGGATGGTCCATCCCGCCTTGTAGGTGGGTTTGAGGATGAGGATCCGGCCGTTCCCATCGCCGATCAACGCCCCGGCCGACGCCGGGATCCGAGGGATGACGAACTCGGTCACCGGAGGGCCTTCACGCCGGGCGGGTCGGCCCGACCGGGCGGTCAGACACGGGCCATGTTGTCGAACCGGGCGTGGTGGCCGATGAAGGCGAGCCGGGTGTGGCCGGTCGGCCCGTTGCGGTGCTTGGCCACGATGATCTCGGCGGTGCCCTGGCTCTCGCTCGAATCCGGGTTGTAGATCTCGTCGCGGTAGATGAACAGCACCACGTCGGAGTCCTGCTCGATCGAGCCCGACTCCCGCAGGTCGGCCAGCATGGGGCGCTTGTCCTGGCGCATCTCCAAGCCCCGGGACAGCTGGGACAGGGCCACCACCGGCACCTCGAGCTCGCGGGCCAGGATCTTGAGACCGCGACTGATCTCGGACACCTCCACCTGCCGGTTCTCCGCTCCGTGCCGGCCCGTCATCAGTTGGAGGTAGTCGACGACGACCAGGCCCAACCCCTCGCGGCTCTTGAGACGGCGGGCCCGGGCCCGGATGTCCATCACCGTGAGATTCGGGTTGTCGTCGATGAAGATCGGCGCCTCGCTCATCCTGCTGATGGCATTGCCGATCTTCGTCCAGTCCGCCTCGAGGAGTTTGCCCGTGCGCATCCGGTTGGCGTCGACCCGGGCCTCGGAGCAGAGAAGGCGCTGGGTGAGCTCGAGATGGCTCATCTCCAGCGAGAAGAGCAGGACCGGCTTGTTGAGCTTGATGCCGGCATGGGCCACCATGCCCAGGGCGAAGCTGGTCTTGCCCATGGCCGGGCGGGCCCCGACCACGATCAGGTTCGACGGTTGCAGGCCGGCCAGCTGTTCGTCGAGGTCGGCATAGCCGGTGGCCAGGCCGGTGATCGACTCGCCCCTGGTGAAGAGCTGCTCGAGATGGTCGAGGCTCTCGCCGAGCAGATCCCGCAGCGGCGTCATCGAGTCCACCACCCGCCGCTGGGAGACCTCGAACACGAGGCTCTCCGCCCGGTCGAGGACGTCGGAGACGTCCTCGGGAAGGCTGTAGCCGAGCTCGGTGATCTCCCCGGCCACCGAGACCAGCCGCCGCAGCAGGGCCAGTTCCTCGATGATCTTGGCGTAGTACTCGGCATTGCCGATGGACGGCGTGTTGGCCTGCAGCGAGACGAACACCGACGGGTCGCCGATGGTCTCGAGCAGCCCCCGCCGCCGGAGCTCCTCGGTGACCGTCACCCAGTCGGCCGGCTCCCCCTGGCTGAAGAGCGAGGTGATGGCCGAGAAGATGTGCCCGTGGGAGGACTTGTAGAAGTCCTCCGGCTTGCAGATCTCCATGGCCGTGGCGATGGCGTCGCGCGACAGGAGCATGGCCCCGAGGACGGACTCCTCGGCTTCGAGATTGTGCGGGGGGATGCGGCCGGCCGGGCCACCGTTGCCCCCCACGGGTGCCATGAGGTGCCGCGGCCGCGAGTCGTCGAGTGCCTGAACCATGATCCCTCAACCCTGGCCGAGGCGGCCTGTGGAACGGAAGGGCCTCTTCCTGGGGATATGGCCGTGCGTGGGTGTGGACGGCGCGTGGACAAGGTGGGTCTGACTGCGGACGCGTCGTGACATGCCGCCATCATCCCAGGAGGCCGTGACAGGTCGGTTGATGGTGGGCCGACGGACGGCCCCCGGTCAGGCTTCGGCGACCACGTCCACCGTGAGCTCGAAGACCACCCCACCCACCAGCTCGACCCGGACGCTGTGCTCACCGACCGTCTTGATCGGCTCGTCGAGCACGAGGTCCTTCCGGTCGATCACCGCCCCGGTCTGCTCCTCGACGTGGCGCACGATGTCGGCGGCGGACACCGAGCCGAACAGGCGGCCGCCCGCGGCGCGGGCCGACAGGGTGATCGCGTTCCCGACCAGGGTGCGGGCCACCGTCTCGGACGATTCGTGGTCGCGGGCGTCACGGAGGTCGCGGGACCGTCGCATGGCCGCCGCCTGGGTCTCCAGCCCGGGCGAGGCCACGATGGCCTTCCCCGCCGGCAGCAGGTGGTTGCGGGCGAACCCTCCCGAGACATCGATGATGTCGCCCGCGTTTTCCCACGCCGTCGATGTCGCTCCGCAGCAGCACCTTCATCTCAGGCCTCGCCGTCTCGGGGAACGACCTCGTCCACCACGACCTCGGTCAGGCCGCCGTCGCCGGTGCCGGTGACCTCGAGCACTTCCTCGACCACCTCAGCCGGGGGGGCGTCGTCGGGGACCGCGGACGAGGTCGCATCGGCCGAGAGCGAGCGCTCCTCGTCACGGGGCCGCCGGCCGCCGGAACCGCCCTGGCCCGAGTAGCCCCCGCCCTCCCGGCCGCCGCGGCCGCCACCGCGGCCTCCCGGCCGTTCGGTCGTGGTGCGCTGGGTATAGGGGAGCAGCACCAGCTCACGCGCCGTCTTGATGGCGATGGCCACGTCGCGCTGGTGCTGGGTGCAGTTGCCCGACACCCGTCGGGCCCGGATCTTGCCGCGGTCGCTCATGTACTTGCGGAGCATCCCGACGTCCTTGTAGTCGACCCACTCCACCCGGTCCTTGCACAGCGCACAGGGCTTCTTCTTGATCCTGCGCCCGGTGTCCTTGGGGGAGCGCCGGGTGGTTCCTCCTCGATCGTTGTTGCGTGCCATGACTAGAAGGGCTCCTCGCTGTATCCGTACCCCTGGGGCTCACCGGTGCCGCCGGATCTCCCCCCTGATGGTCCTCCGCCCTGACCGCCGGCCGGAGCGGCCGCCCGGCCCACCTTCGGCCGGTCCCCGGCGTTCGTTCTTGGTCACCTGGGCGGTGGCCCAGCGGATGCTCGGGCCGATCTCGTCGGCCACCACCTCCACCTTGGACCGCTTGTCCCCGTCAGGGGTCTCCCAGCTGCGTTGCTCCAGCCGGCCGGTGACGATCACCCGCGCCCCCCGGCTCAGGCTCTCGGCGGCGTTCTCGGCCATCTCCCGCCAGCACACCACGTCGAAGAACGAGGTGGCCTCCTCCCACTCCTGGGTCTGCCGGTTCTGCCACCGCCGGTTGACGGCCAGGCCGAAACTCGACGTGGCCTGGCCGGTGTTGGTGAAGCGCAGCTCCGGATCGCGGGTGATGTTGCCCACCAGCGTCACCGCATTGCCGTTTGCCATGTCAGCCCTCCCCGCCGCTGGCGGCCGCAGCCGCCGCTCGTCGCCCGGCCACCTTGTCCGGAATCCTCATCACCTTGTGGCGCAGCACCTCGTCGGCCAGCACGAAGACCCGCTCCATGTCGGCGACCGCCGGAGGGTCGGCGGTGAACTCGATGACCACGTAGTAGCCCTCACGCTTGTGCTGGAGCTCGTAGGCGAAGGTCCGCCGCCCCCAACGCTCCACCCGGCCGACGTTCCCGCCTTTTGCCTTCAGGGCCTCGACACCACGGTCGAGTACCCCGTTGACGGCGGCCTCGTCGGCACCGGTATCGAAAATAACCATTGCTTCGTATGGCCGCACGAGCGGCTCACCTCCCTCTGGATCGGGCGACACCGTCACCCGAGCCCCACGGCGTGGGGCAGGTCGGAACTGGATGGCCGCCCGCAGGCGGCTGTGACAACCGCTCTACCCTACCGGCAATCCACCGGCCCCCGGGACCGGCGGGACCGACGTCAGTGGTAGACCTCGGCATCGGCGGGGAAGGCCCCGGAGCGCACGTCGGCGGCGTAGGCGGCCACCGCGGCCACTGCGGCCGCTTCGAGCTCGGCGTACCGGCGCACGAACTTGGGCACGCCGGCGTTGAGCCCGAGCAGGTCGTGCAGGACCAGGACCTGCCCGTCACAGCCCGGGCCGGCTCCGATCCCGATGGTCGGGATGTCGAGCGATTCGGTGATGGCCTCGCCCACCCGCTCGGGGACCCCCTCGATGACCACGGCGAAGCAGCCGGCGGCCGAGACGGCCTTGGCCGCCAGGGTCAGCGCATGGGCGGCGGCGTCATCACGGCCCTGGACCCGATAGCCGCCCATGGCGTTGACCGACTGCGGCGTGAGGCCGAGGTGGCCGACCACCGGGATTTCGGCCGCCACCAGGGCCTCGATCATCGGCACCCGGTTGACGCCCCCCTCCAACTTGACCGCCTGGGCCCCGGCCCGGATCAGGGTGGCGCCGTTCCGAACCGTGTCCACCGGGTCGAGGTGGTAGCTCATCCACGGCAGGTCGGCCACGATCAGGGGCTTCGGCCGGGCCCGGGCCACCGCCGCGGTGTGGTGGGCCATGTCCTCGACGGTCACCTGGAGGGTGTCCTCGTAGCCGAGCACGTTGGTGGCCACCGAGTCGCCGACCAGGATCATGTCCACGCCGGCGGCGTCGGCGATCCGGGCCCCGGGGGCGTCGTAGGCGGTGACCATCACCAGGGGTGGGTGGCCGTCGCGCCGTTTGGTGTCGCGCACGACGGGCACGGTGACCGGCTTCGACCGGGGGTCGGGCATGGCAATCCTCCTGTTCGGCCGTCCAGCGCCCGGAGGCTGCCGGCGGCATGGGCGGTGGCCGACGGCCACCACGGAGCACTACGGACTACGCCACCAGGCTAGCGGGCCGGCGGGCTGGTGGGAATGGCCTCCGGCTCCGTCTCCTCCTGGACGCCGGCCCGCAGTCCGATCAGGCCGACCACGGCGGCGAGGCCCATGGCCACCGACATGCCGATGAGGACGCTGCGGGTGGCGTCGGCGAAATCGAGGCGCACGAAGTGGGGGATCGACTGCCACGCTGCCGTTCCCACCCTGGGCCTGGGCGATGGTCGACGCCTCGTGGCCCGCCCGGCCGGCGGGCACCCCCTGGGACACCAGTGACGTGGTCACCTGCGAACGGAACTGGGTGACCAGGACGGTGCCCAGGATGGCCAGACCGAGGCTGGCCGCGTAGTTGCGGACCGTCTGGGTGATGCCGGTGGCCTCGCCGTAGGAGAGCCGCGACGCCCGATTGACGGCATCGGTGCTGGCCGGGCCCAGCATGAATCCCATGCCGGCTCCGGCCAGGATGATGTACCACTTCTGGGCGCCGAAGCTGAGCTGAGTGACCTTCCCGGCCCACAGGGCGAACCCGACACAGGCCAGCACGCACCCGAGCACCACCGGGCGTTTGGCGCCGCCCTTGTCGAGCATCCGCCCGCCGATCTGCGCGGCCACCACGAAGCCGATGAAGAAGTACAGCAGGAAGAGGCCGGCCTCCGACGCCGACTTGGCCAGGGAGATCTGCGCGTACTCGCTGGCGAAGAAGAACACCGGGATGAAGGCCAGCATGGAGATGCCGAGGACCAGGTTCTCGACGAAGAACGGCCGGATGCGGAAGATGCGCACCTGCATCAGCGGGGACTCGGTCCGCAGCTCGACGAAGTAGAAGATGATCAGCAGGACCAGGCCGGCGGCGATGGCCAGTCCGACGCCCGGGTTGCCCCACCCCCAGATGGCCGACTGCTGGAAGCCGAAGACGCTCAGGGCCACGCCCGAGGCGATCAGGGCCAGATCCGCGGTAGTCCATCGGGGCGGGCTTGAAGGACGTGACCGGCTTGGCCAGGACGATCAGGACCAGGGCGATGATCGCCACCGGGACGTTGACCCAGAAGATGGCCCGCCAAGTCCACTGGGTGAGGTAGCCCCCGAGGATCGGGCCCGACCGCGGTGAGGCCGCCGGCGATCCCGAAGAAGGCGGCCAACGCCTTGCCGCGTTCGTGCAGGGCGAAGGTCTGCACCACGATGGCCAGCGCGGCCGGGAACATGATGGCCCCTCCTGCTCCCTGGACCACCCGGAAGGTGACGATCCACGCTTCGGCCAGGCTCCCCTTCGGAGTGAGCCCGCACATGGTCGACGCCAGGGCGAAGACGATGACGCCGAGCACCACCATCTTCTTGTGGCCGACCGTGTCGGCCAACCGGCCGCCGAACGCGAACAGCGCGGCCAGCGAGAGCAGGTAGGCATTGACCGCCCACTGCACGCCGGTGCTGCTCAGGCCCAGTTCCTTCTGGATCTCGGGGACGGCGATGGACACGATGGTCTGGTCGATGAAGGTCATCGAGACGGCGAAGATCATGGCGGCCAGGATGAGGTTCTTCGACCGGCCTCCGGTGGTGCTGGTGGTGGCCATCCCCTACTCCTCCCCGTCGTGTCCGGCGGTCACACTAACGTGACCCACGCCCTACAGTCTGGCGATGGTCCCAGAACGTTTTGACGGACGGCACGCCCTCGGTCACCGGCGGCGCGTCCGGCATCGGACGGGCCACCGCCATCCGGCTGGCCTCCGAGGGCGCGGCCGTGGTGGCCGTCGACGTCAACGCCGAGCTGCTGTCCGAGCTCGCCGGACCGAGACCGCCGGATCTGCGCGGGTCGGTGTCCGCCCTCGTCGGCGACGTCAGTACCGAAGCCGGCGTCGAGGAGCTGGTCGCCGAATCGGCCGCCGACCGGCTGGGCACCCTCGACGTGGTGGTCAACGTGGCCGGGGTGCTCTCGTTCTCCCACACCCACGAGCAGTCGCTGGACGAATGGAACCGGTTGGTCGCCGTCAACCTCACCGGCACCTTCCTGGTCTGCCGTCAGGCGCTCCCCTACCTGCTGTCCAGCCGCGGGAACATCGTCAACCTGGCCTCCACCGCCGCCCACAACGGGCCAGCCCTGGGCCTCGGCCTACGCCGCCACCAAGGGCGGGGTGCTCGCCTTCACCCGGGCCCTGGCCGTCGAGTACGCGGGCGCCGGCCTCCGGGTCAACAGCATCAGCCCGGGCGCCATCGACACCCCGATCACCGCCGCCTTCCATCTGCCCGAGGGCGCGGACACCAAGCTCCTGAGACCGGGTGACCCCGCTCGGCCCGTTCGGCACGCCGGAGGGGATCGCCGCCGCCATCGCCTATGTGGCCTCCGACGAGGCGTCGCACATGAACGGGGCCGACATCCTCATCGACGGGGCCACGCTGGCCTGACCGGCACCCGTTCGGACCGCCGTGACGCCGGTCAGCCGAGCGTCGACCGCCCGTCGGTGGCCCACCAGTCGGCGGTCAGCTTCAGCCCCTTGATCGCCGACCTGGGCATCAGCTCCTCGTAGCTGCGCTTGTAGCCGGTGTGGGCGATGAGCCAGGTGTCGCCGTCCTTCACGTACCGGTCGGTGTAGAACGCCGCCCCCTGGACGTTGACGCCCACATCGGTCAGGACGACCACGTCCTCGAGGGCCCAGATCCCGGTGGCCGTCGTCCGGGCCGGTCAGGTCGATCTCGGGATGATGGCAGCGGTGGCTGCTCAGCATGGTCGTGGCCCCCATCGAGGTGCGCAGGAACTCCATGATGGCGTCGCGTCCCTCGAACTCGTAGAGCCCACCGCCGTAGCGGGCGGTGGCGTCGGGGGTGAAGCACGTCTCGATCTCGTCCCACAGCTTCTGATCGAGGCACCGCAGGTAGCGGTACTTCAACCGTTTGATGAGTTCGATCTCGACCAGGTCGTCGGGTGTCATGGTGGCTCCTCCGTCTTCCGATCCGCTCACGCCTACGATCCGGCTATCGGATGGTACCCACGCCGGGAATCAGCGGGAGATCGAGCGCGGTGACCCATCCCGGGGGGAGAAGGTTCACCGCCGGTACCGCGTTGAGGGCCCGGAGGCCGGTGGCGAGACAGCCGGCGGCGGCCGCATCCCGACCGCTCCCGTCGGTGAACCGGAACGCGGTCTCCTGGGTGATCGACGGCGTTCCCTGGATCTCGACCCGGTAGACGTCGTTCTGGTTGCCCCGGGGCCAGTCGGGGGCGGCGTCGACGCCCACCCGGTTGACATGCTCGAGGCAGATCCGGGGCTCGCCCTGGTAGATCCCGTTGATGGTGAACCGGATGGCCGCCACCTCGCCCGGGTTGATCACGCCCTTGGCGGTGGTGATGGGCCGGTCGGTGGCCCACTTCTCCCATGTGCTGGTGATCTCGTCGAGCTCGACGCCCACGGCGTGGGCCATCATCGGCACCGTCGCCCCCCACGACATGACCAGGATGTCGGTGTGCTCGAGGAGGGGGACGAACTCGGGTGGCCGCCCGATGCCCATCTCGTCCTCGTAGTCGCCCTCGTAGTTGATGTAGTCGAGGATCTCGAGAGCCCGTACCTGGCGGACCTCGCTGCACAGCCCCATCAGGGTCATCGGGAACAGGTCGTTGGCGAACCCGGGGTCGATGCCGGTGGTGAAGCACGACGATCCGCCGATGCGGCAGGCCTCGACGATGGGCTCGGTCCAGCTCGGGGGGTTGAGGGCCATGGTCGGCCACACCCACGGCGTCATGGCCGTCGAGCACACGTCGATCCCGGCCCGGAGGAAGGCGCCGATATCGCGGATGTTGGCCTCGGCGTGGGCCGCGGTCGGCCCGAAGTGGACCAGCGCGTCGGGTCGGAGGGCCACCAATGCGTCGAGGTCGTCGGTGGCCGTCACGCCGGCGGGACCGCTCCCGGAGAGCTCGCCGACATCCGCGCCGACCTTGTCGGGACTACTGACACCGACACCGACCAGCTCGAAGGCGGGGTGGCGGATGATCTCGGGAATGACCATCCTCCCCACGAACCCGGTACCCCAGACCACCACCCGCTTCGGCGCCCCCCTCATCGGAGCATCTCACCCGAGTTGACCAGCAGATACTGGCCGGTCACGGCCTTGGCGTGGTCCGAGGCGAAGAATGCGGCCACGTCGGCCACCTCGCCGTCCTCGGTCATCCGGCGGAGCGGGAACTTGCCCACGATGTCCTCGAGCACGTCGTCGGCGGTCCGGCCCTGGTTGGCCGCCGTCCCGTTCACGTACATCTCGACGTTCGGCCCCCACATCCAGGACGGGATGACCATGTTGAAGCGGATGTTGTCGGGACCGAGCTCGTCGCACAGGTAGTACATGGCCGACAGCAGGGCGCTCTTGGACGCCGCGTAGCCGCTCTGGGGCAGCGCCGGTTGGAACATGGACTGCGATCCGATGAGGACGACCGAGCCTCCCCCACCGGACTTCATGGCCTCGGCCACCGGCCTGATCACGGTGAGGGCGCCGAGCACGTTGGTCTCGAATGCCTTGCGCCATGCCTCGAACTTGAGGTCGTACAGCCCACCCCAGACGTTCTCGTACGCCGCCACCTGGATCAACGCGTCAACCGACCCGAACCGGCTCGTGGCCGACCTCGACCAGCGAGGCGCACGACTCGGGGTCGGTGATGTCGGTCGGGTGGGTGGCCACCCGCTCGCCGCTCGGGTCGAGCTCGCCGGCGATGGCGGTGAGCTGTCTCGGGGGTCCGGGCCGCCATCACCACGTTGGCCCCGTCCCGCAGGGCACTGGCGGCACACTCGCGGCCGAGGCCGTTTCCCACACCGGTGACGAGGACCGTCTTGCCTTCGAGGATCATGCCCCTCTTCTACCGGGGATCGCCCACCTCGTCCATTTGACCGGATCCCGGCCGGTCCGCGTGTCGGCTACAGGCTGGCCCGACCGCTGAGCGGCTTGCGGGCCACGGCCTCCACCCCGGCACCGGCCGGGTACATCCGGGCCAGATGGTTCCACGAACACTCGGTACAGACCTCGATGACGTAGCAGACCACCGGCTCCTTGCGGCGCCAGTAGCGGCTGAGCTCGGCCTGGGTGGCCACGCAGCGGCCCCCCGGGGGCAGCCGCGAACCGAACACGAAGGTCACCTCGACCAGGTCGCATTCCTCGCAGATGGGGCACCTGTCACCCGACGGATGGCCCAAATTGCGTGCCACCCGAAGCAATTCCGGGTGGGCGTCACAGACATCGAGACGGGACAGCCGGCCCTTGCGATACTCCCGGACCACCGCGTTGCGGGCGAGGAGATATTCGACACGCCCTCCGGTCGGGGAGGTCTGCACACCCTCGAGTGCTCCGGGTCGGAAGCTCACGGAAACCAGGGTAATCCCTCGGGGGTTGGAGGGCACTGTCCCGGCCGGGTCCGGTCGTGGTCCGAGAATGCGGGCTCCGGTCCGGACTCTGACCCGCACGGCCCAGTAACTCCGAGTCGCAACCCGAACCAGGTTCCGCTCCGCAGGATGGTGGACAAACGGAGGATCTCGAAATGAGGTTTGGTTCCGACGTCCGTGGGTAGACCATGGCAGTCAGATCGTCGAGAGGTCCGGATCCCCATCTCGCGCGTTCTCCGACCTGGCTCATGCGTCAGTTCCTCCCGCCGGAGGATGGCGCGCCTGAGTGAGCCTCGACTGACCGGGCATCAGCGGCTCGGGCCTGGCGTTTGTCACCTTCCCACCGGACCCCCCGGCCGATGTATTGAATTGATATATCGGATTGATATATCATGCTGACATGCTCGATCTGGCCATTCTCGGCCTTCTCCACGAACAGGAGCTCCACGGCTACGAGATCCGTCGGCGCCTTCGTGACGAGCTGGGGCTGTTCGCCAACATCTCGTTCGGTTCGCTCTACCCGGCCCTGTCCCGGCTGGAGTCCGCCGGAGCGGTGACCGTCACCGAGTCGACCGGCTCGCCGGCCGTTCCCCCCATCCCGCCGACCGGTTCGCTCAGCGGTGACCGGGCCGGACTGCGGGCCCGACGGGCCGGAGCCGCCCGCGGCACCAAGCGGTCGCGCAAGGTGTACCGGATCACCGAACAGGGCCGCAAGCAGTTCGAACAGCTCCTCGACGCCGACGAGCCGGCCGGGACCGACGACGCCCGGAGCTTCGGCCTCCGCCTCGCATTCGCCCGGCATCTGGCCCCTCAGGCCCGGCTGGCCCTGCTCGAGCGGCGGCGGGCCCAGCTGACACGGCGCCTGGCCAACGACCACATCCGAGCCGCCGGGAGCACCCTCGACGTCTACACCCGCTCGCTGGTCGAGCACGGGACCGAGGCCACCGAGCATGACATCGCGTGGCTCGACCGCCTCATCGAATTCGAACGGCAGAAGCAGCCAGCACCCCGATCCGAGAATCGCGAGCCCCAGCGTGGGAGCGCCATGACAGCAACGAAGGGAACCAATTCATGAGCACGATCCGTGTAGCCATCGCCGGCGTGGGCAACTGCGCCAGCTCCCTCATCCAGGGGGTCGAGTACTACCGGGACGCCGATCCGACCGAGACGGTCCCCGGGCTGATGCATGTGGTGCTGGGTGGCTACCACGTTCGGGATCTGGAGTTCGTCGCCGCCTTCGACGCCGACGCGGCCAAGGTCGGCACCGACCTGGGCAAGGCCATCTTCGCCGGGCAGAACAACACCATCCGCTTCGCCGGGGTCGGCGAGCTCGGGCATCACCGTCCAGCGGGGCCCCACACTCGACGGGTTCGGCAAGTACTACCGCGAGACGGTCGAGGAGTCGCCGGCGGAGCCCATCGACGTGGTCGCCGCCCTCAAGGACTCGCGGGCCGACGTGCTGGTGAGCTACCTCCCTGTCGGCTCCGAGCAGGCCCAGCGCTTCTACGCCGACGCCTGCCTGCAGGCCGGGGTCGGGTTCGTCAACGCCATTCCCGTGTTCATCGCCTCCGACCCCGAATGGGCCCGGAAGTTCCAGGCCGCCGGCCTGCCCATCGTGGGCGACGACATCAAGAGCCAGGTGGGCTCGACCATCGTCCACCGGATCCTGACCAGACTCTTCGAGGACCGGGGACTGGCCCTCGACCACACCTACCAGCTCAACGTGGGCGGCAACATGGACTTCAAGAACATGCTCGAGCGGGACCGCCTCGAATCGAAGAAGGTGTCCAAGACCCAGGCCGTGACCAGCCAGATCGAGCACGGCGCCCTCCCGGCCGACGACGTCCACATCGGACCGTCGGACCATGTTCCCTGGCTCCACGACCGGAAGTGGGCCTACATCCGGATGGAGGGACGCAACTTCGGCGACGTCCCCCTCAATCTCGAGCTCAAGCTCGAGGTCTGGGACTCCCCCAACTCGGCCGGGGTCATCATCGACGCCGTCCGGTGCGCCAAGCTGGCCCTCGACCGCGGTATCGGCGGCCCCCTGCTCGGCCCCTCGGCCTATTTCATGAAGTCTCCCCCCGTCCAGTACCACGACGACGTGGCCCACGACATGGTCGAGTCGTTCGCCGAAGGTGACCGCGGCCCCGTGTGGCCCGAGGGCTGAGCCTCCCGGTAGTCGCCCGCCGGACCTACCGGTCCCGGCCCACGATCAAGTCTGCTGCGACCACCATTCGGTCAGCCGCTTCCGGGCTTCGTCCTCGCCCAGCGGACCCTCCTCGAGCCTGAGCTCGAGCAGGAAGGCGAGGGCCCGGCCCACCTCGGGTCCCGGCTTGAGGCCGAGCTCGTCCATGACCTGGGCCCCGTCGAGATCGGGGCGGATGGCGTCCAGTTCCTCCTGTTGACGGAGCTCGACGATGCGCGCCTCGAGCTCGTCCATGCGACGGCCGAGCGCCTTGGCCTTGTTCGCGTTCCGGGTGGTGCAGTCGCACCGGGTCAGCTCGTTGAGCCGGTCGAGCAGGGGGCCGGCATCGCGGACATAGCGGCGCACGGCCCGATCCGACCACCCGAGCCGGTAGGTGTGGAACCGCAGGTGCAGGTTGACCAGTTCGGTCACTTCGTCGACATCGTCGTTGGGGTAGCGCAGGGCCTGCATGCGGGCCCGGGTCATGCGGGCCCCGACCACCTCGTGGTGATGGAACGTGACGCCCCCGTCGATGAAGGCGCGGGTCCTCGGCTTGCCGACGTCGTGGAACAGGGCGGCCAGCCGGAGGATGCGATCGGCGCTGGTCTTGTCGACCACGGCCAGCGTGTGGGCCAGGACATCCTTGTGCCGGTGGATCGGGTCCTGTTCGAGGGCCAGGGCCGGCAGCTCGGGGAGGAACTCGTCGGCCAGGCCGGTGCGCACGACGAACCAGAGGGCGACCGACGGCACCGGGACCATGACGATCCTGTCCAACTCGTCCCGGATCCGCTCCGCCGAGACGATGGAGAGGCGGTGATGTCCGGCCCGGACCGCCTCGACCAGTTCGGGCGCCGGTTCGAGATCCAATTTGGCGATGAACCGGGCCGCCCGGAGCATGCGCAAGGGGTCGTCGGCGAAGGAAACGTCGGGGTCGAGTGGCGTGCGCAGCCGGTGGGCGGAGAGATCGGTGAGACCCTCGAAGGGATCGATCAGCTCGAGCTCGGGGAGGCGGAGAGCCATGGCGTTGATGGTGAAGTCGCGTCGGGCCAGATCGTCCTCCACCGAGTCGCCGAAGGCGACGTCGGGCTTGCGGGAGTCGGGCCGGTAGGCCTCGGCCCGATGGGTGGTGATCTCATACTTCTGGCCGCCGCGGAGGCAGCCGATGGTGCCGAAGCGCTTTCCCTGGATCCACACGGCGTCGGCCCAACCCGCCACCACCGCCTCGATGTCGTCGGGCCGGGCGTCGGTGGTGAAGTCCAGATCCCTGCCGTCCCCGTCCCCCGATGATCCCTCGTCGGCAAAAATGGCATCGCGGACAGATCCCCCGACCAGGTAGAGGGAGTGACCCGCCGACCGGAAGCGGTCGGAGAGGTCCGAGGTGGCCTGCACCAGCGGTTGCAGTCGCTCAGGGAACACGCCGCCGAGGGTAGTGCGACTGGCGTAGGCTGCCGTCCGAAGTGGATCGGGAACGAGGCAGCCCATGCCCCAGCGGCAGCCGACGGAGGCCCTCGGGTCGGTCCCACCCCGGGGCGTCCCTGGTGCAGGGTTGGGGGGCGGTCCTCGCGGTCCTGCTCCTCCTCCCCGGAACGGCCGCCGCCTCGACCGCCGGCTCCTCGACCCCGGCCACCACCGGGAGCCCGCCCCGCCCGTCGGCGGCGGCAGCCGGGGCCGGAGCGGCGGCGCCACTCATCCTGTTGGACCAGACCTCCTCGGTCACCGGCGACGGGCCGTTCGTCCTCCGCCTCCGACCCGGGCGCGGCACGCCGGCCGCGGCCCAGCTCGGCGTCTCGGTCGCCGTCTACCCCTGCCTGTCGAGCGTCTCCGGTTTCAACCAGTCGGTGGAGGCTCCTCCGTCGGGCAACCCCATCTCCTCGACCACCGCACCGCTGCCGGTGAGCGGGCTGCCGGGCGCGGCCAGTGGCGCCTTCACCCTCTCGCTGCCCGTGCGGGTCGATGACGCCGAGACCTCCCCGCCGGGCGGGTTCATCATCGATCTGGCCTCGGTCCCCGAACAGTGCGGGCTCTATCCGGCGGGGGTGTACCCCGTCCGGATCGATCTGGTGAACACGACCACCCATCAGACCGTGGGCGGCATCACCACCCACCTCATCTATACCGACGCTCCCGCCGACACCAAGAAGCTGCGGTTCGCCCTGGTCCTGCCCATCCGTACCGAGGTGGTGGCCGCCCCGGACCCGACGACCGGCCAGCTGCAGACCCGACCGGCGACCGCGTTGGCCCAGCCCACCCCCGCCCGGGTCGACGCCGTCGTCGACACGGTGGCCGCAGTGGACCACCAACCCGCCGTCCCGATCACCATCGACGCCACCGCCCAGACCCTCGGCGTCCTGCAGAGCTCGGGCCACCAGGCCACCGTCAACCAGCTGTCGGCCCTGGCCGCCGACCCCTCCGTGCACCAATTGGCGTCGGCCCCGTTCGCCCCGGTCGACGCCTCGAGCCTGGTGAACGCCGGCCTGGACGGCGAGCTGGCCACGCAGGTGGCCCGCGGCACCGCCCTCGTCTCCCACGAGGTCACCCATCTGCCGGTGGTACCGAATCGGCAGGGCGTCTGGGTGTCCGAGAGGGGACTCGACCCGGCCACCCTGGCCCAGCTGCAGTCGGACGGGTACAGCAAGGTGATCGTGCCCTCGGGCAGTGTGTCGTCGGCACCCACCGACGGGTCGACGGCCCAGCCCTTCACCCTGTCCACCAGCACCGGCCGGACGATGGCCGCCTTCGCCTCCAGCCTGTCGGCCCGATTCGCCGGACCGGCCGGAAACCCGGTGCTGGCCGCCCACCAACTGGTGGCCGAACTGGCCCAGATCTACTACGAGCAGCCCAACGACGACACCGCCCGGGCCATCGTGGCCGTACCCCCGACCACCTGGCCCGATGATCCGGCCTTCGTGAGTGCCCTCCTCGGCGCCCTCCACGGGAACCCGATCATCCAGTCGGTCACCGCGTCCAACCTGTTCGCCACGTTCACCGACACGGCCGGCTGTCGGGGTCCGTGCCGGTCGTTGTCAGGCGGGGGGACCGGCGGTCTCCCGGCTGCGGCCATCCGCACCCAGCGCCAGCGGGTCAACAGTTTCGCCACCGCCGCCCCGACCGCCCACAACCTGATCGTGCCCCTCGGCGATCTGGTCCTGGCCGGCGAGTCGGACCTCCTGCGGCCGGGTCAGCAGGCGGCCGTGCTCGACAACACCGGTTCCGCGGTCGACGCCCAGCTCAAGCAATTGGTGGTGGCCGGCGGGCAGTCCATCACCCTCACCTCGCAGCAGGGCAGACTGCCCATCGACATCGTCTCGTCCGCTCCCTATCCGGTGACGGCCACGCTGACCGTGACCAGTGACAAGCTGCTGTTCGCCAACGGCACCACCGGGTGGACCCAGCCGACCACGGTCCTGCCCGGGCACAGCCACACCGACGTCGTCTACGTCAACGTGCGGGCCCGCACGTCGGGCGTCTTCACCGTGGCGATCACCCTGCACTCGCCGTCGGGAGGTCTCCAGCTGTCGAGCGGGCCAGATCGTCGTGCGGTCCACCGCCACCTCCATCGTGGGGATCATCCTGTCGGTCGGGGCCATCGCCGTCCTCGCCGTGTGGTGGGTGAGGACGTCGCGCAAGCGGCGGGCCCGGCGTCGGGCCGAGGAGACGGGTGCATCCGGGGTGCCGGCGGAGGTCCGGTGACCGACATCGAGATCGACGGGCTTCCGGCGGCACCGGGAGGAGGGCGGCGGAGACTGGCCGGTGCCACCGCCGGGATGGCCGTGGGCACGACCCTGTCCCGGCTCACCGGACTGGCCAGCGTGGTCGCCCTCACCGTGGCCCTGGGCGGAGGCGGCTTCGCCGACGGCTACAACCTGGCCAACACCACGCCGAACATCATCACCGACATCGTCATCGGGGGCGTGCTGTCGGCCACGTTCGTTCCCGTGTTCGTCGACCGCCTGACCACCCGCCGGGCCGACGAGGCCTGGGAGGCCATCTCGGCGGTGGTGACGGTGACGGTGGTGGTCCTCCTCGCCGCCACCGTGGCCTTCTTCTTCCTCGCCCCCGACATCGTCCACCTCTACACGGTGACCAACCACAACCTCGACGTGGACGCCCAGCGCCGGGAGGCGGTCTTCTTCCTCCGCTGGTTCGTGCCGCAGCTCACCTGCTACGGGCTGATCGCCCTGTTCACCGCGTTGTTGAACACACGGGGCAAGTTCGCGGCGCCGATGTTCGTCCCCGTCGCCAACAACCTGGTGCTGATCGTGGTCCTGCTCTGGTTCCACGCCCTGGTGCCCCATCCCAGCCTGGCTTCGATCGACGAACACCACACCGATCTGGTGCTGCTGGCGGTGGGCACGACCCTCGGCGTGGTGGTCCAGGCCGCGCTGCTCCTCCCCTCGCTGGCCCGGGCCCGCCTCCACGTCCACTTCCTCTGGCGGCCGGCCCACGAGGCCATGCGCCGGATCACCCGCCTGGCCGGGTGGACCTTCGGCTGGGTGGTGGCCAACCAGGTGGCCCTGGTGGTCATCCTGGCGCTGGCCGACGGGGTCAAGGTGCCCGGTGCCGTCTCCGCCTACACGTATGCCTACCGGTTCTTCCAGCTTCCGTACGGGATCGTCGCCGTGTCGGTGATGAGTGCGGTGACCCCCTCCCTGGCCGCACGGTGGGCCCGCGGTGACATGGTCGCCTTCCGCCACCGGATGGCCTTCGGCCTGCGGGGGATCCTGGCCATCATCATCCCCGCGGCGGTGGGCATGGTGCTCCTGTCCCACACCCTGATCGCCCTGGTGCTGGCCCACGGGGCCGAGACGACGGCCGAGGCCAGCTCGGCGGCCACCGCGCTGGCCATGTTCTCGCTGGGTCTCCCCGGCTTCTGCACCTTCCTCTACATGGTGCGGATCCTCCAGGCCATGCAGGACACCCGCACCGCCTTCCGCCTCTACCTGGTCGAGAACGGCCTCAACATCGTCTTCGGGGTGGCGCTGGTAGGGCCGCTCGGGGTTCGGGGGCTGGCCCTCTCGCTGTCCATCGCCTATTCGGTCGCCGCGGTGCTGGCCATGGCGGTCATCCGCCGACGGGTGGGTGGCCTCGGTGGCGACGACCTGACCGTCCCGGTCAAGCGGGTCCTCGCCGCGTCGGCGGTGATGGCGGTGGCCACCGTGCTGGCCCTCAACGTGTCGGGCGCCCCGTCCGGATTCGGACTGCTCGCCCGGGTGGTACTGGCCGTGGTGGTGGGGGTGGTGGCCTACGTGGCCGCCGCCGCCGTGTTGGCCGAGCGCGACGCCCGGCGATCGGCCGCAGCCGTCTCGACGAGGGACCCGTCGGCCCGCCCCGACCCGGTCGGGCCGGATGACGGATCCGAACTCGACACCAACGGCGACGACGAGCCGGCCCGGCCGAAGACCAATCCGCGGAGCCGTTCCATGGCAGACTCGACGATCAGCCCGCCGGTGGGCTCTATGGCCACCTACGACCGGTGAGCGACCTGCCCGAGGACGAGGCGCCGACGGTGGACGAGGAGGAACCGATGGCCCGTATCCGGGTGGTAACCGACAGCGCATGCGATCTCTCGGCCAAGCTGGCCGCCGAGCGGAACCTGACCATCGTCCCCTTGACCATCCGGTTCGGCTCCGAGGAATTCGTCGACGGCGCCACGCTCACCACTGACGAGTTCTGGTCCCGCTGTGCAGCCAGCGAAGTGCTCCCCGAGACGGCGGCTCCGTCCCCCGGTGCCTTTCAGGAGGCATTCCTGGCCGCCGCCGCCGACGGCTACGACGGGGTGCTCTGTATCAATCTGTCCAGTGAGGTGTCGGCCACCTACCAGGCCGCGGTGGCCGCGGCCAAGGCGGTCGGCGATCAGATCCCCGTCCGCACCATCGACTCGCGATCGTTGACCATGGGCCTCGGGCTGATCGTTCTGGACGCCGCCGACATGGCCGCCGACGGCGCCACCCTCGACGAGCTCGTGGCCCGGGTGGAGACGGTGATCGGTCGCACCCAGGTCTTCGGCGTGGTCGACACCCTCGAGCACCTCGAGAAGGGCGGGCGCATCGGCGGGGCCCGGGCCCTCCTCGGCTCCCTCCTGTCCATCAAACCGGTGGTGTCGCTGGTCGACGGAAAGGTCGAGGAGGAATCGAAGCAGCGGACCCGCCCCCGGTCCCTCCGCTACCTGGCCGACAAGGCCGTCAACTCGGCTCCGATCAAGCGGATCGCCGTCTGCAACGGCGCGGCCACCGACATCGACGAGTTCCTCGACATGGTCAAGGGCGTGCAGTCCGAGTTCCCGCTCGTCGTGGTGGACCTCGGACCGGTGGTCGGGACCCACACCGGGCCCGGCACCGTCGGTCTGTGCATGATCGCCGCCGACTGAACGCTCGGCCTACAACGGCCCCGTAACGGCAGCCCAGGTGGGGAGCCCGACTATCCTCGCACCATGGATCCGCAGCCTGAAACACCAGCCAGCCGACTTCCGGGCTCGGGCGCGATCGGTGACCTGCCCGCTCGGGGTACCGATGCCGTCGAGACCCTCGTCACGCTGCTCAGGGACAAGGCCGTCCGACCGCTCACGCTGGCCACCCGGGCCATCGTGTTCGGCATCATCATCTTCGCGGCCAGCGTGGTCACCATCACCCTCCTGTCCATCGCGTTGATCCGGCTGCTCACCGTGTACGCCTTCGACGGCCGGGTCTGGCTGTCGGACCTGGTGGTCGGTGGGGTCTTCGTCATCGTCGGGGTGGTGGCCTGGAGCCAGCGCACCGATCCTGCGGCCTCGACCAAGGGTGCGGCATGACCGAGTCCCACCAGGTCGTGATCATCGGGTCGGGTCCGGCCGGGTTGACAGCGGCCATCTACGCGTCCCGGGCCCAGCTCTCCCCCCTGGTCATCGAGGGCGAACCCTCGTCGACCAGCGACCAGCCGGGCGGCCAGCTCATGCTCACCACCGAGGTCGAGAACTACCCGGGCTTCGTCGAAGGGATCATGGGGCCGGAGCTCATGCAGGCCTTCCGCGAGCAGGCGGCCCGGTTCGGTGCCGAGTTCCTCACGGCCAAGGTCTCCCGGGTCGACCTCTCGAGCAGGCCGTTCGGACTGTGGGTCGGCGACCCCGACGCCGACGAGCCGACCCACACCGCCGAAGCGCTGATCATCGCCAGCGGGGCGCAGGCCCTGATGCTCGATCTGCCCAACGAGGAGCGGCTGCTGGGCTACGGCGTCTCGACCTGCGCCACCTGCGACGGGTTCTTCTTCCGGCAGAAGGAGATCGCCGTGGTCGGTGGTGGGGACTCCGCCCTGGAGGAGGCCCTCTTCCTCACCCGGTTCGCCGACAAGGTCACCGTCATCCACCGGCGTGGGGAACTGCGGGCGTCCAAGGTCATGCAGCAGCGGGCCTTCGCCAATCCGAAGATCACCTTCCTGTGGAACACCTCGGTCATCGACGTGCTCGGGGACAACAAGGTGACCGGGGTCCGGGTCCGGGACAACATCAGCGAGGAGGAGTCGGAGA
The DNA here is from genome assembly GCA_963812885.1 of uncultured Acidimicrobiaceae bacterium. Classification (GTDB taxonomy): domain Bacteria; phylum Actinomycetota; class Acidimicrobiia; order Acidimicrobiales; family RAAP-2; genus Bog-756. The sequence goes on along the minus strand of CAWEWZ010000001.1, from coordinate 127,478 downwards.
TCGAGTTGTCCGGCGTCTTCGTGGCCATCGGGCACCAGCCGAATACTTCGTTGTTCAAGGGCCAGATCGAATTGGAGGAGAACGGGTACGTGCGCACCTTCGACGGGACCCGGACCAACGTCGACGGGGTGTTCGCGTGCGGGGACGTGCAGGATCACCGGTACCGGCAGGCCATCACGGCGGCGGGCTCGGGGTGCATGGCCTCGATCGACGTCGAGCGTTGGCTCGAGGACAAACACGCCGCCCACTGAGGCGTCGAACCCGGGAATGCCCGGCGACGAATGGTGGTTGACGTAGCGTGTGCCCAGCGAGGGTCACCATGCAGGGCCCGCAGACCGGGCAGGAGGAACGACCGTTATGAGTGAGAAGATCACGACCCTGAGCGACGCTAGCTTTGACGAGCATGTCAAGTCCTCGGACGTTCCTGTGCTGGTGGACTTCTGGGCTGAATGGTGCGGCCCATGCAAGATGATCGCCCCCGTACTCGAAGAGATCGCCTCGGAACAGGCGGGAAAACTCGAAGTGGCCAAGCTGAACATCGACGACAATCTCGACATCACCCGTCGGTTCGACGTCATGAGCATCCCCACCCTCATCCTGTTCAAGGACGGGGAGCCGGCGGCCCGCATCGTCGGGGCCAAGGGCAAGGGGCAGCTCCTCCAGGAGTTGTCGGCCCACCTGTAGAAGCAGGGCGCTTCCCCTTCGCTGATCGCCGAATTCCCAGGTCACAGGGGTCTTTTGCTGGGGCCGGGGAGTGAGTGAACCGAGCGTCATCCGGCTGGAGGTCGGCGATTCCGGCCCGCCGGTGGTCGATGTCCAACAGCGCCTGCGGCGCCTCGGCTTGTCCACTGCCATCGACGAACCGGGTGCCTACCAGGCCGGGACCCGGGCCGCCGTCGAAGCGTTCCAGTACCGACGTGGCCTCCGGGTCGACGGGGTGTGCGGACCGCAGACCTGGTCTGCCCTGGTCGAGGCCGGACGCACGATCGGGGACCGTTTCCTCTACCGGCGGACACCGATGTTGCGCGGCGACGACGTTGCCGAACTCCAGCAGCGTCTCAGCGCCCTCGGATTCGACTCCGGGCGGGTGGACGGCATCTTCGGGGATCTGACCTCGGCGGCGCTCGGGGAGTTCCAACGCAATGTCGGGCTGCCCGTCGACGGTATCGCCGGCGCCTCCACCGTTGCCGAGCTCCTCAGGTTCGGCACCCGCCACAGCGACACCGAGCTGGTGGCGTCGGTGCGTGACCGGGAGCAGCTCCGGGCCGCGCCGCGGACCCTGGCCGACCGTCGGGTGGCCATCGGCGAGGAGGGTGGGCTCGATTCCACGGTGGCCGCCCTGCGCCGGCTTCTGGTCAACCAGGGGGCGGTGGTCACCACCCACCATCACCCGGACGGGTCGACCCAGGCTTCGGAGGTCAATGCGGGCGGTGCCGAGGTCTACATCGGCCTCCGGCTCGCCTCGGACACCCACCACTGCACGACGGCGTACTACGCCGGGTACCGCTACTCCTCGCCGGGCGGGCGCCGATTGGCCGAACTCCTGCAAGAGAGGCTTTCACCGGCCCTCGGCCTCCCCGACGGTGGCAGCCAGGGCATGTCACTCCCCCTCTTGCGGGAGACACGGATGCCGGCCGTCATCGTGGAGATCGGGCCGGCCAGCGTCCTGGTCGAGCAGGCAGCCGCCGTCGTCCGGGCCGTGGGGCTGGCGTTGGCCGAATGGGTGGACAGCGCTATGGGATTAGGCGCCGCAACCCAACCGTCAATCTCTGCCTGACCGGGCTTCCCGGCGTGTAATCCACAACCTCATGCACAGGTTGTGGATTACTCTCTACCACCGATTGAGGGGGTTATTACCACTCTCAGTGGGCAGATGAAACCCAATTCGATCGCTTTATGTAAAGTAATTACCACTTTACGTGGTCATCCTTCAGACCGCGCTCGTTTCGGCGCGTCCCACCATCAACTTGTAGATCCGCTCGAGGTCCTCGAGGGTGGCGAACTCCACCACGACCTTTCCCCGCTTCGACGTCAGGTCCACCTTGACCCTGGTATTGAGATGGCTGGACAGCAGCTCCTCGAGCTCGAGGATGCCTGGAGGCGGGAGGCGACGGGGACCGGTCGGACCTGGCCCGGCCGTCGTCCGCCCCCCTTCCCCGGGCACCGGTCCCGGAGTCGACTCCGGGACCGGCCCGGCCGGAGCGGGTTCAGTCGCCTGGGCGTGATCGCGGACCATTTCCTCGATGGCGCGAACCGTCAGTCCGTCGCTCACAATCGACTTGGCCAGGACCTCCTGATAGCCGCGATCAGGGGTACCCAGCAGAGCACGGGCGTGACCCGGCGTGATCTGACCCTCCGCCAGTAGGCGCTGCACTCCGGCTGGAAGCTGAAGGAGCCGCAGGGTGTTGGTGACCGCCGTCCGGCTCTTGCCGACGCGGGTCGCCACCTGATCGTGGGTGTACCCGAACTCCTCGATCAGCTGTTGATAGGCCGCCGCTTCCTCCAGCACGTTGAGGTCCTGGCGATGGAGGTTCTCGACCAGGGCCTGCTCGAGACTTCGTGTCTCGTCGGAGGTCTGCACCAGAACCGGAATGGTCTGGAGCCCGGCCCGACGGGCGGCCCGCCACCGCCGTTCTCCGGCGATGAGCTCGAAGTCATCCGCGGCCTCGCCACCGATCTGGCGGACCAGCACGGGTTGGAGGACACCCAGCTCCTTGATCGATGCAGCCAGCGAGGACATGGTGTCCTCATCGAAGTTGACCCGGGGTTGCCTGGGGTTGGGCTTGATGCTCCCGATCGGGACCTCGCGCAGAGCTGTCGAGCGGTCACCCACCACCTCGGTGGGAATGAGCGCGCTCAGTCCCTTGCCCAGCCCGCTACGACGTGCCACCGCTGACCTCCTTGGCTAGCTCCCGATAGGCGATGGCCCCACGAGAGGTGGGATCGAACGCAGTGATCGGCTGGCCGAAGGACGGCGCCTCGGACAGCCTCACCGTCCTGGGGATCACGCTGCGGCACACCTTCGACCCGAAATGTTGACGGACCTCGTTGGCCACCTGGTCGGCCAGTTTGGTCCGAGCGTCGTACATGGTCAGCACGATGGTGGAGATGTCGAGCTGGGGGTTGAGATTGGACGCCACCAGGTGGACGTTGCGCATCAACTGGCTGAGGCCCTCGAGGGCGTAGTACTCGCACTGGATGGGGACCAGGACCTCGTCGGCGGCGGCCAGGGCATTGACCGTGATGAGGCCGAGGGAGGGCGGGCAGTCGATCAGCACGTAGTCGAAGTCATCGAGAACCGACTCGATCGACCGTTTCAACTTCAACTCCCGACTGAAGGCCGGGACCAACTCGATCTCGGCCCCGGCCAGGGCAATGGTCGCCGGGGCGACGAAGAGATTCTTCATGCTGGTGGGCTCGACGCAATCCTCCAGCGACGCGTCCCGCATCATGACGTCGTACATCGAAAGCTCGAAGTTGCGGGCATCGATGCCCAGGCCCGTCGTCGCGTTCCCCTGGGGATCGAGGTCGATGACGAGCACTCTGAACCCGAGTTCGGCCAGGGCCGCACCAAGGTTGACCGATGTGGTGGTCTTGCCCACGCCCCCCTTCTGGTTGGCGACGGCAAGAACACGGGGGAGAGGATTGCCCGACGGCCGCCTGCGGTCCTTCCCCGTCCACAGCCAGCTTCCTCACCTTCCGAAGCCGCTTCCGGCGCAGGACCGGATTCGTCGATCGCAGTGGGGGCGGCTGGCGGCGGAACCTCGAGCTTCCCTTCGGCGGCCGGGGTCGGTGCGGCAACTGCCTGCTGTACGGGTTCGGCACCGGCGGCCTCGGTCACAACAGGGGGTGCCGGCTCGACCAGGCTCTCACCTGCCTCTTCGGGTTGTGGTCCCGATGCGTCCAGTCGGAGGCAATACGCTGTCCAGCTCGGCGTGAGCGGTGGCCACGTCGGAACTGGTCTTCTTGATCGGCGTGGCTGTTCGGGCCGTCGGAGCCGGGGGAGTCGCGACCTCGGTCGAGGGTTGGGCCGGGGCCGAATCGTGGGCGCTCGGGCCCATCGGAGGAGGATCCTCTACCAGTCTGACGGCAGCGGCACCGGATGCACCGTCCGGATCGCTGACGGAATATTGCTCGTCCGGAGAGGTGGATCTGTTACGACCCCGACGACGACCGAGCACTATCGTCTCTTCGATTGGGCAGGATTCAAGGTGTTCATCCTCCCCCGCGCCGAAGATCAGGTCAAGCCTTTCGACCAAAATGTTTCACGTGGAACCTTCAATCGGGGCTCCCCTTCCACCCTCGGGGCGGCGGTTTGTCCACTTCATGGGCCTGAGCCTCGGTCCAGATGTGCAGCGGATGGCACTGCCCTGGGTGGCATCCGGACCGCAATTCAGCGAGCGTGTCCCTCGTCGAGCTCCTGGGGGTCGACGCCCGGCCCTCCGAGCCGGCCGCTGACCGCACTCGGTTCCGCCACCTCGTGGCTCGGATACACCCGGGCGGGATCGAGCCTGGTTTGCCTCTTCTTCTGTCAGCCAATCGACGCGGGGTCTCTGACCGACAGCCGTCAGTGGAGTCGCATCGCCGCGTACCGGGGAGCTATTCGGCCCCGTGCCTGGAGGCACGTGAAGATCTGCCCGGGAATCCCCGGCCGGCTGCGTGCCCGACATCTACTTCGCAGGGCCGGGTGGGCCTCCGTGGTCGGAACCACAACACGGCGGAAAACTCCGCTACAGCTCGGGCAACGGCCGAGCCACAATCAGTGAGATTCAATGATTTGGAGTGTTTCACGTGAAACATGGCGCGAGTCGCGAGCCGACCTCAAGATGCTCCCAACTTCAAAATAGGGGGCGCTTTGCCGGGATACCGACCCGCCTCGGGTAGCGCTCCGGGGTCGTACTCGCCTTGACCAGAACCTGGTATCCAAAGGCGTCGTTGAACCGCGCCCTGGCCGACGGCTGTAACCCGAGTTGCTCCAATCCCGCGGAAGGCCAGCGGTCGGCCTCGAGGTGGTCGGCTGGAGGCTCGGACACGATCATCAGCCCACCGACGCGTAGGAGTGGAGCTCCGCACTCCGCAGCGACACCCGGGGCACCGAACGATCGTGAGGTGACGAGGTCGAATTGCTCCCGGAGGGCCGGATCTCGGCCCGCATCCTCGGCCCGGCTCCGCAGCACCTCGGCTTCCTCAGCCATCCCCAAACCCTCGACCACATCCGAGAGGAACTCGGTCCGACGGTCGTTGCTGTCCAAGAAGACAAAATGGCTTCCCGGCCAGCAGGAGAGCAGGATGAGACCAGGAACTCCCCCGCCCGACCCGAGATCGGCCACCTCGCCGGGTGAAGTCTCGACCTCGGACTCAGCGACGTGGACAAACCCGAGCGCATGATCGATTTGGTCCTCAATGGCCATACCCCCGAGAAAGCCCAACTCGGCCGATCGTCTGAGCGCATCTTCCACCCAGGGACCGACCCGCTTCCTCAGGGCCGTGGACCGAGCCTGGATCCAGGCTCGGTCACGGGGGCCCGCCCGGCCCACCGGCGTCCATCAGCTCGCCGGTGCGATCACCACGTATCTCGTCGGCTCCATCCCGTCGGAACGAGTCGCAACCCCGTCGATCTCATTGACCGTGTCGTGGACTACCTTGCGGTCGGCCGGCGACATGGGCTCCAAAGCCCGCTCCTCGCCCGACTCGAGGACCTCGTGGACGATTCCCTCGGTGAAGCGGCGGAGGGCGGCGACCCGCTTCTCTCGGTAACCCCCGACGTCGACCAGGATCCGATCGGTCCGGTTCTCCGACTGGCGCTGCACGAAGGTCCGAGCCAGATCCTGCACCGCCGACAACGTCGCTCCACGTGGACCCACCAACAGGCCGAGGTCATCGCCCACCGCAGCCACCTGGACGGTCTCCTCGTCGACCTCCGAAAAGCCGACCTCGGCATCAAGTCCGAACTCGCGGACGAGTCCGGCAAGAAAATCTGCCGCCGCCTGACCCTGTTGCTCGAGTGTCAATGACTCTTCCATCGTGCTCTCACTCTCCCCGGGCTCACGACCGGTTACTTGCTTCCCCTGCGAACTTGGCTGGCCGCCACTGTGGTTCCCTCCACCGCCACCCCGCCCGCCGCGGCGCCTTCGACTCGAACGGCTCGAGGCCGCGGGCCTCTGCCCATTGGAGGCTGAGGCCGAAGCGTCGTCCCCTTCGAGGGTTGGACCGGATGGCACGTCCGGCGGTGCCGGCGCCATTCCGATCGGATCTGTCGCCTTCCGCGCTTCTCGGCCTGGTCCGGTCTCCCCGCCCCGAGGTGGTCGATCCGTTCTTGCCGCGTCCCGCCCCCACTCCGCGACCGATCACCGCCTTCGCGTCGCTTGTCCGACTTCGGGCGGCGGCCCCGCTTCGGCGGGGGAGCGACGGGGCGGACTCGGGCCTGAACCCTGGCCTCGCCCCGCAGCCGGCCGAACAGTCCGGGCTTGGGTTCGCTGAGCACCACGAACTCAGCGTCGTCCTCAGCTACTCCGAGAAGGTCGAGGACGATCTCCTTGGCCTCCGGTAGTGATTTGCCACTGGCTTCCACCCACTCCACCTGTTATCGAGCCTTTCTCTCACGCTTGGCCTTGGAGCGCGGATGCTCTTTCGGTTGGCCCGCGCTCCCGCCATCCGCGTCAGCGCCCCCAGATCCGTTCTTCTCGTTTCCGGAATTCGTCGTGGGTCGTTGCCTCGAGCCCGAGCCGGCGCCCTTCTTGCCATTCGACCCGTTCGTCGATCCGGTTGGTTTGACCGGTCCACTCGACTTGTTGGATGGGCCCGTCGCCTTCGACGTCGAGCCCGACTTGGCCGGGGAGCCCTTCGCTCCCGACCCGGGACGGCCCTTCCCGTTGGTCCCCGTTCCGTTGCTACCCCCGTCGCCGGCGCCAGCCTTCGCCGTTCCGGCCGCCTTCGACTTCGGCAACGCCCGTTCGGTCCGGTCGACGACAGGGCCTTTCTTGGCGCCACCGGTGGCGTCGCTCGCTGTGGCCGGGGGGCCGGCCACGATGCCTTTTCGGAACAGGATTTCCTGCGTCAGGATGCGGATTGCGCTCGAAACGATGAAATAGACATTCAGAATAGCCGCAACATTCAGGTAAATAAACCCAAATATTAGAGGCATGTATTTCTGGAGCATGGCCGCCTGCGGATTTGCTTGTGATGCTTGCGGGTTCCGAGCATTGAGCCTGGCCATCTGCAGGTACTGCAGTCCGACGGCGGCGGCGACCAGCAGCAGATAGGGGATGGCCACGAACCAGCTGCTGTGATGGGAGAGAAGCTTCTGCGCGAAGTCGATCCCGAACGAGTTCAGCTGGCCATGAGCAGCGACGATGTCCGTCCGCATCTTCGAAGGATCGGGGATGTAGCGGGGGATGGCTTTGACCTGGAGGGGGACGAGCTTCTTGAACCCGTCAACGGTGATGGTGTGAGCGGGAATGGTGACCGTGTTGGTGATACCCCGGATGACACTGTAGAGAACGAAGAACGCAGGCATCTGCAATAGCATCGGGAGACAGCCCGAAGCCGGGTTCACATTGTGCTCTTTGTAGAGCTTCATCATTTCTTCATTCATCTGGGCCCGGTTTTCGGCGCCCTTGTACTTCTGCTGCAACTTCTTCATCTCGGGCCCGAGTGCCTGCATGGCGGCCATGTTCTTCGTGCTCTTGACGGTCAGCGGGGTGAGCGCGGCCATGATCACGATGGTCAGCAGAGCAACGTCGATCGGATAGTTCGGGATGATCGAGAAGAAGAAGGCCAGGACAGAGCCCACAAAGTCCAGCAACGGCTGGAAGATCTTGCCGATCGGGGTGGTCAGTGATGCGAGCATTGATTCCTCCCGTCGGGCACAGGATCGATGCCGTGTCCGCCCCAGGGGTTACATCGCGCCAATCGTCTCAGGACGAGGAACCCACCCCGCACCGCTCCGTGCCGCTCGACGGCCTGGAGCGCGTAGTCGGAGCAGGTCGGGAGGTAGCGGCATCCGGTCGGCCGCCCCGCTCGGGCCAGTTGGTACCCGTGAATGACCAAGACCATCCACCGGGCCGGGCCCCGCCGCCGTTGGCCGGGGTGCCCCGGAACCACTTCGCGGACGCCAATCTCGGTCCTGACCAGGTCTTCCGACCCCGAGCCCACCCTGTCGGCGACCGCCCTCATCGAGAGGTCCCGGGTCCGGTCGCGGGCGTCGTAGTCGATCCCCGGGATAAGCCGTTCGTGGCCTTCTCCAGCGCTTGGCTCATAGCCACCTTCAGTTCATCGAATCCCAACAGTGACCCTTCGGGCCCTGCACGTACTACGTAGGTGCCCGCCGGAAGGGAGGCCGCCCTCTCGGACACGATCGCCCGCAGCCTCCGCTTCAGTCGGTTCCTCACCACTGCACTTCCCACTCGCCGATTGACGGCATAGGCCACTTCTACCCCTGACCAGGAAGGTTGCTTCAAAAAACTAACCTGGAGAGGTCCAGACCGTCCTCGAGTGCCGCGGCGACGCAGCTCCTCGAACGTCCGGCGTGAACGAACAGACCTGACACCGGTGATCGTACGGCCGACCGGTCCAGTTCCGGTACTCACACCGACAACCGATGGCGTCCCTTCGCCCGGCGCGACCGGATCACCGCACGTCCGGCCTTGGTCGACATCCGCTTGCGGAATCCGTGGGTCTTGGCCCGTTTCCGTACGTTTGGCTGATAGGTACGCTTCATTTCGTCCTCTTCCTTCCTCGCCCTGGACCGTCGAACAATTTGGTGTCGCGTGCGGCAGGGGGCCCGATCACAGGGATCAGGGCATTCCCCTACATGCTAGGCGCAATCCCGCCTCCGCTCTAGTCGATCACCGGGAGGCACACCGGTTGGGCACGGTGTACCGTTCCGAACACAGCAAGTGGCTTCTGGGCACACAGCACCCGACCCGGCCCGTCGCTTGCCCCGACGAACGAAGCAGGGTGTCCAAAAGACGCAGTAGCGCCCGGGACGCGGCCTTTCCAGCGCTGCGTACGCAAGGCGGTGCTCGTCCACAGCTGTGGATAGTGCTGTGGACCGAATCGACTGTCCAAGGGCGGAGGCCCACGTGAACGACACAGAAGGCATGTGGATTTTGTGCTCGGAGGCACTGCGCGAACAGGTGTCCGATGCCATTTGGCAGGCCTATCTGTCAGGAATCACGCCGCTTTCCATCAAGGACAGCGAAATCGTGCTCGGGGTCCCCAATACCCTGATCCGGGACCGGGTCGAGTCCCGGTTCCTCGGCCTCATCCAGGACACCGTGACCGGAACGGTGGGTCGCGATCTCGAGGTCCAGCTCGAGGTTGTCGCCCCCATCTACGAGCCCGTCGAGGATCAGCCGGCGGTCGAGCCCGATTTCGCCCATGCCGGCTCAGGGGCGGCCTCGGCCGCGGCAGGATCCCCGTTGTGGAGCGAACGCCCCAAACGACCAGGTGGGAGTGGGTCAACCGACCGACTCGAGTTCCCAGTACTCGATCCCCGCTACACCTTCGACACCTTCGTCATCGCATCCTCCAACCGCTTCGCCCATGCCGCCGCCCAGTCGGTCGCCGAATCTCCGGCCCGGTCCTACAACCCGTTGTTCATCTACGGCGATGCCGGGCTGGGAAAGACCCACCTTCTGCACGCCATCGGCAATTACGTTCTCGAGAACTTCGCCGGTCGCCACGTCCGCTACGTGACCACCGAGACCTACATGAACGAGTTCGTCGATGCCATCCGGACCAATACCACCACCGCGTTCAAACGGCGGTACCGGGAGTGCGACGTCCTCCTGATCGACGACGTCCAGTTCATGGAGCGCAAGGAGTCGCTACAAGAGGAGTTCTTCCACACGTTCAACTCCCTCTACGGGGCGTCCAAACAGATCGTGCTCACCTCCGACCGGCCTCCCAAGTCGATCGCCACCTTGGAGGACAGGCTCCGCAGCCGCTTCCTGTCCGGCCTGATCACCGAGGTCCAGCCTCCCGAGCTCGAAACCCGCCTGGCCATCCTCCAGACCAAGGCTGAGCACGAGCAGGTGGCCGTCCCCGATGACGTGCTCGAATTCATCGCCACCCACGTCAAGGACAACATCCGCGAGCTCGAAGGAGCCCTGATCAGGGTCACCGCCTTCGCCAGCCTCAACCGCCAGCCGATGAGCAGGGAGTTGGCCGAGGTGGTGCTCTCCGACATCGTCTCCGCCGATCAACCCAGACGGATCACCCCCCAGGTCATCCTGGACGCCACGTCCGACACCTTCGGATTCTCCGTCGAGGAGCTCTGTGGTCCCAACCGACGACGCCCTCTGGTCACCGCCCGCCAGGTCAGCATGTACGTGTTCCGGGAGTTGACCGACTTCAGCTATCCGGCCATCGGCCGCGAGTTCGGCGGCCGGGACCATTCCACGGTCATGCATGCCGTCGAGAAGGTCGCCAACCTGATGAAAGAACGCCACCAGATCTACAACCAGGTGACTGACCTGATCGTCCGCATCAAAAGTGGCTCCTAACCCATGCGGCCCTGACCAGGGCCGATCGCCACACCTCCCGGGACCGTCTCCCTCCGTCCTTCCGCAGCCTGTATCCAGAGGTTGTGCACTATCTGTGGATATCTCGGCCTCGAACTGGGGCAATTCTGTGAACTCAGATGAACTTGTCCATAACCAGTCACCCAAAGAACACCTGATGACGTCGGTCGACCATGTTCAGTGGATGACCACTGGATGGTAAGACCGGCCCTGGGCTGGGGCTCAGGATGCTTATCCACAATCCACAGGGCTTACTACCATCACTATCCAATTAGATACTTAAAGCAAAAGACAGAAAGGACCTCCTGGTGAAGTTCCGATGTGAGCGCGACTCCCTGGTGGAGGTTCTGACCACTGCTGGCCGTGCCGTGAGTTCGCGCACGTCGACCTCGATGGCCCTTGGGGGAGTCCGGATCGAGGTACAGGCCAACCATCTGGGCGTGGTCGGGACTGACCTCGACCTCACGGTGCACGCGTCGACCGAGGCCATCGGAATTGCCGACGGTGTCTGCGTGGCCCCGGCGAAACTGCTGGCCGACATCGTCCGCTCGCTCGAGCCGGGCGCCGTGACCATCGAATCCGAGGGTGAAAAGGTCGATATCGGTGCGGCGCGGTCCCGGTTCAGCCTCCGCACCTTCCCGGTCGACGACTTCCCCTCGTTACCCGAGCCCCCCAAACCGGCGACCTTCCTCTCCGCTGCCCATCTGGCCGGTGCTCTCCGACAGGTGGTCCGGGCGGCCTCGAGTGATGACGCCCGACCCCTCCTCACCGGTGTGCTGATCGCACCCGAAGGCGGAGGGATTCGGCTGGTAGCCACCGATTCGTACCGGTTGGCCATGCGGGACATCGAGGGGAGCGACGTACTCAACGACAGTTCGCAGATCCTGGTTCCGGCCCGGGCCCTGGCCGAACTACAGAAACTCTCCGGTCTGGGCGGAGCGGCCAAAGAGGACGCTCGCCGCAGCGTTCGGATGACGACGGGAACAAAGGAGGCGCCGGACCAACCATCGGCCTGTCCATCGGGGACCATGACGTGACCTTCACTGCAGGAGACGTCAAGGTGAGCACCCGGCTTCTCGACGGGAGCTACCCCGACTACCGCCAGCTGATCCCATCCGAATATCCGAACCGCCTCCACGTGGGAAAGGACTCGTTGCTGGACGCCCTCAGGCGGGTGCGCCTGCTGGTACGGGACAACACCACACCGGTCCGGCTGTCAATGCGCAGCGGAGGAGTGGATCTCACCGTCGTCTCCCAGGAAGTGGGCGACGCCAGCGAGACGGTCGACGCCGATTTCGAAGGTACCGAGCTGACCATCGCCTTCAACCCCACCTACCTCATCGACGGGGTCGAGGCGGTGTCGGGGGACGAAGTCCTCCTCGAGACCGTGGACGCCACCAAGCCGGCCACCGTGCGAGCGGCCGAGGAGACGAATTTCCGCTATCTACTGATGCCGGTCCGGGTCTCCTAGCCCGACCGGCGTCGCCAACACCCCTTCGTGCACCTCGTCTCACTCCAGATCACCAACTTCCGGAACGTCGTCGAGCTGCACATCGAGCCCGACCCTCAGGGGACGACGGTCATCACCGGGCGGAACGGGGCCGGAAAGACCAGCGTGCTCGAGGCCGTTGCCTACCTGTCGACCCTGCAGTCGTTCCGGCACTCGCCCCGGGAGGCTCTCGTCCGCCGGGGCACCGAACACGCCATCCTCCGGGCCGTCACGCTGGTGGACGGCCGCTCGGTCACCATCGAAGCCGAGCTGTCGGCCACCGGGCGGTCGCGCACGATGGTGAACCGGCAGAATGTCCGTCGGCGCAGCGATCTCCACGAAGCCCTACGGACCACGGTCTTCTCCCCGGAGGACATCGGGGTGGTCCGGTCAGGACCCGCGGAGAGGAGGCGGTTCCTCGACGAGACCATGGCCGTGGTCGATCCGAAGTCGGCCCGGGCGGTAGAAGACGTGGAGAAGATCCTCCGTCAGCGGTCGGCGTTGCTGCGGACGACGGGCCGGAAGCTCACCGACGAGATCGCCAGCACCCTCGACGTGTGGGACGCGCGCCTCGACGACGCCGGGACCAGGCTGGTGGAAGCCCGAGAGGCCCTGGTCGATGAGCTGGCCCCCATTACCACGGCCCACTATTCACGCCTGGCCGGGGCCCCGACCGTAGTCACGCTCGACTACCAGCGCTCGTGGTCGGGCCGTCTGGTCGAGGCGCTGGCCGAAACCAGGTCCAAGGACGTCGAGCGCGGAATCTCGCTGACCGGACCGCACCGGGACGAACTGGAGCTGTCGCTCGGAGGCCTTCCGGGTCGGACCCACGCCTCCCAAGGAGAGCAGCGTTCCCTGGCCCTGGCCCTGCAACTGGCCGCCCACCAACTGGCGACCGACCGGCTGGGCACGCCTCCGGTGCTGCTCCTCGACGACGTTTTCTCCGAGCTCGACCCCTACCGGGCGAAAGCATTGCTGGCCGGCCTCCCCCCGGGCCAGGCTCTCCTGACCACGGCCCTTCCGGCCCCGGCGGAGGTCGCCGCGGCGAAGATCTACCCGGTCGAGGCCGGTGCACCGGCCTCCTCCGCCGAGACGAGGACGATCGGGCCTGATGGGCGACCGATCGGCGAGAAACGAGAGTGGCCCGCGTCGGCTGGAGGACTCGCTCGATGCGGTGACCCGTCAGCTCGGTCTCAGGGACGCCAAGGGCCTCGGTCGCCTGTTCGCGTCCTGGCCGGAGATCGTCGGAGCGCCCATGGCCGGTCACGTGCAGCCGATCCGGCTGGACGGCGAGGCCTTGGTGGTGAGTGTCGACCACCCAGCCTGGGCCACTCAGGTCCGGGGCATGGGGGACGCTCTGCTGGACCGGGTGGTGGAGGAGACGGGGGCGGTTAGGCCGGCTCGGCTCGAGGTCCGGGTCCGGCGCTAGGCGGGGCCGTTCCCGCGGCGATCATCGGTCCGGGAAGGTAGCCCCGGAGGCTAGACTGGAGCCTTGGAATCGGGTGACCGCGGCTGTCGACAGAATGCGCCCAACGCGCCGGAGACGACCTCGTTGCCCTGGTTCCCGCTCAGTCAATCGATGTTGGAAAGGGCGCGCCTGTGGCGCTGAAAAAAGAGGTCGAGGGTAGCGGCGAAGAATCGACGTACACCGCCGAGGACATCACTGTTCTGGAGGGCTTGGAACCGGTTCGGAAGCGACCCGGGATGTACATCGGATCGACGGGGCCGACCGGTCTGCACCACCTCGTCTGGGAGGTCGTCGACAACTCGGTGGACGAGGCCATGGCCGGCTACTGCACCCAGATCGACGTCACGCTGCTGGCTGACGGCGGTGTCCGCGTGGCCGACAACGGACGGGGTATCCCCACCGGCCCGATAAAGGAACAGAAGGGAAAGTCGGCCGCCGAGGTGGTCCTCACCGTGCTCCATGCCGGAGCGAAATTCGGTGAAGGGGGCGGCTACAAGGTTTCGGGTGGGCTCCACGGCGTGGGAGTCTCGGTGGTCAACGCCCTGTCCACCCGGCTGCTCCTGGAGATCGATAGCGACGGCGACCACCATGTCCTCGAGTTCAAGGACGGCGGAAACCCTGTCGGCAAACTTGAGGTCACCGGGAAGGCGCCGCGGGGGAGGACCGGCACGACGATCACGTTCTGGCCAGACCCTGCCATCTTCGAGGACATCGAGTTCCGGGCCCAGACGGTGATGGAACGCCTGCAGGTGATGGCCTTCCTCAACAAGGGACTCGAGATCCGGTTCGCCGACGAGCGGCCCGACGGCAAGGAGTCGCAGGTCTTCAAGTACAAGGACGGCATCGTCGACTATGTGCGCCACCTCAACGCGTCCAAGGAGGCGCTCTTCCGCAAGGTCAGTTCGCTCGAGCAGCGTGAAGAGACCATGGAGGTGGAGATCGCGCTGCAGTGGAACACCGGCTTCTACGAGAGCATCCACTCGTTCGCCAACGGCATATCGACCATCGACGGCGGCATGCACGAGGAGGGATTCAAGAAGTCCCTCACCAATGTGGCCAACAAGTACGCCCGAGCCAAAGGAACCCTGAAGGAGAAGGATGACAACCTCCTGGGCGAGGACATCCGCGAGGGCCTGACCGCGATCATCTCGGTACGCCTCCAGGATCCTCAGTTCGAGGGTCAGACCAAAGCCAAGCTGGGCAACGTGCCGGTCCGCTCACTGGTCGAGCGGGCCACCAACGAGAAGCTGAGCGAATGGTTCGAGGAGAACCCCCGCGAAGCCGGCCAGATCATCCAGAAGGGGATGCTGGCGGCCCGGGCCCGTGTCGCCGCCCGTTCGGCCCGCGACCTGACCCGCCGGAAGTCGGCGCTCGACGGCGCCGGTCTGCCCGGCAAGTTGGTGGACTGCTCGTCCCGGGACCCCCGGGCCAGCGAACTGTTCATCGTCGAGGGGAACTCGGCCGGGGGCTCGGCCAAAGACGCCCGCAACCCGCAGACCCAGGCCATCCTGCCCATCCGCGGCAAGATCCTCAACGTCGAGCGGGCCCGGATCGACAAGATGCTGAAGAACACCGAAATCCAGGCGCTCATCTCCGCCATCGGCGCCGGCCTGGCCGAGGATTTCGACGTCACGAAGATCAGGTACCACAAGATCATCATCCTGGCCGACGCCGACGTGGACGGGTCGCACATCCGGACCCTGCTGCTCACCTTCTTCTTCCGGCAGATGAAACCGCTCGTCGAAGGAGGGTTCGTCTACGTGGCCCAACCGCCGCTGTATTCGACCGAGGTGGGCAAGGAGAAGGCGTATCTCAAGGACGATGCCGCCAAGGCGGCGTTCCTGCTCGAGAATCCCAACCACACCAAGGAGTTCCAACGCTTGAAGGGACTCGGCGAGATGGACTACGCGGAGCTGCGCGAGACCACCATGGACCCCGGCAAGCGATCTCTCCTGCAGATCGCCGTCGAGCAGGCGGCCATCGCCGACGAGGTCTGCTCGGTGTTGATGGGCGAGGACGTGGACCTGCGTCGCCAGTTCATCCAGACCAACGCCAAGGACGTGCGCTTCCTCGACATCTGACGGGCCGGGTGAGCCGGGCGCCACCCGGGCCAGCCGACAGGACGATTGGCCGCTACGCAAGACCTCAGCAAGACAGACCTCAGCAACGCAGATAGGACCAAGGAATGCCAGGACGGAACAACGACGGTACCGGGGGCTCGGGCACCGACGAGGAGATCTCGGGGTTCATCGAGCCGATCGAGATCCAGGAGGAGATGGAGCGCTCCTTCCTCGAGTACTCCATGTCGGTCATCGTCTCGCGGGCGCTCCCCGACGTGCGCGACGGACTGAAGCCGGTGCACCGCCGGATCCTCTACTCGATGTACGACCAGCGGCTCCTGCCCGACCGACCCCGTAACAAGTGCGCCAAGGTGGTCGGGGACGTGATGGGCTCGTACCATCCCGCACGGCGACTCGGCCATCTACGAGGCCCTGGCCCGGATGGTCCAGGACTTCTCCATGCGCCATCCGCTGATCGACGGCCACGGGAATTTCGGAGGGACGGGCCCGGACGAGGGCCCGGCGGCCATGCGCTACACGGAGTGCCGTCTCGGCTCACTGGCGCTCGAGTTGATGCACGGTATCGACCAGGAGACCGTCGACTTCGTGGCCAACTATGACGCCACCTCGGAAGAACCGACCGTCCTGCCGGCGCGGTTCCCCAACATGCTGGTCAACGGGTCACAGGGCATCGCCGTCGGGATGGCCACCAACATCCCGCCGCACAACCTCGGGCGAGGCCATCGACGCCACGGTCCACCTCCTCGAGCACCCCGACGCCAGCCCTGACGACCTGATGGAGTTCGTCAAGGGCCCCGACTTCCCCACCGGTGGGCTCATCCTCGGCCGACAGGGGATCCTGGACGCCCTCCGCACCGGCCGCGGCTCCATCAAGATGCGGGCGGTGGCGGAGATCGAGGAGGGCCGGGCCGGGGAGACCCGGATCGTGGTCACCGAGATGCCCTATCAGACGTCGATCGCCTCGGTGTCGAAGAAGATCGAGGACCTGGTCCGAGCCGGAGACCTCGACGGCATCGCCGAGGCTCAGGACGACTCGTCCGGCGGCAAGACCAGGTTGGTGATCCGGCTCAAGCGGGACGCCAACGCCAACGTCGTCCTCAACAACCTGTTCAAGCAGACGCCGATGCAGACCACGTTCAGCGTCAACGCGGTGGCGCTGGTCGACGGGGTGCCCCGCACCCTGAACCTGGCCCAGATCCTGACCCACTACGTGGCCCACCAGGTCGAGGTGGTGACCCGTCGGTCCCAGTTCCTCCTGGACAAGGCCAAGGCCCGGGCCCACGTCGTCGAGGGCCTCCTCAAGGCCATCGACATGCTCGACGAGGTGATCGCCGCCATCCGCGGTTCCGACGACCGCCCGGCTGCCCTCGGGACACTGCAGGCCGCACCGTTCGAGTTCTCGGAGGAGCAGGCCAACCACATTCTCGACATGACCCTGGCCCGGCTCACCCGGCTGGGCCGGACCAACCTCGAAGAGGAGCTGGCCAAGCTTCTGGAGGAGATCGCCGAACTGGAGTCGATCCTGAACGACCCGGCGAAGCTGCGGGGGGTGATCGCCACCGAGCTCGGGGAGATCCGCGAGAAGTTCGCCAACGACAGGCGCACGGTGATCACGCACGACCCGGGCGACATGAATGTCGAGGACCTGGTCGACGACGAGGAACTGGTCGTCACGATGAGCCGTGCCGGCTACATCAAGGCCGTGTCGGCGGACGCCTTCCGCACCCAGGGCCGAGGAGGCCGCGGCGTCCAGGGGGCGAAGCTCAAGGAAGAGGATCTCATCGACGACGTCGTGCACACCTCGGCACACGCCCACCTCCTGCTGTTCTCGAACCGAGGCCGGGTCTTCCGGCTGCGGGCCCTCGAGATCCCGATGAAGGAACGGACCGCCCGCGGCACGGCCATCGTCAATCTCCTCCCCCTGGCCCCCAACGAGGTCATCCAGGCGATCATCGGCACCCGCGACTTCCCGGCCGAGAGCTTCCTGGTGTTCAGCACGAAGCTGGGTCAGGTCAAGAAGACCTCGTTCAGTGAGTACGACAAGTCCCGCCGAGAGGGATTCATCGCCATCAACCTCCGGGACGGCGACGAACTGGTCCGGGTGGTGGAGACCCGCGGCGAGGACGATGTGTTCCTGGTCACCCAGTCGGGCATGACCATCCGGTTCTCCGAGAAGGATGTCCGGGCCATGGGCCGCGATGCGGCCGGTGTCCGGGGGGTGCGTCTGAAGGCAGGCGACCAGGTGGTGTCCTGCGACGTCGCCCGGGACGAGGCCGACATCCTGCTGGTCACCGACGCCGGTTACGGCAAGCGGACCAAACTGGAGCGCTTCAACCGGCAGGCCCGGGGCGGGCAGGGGGTGCGTGGGATCCGCCTGACGGCCAAGCGGGGCCGGGTGGTGGCCGCGTTCATGGCCGGGCTGGAGGACGAGATCCTCCTGATCTCGACCTCGGGGGTGGTCATCCGAACCGCGGTGCGCGAGATCGCCTCGCAGGGTCGTGACGCCACCGGGGTCCGGGTCATGAACCTCGACGGCGGCGATGCGGTGGCCGCGGTGGCCGCGGTGGCCGGGGAAGTGGCCGGGGACGCGCTAGGTCGGCTCGGGCCTTGGTGTAGCGTCGTGCACCGGTTTGCGGGGCTATAGCTCAGTCGGTTAGAGCGCAGCACTGATAATGCTGAGGTCGCAAGTTCGATTCTTGCTAGCCCCACCAGTTGTCTGTCCTGGTGGACCGTCTGCCGTCCTGCGGATCGGGGGGCCCATGCCGAGGTACCGTCATCCGATGGATCTAGGGCGAGTAGGCGTCTGGTGGAGCGGTACATGGCGGGTCGCCGAGGACGCCTCGATCGACGTCGCGGCCGAGTTGGAAGAGCTCGGCTACACAGCCCTGTGGTCCTCGGGCGGGTTCAAGCCAGGCCTTTCGCCGCATTTCGAACGCCTGCTGACCGCTACCACTCGGATGGTGGTCTGCAGCGGTATCGTGAGCATTTGGTCGACTTCCCCTGAAGAGATCGCCCAGGCCGTCGCCGACCTCGACCTCCGGCATCCGGGCCGGTTCGTCCTCGGTGTTGGGGCGAGCCACGCGGCAATCGTCGAGGACTACAGCCGCCCGTACAGCAAGATGGTGGCCTACCTCGATGCCCTCGATGCCCTCGATGCTGCCGGGCCTACCGGGGCGGCGAGGGAGCGGAGGGCACTCGCCGCTCTTGGACCTCGGATGCTGAGGCTTTCAGCCGATCGAGCCGCGGGTGCGCATCCCTACTTCGTACCGGTTGCCCACACAGCCCGAGCTCGTGAGGTACTCGGAGCCGATGCGTTGCTGGCCCCCGAGGTCAGCGTGGTGCTGGAGAAGGACGCGAGCTCGGCGCGACAGGCCGCGCGGGCATTCACGGCTGGGTACCTCTCGCTGCCGAACTACGCCAACAATCTCCGTTCGCTGGGCTTCGGGGATGACGATCTCGCCGGGGGCGGAAGCGACCGATTGGTCGACGCAGTGGTGGCCTGGGGCGATCAGGACGACGTCGCCCATCGCATACGTCAACACCTGGAAGCTGGCGCAAACCATGTCTGCATTCAGGTCATCGCCCCTCCGGGTTCGTTCCCCCTCCAGACCTACCGCGAGTTGGCCCCTGCGCTTATTGCCCGCTGACCAGTTCTCCGCGACAGAGGCAACTACCAAGTGGTCTGGCACCGTCGCCCAGGCCGAATGCCCGAGGGATGGGCGAACGACAGCGTTTCCGCCACGGACCGGGTCCCGTAGCTCCGCCCGGGGGCCTGGAGAGCGCCGTCTATGCCCTGGAGCGATCATGACCATCGGGACCCGGTCGCGGCGTTCATCGTGCGTTCACGGTTTCGAAACCACGAGGACCCGAGACGCGCTCACGATAGGAATTGGTCAAACGGACAAAGGGGTCGTCAGACCACGATGAGGACCCGGCTCCGCCGACGCCATCCCCCCCGGCGCCGGCGGAGTCTCCTCATCGGCCACCGATTCGCCGGTCACGACTGACGCCGTCGTTTCCGCCCAGCGTTGGCGATCAATTCGACGCGCAATCGCAGGTCGGCGATCTCGACCTTCAACTCGGCCACCTGTCGTTCGAGTTGATCCCCCTCGAGATCGTCGAGCTCCTGGCTGAGTGCATCGAGGGCGTCGGCGACGAGATAGGCGCTGCGGAGCGCCGCGGCGGCCACGGTCCTTGTCTCGTCGACCGGCGCCGCCGCCCGGGCGTACTCGGGCTCCATGGTGTCGACGAGTGCATCGAGATCCTGGCGGATCGTCATCCGCCAAGCGTAGAGAATCCATCCGTCAAGGTCGAAACTGCGCCATCACAAGGGTCAGGGCGCGATGCCCCGGGGAGGTCCCGCGAACCTTTTGGGGCGCCCGAGCGTCACTCTATGGGAACGCCCTATGACGTGGCTGGCCGAAAGGCGAGGTTCAGGTGGGCATCAGGTGAGGAAGAGGCCGAGTACAGATGGATGATCTCGAGGTCTGGCTGAAGGACGGCTATGCCCGGTCCTTTCGTACCGCGTGCCTCATCCTCGGCAATCGGGCGGACGCGGAGGAGGCGGTTCAGGAGGCGTACCTGCGAGCCTGGAGATTCCGTGCTTCACTCGCCTCCGGCTCGGACGTCAGACCCTGGCTCTACCGGGTCGTCGTCAACACGTGCAATTCAAAACTCCGTCAAGAGATCCCGCACCGGGACCGCCGGGCGGGCGATGAAGGCCTGGCGGGTGCGACGATTGTCGAGAACACCCCGGGCAACGTGGCGTTGTCACGGGACGTCATCCACGCCTTGCAGGACCTGCCCGTGCACCTACGGGTCGTGATCGTCCTGCGTTACTACGCCGATCTGAGCGAGCGGGAGATCGCCACGGCGATCGGACGGCGCCCGGGGACGGTGAAGTCCCGACTGCACGAGGCCCGCAGGCTGCTGGCTGAGCACCCGGCTCTGGGGTTCGAGGCGCGGGACCAGTCCACATCCGGAACGGAGGTGCTCGGATGACGATGATCGACGAGGACGTGCTGAGCGATGCTCTCCATGCTGCCGCCGAGGCGATCGAAGTTCCCGTTGACGCCCCCGAGCGGATCGTCGCCGCGACCCAGGTGACACCGGCCGTCGCCTCCGATGTTCCACCGGACCGGTTGCGCCGACCAGACGCGTCCCGGCCCGGACGAGCTCGGCCAGTCCTGGTCGCCGCCGCGGTCCTGCTGGTGGTGGGAGTGTCGCTCACCGCGCTCATCGCCGGGGGCGGTCCCAAGGGGTCGTCGTCCGGGGGTTCGGTGGCGGCTCCTTCTGTGTCTAACGGCGCGATGCATCCGGCCGGAGGGACCTTCTCAGGGGGAGCGGCAGCCCCTTCGGAACCGGCCGCGACGGCCAACGGAGCGCAGCGGTCGGCGTCGACCTCGGGCGGCTCCGCCGTCGGGTCGAGCTCGGTTCCCCCGCTTCCGTCGGGTGTCGTCGGTCAGCCAGCCAAGGTCGAGGCCAGCGGGACGATCGCTCTGAGCATCGGGAACGGAAGCCTTCAGCCGGTCCTCAGCAAGCTCACCTTTCTGGCCGCCTCCGAGGGCGGCTTCGTGTCCAGCACCCAGGCGCTGACCGGAGGCCAGGGATCAAAGGGCACCGGGACCGGGACGGTGGTGCTGCGAGTGCCCGAGCCGACCTTCGGAACGGTCGTGACCCAGGTGCAGCGATTGGGTCGAACGACCTCGGTCAGCACCACGGCCACCGATGTCACCTCGCAGTACGTCGATCTCCAGGCCCGCATCACCGCCCTCCAGGCAAGCCGTCAGCAGTACCTCACGATCATGGCGCAGGCCTCGTCGATCGGGGACATCCTGGCCGTGCAGAGCCAACTCGACACCCTGCAGAGCCAGATCGAACAGCTTCAGGGTCAGCTCAACCTCCTCAACAGCGAGACCACGTATGGAGCACTTACCGTCTCCCTCAGCGAGGCTGGGCACAGCCCACCACCACCGGCGCCCCATCCGAGCTCGGGTCTGGGCAGGGCGTGGAGCGCCAGCGTCCATGGGTTCGTCTCGGGATTCGAGTGGCTTCTGCGAATGGCCGGGCCGACCCTGTTCGTCCTCCTGTGCCTGGCCGCCCTGGCCGTGCTCGGCCGCTGGGCGTGGCGGGCCACCCGTCGCCGGATGCTCTGAGGGACAGGAGCCGGCTCGACCGGCCCTGCCGGATCGGCGTCGGCGGTCCGTCGGGATCGGCGCTCCCCGTGGACATTCTGTTTTCCAGAATCGGGCTTTTTATCGGCTAGAGGCGATATATCTGTGATCCAGTTATCGTCTACAGCCGATAAATTCGGCGATTCAGGAGAAGAGATGAGCCAATGTTGATCCCGACCGACCGACTGGTTCCGGGCTCCGTGGCCGGCCACGAGCTTCGCCAGTGAACCATCTGGCGGAAACGGCGGGAGGTAGGGTCCCGAATATGGACGGTCCCTTCGCTCCGCCCCCTGATCACCCCTGGAGCCGGGTTTCGCCCCGGCTGGCCAGGATGCGCCGCACCGAACTCCTCGTCTTCGGAGTGCCGGTGGTGGCCGGGGTCGCGCTGTTGTGCGGCTTGGCGTCGGCGACGGCGGCGCTGGCCGTTGCCGGGGCAGGGGTTGTCCTCATCGTGTTGGGGTGGATCTCGATCGGACGGAATCTCCGGTCGTGGGGGTACGCGGAGCGATCCGACGACTTGGTGGTGACCCACGGGGCCATGTTCAAGCGGCTCACCGTGGTGCCCTACGGGCGGATGCAGCTGGTCGACGTGGAAGCCGGGCCCATCGAACGGTCCTTCGGACTGGTCAGCGTCAAACTCCACACCGCCGCAGCCACGACTGACGCCAAGGTCTGCGGTCTGACCCCACCTGTCGCCTCACAGCTCCGCGACCGGCTGACCCAGCTGGGAGAGGCGCATGCCAGTGGCCTCTGAAGGACCCGGAGAGGCGGTCCGCGGTCAGCCCGAACAACCTGACCGGAGCGGCCCGCTCGACCCGTCCCATCCCGACAGCGACGATGAGACGTTCCGCCTGCATCCGTTGACGCCGCTCGCCCTCGGTGGACGGATACTCGGCCTGCTGGTTGTCTTCGCCGTGTTCAGCCTGGCCGGGAGGCAGGCGAAGCAGGGGAGCGGACCCAACGTCACCGCGCTGGTCCTCTACGCCGGTCTGGCCCTGCTGGTGGTCGTCCGGGGGCTGATCACCGTCGCCGTGACCCGCTACCACCTGCACGGAGGCGAACTCCGGATCGACAGCGGTCTGTTTCGGAAGCAGTCCAAGCGGGTGCGTCTGAACAGGGTCCAGAGCGTGGACGTGCTCGAACCCTTGTCGGCCCGCATCTTCGGGTTGGCCGAGGTCAAGGTCACCACGGCCGGCACCGAGCGCTCGGCCGTCCGGCTCCGCTATGTCTCCCTGTCCGTGGCTCGGCAGCTGCGTGCCGATCTCCTGGGTCGATCGGGCGGGGGTGACGAAGGGGCGCCGGAGGCCCCGGAACGCCCGGTGGTGTCGGTTCCCCACGGACAGCTGGTGGGCGCGGTGCTTCTCGAGATGATCTCCTGGCGGCTCATCTTCTTGTTCATCGGCCCGACCCTGGCTGTAGTGGGCCAGCAGAACGGCCATCGGGCCACCTCGGGCATCGGGGTCGCACTCTTCCTCTGGTTCGGCTTCCTGATCGTCACCCAGGTGTGGCGTCGGGTGAGCACCCTCTGGGATTTCACCGTGACCGAGTCACCGGACGGCCTCCGGATCCGCCACGGACTGTTGTCGACGAGCCGCCAGACAGTGCCTCCGGGACGGATCCAGGCCATCTTGATCCACCAGCCCGTCGGGTGGCGCCTCTTCGGCTGGACGCAGATCCGGATGAACGTGGCCGGCTACGCCGGAAACGCCAACACGAAGTCGACCATGCTGTTGCCGGTGACCGACCGCGACTACTCGCTGGCCCTGGTGGGCTGGTTGCTCGGCGGCGTCGATCTCAGGGCCATTCCCCTCGCCCGTCCTCCACGCCGGGCCGCGATTCGGGCCCCACTGTGGTGGCGCGGCCAGCTGGTCGGATCTGACGAGCACGTGTTCACCGCCCGCCACGGAATACTGTCGCGCACGATCGACGTCGTACCCCACGAGCGGACTCAGAGCGTCCGGCTTACCGCCGGTCCGGTGCAGCGGCTGCTCGGGTTGGCCACGGTGCACCTGGACTCGACCCGCGGGCCGGTGAAGACCCGGGCCTCCAACCGCGACAGCACGGAGGCCCGGACCATGCTCGACCGCCAAGTCGAACGGGCCCGCAGAGCGCGCCTCAGCCGTTGGGAGCCGTCCGCTCCACCACGGTGACGGTTCGTACCCGGCACGCCCACCCGGGTCGGATCCGTCGTCACCACCGGCCCGGGGTCGGGTCTGGAAGAATCGGGGCGATGCCGATCGACGACCGGCCAGGCGACGGTGGCAACCACGAGGTGCCCGACACGGCCGATGTGGCTACGGCCGGGTCGTTTGCCATGCTGCTGGGCGAGGCCGACCTGGTCGGGCACGGGTGGGAGGTCACCGAGGAGCGATCGTGGCCGACCGGTGGGCTGGACCCCGAGAGCGAGAAGAGCAAGCGCGCCGTCGAGGCCGGGGGCATCACCGCCTGGCGGTCCCTGGCCGACGCCGGATCGCCGCGGACCGCCTGGTTCGAGGTGGTGCCCTACGCATCGCCGGTCGATGCCGAGCTCTCGCTCCGCCAGGTTCCCCGGTTCTTCGTAGGCACCGACCGGCCCGACGAGACAGTCGTCGCCGAGCGGTTGGTTGACGACCAGGTCCTCCCCGGATCGACGGACACCTGGATCTACGAGAAGTCGACGACCGGACCGCAAGGGGACCGGCTGGCACGGTACGTCGGAGGGACGGTCGATCACATTCTTGTCCTCACCTGTTTCACCGGTCCGGAGGAGACGTGGTCGTGGGCCGACGTGCTGACGCTCACCGCGCTTCAGGTCGAGCGGATCCGCCTGGCCCTCGCCGCCGGGTGAGGTCGGGCGGACCGGAGGAGTCCGGCCGGTCACCAGGGGACGCCGTAGCGGTCCCGGTAGGCCCGCTCGCGCAAGGCCAGTCGGCGGGGGGGGCCGAGGGGGCGGCCGGGCCAGCCGATGGGGACCACGGCCATCGGCCTGACCGACTCGGGGAGCTCGAGCAGCTCCCGCAACTCGCCGGCGAACAGGGTGGTCAACGTCGTCATTGCCGATCCGAGACCGAGGGCGGTGGCCGAGAGGAGGAGATTCTGGGTCGCGGGATACACCGACGAGGGCAACGTGGATTCGAGACCGATGGCGGTGTCACCACAGACCACGACGATGACCGGGGCGGATGCGATCCCACCCTCGGCGCCCTGCTCCACCTCGCGCAGGAATGACTCCTCCAGTCGACCGGCTGAATGCTGCCGCCCACCCTGATGCCACGCTCGACGGGTCAGGGCTCCGATGCCGGCGCGGAGCGAGGGCTCCCGGACCACGACGAACACCCAGGGCTGGAGATTCTCGGCGCTCGGCGCATGGGTCGCCGCCCGGAGGCAGAGCTCGACGAGCTCGTCGGCCACCGGATCGTCGGCGAACTGCCGGTGGGCGCGCTGGTGCATGACCACATCGAAGAACCCCGTCGAGTCCGGCGGTCCGCTCTCAGGCACCACGTCGGCACACCATCATTTCGGTCCCCCTGTCCGACCTCATCGTGTCGGTCCGGCCCGAAGCTAGCCGATGCCCCGACGCGGCCTCCGGCAGTTCACTAGAGTCGCCCACCGTGGTCATCGATCTCTGGGTGAACTCGATCTCCAAGAGAGCGGCGGAGAAATTCCTCGGCCAGAAGGGCTTCGGGTCCATCGAGGGCTTCTTCGGAAGTGACATCCAAGGGGGCATGACCACGGGCGACCTCTTGGGGGAGATGGATCGCCTCGGCGTGGACCGGGCCGTCCTCACCAGCACCCTGTCCTCGGTCGACAGCGAGACCCTGGCCGTGGTGGCCGACCATCCCGACCGGCTCCTGTTGGCCGCCACCGTGGACGACCCCGAGCGCCCGCGACGCCAGAGCACCGACATCCGCACGCGGGTCGCCGACGGAACCGTCGACCTGGTCCGGGTCACGCCCCTCGTCCATCAGTTCCCCCTCAACCACGCGCTCTACTACCCGGTCTACGCCACCTGCGAAGAGCTGGGGATCCCGGTCTCGATCAACATCGGCATTCCGGGTCCGAGGGTGCGTTCCCGGTGTCAGGACCCGGTGCTGCTCGAGGATGTGCTGATCGATTTCCCCGATCTGGTGGTGATCGGCGCCCACATGGGCCACCCCTACGAGGAGCTCCTCATCGAGTACATGCTCAAGTGGCCCAATCTCTACCTCTCGAACTCGGCGTACCTGGCGAAATACATGCACCCGGCCCTGCTCAGCTTCATGGGGTCCCGGCGCGGCCGGGGCCGGGTCCTCTTCGCGTCGGACCATCCGTTCCTGCCGATGGAGCGGGCCCTCACCGCAGCCCGCGCCCTCCCGTTGGGTGACGACGCCAGGGACGACTTCCTGGGCGCGGCCGCGGCCCGGATCTTCGACAACACCCCATCGTGACCGACCTCGTCACCGATCAGCTGCTGCTGATGGCGGAGGCCCATCCCGACCGGACGGCTTACCGGAACCTGGGAGCCGGCACATCGATCACCTTCTCCGATTGGGAGCGTGAGTCCAATCGCCTGGCCCGGGGACTCCAGGCCCGAGGGGTGAGAAAGGGCGACCTGGTGGCCATCTACCTCGAGGCCGACCAGATCCTCGATTGGATCGTGGCCTACAGCGCCGTGCACAAAGTGGGAGCGGTGTCGGTGCCGGTCAACAACCGGCTGTCGCCGCCCGAGGTCCGGGCCATCCTCGAACATGCCGAGGCCACCGCGGTCGTCGTCGCCAGCGCCTACCGCGACGCCGTGGCCCCGGTGCTCGGCTCGCTCGCCTCGCTGGCTGTGGCGATCTCGGTCGGCCCGGCGACCGGCGAGGGATTTGTCGACGTCGAGGAGGTGAAGAGCCCGGATGCGGACCACATCCAGGCTCCTGTCGACGACGATGACCTCGCCGATGTCATGTACACGTCGGGCACCACCGGGCGACCGAAAGGGGTGGCCGTCCGTCACTCCCAGGTGGCCATGGCGCCCAATGTGCGCCCCGACTGGCGAGGAACGGGCTGGCTGACCGCGTCCCCTGTGTTCACGTTCGCCGGCCTCGGCTTCATCTACAACCCGATGAAGGCCGGGATGACCGTGTTGTACCTCCCCCGGTTCGATGCCGGTGGCTGGTTCGAGATCGTCGAACGCGAGCGACCGGTGATCGCCTTCATCGTTCCGGCCATGGCCCAGCTCCTGATCAACCATCCCGGGTTCGAATCGAGTGACCTGTCCAGCCTCAGCCGGCTGATCCTGGGGAGTGCCCCCCTGGCCCCGGACACACTGCTGCGACTGCAGGCCAAGCTGCCTCATGCCGCCGTCCTCAACAGCTACGGCATGACCGAGGGGGGCCACGCCACCTTCACCATGGATCCGGAAGGCGCACGCACCCACCCGGGCGCGGTGGGCAAGCCGAAGCCTCCGGTCGAGGTCCGGATCGTCGACGACGAGGGAGTACCGGTTCCGACAGGGGAGGTCGGCGAAGTCATCACCCGGAACCCGGCCGGTCACCGCGAGTACTACAAGGATCCCGAGGCCACCGCCCGCATGTGGGAAGGGGGGTGGCTGCACACCGGGGACCTGGGCCATCTCGACGCCGACGGTTACCTCACCATCGTCGGCCGGAAGAAGGAGATGATCGTGAGGGGTGGGATGAACGTCTACACCGACGATGTCGAGGCGGCGCTCCACGCCCACCCGGCCGTGGTGGAGGCGGCAGTCGTCGGTGTTCCTCACGACGTGCTGGGCGAGGACATCGCCGCCTTCGTCGTCGTCCGGCCGGGCCACACCGTGACCGTCGACGAGCTTCAGGGATTTGCCGGCGAGCGCCTCGCCGACTACAAGGTGCCGCGACGGATCGAGTTCCTCGAGGTCCTCCCGAGGAACGCAGGAGGCAAGGTCGTGAGATCCCAGCTCGTCGTCGAGAGCTCAGCGCAGATAACCGGAGAGGACAGCCCATGCAGGACCACAGGTTCGATTTCATCGTCGAAGGGACGCCCGAAGAGGTCTGGAACGTGTTCTGGGGGAGGATGCGCTCGGGCATCGAGACCGACACGGTGAAGATCGAGATCTACCACCCGGGGGACGAGGTCGGGAACGGGCTGGTCCGGCACTGCGACTTCCAGGTGCCGAAGTACCTGTTGTCCAAGGGCAAAGCGCAATCGTGGGAGTGGATCACCGAAGCCAAGCGCCCGGTGTCGTGGCGGTACGACGCCATCGGGAAGCCGCTGTGGTCGAAGGCATCGGGGTGGACCCGGCTGGAGGATCTGGGCGACGGGAAGACCCAAGTCTATTTCCGTGAGACCTACGAGGCCTTCAATCCGATCATGCGGGCACTTCTGGAGAAGAGGGTGCACGACTTCATCTCGAAGGGCAACGACAAGTTGATCGAAGCGTCGGTCGTCCACTCCCTTCGGAAGCTCCGCCAGCGACAGGGAGAGGCCGGCTGACGGCAGCCGAACCCCATCATCGCCGGATTCAGCAGACCATCCAGCGGTGCGCGTCGGTCACCTGGTGGGTCATGGCAGGCGCGGCCATGGGCCGGGCCAGATAGAAGCCCTGCGCCCGCTGGCAGTTGAGCTCCGCCAGCCTGACCAGCTGGGAACGGGTCTCGACGCCCTCGGCCGTCGTCTCCAGCTCGAGTGCGTCGGCCATGGCCAGGATGGCGGCCACCAGCGCAGTGTCGTGCTGGTCGGTTCCGAGCCCGCTCACAAAGGTCTGGTCCACCTTCACGGCGTCGAACGGGAAGCGCTTGAGGCGGCTGAGCGATGAGTAGCCGGTTCCGAAGTCGTCGATGGCCAGACCGACGCCGAGTGCCTTCAGGTCGGTGAGCGTCCTGGCCAGGACGTCGACGTCGCCCATGAAGACGCTCTCGGTGAGCTCGAGGCAAAGGGTGGAGGGCTGGATGCCGTAGCGGTCCAGGAGCTCGGCAACGAACCCGACGATGTCGGTGGTGACCAACTGACGGACCGAGAGGTTCACGGCGATCGACATCGAGGGGTCGGATTGCTGCCACTCGACCAGCTGTCCGCAGGCTTGCTCGAGCACCCAGCTGCCCATGCGGACGATGAGGCCGGTCTCCTCGGCGACGGGGATGAACTCGGCGGGGTTGATCAGTCCGCGTTCGGGATGCTGCCACCGGAGCAGGGCTTCGGCGCTCACCATCCGTCCGGTCGAGAGCTCCACAACAGGCTGGAAGTGGAGCACGAACTCGTCCCGCTCGAGGGCCCGGTGGAGCGATGCCGCCGTGGCCAGGCGACGATCGACCGTGTTCCGAAGGGCGGCGTCGAACAACTCGATCCGGCCCCGGCCGCGCTCCTTGGCCCGGTACATGGCCGAGTCGGAATCCCGCAGGAGGGTTTCCGCCGTCGCATCCGGGTCGGAAATGGCAATACCCACACTGGCCGTGATGATCAGCTCCTCGTCTCCGATCCGACACGGTCGGCTGAGCGCGGCCAGGACGCGTTCGGCGATCTGCTCGGTCTCCAGAGCGTTGACATCGTCACAGACCACGACGAACTCGTCGCCACCGAGCCGGGCCACCGAATCGCCGGGCCGGATGGCTTCCTCGATCTGGCCGGCGGCATGGCGGAGCAGATCGTCGCCGAAGGTGTGGCCCAGCGAGTCGTTGACCCGTTTGAAGTGGTCGACGTCGAGGAACATCACGCCCACCGCCGAACGGCGTCGCCGCGAACCGGCCAGGCCGTGGATGAGCCGTTCGATGAGAAGGACCCGGTTCGGGAGGCCGGTGAGCGAGTCGTGGAGAGCCTGGTGGGCCAGCTCCTCGTTCCATCACCTTGCGTTCGCGTGATGTCCTGCAGCTGGACCAGGAAGTACTGGGCCTCGCCGGATTCGTCCCGGACCAGGGTCACGTGGACCGATGCCCACACCACCGAGCCGTCCGGGCGCACGTAGCGGCGCTCGTCCTCGTAGATGTCCTGGCCCGAAGCCACTCGTGCCAGAGCTGCCTCGGTGCCAGCGGCACCTCCTCGGGGTGCGAATAGTCGTCCATCGGCCGGCCGATCAGGAGGCGGGCCGGCCGCCCGAGGAAGGAACATGCGGCCGGGTTCACCCGGATCGGCCAGCCCGTCGATGTCGGCGATGAGGGTCCCGATGGCCGCCTGCTCGAACCCGATCTCGTACCGCTTCTCGGCGGCCCGGCTGACCCGGTGGGCCTCCACGCCGCTCGGTCTCGTCGGCCATCGTCCCGACCACCCGGACGACCGTGCCGGCGTCCAGTTCGGGGACGCCCACGGATACGCACCCAGCACACGCACGGTGTCTGGGCGGATGATCCGGCACAGGAGATCGAAGGCGGTCCCATCGACGGGTGACGATCCCTCCACGCCCGCCCGACAATGCGGGCGTCGTCGGCATGGACCATCGAGGCGACCAGACTCGACGGTCGGTACCCGGTCGGGCTCGAGCCCGAGGATCCGGTTGTACTCGGCCGACCAGACGACCTCGTTGCTTCGGAGATCGATCTCGAAATTCCCGAGGTGGGCGATTCGCTGAGCCTCGGCCAGGCGGAGTTCGCTGGCCTCCAGCGCCCGCTGCTCGGCCCGGCGCTCGGTGATGTCGTGGGCGATCACCGAAAGACCCATCACCCTTCCCGTCTCATCGGTGGCCGTCGACGCGGTGATCAGTACCTCGACCTGGCTGCCGTCCTTGCGCCGGCGAGTGGTCTCGAGCCGTTCGTGGGGTCCGCCGGCACCGAGTCGCAGCCGCATCTGTTCCTGCTCCCCGGCCCTGTCAGCCGGGGCGATCTGGGCGATCGGCCGGCCGATCATGTCTTCAGCGGTGAATCCGAACAGCTGCTCGGCCGCCCTGTTCCAGCTGGTGACCTCGCCGTCAAGGGTCGTACCGAAGATGGCGTCGCCCGATCCACCCACGATGGCGGCCAGCTGCCGCCGGTCCTCCTCAACGGCCCGCTGTTCGGTGACGTCGACGAACACACTGATGATGGCGGTGACATTGCCGTGCCCGTCGGTGACCGGTGTGCGGGTGACATTGACGGGAAATCGACGTCCGCCACGGTGTCTGACGGTGATGTCCCCCGACCAGCTCAGCCCGCGGAAGAGGCACGCGGTAACCGTCTCCGGTCCGTCCCCGGGCTCGGCCGGGTCCGGGGACGGCGCCTCGGCCGAGACCAGGTAGATCAGCGTGCTGCCGGTGGCCTCGGCCGGCGACCAGCCGAACAGGTGCTCGGCGGCACCGTTCCAGTACACGACCGACCCCCGTCTGGGTCGGTGGCCACGATGGGCTCCGCGACCGCAGCCAGCAGATCGGCCTGGAACCGCACGGCGTCGATCGACGTGGACCCCTCGATGCCGGCTCGTGCTCGTCGCACGTGGGCTGGCGCCATGGGTTCCTCTCGGTTCGCCGGAAGAGGTGGCGTTCGAGCCTGCACGGGGCGACAATCGAGGTGATCGTCCAGCCCAAACCAAGCGTCCCTCAGGGGATCTCCCTGTCTATCGGCACATCGGGCCTGCTCCTGAAGGCCGGGGAGGTCAGCCGGTGGGGGTGAACCGGTCCCAGTCCCAGATCATCATCGACTCGTAGGGGGCGGCCAGCAGGGTCCGGCTCGGTCCGGTCGCCCACCAGCGATCGACCAGGGGCGCCAGCCGCTCGCCCACCGTGGCCGGATCGTCGTCGAGATAGCAGACGGTCATCCGGTAGGCCCCCTCGGAGAACATGGATCGTCGGATCGACGGAGTGGTGCCGAAGGTCCACGCCCCGGCCACTCCCGGCACCGACACCAGGTCGGGGAGGACCTCGACGTGCATCCGTTGGATGGCGGCATCCTGGTCCTCGCCGTTGTGGGGCTCTTCCACGATCAGATAGATGCCCCGGTGGGGGCGGAAGGGGACCACTTCGGACGAGATCAGCACGCGGGGCGCGGCCAGGGTCTCGAGGAGTCGGAGCCCTCCCCGGTACTGCGAGGGCAGGGCATGGGGGAACCGGCCCAGTTCGGCCAGATGCCGGCCCAGGGTCAAGAACTCGTCGATGGTCTCGTCGACCGGATTGCCCATCAGGTAGCACACGACGTGTTCGACCTGTGACCAGTCGTCGACCTCGGCCGCCCGAGCCGACCGGCAGGCCCGTGTCGAGGCCCACCGCTGACCCAGGACCAGCCCCGGCAGCTGGTACTGCTCGGGCATGTGATCCAACTGGTGCCACTCGAGGTAGGGGCCGTCATCGCCGCCCGGGGAATGGCGGGACAGGGAGAAGAACCCGACCTTGACCCGGTTCATCGGCCTCTCCCGGCCGCCGGGAGGCTCATGATTCGGGCCATCGCCTCGAGCTGCTCGAGGTAGTGAGCCATCGAGCGGTGCGTGAACCACAGCTGCAGGCCGGTGGCCCCGACGGCGAGGAGTCTCTCCACGATCCGGCGGGCCCCGTCGGGGTCGTCGACCGGGTCGAGGGGGCGCCCGTTTCTCAGCACCACCTCGAGCGGACGGGTCCGGCTCGACCAGGCCGGGGTGGCCCGTGCCTCGGCCAGCATGGCGCCCACGTCCGCGGCCCGGATCCCGAACGGGACCCACCCGTCGGCCAGCTCCACGGCCCGGCGGAGGGACCGGGCGGTGCGGCCACCGATCCACAGCGGCACCGAGGACTGGCGGGCGCAGGGGTCGAGGACCACCTCCGAGTAGCGGAAGTAGCGGCCGTCGTACTCGGGGAGCCGCTCGGAGAGTGACACCCGCAGGGCGGCCAAGGCATCGTCGGCCCGCGGTCCCCGGTCGTCGAAGGGGAGGCCGAGGAGCTCGAACTCCTCTTTCAGCGAGCCGACCCCGAGGCCGAGGATGACCCGGCCGCCCGAGACCTGGTCGAGGGTGCCGTAGCGCTTGGCGATCTCGAGGGGGTGGTGGTAGCCCAGCACCAACACGTTGGTGGCCAGATGGATCCGCGACGTGACTGCGGCCAGGTAGCCGAAGGTGGCCAGGGGATCCCAGTAGCGGCTCCCGCGGGTGGCGGCCACATCGGTCGGGACGATCACGTGTTCGCTACAGGTGAGGTGGTCGTAGCCGAGGGCGTCGGCGGCCCGGGCGATGCCGGCGATGTCGTCGATGCTCCCGTCCGTCTCCCAGGAGGCGTGCGCATCCGGGACCATGCTGACCACGGGGGTGGTGAGGCCCAGGCGGATCCGCGTCACATCCTCGGGCTCGAGGGACGCCGGGCTCTGGCTGACGCCCTGAGGGGCCACGGTGTCTCCTTTGGGGCGGTCCGCTCGACCGGAGAAATGTACCACCGCCTCCCGAGTGAGGCCCTGGTCGGTGAGAGCGGAATCGGTTGCGGTCCGGCCCGTTAGCCTGACCTTCGATGATCGAGATCACCACCTTCCGGTTGGCCTCCGGCAGCGAGGAATCCGGGTTCGAAGCGGCCGACCGCACGGTGCAGACCCAGTTCGCCTACCAGCAGCCCGGCCTGGCCCGCCGGACGACGGCGCGGGCCACCGACGGCGGGTGGGCGGTCATCACCGTGTGGCGCTCAGTGGAGGAGGCCGACGCCGCCCGAACGCGGTGGGCGGACGATCCGGCGGCGCTCCGGTTCATGGCCTGCATCGACGAGTCGACTCTGCGGCGCGATCGGTACGCGACACTTGACTGAGGGCGCTGACCGGCGCTACTGCTGGACGAGGACCAAGGGGTTGCCTTCGGGGTCGTCCACGGCGGCCAGCGTCGGGCCGTCGGAGATGTCGAACGGTTCGGCGACCAACCGGCCCCCCAGTTCGACGGCCAGGGCGAGCGAGGCGCGCAGGTCCCGGACCTGAACGTAGAGCGTGACCCCCGGTCGCTCTCCTTGGCGGATGTGACCACCGGGGCCGGGCTCGGGACCGCCCAAGCCGGAGGGAATCTGCATGATCGGCCCCTCCCCGATCTCCCAATGGCACAGCGCCCGGTAGAAGGCGGCCTGCCGCTCGGGGTCGGCGGCGACGATCTCCCAGTGCACCACGGGTCTCGGCCAGTCGCTCTCCACCGATTCTCCTTCGGTGCTCATCCGCCCAGCCTGGCATAGGCAGCGATATCCGGCGGGGGCCGGCCAAGGCATCCCGGCGGGGAAGGGAGGACGATCACCGGGCCCTCTCCGATGCCACGGACAGCGCACCCGACAGCGAGACGTCCTCGAGTGAGGCGGCAACCAGGTCGGCCGCCGACAGATCCAGGTCAGCCGTCAGTCCATGGGGTACGGCCACGGTGAAGAGACCGGCCGACACGGCGGCGATCACGCCGTGGGGGGAGTCCTCGACGGCCACGGAGTGCTGCGGATCCGATCCGAGCCGCCCGCAGGCGATCAGATACGAGGTGGGCGCCGGCTTGGCCGGGACATCGTCGTCGCGGCACACCAGGCAGGCGAAGAATCCTCGCAGCCCGAGCCGGTCGAGGTGTCCCTCGACCCACACCTGGGGGGAGGACGAGGCGATGCCGACGGGCACGCCCGATTCTTGCGCCTCGGACAGCCAACGCAGGATCCCGGGGCGGGGCCGATGCGTGGCCTGGATCTCGTCCCGCCGCATCCGTCGGCGGCTCAGGTCGCGTCCGCCGATCGAGCGACCGATCCTGTCCTCGAGCTCGGTCAGCGGGTCGAAGACGTCCTCGGTCCCGATGTTGGCCTGCCAGTCGGCCAGCGCCAGCTCATGCCCGTGACGGGCCCACAGTTCCGCCCACGACCGGTAGAGGGACTCCTCGGTGTCGAGGATCGTCCCGTCGAAATCGAGGACGAGGCAGGCCCGGGCCACGGTGAGATCATGGCAGCTGGCCGGCGGGGTCCGGTGGTGCTTCATTGGGCTCGCGGGCTGCCGGTCTGCCATGCTCTCGGCATGTTCGACGATCTCCTGCGGGCCAACCGAGCGTACGTGTCACAGTTCGGACTGGCGGGGATCCCGGCGCCCGCGGCCAAGGGATTCGCCCTGGTCACCTGTATGGACAGTCGAATCGAACCGCTGGCCATGCTCGGGCTCGGTCCCGGAGACGCCAAGATCCTCCGCAACGCCGGGGGCCGGGTGACGCCGGACGTCCTCCGCTCCCTGATCCTGGCCACGAGGTTCCTCGGTGTCCACAGGATCGCGGTCATGCAGCACACCGGGTGTGCCCTGGCCGGCCGCACCGACGACGACATCAGATCGGACCTGGTGGCCGAAGGTGTCGATGCGCCGGCGGGGTGGGACATCCTGGCCATGCCCGATCCCGACGCCGCCCTCAGAGCCGACGTCGATGCCGTCCGTGGCTGCCACCTCATCCCCGGCGGCGTGGGTGTCGAAGGGTGGCGCTATGACGTCGACACCGGAGAGATCGTCCAGGTCGTCGGCCCGTAAGGCCGGCCCACGGCGCACGAATGGGAGGTGACGGCCGCGGTCGGTAACCTGGCCCGGTGCCGGAAATGAACGGGATGAGCCGGGTTGCCTTCACCTTCCACAACGCCCTGACCCGGTGGGAGTTCAGTCCCTTCGCACTCCTGGTGCTAGCGGCGGCCATAATCGCCGCGTCGTGGTACCTCCGGGCCGAGTGGACGTTGTCGACCAGGGGCAGGAAGTGGAGCGGCAAGCGGACCGCTTCCTTCATGGCCGGCCTGGCGGCCCTCGTCATCGCCCTGCAGTCGCCGGTGAGCACGTTCACCATGGACTACTTCCAGGCCCACGTCGTCCAGCATCTTCTGTTGATGGTCATCGCACCTCCCCTGTTGGCCATGGGGGCCCCGATGACGCTCGCCCTCCAGACGTCGAGCCGCGCCGGCAAGGTCAGGTTGCTGGCCGTGCTCAACTCCCGGCCGTTCAAGGTGTTCAGCCATCCGCTTCCGGTCTGGTTCCTGTACTACTTCTCGATGTTCGCCTTCTTCCTGACCGTGGCCCTCAATTTCGCCATGACCCACATGTGGGTCATGGATCTGATCAATGTGGGCTTCTTCCTGGCCTCGACGCTGTTCTGGTGGCCCCTGGTCGGCGTCGATCCGATTCCCCACTGGAAGATGAGCCACGGGGTGAGGATGGGCAGCCTCCTCATCGGCGTGCCGGTGGAGTCGTTCCTGGCTCTGGCCCTCCTGAGCGAGACCCGACCCGCAGCTTCCATGTACACGCTGGGCAGCACCCATTCGGGTGCGGCCATCCTGTGGATCGGTGCCGAGCTGTTCACGCTCCTCGCCCTGATCCCGGTGTTCGTGCAGTGGGTGAGGTTCGAGGAGCGCAAGGGGGCGCGGTTCGACGCCCAGGAGGATGCGGAGATGGCGGCCAAGGGGATCCAGGCGTTCCCCGTCGTCGAGCCCTGACCGGTCAGGAGGAGGGCGCCGGCGTGAAGGTGTAGGTGTAGGGGGTGGCGTGCGGACGGTCGACGAAAGCGGGCTTGCCGTTGACCGTGATTCCGACCACGACCGGCGACGCCCCCACCTGAACCGTCATCGTGCCCTTGGCCGGGAAGCTCAAGAGCTTGCCGGCCGGCTGGACGCCACTGACCAGAGGAGTCTGGGAGTCGGCGCTGATGACCTGTACCCAGCAGGGGCCCGAGGTGGCGATGCCGACGGTGAAGTTCCTGGCGTTGATCGTGTACGAGGCACTCTGCAGGGTGAAGGGTCCCTTGGTGACGAGCGACGCGGCTTGGGCCGGACCCGCTCCGGCCCCGTTGCCGCCGGAGGTCTTGGCCTTCTGGGGAGAGGCGACCCGGAGGATGTGCGACTGCGCCAGCCATTCGGGATTCCACCGCTGGATGGCGAAGCCGGCCACGACGGCCAGCACCAGCACCGCGGCCACCCAGGTGAGCACCTTGAGCGAGGTCGGTGCCCGCAGTCGCCGGCGGGCCCTGGCCACGGCCCGCTTGCTGTGCCTGATCTGCTGACGGGGCACCACGGGGAACGTCCCGGTGGGCGGGCCGGGTGTCATGCCGTACCCATAGGCCCCCGAGCCCCCCGCTGCGGACCCGGCCCCCACCCTCGGCACCTCGCCGGTCTGGGTGAAGGCCCGGAGGTGATCCGGCTCGGTGGTCACCGCGGTGACGACATTGGTCACCGCACCCGCCCCGACCTGGGTGCGCTTGGCTCCCGCGGGAGCTGGCGCCGCCCCCGGGGCGGCTGCCGCGGTCGCCGACCAGGCGTCGATCATCTGCAGGGCCAGCGCGTCCCCGTCGAGGCCGAGAAAGGCTGCGTAGCGCCTGAGGGTGGAGAGGGCCAGGGCCTGGTCGGGGAGGGCGGCCAGGTCACCGTTCTCGAGGGCCTCGAGTTGGGTGATGGGCCGGCCGAGCCGGTCGTGGACGGCCAGCAGATCGAGGCCGCGCTCTTCCCTGGCGGCCCGAAGCGACCAGCCGATCCCCTCCGCCGAGGAGCCCGGCTTCTCGTCGTGGTCGTCGCGGCGGCGGGTTGTTCCCCCGCGTTGCCAGATCACGTTCTGTCTCCTGACTTTCCCGGTGCGCCAAGCGTACCTGTTCACTCATACTTTTCGTCACAACCCGGGACAAACTGAACCGTCCCCTCCAGCCGGCGCCAGGCACGGTTGGCCGGGTGAGGAAATGTTGCGAGCGCAACTAGTGTTGAATGGTAGGAAGGTTGGGGGCGAGCCGGCAAACGGCGGCGAGCCCGACACGAAAGAGAGGTTGGCCATGCCGGCAGTGACTGTGGACGATGTACTGGCGCTACCCAGGGTCGAGGCGCCGGATCCGGCCGTGGGGGCACCGCGGCCGGTGATCTCGGTCACCTCCGCCCCCGCAGGGTTCGAAGGGGAGGGCTTCCCGGTGCGTCGGGCGTTTGCCGGGGTGGACCGTCGCTATCTCGACCCGTTCATCCACATGGATCAGATGGGTGAAGTGGAGTATGCGCCCGGCGAGCCCAAGGGGACCCCGTGGCATCCCCACCGGGGCTTCGAGACGGTGACCTACATGATCGACGGGACCTTCCAGCACCAGGACTCGATCGGCGGCGGCGGTCTGATCACCAACGGCGACACCCAGTGGATGACGGCGGGCGGAGGCATCCTCCACATCGAGGCGCCACCGGAGGAACTGGTGGCCAGCGGCGGGCTGTTCCACGGGATCCAGTTGTGGGTGAACCTGCCCAAGGCCGACAAGATGATCGCCCCGCGCTACCAGGACATCGGCTCGTCCAACGTCGAGCTGCTCACTTCCCCCGACGGGGGAGCCCTGTTCCGGGTCATCGCCGGCGAGCTCGGCGGCCACGCCGGACCCGGCTCGACCCATTCGCCCATGGCCATGGTGCACGCCACCCTGTCCCCCGGGGCCAGGGTGGACATCCCGTGGCGGAGCGACTTCAACGCCCTCGTCTATGTGTTGGGCGGCCGGGGCACCGTCGGGGCCGACGGGCATGCGGTCAGCACCGGCCGGCTGGCCGTGTTCGGGGACGGGGGCTCGCTCACCGTGACCGCCGACACCGACCAGGAGTCTCGCACTCCCAACCTGGATGTCCTCATCCTCGGCGGGCGACCCATCCGCGAGCCGGTCTACGCCTATGGCCCGTTCGTGATGAACACCAAGGAAGAGGTGGCCCAGGCCTTCGAGGACTACCAGGCCGGCCGGCTGGGGACCATCCCGGCCGATCACATCGGGTCCTAACCCGACGGTGACCGGGCCGGCATCTCGGCGGGGCCGGCGGCCGTGGTCGGGCGGGCCCGGCGACCCGCCGGTGACCCCGAGATCCGCCGGCCGCAGGCGCAGGGTGTCGTACCAGTAGCGGAAGGTCCAGGTGGGCCAGTTGTTGGTCACCCGCCCGGAGGCGTTCTTGTACCAGCTCGTGCAGCCGGCCACCCATGCGGTGCGTGGCCATCAGGGACTGGGTGCGGTGGTCGTCCCGGCGGTAGGCCTCGGGGGCCACCTCGACCAGGGGTGCGGTCGCCGTGCCGAGGGACCGGGTCTGGACGGCCATGGCCTGCAGGATGAGGTTGATCTGGCGTTCCACCATGAACAGGATCGAGTTGTGGCCCAGGTTGGTATTCGGGCCGTAGAGGAAGTAGCAGTTCGGAAAGCCCGGCACCGCGGTACCCAGGTAGGCGTGGGCGCCGTCGTGCCACTCCTCGGCCAGGGTGCGGCCCCCTTCGCCGGTCACCGGGATGTGGGCCAGGAAGTCGGTGGTGGAGAAGCCGGTGCCGAAGATCAGGACATCGGCCGGCCGGCGCCGCCCGTCCGTGGTCACCACCGTGCCGGCCTCGATGTGGTCGATGGGCCGGTCGACCACCTCGACGGTGGCCCTGCTCAGGGCGGGGTACCAGTCATTGGAGATCAGAATGCGCTTGCAGCCGACTGGGTAGTCGGGGACGACCGACTCCTCGGGGAGACGCTCGGACACGACCTGGTTCCGGATCTCCTTGGCGAAGAGCTGCGCTCAGCTTGCCGCCGGCCCAACTGTCCTTGCGGAACCAGATCCACCGGTACTCGAGGCTCCAGTAGATCCACCAGCGGTAGGCCCGCTCGATGGCGGCTACGTGGTCGAACAACCATCGGGTCCGGGCCCGGTACGGACGGTCCTTCTTCGGGCCCACGTAGTTCGGAGTGCGCTGGTAGATGGTGAGCGCGGCGGCCCGCTCGGCCACCGGCGGGACGAACTGGATGGCGCTCGCCCCGCTCCCCACCACGGCCACCCGCTTCCCGGCCAGGTCGCAGCCGTGGTCCCACCGGGCCGAATGCCACATCGGACCGGTGAAGTCCCCGAGGCCGGGAAGATCGGGTACATGGGGACGGTTGAGCTGACCGCAGGCGAAGATGACCGTGTCGGCCTCGATCTGCTCCTCCCCGCCGGCCGAGGCCAGCACCAGTCGCCACCGCTGCTGGGTCTCGTCGAACTCGGCCCGCTGCACGGTGGTTCCGAGACGCAGATGCGGTCCGAGCTCGAACCGGTCGACGCACCGTTCGGCGTAGGAGAGGATCTCCGGCTGGTCGGCGAAGCGGCGTGTCCAGTCGGACTTCGGGAAGAAGGAGAGTGAGTACAGGTGGGAGGGGACGTCGCATCCGCTCCCCGGATAGGTATTGTCCCGCCAGGTGCCGCCGACCCCGTCGGATTGCTCGACGATGGCGAAGTCCCGTGTGCCCGATCGGACCAGTTGGATGGCGAAGGCCAGTCCGGAGAGCCCGGCTCCCACGATCACCACACCGGGCGTCGGCCGGCCCGCGTCACGGGCGATGCCGATCTCCCGCCCCAGTCTTCTGCGCCCGATGTCCAGGGCCATGCCCGGTCTCCCCTTCTCTGGTTCCGCGTCCTGCCCCCCGTGGTCGGAGGACGTGCGATACGCCACGATGGTAGGCCGCTCGGGGCGCCACCACCGCAGGCGCCCTTGCGCACCCGGCAGGCGGTCACCAGACTCGTGGGGTGACCCACGTGGAGCCGGAATCCGGACCGGGACCACCGGATCACCGGGCATCCCGTCTGGCCCGGGCCCGGGCCCGCTCCGCCCAGGCCTTCCGATCCCTCCTGCGTCCGGAGGGCCTCCCCTCCGAGGCCGCCGCCCAACTCGAATCCGCATTCGGAAGCGTGGGACGGGCCGCCATCTCCGGTGGCCGGGGGCGCCTGCAACGGGTCCGCACCCAGGTGAGGGCGGCCCCGCCGCGGTTGCTCGACTGGATGTCGGGCCAGGTCCTCGACCACCCTGCCGTCCTCTATGACCAGACGGGCGTGGAGCTGCTGGCCTCACGCCAGGGTCGCTCGATCTCCACCGCCATGGGTGCGGTGCAACTGGCATTGGTCACCGCGGCCGCCGCCAGCACCCTGGAAGGAGGGCCGGTGCTGGCCCTGGCCATCGACGGAGCGGTGGGCCAGGTGGCTTCGGTGGTCCACGGGTTCTGCGACTGGTACAACGCCGGTTCCTACCTGGTGCGCAGACTCAACGAATCGGGCATCGTGGTCGACCGGAGCGAAGTGCGGCTCCTGACCAATGCCGCGTTGATGTCCAAGGGGCGGGCCATCGACGAGCGGGCCCTCACCCGATCGACCGAGCTGCGCCTCGTCCGGAGCTGGGTGGGCCGGGGGCTGGTCGATGCCCTGCCCTTCGGGTCCTCGCTCGGCCGGGCCTCCCTGCGGGCCGCGGCCCGGATCGACGAGTCGGACCTGCCCGGTCTGGTCAGGTCGATCCGCGGGCAGCCGGGCTGAGCCTGGAAGACGTCCTGGTGAGCCCGGCGTCGAGCGGCCGTCGGGCTTCCTCCACCCGCCCCCACGGCGGACCCGACCACGTCGAAGCTGGTCGGGTCGTCCCCGTAGGATGAGACCGCCGGCGCCGTGGCTGCCCAGTGGGGAGTGAAGCGATGACCGAAGCGTCGACAGCGGTGATGGCCGAGCCGCCCATCTCCCTGTCCCACCGGCGGGTCCTGGTCATCATCGGCGCCCTCATCCTGGGCATGTTCCTGGCCGCCCTCGACCAGACCGTGGTGGCCACCGCGCTTCCCACCATCGTGGGTGACCTGCACGGCGCCTCCCACATCACCTGGGTGGTGACGGCGTACCTGTTGACCTCCACCGTCTCGACGCCGCTGTGGGGAAAGCTCGGTGACCAGTTCGGGCGCAAGTTCTTCTTTCAGGCCGCCATCGTCATCTTCCTGATCGGCTCCGCTCTGAGCGGTCTCAGTCACTCCATGCTCGAGCTGATCGTCTTCCGCTCGGTGCAGGGACTGGGCGGTGGGGGCCTGATGGTCGGGGCCCAGACCATCGTCGGGGACGTGGTCTCCCCACGCGAGCGCGGTCGCTACATGGGGCTGTTCATGGCCATGTTCGGCATCACCACGGTGATCGGGCCGCTGATCGGAGGCGTGTTCGTCGACTACCTGAGCTGGCGGTGGATCTTCTACATCAACATCCCCATCGGTGCCGTCGCCCTGGTGATCACCACCTTCACCTTGCCCGGGGCCCTGAGCCGCGTGCACCGGGTCATCGACTACCTGGGCACGGCGACGCTGGCCCTCTCGGCCAGCGCCCTGGTGCTCTACACCAGCCTGGGCGGCACCTCGTACCCGTGGTCGTCCCCGTTCATGCTCGGACTGGTGGTGGCCGGGGTCGTCTTCGGGGTGGCGTTCGTCCTGGCCGAGCGCCGGGCCCGCGAACCGGTCATCCCGCTGAGCCTGTTCGCCACCTCGGTGTTCCGCTCGGCGAGCGCCATCGGGTTCGTGGTCGGGTTCGCCATGTTCGGTGCCCTGACCTTCCTGCCCCTCTTCTTCCAGGACGTGCGAGGCGTCAGTCCCATCGAGTCGGGCGTCCGCCTCTTCCCGTTGATGGGCGGGCTGCTGGTCGCCTCCATCGGTTCGGGACAGGTGGTCAGCAGGTGGGGCCGGTACAAGATCTTCCCGATCATCGGGACGGCCCTGATGACCATCGGCCTCTACCTCATGTCG
This sequence comes from uncultured Acidimicrobiaceae bacterium, assembly GCA_963812885.1. Classification (GTDB taxonomy): domain Bacteria; phylum Actinomycetota; class Acidimicrobiia; order Acidimicrobiales; family RAAP-2; genus Bog-756. Next base: position 85,455 of record CAWEWZ010000001.1, on the reverse strand, counting down.
ATGATCGGCGTCGCCACCGGCTCCTGGACCATCGCCGGCTACATGGTCGTCTTCGGCTTCGGGCTCGGCCTGGTCATGCAGGTGCTGGTGGTGGCCGTCCAGAACGCCGTCCCCTATGAGGAGTTGGGAACGGCGACATCGGGGACCACCTTCTTCCGGATGATCGGCGGCTGCTTCGGCACCGCGGTGTTCGGAGCCGTCTACGCCAACCTGGTGGTCCGCAACGTCCTCAATGCGCTGCACCTGAGCAAGGTGCCGGCCGGCTTCAACCTCAACGCGGACAACCCGTCGGCCATCCACCAGCTCCCTCCGGCCGTCGAGGCCGGCGTCATCCAGGGCATCGCCCACACCATCCAGACCCTGTTCCTCATCGGCGTGCCCATCGCCTTCGTGGCCTTCCTGCTCAGCTGGACGCTCCCCGAGCTCGAGCTGCGCAAGTCGATCCGGAGCTCGGAGCCGGCCGAGAACCTGGGCATCCCCGAGCCCCGGACGTCGCTCGGAGAGATCCAGCGCATTCTCGAGCGTGCCGCCAGCCGCGAGAACCGGCGCGAGCTGTACGAGACCCTGGCCTCGCGGGCCGGACTCGAGCTCGACCCGCGGGCGTGTTGGATGCTGTACCGGCTGGCCGACCGTCCCGGGTGCAGCCTCGGGTCGGTCGGCACCTCGCCTCAAGGTCGAGCCCGAACGGCTGGAGGCGGCGGTCGACTCCCTGGTGGCCGCGGGCATGGTGGCCAGGAGCGGCAGTGATCGGGAGAGCGAGCTGGTTCTCACCGAATCGGGGAAGTCCGCCCTCGATCGACTTGCCGCCGCCCGCCGAGACTCGATGACCGACCTGCTCGAGGGGTGGGACCCCGAGACCCACCCCGAGGTGGTGGCGATGATCCGCAACCTGGCCAAGGCTCTGCTGGCCGACGACGACAAGCTGCTGGCCGACGCCCGGTCCGAGGCGCGACCCGCGGTGGTGTAACCGGCCGGCCGCGCCCGCCGTCAGCTGGGGTGGCCGAGGATGGCGATCAGCGCACCGGCCATCGCCGCCTTTGCCTGTGCCGTGGACAGCCCCTGGTCGTGGCGGAGGAGGTGGTGCGACTCGAACGAGGCGACCACGTCGGCCATGGCCAGTGACCGTGCCGCAGCCTCGGGTCCCATGGCCGCCAGTTCCGGGGCGAAGAGGGTGCCCATCTGCGACCGTAGGAAGGCCCGGTTGCGGGCCAACTCGGCGGCCAGCAGTGGCTGGAACGGCGACCGCAGCCTCGAGACGGCGGCGGCGTTGCCGACCACGGCGAAGAGGCGGAACCTCTGGTCGACGAGGGCGGTGACCTTCATCGCCAGTGGTGCGTCGACCGGGGCGTCGATCGGCACCAGGGGGATGGCTCGCCTCCGCTGGCGGTCGACGGCGGTTCGGATGAGATCGTCGACGTCGTCGAAATACCGGAAGAGCGAGCGGGGTGAGAGTCCCGACCGGGTGGCGATCTCCTCGGTGCCGGGGTTGAGATTGCCTTCGGAATAGAGATCGAGGAGCGCTTCGACGACCGCTTCACGGTTGCGCTGGCGCCGCAGCTGACGTCCGTCGGTGGTGGCCGGCGGAGGGTCGACGACCACCGGTCCACCGGCAGAGCCGTCCGGCCGGGTCGACCCGGTGTCATTGGCGTCAGTGGCAGTGGCCATCCCGGGCGCGAGGTTACCGGCTGACCCGGTCTCCCACCTGCTATTGACGACCGCCGTTTCTGGTCGGCTGGTGGGTGGCGTAGCCTGGCCCGGCAGACGAACGGCGGGGTCGTCGCAGGACCCCGGCCGATGAGGAGGACCATGGCAGGCGAACTGGCGCTCGACTCGCTGCAGCGACGGATGCGCGCCATGCACTCGTTGTACGACGATGCGGTGGCGACGATGGACATCGACCAGGTCAACCACTTCGAACGCGAGGGGGTGCTGCCCATCGCCTTCAGCCTGTTCCACATCGTGAACATGATGGATGCGTCCTTCATGCTGATGACCGGCACGCCCCCGCTGTGGGACGACAGTTGGGAAGCACGGGTGCGACCGGCCATCGCAGACCACGGCAAACACCGGACCGTGGACGAGATGGTCCACCAGCGGATCGGTGACTATGCGTCCTTCCGTGACTACATGGGCCTGGTGTTCGCCCGCACCGAGGGGTGGCTGGACACGCTGGATCCCGCCGAACTGGAGCGGATCGTCATCGGCCGCCCGCTCCCGCCCCAGGTGGCGAGTACCTACAGTGCCCGGGTGGCCGGACCCGACGGGATCACCCTGCTCGATGCGGCCGAGTGCTGGATCTATCAGCACGGCCTCCGTCACATGGGAGAGATCGAGCTGGCCCGGGGCCTGGTGGGCCTGGGCGGCATGACGTCCTGAACGGTTTCCGGATCAGCCCGGAGCCCCGTCCGCGTCCCGGTCGCGCTCACCGCCCGGCTCCGCCTCTCCGATCAGCGGCCCGGCGGCCAGATGCTGGTCGACCACTTCCCCCACCGCCGACGCGGCGGAGGCGTGGCCGGACAGGGTCTGGACGAAAGGGGCCTTGTCGAGGGAGTAGACCAGGCCGTCGGTGACCGCGGTCACGGTTGCCTGGCGGGGCACGTTGCGGACCAGGGCGATCTCGCCGAACCCGTCGCCCCGGCCGGCCGTCCCGACCAACCGCCCGCCCCGGGTGATGTCGAACCGGCCGTCGGCCACCGCGTAGTACCGGCTGCCCGGCTCCCCTTCGGTGATCACGACCGCCCCGGCCCGCACCTGCTCGGGTCGCAGTTCGCGGGCCACGCCTTCGAGCGAGGGTGGTCCGAGCGCGGCGAAGATGGGGAGCGATCGCAACAGCTGGATCTCCACCTGGGGAATCGTGGCCGACGGCGTCGATCCTGGACAGCTGGCGCCAGAGCACGGCGATGAGCACGACGGCGAGCACCGCCGGCGCCACCAGCGCCGCCCGTATGCCGCCGACGCCGATGGCCACCCGCACCAGGACGGCACCCGTCGCCAGCCCGAAGTCGGTCATGGACTCGAAGATGGCGAATGAACCGGCGATGGCGTCGGGCGGGGCCGCCCGCTGGAGGAGGGTGCGCCCGGTGATGTCGAAGACGGTACCGGCCAGACCGACCGTGGCGATGAGCACGAACACCACTGCCACCTGGGTGACGCCGGCGATCAGAGCCAGGGCGGCAACCGCGGTGGCCAGCGAGAGGGTGAGGGTATGCGAGAGGTGGCGCCGACCGACCAGGAATGCGGTGACCAGCCCGGCCAGCAACGCCCCCGCCCCGAGGGCGGCGTTCAGGTAGCCGGCACCGCCCTGGCCCAGGTGGAGGACGGTCAGGGCGAGGATGACGCAGAGGAGGTCGAGCGAGCCGATGAGCACGTAATAGAAGGAATGGAGAATGAGGAGAACGAGCACCTGCGGGTTGCGGGCCGTCGCCGCCAGGTTGGACCTGACGCCGGTCCCGACCGATGCCGGCCCGCCGTTGTCGGCACCGGCCGAGCCGCCGTCATCAGTCGATACCGCCGCCGCCGGGCCGTCCACCCCGGCGACGAGCAGCGTAGAGACACCGGACATGGCGGCCATCCCGGCCACCGCCAGCCCGGGACCGCTCAGGGTCAGCAGTACCCCGGCCACCGCCGGCCCGGCCAGGCTGGCCGCACCTTCGGTCCAGCCTGTCATCACGTTGGCCGCGGTGAGCTCGTCGGGCGTGCGGACGATGGCGGGCAGGAGGGCGGCCTGCGCCGGTCGGGTGACGGTGAGGCTGAGGGCGGTGAGCGGCGCCAACAGGTAGATCGCCAACAGCGGTGCGCCGAAGCCGACGGCAGCGGCGACACCGGCCATCGACAGCGCCTGGAGCCCGTAGCCCGCGCCCAGGACCCGGCTCGGACGGCGGCGATCGGCAAAGGAGCCGATGAACGGACCGATCACGATGCAAGGGACCAGTTGAACCAGCACCATGGTCATGCTCGCCGTCGGGCCGCCGTGCTCGTAGGCGATGACCAGCAGGACCAGCCAGATTCCGAACTCTGCCGTGCTGAACAGCGCGTAGGCGACTCCCACCACGCGCAAGGTGGCGTTGCCGAACGCCGACCTGAAGACCGAGAGGACGATCTCGATGCGTTCGGACACGGGCGGCCCGGTTGGCCTACACCGCTGCTCTGTCGAGCAGGCTCGGGTCGAGCCGGAGCTCCTGTCTGGCCATGGCCTCGAAGAAGCCGATGAAGCCCTCGCCGTCGGATCCACGGAAGAACGACCGGGCCGGCTCGGGAAGCTCACGTCCGGGTCCGAGCGCCTCGACCTGCCACGCCCTCCGGGCCCGGTACTCGAGGGCGACGGCAGCGCTGGTGGGCGGCACGGATGCTCCCCCCGGTGACGAAGACGCCGTGGTTGGCCAACAGCGCCATGTCCGCGGTCCCCATGGCGGTCACGGCACGGGCGGCGCTGTCCCTGGCGTTGACCGGACCGTCGTACTCGTCGACGACCACGAGTTCGCCGCCGCCCAGGGCCGAGCTCTGGTCGTAACAGGGGGGGATGCGGGCCAGGTCGGCCCAGATGGTGGCGTACCGAGGGTGGCTGTGCACGGCCACCACGACGTCGGGGCGTTGACGGTGCAGCTCGAGATGGAGCGGAATGCCGAGGGGGACCGGCCAATCGCCGTCCAGGACCTTCCCGTCGAGGTCGATGACCAGGACATCCTCGGGCCGGATCTCCTCCCACAGCAGGAGCCACGGGTTGCACAGCAGCGTCCCGTCGGGTTGCCGGTAGGTGATGTGGCCGGCGAGGTGGTCGTCGTAGCCCTCGCGCCACAAGGTGCGGGCCAGGAGGACGAGTTCCTGGCGTGCGGTCAGTTCGGGAAGCAGTGAGCCCGACGTGGGCACGAACGACGCCCCGGTCACGGGACGGGATCGTCGGGGAGGCGGCCACCGGTACAGTCGGGCCGCGTTCTGGTGGGTCATCTTGCGGAGATCCTCGACGGGCAGATGGCCCCAACACCGTTCGATGACGTCCTGGGTGTCCGGCCATGTCGAGTCACCGTGGGGATAGTCGACCTCCACCATGATGTGATCGATCCCGATCCGGTGACGGGTCCCGATGGTGGACGGATCGTCGATCGTGCAGAACCAGAAGTTCCGGGCCAGTACCTCGGCCGGCAGTAGCCCTGACGGGTCGTAGTCCCGTCCATAGCCCGACCGCTCCACGATGTTGTCGAGCCGGTCGAGGAGCATGGCCACCCAGCCGATCCCCCCTTCGCTCATGGCGATGTTGATCGCCGGATAGCGCGCCGGCAGGCCCGACCAGATCCACTCGGCGCAGGCCGACAGGGACATCTGGCCGAACAGGGTGGCACCGAGTGCGACCATCGGGCTGTCCTCGGGCATGTCCGGCATTCCCGAGGACCCGACGTGCAGCGAGACGACCGTGTCGGTCTCCTCGCACGCGGCGATGATCGGGTCCCAGTGACCCGAGAAGAGGCTGGGGAGCCCGATCCGGTGCGGACGCTCGGGGAGGGTCACCGACCGGAACCCGCGCTCGGCGTTCCGCCGGATCTCCGCCGCCCCGAGCTCGGGGTCGGCGAGGTAGGTGATGCCGCACGGGATGATGCGATCGGGATACGGCTGCCACCACGCTTCGTAGAGCCAGTCGTTCCAGGCCCGGGTCACGGCCAGTCCCGAGCTCGGGGTCCTTGGCGGCCGAGAAGACCCGTCCCGAGAAGCCGGTGATCTGGGAGGGGAAGTTGAGGGACGCCCACACCCCGTTGATGTCCATGTCGCAGATGCGGGCGTCGATGTCCCAGCACCCGCGGCGCATGTCCTCGAAGCGTGTCGGCTCCAGGGTGACGCACTCCGGACGCCGCCCGGCCACCGCGTTCATCCCGACCTGTGAATAGAGGTTGCCGTCGAACTGCCAGAGCTGGAAACCCTTGGAGTTCTCGACCACCTGCGGTGCCAGGTCGGCGAACCGGCTGGGGAGACGGCCCTCGAACATGTCCGGAGGCTCGACCAGGTGATCGTCGACCGAGATCACCGTGTAGCGCACGTCCCTCGGCTCGGGATCGGGAAGCAGGGTGTCGGGCCGGGTCACGGTGGTCATGGAAGGCTCCCCACCATTCGATTATGCCAGTTCGATCGTCTTCGGCCCGGTGGAGGCAAACGCCCTGGTCGCCGTCGGGTTGTACCATCGCCCTGCGTTGGCCGGCACCGGCCTCGGCCACTGGTGAGAAGAACGATGGAGGAGCCGCATGAAACTGGGCATCCATTTCGTCAATTTCAACCTCGGGGAAGGGGCGATGTCGTTGGCGCCCACATTGTCAGCGACGGCACGGGCCGCCGAGGAGGCCGGCTGCTCCACGTTCTCGATGATGGACCATTGGTTCCAGATGGAGCAGTTCGCCACCTCGCAGGATCCGATGCTCGAGGGTTACACCTCACTCGGCTTCCTTGCCGGCCAGACCCAGAAGATGACCCTCGGACTGCTGGTCACCGGAGTCACCTACCGCCACCCGGGACTGCTGGCCAAGATCGTGACCACGCTCGACGTACTCTCCGAGGGGAGGGCCCAGCTCGGCATCGGGGCAGCGTGGTACGAGCGCGAGCATCGGGGCCTCGGGGTCCCGTTCCCACCGGTGAGCGAGCGGTTCGAGCGCCTGGAGGAGACGCTGCAGATCTGTCACCAGATGTGGAGCGACGACGACGGCCCCTACGAGGGCCGGCACTACCGGCTGGCCGAGACGATCTGCTCCCCGGGTCCGATCAGCCGACCCAGGCCGAAGATCCTCGTCGGTGGCAGCGGTGAGCGGAAGACGCTGCGACTGGTGGCCCGGTACGCCGACGCCTGCAATCTGTTCGCCCCCGACCCGGACGTGGTCGCGCACAAGCTCGAGGTGCTGGCCCGCCACTGTGATGCCGAGAGCCGCGACCCGGCCGACATCGAGAAGACCATCCTGGGTTTCGCCGACCCGCTGGAGGACGTCGACGGGTTCATCTCGTCCATGGCGAAGTACGCCGGGCTCGGGGTCGAACTGGTCGAGCTCATGCCGATGGGCCCCGACCCGGCCGGGTGGGTCGCCCAGCTCGGGGAACGGGTGGTCCCGAAGCTCGCCGAGATCGATCCGGCCCGCTAGCCGCGCACCGCTCACGACACCGGACCGGGAGCCCTCCGCACCTTGACATGTGACCAAATAGTCACATAATTGAGGGTGTGGACGAAGTGTTCAGATCGCTCGCCGACCCGACCCGGAGGAGCCTGCTCGACGAGCTGTTCCAACGGGACGGCCAGACGTTGGGCGAGCTCGAAGGGCGCTTCACGATGTCGCGCTTCGGCGTGATGAAGCACCTGAAGCAGCTGGAGGAAGCGGGCCTGGTGGTCACCAGGCGGCGGGGGCGCGAAAAGCTCCACTTCCTCAATGCGGTGCCGATCCGGCTCGTCCACGACCGTTGGGTCAGCAAGTACGCCGAGCCCTGGGCGGCGACGCTCAGTGGTCTCAAGAACAGATTGGAGCAGTCCATGGAGAAGGTGTTCGAGATCTACATCCGTACGACCCCGGAGCGCCTGTGGGAGGCCATCACCGACAGCGAGATCCGGAGCAAGTACCAATTCGGTGCCCGGATCACCTCGGACTGGACGCCCGGCTCGCGGTACGAGATGGGTGCCCCGGGAGCCCCGGGGCTGCTGGGAGAGGGAGAGAACCTCGAGATCGATCCTCCCCGCCGGCTGGTCCAGAGCATGACCGCCCTCTGGAGCGACGAAGTCAAGAGCGAAGGAACCTCGAGGATCACCTGGGAGATCGAGCCAGTCGGGGACTCCTGCCGGTTGACCGTGACCCACGACCAGCTCCGGGAAGGCGCCAACGGTGAGCTGTACGGCGGTTGGCCGATGATCATCTCGGGACTGAAGACATGGCTGGAGACGGGCCAGCTGCTGACCACTCCCGGTTCGCTCATGTACAGCTGACCCGGCGCCGGCGCGAGCATGAAGGGCATGAACCGGCGCACCGTCGACGTGGGTGGGATCGAGCTCTCGATGGCGGAGGCCGGTGCCGGGCAACATCCCATCCTGATCCTCCACGGTTTTGCCGGGGCCAAGGAGGACTTCACCGACTGGCTCGACCCACTGGCCGGGTTGGGGTGGCACGCGGTGGCCCCCGACCACCGGGGACACGGATCGAGCGCCAAGCCCGGGTCCGAGGATGCCTACTCGTTCGAGATCCTTGCCGACGACGCCCTCGGTCTGGCCGATGCCCTCGGCTGGCCGAGGTTCTCTCTCCTCGGCCACTCGATGGGCGGCATGGTGGCCCAGTACGTCGCCTGCCGGTCACCCGGCCGCCTCGACGGCCTGGTCCTGATGGACACCGACCACGGTCCGATCCGCGCGCTCGACCCTCAGGCGGTGGAGGCGGCCGTCTCCATCGTCCGGTCTCGGGGCATCGATGCGCTCGCCGACCTGGCGGCCGGCCACGAGAGCCCGCTCGAGACTCCCGCCCACCGACGGGTCATCGAGGAACGTCCGGGCTATGCGGCGTTCGGTGATCGAAAGCTGCGGGCGACGTCGCCGGCGCTGTACGCGGCCATGGCCCCGGTCTTCCTGGGCACCGACGATCGGCTGGACCGGCTGCGGTCACTGCCTTCGTCGCTGCCCACCCTGGTGATGGTGGGCGAGCAGGACGGCCCACTCGTCGGTCCCTCCCAACGCATGGCCGAAGCCATTCCCGGCGGCCGCCTGGCCGTGATCCCCGACGCCGGTCACAGTCCCCAATTCGAGAACCCTGGCGCGTGGTGGGGGGTGCTCTCGCCCTTCCTGGACGAGGTCGTCCGGGCCGCCGGCAGGTAGCCGCCGGCGTGGCCAGGTGGGATCCGTGATGGTGCGGTAGTTTCTATCCGGTTCGACTGGTGGCGTGAATCTGATCGAGGTGGCGATGTCTGACGACGCAGCGTTTGACAACAGGGTGGCGACCCTGCGGTGGCAGCCGGTGGCGACCGTGGCGCTCAGCCTCATCGGACTGGCCGGGTCGGTCTACCTGACCATCAGTCACTTCGACTCCCATATCTCACTGGTGTGCCCGGACACCGGCTCGTGCAACAGAATTCTCACCAGCAACACCTCACACTTTTTGGGTATCCCGGTTCCCATCCTCGGGCTGGCCTACTTCGTGCCCATGACCGTCCTCTGCCTGCCGGCCATGTGGCGATCCGGCGATCGGCGTATTCACCTGGCCAGGCTGGTGCTGTCGATCCTCGGCGTGGGCATGATCATCTACCTGTTCATCGAGGAGCTGTTCATCATCAAGGCCCTGTGCGTCTGGTGCACTGTGATCCACCTGGTGGGCTTTGCCTTGTTCGTGATCATCGCCACCTCGTCGCCGTTGGTGCTGTCAGGTGAGGGAGCTCCGGTCACCGTAGAAGCAGCCTGAGTCCATCCACGCGGGGAGGATCACCCCGCGCCCCCGAGTGCCCCGGTGATGGCCTCAATGGCGTCGGCCTCCCCGGGACTGACTGGTGTCCCGCCCTCCTTGTGCGCGGCCGCAACCCTGCCGGCCACGGCGAGGACGAATCGGCGGTAGGCGTCGAGCTCCTCGGCCGTCGCCTTGGTCTCGAGCAGTCCTACCGCGTCACGGATGTGCTGGAGCGCGTGGGTCCGGAGCTCCTCGGGGGTGTGGTACCTGGTGTGGTCCATCTCCGGTTTGGCGGCCACGATCTCATCGAGGAGCTCGCTGGCCCCGTGCTGCCGGCGCGCCTCGGCATAGGCCTTCGACATGGCCCAGGTCTCACGCAGCATCCCGCCCTTGGCCGCGGTGATCACGAGTAGGCCCGCGCTCGGAGGGCCCTCGAGCACCACGCCCCACTCATCGTCCGAAAAATCGGCCTTGGTCGTCATGTCGTACTCCTTTGGTTTCCGCGGACACTGTGAGGCTAGCCAACTGCATCCAGTCCCTAGCTCGACCCGAGACCGGACCGGTCAGCCGGCGGCTGCTCAGCCGCCCAGGTTCTGCCGGAGGAGATCGAGTGCAGCACCGAGGTCGGCCAGCTCGATGCGGAGGGCCGCGACCTCGGACCTGAGGTCGGCGACCTCCCGTCGCATGGTGTCGGTCCCATCGTCATCCGCGCCCCGGGTCGATCCGGCGGGTGGGCCCGACGCCAGCCGATCGCCGGCCGTCAAGCCGTGGGCCACCGTCTCGGATGACCCCCCATCTCCCCCATCTCCGCCTGACTCGGCGCTGTCCGGCCAGGGCTGGGCCAGGAGCTGCTGCCAGCGATCCTCTTTCTGGCCGGGTCGTCGGGGGAGCAGCCGGGCCAGTCCATCGGGATGGACGGCCAGACGTTCGAGCTCGATCTGCACGCTCATCCACGGTGGCCAACCGGGCCATGCGCTCGGTCCGGGCCCGGAGCTCGCCGGGGGTCTGCGGACCTCGCAGGAGCAGGACGGCGAGCAGCGCCAGTGGCGGGGTGTCGATGGCATAGACCTCGTCCGCCACATGGCGGTAGCGGGTGACCGACCGCCCGTGCGAGGGAAGGACGAACCGGACCAGCTTCTGCTCCTTCAACTGCGTGAGTGCGCCCAGTACCGTGTCATCGTCCATGGCTACGACCGGATGACGATTGGTGGTCTGGTTGCAGGCCAGCGAGAGGGCGTTTGCCGTCAACGGGTACTGCTGGGGAGTGGTCAGTTGCTTCTCCACCAGGCAGCCGAGCACACGGCCCCCCTCGGGAGTGATCGTCACGGCCCGAGACTACTCCCGGCCCAGGGAGAGGCGTCGCTCACCCGACGGTGCCATGATCTGGTGGGGCCGTTTCCGTAGAGCGGTCCGGCGGGGACCGGGGGAACGGGGATGCAGAGCAAGAAGCGGGTCGCAGTGGTGGTCGTCGCCATCGTCGTCGTGGCCGCCGTCATCGTGGGCGTCGGCCTGAGCGTGGCCGGGACGGCCAGCCCGGTCAAGGTGGCGGCGCTGCGGGGGAGCGGCTCCGTCGACGAAGCCTGGCTCACCGGCGCCCGCCCGGGTGACCACATCACCCTGATGAGGAACGGCAGCCCGGTGTCGGGCCCGTCCGGCTCCGGCACGGCCGACTCCCTCGGGTCGTTGATCGTCCGGGACCTCACCCCCGGAACGGGCTACCGGTGGGATGACCGGACCACGGCCCAGACGACTGCGCCGTTCACCGTGCTGGCACCGGGTCGGAACCCCGGGACCAACTCGCCCCTGTACACGGCCCAGCCACTCCACAGCGGGCTCAACTACATCACCATGCGGGACGGCATCACGCTGGCCGCCACCGTGCGGTACCCGTACGGCAAGACGTGTTCGGCGGCGAGGCCCTGCCCCACGGTCATCGAATACTCCGGGTACAACGTCGCCGGCCCCACCGACCCGATCCCGACGTTCCTGTCCGAAGCCCTCCATGCCCCGTGCAAGGACTGCGGCAACCCGCATCTGCTGCCGGATACGGCCACCGCCGTCGGATCGGTGATCGCCCGGGTGTCCGGGTTCGCCACCGTCAGTCTCCAGATGCGTGGCACCGGCTGCTCGGGCGGGGCCTTCGACCTCTTCGGCTACCCGTCCGACTACGACGCCTACGACGCCATCGAGGTGGTGAGCCACCAGGCCTGGGTGGCCCACCACAAGGTCGGGATGGTCGGCATCAGCTACTCGGGCCTCTCCCAGTTCCCCTCGGCGGGCACCGATCCGCCCGGGCTGGCCGCCATCGCCCCCATGAGCCCGACCGACGACCTCTTCTCGACCGGCTACCCGGGCGGCATCTACAACGACGGCTTCGCGGCCAGCTGGGTCCATCAGCGGATCGACGACGCCAAGGCCGCGGCCGCCTACCGCGACGGCCAGCTGGTCCGACTGGCGACCGCCCCGGTGGCCAACGTGGGCCAGCCCTGGACCTACTACGAGATCGACGCGGAGTTGTCGGCCGACCACGGTCGTTCGTCCGAGTGCCTGGCCAACCAGGCCCTGCACAACCAGTCGGAGAGCCTGGCCGGCCTGGTCGGGCCGCAGCTGGTGGCGCCGGGCACCGGGCCCGGCCGGGAGCCGTCCCTCTTCGATCGCCGGTCCATGGTCGAGGTGGGCGAGTCACGTCACCGTCCCGGTCTTCCTGTCCGGAGCGCTCCAGGACGAACAGACCGGCCCGCAGTGGCCGGCGCTGATCGACGCCATTCCGAGGACCACGCCGTTGTTCGCCAACATGGTCAACGGGGGGCACATCGACTCGACAGATCCCCAGACCATCACCCGCTGGCTCGAGTTCCTCGACATCTACGTGGCCCGCAAGGTCCCGGCCGACCCGGGGGCATTGGCCGACCAGTTCCTCGGCAAGTTCACCGGCTTCGCCGCCGGCGTCTCGTCGGTGGCCCCGCTTCCGGCGATCCGGTTCACCGGCGCGGGCGGCCTGACCGCCGCCCGGGCGGCGTTCGCCGGGCAGACACCCCGGGTCCGGGTGCTCTTCGACAGCGGCGCCGGACCGGCCGGGCCCGGGGGCCATCCAGTCGACGTACGCGGCGAACTTCTCCAGTTGGCCGCCGGCGGGCGCGATCGAGACGCTCCATTTCGGCCGGCACGGGTCTCTCGGGAGGTCGCCGTCGGCCACCACGAGCGCCACGTTCACCCTGGATCCGAAGGCCCGGCCGGCTACCAGCCTGCCGGCCAGCGGGAACGCGTGGTCGGCCGATCCGGACTGGGACTGGAAGCCGGTCCCGGCGGCCGACGGCATCGCCTTCCAGACCGCTCCGTTTTCGAAGCCGACCACCATCGTGGGTCCAGCCACCGTCGATCTGTGGGTCGTGGCCGCCGTACCGGTCGAGGACTTCCAGGCCACCATCACCGAAGTGCGACCGTCAGCGGGCCAGGAGGAGTACGTCACCTCGGGATTCCTGCGCAGTACGAACCAGCTCGACCGGCCCGACTCGACGCCGCTGTTCACCGACCCGACCTACCTGGGCGGCGACGCCAGAAATCTGTCGTCGAACGCCTACTCGCTGGTGAAGATCCCGATCGACCCCATCGTGCACACCTTCCGTCCCGGAACCGAACTCCGGGTGGTGATCTCCGCCCCGGGAGGCGACCGGCCCATCTGGGAGTTCGACACGCTGGACAAGGGGCAACAGGCAACGGTCGGCATCGGCGGGCCGACCGGCTCGGCCCTGGTCGTCAATGTCGTGTCCGGAGTGCAGGACCACCCTGGCGCTGCCCGCCTGCAACGCGCTGCGGGGCGAGCCCTGCCGCCCCTACCGGGCCGAGGGCAACCAGTAAGGGCTCCTTCCTGACCGGAGCGGGCGGTGCGGCCGACGTCTGGTCCGAGCGGCCCGTCCAGCCCCGCCACGGCGGGACGGAGCGGTTCGTGAGACACTTTCGACCATGGGCACCGTCATTGTCGCCACCGATGGCTCGGAGGTCGCCGAGGAGGCGGCCCGCGCCTGCCTGGGGCTGCTGGACCCCTCCGAGAAGGTGATGGTGGTGACCGTCGTCGAGGGCACCGATCCTTCGATCACCCAGGATGGAACGGGCCACGCCGGCCCGACGATGAACGAGAGCCAGTTCGCCACCCTGCGCGATCGGCTGCTGGCCGAGGGACAGGAGATCGTGGATCGGACCGCAGCCTCCTTGCCCGGCGAGGTCGAGACGCGGGTGATCGAGGGCAGCGCCGGGATGGCCCTGTGCCAATTCGCCGAAGAGGTGTCCGCCGACGCCATCGTGATGGGGACCCGGGGCCGGGGAGCGTTGCGCCGGGCCTTCCTCGGATCGATCTCCGACCATGTGCTGCGCAACGCACCCTGCCCGGTCATCGTCGACCGGGGCGCGGCCCGATAGCCGGAGCCGGCCCTCGGCGATCGGGGGCAACTGATCACGGCCGGAGGATCCACCGGGGGACTGGCCCTCCTCCGGCCCGTGACCAATCTGGTGAGTTCCGCCACCCACGCAAGTCCCAGTATGGAGGAGCAGAAGGCGGGTGTCTGTCCCCTTGGTGACACCTGACCGCGGGGTCCGGATTTCGGTCACTATTGGGGTCGACCCGACGCTGCCGGAGGTGTGCCGTGCGACCCGAGGATGACGAACTCTGGAAACAGGTCGGCGACATCCTCGCCAGACGGCCCGGATGGAGCCTCCAGGCATCCTCTTCGCCGGGGGCCCCACCGGCCTGGTGCCTGGTCGACGAAGGCGAAATCGATCTGTCGGTCAACGTCGACGGCGCCGCCGTCTGTATCTACGTGATGAGCGCCGACCGGGAGGTCAGGCTCGATGACACCGGTGCGCTGACCGCCTGGCTGGATGCCAACGAGGCAGCGTCACGCGGTGATCCACTCGACCCGGGCGAGATGCTCGACGATCTCGTCCACGGGAAGTTCACCAAGTGGGGTCATCCGGGGGAGTGATCGGCTTCTGCATCAGATCAGGCGAGGTCTCCATCCCCGAATTCCAGGTGGATCGGGCGACGATCTTGGTCAGATCCGCCCGGTGCGCATACTGCAGGCCGATCTCGTGGGTCTCCTTCAGGAGGCCCTCCGAAAGGGTCGTCGGGTTCAGCCCCAGGCCCAGGAACCGGTCCCGGGTGACGTTCAGTTCGTTTTCGGCGGCTTCCTTACGCGGATTGGGAAGGTAGGCGATCTCGGTACCCGTGAGGGTCGAGACCAGCTCCGCCAGTTCGCGCACCCGGTAGGTCTCGGTGACCTGGTTGAAGACCGAGGGCTGGTCGCCGCGCTCGGGCAGGTTGTTGAGGGCGATCTCCACGCACCGGACGGTGTCCTGGATGTGGATGAAGGCCCGGGTCTGCCCTCCGGTACCGTGCACGGTGAGCGGGTGCCCGATGGCGGCCTGCATGATGAAGCGGTTCAGCACCGTGCCGTAGTCGCCGTCGTAATCGAACCGGTTGATGAGGCGCTCGTCGATGGCCGTCTGCGGAGTCTGGGTGCCCCACACGATGCCTTGATGGAGGTCGGCGATCCGGATGCCGTCGTTCTTGGCGTAGAACGCGAAGAGCAGCTGATCGAGCGTCTTGGTCATGTGGTAGACGGAACCGGGGTTGGCCGGGTGGAGGATCTCGCGCTCGAGATCCCCGTCGGGAGTCGGAACCTTGACCACCAGGTAGCCCTCGGGGATGGGGGCCGAACCCGACCAGCCGTAGCCGTACACGCCCATGGTGCCGAGGTGGGCGACGCCGATGTCCAGGCCCGTCTCGACGATGGCGCAGAGCAGGTTGTGGGTTCCCGTCACGTTGTTGTTGACGGTGTAGCGCTTGGTGGCGGGACTGCGCATCGAATAAGGAGCGGCCCGCTGCTCGGCGAAGTGGACCACGGCGTCCGGCCGTGATTCCAGCAGAAGATCGACGAGTCGGTCGTATTCGCCGGCCACATCCAGGTTCACGAACCCGATCTCCTTGCCGGTGTGTTCCTTCCACACGGCGAGCCGCTCGCTGATCGGCCTGATCGGCGTCAACGACTCGACTTCGAGTTCGATGTCGATGCATCGGCGGCTGAGATTGTCGACAATGGTCACGTCGTGCCCATGGTCGGAAAGATTGAGTGCGGTGGGCCAGCCGCAGAACCCGTCGCCACCCAGAACCAAGATTTTCACTGATACCCCTAAGTGATTCGTATTCTGAGAGCGCAACCGGCTGCGGACCTTCACGGTCGGCGCCACCCCCCTGGTGCCTGACGAGTTGAAGATTAGTGCTCCCGGCACGCTCCCGCAATGGAATTCCGAGCGGTCGACCGGTCGGCGCCCGCAAAAGCCGCACTCCAACCACGACGGCCGCCGAACCGGCCACACAAAGTGATCCGCTGATCGGTGTCGGTAATTCCTGCAGGTTTCATCGACTTCAGAGCCGGCGGTCGCTCAGAGCACCTTCGACAGGAAGGATCTCGTCCTGTCGTGTTGGGGCGCGGTGAGCACACGTGCCGGGTGGCCGCTCTCCACGACCACACCCGCGTCCATGAAGGCGACGGTGTCTCCGACCTCGCGGGCAAATCCCATCTCGTGGGTCACCACGATCATGGTCATCCCGTCCTGGGCCAGGGTTCGCATGACGTCGAGGACCTCGCCGACCAGCTCCGGGTCGAGCGCCGAGGTGGGCTCGTCGAAGAGCATCAGCTTGGGTTGCATGGCCAGGGCGCGGGCGATGGCCACTCGCTGCTGCTGGCCTCCGGACAGCTGGTTCGGGTAGCTCTCCACCTTGTCGCCGAGGCCGACGCGTTCGAGAAGGAGGCGGGCCTGCTGGCGGGAGTCAGAGGCCGACTCCTTCTTCACCCATACCGGTCCGGCGATCACGTTGTCGAGCACGCTCATGTGGGGGAAGAGGTTGAAGCGCTGGAAGACCATCCCGATCTGGGCCCGCTTGCTGCAGACTTCGCGGTCTTTCAGCTCGTAGAGGCGGTCGCCGCTCTGGCGGTAGCCGACGAGCTCGCCATCGATGCGGAGCTCCCCGCCGTCGATCTTCTCCAGGTGGTTGATGCAGCGCAGGAAGGTGCTCTTGCCCGAGCCGGACGGACCGATGAGACAGAGCACCTCACTGGGGTTGACGGTGAGGTCGATCCCGTTCAGCACGTCGAGGCGCCCGAAGGACTTGCGGACCTGACGGGCCTCGACCATCGGCGGTCCCGGTGGAAGGTGGCGGGCCGGCGCCGGCGGCGTGTCACTCATGGGGTGCCACCCAGGGGGGAGCCGGCAGCGGGGCGACCGGGGCGGTGCGCACGTGGAGGAATGACTGGCGCAGCCGCTGGAGCGGGGTCGGCGGCAGGGTGCGGGTCGATCCCCGGGAGTAGTAACGCTCGACGTAGAACTGACCGATGGTCAGCAACGAGGTGAAGAAGAGATACCAGAGGCTGGCCACCAGGAGGAGGGGGACCACCTCGTAGTTGGCGTTGGAGATGTTCTGGGTGGCGGTGAACAGTTCGGTCACGGCGATGGCGTACACCAGCGACGTCGTCTTCAACATCGAGATGGTCTCGTTGCCGGTGGGGGGGATGATGACCCTCATGGCCTGGGGGAGCACGATGCGGCGCAGGATCTGGAACCGGGTCATACCGATCGACTGGGCCGCCTCGGTCTGCCCCTCGTCGACCGAGATGATGCCGGCCCGGACGATCTCGGCCATGTAGGCCCCCTCGTTGAAGCTGAGGCCGAGGGCGCCGGCCACGAACGAGGTCACCAGCGTGTTGGCGTTGGCGGTGAAGAACTCGGGTCCGAAGGGAACGCCGAATCCGAGACGCGGGTAGAGGTAGCTGATGCCCTCGTACCAGAAGATGATCTGGACCAGCACCGGGGTCCCGCGGAAGAACCAGATGTAGACCCACGCCGTGCCCGAGACCAGACGGCTGGGGGAGAGCCGCATGATGGCCAGGACGATGCCGAGCACGATGCCCGCCGCCATGGCGATGGCCGTCAGCTCCAGGGTGACGACGATGCCCCGGAGCACGGGCGCGGCGAACAGGTATTTGCCGACCACCCCCCACTGGAAGCGACCCTCCCGCACCCCGCCCCGGGTGATGTGGGAGAAGACCAGGGTGTTGACCAGCATCGCCCCGAGGACGACGATGATCAGGCTGGCCACCCAGCGACGCGGGTGGCGGACCGGGACGACCTTCAGTGCGGGCGGTCCCTGGGCCGAGGCGGTGTGGTCGCCGGCAAGCGGACCCGTGGGATCGCTCACCGCAGGACCTCGGCGGCCGCCGGCCCTCTCAGCTGGTGGCGCCGTTGATGACCGAGGACTTCACCGCCCCGGACTGCACACCCCACTTGGTGAGGATCTTGGTGTAGATCCCGTTGGCGATGAGGGCGTTGACGGCGGCCTGCACCGGTGCGGCCATGCCGTTGCCCTTGGGAAGGGCCAGGCCGTAGGGGGCCACCTCGAAGGCCGTGCCGCTGTTCTGGAAGACACCGTTGGAAGTGGCCACGATGTAACCGGCGACCTGCGAGTCGGCGAACCCGACGTCGGCCCGCCCGCTGGAGACGGCCAGGTTGGCCTGGCTCTGGTTGCCGTAGGCCAGGACGGTGACCTTCTTCTTGCCGGCGGTGGTGCAGGTCTTGGACTCGGTCTGGGCATCGGTCTGCTCGGTGGTCCCGTCCTCGACGGCCACCGAGTGCCCGCAGAGCGATGCTGAGCCCGTTGAAGGCCAGTGGGCTGCCCGTCTTGACGTAGAAGCCCTCGCCGGCGGTGAAGTAGTCGACGAAATCGACGACCTTCTGCCGGGCGATGGTGTCGGTGAACGAGGACGCCCCCATGCCGTACTTGCCGCTCTGGATGCCCGGGATGATGGTGTCGAAGGTGGCGTTGACCAGCTTGGGCTTGAGGCCCAGGGTCTGGCTGATGGCGGTGGCCAGGTCGGCGTCCATGCCCACGATGGTCGAGCCGTTGGGGGCGATGAACTCATCCGGCGCGTAGGTGGCGTCCATGGCGATGGTGATGGTGCCCGCCGACTTCACCGACGAGGGCACGGTGGCGGCGATCGCCGCGTTGGTGGACTGGGTCGGGATCACCGTGGTGGGTAGGCCGACGGTCGACGCCGTCGTCGATGAGCCACCTGTGGTGGTCGGGCTGGTCGAGTTGCTGCTGCAGGCCGCGGCCAGCACGGTGACCGACCCGATGGCGATCGCCGCTGTGGCCTTCCGGAATCCCTGTCGAGTGGTCAACACGCTGTTCCCTCCACGGTCGTTGCGATGGATGTAGCGACAGTGTGACACGAAGCCGCCGAACGGGGCGACACACTAGTGTCACAGAGCGGACCCGGGGAATGGGTCCATGGTCGGAATCCCTCCGGCCGGCCTGTCTCAGCAGTTCTCGACGGTGATGACCTTGGTGATCCGGATGGGATAGGGATCGGGGTAGTCGACCACCCGGACCCGACCGCTCGGACGGTAGCGGCCGTTGTCGATCACCTCGCGGGGCACGTAGGGGTCGTTGCCCATGCTTCTGAACAGGCGGGTCGTCGGCTCCCAGATCGCCGTTCGTTCGTGCCAACGGAGGCGGTCCAGCTTCCGGAGAAGGATCATCAGGGTGGCCAGGGTCCCGGCCAGCCCTCCGGCCACCAGGGCGCCCAACAGGGTGCCTCCCGGTAGCACGGCGATCAGCCCGAGGAGCAGGAGGAGCAGGAGCAGGAGGCCACTCCACTCGATGGCGGAGAGCGCCTGGCCGGTGGCCGCTTCGATGAGGGCCCGGTCGGCTCCCATGTCGATGGTCAGCTTCACCAGCTCCTTGTAGACCGCCTCCAGCTGACGGGTGCTGGGGTCGAGCTGGTAGACGGCGTCGGCCAACTCGATCTGGGACCCGGAAGAGAGGTGGTTGTCGACGAGGCGGTAGTCGATCTGGTCGGTGATGCGTCGATCGATCAGTTCGCGCACCCGGTTCCGGTCGCACTCGCCGAACACCGCCATCATCTGATGGATCGAGAGCAATCCGGCGTTCCCCTTGGCGATCAGGTCCTGGATCAAGGCCAGGCGCTCACGGGTCCGGGCGATGGTGAAGGCCATCAGGACACCGAACAGAAAGGCCGCCATGCTGGCCAGTGCGATGTCGACCCGAACATCGCCGCGGTGGGACCCGACGGAGATGGAGGTGACGGCCACCACCAGACCTACCAGGACGACGGGCACGACGACGATGTCGCCGTCGATCACCGATGTCCACACCGATCGGAGGGTCCGCACACGGTCACGGTAGAGCCCAGCACCGCCTTGTGCCAGATGTCACAAGGAGTTCACCTGAACCCCGCCGAGGGGGGCGGGCGGCCTCTGGGTCGGGGGGATGGACCGTCGGGACGTTCGACCGTAGGGTTCGGTCATGTCGACGATGCCGGCCGCCTTCCTCGGTCACGGGACCCCGATGAACGCGCTCGATGGCAACCGCTACACCGAGGCCTGGCGCTCCTTCGGCGAGCAGGTCCCCCGGCCGACCGGGATCCTCAGCATCTCGGCCCACTGGTACATCAATGCCTCGGCGGTCACCGCCATGCCCCGTCCGAGGACGATCCATGACTTCTACGGCTTCCCGGACGAGCTGTTTGCGGTGGAGTACCCGGCACCGGGGGATCCGGTGCTGGCCCACGAGGTCGCAGAACTGGCCAAGCCGACCTGGGTCGGCCTCGATGCCGACAGCTGGGGGATCGACCACGGCACCTGGTCCGTTCTCAAGCACGCCTTCCCGGCGGCGGACATACCGGTGGTACAGCTGTCCATCAACGCCACCAAGCCCCTCGACTACCACCTGGACCTGGGGGCGAAGCTGGCTCCCCTGCGCGACAAGGGCATCCTGATCGTGGGGAGCGGCAACATCGTGCACAACCTGGGCCGGATCGACTGGAGCCGGCCCGACACCGGCTTCGACTGGGCTCAACGGTTCGACGTCGCCGCCCGCCAGGTCATGACCGGCACCCCCGCCGAGGCGGTCACGCTGCAGGACCATGGTGACTTCGCCGCGTCCGCGCCCACGCCCGAACACTTCATCCCGCTGCTCTACCTGGCCGGTCTGGCCTCGGCCGCCGGTCAGCCCGCCGAGGTGTTCATCGAGGGCTACGCGATGGGGTCACTGTCGATGACGGCCTTCACGTTGGGCGGTCATGGGGGCCCAGGCGACGGTCGGGGCGGAGCTCCGGTACTCCCCCGTGTTCCCGCCGACGAAACCAATATGTGAGGGTGGCTCCGGTCAGAGACCGACCACCTGGACGAGCGCCTCGCGATCGAGCACCCGCAGCCTCCGTGACTCCATGCTGATCCATCCCTGGGTGGCGAAATCGCGGAGACAGGCGTTCACCCGCTGACGGCTGGCGCCGATGCTGGCCGCCACCTCCCCCTGGGTGAGGTCCGACCTGACCAGGTGGGGCTCCTTGTTCTCGAGCTCGAGGAGGTGCTTGGCCACCCGCTGCCGCAGATCGAGAAACACCAGGTCGGTGGCGACGCCGGTGATCCTGCGCACCATGTCGGCCAGCCGCCCCAACAGGGCCACCGCCAAGGCCGGTCGCTCGGAGAGCAGGTCGATGACCACCGATCCCGCCAGCTTGAGCACCACGCTCTTCTCCGTGGCCTGGACCGTGGCCGACCGGGGACCCTTCGAGAGGACACCCACCTCACCGATGGTGTCACCCGGCACGACGGTGTTCATGATGAATTCGCTGCCGTCGCTCGAGTACCGCAGTACGTTCATGTGCCCGGAGATGAGAACGAGAATGGAGTCGGAACGGTCGCCCTCCAGGAAGAGGATCTGACCCTTGTCGATGGTGCGCCGGACGCTCCGGCTGACCAGGTACTGACGATCGGCCGCGTCCAGCACGCCGAGGACCGCGGCACTGGCGAAGGGGTCGACGTCGAGATCGGCCAACGGATGCTCCACTCAGAGGCTGGACAACCAGACGGGCATCCTAGCCAATCGGTGGCGCGACGAACGGAGAAGACCTGGGCGGCCGGCGCACGCCGGCGCACCCGCTCGGTGACGGATCGATCATGGCCGGAGGCATCCAAGGGCCGACCTCCGACCATGATCTCTCGCTGGGTTCCGCCGCCCAACACCGTCAGTATGAAGGGGCCGGAGGAGGCTGTCTGTCTCCAAGGCGACACGAACGAGAATTTGCAGAGTCGACCCGCGCTGGTGGTTAGGGCGAGGGCGGTCGGTCCCCGTCGCCGGTCGGTTCGAGGACGACCACCGGTAGTTGGCGGCTGGTCCGACCCTGGTAGTAGGCGTAGGTCGGGGCCAGGGCGCGGATCCGGTCCCAGAGCTCGGAGCGATCGGAGCCGGTGGCCACCCGGGCCCTCATCGGAAAGGTGGCGCCGTCCACGGCGACGGACACGTCGGGATGGGCGAGCACGTTCCGGTACCAGCCGGGATCCCGGTCGTCGCCCCCGTTCGATGCCACCAGGACGATCCGCTCCGGCCCGACGATCGGCGCCGTCAGCATGGTCGGCCGACGGGTGCCGGTCCGGCGACCGACCGTGGTCAGCTGCACGACCCTCATCCCGAGCACACGGTTGAGGGCCCTCCCTTCGGTGACCCGGTAGGTGGCGGCGTGCAGCGTGGACCAGAACCTGACCACCGCATCCTTGGCGTCGTGCGGCCCGCACGGACCTCCCCGGTCGCTCATCAGGCCGCTCAGGTGGTCTCCGGCGGCGGAGGACGTTGAGCCCACAGGCTGTCGATCAGCTGGGCGGTGAGATAGGAGATCTGCACGAGGTCACCGGCGCTCTCCGTCCAGGCCAACCAGGCCTCCTCGGCCGGCCCGGCGCCCTCTGCGGCATCGGTCTCCCCGTTGGTCCGGCTGGCCATCCGCTGCACCAGCTCGAGATTGGTGTTGACCAGGTGCACGCCGGCTTCGGTGATCTGACCGATGATCTCGCTCGTCTCGTCCGGCGGCACGTCCGCATCGTACGCCGCCGACGACCGGGACGGGTCACGAGACCCGCCCCAGCATGTAGGGGACCAACGCCCGGACGAACCGGGTGTCCTCGCTGTCCGGGCACCCCTCGAAGGCTTCGTCGTAGGCGTCCATGGCGGCCACGGCGATGCCCCGGGCGTACTCGTGGGCGAACTCGATGCTCCCGTACTTGTCGAGGAGCGTCCGGATGCCGGCGATCATGGCCGCCGTCCGATCTGGACGTTCGACGGACTGGTAGTGCTCGAGGACCTCGGCGTCGGTTCCCCGGGCCTCGTTGGCCAGGTGGATCATGGCCAGCGACCGCTTGGCCTCGTAGAGGTCGCCGTTGATCTCCTTACCGTAGAGATCCTCGTCGCCCGTGAGGTTCAACAGGTCGTCCCGTATCTGGAAGGCGGCTCCGATGTAGAACCCGAAGTGCACCAAGGCCCGCAGTGGCGCCGGGCCGCCCGAACCGAGGAGGGCCCCCACCCGGAGAGGGTGGATGGTCGTGTACCAACACGTCTTGTGCAGGATGAGGTCGAGGTAGTCCTCGGGGGACAGGTCGGTGACGCGGTCGCGGCGCCACCCGAGCTCGGTGGCCTGGCCTTCGAGGGTGCGCATGGCCATCGTGTCGAACTCCTCGAGGACGAGGTCGGCCAGCACCGGGTCCAGCGAGCGGCTGTGCCGTCGAAGAACCTGATTGGCCAGCACGACCAGGGCATCGCCGGCATTCAGCGAGAGGTCCTGGCCATAAGCGGCGGGCAGGGTAGGGCGGCCCCGGCGCCGTTCGCTCCCGTCGGCGATGTCGTCGTGCACGAGGAAGGCGTTGTGGAGCATCTCGATGGCGACGGCGACCGGGAACGCGGCGGCATCGGATCCGCCGAAGGCCCGACAGGTGGCGAGGCACAAGGCCGGCCGGATGGCCTTTCCGGGACGGGACGGGTAGGTGCGGCAGAGCTCGTAGAGCCACTGGTGGGGTTCGGCATCGGGGATGGCATCGAGCATGGCCCGACGGACGTCCCTTCCCACCTGGGCCAGCACCCGCTCGACCTCTTCCGTCGTGAGCGTCGTCGTCGTCACGACGACGCCGCTCTGTACGGTGAGCTCGAGCGTGATCGACAGGTTGGGGGCCCCCTCGGCCTGGATCACGCCCCGATAGATCCCGGCTTCCAAGGGCCTCTCCGGCGACAGGGTGACGGCCACCCCCCGAGCAGTGCGGGGGGGCAGCTCGGCCGGCTCGGGAGGGTCGAACCGAAGGCAGCGGGCGCTGATGAGGGTTCCGTCCGGGGCCCGGAGGTCTCCCACGCCGAGACAGAGCGGCCCCACCGGATGCTGTTGTCGGTTGCGGAGCCAAAGCTCGCCGGGGGCGATGAGCCGACCGCTGGGATCGCTCCGCACCCGCCACACGGTCGGCCTGTCGGCGGCATGGACGTCCACCTCGACGACGCCGTCCGGCGGGAAGGGCCCACCGGGGGAGGAGGTGCCCCCCGCCAGCCCGGCCAGCACCCGGCCGGCCACCTCCCACCAGTCCTGCACGAGGCCGGCGATCGGTGGGCCCTGTCCGGCCGCCGGGTCCGTCGATCCGTTCGCAGGGCCGGGTCCGGACTCCTCGTCGGAGGGAGCGATGGTGGACGCCACACGCTCGACGAGCTCGCGGGCTGCCTCCAGGCCCCGACGCTGGACATCGCCGAGCGCCTTGGCGTTGGCCGCCGGATCGAGGACGAAGCTCCACGGGAGCCTCTCGCCGGGGGCATTCCTGTGGTCGTCGGACATCGTTCACTTCCCCGGGGAGGTTCGGCGCGTCGGTGGTAACCGGGCAGTACCAGTGGCGCCAGAGGTCAGACGCTGCCCGCCTATCCATCAGGTAGGGTACCCACCAGGCACCTGGATTGGGAGCGAATGAGCGAACTCGCAGACCTGATGGCCGTATTCGGCGCCGTCGACAGAGCGGTTGCCGGCGATGAGCGTCGCCTGCTCCCGGCTGTCGCGTCGCTCGTCCCCGAATACAACCACAGGGCGGCCGGCTGGTTCGACGGCGTCCAGATCTGGGCCGAACAGGGGGGTCGGGCACTGGCCGCCGAAGGGCAGGAGTATGACGTCCAGCCTCCGGACCTGAGCGAGCTCCCCGATGCCGGTACCGCGCTCGACAACCTGATCGCCGCGGAGCCCGACCCCGGGCTGGTCGGCCGGCGCCTCCTGGCCGTCGCTCTGCTCAGCCGGGTGCAGCCGGTGCACTCCACCGCCCCGCCCGACCTGTCGACGGGCTCGGTGAGCGACGGCAAGCTGGCCGATGCCCTGGCCCCGATGGTCGACGATTCCGCCTATCACGGAACCCTCTCGCTCCAGTCCCGGTCCATGGCCCTCCTCGACATCCTGAGGAACGCCCGGTCGAGACCGGCCATGGTTCAGGCGGCTCTCCAACAAGAATTGATCACCCAGGCGGCGGCAGACCAGGTGATCTCCCCGATGACCTGGACGGTGGTTCCCTCGACCGAGGCCGGCGGTCCCGCGGTGGCCTTCGAGACGCGGTTCTGGATCGACGGGACAGCCCTCTCCGACGTGGCCGGGGTACTCGAGCCGGCGCAATGGACGGGGTTCACTCCGCCCTGGTGTGAGATGAAACCGATGGCCACGCCAGCGGCCACCGCCCCCGGAGCGGTCAGCCGGTGGCGAGAAGTCATCGCGTTGGAGTGCGGGAACACTCCGCCTCTCCTGGTCCTCAGGACGGTGTTGGACTTCCGCTTTCAAGCCCTCCCCGACGGCAGCGGCTCGGCACTCGAGTACCGCCTGGCCGACGGCCAACTCGCCAGCGGGGGCGACGGGATGGTGACCGTCGACGAAGGGAGCCTGGTCACTCGGAAGCTGGGCACCGGGGTGGAGGTGATCACCACCAAACGGATCCAGTTCCGGGCCTTCTCGCGGATGCTGCCACTGGAAGCGGCCGGACTGGCATGGTTCGTCTGGCTCATGGGGTACAGCTCGTTGGCCGAGTACTTCGTCGAGCAGGTGGCGCACATCCCGGCGGCAAAGATCCACCGGGTGGGATCGCATTGGGGCGGTGGCCCGTCGACCGATCCGGCGCCGCCGGCCGGCGGACAGTCGGTACACCCGGGGGTGGCGCCGCAGTCCTCCGCACCACTACTACATTTCGCAACTGGACCACACCGCCGCGGCCATCGAGGAGGCATTCGGTGAGTGCTGGAAGGATCTCCAGTCCTCGTTGGGAAAGATGTCAGCCGGTCAGAACGGACCGGCGGCCTATCTCGGCGACGCGGTGAAGATGTCGAGCCACCTCGCCCGACACGGGAGCCTCATGTTAAAGTTCTGGGCCAGCGTGGTGCCGGAGCAAGTCCACGGAACGAACCCGCGGTAGGTTCCCGGCACCTCGTACCGGGGCCATTGCGCAGCGGGAGCACGCCCATGCAGAGTGCGTTTGACACCGAGATCGACCAGTTGGCCGGTGATGCCCACGCCTTTTTCGAAGACTGGGTCCGGGTGCTGCTGCTCCCCCTGAAGTGTCTCGGAGCCATCGGTGGCGGGAGTGCCACCCACTACGGCTCGGTTGAGTTCGCGGCTCCGACGTCGTCGGTGAGCCAATCCTTGGAGCTGGGTCAACTGACCATCGGTATCCCCCGAGCGGGACAGTGGGGGGAGCAGATACCGGCAGCGGCCCTCCGTGTCGTCCCGAGCACACTGCCTGCGGGTCAATCCGCATTCCGCTTGGTGTGCGACGCCCGCCAGCTGTCCGGGACGCCGGGGGGAACCTACTGGGGCAACGTGACGTGCGTCGGGGCCGGCCAAGCGCAGGGCAACGCCGTCACGGTTGCTGTGTGGCTTGTGATTCCCTGACCGGCCGATGTCGGATGACTCGTCGGGCCAGTTCCTCATCGAGGAGGGGGGCAGCTGGCAGCCAAGGGTGATGGTGATGTTCTGCGACCTGGTCGGTTCGACCGAGTTGTCCGGACGTAACGAGCTCGAGCGTTATGTGCTGATGGTGCGGCGTTACATTGCCGAGGCGCGGACGGCGATCGGCGACGACTTCGGTGGAGACGTCGTCAATGTCGAGGGCGACGGTCTCCTGGCCCTGTTCGGAGCCCCGCACGCGCGTGGCGATGACGCCGAGCGGGCGATCCGGGCGGCCCTCGGGCTGATCGAGCGGGTCCGGGCACTTTCCGTCCAGACCATGCGCGATTCCGGCGAGGCAATGGCCGTACGGATCGCCGTGCACCGCGGTCAGGTGTACCGGGTGGCGCACGATTCCGTCTACGGGCTGGCCGTCAACGTCGCCGCCCGCCTGCAGAACTTTGCCGCACCGAACGAGGTGGTGATCTCCGACGAGGTGCAACGCATGGTCGGCGACGTCTTCGAGACCGAGGCCGGTGAACCGCAATTCGTCAAGGGTCTCGACCACCCGGTTCGGGTCCACCGAGTGATCGGCGAACGGATCGACCATCCGGTGCGACGGGCCCGATCGCAACTGGTGGGCCGGACGGAGGAGTGGGACCGCCTCCGCTCGGCGTGGAGGGCCGTCCGCAGCGGTGAACGCGAGGCGGCTGTCCCCCTCCTGTTGCGGGGCGAAGCCGGCGTGGGAAAGTCCTGCCTGGCATCCCAGCTCGCCGGGCTGGCCGCCGACGACGAGGCGGTGATCGTCGAGCTGGTCGGGTCCGCCTTCTACGAGGATTCTGGACTCCATCCGGTTCGGCGGCTGCTGGAGAGGACGGTCGGGGTCCAGCGCGACACCGGAGGGGCCGAGCGCCTGCGGCTTCTCCACACCGATCTTGCCCGCCGAGGCCTGCCCACCGAGACCATGGTGCCGCTGCTGGCCCCCGTCCTCGGCCTCGAGCCTTCGGCCGGTTACGTCGCCGAACCCTCCGATGCCCGCCGGCTCAACGAGGACATCCTGAATGCCGCATGCGACTACGTGGGGAGTTGCCTCGGTCAGGAGCCCTCCGTACTCATCGCCGAAGACGTGCACTGGTTCGACGGTTCGACGCTTGACCTGGTGATGCGATTGCAGGGGCAGAGCGGGTGTGCCGTCATCATGACCGCCCGCCCGGGATTCGCGGCCCCCGCCGGGGTCGAGGTGATCGAGCTGCAGCCACTTTCCGAGGAGCACAGCGGTCAGCTGGTCGACGCCCTCTGCGCGGATTCCCTCATCGATCCCTCGATCCGCCACGAGGTGGTCTCCCGGAGTGACGGTATTCCGCTCTACATCGAGGAGCTCGTGGCCAATGTGCGACAGGGGGTCACGGTGGTCGGGGACGAGATGGGTGGCCGGTCCTCGGGCGCCGTGCCCGACCTTCTCTACGACCTGTTGGCGGCGCGTCTCGATTCGCCGAACGACGTCATCCCGGTGGCCACCGCGTCGGCGGCCATCGGGCGGGACGTCGACGGCCGCCTGTTGCAGCAGGTGCTCGACCTGCCGACGGCGGAACTGGACCTGGCGCTCGGCACACTGTGCGTGCAGGGGGTGCTCGAGCACCGGGACACCGGCCAGGGGCAGTACCGCTTCCGCCACGAGTTGTTGCGGGAAGTGGCCTACGAGCTGCAACCGCCGTCACGTCGTCAACTGGTGCACGGCAAGCTGGCCGACGCACTCACCTCGGCGGCCGTCGGTGACGATGTCGTCGACTGGGGTGTGGTCGCCACCCACTACGAACGGGCCCGACGACCGGGCGAGGCCTCCGACGCTCACGAGCGAGCGGCATCGGCGGCCCGGATGCGAGGTGCCTTCGCCGAAGCGCGAGGGTATCTGGACAGGGCGATCGAGCTCCTCACCTCGGATATCGACCACGACCTCGAGCGGGACCTTCACGAGGTCAGACTGCGACTCCAGCGGGGCTACCTGGCGGTCTCCGAGGAAGGTCACGCCAGCCCGGCGGCCGCGGCCGACTACCAGCGGTGCATGGAGTTGACGGCGGCCGATCCGTCCGGCGACGAGATGTTCAACACGATCATCGTCCTGTGGACCTACCACCTGATCCGGGGTGAGCTGGCCCAGTGCCGCGAGATCAGCGAGTTCACCTACCGGAGTCTCGACCGGCGCCAGTGGTACCTGATCTTCAATATCGCCGCCTTCGGGATCCTCGACTGCTGGGAAGGTGACTTCCGGGCCGCCCGGGACCTGCTCGAGCTGTTCAACGCCAACCGTGTTCCCGCCGACGAGGCAGCAGTTCCTCGCCGAGTGGTTCAACCCGAACGAGCCGGTGACGGTCATCCTCACCTGCGTCGCCCTGGTTCGCTTCGTGATGGGGGACTCGGCCGGAGCCGACCGGTCGTTTGTGGCCGCCCGGGACCGGGCTCAGTCCATGACCTTCCCCCAGGGGCCCTACAGCGCGGCCTACGCGTTGTCGGTGGAAGCGTGGATGCGGATCGAACGGGAGCAGTTCGACGAGGCCGAAGCGCGGATCAGTCTCCTGACCGACATCGCCGCCCAGCACGGGTTCGACGGATTCACCATGGTGGCGACGACCCAGCAGACCGTCTTGGCCGGCATCCGGGCTCTGGCCGCCAGCGCCGACGTCAGGGACCTCGCCTTCCACGCGTCCGTCCTCTTCGAGATGACCGAGATCTGGAAGCGGTTCGACACCCGGTTCTTTCTCCCCTACTACCTGATGGTGGCCGGCGTTCTCTACGCCGGGGCCGGGGACAAGCGCACGGCACGCGCCTGTCTCGAGGATTCGTTGCATCTGGCCGCCGAAACCGGCATGCGGTTCTGGCAGTCCGAGACCCAGCGCCACCTCGCCCATCTCGAACTCCACCCGGCCGGGAAGGAGGAGAGGCTCCGGGTCAGCCTCGTGCTGGCCAGGAGCCAGCAGGCCGCCTTGTTCGAGCTGCGGGCGGCGCTGGACCTCGCCGATCTCGACCCTCGGCACGTGGCACGAGGTCGATCGTGCGCTGGGCCACCTCGGGCGCGACGCCTCCTACCCGGAGGTGGCCCTGGCCGAGGCGGTCCTCGGCACCGTTGCGTGAGACCGGGCCGCCGAGCGCGTGGTCCATCCTCGGCGGGGGCATGGCCGGGCTGACGGCTGCCTGGAGACTGAGCGAGCCGGGCTGGCAGGAGCGCTTCGAACGGATCACGGTCTACCAGCGGGGGTGGCGGCTCGGCGGAAAGGGGGCCAGCAGCCGCGGTCGGAACGGGCGCATCGAGGAACACGGCCTGCATGTGTGGTTGGGATGGTATGAGAACGCCTTCCGCCTCCTGCGGGAGTGTTACGACGAGCTCGATCGCCCGGCGACCCGCCCCGACGCGCCGGTCAAGACGATGGCCGAGGCGATGTTCCCCTCGAGCCGGATCGGACTGTGCGAGCGTTCCGGCGACACGTGGCTGCCCTGGGTGGCGGAGCTGCCCGGCAACGACCGCCGACCGGGAGACCCGGGAGCCGATGGCCGCGAGCTGACGCTGGTCGACCTGGTGACCCAGGCGTGGGGCCTCATCGGTCACTATTTCGGCTCGTTCCCCGACGACGGAGGAGCCGCCGACCGCTCGTGGGCCCGGGCCTTCGCCGCCGGCGTGCCGGTGGGGATGGCGGCCGTCGGCGCCGAGGCGGTCCGAGCGGCAGGCACGGGAGGTGGCGTTCCCGACGGTGGCGCCGGTGCTCAGGACGACACTTTGCGTCGGACCCGGTACGGCGTGGCCCTGGCCATCGCCGCCATCCGGGGGATCGTCGGTGACGGACTGTTGACCAACCCCCGCGGTCTCGGGGCCGTCAACGACGAGGAGTACCTGGACTGGCTCCGTCGGCACGGGGGGCCGCCGGAGCTGGGGGACTACTCCGTCGTCCGCTCCCTGTACGACATGGTCTTCGGTTTTGTCGGCGGCGAACCAGAGCCATCCTTCACTGGGTGCGGGAACCGCGGTGCTCTTCGGGGGCAAGACCC
This sequence comes from uncultured Acidimicrobiaceae bacterium, assembly GCA_963812885.1. Lineage (GTDB taxonomy): Bacteria > Actinomycetota > Acidimicrobiia > Acidimicrobiales > RAAP-2 > Bog-756. The sequence goes on along the minus strand of CAWEWZ010000001.1, from coordinate 55,259 downwards.
TGTTCGACTACAAGGGGGCGATCTTCTGGAAGATGGCCGCCGGCATGGGAGACATCGTCTTCGCCCCGCTGTACGAGGCGCTGCACAAGCGGGGGGTCAGCTTCGAGTTCTTCCATCGTGTGGACGCGCTCCACCCGTCCCAGGACGGCCGGCGGATCACCGCCATCACCGTGGGCCGACAGGCCCACCTCGCCGCCTCCCGGACCACCTACGATCCTCTTGTCGTCTCCCGGGGATTGCCCTGCTTCCCGTCCACACCGCGGGTCGACCAACTCGCCGACGCCGACGGGATCGAGCGCCACCCGCTCGAATCGCACTGGTGCGAGTGGCCGGATGTCGAGCGCAGGGTCCTGCGCGAGGACTCGGACTTCGATCTCGTCGTCTTCGCCATCCCCCCGGGGATGGCCCGCTACACCTGCGCCGAGCTGGCGGCTGAGCACCGGGAGTGGCACGACATGCTGGAGGGACTCAGTACGGTCGCCACCCAGTCGTTCCAGCTCTGGCTCCGTGCGCCCGAGGCTGAGCTCGGCTGGGCGCATCCGGGCTCGACCCTGAGCTCCTTCAAGGAGCCGTTCAGCACGTGGGCCTCGATGCCCCATCTCATCGAGGCCGAGGAATGGCCCGCCCAGTCCCGACCGGGGGCCATCGCCTACTTCTGCGGTGCCCTCGATGCTCCACTCCCGAGCGGTCCGGCCGCTGCGGCCCGACAGCGGGACCGGGTGCGGGCCAACGCCGTCCAATTCCTGGAGGAGGACCTCATCCACCTGCTGCCCGGGGCTGTCGACGGGGGCGGCTTCCGATGGGACCTGCTGTGCGGCGCCGGGGACGGGGACGGATCGGAGCGGTTCGAGTCGCAGTACTGGACGGCCAACATCGATCCCTCGGACCGCTACGTGCAATCGCGACCCGGGACCGACCGGTTCCGGCTCCGTGCTGACGAGAGCGGCTACGACAACCTGTTCCTGGCCGGGGACTGGACCGACTCCGGAATCAATGCCGGCTGTATCGAGGCGGCCGTGCTCTCGGGCCTGCAGGCCGCCAATGCCGTCCAGCGCCGACCCCGGCTCCATCGCATCGCGGGCTACTTCATGCCGTGAGCCCGCGCCTCGGACCTTCAGTGGCGCCCGAGGCCTTCGGCCACGCTGCGCAATTCGTCCCGGAAATCGGGATGGGCGATCTTTACCAGGGCGGCGGCCCTTTCGCGCACGGTCCGGCCCGACAGGTCGGCGGCACCGTATTCGGTGATGATGACCCCGGTGTGGTGGCGCGGGGTGGAGACCACCGATCCCTCGGGCAGGAAGGGAACGATGCGTGACCGGGTGGTCCCGCCGACCACGGCGGTCGACCGGAGGCAGATGAGCGAGTGGTCGTCGGTCCGGAGCTCGGCCCCGGCCACGAAGTCCTCGTGCCCTCCGACCCCCGACACCTGCTTGCCGTCGATGCTGTCGGCCACCACCTGTCCGTACAGGTCGACGCTCAGGGCTCCGTTGACGGAGACAAAGGTGTGGTTGGCGGCGATGACCGAGGGATCGTTGACCACCTCGACGGGAACGAAGGCGACCTGGTCGTTGCCGTCGAGCCAGCTATAGAGCTGGGATGAGCCGAGGGCGAACGTGGTCACCGAAACTCCGGAGAACAGCCCCTTGGCGTCGTTGCTCACCTTGCCGGCCTGGTGCAGCTCCATGAGACCGTCGGTGAACATTTCACTGTGGATGCCGTAATTGGATCCCGGTCCGGCGGCCAGCTGCTTCGCCACCATGTTGGGGACGGCCCCGATGCCGATCTGGAGGGTGGCCCCGTCGGCGATGAAGGCGCGGGCCTCGTCGGCGATGGCCCTATCGATATCGTCAGACTCGGTCTGGCCCAGGACATACGGGTCACCCTCCGCCTCGATGACCACGTCGGCCACTTCGATGGGGAGAGTGTTGGTGAAGCGAGGAGGCAGAGACGATGTGCGAGGCAGTTTGGGATTGACTTCGACGACCAGCAGCCGGTCGGGATCCTGGCCGGCCATCATCAGTTCGTCGTGGGTGGCGCCCAGGTGAAGCGAGAGGTTGATGGTGCCGTCGGCGTCGGGGGGCGCCCCCTGGACGGTCATGACCCGCGGGGCGAAGCGTCGGAGGATGGGGGCGAACTGGCGAAATGCGCCCGGTACGAGCTCGACGTTCGCCCCCTGGGCCAGCAGGATGCGCTCGGCCGGGCCGAAGAACCCGCTTCGGTAAGAGACCCCGGGCTGGTTGAACACCGTGTAGTAGCCGAGGAGCAGCGCCCCCCCAAAGGTCAGGTCCTCCCAGTCGTCCCGGGTTCCCAGTGCCGTCAGGAATGCATCCGGGTTGGCCGGGCCGAGCCCGAAGCCGATGGTGTCCCTTTTCCGGATCCGGGCCGTGGCTCGCTCCGGCGAGCAGAAGTCAGGTGCCATCCCACCAGTGTGTCCGACCGGGGCGGTGGATTCGACCCCCCGGGGAAGCGAAGGCGATGACTGGGTGTCGGAGTTCCGCCACCTATGGTTGAGCCCCGGAGGGCCAATTGACCGACATCTTCCCCGATGGGATCCACATTGCCGGTCGCCTCGGGGTAACGGCCACGTATACCGACGGCGAGTTCGTGCTGACACTTCACCCGCGTCCCGAGGTGATGCGCCACGGCGTGGCCCGGATCAGTGTCCTGTCGTTCCTCGTCGACGCCGTCGCCGGCATCGTCATCGACGACGACATGGACCACTGGGCTCTCACTTCGGACATGACGGTCCGGATGCGGCCTCGGCCGACACCCGGACGCATCGACGCCACCGGGACGGTCCTACGGCGTGGCCGACGATCGGCCACCTCGACCGTCGAGCTCACCAGTGACCGAGGCGAGCCGGTGGCGGTCGGAGCCATCGGCTTCGTCAAGGTCCCCCGCCGGGCATCGGATCCGCCCAAGCCGGACGTGTCCCCTGCGGATGCGGCCGCCCTGTTCAGCGCGGGTGCGTCACTGGCCCGGCCGTTGCGTGAGGAGGCCGGCATCGAAGTCGTCGATCCCTCGAGAGGTGAGGTCAGGATGGAGGTGACCCCGAAGGTTCGCAACCCCGCCGGAACCCTGCAGGGGGCGATGGTCGCCCTCCTGGCCGAGGCGGCGACCGAGGACTTCGTCTCCTCCCGGTCCGATGCGCCCCTCGTGGTGACCGACCTGGACCTCCGGTACCTGGCCCAGGCCCACGTCGGACCCCTCCGTACCAGGTGCCGACTGCTGGGCACGGGACCGGAAGCACCCGTGCAGGTCGAGCTCATCGATTCATCGGTGGAGAGGGTCACCACCCTGGTCTTCGCCCGCGCCTCGGTCGTCCCCTAGCGGGAGCGAGTAGGTCGGTCAGGCGTCGGGAGTGTCCTGCTTCACCGGGGGCGGGGTCGCAGAGGGCTCCCAGGCAGGATCAGGCTCGAAGAACTTCTCGACGAGGGCCTCGAGGGCGATGCCGAACAAGGTCCACGTCTGCTGTTCTCCCCCCGGACCCGTCGGGCGCATGATGCCGTTCATCTGCTCGGTGTCGACACGGTTGCGCAGCACGCATCCCTCGGTCAGCGCGGCAACGGCGATCGTGAACTGGCGAATGGTGAGGCCGGAGCGTACCCGGAACCCGACGATGCTCAAAGTGGCCTGATAGATCTTTTCCATCCGCTCGGTCACCACCAGATAGGACTGCTCGAGGGCCGCCTCGATCCGGCGACGGCGGAGGGGCGCCGACCCGACCGAGATCACCGCCCACACCCCGATCCACAACGACCAATCCGTCGACCGGCTGAGCGCCTCCATGTTGGTCGCCGCTCCTGCCCGGCACACCTCGCGGACGGTGGACCATCGGGACTCCAGCGACGATGGCGACGCGCCCAGAAGGACGGGAACCAGCCCGTCGAGGGTCTGTTCGATCTCCGCGGTGCTGTCGTCGGCGGCAATGGTGGCCATCACGGCTGTCTGGTAGTCGAACAGGCTCTCCCACACCCGTCCGATGATCGATCCGTTGCCGATGAGTATCCCGGTGTCCGCTTCGACCCGCTCACGGACCCGTTTGAAGGTGAGTGCCTCGGCTCCGCAACTCAGTCCCTCCTCCCGGAGGATCTGCCGACCGGCGTCGACGAACAGACCGCGGAGCTCCTCTTGGGTCAGTTGGGGCCGGCGCGGTGCCGTCACGGCCACATCCGCGGGTTGGGGGGACCGGGGTGGTGAGCAGGTCGCTCCGACAGCACCGGGTTCATCGCCGCGCTGGCCGGCCGCGGTGTCGGGGCCGGGCCACGGGTGTCGAGTCCGCCCGCTACGCCCACGCTGCTGAGGAAGGTCCGGGGTCCTCTCCGGCCGTAATCTGGTTCGCACCGAGGCACCCAATCGGGGAGGGGGTCCTGGCCGAACCGGGCATCGAGGTCGATCATCGGGCCGACACCTGCGCTTCGGGGGGCGACGCCTCGCCGGCGAACTCGGTCGACCACGGCGCAGAGTATGGCTCAGAATCCAGCCGGTCATAGGTCAGGCGGAATCGCTTTCCCATGGCGGTCAACATCCTGAGAGCGACCACCGGGGCGACCTCCTCGAGCGATCGGAATTCGGCCGGTGAAAAGACAAAGAGGGACAGGTCGGTATCGGCGACCACGGTCGCCGTTCGGCACCCGCCGTCGAGCAGCGCCATCTCGCCGAAGAACGAGCCCGCCTCGAGGTCGGCCAGCCGCACCCCGCCCCTGGATACGGTGGCCGTTCCGTCAGCGATGATGAAGAACTCGCGTCCGGGCCTGCCCTCTTCGGCCAGGACGCTGCCCTGGCGGACGTCCACCAGGACGGTGAGGGACGAGATGTGGTTGAGCTCGGACGTGGTGCAGCCGGAGAAGAGCTTCATACTCCGAAGCGGGGTAAACGGCTGTTGCTGGTCACGGAACATCATCGGGGTTCCTCCGATTTCGACGGTGTAGGGAGCGAACTCGACCCTGTGGGCCTGCTCTGGGTGACTCCCTCCAGTGTGGACCGGCTGCCTCCGGCCGGCTGTCACAAGTGAGACAAACCGTCTGATCAGTACTCCGACGGTCTCGACCACCGCGACCCGAGCGTTGCCGTGGGTCACATGGCGGTGGATCTCCATTAGCGTTCGGGTCCACGGGTCGGTGGGGATCTGCTGAGCGCGGCAAGGGGACGACAGTGAAGGCGATACGGAGCCAGGAGGCTGGAGTTGCGGTGGTCGACCTCGATGAGCCCCCCGGTATGGGTGAGCTCCTCGACATCAGGGCCACGAGCATCTGCGGTTCTGACCTGAGCTACATCCGGTTCGGCAGCCGGTCCATCCTCGGGCACGAGCTCGCCGGCGTCCGCCAGGACGGCACGGCCGTCGTCATCGAGGCCATCTACGGGTGCATGGAATGCGGAGAATGCCTGCGTGGTGCGTACAACCTGTGCCCGACTCACGGGCAGCGGGCTCTCGGCATCACGGCTGACGGAGGGATGGCGGAACGGTTCCGGGCGCCGAGCGCCCGCCTCGTCCCGCTGCCGATGGGTCTCGATGTCCGCGATGCATCGATCGTCGAGCCGGCCTCGGTCTCCTGGCACGCGTTGCGCCTCGCCCAGACCGGACCCGGCAAGAGGGTGGCGGTTGTCGGCGGCGGGGCCCTCGGCCTGCTGGCCGTCGCCGGGGCCCGCCGTCTCGGCGGTGAGGAGGTTGCCCTCGAGGCCCGACACCCCCACCAGTGGGAGGCGGGCGATCGGTTGGGCGCCCGATCCGGTGCCGATGGCCTCTTCGACATCGTGGTCGAGGCTGCCGGTACCGGAGCCAGCCTGACCCGGGCCATCGAGCTCGTCGCCCCGGGGGGCACGGTCGTCGTCCTGGGCGTCCATTTGGGAACGGTGGAGCTGGACTGGATGCCACTCTTCCATCGGGAAGCCCGTGTCATCCCGTCGCTGGGGTATTGCGCGCACGAGGGAGGCCGGGAGATGGAGGACGCAGCCGCGATGCTGGCCGAGGATCCCGAAATCGCCCAGACCATCATCACCCACCGGTTTTCCATCGACGACGCCCGACACGCCTTCGAGGTGGCCGGTGACAAGACCAGCGGCGCCATCCGGGTGGTGATCGAACCCTCGTGACCGCTGCCCGGCCCGGGTCCGGCCCGGTGCCGAGTCGGGGTTGCACCGGAGCACCCGTGACCCTAATGTCATACTACGACATGAAAGTTCCGGGAGGGTGAGGCATGACGGTGCAGACGAGCGACGTGTACTACGACCCCTACGACGTGGGCATCGAGGCCGACCCGTACCCGGTCTACCGCCGTCTGCGGGAGGAGGCCCCCCTCTACTACAACGAGACCCACGACTTCTACGCGGTGAGCCGATTCGCCGACGTCGAACGTGGCCTGCTCGATCCGAAGACCTTCATCTCGGGCCGGGGCGGCATCATCGAGTTGATACGGGCCGGAATCGAGATGCCATCCGGGGTATTGATCTTCGAGGATCCGCCGGTGCACACCATGCACCGCAGAATGCTGTCACGGGTGTTCTCACCCCGGCGGGTGGCCGAGCTGGAGCCGAAGATCCGTGAATTCTGCGCCCGCAGTCTCGATCCCCTGATCGGTGCCGGCGGGTTCGACTTCATCGCCGACCTCGGGGCACAGATGCCGATGCGGGTGATCGGCATGTTGCTCGGTGTTCCCGAGCAGGACCAGGAGGCGGTGCGCGACAGCGTCGACCGGAGCCTTCGTACGGAGGCCGGCCAGCCGATGAAGGTGTCAGCTGACTTCGTCGAAGGCGAGATGTTCGCCGAATACATCGACTGGCGCGCCGAACACCCCTCGGACGACATCATGACCGAGCTCCTGCATGCCGAGTTCGAGGATGAGACAGGGACGATCCGACGACTGACCAGAGAGGAGCTCCAGACCTACCTGACCGTCATCGCCGGTGCGGGAAATGAGACCACGACACGCCTGATCGGCTGGACCGGGAAGGTCCTTGCCGATCACCCGGATCAGAGGCAGGAGCTGGTCGACGACCGCTCACTCATCCCCAATGCCATCGAGGAGCTCCTCCGCTTCGAGCCGCCGGCGCATCACATGGCCAGATACGTCGCCCAGGACGTCGACGTGCATGGTCGGACGGTGCCCGAGGGGAGCATCATGCTGCTGCTTCCGGGGTCGGCCAATCGCGATGACCGTCGATTTGGCGACGGTGACCGTTTCGACATCCACCGGGAGATGGGGCAGCCCTTGACCTTCGGATACGGCATCCACTTCTGTCTCGGCGCCGCGCTGGCCCGTCTCGAGGGCCGACTGGCCCTCGACGAGGTCCTCGATCGGTTCCCCTCGTGGGAGGTCGATTGGGACCGGGCCCGGATCGCCCCCACCTCGACGGTCCGCGGCTGGGAGACCCTTCCGGTGGTCACGGCATGACGAAAAGTGTTCGGCGTGATCGGACCGACCGGGTCTTCGACCGTGCGGTCGGCCCGGCCGACGGAGCATGGGCAGCAAGATCGGCATAGCAAAATGGGGGGCCATGAGCCCCTCCACGGAGTCCGGGTCCGAGAAACCCGAGGGGCGTCGGGCCTACGATCGGACCCTGCGCCGCGAGCAGGCCGCCGGGACGAGGGAGCGGATCCTCGTCTCGGGTTCGGAACTACTGCACGGCGCCTCGGTGCGGAACTGGAAACGGCTGACGGTCCGGGCCGTGGCCGAGCGCGCCGGTGTCAACGAACGGACGGTGTATCGGCATTTCGGGAACGAACGGGGGCTGCGCGACGCGGTCATGCACCGCCTGGAGGAGGAGGCCGGCATCGATCTCGAAGGTATGCAGCTCGGTGACATCGCCAAGGTCGCATCGCAGATCTTCCAACACGTCTCGTCGTTTCCCATCGACCCCCGTCCCCCGCTCGACCCGACACTCCTCGACGCCAATCAGCGTCAGAAGGAGGCGCTGCTCAGCGCAGTGAGGGCTGGGACGACGAACTGGCCGGCGCACCACCAGGTGGTGGTGGCGGCCATCTTCGACGTGCTTTGGAGCGTCAATACCTATGAGCGCCTCGTGGCGGACTGGCGGATCGACCTCGAGCAGGCCATCGAGGGAGTCGCCTGGGTCATGGGATTGATCGAGCGGGATGTTCGGGACGGTCGGGGGCCTTCCTGAACGGGGGACGAGAGCACCGGGTGTCTATCTCACGCCACCGCCCCCGCTGAACGCAGGTCCGGGATGGTGTCGGCCAGTCCGAGCCAGGAGAGGATCTCGTCGGTGTGCTCACCGAGGGTCGGAGAGCCGCCGGACAGGGATGCAGGTGTGGTTCCGAACCGGGCGGGATGGCGGGGCAGACGGACCCGGCCGACCACGTGGTGGTCCTGATACTCGAACAGCCCGACGGCGAGAGCGTGCGGGTCCCGCGTCAGCTGCTCGGGTGACAGGATCATGGCATAGGGAATGTGGTGGGCCTCGAAACGCTCGGTGGCCTCGGCACTGGTCAGCGTCAACGCCTTGGCATAGCACTCCTCCATCAGTTCAGCCATCAGCTCTTTGTGTTGGAAGCGCCCGACGCTGGTGGCGACCCGGGGGTCGTCGTAGCCTTCGACACCGAGCGCCCGGCACATCCCGACGAAGTCGTGGTCCGACGTGGGCGTGACGATGCCCCACGCGTCGACGAACCGGAACGGCTGGGACGCGGCCACGAAGCTCGACGGCTGGGAGTTGTCCGACGCCAGCAGCACCTCGTTGGCGGCCGCATCGGCCCACAGGAACGAGACCACCGCGTCCATCATCGAAACCTGCACGTGCTGGCCCCCGTTGCCCTGAGCCCGAGCCAACAGCGCGGCAGTGATCGCTTGCGATGCAAACAGGGCCGTCACCTTGTCGGCGGCGGCCTGGCGAAGGAAGACAGGGACACCGTCAGCCGGGTCGGCCTGCGACCCAGCGAACCCACCGTAGGCCTGTATCACCGTGTCGTAGGCACCGCGATCGCGGTTCGGGCCCTCGGCCCCGAAACCGGAGAGCGACGCGTAGACGATGTCCGGATTGACGGCTTTCACGTCGTCGTAGCCGAGGCCCAGTCTGTCCATGACGCCGGGCCGGAAGTTCTGGACCACCACGTCGCTGCGAGCGGCCAGCGCCTTGACGATCCCGACGCCTTCGGGGTGCTGTAGGTCGACGGCGATGTTCCGCTTGCCACGGTTGCACACCAGGTAGAGCGAGCTCATGCCGTTGACCGCCACCCCGATCCAGCGGGCGATGTCGCCGATACCGGGCCGCTCCACCTTGATGACGTCGGCACCCTGGTCGGCAAACAAGGCGGTGGCATAGGGTCCCGTGAGGGCGATTGAAAGATCGAGGACGCGAACGCCCTTCATCGGTCCGTCCATAGTTGGGCCTCCTTGCGCCCAGGCCCGAGGCTAACCGGCATTCATCACCGGCCGCCGGCAACCGGCCGGCGAGGCGGCAACGACCGCCCTTGATCGTCGACGTTGCTCAGAGGCGAATGCGGCCGCGTTCGCTATACGACCGTTGACTGGTCGCGGCGCTTCCGGTGAAGGTGGAAGTAGCGGTCGTGCTCGGCGCGCTCGACCGTGCCTGGGCATCCGAACCATTCGAACGTGTGCGAGTCGAGTGCCCGCGGCATGGAGGCCCACTCGTCAGTGAGGAACGGAAGCCCGCACACAGTGCAGCGGTAGAGCACTCCGCTCTCGTCGTAGGCCCACGGAAAGTCCTCCAAGTCGGAGAGATCGACCGTCAGACGCTGGTATTCGCTGATGGCCTCGTTGTCGCTCATCCGCAGTGCCCCAGGCTGGCGACCTCCCGGGAAGCGAACCGGCGTCGTAACGCTGTTGTCGGTGTTCACATCCCCGGTATCGGCCCGTTGAGCGGTGGCCTTGAGCCGTGGCTCCCCGTGCCCGCCGGGGGCGGCACCGGCCGGAACCCGGAAATCCCGATTTCACCCGGTCGTCAGAACTGAGACTCCCGCTGACGCACAATCGCGCACAGGGCTTCGTTGTATGGCGCCTGCAGCCCCAATTGGCGGCTCAGCTCGACGACCTGGCCGTTGATGATGTCGATCTCCGAGCGGCGACGGGCGAGATGGTCAAGGCGCATCGAGGGGCTGGTATTGGGGATCGTCGCTGCGAACTCGGTGACATAGGCCAGTGGATCGGCGAAGGAGAATCGGATGCCAATGGCCGCACCCACCCGGTAGGCCTCCATCGTGCAGCCGAGGGCCACCGCCCACGCCTCGGGGTTGGCCATGAGATCACCCACGGTCACGTCGAAGGCCGCGCACGGGGCGCTCAGCGTGACATTGCAGAGGAACTTCTCCCAGACCATCACGTTCACATCGGCGAAGGCCTTCACATTGAAGCCGGCCTCCCGCCACAGCTGTTCGATGCGGAGGGCCCGCTCGGTCAGACCGCCTTCCAGCTCGCCGATCCGGATCAGGCGCATGCCTTCGTGGTGCACGTACCCCGGTTGGGGGATCGCCGATCCGAAGCCCTCGGCGATCCCGATCATGACGTGCTGTCGGGGCACGTGACGGGCAACCCGTTCGCCCGACCCCAGCCCATTCTGTATGGCGATCACGACGTCGTCGGGCCGCAGCAGTGGGGCGATGGCCGCCGCCGCCACCTCGACGTCCGGCGCCTTGGTCGAAATAACCCATACGTCGCAGGGGCCGGCGTCCCCGGGGCTACGGCCGGTGCGCAGATTATCGACGACGAAGCTGCCGCTGGCCCCGGACACGGTGAGGCCCGACCTGGCGATCACGTCGATGTGGTCCGGCCAGATGTCGATCGCCCACAGCTCGTGTCCGGCTTTGCCGAGCAGTCCGGCATAGACGGAACCCATGGCCCCGGTTCCGACGATCGCGATTTTCACAGCCTTCTCCAACAGAGGGTCTTCACTGGGCCCCTCGGCCGGCGTCAATCCTGCTTGCCCCGGTGTTCGGCGCGCAAACCGAGCTGGCCGATCGGCCGGGCCCGGAAGAGGTGGTTCAGGCCCTCGGCCGCCGTTTCTCAGGGTCATAGACGGCCAGCGGGGCGACGGTGGCCGGAATGGTGCTGTCCCCGCACTCCACATCGACGCGATGGCCGTCGACAGCCAGAGGCGTATCGAGGATGGCCAGGGCCAGTGGACCGAAGCGCGGACTCGGAGCCGGACTGGTCAGGGTGCCCACCGGTTCGCCGTCACGGGTGACCCGGACCCCGTACTCAGGAAGCTCGTCGGTCTCCAGACGGAGCGTCTTGAATCGACGAGGCGGAGCAGCGGCCACCGGGGCGAGAGCGTCACGGCCGATGAAGTCGACCTTGCCGAGCGCAACCATGGCGTCGAACGAGAGGTCGTAGGGCGTGATCTCGTGGGGGTTGTAGTCGTACTCGAGCACGACGAGTCCGGCTTCGACCCGAAGCGTCTCGACGATGCCCACGCCGTAGGGCCGAGCCTCGAGTTGCGTTGTCACGACGGCCCAGAGGTCGGCGGCATGCTCGGGACGGCAGAACAGCTCGTAGCCGAGCTCCCCCCCGAAACCGGTCCGCGAAACGATGCAGGGCACCCCTCCGACCGTCGTGGGCTCGGGGAGGAACCGGAAGTAGCCGAGGGTTGCGATGTCGGCCTCGCACCGCGGGGCCAGGGCATCCCGAGCCCGGGGTCCCTGCAGACCGAGGTGGGGCATGGAACGGGTGATGGCCTCGATCTCCACGTCCATTCCCGAGGTGGCCTCGGCAAAATGCTCCTGGTGATCGGACCCATTGGTCATGACCCAGACCCGGTCCTCGAGACGGTAGACGGTGCCGTCGTCAATCATGAGGCCGTCGGCGTCGCACAAGGCACCGTAGCGGACCTGGCCGACGGCCAGACCGAGGATGTTGTTGGAGTGGACCCGTTGAGCGCCGGCCAAGGCATCGGGACCGCGGAACTCCCACTTGTTGAGAGGCGAGACATCCCAGACGCCCAGATCCTCGCGCACGGCCCGGTACTCGGCCGCCTCATCGCCGAAGCCCTCTCCCCAGAACCACCCTCCCTCCTCCATGAAGGTTCCCCCCATGGCCGCCGCGGGCTCATAGAACGGGCTTCGGATGGATTCGGTGGTCACCGCGGTGACCTTAGCAATCGGGCCTCCGGCACGGCCCGGAGCGGGTATCGGCGGTCCGGCCGCCGTTCCGACCAGGGCGACGGTGCCCCCCACTGCCAAACGCCACACCGCAAGGCCGCTTGACAGTCGGGGCTGCCGGGTCTCTAGGCTGAGCGAGTGCACAACACACGGCGCTACCGGGTCATCCAATGGACGACGGGAAATGTCGGCAAGAGCTCCGTGCAGGCGATCGTCGCCAATCCCACGCTCGAGCTGGTCGGATGCTACGCATGGTCACCGGACAAGGTCGGCCGCGACGTGGGGGAGTTGTGCGGAATCGAGCCGCTCGGTATCGCCGCCACCAACGACATCGACGGGTTGCTGGACCTCAAGCCGGACTGCGTGGTCTACAACCCGATGTGGCTCGACGTCGGCGAGCTGGTGCGGATCCTGGAGTCCGGAGCGAATGTGGTGGCGACGGCCGCATTCATCACCGGGCGCAACCAGGGTGCCGGCCGGGACCGGATCGTCGAGGCCTGTCGCCGAGGCGACTCGACGATGTTCGGCACCGGCATCAGCCCGGGCTTCGCCGAGTTGTTGGCCATCGTGTCGGCAACGATCTGTGACCGGGTCGACAAGATCACCGTCAACGAAGCCGCGGACACGACGTTCTACGACTCGCCGGCGACCGAGATACCGGTGGGCTTCGGCAAACCGATTGACGCCCCCGGGCTCCAGGAGATGACGGCAGAGGGAACGGCGGTCTTCGGCGAGGCCGTTGGGATGGTCGCCGACGCGCTGGGAGTCGAGCTCGACGACGTCCGTTGCGAAGCCGAGTACGCACAGACCACCGCCGACCTCGACCTGGGGTCGTGGACCATCGGGGCCGGATGCGTCGCCGGCGTCGCCGCCAGCTGGAAGGGAACGCTCGGTGACAAGGTCGTTGTGGAGCTGAATGTGCGGTGGCGAAAGGGCCAGACGCTGGACCCCGACTGGCAGATCGATCAGGACGGATGGGTCATCCAGATCGATGGGCGGCCCACGGTGACAGCCAAGATCGGCTTCCTCCCGCCTCCCGACTTCCAGGCCGAGACGATGGCCGACTTCATGGTGCTCGGGCACATCATGACGGCGGCTCCGCCGATCAACGCCATTCCGGCCGTCGTGGCCGCGGCGCCGGGCATCGTGACCTACAACGATCTGCCCCTCGTCCTACCCCGGGGTCTGGTGCCGTTCGACCGATAGGTCCTGGGCGCCGCGGTGGAGGGCACCCGGGCGGTCGCCCCCGGGGAGCGTCAGTCGATGGTCCCTCTGTCCGCCGCCCATGTGTCGAGATCCGTACCGACGCCGCGTTCGAGGACGTCGAGGCCTCGGGAAATTGTGTCGGCCAGATCCCCGCCGTGGACGTACCAGTGGGTCTGGGCGGCCTGGATGATGCCACCGGCTGCTGCTGCGAGCATGATGGGCACGAGACCGTCATCCGGCAGGCCCAGGCGGACGGCCAGGAACTCGGCCATCACCCGGTGGGTCTTTAGTTGGATCCCCCCGACAACCGCCTTCAGCACGCTCGGTGTGGCTGCGATCACCGTGACCCACCGACGCACCAGCGCCGCGTCCTCTTCTTCCAGCGCGCTCTCCAGTCCGAGGCGAATGGATCGTAGCGGCGGCTCATCGATGGGACGCGCCGAGAGCGCGGACCGGAGCGCTTCGCTCCTCCTGTCGATCTGCACCTGGAACACTTCCTCTTTGGTCGGGAAGTATCGGTAGAAGGTTCGCGCCGAGATGTGCGCCTCTGAGGCGATCTGCTCGACAGAGACATCACCGAACCCGCGCTCTTCGAAGAGCCGTAGGGCAACACCCGCCAGCTCCGAGACCATCATCTCCGCCCGTTTCGAGCGCAGCTGGTCAGCCAGCGACTGGGATTCCAACTCCACCCTCCCTGTGGGCCACCCGCGGTGGGAACCTGGGACCACCTCTTGCCCGGTGATCCTAATGCTCAGCGGCGGCCGCCTCCCGAGACGTCAGTTGGCGGTCAGTACGTCCGAAACGGCGGACCCACCAATGGGCGCCGGTACCCAATCCGGGTCGAGTTCGAAGAATTGTTGGGACAATGCATCGAGGGCCAGGCCGAAGAGCGTCCACTCCTGTTCCTCACCCTTGGGACCGGTGGGCCGTACGATGCCCCTCATCTGCGCGGAGTCGACTCGGTCCCGGAGGACGCAGCCTTCGGCCAGTGCCGCCACCGCGATGGTGAATTGGCGGACGGTGAGACGAGGGCGGACCCGGTAGCCGACGAAGTCCAGGCCGCCTTGGTAGATCTGTTCCATGCGTTCGGTCACAGCCCGGTACGCCTGCTCGAGTGCCAGCTCGATCCGGCGCTTCCGTTCAGGGGACGACCCGACTGCCGTCATGGCCCAGATCCCGACCCAAAGTAACCAGTCCGTCGACCCGGCGAGGGCTCGTGTGTTGGCCGCGGCCGACAGCCGTGCGATCTCACGCATGGTCCACGTTCGCGATTCCTCAGAATACGGATCCATAGCCAAAAGGACCGACTCGAGTCCATCAACCGTCTGAGCGATCTCGGACGAGCTGTCGTCTGCCGCGATACTCGCCAACACGTCGGTCTGGTATTCGGATTGGTTTTCCCAGACCCGGCCGATGAGTGAGGCATTGGTGACCCGGATGCCGGTATCGGCCTCGACCCGGTCACTGACCCGTTTGAAGGTCAAGGCCTCGCCACCACCGCCCAGTCCTTCTTCGCGCAAGATGGTTCTACCGGTCTCGATGAACAAGGCGTGAAGGTCGTCTCGGCTCAGTTTCGGGCGACGGGTGTTGGCCATCAGGAACTCGACACGTGGGCCGGCCTCAAATGCCGGAAACGTCGAACCCCCTCCCCCGGTGCAGCCACGAAGTTCATCCTAACCGGCTCATCGGCAAGAGATCCCAGAGCGTCCCGAAGACCCTCGGGCCCGTCGGGTCAACCGGCGGGCAGCGGCTCCCACGGCCCGACGCTGACCCAGCATGTTGCCGGAGGAGGCTTGCCGGCACCCGACTTGCACAGCGGAGACGGCGGTGAGTTCACACGTAGTTTCACCACGTGGTACTTGGTCGGACCGTAGTGCTTGTCCGGGCCGTAGCTCAGGACGGGAGACCATGTGCCCGGAAAGTTCTTGATCTCGGACATCGCCGTCACAAAGGAGCGCCGGTTGAGGTCCGGCCCGGCCCTGGTCGCCGCCGTGTCGAACAGCGCGATGGCCTGGCACCATCCGACGACAGGCCCCTGTTCCTCGATGAAATCGTTCATGTTCCCGGGAGGCACCTGGGGATAGACCTTGTGCCAGACCTCCCAGCACTTGCGCACGCCGGGGTCGTAGCCGCCCTGGCCCTCGGGGCGGGGATCATCGATCCCACCCAGCGTCTCGGTGGTCACCCCCTCCTGGCCGTTGAGCGCTTTGGCGTAGGGCACGGGGATGAGCCCGAGCGACGAGAGGATGCTCGACTCGTAATCGCTGAGGAGCAGCTTTGGGAACCACTGTTGGGCGGTCTCGGCCTGGAGCACCGGGAAGAACACGTTGAAGGGGATGAGGGGGATGACCGACGTGGCGCCGTCGCCTCGGAGCTGCTGGATGACGAGAGGGGCTTGGGCGTCGGTGGTGGCCGTCTCGTTGGGGTCGGCGTCGATGGTCTTCACGATCGGGGTGATGCCGGCCCGTTGCAGGTCGGGCAGGAGATAGCTGTTGAGGGCGGCCTGGTCCGAGGCCCGGTTGCCGGCGATGATGCCCACCTTGACGGACCCACCGATCAGCCGGGAGCTGAGCCCCCAGTTGACGACCGCTTGGAGGATGGTCGCCTGGTCCGGACCGATCCACCACAGGTAGGGCGAGCCCTCGTTGGTCCAATCGGTCACGGTTGTCCAGGCGGCGAGGAGGGGCGTGTGGCCCTCCTGGGCAACGCAGAGCTGGTCGTCCCCAGTCCAGTCCCCGAGCCCGTCGAGCACGGCGAAGACGGGCGGGGACCCCTCGGTCCAGGTCTTGCACAGCGCTCGCATCTCGGTCTCGTCGGTCGGATCGAAGCCGGAGATGATCGGGTTGATTTTGCGACTGTGGATCCCCCCGGCATCATTGATCTGCTTCACGAAGAGCTGGATGGCCTTTGTCTGCTCCCCGTACTCTGCGTCCTCGGCGAAGCCCTCCCGGCCGGCCAGCGAATTGAGCGAGACCACCGGGAAGACGACGTTGATGCTGTCGTCGGTGACCCCGCGGCTGGAGGTGCTGGCCGTGCTCACCGGGGACGGTGACACGGCGGTTGTCGAGCCGGTCGATGCGGTGGTCGACCGGGTTGTGGACGGCGCGCTCGCCGTACAGGCGGCGGTGCCCAAGACGACCAACCCGGCCACTGTCAACATCCGGATCCGCCGGGATCGCGGCTGCTCGAGGTCAGCCCCCTGACCCGCCGGTCCTCCCAGCGGATCCCGCGTAACGCAACCAGCCCATACGCACGCTCCTTGTCACCTTCTCAAGTCCATCCCCGAACCCACCGTTGCGCCCACCAGTGTGGCCCCGAAAGCCACGGGCGATCCATGGCCGCCGTTCCGGTTGTCTCACGCGTGTCACGGATCCTCGCTACGCCCAGGCGCCCAGCAGGTCCGCGGCCCCGGTACAGAGCCAGTCCACGACCTCGGCTACGGTGCGCGCTCGTCGGAGCAGCCCGACGCCCTGCCCGGCATTCACCAGGACCATCCGGCAATCCGCGTCGGACACCGTGGGCCAGCTCGGTTCGAAGTCGCGGGTCCGAGCGGAGGTCCCGCTCTCGGGCTGACCATTTCGCCGGGTCCCGGGCCATCGCCCAGTCCAGGAGACCGATACCAAAGGGAACGCCGGCTTGTTGGGGATACACCGACTCTCGTTCGACGAGCGCTGCGGTTCCTGCGCTCCCCACGCCGATCATTCCCATTCCACCCGCGGCCGAGACCGCGGTGGCCAGGGCTCCGCCGGCGACACCGCCCATCGGTGCATTGAGGACGGGGGCCGTCAATGTCATCGCCTCTGACCACGGAGTCGAAAGTGCAGGCATGGTCATCTCACCTTCGTTCGCCTCTCACGAAGTACCAGGTCAGCGGGTTGGAAAGTGTCCGTCGGAGCCATCCGGGGCCGAGGCCACCCCGGGCCAGCTCGATCAGGTCCGATCACACAATGTTTACCTGGTTGTTGCATGGCGTTCACTTTCAGACAACGCTCGTGAAGGTATCGGGCCATTCGACGAGAGAGAGCGGAGTGCGATGGGAAGATCCTCAACCGGGGACGCAGGACCTTCATTCAACCGCCGTCTCTTTCTCGAAGGAGCGCTGGCCGCCGGTGCCGGAGCGATTGTCGCCGGATGTGGTTCGTCAGCCACGGTAACCAAAGCGTCCACCACGGACCCTGCCGGATCCGACCTGGGAGCTATCGAACACGTGGTCTTTCTCATGCAGGAAAACCGCTCGTTCGACCACTACTTCGGCTCGTACAAGGGAGTGCGAGGATTCGACGATCACCCAAAGGGCAACCTCGGAGCCTTCTCCCAACCGCTGGCGGCCAACACCGAGCGGCCACCCATCGGTAGGCAACTGCCCTTCCATCTGGACACGACAACCGGGCTCGGTGAATGCACGCACGACCTGAGCCACAGCTGGTTACCGCAGCATCTGTGTCGCAATGGCGGCACCATGGACGCCTTCGTCCGTACGCACACGTCCACTCAGTTCGAAGGCCCCGGTTACGGCCTTCTGACAATGGGTTACCACACGCGGGCGGATCTTCCGTTTCACTACGCATTGGCCGATGCCTTCACACTCTGCGACGGCTACCACTGTTCGATCATGGGTCCGACCCACCCCAACCGTCTGATGGCGATGTCCGGCACCATCGACCCGAGTGGGGGGCACGGCGGTCCCGTACTCATCACCAACCCATCACCGGACGCCCGGTTCAGTGTCGACTGGACGACGGTGCCCGAGCTCTTGGAGGACGCGGGAGTCTCGTGGAAGACGTACACGCCACCCGGATCTGCGTACCGGATCGACAATCCGGAGGTAATGCTCGTCTCCGACGCCATCCTCCCGTACTTCTCGCAATACTCCAGTCCCTCATCGACCCTCTACCAGAAGGCATTTGTCCCAACATTCCCCGATGAGTTCGCTCACGACGTCCGATCGGGGACGTTGCCGAGCGTGTCGTGGATAATTCCTCCCCTCGGGTATGACGAACATCCACCTTCCCCTCCGAGCCTGGGAGCGTGGTTCATCGATCAGGTCCTCCAGACGCTGATCTCCAATGCCGACACGTGGTCGAAGACGGTTCTGTTCATCATGTACGACGAGAACGACGGGTTCTTCGATCATGTACCTCCACCGGTGGCGCCGGAAGGAACCCCGGGGGAATACGTCACCGTCGATCCGCTGCCGGCCACGGCCAACGGTGTTGCCGGCCCGCTGGGGCTCGGGTTCCGGGTGCCGATGCTGGTGGTGTCGCCCTTCAGCCGAGGTGGCTATGTGACGTCCGAGGTGTTTGACCACACCTCCCAGGTCCGCTTTCTGGAGGAGCGCTTCGGAATACACGCTTCCAGCATCTCCGCCTGGCGCAGAAAGACGGTCGGTGACCTGACCGGCACCCTACGCTTGGGATCAGCCGACACGGCGGTCCCGGTACTTCCCTCGACATCGCAGGACACGATGCGTGAGGTGATGGAGATCGGATGCACGACCGAGGACATCTACGAGGTGGCCGACAACCAGCCGCCCTACCCTCTTCCCGCCGTTCAGGTCATGCCCACCCAGGAGTCCGGAGCCGTCAAACGAATGTAGGGGACGGCGTCGTGGGCAGAACCGACCCTGCGATCCCGTTCCGGCGTGTCGAAGAGTCATTCGACAACGAGGTAGCGCTGACGCCGCTCTACCCACCTTCGGGGTGGAGGTTGTCCATGGATTCAGTCCGACAGTCGCACCCCGTGGCACAGCGCCAGGTGGGCCGGGTTCACTGCATACGGTGAGCGATCGGCGATCAGCCCGCTCGCTCCAGTGCTCGGCAGCTCGCCGTCGAACAGACCATCCGATCGCCCCATCCCGCGGTGAACTCGAACCCGGTCATGCCGTTGAACGCGTCAGATTCAATCACTTTCCCGCGAGCTCATCCGGGCCGGGCATACCGTTTGCCGATCCGAGATTGCCGTGCCCAGATCCCGCACTGACAACTCACCGGCCGGCGGGACGAAGTGAATTTCGATGGCCCGGGCCGGCGGTTCTGTGGGGTGATAACTTACCCTGGGTGCGGGCTTCACGAACAGCGATTCTTGTCGCTGCGGTGGTGCTGGTCATCGCTGGTCTACTGATATCGAGAGCGGCGATGAGTGCTTCTGCCGCCTCGAGTTCGGGCGGGTCGGTCAGGACCATCTCCTTGACCATGGCTCACCCCTACAAGCCGCACGCGTCTCCGGGTTCGACCGATGACTACCACTGCACGTTGGTCAACCCTCATGTGGCCCGGAAGTCGTACATCATTTCCAGCCAGTTCGTCGCCGGAAGTGCTGAGGTCCACCACGCCGCGCTCTTCCTGGTTCTCCCGTCGATGGCAGCAACGGTGGAACGTGACAATCAGGGGGGAAGGGGGTGGACGTGCTTCGGGGAACCCCTTCCCGATTCAGCCCTGGTCGGACTCTCGGGGGTGCCACTGCTCACCTTCTGGGCCCCGGGCTCGGGGGCGGACGACCTACCCAAGGGGACCGGGGTGACTCTCCCCGCCGGGAGCCTGGTGATCATGCAGGTCCACTACAACCTGCTCGTCGGCGACAAGCCGGTGAAGAACTCGCTGGTGCTCCACACGGTGCCCGCATCGACGCCGCTTCTGCCTCTCCACCTCGATCTGATGCTCGCACCACCGAACGTCCCCTGCCCGACCGGCGCCACCGGCCCACTGTGCAACCGCACCGCTTCGCTGGCCAACCTGGGCCAACGATTCGGCCAGTCGGCGGTCGAAGAGGTGAACGGCATCGAAGCACTGTGTGGGGAGCATCCCTCCGATCCGCCTGAGGGGAACGCAGCCTCGTGCACGTCATCGATCGACAACAGCGGCTACATCGTAGGGTGCTATGCACACATGCACCTTCTCGGTACAGGATTCACGATGGTGCTCAACCCGGGGACACCGCAGGCCAAGACCGTGCTCAGTGTGCCCAACTACGATTTCCATGACCAGCGGTCCTACAACCTGGCCACCCCCATACCCGTCAAGGCCGGTGAACCGGTGAAGGTGACCTGCACCTACGACCCGACGCTGGCCCAGGAACTGCCAATCCTGCGCAAGGCCCCCGCACATTTCGTGACCTGGGGCGACGGTTCGACTGACGAGATGTGTATCGGACTGGCCTGGACCTCGGGCGATCTCCCAAACCGGCGCGATTCCCTGTAGCCCGGCTTCGATGGCAGGACCGCACACCGATGGATTCGCGGAGGTACCCATCCGAAGCGAAGGCGCCCACGGCCGCTTCGACGTCGCCGGCAGCGAGCCCGGCATGGGAGCGACCGACCACATCTCCGAGGAGCTCGTGATGGGGTTTGAGTATTGGGGACCTGACGTGGCGGTGCCCGTCCACCGGCGTCTGGCTGCAGTACGTGCGAAAGATGATGGACGTGTCGTCGGGCGACTCGGCGACGACCGCCACCGGCCAGGTTGAATCTGTCCCACCGTCAGGCAGATGGGCCACCAGTTCGACCACGGCGCTGTCGCCGACGACGGTGGAGGCCGCGGTCTCGATACGGGCTGGGCGATCGGCCAGCCAGGGTTGATTGCGACTGACGAACTTCCGGAGCTCCTTGTGGCCGCGGATCTCGCCGGCGTCGGGGGTCGTCGATCACGACCTCACCGGGCCACAGGCTCTCGAGTAGGTGGGCGTCCCCTCGGTTCAGTGCGTTGAAGAACTGCGAGACCGGGTCGGCCTGGCCCGCCACCCGGGTCTGCCGGCGCGCCAGTTCGACGGTACTGGTGAAGTCCGGAAACCAAGGCAATTCGGTCCGCCTTGTTCATTCTGGGCCCAAAGCGTATCGGTGGCCACGAATCTGCTCGCCGGGTCGCTCCTCGGTCCGGGATGCCCATTCCATCGAACTCCCTGCGCCGGCGGATCCCGCCGGTGACCGGTCGGCCGGTTCCTCAGACCGACCGGTGGCCGGTTCCCCCATCTGGGTTGTTGACACGTTGCGCCATGCTAGGCAGACTTTGCCAGCCGCGAACCGGCTGCGGGTCAGGGGGTCTCCATGGGACGGATCAGAGCAGGTGGATGGCGCCGGAGCCTTTGCCTTGCTACCGGGTTGGTCGCTCTTGGAGCGACCATGACGGCCTGCAGTTCCGCGGCCAGCTCCCACCCGCCAATCACCGGAGCGACAACCGCGGCCACCGTGCCGTCGAGTGTGCCCAAGGCGACAGTGAGCGGTCCGGTCACCGGCGGAACCGGAATCGACCTGCCCGGCACCACCAGTTTCGACCTCGGGACCGTCGGGTACGAACAGCAGGAGTTCTTCCTGTCCGGCACGGCCACGTCCTATGCGAGCGCCTCCCCGTTGACGTCCAACGGTCGGTGGACGGTCACCCCGGCGACTACCGCGGCGTACAAGACGCGCATGGTCGTCTACCGGCCGATCAATCCCAAGCGATTCGATGGCACGGCGGTGGTGGAGTGGCTCAACGTCAGTGGCGGTGTCGACGCGGCGGCGGCCTGGTTGACCGATCACGTGCAGATGATCAGGAGCGGCATGACCTACGTCGGCGTGAGCGCGCAGGCGGCGGGCATCGTCGGTTCGGCCGGCTCGCTCGGGGCCAGCGGCGGTCAGGCGGGTGGGATCAAGGGGGCAGATCCCGCTCGCTACAGCTCGCTCGAGCACCCCGGCGACAGCTTTTCCTACAGCATCTTCGAGCAGGCCGGTGCGGCGGTGCGACGCAGCGCATCGACCGTGCTCGGCGGGCTCCGACCAAAACGGGTACTCGCCCTCGGAGAGTCGCAATCGGCCTTCCGCCTCGTCACCTACATCGACGCGCTGCAGCGGCGATCCCGAGGCGTCTACGACGGCTACTTCGTCTACAGCCGAGGAGGATCGGGTGCGCCTCTGTCCCAGGCACCTCAAGCGGCCGTCAACCCTCCTACCCCGACCATCATCCGCACCGACCTCAATGTGCCCGTCATGATCTTCGAGACCGAGGCAGACCTCCTCGTCCTGGGCTATCTCCCTGCTCGGCAGGGTCCGACCAAGTACATCCGAGAATGGGAGGTGGCCGGCACCGCCCACTACGACACCTATGGGCTCGTGGAGTCGATGACCGACACGGGGAACGGCAACGCCGACGTCAAGACCTTCAACACCATGATCCATCCCGTTTCGTCGTTCGACAACGGCGCCATCAGTTGCCCCGTCCCCCTCAACGCCGGGGCACACACCTACGAGCTCCGCGCCGCAGTGGTCGCCCTCAACAACTGGACCACCACGGGAAGCCCTGCGCTCCAGTCGCCCCGCCTCGAGGTCGCCAGCCCCCACGAGTTCGTGACGGACAGCAACGGTGAGGCCGTTGGCGGTGTACGAACCCCTCAGGTGGCGGCCCCGATCGCCGTGGTGAACGGAACCGGTGACACCTCCGCCGCCGGCGGTGGGTTCTGCGGGATCTTCGGGACGACGATCCCGTTCACCGCGGGCAAGCTCGCTCACCTCTACCCGACGCACCGGACGTTCGTGAAGAAGTGGGATGATGCCGTGGCTGCCGACGTTGCCAAGGGATACCTGCTGTCCGCCGACGCCAGAGTCCTCGACAAGGTCGCGGCACAATCGACGGTGGGCGGCTGACCGGAGAGCCGTCCAGCCGCGCTCGGTGACGTCGGGCAAGCCCCCCGTGCATCCCACGAGGGGCTTGCCCTGCTGACCTACCTCCGGACAGCTATGAGGTCTGAGGCGCCCCTACGCTGCCGGGACGACCGCGTTGGACCGGTTGGATGGCGCCCCGGCACCGGCGCTGTTGGAGGCCGTCACCGTGAAGGTGTAGTGGTCGCCGTTGGTGAGTCCGGCGACGACCAGCGGGCTGGACCCTCCGGTGACTTTCTGTCCGCCGCGGCGGCTGTTGGTGGTGTCGGTGGCGATCACCGTGTAGTGGGTGATGGCCGTTCCCCCGTTGGACGCCGGGGCGGAGAAATGCCACCGAGGCCCGGGCGTTGCCGGCGGTCGCCTTGACCCCGGTCGGACGACCCGGGACGACGTTGCGGCACCACGGCGTTGGACGCTGTCGACGCCGGGCCGGCGCCGGTTCGGTTGGAGGCCGTCACCGTGAAGGTGTAGTGGTCGCCGTTGGTGAGCCCGGCGACGACCAGCGGGCTGGACCCGCCGGTGACCCTCTGTCCCCCGCGGCTGCTGCTGGTGGTGTCGGTGGCGACCACCGCGTAGTGGGTGATGGCCAAGCCGCCGTTGGACGCCGGTGCGGTGAAGGCCACCGATGGCCCGGGCGTTGCCGGCGGTCGCCGTGACCCCGGTCGGGGCCCCCGGGACGGTGGCGGGCACCACGGCATTGGACGGTGTCGACGCCGGGCCGGCGCCGGTTCGGTTGGAGGCCGTGACCGTGAAGGTGTACGAGTCGCCGTTGGTGAGCCCGGCGACGACCAGCGGGCTGGTCCCGCCGGTGACCCTCTGTCCCCCGCGGCTGCTGCTGGTGGCGTCGGTGGCGACCACCGCGTAGTGGGTGATGGCCAAGCCGCCGTTGGACGCCGGAGCGGTGAAGGCCACGCGTGGCCCGGGCGTTGCCGGCGGTGGCCGTGACCCCGGTCGGGGCGTCCGGGCACCGTCGGCGGCACCACGGCGGCCGAGGCGGTCGAGGGCAGCCCGGTTCCCTGGAAGTTGGTCGAGGTGACGGTGAAGGTGTAGCTGGTCCCGTTGGTCAGGCCGGTCACCGTGCAGTTGTAGGTGGCCGGCGGCGTACCGGTTCCCGGGGTCACCGTACAGGTCTGGCCGCCCGATGAGGTCACGGTGTAGGAGGTGATGGTGTAGCCACCGTTCCCGTAGAAGGGAACGGCGTCGAAGGTCACCGTGGCCTGGGCGTTGCCGGGGACGGCGGTGACGCCGGTGGGGGCGTCGGGAGCGGAGTAGAAGGTCCAGGTGTCGCCGAGGGCCGAGGAGGTGGACGTCGTGGCCTGCCCGCCGAACAGGACCAGCTGGCCATCAGTGGAGTTGTCGGCCATGGCGCCGTCCATCCGGGCCGGGGGGTTGGTGGTCGGGGACTGTTCCACCCAGTTGTTCGTCCCGGTGTACTCCCAGGTGTCGGCGAGGACGGTGGTTCCGTCGTAGCCGCCGAAGATGGTGGGCTCGGCCAGAGTGCCGTTGTAGGCCATGGCCGCATAGGCCCGGGCCGAAGGGCTGGTGGTCGGGGTCTGCTGGGTCCACCCGGCGGCGGTGTAGGTCCAGGTGTCACCGAGGTAGCTGCTGCCGTTGTAGCCGCCGAACAGCACTAGGGCCCCGGTCCCGTTGGCGTAGCCGGTGTCCTCGGCCATGGACGCATAGGCCCGTGCCGACGGGTTGGTACCGCTCTGCTCGGTCCAGGTGGTGCCGTCCCAGGTCCAGGTGTCATTGAGATAGCTGGTGCCGTTGTATCCGCCGAACAGCACCACCTGGCCGTCGAAGTACTCGATGGTGGCTCCGGCCCGGGCCGGGGGGCTGGTGGCCGGGGTCTGCTCGGTCCAGTTGGTGCCGTCCCAGGTCCAGGTGTCGGCCAGGTAGTTGGTCCCGTCGAACCCTCCGAAGAGGATCGCACCGTTGGTGGTCCCGCTCTGGGTGCGGGCCAGGGCGGCGTTGATCCGGGCAGTGGGACTGGTCGTGGGGCTCTGCTGACCCCACACGGTCCCGTCCCAGACCCAGGTCCCGCTCTGGAAGGTACCGGTGTTGTCCTCCCCGCCGAAGAGCATCGATCCGCTGTTGGCGGAGTCGTTGGTCATGGCGGCGTTGGACAGACCGGCCGGACCGCCCGAGGTCGGGGTGACGTTGTTCCACGTCGACGGTGGTGCCGTCGGCGCGGCGCCGGCGGTGGCGGGAAGAACGGCGACCGCGCCCACGGCGATGAGCACGGCCGGAACCAGGCGCCACCACGACCTCGAGTCGCCCGATCCTCTCCCATCGATCGCAATCGCCGTCGAACGACTGTCCGACACGCGACGCGGACCCTTCAACATACGCGAGAAACCTGCAGCCATGATCGCCCCTCAATGCTCATGCCGACGAAGTTCTCCGCCGACTCCTGCCTAGACACGCACTTCGATGGGAAACTTTTCCACTGTCAATTGCACACTGTCAACACCGTCGACCGGCCAAACGGGGTCAATCGGCCCCCGAGGCCCCGCCCCCGGACACGTACGCAATACCCGACGCACCGAATAGGGGACCCGACCGCCGTGTTGCCGGCGCGGCCGGGTTGGACCCGGTGCCGGGCGAATCCCCGAATACCTCCTGATGGCGGCGTCGTTGCCTGCGCAAACAGCAAGAAGCGGGTCGCCGCTCATCAGCATGGTCGGCGTCCACCCCCGGTCCCGAGACTGAGAATTCATCGCCTCCGGGCCTCCGAAATTTTCTCCCGTTGTCACCATGGGCCGTATTCATCGGACCACGCTCGGTGTTCGTCGGCGACGAGTCGGCCAAGGGACGGCCCAGCGGTGGCGATCGGCCCGGACGACAGATTCCCGACAGTTGCGCCGATCTCTCGACAAAATCGATGAATCCGGATCAACCCGTGAACGCCCGGCGGGCCCAGACGTATACGTCTATGCAGGGACACACGGCGAGATGAGGAGCGCTCCGATGCCAGTAGGAAAGGCGGTTGGCTAACGTGGGATTGTTCGCGCCCCGGACTGTGGCAACAGTCACGGCCCGGCCAACGAAGATGGTGTTGTTCTTCCAGGTCTGGGGCACCTCTCCGACCCGCCGGCGTTGGAGGTAACGTTGCTGGCGAGTCAAGACGTAGCCACTGTTCACTCCGCTCGAATGAGGGACCGCAAGGGGGACGTCAGTGCAGATCTCGGTGGCCCGTCCAGCTGAGCTTGGCCCGCCCGAAATTGCCGCCTGGCAATCCATGCAGCGCAAGACCGAATCTCTGGCCAATCCGTTCCTGTGCCCGGAATTTGCGGTGGCGGTCGACCGAGTGCGCGCCGATGCCCGGGTCGCCGTGCTCACCGACGGGCCGGACATCGTCGGGTTCTTCCCCTTCCAACGGCGACGGCTGGGTGTCGGTGTACCCATCGGCTCCGGTCTGAACGACTGCCAGGGTGTCATCCACGCGCCCGATGTCAGCTGGCGCCTGGGCGAGCTGCTGCGGGCCTGCGGGCTGTCGGTGTGGCAGTTCGACTGTCTCGTCGAGGATCAGTGGCCCTTTGATGCCTCGACGGTGACCGTGTCCGCCTCTCCGGTGATCGACATCACTGACGGTTTTGAGACCTATCAGGAGAATCTCCGGGCCAAGTCCCCACAGTTCTGCAAGGACCTGGCCCGCCGGACACGCAAACTCGAACGCGAAGCCGGTGAGCTGTGGTTCGTCGTGGACTCAGACGACGCCGCCGAACTGTACTCCCTGATGCGCTGGAAATCGGAGCAGTACCGCCGCACGGGCTGGATCGACTTTTTCGACCGTCCCTGGCTCGTCGAGCTGGTGGATGACCTGTTCAACACCCATACCGACCATTTTGGCGGTTTGCTTTCGGTCCTCTACGCGGGCAAGACCCCGGTCGCCGCACATTTCGGTCTCCGATCCGCCCACGTGCTCGCTCACTGTTACCCGGCGTACGACCCGCAGTTCGGGAAGCAGTCTCCCGGGCTGATCCACCATCTGCGACTCATCGAGGAGACTGCCGCCCTCGGGGTCGATCTGATCGACATGGGGAAGGGACCCGAGCGCTACAAGCAGACGCTGAAGAGCCGCGACTTGTTCGTCGCCGAAGGAATCGTGGCCCGGGGGCGGGTGCACGCCGCCGCGCACCGGGGGCGCACGGGTGTCACCAAGTGGGCGGGTCCCCGAATTCGGCAGCATCCGCGCTTGTTCTCGGCGGTCGATCAGCTTCTCCGGCACTACGACCGGACGACGTGAAGTCAGTGGAACCAGGTGGGGAAGGCGCCGGAGGTCCGGTTGAGCCGGCCGGAGTAGGCGACCGGGTGCGCGGTGCAGTCGGCGCGACCCATCGAGCGTGGAAGGGGGCAGCCGGCCATGGACCTTGAATGGAGTGCTGAGCAACTCGAGCTGCGTGCCGAGGCGGTGGCGTTCGCCCATGCGAAGTTGAACCACGATGTGACCGGTGACGATCGGGCCGGGCGCTTCCCGACCGAGAAGTGGAACGACCTTGCCGGTTGGGGCTTCTTCGGTCTGGCCGTGCCCGAGGAATTGGGGGGAGCCGGCCTCGACCGAATGACCGCCTTACTCGTCACGGAAGGCCTCGGGGAAGGCTGCATAGACGGCGGGCTAGTCTTCTCTGCCGTCGTTCAGGCATGGGTCATCGTCCCGGTGTTGCTGCGATTCGGGAGCGAGCAGCAGAAGCGCCGGTACCTGCCGGGCCTGATGTCCGGCTCGACCGTCGGTGCCCTGGCCATCACGGAGGCCGACAGCGGATCCGATGCCTTCGCCATGCGTACTCGTGCGGAACGCTCCGCGGACGGCGGCTGGCTCCTTCGCGGTTCGAAGACATTCACCACCAATGGGCCTATCGCCGATCTGATCGTTTGTTTCGCCAGGACCGGTGCGGGTGGATCCCTGGGCGGAACGACCGCATTCCTTCTGCAGACCGATCAAGGAGGGGTCGACGTCGGGCCGCCGATGGAGACGCAAGGTCTCCGGACCGCGCCGATCGGCGAACTCGGCTTCACCGACGTGCGGGTGGCCGAGGACGCCGTGCTCGGTCGGGAAGGCTTCGGGCTGGGGGTCTTCAATGAAGCCATGGAGTGGGAGCGATCCTTCGCCATGGCCCCCTATGTGGGCATGCTGGCCCGGCAACTCGAGAATGCCTGCCGTTACGCCCGGGAGAGGCAAGCCTTTGGAAGCCGCATCTCCAGCTATCAAGCCGTTGCCGATCCCCTCGTCGAAATGAGGCTGCGATTGGAGACAGCGCAGCTACTCCTCTATAAGGCGGCGTGGGCAAAGGCCAACGGTAAGCCCGCCGTGGCGCAGACGGCGATGGCGAAGCTCTGGATCAGTGAGTGTGCCGTCGCCAGCAGCCTTGACGCTATTCAGGTGCATGGCGGATACGGCTATGTCTCCGAGACGGGCGTCGAGCGGGATCTGCGGAACGCTGTGGGCGCCCGCATCCACTCGGGGACATCCCAGATGCAACGGGTCATTGTGGCCAGGAGTATGACTTTGTGAGTCCCTTCCTCGTTGACGGCCTGTTGACCGAGGCCCGCCACCGGTGGCCGAGCCGTCCGGCCGTTCGCGCCGATGGTCGTACGCTCACCTACGAGCAGCTTGACGCGGCCGCTGACCGGGTGGCCGGCGCGCTGGTCGGCATGGGTGTGACCAGAGGGGATCGGGTAGGTCTCTATCTCGAGAAGGGGCTCGAGGCGATCGCGGCCGCCTACGGGATCATGCGGGCCGGGGCCGCCTACGTTCCTCTCGATCCCATGGCTCCGGCGAGCCGGTGCGCGTCGATTGCCCGGAACTGCGAGATCGCCGCCCTGGTCGCTGACTCCGCCCGGGTCGAACTCATGTTCGGAACGGACGCGTCGGCTGTTGACCGCGGAATCATCTGCGGGTCACAGGCTCCAGCTGGTTTCGAGACCTGGGACGCGGTCCAGAAAGGGCCAGCCGATCCTTCACCCCGGAACACGATCGACGCCGATTTGGCCTACATCATCTATACATCGGGCTCGACCGGTCAGCCGAAGGGAGTGATGATCTCTCATCGGAACGCGCTCACGTTCATCGAATGGGCCGCCAAGGAATTCGAACTCGGACCGGATGACACCCTTTCCAATCATGCCCCGCTGCACTTCGACCTATCCACTTTTGACTACTTCGGGGCAGCCAGCGTCGGCGCGGTGTGCACGATCGTGCCCAGGACGACGGCGATGTTCCCGCAACAATTGGCTCGCTGGATCAACTCCGAGGGGATTTCGGTCTGGTACTCGGCACCGTCTGCGCTCTCGCTCCTCGTGCGTTATGGCGGCTTGCACGAGAATCCACTGGAATCGCTCCGACTGGTCCTCTTCGCGGGCGAGGTGTTCCCCAACAAGTATCTGGGCCAGTTCATGGTCCACGCCCCACATGCGAGGTTCTTCAATCTCTTCGGACCGACTGAGACCAACGTCTGCACCTTCTACGAGGTGAAGGAGCCGCCGGCGGCAACCGACCCCCCCATCCCGATCGGCCGAGCCTGCGCCAACACGATGTGCTCTGTCGTCGACGAAGCAGGGCGCGAGGTCACCGAGGCCAATGTAGAAGGAGAACTTGTGGTCCGCGGTTCGATTGTGGCCCAGGGTTACTGGGGTGAACAAGGGAGAGACGCAGGGGGCTTCATCCCGCCCAACTCCTACCGCACGGGGGATATCGTCTCTTGGTCGGCATCCGACGGCCCCGGCGTACTCCGCTTCGCGGGTCGACAGGATCACATGATCAAGACGCGTGGATACCGCGTGGAATTGGGTGAGATCGAGTCGGCCCTGAACTCCAACCGGGATGTCGAAGAAGCTGCCGCCATCGCGATCCCCGACGAGTTGCTCGGCAACAAGATCGTGGCCTTCTGCGTGGTGAGGGCAGGCGACGACCTCGAAGGATTGCGAGCATTCTGTCGCGAGACCCTCCCGCTCTACATGGTCCCGACCGAGCTGCATCTCCGGGATGCCCTGCCCAGGAGTTCGAACGGGAAGATCGACCGGGTGAGGTTGGCGGCCGAATTGCAGGGTGCCGGATTACGTCGTGTTCCCGAGTCGGACGCACCGGAAGAATAAGGGGGCCTCCTTTGGACAACGAATACTCGACAGGACTTTCGGCCGAGGTCCGTGCCCTGGTCGCCGACGTTGTCGGTCCAACGGCGCTGGAGGGTATCGACGACGCCACGCCGCTCTTCGAGCGCATGGTGTTGGACTCCCTGCACCTGGTGGCCATCGTGTCCGAATTCGAGCAACGATTCAACATCACCATTTCGCCCGAGGATCTCGTGCCGGACAATTTCGGCTCCTTGAGCCAGATGGCCGAGTTCGTGGAATCGCGGCGCTGAGCCGGCCGTTGTCCATGATGGCCGGAGGAAACGGAGTCGGCCCACACCGTTGCGGGGGAGGCTCATGACCACAGGCTTCGTGGAGAGGTTGGCGGCAGGCCTCAGACCGCAGCTCTTCTCCGTTCACGTCCTGGATATCGTCCGCCGGAGAATCGACGAGCCTGCCCCCGAACCTCGAGCCGATGAGGGGCTGGTCGTTCAACGGGCCGAAGGAGATGACCTCTTGATCGAGGCGTCGAAAGTGGGCAGCAATCCGATCGTTCTGTCCCTGAGCAGATTTGGATTCATCGATTCGCTGGCCGCCGCCAGAAGGCTCAGAAGGTTCCGCCGGCGGGCGGCCAGAGGCGAGGTCGCGTACGTGGCCACGTCGAACGGAATCGTCGCCGGGTGGGCCTGGCTGAGCACAGCCCGGGTCTTCCGCGACCGTTGGATCGGTCTCCGTCTGCAGTTCGCGCCCGACGAATCGTATATCTACGACCTGTGGGTCTACCCGGAGCTCCGCAGCTCAGGGGCGGGAGCCTTGATCATGGCGGAGATGCTTCGCGATTTGCAGCGTCTGGGAACGAAGCAGTGGGTCTATGGATACATCGACCGAGACAACAAGCCGAACCAGGTCCTGCAGAGGCTCGTCTTCGGTTTCCGCTCCGTGCAATCGGTCAAGCAGCTCCAGTTTCTCGTCGCATTCGGCCGGATCCTGCCGGCCAGTGCGACGCCCCCGGGCGGACCTTGTGCGCGGGCCTGACAACGGCGGCCCCCGCCCCGGGTACCACGACGTCCCGGCCGGCAGCACGAAGGCCCAAGGCCGCGGACAACCCGGACAGCTCGGCGCCGACGACGACTACGCGTCCCGGCGTGGCCTGGTCCGGACGAGCCGTGGTCGTACCCCCCCGGGGCGGCTGCCGCAGCGACACCGGTGGCGGCCAGGATCTGCCGACGGGTCGGCGCCAGGGTGGGCGGCACGGCGCAATGGTAGCGCTTGCCTCGTGACCGAAGACAGCTGTCAATTGGCACCCAGTTCATCCCGTGCTCCCGCCGTTCGGCCCGTCTACTCGGGTGTCCACTCCGGCATGAGTTCCCAGTAGTGGTTGACCAATCCCTCGAAGGCCACCGCATAGGGAACCCAGCTCTGGATGCTCCCGCTGGGCCCGGTCGGGCGAACGATGTACCTGGTCATGGTCCGGTCAATGCGCTGGCGAAGCCCGAAGCCGTGGCCGAGGGAGTTCAGCGCCACCACAAAGTGTCGGAGAGCGAACGGCTTCCTCGATCGGTATCCGAGGATTGTGGACAGCGCGGCCCACAGTGACTCGGTCTGCTGGGTGAACGTTTCATGCCCGTCGAGCAACGCCGCCCGAATCGTGCAGTACTGGCCGGACTCGCCATTGGCGACCAAAGCCCAGACACCGATCCACAGTGGCCAGGTACCCGGCTCCTGGACCGTATGGGCGTAGAGATCGCCGCCGACCCGGCAGATCTCACGCATCCCCGCCATTCTGGCCTCCGGCGTCGATCGATCGATGGCGGCGATCATCGGACCAACCGTCCGGACCCCGAATTCGATGTCCCCGTCGCTCTCCTCTCTGGCGACCGATGCCATGAGCTCGACCTGGTATTCGGCCACGTTCTCCCAGACTCTGCGGATCACCGAGGCATTAGTGAGACGGACACCGCGTTCCTGCTCGATCCGGTCGAAGACCCGTCTGAAGATGACGGCTCAGCACCTGTGCCCAAGCCCTTCGCGCAGAATGGCCCGTCCGGAGGCAAGGAGAAGCTCCCGCAACTCTTCCCGACCCATTCGGCCCGCCACGTGCAACCTCCTTGGGATGGCCCGGAATCCGTTGGTGGCCCCTGGGTCGGTCCGACAGAGCGTCGCAACTCCCGCGGCGTGCCCAGATCCCGGCCTGCGCCAAGCCGGCCAGGCCGCCATTGGTCTGCAACTGTGAGTTGCAGACCCGTGGGAGATCGGTCGGACGTCGGGGCCGGCGCCCAAGACGATCAACGGCGGGGTGGGACGGTCGGCGATCCGAGGACTCGTGATCCGGGCCGCCGCCCTTCCGTCTCCGGAGCAGGTGACTCGCGGAGCGACGACGTGGGAGTCGGACTCATGCAGAGCGAGGTCCCACTGACCCGAGACGACCCTCTTCGCACCTGCAGGTTGCGGCTACGGTCTGGGGATGTGATCCGATTCGCAGATTGCGAGTTGAACCTGGAACGCATCGTTCTGCGGCGGGGTGGCGAGGAGATCAGGATCGAGCCCCAGGTGTTCGATGTGCTCGCCTTCCTCGTCGAGCACCGAGGCGCTCTGGTGCGCAAAGAGGAGTTGCTCGACGCCATCTGGGGTGACCGCTTCGTCAGCGAGTCGGCGCTGACGACGAGGATCAAGGCGGTCCGCCAGGCTGTCGGCGACGATGGCAGTCGACAGTCGATCATCCGGACTGTGCACGGCAAGGGCTACGAATTCGTCGCCCTGGTGGAGGAGGACAGGGACGACCGGGCAGTTGACGTGCTGCCCCCGTCGGCGACGGGCACATCGGTCGTCGTCCGATTGCAACCGCTGATCGGTCGCGACACACTGCTGGATCGGCTGGCTGAGATGATCGGTGACCACCGGCTCGTCACGTTGGTCGGTCCCGGTGGTGTCGGAAAGACCTCGTTGGCCATGGAGTTGGCCCGCACCGTCGGGAGCAGGTTCGAGAACGGCGTCCATGTTGTGGAGTTGGTCAGCGTCGTGGACAAGGACGCCACCGCAGCTGCGCTGGCGACAGCCATCGATGTCAATCTGCGCAAGTCGAGCTCGATCGACGATGCCATCGTCGATCTGCTCCGACCTCGACACAGCTTGCTGGTGCTCGACAATTGTGAGCACCTGATCGAGCCGGTGGCCGAACTGGTGGCTCGGATCCTGCGTGAGGCACCTACCGTCTCGATCGTAGCCACCAGCCGGGAGCCACTGGCGGTGGCCGGGGAGCGGCTGTGGACGGTCGAACCCCTCCCGACCGGACCCGACAATCCGCTGGGCTCGCATCTTACGGTTGAGGACCTTGCCGGAATACCCGCGGTCGCGCTCTTCGTCGCTCGGGCCAAGGCGGCCGATCCGTCGTTCGAACTCGACCCGGCGACTGCGCCACTGGTGGCCGAGATCTGCCGGCGCGTCGACGGCATCCCGCTGGCCATCGAACTCGCAGCGGCACGGGCGCGTGCGATCGGCGTCGCCGAGGTCGCTCACCGTCTCGACCAGCGCTTCGCCGTGCTGAAGGCCATGCGCAGGGGTAGTGATCCTCGACACAGCACCATGCACGACGCCATCAGCTGGTCCTACGACATGCTCGAGCCCGACGAGCGGGCGCTGTTTTTGGCGCTCTCGGTCTTCGCCGGGTCCTTCGACCTCCACTCGGCAGAGGCGATGGCGCCCGAGGGCGATGCGCTGGATCTGCTCACGCGGCTCACCGAGCGCTCCATGCTCTCGGTGCGTCCACAACCAGGGGGGTCGACCCGCTACGAACTCCTCGAGACGCTCCGGGAGTACGGGCGCACCCGCCTGTCCGATTCACGGGCGGTTGAGCTGTTCGCCTCCCACGCCCGACATTTCGCCGGGAAGGCCCGAGCCGTCGAATCGGAGCTTGGTGGCCCCGGTGAGGGTGACGGGATCGCCTGGGCCGAATCCTCCCTTGCCGATCTCCGGGCCGGACAGCGTTTTGCCGTCGAGACCGGCGACCTCGATGTCACCTGTGGCCTTATCGGCTCGATCCGCGAATTCGCTATGCGGGCGATGCGCTATGAAGTCTTCGCCTGGGCTGACGCTGCCTGTCGCGCTCCGGGTGCACTCGACCACCCGCTGGCTCCCTTGCTCACCGGGATGCGCGCCTACGGGGCGTGGGTACGCGGAGAATTCGACCTCGCCATCGAGCTGGCGCAGGAGACACGCCTCCTCGAGCGGCGATTGTCGGTGTTCCCGAGCGGCCTCGCCGAACGGACCCTGGCCAACGTGCTCTACATCGTGGGCGACGCGGAGGCCGGTCACGCTGAGGGGCTCCGGCAGATCGAGCTGGCTGAAGAGTCGGGCAACCGATCGCGGCTTGTCCATGCCTGCTACATGGGGGCGGTGGGGCACAGCTCCGACGGTGCCTATGACGAGGCCGACGTCCTGGTTCAACGGGCTCACGACCAGGCCGGACAGACAGGGTCGCCGACCGACCTGGCGTCGGTGGCGGTGGCCCGCGGCTTCGCGGCCAGAACCGAGGACGAGGCATTGGAGGCGTTCACAACAGGCGGCCGGATCGCCAGCCAAGTGGGCAACCGATGGATGCACGGGTTCGCCCTCACCGAGGCGAGCGGGCTGCTCGTCTCGCGCGGTGAGCTCGAAATCGGGTGTGCCGGTCTCGCCGACATGGTCGGAGTCTGGTATCGGGCCGGAGATTGGTCACAGCAGTGGCACACACTGTCCCGCTGTGTGATCGCCCTGGATCGAATCAACCGTCCCGAGCTGGCCATCGAGTTGCTCGGCGCGATCGAGATGCACGCCACGCTTGGTGTCGCCCCCATGTCGGGCACTTTGCACGATCTCGTGTTTGCCACCAGGAACCTGCTCGTCGACTCGGTTGGAGCCGAGCGGGCCGGCGAGCTCCTGGCCGCGGGCGCCGTCTGTCCCGAGGAGGAGATTGTGCTGCGAACTCGGCGTGCGCTCATCGGTGTCGGCTGATGGCCACCTCAAGCTGACCGCTGGGCACGGGAGCGGGCGACGACCCCGAGGTAGTCGGTAAGGTGCCATCCGAGGTCCGCCGCGTCGTCGCCCACTCCCGCGAGCAGGTTCGACCGCCGGCGGCGCAGAAAGGGGAGTCCGAGCAGATACAGGCCGGGCAGTGCAGCCACGCCTCCGTCGTGGTCGACGCGGCCTCGGCGATCGAAGGCACGCGGATCGAGCCAGTTGTATGCGGGACGGAAGCCGGTCGCCCAGATCACGGTGGCGAAGTCCCGCAGGTCGAGCTCGGTTGGCACCTGGCCGAGGATCGTCGGCTCCGGCTCGGCCACCGGGCCGACCTGATCGGCCATGCCGTGCTCGTCGACCCAGTCGTCAATGCGGCGAAGAAGTCTGGCCTGTTTCAGATCGGCGTTGGCGATGAGGCTCCCGACCCCGCCGGAGCAGAGGGCGGTCGTCCCGCGGATGGCCATGAGACGCCCGACGAGCTGTACCCCGGTGTTCTGAAGGGAACCCAGGTCGACCTCCCGCCTGTCATCGCTCCCCACCACCTGTACCGACGCATGGCGCCGGGCACGTTGGAGGTCCTCCACCTCGTCCCACCGCTCGTCGAGCTGGCCGACCCGGTCCAGCCACCAATAGATGTCGCGGCCCCGGTAGGACCGGGGCAGCCGTATGTGTTCGCCTACGGAGATGGTGACCGCCCGGCCCGCCCGTCGCAGCTCATCGGCGATCTGGACCCCGGATGCCGACGCTCCCACCACCAGGGCTCGGCCATCGGCACTGATCTGTGCGGGTCTCCGGTAGGACAATGCGGTGACCTGCTGCACCCCCCGAGGAAGGTCCCTGGCGAACGCCGGGAGACGAGGCTCACTCGACCCGCCCGTGGCCGCCACCACCGCGTCGCAGTTCCAGATCCCGTCCGTGGTCCGCACCTCGAAACCGGACCCGGTGTGACCCACCGCCTCGACTTCGATGCCCAGGTGGAGCGGGGGCCCGAAGCGGGAGTATGCCTCCAGGGTCGCCACGGTCTCGGCCGCGGTCATGTAGCCGTGGGGGTCGTCACCCTCGTACCGGGCGCCAGGCAGAACAGTCATCCAGTTGGGGGTCAGGAGGCGCAGTGAGTCCCAGCGTTCGGTCCGCCATGAGTTCGCCACCTCCCCCCGTTCGAGCAGCACATGGTCGACGCCGGCTCCGGTGAGCTGATGGCTCATGGCGAGCCCACCGGGACCAGCTCCGACGACAACCACCGACGTCTGCACGTCCAGCCCCGCTTCTTCTCGCCTGGCGCTCGTCAGGCCACCGTGACCTGCACGGTCGTGGGATTGGTGACGATATCGAAGACGGCGGAACGCTTTTCGGACTGCGCCACGATGGCTTCGATGTCCGATCGTGCTGGCGTCGGCGTCGATATCGAAGTTGACGTCGATTCGGTCGAAGCCGTTGCGGATGTCGGCGTCGATGCCGAGAATGCCCTGGAGATCCATGCTGCCCTCCACGGTTGCCGTCACCGATCGCAGCTGCACGCCACGGTTGGTGGCCACGGTGGCGACGCCGGCCGCCAGGCAGGAGGCCAGGGCGCCGAGCACGATCTCGGGTGGGGTCGCACCATTGTCCTCCGAGGCAAACACTTCGGGGTGGTCGGCCTCGATGATGAAGTCCTTCCGGTGGGTGTGCTGATCACCCAGACCGGTGAAGCCGGTGATGGTCGACCGGCTGTGGGTGCCGTTCACCCACTCGCAGCGGGCGCGCCACTGGAACTTCGCTGCCTCGGGTGCATCCGTCAGCGCCTGTCGGGCGCCTCGGAGCGCTTCGATGTTGACGCCGTTGTCGACGGTGGGGGCTTCGGTCTGAGTCATGTCGGTCCTCCTGGTTTGCGAGCGGCGGCGGGCTGTCGCCGCTCACTCCACTGTCTGCGATCGCCGCCCCTGGGTCATGAAGAGGGTGTGGTTATCCGCTGATGATCGATCTCCTGGAGAACTTCACGAGATCTTCGAGACCTGCTGGCGGCCAGTGGCGGATGATCGGTTCATGAAGCTCGACCAGCCCGATTCTGCGACTGCCGCCCCCCACCACGACTGGGAGGAGGCCGGCGAAGCCTGGGGGAGTCGATCCCGGGATTGGTCGTGTCTGTACGAGCATTACTCGCTCGACATCCTGGTGGCGTTGCTTCCTCGGCTCGGCATCGGCCCGGGGACGGCGCTCCTCGATGTGGCCTGCGGGTCGGGACTCGCCATTCGGGTCGCCGGCGGCATGGGCGCCGACGTCCACGGAATTGATGCCGCCGGGGAGCTGGTGGCGGTGGCCCGCGAACGAACTCCGACCGCGGACGTGCGAGTGGGTTCCATGTTCGATCTGCCCTGGGCCGATGAGCGCTTCGACGCCGTCATCTCGGTCAACGGAATATGGGGCGGGTGCGGCGCGGCTCTCGACGAGGTGCACCGGGTGCTGCGCCCGGGCGGACTCATCGGCATCAGCTTCTGGGGTCAGGGGCCACCCCTCGACATCCGTGCTGTGTTCATGGTCTTCGCTGTTCACGCGCCGGAGCAGCACCGGGACTCGATGCGCAGCCTCAACAACATCGCCGTGCCCGGCGTTGCCGAGGAGATGCTCGAGGCCAGCGGCTTCTCCGTCGTCGAACGTAGCGGTCGGATCTCGACGATGGAGTGGCCGGATGCCGATATCGCCTGGCGGGCGCTGTCCAGCGTCGGTCCTGCCGTCCCCGCGCTACGAGCCAACGATCCCGCGGTTCTGCGGGACGCGGTACTCGGCGCTCTCGAGCCGTGTCTCGATCATCGCGGCGTCTACCGCACTCGAAGCGACCAGCAGTTTGTGGTGGCGAGGAGGAGGTAGCCGACCGCGTCGGGGACGGGATTGATCCTTGTATGGACCCTGGCGGGGCGATCGCGGTGACCATGAGCTGAGGGCGTTCCGGGCCTGTGGCGCATTCTGGCCGTCGAGGGTTGACACTCCAGCGACTTCCGGTTGCAACCTCCATCATCGCCGGCCAAGCCGAGGCGGCGGGTGCTCGACTACGGCGACAGGTGGGGAGGTGGGTATGCATGTGCATCGGCAGACTCTCCCGCAGGCGTCAAGTCCTGAGCTCTACCTCGCCGATGGCGGTCTTGAGACTGACCTGATCTTCCGCGAGGGGTACGACCTACCCTTGTTTGCATCGTTTCCCCTGCTCGACGACCCCCGGGGTTGCATCGCTCTCCGTCACTACTACCGGGCGTTCGCCGATGTGGCCAAAGCGGCCGACGCCGGGTTCATGTCCGAGCGATCGCCTGGGCCTGTCGCGAACCCCATTCGGGCTGGTGACCAGACGGTAACAAGCCGTCCGCCCTCCGGCGAGGGTTCAAAGCGGCCGCGAATGGGTAGGCACAATGGGGCGCCCGGAGGCCTGCCCAACTCCCTTCCCATAGAGGGCGGCCAGGGAGGGGGAAGAGCCACCTCCGGGCGCCATGTCCGTTTGACGCGCCGATTCCCGGCGGAAGCAATCGGCGTACACCATCAGACCGAGCTTTGGAGCAGTAACCCACTGGCCTGACGAGAAACGCATACCCATTGCCGCCGGGGCCCAAACGTGCCCTTCTCCGGAGGTCGTGACCCCTTCCCATATCGCCGAACATCGCCCCTCACAAGGTTTGTCTGACCACGATGGTTGCGAGTCTGAGAGCCGGGTATTGCTAGGTCATGCCCGCCCACACCTGTGGAGACGAACGTGCAAGTAGTGGGAGCGTTCGAGGATGCCCGGGCTGCCTCTGTGCACGGCTTCGTCAGCTTCATCGGACGAATGATCAGCCCGCGGAGCTTCACGACTGGATTCGATTGGCAGCCTAGCTCCACCGCCTGAGGGCCCAAGGGCCAGCACCCATCGGGCCGGGAATGCGATCGGCCAGGCTGGCAAGTCGTCGCAGAGTGCAAAATGAATCGGTTGTTCCACGGGTCAGTGACGGCTAGCGTCATTCGGGCAGAGAGCGTTAGGCGGAAGGTCAAACCATGTCGTTCATTCAGCTGATTGAATTCGCGACTTCTCGGCCGGGCGAAGTTCAGATTCTCGGCGACGGATGGCGGGAGAAGACGGCTGGGCGTCGCACGGCAATGCGGGGGACGTTCACTCAGGGTCGGGAGCGACCGACGTATTCGTCCAGATCGTTGAGTTCCCCTCCTCGGAGGAGGCCATGCTCAACTCGGAGTTGCCGGAGACGGCCGCGCTGGCTGAACGTCTTGCCCGGCTATGCCATGCCACGATGCCGTTCCGCAATCTCGACGTGCGCAGCGTTGAAGAGCGGTAAGGGGCGTCGACCGCCCGATTGCGCGGCGCCTCTTCAGGATAGGCCGGCGACGTTCTGAGCTGTCGAAGAGACCTGCCCGAGCGAGATTCCGACCAGGACGGGCATGAGCTGGTCGGCATTGTCTACATAATCCCTCGGATTTGGGATCATCCAGTCCGTAACAGGACCCGCAATGGTTGCGTCGCAGGGGTCAGAGCCTGGAAGCGAACCGGGTCACCGTGTGCTTACTTCCATCCGGGGTGTCGTGCAACAGGGCCAGTAACATCCTCGTCCAGGGCCGGGGATCGACCGAAGATGAGGAGCCTCTGAATGATGAATCGGACTGTTCGAACTGTGATTCTGGTTGCGCTGCTGTCTGCAGCGGGAAGTCTTGTCACCGCGGTCGGATCCGTCGCATCTCCAATCGTCGGGGCGGCGCCCGTTCCTTTTTCGATCACAACGAATCCCCCGCTCGATCCGTCGTTCAACCCCTCGTTTCCTGACTACGCCATTCGATGCAGCAGCTCGCCGACGACGCAGGTGACAACGACAGGCCCGGGCCCAGTCACGATCGGTGGTGTGGCCTTCTCCGGTCCAGCGACGGTGCCGGTTCCACTCCACGTGGGGCAGGAACTCCAAGTGACCCAGCAGGGAACGTCGTACTACATCCGGTGCCTGCCCAAGGACTTTCCTGACTACTCGAGCTCGAGAACCGGCTTGCCGCAACAGACGAACGGCTACCTGTTGACCTTGGCCCGCTACTCGGCCATCTTTGATACGGACGGTGTCCCGGTCTGGTGGGACAAAGGAGTATCGTCGCCCTCGTTGCACGAACCGAACTACGCGGAATTCATGAACCCCACGACGATCGCCTGGGGTCAAAAGGACGGGTCCTTCCAATTGGTCGGTCTCAACGGTGCCGTGAAAGGCAAGATCGCCGGCGGATCCATTCAATTGGATACCCACGACCTCGAACTGCTTCCCAACGGGAACTACCTGGGGATCGAAGCGGTGCAGCGGGACTGCCCGGCTGTGCCCAGCCAGTGCGTCGACCTCTCCTCCTGGGGCCTCTCGGCGCAGTCGGCAATCATCGATGACGTGATCGTGGAGTTCACCCCGAGCAATCAGGTGGTCTGGAGCTGGAGCGTTGCGGACCACATCAATGTCGCGGTGGAAAACGCCAATTGGCACACCACTTTCCCTGACATCATCCACATGAATTCAGTCGTCTACGACGGACACGGCGGTGTGATCTTCAGCGCGCGCCATCTTGACGCTGTCTACCGAGTCGATATAGCCACGGGGGCGATCACCTGGAAGCTGGGTGGGACAGCAACCCCCGAGAGCCTGAATGTTGTCGGTGATCAGTACTCGCAACTGTTCTCAGGGCAACACGACGCGATGTTTGCTCCGGACGGTTCGTTGACGGTCCATGACGATGGAACCGGTGTGAATCGTCCGCCACGAGCGGTTCGGTTCACGATCGATACGGCGACGGACACCGCCACCGAGGTAGAGCAGGTGACCGACCCCCGGGCAGAGTCGTCAGCCTGTTGTGGCAGCGCGGAGAAATTGCCAGGCGGAGACTGGGTGATCTCGTGGGGCGGTGACGATTTCATGACCGAGTTGAACTCGAAGGGCGTTCCCCAGCTCACGATTACCTTCCCCCATCTGTTCTCCTACCGTGCTGCCAACGTTCCGGCCTCGGTGGCCTCGCTGCGTTCGGGTATGAACGAGATGGTGCCGCCCCTGACTGCCACCGGGGGCTACTGGCTGGTGGCCAGCGACGGCGGGTTGTTCAGTTACGGCGATGCCACTTTCCACGGCTCGACCGGCCAACACGGCCTGAACAAGCCGGTGGTGGGCATGGCCGCCACCCCGGACGGCAAGGGCTACTGGCTGGTGGCCAGCGACGGCGGGGTGTTCAGCTACGGCGACGCCGCCTTCTACGGCTCGACCGGCCAACACGGCCTGAACAAGCCGGTGGTGGGCATGGCCGCCACCCCGGACGGCAAGGGCTACTGGCTGGTGGCCAGCGACGGCGGGGTGTTCAGCTACGGCGACGCCGCCTTCTACGGCTCGGCGGGTCAACACGGCCTGAACAAGCCGGTGGTGGGCATGGCCGCCACCCCGGACGGCAAGGGCTACTGGCTGGTGGCCAGCGACGGCGGGGTGTTCAGCTACGGCGACGCCGCCTTCTACGGCTCGGCGGGTCAACACGGCCTGAACAAGCCGGTGGTGGGCATGGCCGCCACCCCGGACGGCAAGGGCTACTGGCTGGTGGCCAGCGACGGCGGGGTGTTCAGCTACGGCGACGCCGCCTTCTACGGCTCGGCGGGTCAACACGGCCTGAACAAGCCGGTGGTGGGCATGGCCGCCACCCCGGACGGCAAGGGCTACTGGCTGGTGGCCAGCGACGGCGGGGTGTTCAGCTACGGCGACGCCGCCTTCTACGGCTCGGCGGGTCAACACGGCCTGAACAAGCCGGTGGTGGGCATGGCCGCCATGTGGCAGTGGAAGTGAGACCCCGGTCCGCCACCTCCGTTTCTGGTCGAACCGGCTCCGGAGAATGCCTCACATCGACGACTCCAACACCTGGCGAAGGGAACCGGGTCTCAAGCTGGCTCTGACGACTGCCGATGGAGGGGATAGACGGATCGCGCCCTCACGAGCCCCGTGCGGACGTGAGATCGGCCCGGTCCGATCGATGGCCCGTTTTCGGTGCACGCCTCCGCGACCGAGAGCGTGCTGGACCCGGACCTCCCTCCTCCCGTCCTGCAGCCGGCCGGCGGAGACCAGCTGGGACATACTGGGCTTCCCCCACGGGCAGCCTCGGGGTAGGCAAGGAGACCGACCATGGCATCGATAACCCCGTTCCTCTGGTTCGACAGTGATCTCGCCGAACCGATTGCCTTCTACACATCGATCTTCCCCGATTCGGTGGCGCCCGATCTGGGCGCCGATGGCCCCGTCATGATGGCCACGATCGAGCTGTGCGGCCAACAGTTGATGCTGCTCAATGGCGGTCCCGCACTCGCCGGGTTTCAGGAGTCGATCTCGTTGTTCGTCAGTGTCGAGACCCAAGATGAGATCGATCAGCTTTGGGACCGACTGACCGCTAACGGAGGCGAACCTGGCCAATGCGGATGGCTCAAGGACCGGTACGGCCTTTCCTGGCAGGTCGTCCCGACTGTGTTGGGGTCACTGCTCGGATCCACCGACCGGGCCCGCGCCCAGCAAGCCCAAGAGGCGATGATGCAGATGGGCAAGCTCGATATCGCCGCCCTGCAAGCTGCGTTCGATCGCTAGATGAACTTGCATGTCCGGGTGATCCGGCCCGAGGGGACCGCCCCCTGGGCTGTCCAATGACCAAGGCCTGAGATGGCCCATACGTCGCCCATCTCCCCGCCTGCCGGACGGGGGCGCTCGGAGCAGCAGCCGTGACTTGAATCTGACCTTCCGGTCTGTGAGCATGTCGATCGCCACACGACCGTCGACCACACCGTTCACTGGGTCGGTCCTCAACTCAGCTGCAGCAACAGTAGGTAGGGAGAGCGCTCCGATGGGATGTCGATGAATCTGCGCGCGTTGGGACGGCGGATGGCGGCTCTCATGGCCGTGGCCGCCGTCCTCGGACTCCTCATTTCGCTGCCCGGCCAACCGGCCTCCG
The DNA here is from genome assembly GCA_963812885.1 of uncultured Acidimicrobiaceae bacterium. Taxonomy (GTDB): domain Bacteria; phylum Actinomycetota; class Acidimicrobiia; order Acidimicrobiales; family RAAP-2; genus Bog-756. The sequence goes on along the minus strand of CAWEWZ010000001.1, from coordinate 12,351 downwards.
CCGTCACCCGGCACCGGGTGGCCACGACGAGCGGGTACTGGATGGTCGGCGCCGACGGCGGCGTCTTTTCCTTCGGCAATGCCGCCTTCTACGGATCCACCGGCGGGATCCACTTGAATGCCCGAGTGGTGGGCATGGCGCCCACTCCCTCGTCAAACGGCTACTGGCTGGTCACCGCCGACGGCGGCATCTTCGCCTTCGGTGGCGCCACCTTCTACGGTTCGATGGGCGGCCATCCCTTGAACTCCCCGGTGGTGGCCATGGCGACGACCGCCGATGGACGGGGCTACTGGCTGGTCGCCGCCGATGGCGGGGTCTTCTCGTTCGGCGATGCCGGCTTCTATGGCTCAGCGGGTGGAATCAAGCTGAACCGGCCCATCGTGGGGATCGCCGCCGCCGGCGCGTCCAACGGCTACTGGCTGGTCGCCTCCGACGGCGGCGTCTTCTCATTCGGTGACGCGCCCTTCTACGGCTCGATGGGGGGCAGCCATCTCAACAGTCCCGTCGTGGGCATGGCCTCGCTTTCTTCGGGCACCGGCTATCGATTCGTTGCCGCCGACGGTGGCATCTTCACGTTCGGCGACGCCCCGTTCTACGGTTCCACCGGTTCGATCTCGTTGAACAAGCCGGTGGTGGGGATGGCTGACGACGCCCAAGGCAACGGCTACTGGTTGGCAGCCTCCGACGGCGGCGTCTTCAGTTTCGGGGGCGCACCGTTCGACGGATCGATGGGCGGGACGCCGCTGAACAGGCCGATCGTGGCCGTGGCCTCGACGCAGGCGCCATTCATCGACCACCCATGCAGCAGGATTCCCCAGACGAACGCGATCTACAATTTCCCCGTCCCGGCCGCCAATCCGACCCCCGTCGATCCGCTGGCCACGGTGTCGGCCGCGGGTGGAGGGTCGTTTGTCGACACCGTGACCAACCAACCGTTCGTGCCCCGTGGAGCGCATTACGTCCGTCTGGCCACGGTCAGACTGGGGCCAAGGTACACGATCTGCATGAACGCCAACTTCGATGTGGGCTCCGGTCTCGATGCCTACGACCCCCATCGGGCCGCCCAGGCTCTCTCGCAGATGAATTCGTACGGATACAACGTGGTCTACGTCGGGCTGAACCCCGACGAGATCGGGAACACCACCGGGCCGGGGCTCAATGCGAACTATGTGGCGAACCTGGCCAGCTTCATCAACATCGCCAGGTCCTACGACATCCGGGTGTTGATCGCGTTGATGCCGCTGCCCTTCCACGGCGGATATCGGCCCGACCAAGCGGCCTACACCACCAAGGGGTCGGCAAAATACCACAATCTCAATCTGTACTACATCGACGGCAACTACCTCGCCGCCCAGAAGCGGTACGTCTCCGATCTGATCACCGGGCTTACCGGCGCCGGCGCCAACATGAGCGACATCTTCTCCTTGGAGTTGATCGGTGAGGTGGTCTTCAACCGAAACCAATGGCCATTGAACATGACCAGCGGGCTGGTACAGACCGATGGCCAAATCCAGCCCTATGACATGAGCGATCCGTCGTCACGCAATGATCTCATCGATCAGAACACGCTCAACTGGGAGAACCAGCTGACCGAGGCCATCCACACCCAGCTCCCCAGCGTTCTGGTTTCGGTGGGCTACTTCACTCCGTATGCGCTCGTCCGGTTTCCGCAGACGCCGAGAATATCCCGCCCGGAGTCATCGTTCTCCTCCGAGAGCGACGTCAACTTCGTCGACATTCACATGTACCCGATCTTCGGACCCATCGTCGACCAAATCAACAGCCTAGGTGTGTCCCCTTCCACCATCACCAAGCCGGTCATACTGGGGGAGTTCGGCGAGTACACCTCCGAGGCCCCCACGCCTGCGGCCGCAGCCCAGGCGCTCACCGCCTGGCAGCAGCAGACTTGCGACATCCAAGGACTGGCATTCACCGGATGGATCACCTGGACATGGGATACCGAGCCCTCCGAACAGTTCGGTCTCTACAACATGGTGGACGGCAACGGTGCCATCGCGTCAGCCCTTTCACCCCGGCTCCGACCTAACCCCTGTCAGTAGTGCGGGCCGGCTCAGCGATCCTCTGACCACGGAGCGCGACGGACACACCCGCTTCGGGACCGTCGCCACGCATGGCCGTGCGGCGATGCGGGGGTCGGCGGCCCATCCCTGAAGTCCACGCCGACCGGCCCGGCCGGCCCACCCCGGATAGGCCTAGGATGGCCCGGCGATCAATTCGGAGGGGGACCCGATGCGGCAACAGCTACTCAAGGTGGGCATGGTGTGCGGCCTGACGCTCACCGTCTTCGTAGGCCTGGGAGGCGGCTCGGCGGGAGCGGCGCCACCAGCGGCCACGGGAACACTGTCCGGCACGGTGACCGTGACCGGGGCGCCGGCCCATTTTTCGGCCATCGTGGGGGTAGGGGCGTGTCCGGCGTCGGTCCCGGCGAACAAGATCTGCCCGAATCCGCAGTACATCCTGGTCGGGACAGCGGGCGGGGCCTATAGCCTCACCCTCCCCTCCGGGAAGTGGCGGGCCGCCGGGTTCTACGAACTGGCCGGATTCGGCGGCCAATTCATCGGCGCCTCGATTACCGTGACGGTCACTTCCGGCAAAGTCACCCGCCAGAACTTCTCCGTGCCCTACAAGGCACCGGGGTCGTCAAGGGCACCGTGAAGATCACCGGCGTGCCGAAGGGGGTCGTCCTGGACAGCACGACGTTGTTCGCCTGCCCGGCGAGCGATCCCTACACCGGCGGAGCCGTGCCCATCGTCTGTGTCACCAGTGGGTCAAGTACTGCCAACTACTCGTTCACCACACTGCCACCTGGTCCGTGGCTGCTCTACCCGGGCTACACGACGACCTTCGGTCCGATCACCTCGAAGTCCGGTATCCCGGTCACGGTGGTGTCGGGCAAGTCGGTCACCAAGGATCTCACCTTCGCCTACCAGAAGCCCACCGCGGGCGTGGTCCAAGGAGTGGTGACGGTTACCGGTGCGCCCCCCGGGTTCAGCGGGTTCGCGGGAGCCGTCGCCTGCAAGGGATCGCCGGCGCCCGACTGTGCCACACCGTCCTCGTCCTACCCGGGCGGGAGCACCTACCGGCTTCTGTTGCCGGCAGGCACGTGGAGCCTGGCCGGCGACTACGAGCTCAACTACGACGGGGGGATGTTCACCGGACCGGACATGAATATCAAGGTGGTGGCCGGCGAGATCTCGAAGGTGAACCTGTTCGTACACTTCGTCGCCCCCGGGGTGGTGATCGGCCTCGTCACCGTCACCGGCATCCCATCGGGCACCCACATCGAGAGTGCGATCGTACTGGCCTGTCCGACCGCGGAGCCCTATGTGCCGCCGGCGTCTCCCGGTCCGGGGTGCGCCGAGACCAGCACCCCTCTGGAGGCCGATTTCAGTCTGACCGCCCTGCCGCCCGGATCGTATTTGCTCTATCCCGGGTATTCCGCGTCCACTTCCTTCTTTCTATCCTCGAAAGGGACGCCGGTCACGGTGACGAGCAGGACGGTGTCGACCCGCAACCTCACCCTTGCCTATCAGGGGTAACTGTCAAGCTTAGCCGTGGGTGCCGGACTACTACTCTGGCCGAATGGCTGACCCCGGGATCGATTGCGAACCTCCGCAGGCGATACCCAGTGCCACCCAGCTCCGCATCATCGGCGCGGCCCTCGAGCTCTTCTCCCGAAACGGCGTCGGTGGAACCTCGCTGCAGATGATTGCCGACAGCATCGGTGTGACAAAGGCAGCCGTCTATCACCAGTACAACACCAAGGACGAGATCGTGCTCGCCGCCGCCCAAGCCGAGCTGGCCAGCTTGGAGTCGGTCATCCGGGCCGCCGAGGCCGAGCCATCCCGAGCGGGCGCCCGCAGGACGCTTCTACGAGGGATGATCGACCTCGCCGTGGCTCACCGGCAGACCGTGGGCACGATCCTGAGCGATCCGCTGGTCATCCACTCCTTTGCCAGGCACGACTCGTTCCGTCAGGTCATGGATCGCATGACTCGGGTGCTCATGGGTGAGGACATCGGGCACGAGGCCCGCGTCTCAACCGCCATGCTCACCGCGGCGATCAGCGGGACGGTGATGCATCCCCTCGTCAGTGGGCTGGACGACGAAACGCTGCGATCCCAGCTCGAACGCCTGGCTCGCCGACTTCTCCCGGCCATGGGTTCAACGCCGAAGGATGCTCTAGACGGCTCTGTCAGGAGCCGTCCCGCCGCTCGTCGGCCGGAACGTACTCGGGATCGGACTCGTCCCGGATCGAAAGCCGCCACTTGCAGCACACGTGGTCCTTGCTCACCCGTGGGGGAATGGCCAGGATCTCGACTTTCATGTTCGGGTTGTACATCTTCGCCGTCTCGATGATGGCGGCCGGACAGGAAGTGTGAGAGGCCTTTTCGGCAATGTCGGGCCGACCCAGCGCTTCCCACTGATCGACGGAAACGCACTTGTTGAACGTGAAGATGCCGACTTCCTCCTCGGGCATCTCGAATGTCAGCTCGAAGGCCTTGCCAGGGAACGAGGTGGCATCCACCTGGATGTCCTTCATGAATGCCTCGACCGTGTTCCCCGAGATACCCATCCACCGGGCCTTGATGTCCTTGGCAGCCGGCAGCAACTTCTCACTCCAGAGTGCCCACTGGAAGGCGAACATCTCGTCGAGGCCATCCCGCATGACGATGGCAAAGGCCCAGGACTCGATAGCGGCCAGCAGATACTCATGGCTACCGAGGGCCAGTTTCACCAGCCGCTCTTTGGAGTAGTGCACCCATTCGGGATCGGGCTTGTAGGGGTTGACGAGAACGGTACGGCCGGCGGCCAGCTGAGCCGGCGACGTCCTCTTCGGTCCTGGCCAGCAGGTCGTCCGTCTCGCCGTCGGTCAGCTCCATCCAGCTGTCGGTCATCAACCGCAGTTGGGGAAGAATCATGGCCGTCCAAGCCTCCGACTGAATGCGCTGCATGTCGTCGGGTCCGTACCGCTCCGAAACAGCTTCAGCCCAGCCCTGGATGCAGACCCGGTAGTACTCGTCAGCCATCTCCAACATGTTGATGAGGGCATCGTTGGAGAAATCCGAAAATCTGAGATTCTGGTTGAACGGACCGCCGTAGTCGGGCAGTTCGAGGCTGTCCTCCGGACTGATGTCCCATCGAGTGTCGTCGGTGGTCTTCATGTACTTCCCGGGGGGATCGACGACGGGGAACTTCTTGAAGTGAATCAGATCGACCGGAATATCCAGTCCAGTTTGCTGCTGATGGTCCTCATAGTTGGCACCCACCTTGCGAACGTCAGTGAGCGCTTCCTTGGCCTGGTCGTCAATCTCTGCCATGACGGGACCCCCTGGTCTGGCGACCTGTCTGGTCGGCTCGACGCTAAAGTAGCCAATCGGCTATCCCCGGTCAATTGGCCCCGTCTCCCCTGACCTGGGCGCGCTGATGCCGAGGGGGTCCAGATCGGGATTGTGCGGGACCACCGACACCCGGTACAGCCCGGCTTGTCGCCAAGCCTCACGGGTTACAGGCTGAGGTAGCCGTAGTGGTTCTGCTTCACCGCACCAGCCGAGCTGATGCAGATGTACGCCTTGACTGCTTGACCAACGGCAATGTGCGGATCGGTATTGGCGGTCACCTTGCCGGTGACGTCATACGGTCGCCCGAGGCCCCTACTCGCGCACCATCCTTTGGTGGGGTTGGGGCCCAGCCTCGTCGTGACCGCGATCGTGGTGGAGGACGACTGCGAGCCGAGTTTCCAGGAAATCGGTCCGTTGCTTGTCCCTTTCAGAATGGTTCCGGGCATCGTGCCCACTCCGACCACTCCTCCACCGCTCGCATGACAGCTGCTCAATGTGACGATGCCACTTGTGGTTCCGGATACATGTTCACAGGAGACACCTCGTGGGGGTGCCGGTGGTGCCGGAACGACTTTGTTCGAGGGAGCTGACGCCGGACCGGTTCCGACCGAGTTGATGGCCCTCACGGTGAAGACGTACTGATCGCCGGGGGTGAGACCCTGCACGATCTGTCCTACCGAGCCCTTCGTGGCCGCAGTCTGACCGCCATGGTCAGGATCGGTCAGGTCGGTCGCGTGGATCCGGTACTGGGTGATGGGAGAACCGTGGTCGGAAGACGGCGGGCTCCAGTCGACGAAGGCTCCGGCGGGCTCGGGGCCCGCGGTGACCCCCGTCGGGGCACCAGGAACGCTGGCCGGGGTTCCGGCGCCCGCCGGCTGGGTCGAGCGGACCAGTCCTCCAGCGGTGGCAACGGCACACGCCCCGACGAGAAAGACTGCCCACGCCAACCTTGCACCTGTCGGGGCTGCGCTTCGCGTGCATCGGGACCCCCTGACCAAGCTGAGTTGTCGTCATCGTACTCCTTGTCGTACCCGGAAAGGAAAGTCCGCGGTCAGACTGGTTCGAGCTATCCGGACCCACCCTGGCGCCGACCATCCGGTCCGTAACACCAGTGAAACGGATTGCGCCCGTCCCTCGTTACTTAGGTTGACAAAGGGGTGGAGTCGAGCGACCTCACCGACGGGGCGACCTAGACAAGAGGAGGCCCCGCGATGGTGCCGACGCGAGAGATGGTCGCGGTTGCTCAAGCGAGCCGTGTTGGTGATCCCGGTGGCAGTTGTGCTTGCTGGCTGCAATGTCTGGACCATGTATGGCGGCACCCCTTCGCACACCAACTACGACTCGTCGAGCGTGATCACCACGAGCGATGCTTCGAGTCTCACGGAAGCGGGAACGACGGCAGCCGCCGTCGGCACCAACAGTTGGATCACCGCACCCCCGACCATCGCGTCGAACAACATGCTGTACGCCACGGCCAACTATGCAGAATCGGGCGACTGCGCAGGGGTTTTGGAGCCGAACGACTATCCGGAATACGTGACCGCTCCTGGCAGCTCCAAGGAGACACTGGCCACGAACTACTGCGCCAATACGACCGGTGAGTTGTACGCCTACTCGTCAATCGGCGGACACACGAATTGTCCCACCCCGACGCTGGGCAATCCGACCTTGAACTGCCAGCCGGTGTGGACCGCTATTCCTACGCAAACGAACGGGCTGACCACGTCGCCGGCCGTCGACACGTCCCTCTCGACGCCTGTGGTGTACGTCGGAAGCCACGACGGTGTGGTGTATGCGTACAACGCCTCGAACGGCAGCCTACTTTGGCACTCGCAAACCCTCGGAGGCTCCATCGTCGCGTCGCTCACCATCGCCAACGGATACGTCTACGTTCCTGAGGACTACGGATGGGTCTATGTGTTCCCCTCGACCACCGGCACCAATGGCGAGGACGACAATTGCTGGACTGCGGGGTCGGCACGGGAATGCGGTCCGGATTGGGGATACAGCACCGGAGGGAACAACTTCTCGACGCCCGCAGTCGCCAACGGGATGATGTACCAAGCCGCCGGTGACCATGTGGCAGGCAAGAACAATCCGAATCAGTATGCGGTGTACGGATTCAACGCCTCCTACAACGCCAGCCAGTGTCCGGGGACGTACGCCCCACATGAAACCGGTAAAGCGCTCTCCGCCATTGCCACGTGCACGCCGGCGTGGTCTGCTCCCTGGCAGCAAGGAGGGGAATGGGACGGTGGAGGCTCGTCGCCGGCGGTAGCGAACGGCGACGTCTACATCGAATCGGGCACCAACGGGATGCTCGCTTTCTCTGCCAACGGATCCTCGCACTGTACGGGGACCAAGTATGTCGGGCAGTGGGGGGAGATCTGCACACCGCTGTGGACGGCAAAGACGGGCAATGACTATCCGAACGGCGCCGAGTCCGGTCCCGCTCCCGCGGTGGCGAACAGCATCGTGTACATCGGCAGCAGGGCCGGGATCGTGTATGCATTCAATGCGACCACGGGAAGTCTCAAGTGGTCCTTCGCAACCGGAGGGGCAATCGACTCGTCCGTGGCCGTCGCCGGAAACACTGCCTCTGACGCGGTCGTCTATATCGGGTGCTCCAACGGAGTCACGGGCCACACGTGCACCCACAGCCTCTTCGCCGTCAAGGCTGCGAGTGGTGGCTCGGCTCTCTGGACCGCCAACACCGGCGGCTCGGTCGACAACCCGCCGATCATCGCTGACGCCGGGAACGGCAGCGGTACCGGCGCCGTCTACAGCTCGTCCGGCAATCAGATATTCGCCTACGCCCTGCCCACGTCGACCTAGTGGGTTGGACCCGGGAGCACTCAATGTCTGTCGAGTGCCAGACTTCTCCCATGCCTTCGATCACGGGTCGAGTCGAGGTGAACCTCACGGTTCGGGACTTGGACCGCAGTACAGACTGGTACACCGAGTTATTGGGCCTGGAGAAGCGGTATGACTTCGTATCCGCCGACGGCGTCATGCGCTATGTGTCGCTCGTCGAACCGGCGAGTCAACTCGTGTTGTGTCTGGTAGGCCACGCCTCCAACCCCGGAGAACAGTTCGACGAGGTTCGGACGGGCCTCGACCACCTCGAGTTCCTTGTGGGTAGCCGGGAGGAACTTCACGAGTGGGCCGATCGGCTCGATGAGCTCGGGATCGGCCACTCGGGTGTCAAGAACCTGTCCTATACCGACAATGCGATGCTCACATTCCGGGATCCTGACAACATCCAACTGGAGTTCTTCTGGAGGTCATCGTTACCGACAAGCAACGACGAAGGGGCTTGACCGAGCGTTTGCAGTTTCCGCCTCATGGTTTCGGAGACGACCCACAGCAAACACGGAAGACTGCACGAAGCCTGCGGGCTGCGGGATCCCAGCCGTTCCGACGCCCCTGGGTGGTCCGGCCATTCCTCTGGCGGGCCTATGCGACCCCCTCCGACCGACATTCCACCGAGGACCGTGTTCTCCGGCTCCCAGCAGTCCCTCTAGGTCTTCACCGCCGCCCTTCACCCGATGGTGGCCACGCTGGCCCGTCCTCCTGGTAGAGCGCCGGCCGGCGACATTTCGTGCGGCAGCTTCTTCGATCTCCGATCCTCCCATGCCATCGAAACGGACCGTGTACCACACGGTCTTACTGGAATGGTCGTCGTTGTCGATCATTCCCCATTCGTCGGACAGTTGCTGCACGATCTGCAACCCTCTTCCGTGAGCTTCGCTCGAGAGAGGTGATTGCAGCTCCGGCACCCCGCCGCCTACGTCGGTGACCGCGACGCGTAGCGAATCCTCAGATCGGTCGACAACAACCTCGAATCCGGTGGCCGCGTGCACGATGGCATTGGTAGCCAACTCGGACATCATCAAGATTGCCGCGTCGCGGACATCCTTCGGAAGGTCGGCGACGGCGTCGCCGACGAATTGGCGGCTGGCGGCCACGGAATTCCGGTTCAAGGCGAAGGAACGCCGTGACGTCACGGCTCGAGTCCCAGTACTTCGACGAGCCCAGTCGCTTCGATCACCCTCCGGACGATCGGGGTGACATTTCGGACCTCGATCGTACCGACCCTGTTCGAGATCTGAAGCATCATTGCGATCCCAGAGCTGTCCATGAACGTGAGCTCACCCAGGTCGAACACGACCGGAAGGGGATCGGGGCTCAACGCCTGGTCGATGGCTTCGTGGACCGACTCGACGCTGGCCAGGTCCAATTCGCCGGCGATCGAGAGCCTCAATATTCCAGAGCCATCGCGGAGGACTGTGACGGTGGCCGACCGGTTGTCGTTTAGATCTTCCATCGGAGCCCCAGGATGGCGATGTCGTCGTCCGAGCCGTTTGAGGTGAGCTCGTCGATCACGTCGGAGAGGACCCGATCAAGCGGCCGGTCGGTTCGGGTCGCTGATTGCCGAAGTGATTCGAGCCCGACATCGACGATTTCGCCCCTCCGTTCGACCAGGCCGTCGGTGAAGGCCAGGAGCGTGCTGTCGCCCGGAACGTCAATCGACGTCGACGCGTACGTCGAGTCGGATACGGTTCCGATCGGTGGACCAATCGCTACATCCACGAATGTGCCTTTCCCGTTGCTGACCAGGAGCGGAGGGAGGTGCCCGGCGCTCGACAATGCTAGCCGCCGCCGGTCCTTGTCGACATGACCGCAGAGGACCGTGGCAAAGTGCCCGTCCCGGCCGATGTCGAGGAGTGCGCACAGCTTGGTGAGGATCTCATTCGGTGCGTCACCTTGGGCGGCATAGGCGCGGATGGCAAAGTGGAGCGAGGCCATGACCACCGCAGCATGGACTCCCCGGCCGGAGACGTCGCCGACCACGAAGACGAAGCCCTCGTCGGGGGAGGGGATAACGTCGAACCAATCGCCCCCTATTTCCATCTCGTCGAGGCCGGCCTCGTAGCGCGTGGCGATCTCGACCCCGGAGATCTCCGGCATGAGGCCCGGAAGGAGGGCATGCTGCAGTGAGACGGCAACGGTTTGCTGCTCGCCGTAGAGCCGCTCGTTCTCATCGGCCAGGGCCTCGGCAGAGCGGCGGCGCCTGACCAGACGCTCGGTCATCACGGCCGCGCCGATGGCCAATATCACCCCGACCAGGATGACTCCGGGTGTCACTCTGCGGGTGAGGCTTCCACCGAGAGGTTGGGTCGGCGTGCCCACCAGGGTCAGTTCGATGTTTGCAAACGGAATGGTCGTCGTCGTGTGCCGGCCGCCGATCGGGAGTTGGTACGTGGTGGCTTCCACCAGGTTGCGTTCCTGCTGTTCGCGCCCGAGGTACAGGGCGAAGTTCAGATTCGGGAACGACGATGACTGGGGTAGGGCGATGTGGCGGTGAGGGGGAAGGACATATTCCGCGTACACGCCCATTGGCGACCCCGTTCCCGCTGACACATACGAGAGGCTGACCCGACTTCCGGCACCGAGAATGCGCCCGACCGAGAGCGTCGACGAGGGATGGGGCTGGGAGATGAAGTCGCACTGGGCCGCACCTTGTTTCCTGGCTGCTCCGCTCGGGGATCCAACCGAGCCGAGTACTGCCGGAGCGCCGTTCTCCACTCCGCACAGGGCCACGTAGGCAAAGGGCCCGCCTCGCCCGACATAGGGGGCGATGAACTGGCTGAACGGGGTGAACCGCCCGCCGGTCACCCCTGCGATCGCCGCTCCGGACGCCAGGGGAGTCCCGATGGTCTGCAGCACGCCGGAGACGACGGTCCCCGCTTCGTCCACCTGTTCCTGCAGCAGCCGGTTCTCGTTCCGATCATTGACGGTGGCGGTTACCCATGCGAGCACGCCGGTGATGGCGAATCCCACAACCAGGACGAGCATCGCCATGGTGGCCGCCGATCGCCCCCGGCGCCTCTTTTTGACCGGTCGAACGGCTCACCGACGATTCGCGGCCCAGATCGCCCCGACCGAGCCCATCACCGCCCGGCGCCGACACTTGACCGTCCCCTGACCGATCTGAACGATTCCATTCCATACCGTACCGCCTGGGTCGCGCGGCGGCGACGGGAAATCTGTCGAAAGCGTTGGTCCTCGCACAGCCGGATGGGTGGGACGCATCAGGCTTCGGCCTCGAACGCCTCCCGCAGCTTGGCCACACTGGCGGCCAGCAGGCGTGACACGTGCATCTGACTCGTGCCGATGCGGTCGGCGATCTCCGACTGGGTCATTCCTTCCACGAACCGGAGGTTGAGGATAGTTCGCTCCCGTTCGTCCATATCCGCGAGCGAGATGGCGAGAACCATGCGGTCCTCAGCACCGGCGAATCCGCTTTCCACAACCCCTAACCGCGTCGAGTGGGCGCTGTCCCGGCGGTCGGAAGCATCGATCGAAGGGATCGAGTAGCTCTGCCCGGCCTCCATCGCTTCGAGAACAGCCTCCTCGGTGGCCTCGATCGATTCCGCCATCTCCGACATGGTGGGGGGTCGTCCGAGGTCGTGCGTCAGTGACTCGGTGGCCGCGCTCAACTCGAGGTAGAGCTCCTGGATGCGACGCGGCGCCCGAATCGCCCACCCCTTGTCCCGAAAGTGTCGTTTGAGCTCGCCGATCACGGTGTGTGTGGCAAAGGTGTTGAACGCAACACCCCGTTCAGGGTCGAAGCGATCGACGGCGTTGACGAGCGCGAGAGAAGCCACCTGGACCAGGTCGTCGTAGGCCTCTCCCCGGCTGACGAATCGCCGGGCAAGCTGGCGGGCCAGCGCCAGGTGCGACTCGACCAGTTCGTTCCGCAGTCGCTCGTCCCGGGTTTGGACGAATTCGACGAACTGTTCGCGCGTGTCCTGAGGTCGGTCGGACCGGAGGGGCCATCACGAATTCTGTCGCAACCGGCGCTTACGCAGCCATGCAGTGGAACGTCCATCCTCCCGTCCGTGGCCGTGCTGGTCGACGAGGGCGTCGAGGATGCGCTCCGAGAGGCCGTCCTCGGTAGGTGCCAACGGATCGGTCGACCCAC